>JAVSMP010000001.1:2051115-3251115 GCA_032027145.1 Ignavibacterium sp. | reverse complement strand
AATTGTCCGTATGATTGCATTTGCACGAAAACATAATATTACTTTATTTCAGACTATGGGAAGAGTGTTTGAAGTAATTGATATAAAAGAAAGAATTCAGAAAAATGTAAAACAATTCAAAACACTTTTAGATAAGTACATTTCATTAAAGGATAAACTATCAGTTGGCGAGCTTACAAGGGCAATGGTTGATGAGCTGGCTCTGATACGCATGTTTAAAGAAGAGGGAACTCAGGAATCACTGCAGCGTATGGAAAATATTAATCAACTGCTTGCTTCCTTAAATGAATTTTCTGAAGTCAATACAGAAGCTAAACTGGAAGAATTTCTGGAGGAAGTTTCTCTGATTGCAGATGTTGATAATTATAAAGAGGATAAAAATTGTGTTACACTTTTAACTGTTCACTCTGCAAAAGGTTTAGAGTGGCCAATCGTGTTTGTCAGCGGATGTGAAGAAGAGGTTTTTCCTATTGCAAACAAATTTTTGTCAGACGCATCAGTAAGTGAAGAAAGAAGATTATTTTATGTGGCATTAACCCGTGCACAGAAAAAAGCTTATATCACACATGCAAGATCTCGTTACAGATTTGGCGAAGTAGCTTATCAAAGCAGATCAAGATTTATTGATGAACTTGATCCTAAGACCTATAAAGAACTTAATGGCGGGTTTAACCGAAAAGCTAATCGTAAAACAAAAAAAGAAATGTATTATGAATATTTTGAAAAAGTTGATTACGAAAGTTTTGATAATGATGGTACAACTCTAAAGATTGGAAGCAGAGTAATGCATGATAAATTTGGATTAGGAAAAGTTATTGATGTTACCGGAGCTGGAGATATGACTAAAGCAACAGTTCATTTTGAAGGAAACAATGTTAAACAATTAATGCTTAAATTTGCTAAGCTTAAAGTATTATAATAATCTGATTAAATTTTACAGGAGTAGTTACAAATGACCTATGCACCTAAGAAACTTGCAATATTAGTAGGTGGAGGACCGGCACCAGGCATTAATAGTGTTATCGGTGCTACAACTATTAGAGCAGCAGTAGAGGGAGTTGATGTTATTGGTATTAAAGATGGCTTTCAATGGATAATGCAGGGAGATATCAGTCATGTAAGAGAACTTACTATTCATAGTGTAAGCAGAATCCATTTTAGAGGCGGATCTTACATCGGAATATCAAGAGCAAATCCAACTAAAGATCCTAAACACTTAGAAAATACAGTTATATCTTTATTAAGGCTTAATGTTGATAAACTTATTACAATCGGCGGCGATGATACTGCTTACAGCGCACTTAAGGTAAATGAAATGGCTTCAGGCAGAATAAAAGTTGTTCATGTTCCTAAGACAATTGATAATGACCTCGATCTGCCGCATGGAATTCCAACTTTTGGTTTTCATACTGCAAGACATATAGGTGTAGAACTGGTTAAAAATCTGATGGTAGATGCACAAACAACTTCAAGATGGTATTTTGTAATTTCAATGGGTAGAAAAGCAGGGCATCTTGCGCTTGGAATTGGCAAAGCAACCGGTGCTACCTTAACTTTAATCCCCGAGGAGTTTTCAAATAAAAAAATTAAGTTATCGCATATCGTAGATATTCTTGTCGGTGCAATCATTAAAAGATTAAGCTACGGTAAGCCTGATGGTGTTGCTATTATTGCGGAAGGGCTGGTCGAACATCTTGATACTTCAGACTTGGATACTTTAGTGGAAATTGAAAGAGATGCACATGATAATATCCGGATTGCTGAGATAAATTTTGGCGAAATATTAAAGGCAAAAGTTCAGGAGAGATTAAAAGAATTTGGATTAAAATCCACAATAGTTGCAAAAAATATTGGTTACGAACTTAGATGCGCTGACCCGATTCCTTTTGATATGGAATATACCAGAGACCTTGGTTTTTCGGCTGCTCAGTTTATCCTATCAGAAGGCAGCGGTGCAATGGTTTCAATACAGAACGGTATGTTCGTGCCTATGTATTTTAAAGATATAATTGATCCGACAACTATGAAAACCAAGGTGAGGATGGTTGACCCGGCATCTGAAAGTTTTTATATAGCCCGGCATTATATGCTTAGATTAAATCAGGCTGATTTTGATGATCCGCATGAGCTGGCTAAATTAGCAGCAACTGCAGGGATATCAATTGATGAGTTCAAAAAAAGATTTGGTTATCTGATTGAAAATGATCTTTTATATCAGTTTATTAAACAGGGTATTTTTGCTATTGATGCTACTGAATCAAATTTGGCTCACAGGTACAGTGCTGACAGAGAAGAAGATCATTATAGCGAATAGATTTTGTTTTTAATTATACAGCAGCCCGGGTTAACATCCCGGGTTTTTTTATTTAACAGCACATCACTTTATATTTGCACATAAAACAAATTATGATGAATATGAAAAACCATCCTAAAAAATTTAAAGTAGGTTTAATTCAAATTAGCCTTTCAAAAAATCTGGACAATAATTTAAATAAAGCGGTTGAGTGGATAGTGAAAGCAGCTAAAAAAGGTGCACAGGTTATATGCTTACCTGAACTTTTCCGCTCACAATATTTCTGTCAGTCAGAAGACATTGATTTTTTTGATTTGGCTGAAACTATTCCGGGTCAATCTACTGATGTCATTTCTAAGATTGCAAAAAAACTTAAGGTTGTTGTAATTGTTCCACTTTTTGAAAAGCGTGCTGCAGGTATTTATCATAACTCAATTGCTGTAATAAACACAAAGGGTGAAATATCTGGTGTTTACCGCAAGATGCACATACCTGATGATCCTGCATTTTATGAAAAGTTTTATTTTACACCGGGCGATTTAGGCTTTAAGTCATTTGATACTGAATTTGGGAATATCGGAACATTGATCTGTTGGGACCAATGGTATCCTGAAGGTGCAAGATTAACTGCGCTGCAAGGTGCAAGCGTTTTGTTTTATCCAACAGCAATTGGATGGCATCCTCACGAAAAAGCAAAACACGGTAAGCCACAGTTTGAAAGCTGGCAGACAATACAGCGCTCACATGCAATTGCAAATGGAGTTTATGTTGCTTCAGTTAACAGAATTGGGCTTGAAAAGGAAACAAAAGATTCTGCCGGCATAGAATTTTGGGGAAAAAGTTTTATCTGTGATCCTCAAGGTATCATTATAGCAGAAGCGTCGCACGATAAAGAAGAGATTTTGATTGCTGAGATTGATATTGATAGAATTGAATATATAAGACGCAATTGGCCTTTTTTGAGAGACAGAAGAATTGATGCTTATAGCGATATAACTGAAAGGTTCCTGAAATAAAGTTCAGCAATTACTTTAGCAGATCTGTTCAAAAAGAAATTTGATTAATTAAAAGATGAAAACAAAACTTAGATTACCCGCAGAGTGGGAATATCACGAAGCTACCTGGATAGGCTGGCCTGCAAATACACAAGATTGGCCTGGTAAATTTCAACCAATACAATGGGTTTATGGAGAGATTGTAAGATATATATCACGCGGAGAAAAAGTTAGAATTATTGTTCAGTCAAAAGAGCAGCAAAGAAAGGCAGAATTAGTACTTAATGCTGTTGATGCTGATTTTTTCAATATCGAATTCTATAAGCTTTCAACGGATAGAAACTGGCTTCGTGATTCTGGTCCTCAATTTGTAAAAAATAAAAAGAATGAAACTGTTTTAATAAAGTTCGGTTTCAATGCCTGGGCAAAGTATAACAATTACAAACTTGATGATAAAATTCCGGCGATGATCTCCGATAAGCTTGGGTTAAAACTAGTTAAAGCCTTATACAAAAATCGTAATGTTGTGCTTGAAGGCGGCAGCATTGATTACAACGGCTTTGGTACTATAATAACTACAGAAGAATGTTTAATGGATTCTGTAACTCAGGTGCGTAATCCTGGATTTACAAAAAAAGATTATGAAAAAGTTTTTGAAGAATATCTTGGAGCAGACAATGTTATCTGGCTCAATAAAGGAATTGCTGGTGATGATACTCATGGACATGTCGATGATATAACAAGATTCGTAAACAAGAATACAGTTGTTACAGTTATTGAAACTCATCCAAATGATCCTAATTATATTCCTTTGATGGAAAACAAAGAGATTCTTGAAACAGCAAGACTTGAAGATGGTACTGCTTTAGAAATAGTTGAATTGCCAATGCCGCTACCTGTTTTTTTTAAAGGTGAAAGACTGCCAGCCAGTTATGCAAATTTTTATATTTCAAATTACGCTGTATTAGTTCCTACCTTTAATGATCCAAATGACAAAAATGCATTGGGGATTTTATCTGAGTTGTTTCAGGATCGTCCTGTAATCGGAATTCATGCTGTTGATTTGATTTGGGGACTTGGAACACTTCATTGTCTTACTCACGAGCAGGTTTTCTAGCAGCATCTATAAAATTATTTCTATTTTTATATTAAAATCTCTTTAGCAGGGTTCTCTTATTATTACCAATCTTAACCAGTACTACTCCAGCAATTATTATAATAGAGGCGATAACTATAAAAATATTCAATTGTTCATTTAGAAAAACCCAACCGAGAAAGAGTGCAATTATTGGATTAATATAAGCATAAGTTGAAACTAGTGAGAGAGGCAAATGTTCAAGCGCATATATGTATGAACCATAACCAAAAATTGAACCGAAAATAATTAGATATGCTAAAGACAAAAAACCATCTTGAGTAAATTGTAATTGATTAAACTCACCAAGAATAAACCCTAATAAAACTTGCACACTACCGGCAAACAGCATTTGGATTGAAGCGCTCATCAAGGGATGAACACTTACTTTTTTATATTTTGAATATACAGATCCTAAAGACCAGGCTACCACTGCACCGAGAATACATATAACCCCGATCAGATATTTTGAATCAAAAATGTATTTTAAGTCACCGCCAAAAATTAATACAACGCCTAAACCTCCCACGATTAAGCCTAAGATTGTTAATCTGTTTAACTTCGGTCCTTTAGGAAGTAAAGATTCAACACCAACCATCCAAAAAGGCACAGTTGTTATAAGTAGAGCTGCTAATCCGCTTTCGATCCATTGTTCTCCTACAACTACAAGTCCATTTCCTAAGCCAAGCAATGCAACTCCGATTATCAGAATATGCTTGATATCATTTTTTTTGGGGAATGCCTTTCTTTTAAGAGCTAAAATTGCAATCAAAAATATACCCGCAGCAACCCATCTAAATCCTGCAAACAACATTGGCGGTATAGTTTCGACTCCGATTCTGATAAAAAGATAGGTCGTACCCCAGATTATACAGATTGCAATCCAGGCAAAGTATGCTTTGATGTTTGGTTTATCCATAAAAAAATTCTGTGCAAACTTACATAATCCTGATCAAACTTTGATATGTTGAGAGGTTTGAAGTCGTCAAAAATTTAAATCTTTTATTAGTTGTCCGAATCTAAATGAATGAATATTTATTCTATTTATTTAAATGGCTTGTAGATAATTCCACTAGGGCTTTATCTTTGCCTTAATAAATTAATTTTTTAAGGATGGAAATGACAAAATTACGATTTGTTGGCTTTTTTTTATTCTTTATTGTGTTATCATTTCAGCAAATTAATTTTGCACAGGGAAGTGATGTAGTAAAGATTACTCCAAAAGAGTCTGTTCCAAGAGTAATTCAGGGGGATGAATTTAAAATAACTCTTGAAATTACCGTAGATCAAACCTGGCATATCAATTCCCAGAAACCCAATGATGATTTTTTAATACCAAGCGAAATTACTGCTAAAGGAAATGGTGTTAGGTTAACTAAGGTTATCTATCCTGAAGCACATAATATTAAACTTGCATTCTCCGAAGAACTGGTCTCAGTTTATGAGGGGACTACAGCTGCTAAGTTAAATTTCAGAGTTGATAAAAATGCACCCGTTGGTAAACAGAAAGTAAAAATAAATCTTGGTTATCAGGCTTGTAATGATATGACGTGTATGCCGCCAAACGATGCAGCTACTGAATTTGAAATTGAAGTAATTGAGAATAAGTCAGAAGATACTTCTAAGGTTACAGTATCTTCCGATACTGATGAGCAGGATGAAGAAAGCAATTTTGAGATGTTAAAGAAGAATTCTCAGCAAAGTCAATCTTCTGATGAAAATTCTATTGCTTCTACACTTGAGAGCAGTGGAATATTTTTGAGTCTGATCTTTGTATTTCTTGCGGGTCTTGCATTAAATCTGACTCCTTGTGTTTATCCTTTGATACCGATTACTATAGGATATTTTGGAGGACAAGCAGAAGGTAAAACCAGTCGGCTTGTTTTGCTTGGTTTATTATATATGCTTGGTATGGCATTAACTTATTCTGTTGTGGGAGTAATTACTTCACTTAGCGGGGCAGTATTCGGTTCGCTCTTGCAAAATCCAATTGTGATAATAGTAATTGTTTTATTGTTTGTTGCATTAGCACTTAGTCAGTTTGGTGTTTATGAATTTAAATTGCCGGATTCACTTGTTGCTAAAGCCGGCGGTGCAAAGGGTGGAACTTTTGGTGCTTTCTTTATGGGGCTAACTATGGGTATTGTTGCTGCACCCTGCATTGGTCCTTTTGTACTTGGACTGGTTACTTATGTTGCCGCAAAAGGAGACCCGCTTTATGGATTCTTAATGTTCTTTGTTCTAGCACTTGGGTTAGGGTTTCCTTATTTAATTCTTGCAATCTTTTCTGGTAAAATTAAAAGTTTGCCAAGAGCAGGAATTTGGATGGAAGGTGTTAAACATATTTTTGGATTTTTACTAATTGGGATGGCGTTATATTTCTTAGATCCTATTTTGCCAAAAGTTGCTCAAGGGTATGTTTTACCGGCTTTTGGAATTATTGCTGCGTTGATACTTTTATTTATTGATAGAACAGCAAACGATGCCAAGGGATTCAGAACTTTTAAAACAATATTTTCAGTAGTTGTACTTGTATTATCAATTTATGTGCTTATCCCATCTGAAAAACTTGAACCTGAATGGAAACCATTCTCTATACATGGTTATCAATCATCATTAAATAATAAAGAAAGAATGGTTATTGATTTTTATGCTGATTGGTGTATTCCGTGTAAGGAATTAGATGCACTTACATTTTCAGATAAACGGATTATTGAAAAGTTTGATCACTTTACAGTTTATAAAGTTGATATGACGAAAAATAATGAAACCAATGAACAACTCAGGAAAAAATTCAATGTAGTCGGAATGCCAACTGTACTTATTATTGATGCAAATGGAAATGAAACAAAACGGCTTACAGGTTTTGTTAATGCAGATGAATTTTTAACTTTTATTAAAGATGTTGAGTAAAGAATAAAATAAAAGGCTGCAAAATTCGCGGCCTTTTTTAATTACCTGTTATTTTTTTAATAAATCTCTTATTTCTGTAAGCAGTTTAACATCTGCAGGTGGTTCGGGTGGTGCTGCAGGTGCTTCTTCCTGTTTCTTCTTCAATGAATTCATAGCTTTAATTGCCATAAAGATTGCGAATGCAATTATTAAGAAATCAATAATTGTATTTATAAACATACCGTATTTAAGAAGTACAGGTTCAACACCTTCCGAGCCTTCTTTAATTGTAATTGCCAGCTTAGAAAAATCCACTCCGCCAAGTAAAATCCCGATTGGCGGCATAATTACATCAGCAACAAAAGATGAAACAATTTTGCCAAAAGCACCGCCGATTATGATACCGACAGCCATGTCAACAACATTACCGCGCATTGCAAATTCTTTGAATTCTTTAATCATACTCATTGTATTTTCCTTCTAATTAGTATTTGAAATAGTTTGTTATAATGAACTGACAGGCAAATTTTAAAAATTAAGTGACTATATAAAAAGAAACCGCAGCTTAATTACTGCGGTTTCTTTTAATTAAAAATGATTACTTGATGAGGAGCATTTTTTTAGTTTGAGCAAAATCGCCTGCATTAATCGTATAATAATAAATTCCGCTTGGCAGACCGGAAGCATCAAAATTTATCTGATGATATCCTTGTTCCTGTAATTCATTTACAAGAACTGCTACTTCTTCTCCAAGCGAATTATAGATTGATAATTTAACATTAGCATTATCTTTAAGAATATATCCTATAGTTGTTGATGGATTGAATGGGTTCGGATAATTTTGAACTAGTGCATATTTATCAAGACTTGCAACTAAAACTTCTATTACATCAGAATACTCAAACTGACCGTTGAAATCTATTTGTTTTAGCCGGTAGGAGTAATTTCCCTGAGTTAAATTTTTATCAACATAAACATAATCCGTTTGATTAGTTGTTGTTCCTTTACCTTTAACATATCCGACAGTTACAAAACTACTATTATTCAAACTTCTTTGAATCTCAAAACCATTATTATTCAATTCAGTTGCCGTTGACCAATTCAAGGTAACCTGCTGATCCTGAGCAGATGCAGTAAATGAAGTCAATTCAACAGGAACAACCTGATTATATTTTGCAATACATAAAGCCATATTTGAAACGCAAGTATTATAATTTGCACCAACCGAAACACCATAATAGAAAACAGTTGATTCTCCGGGATTTATACTTACCGGATCCTGCCCCATAATAGCTACTGCACCATCGCCAGCAGAATTAGCAACCAAAACCGGGTCAAATGAATTTTGTGTTAACCAGGAATAATAAAGTGAATCATTGGCATAAGGATCTGTCCAGGGAACTAGTTTAAGTGATTTCTGAGTGTGTGATAAGAACTTTACATTGACATAGTATCCTTTATGTATAGATAAAGAAAGTGTGGTAGCATCCCATTGTAAAGTATCGTTTTCGTAAGTTCCATTTATGCGAGGAATAATCTCCAAACCAATTGCTGCATTGATTGCAGAGGTTTCGTTATTTTTTACAGTTGTTTTAACTAACAGATAAGGATCATTTGTCCATCCGTAAATATTGTAACTGACACTAACATTTGGCGGCAAATTAGAATATGTGTTGTTAATTGTAGATGTAACTTCAAAATCACTCATTAAAGGTGAAGCAACTGTTGCTGCAGGAACTTCAGAATTCTGATCTTCATTATAGTCAAATACTGCTGAGGTACTTACACCTACTAAAACAGAAATTCTTTCAATTTGTCTGGTTGACAAGTTGTCTGAAAATACTCTTTGTCTTCCTCCATTACTTTGATTTACACCTATTGCTCCTGTAAAGAAACTTTGAGAAAATCCATCCGTTAGAAGAAGGACAGAGAAGATGAGCATAGTAAATATTGAAAAAGTTTTTTTCATAACACACTCCTTTGTTTTTGTTAGTTACTTATTTGTTGGATTTGTTAATAACTATTTATTAACTGATTTTAACCTAATAATTTGATATTTAATTGTCAATTTTTTTTACGGAGATATGTCAAAAAAAAAGGCGGGCATAAGCCCGCCATTTATTATTTCGAAAACCGGATTGGTCCAGCTGCTTTTACTTCCTCAGAACAGCCATCAGAGAAGAGTTTAAAGTTTTCTATGAATCGCGCTGCAAGAGCATCATATTTTTTCCAGTACTCGTCTTTGTTACCCCAGGAGTTTGATGGTTCTAAGACATCTTCAGGAACTTCAGGACAAGTTAATGGAACTTCAAATCCGAATAATTTATCTTTTCTGAACTTAACTTTTTCAAGTTTTCCATCTAATGCAGCATTAAGAAGATTTCTTGTGTGTCGTATGCTTATTCTTTTACCAACTCCAAACCTTCCGCCAACCCATCCAGTATTTACCAGCCAGACATTTGCGTTATGTTTTAACATTCTTTCTTTAAGCATTGCTGCATATTCAAATGGATAACGAACCATAAATGGTGCACCAAAGCAGGCAGAGAAAGTTATTTGAGGTTCGACTCCCAGCCCGATTTCTGTTCCGGCAATTTTAGATGTATAACCGCTTATAAAATGATATTGTGCCTGTGCCGGATTTAATTTGGCAATCGGCGGAAGTACTCCCGATGCATCGCAAGTTAAGAAGATTATATTCTTTGGATGAGTTCTTACATATCCATCAGGCACAACGTTCGGAATAAATTCTAAAGGATACGAGCATCTTGTATTTTCAGTAATTTGATCATCATCCAGATCAATGTATCTGCTGACTGGATCATAAACAACGTTTTCTAATATTGTTCCGAATCTTCTGGTTGTTGCATATATCTCAGGTTCATGTTCAGCAGAAAGACGAATTACTTTTGCATAACATCCGCCTTCAAAATTGAAAACGCCCTGCGAGCTCCAGCCATGTTCATCATCACCGATTAGTTTTCTTTTTGGATCAGCAGAAAGAGTTGTTTTACCTGTACCGCTTAATCCGAAAAACAAGGCAACATCGCCATCTTTACCAACATTTGCTGAGCAGTGCATCGGCAGAACATCTTCAAATGTTAATAAAAAGTTTAGTAGCGTAAACACTGATTTTTTAATCTCACCGCCGTAAAGGCTATTGGCTATCACAGCAATTCGTTGTTCAAAGTTCAGGATTATTCCTGTTTCAGTTCTTGTTCCATCAACAGAAGGGTCAACTTTAAAACCAGAAAGTGTCAGAACAGTAAAGTCAGGAACAAATTTTTTCAATTCGTCTCTGTTTTCTGTTGTAATAAACATGTTTCTTGCAAACAAGCTATGCCATGCTTTTTCAGTTACAATTCTGATTGGCATTCTATAATCAGGATCTGCGCCTACATAACAATCTTGTACAAACAATTCCTCTCCCTGAAGATAAGCCTGCACTCTTCCCATAAGCTGATTAAACTTTTCAGAACTGAATGGACGGTTATAAACGCCCCACCAAATTTTATCTTTGGTGCTTGCTTCTTGTACAATGAATTTATCTGCTGCGGCACGAGCTGTATGTTTACCGGTGTTTACAATCAGCGGTCCGTGTTTAGAAAGTTTACCCTCATTTCTAAAGATAGCTTCTTCATATAAAGCTTCGTCTGGTAAATTCCAGAACACACGATCAAGATCTGTAAAACCCTGATTCTTTAATCTGTAATCTGAAGCAAGCTCTTGTGCCTGTTTTGTTGCAGGTGTATTGAATTCTAAATATTTACTCATGCCCAATCCCTCACTAGTTTTCTATCACCAATATATAGTTCATTTGGTGAATTAGGATCTAAAGCCCATTTCATTCTTTCGATACCTTCCTGAATATCTTTTATTGTTCCGCAATAACTTAATCTTAAATGACCATCCAAACCAAACTCTTTCCCCGGTACAGTTAATACCTGAACTTTATCAATTAAAAATTCTGAAAGTTTATTTGAATCCTTCATATAAGCACTAAAATCAGCGAAGCAATAAAACGTTCCGTCAGGTTTATGAACTTTAACTCCTTCAAAAGATTTTAAGAGATCAATCATAACATTTCTATTATTTTCTAATGTTGCTCGTAAGCTTTCTACACCTGACTGTATCCCGTTTATAGCGCCAACTGCTGCTTTTTGCAAAAGGACAGACGGACCAGAAGTTTGATGCCCCTGAATATTAGCCATTGCTTCGATAACTTTTTTATTTCCGACAGCCCAGCCAATTCTGTAACCAGTCATTGCATACTGTTTAGAGACTCCGTTGATAACAATGATCTTAGAGTTATCATCCAGCTTTTTAGCAAACTTATAAACATTAATTGGCTTCTTTCCATCAAAGATAAGACGATGATAGATATCATCCATAATCAGCCAGATATCCTTCTTCTCACAGAACTCTACTATCTCTGCAATAAAGTCTGCGCTGTACATAGCACCGGTTGGATTATTCGGACTGTTGATGATAATCGCTTTTGTGTAAGACCCAACCCTGCTGGAAATATCTTTTAAAGTTGGATAAAACGAACCATCTTCAGGCGGAGCTGCAATTGGAATTGCACCAATCAATCTTGCCATATCCGGATAGCTTACCCAATAAGGGGCAGGAAATAATACTTCTTCCTGCGGATTTAATACTGCCTGTAATGCAACCATTATCGCTTGTTTTGCACCACTGGAAGCGATAACATTTTCTGGTTTTACTTTTCTTTCATAAAACTCTTCTGTATAACGGATGACTGCTTGCTTTAATGCAGGGATACCATCTGCCGGAGCATACCGAACCTCGCCTGTATTTACATGTGCTATAGTTGCCAGCATTGCATCCATTGGTGCTTTACTTTTGGGTTCACCTCCACCAAGGTGAATTACAGGATCTCCTTTTTCTTTAAGAATTGCAAATTTCTCATTCAGCTTTAAAGTTGGTGACGCTTTAATTGATTTTGCTATAAGACTGAGACTCATACAAGAACCTCTAATTAAGTGAATAATATTAATTTAAAATTAACACTGCTAAATTATTTGTGATATGTAACAGAAACAAGAAAATAACATGGATTTTCCTTATTCATTATTTTGAAATACTGTTCCTAAAAAATTATTAATTGGAGAATATCATTCTGATCACTATAAAATGATTATTTAAGAACCTTTTTATTCCGATTCCGAAATTGGTTTGGACTGAAAATAAAAAATCTTTTGTGATTCTTAAGCTATTTGATATAAGCTGACTAAAAGTTGTAATTACAATAACTCAAAACCTTATTCATACGTAAAAAAAATCCTAAACTGAATTTAAAATAACAATTCCAAAGAAGAAGAGAATATTTCTAATCTTTTGAGATTCTTGAAGCTTATTAGTGTATGTAAGTTTCTATTTCGATAATTTTAATAAGTAAATTAGTAAAATCTTGAACTCATTAATAATTAAAATTCTTGTAATAGCTTTTCTGCTTATCAGATGTTTATATCCTCAAAATCCGGATAAGCAAATTTATCTGTCTGTCAGTCCCATGAAAGCCCTTGGTTCAAGTGATTTTGAAAATATCTGGAGCTCTGATATTGGTATTCTGGGTGAATTTCGTTTTGAGCATCCAGTCGGTCAATTAGGTGTTGGGTTAAGTTTAATGAAATTTGATAGTTATAATGATATTACACTGGGATTTTATGGAATAGATTATTATTTCCTTTACAGAAATTACTTTGAATTATTTTCTGATTTTAGTTTAATGGCTGGGTTTGATTTTGGTATTTATGAGTTTCGATTTGAAGATGCAGATCTTTTTGAAAACCCTGCAGGGCAGATTGAAAGAGAATTTGCTCTTAAACTTGTTTCCGGTATTGACTTTAAGATTTATAATACTTGGAGTGCAGAGTTAGGATTAGGTTACAGTTACATTTATACCAGAAAGAAAATTGAATTACTTTCTTTTCGGATTGGATTAGTTAAATCATTTACAGCGCCAGCCTGGCTTAGTGAGTTCTTTGAATGAAAAAAATTGTACAAAATTTAACGATAATTTTTCTAATGACTTTTTGTTCAATTTATTCTCAGTCGGCAGGTGAGATTATTTTAAAAAAAAATGACTTGAAATTTTTTCCAATAATAAGATTGTCAGACATTTATTCAATTCTGCCTCAAATTGATCTATATACTCTTGATGGATATCGTCATACTTCATTAAAAAACAATTTATTCGAACAAACACCAGCAGATATATCCATCCTTATAAACGGGGTTAAAACTAATTTTGGATTTCTGGATAAAGTTAATTTAAGTCAATTACCATTAGACCCGAATGCAATTGATTCAATTGTAATCCAATATTATCCGGTTAATTATTTTGGCAATTACTCTGCAGGTATTTTAATTGATTTTATTACAAAAGAGCCGCCAGAGGATATTTCATTTTCATTTAACTATTCAACCGGAAACGAAGTAGGTGATCCTGGTCCCTATAGATATACAAAATATTTTAGTAACAATGTAGATCAATTTGGACCAAACACTTCATTTAACTCAAGTTATGGAAATAAAAATTTTGGACTTTCACTTAATTTTGTCGATCAGGTATCGCCTGCAACTGATGAGGCAATTTTAATGCGTACTCCTGATTATATTTTTCAAAATTATCAGGTCCGATATTCTGGATTGTCGGTAAATTCATATTTAAAGAATAACACAAGCCACCATAGTTTATTTACAGCATTTAGTAAAACAGGTCAGCCTTTAATCGGTTATGTTTATGGGGCTGATTTATATTTTGATGATAATTTAAGTTCTGAGATCCCTTATGAAAGTCAGAATATTTATTTTGTTTCAGGTAATGAAATATTCTTAAATGATACGGATATAATAAGTCTTGATTTGAATATTAAGCACTCGAGTGCTAAACAGTCAAGGCTTTCAGATGATTTCAATTTCAGATTAGACAATCTTTTGATTAATACCAAAGCAGGACTTAAGTCATCGGTTGGGGCAATAAATTACTTTGCCGGCTTATCCATTGAATACCAAAATCTGCAGACAAAAAGTGAAAGAGTAGATTACAGCAGAAATATAAATTCATTTTTTGCATTATTGAATTTTAGAACCACAGAGAAACTAAAACATAATATTGATTTCAATTTCAGAAATGAAAAAAGAAATACAGCTTTTTTTACAAATGTTGCCAATCTGTATGAGATAGACAATCAAAATCTTTTAATGTTTTCAATTTCAGTTGGTAATATGTATAATATAGATAACCTACTTGAACAACGAAAAAATATAAATCACTTATCATTTATCAACGACACGATAAACAATCACAACATAACTTATAACGGAGTATCCTATCTCTTTAGTTTTGATTACAAATATAAACTTGATAATAAAAAAATAAATTCAGGCATTACCATCTTTAAGGATAATGGTTTGAATTATATCCTTAATGATTTTATTTATAATGATCAGGATAGAATTGTTGAAAACAGAAATCAGAAATTGTTTACTGATATTGAGGGCGGTCGCGGTGAACTTTATTTGAGTTTTGAGCATAAATTTTTAAAAGGATTCGGAGGAAAATTTTATTATCGTTATGGATATTATTTAACTGGCAGTGAGATTTACAAAATGCTGATAAAAAGAATACCTGCTCATAAAGCTTTTTATTTATTAACATATCAGCCGGTCGAGGATCTTTATGGTTCTATTGCTTTTACATATTTATCATCTGCCGAATGGATTGAATACAGAAATATAGAATTAATGACTAACGATTTATATAAAAGCACATTATCTGAAAAACTTATGATAGATTTTTCATTAACAAAAAATTTTTGGAAAGAAAAAATTAAAGTTACAGCAGCGGTCAAAAATTTATTAAACAACAGGATTCAGTACCATCCGGTCGGCGGTACTTTCGATCTGACATTCTTTCTGAAAGTTGAAGTTAATTTTAACTCGGTACTAAAAATATGATATTGAAAATTTTAGAAATGATTTAGTAAACCATTGGTATTAGTACCAATTAGTAGTAATGCAATCAGTTTCTTTTTAGTAAACCCTTAGTTTTCGTCAAATATATATGCCTAATTCGTTTCTTTGCGAATATTTGGTGAAATCAATAAATTACATTCGAAATATTATATACTAATACTTTATTATGAAAACCCAAATGAAAAGCCAAATAAAACTATTACTCTCAATCTTACCACTGATTGCAGGAATATATAGTTGTCAGACTGTTAATAGTGGTTTAGTGATTGAAGATCCGGATTTTAACTTAAATAAGCTGAAGGGCAAAGAGGTGCTTATATCTGTTCCGCAGGTAATAGAAAACAATGTTTCAAAAGCAACTGAATTACCTTTTTTTGATGGCGATGATTTTTCAAAGAGAGAAAGCATTGATACAGATATACAAAATCTTATGATGAAAAAAATTTCAGAGAATCTGGATTTGTTTATTCCAAAATCTTTGAATAAAGGTTTTGTCCTTGAAAATAACAAAGGCTCAAAAATTTTAATACCAATAATTAAAAGAGACGGTATTTACAGAGCTGCATCAAAAACAGAGTTTAATATAGACGAAAAGCTTACACAAAATGGTGATTACATCTTAATTCCATTAGCAATTCAATTGGATGATGTACGGAATATTAATGAGCGTTATCAAAGTGCAGATTTAGTTGAACCGGGGATTGAAGCTTCTGTTAGTTATGCAGTTTATGATATAAGTGGAAAAAAAATTGTCATTTCCGGTACTGTGCAAGGTGTAGCAAAGAAAAGTTATATGATAGATAAATCACTTGGTAAAGATGACATGTATCTTGCTGTTGACGAAGCTTTGAAGGCATTGGTAACAGAATTTAGAAAATGACTTAATGATAACTTATAAACCACAAACCGGATTATCATTTAAGATAGTTACTTCTATTTTTCTCAGTATCTCATTTATACTATTGGTGATATTTTTGTATAACTACAATGTTACCAGAACAATTATTGAAAAGAATATCGAAGACAATGCTGAAAATCTTGCACAGAATAAAATTAATCAGGTTGAAAAAGTATTAATTTCTGTTGAAAAGGTGCCTCAAAATATTGCAAACCTGATCGAAAAGATTTCATATACTGAAGAGCAGCTTGTTGAGATATTAAATACAATGGTTGGTGAAAATGATGAGATATACGGAGCTACGATTGCTTTTGAACCATTTATGTTTGATAAGAACAGAAAATATTTTGCTCCTTATGTGTACAAATCATTTGGATCATTAAAAGCAGTTTCATTAGGAACAGAAACATATAACTATCATTTTGCGGATTGGTACACTAAACCTAAATCACTTGGAAAGGCTGTCTGGAGTGAACCTTATTTCGATAAAGGCGGCGGTAATGTTATTATGTCAACATTTTCAGTCCCGATATTCAGGACAATTGATGGTCAAAGAAAAATTATTGGAATAATTACTTCGGACATTTCGTTGGAGTGGCTTGATCAGATAGTATCAACTATTAAAGTACTTGAAACAGGATATGGTTTCCTTATTTCAAAAGAAGGGCGATTGATTACTTATCCTGAAATTGAAAAGATCATGAATTATACAATATTTGATTTAGCAAGATCGTTGAAATCACCGCAGTTAGATCAGGTTGCAAACAAGATGACGAAAGGACAAACTGGTTTTGCAAAAATAAATTACACAGACGGAACAAATGGAATAGTTAATTGGATTTATTATGCATCTATTCCACACAATGGCTGGTCATTAGCAGTAATGTATCCGCTTGATGAACTGACAGGCGAGCTGGATTCTTTGAGCAGAAAAATAATTGCATTAAGTGTTTTTGGTATTGTTATTTTATTTGCAGTTATAATGATAATATCAAAATCCATTACAAGACCATTAACCAAATTATCAATAGCTGCTGATCACTTTGCAAAAGGTAAAATGGATTTTCCGTTATCTGAAGTAAGTTCGAATGATGAAATAGGTTACCTGGCGAAATCCTTTAGTTATATGCGGGATGAGCTTAAAAGAAAAATGAATGAACTCCATGAAGCTTATCAGGAGATTAGGGATACAAAAACAAAATTAGAAAAATATAACAGATCACTTGAAGAAATTGTTAATCAGAGAACAAAGGAAGTTCTTGTTGAAGCTAAAGAATTGAATGAACTGAAATCCAGATTTATTTCAATGATTTCGCACGAGCTTAGAACACCATTATATACAATATCATCTTCTGCAGAAATTCTGGAATTGTATAGCAACAGAATTAAAGATGATGAGAAGATTGAACAATTTAAAAGAATTCAAAATGCAATTGAAGAAATTATGGAACTGCTTAATGATGTTATTTCCATCAATAAAGCTGAAATCGGTAAAGTTGAACTTAAGATAGAAGAAATAAACATTGTTGATTATAGCAAGCAGATTATTGAGGAATTATCTTCAAGATTTGAAAAAAAACCTGAGTTGGTGTTTACTTCCAGCAATACTGAAATTAAAGTTAATTCTGACAAGAAGGAATTAAGACAGATAATTTCAAATTTAGTTGTTAATGCACTTAAATACACACACGAAGATAAAAAAGTTTACTTTCACGTTTCTTTGAATAAGGAAAAAGTAATAATTGAAGTAAAGGATGAAGGTATTGGGATTAAAGATGAAGATAAGGAAAATGTTTTAGAGTTATTTGCTCGTGGAAAAAATGTTGGAGGGATTCATGGAACCGGACTTGGATTAGCGATAACTAAAAGATCAATTGAGATTTTAGGCGGCGAACTTTTCTTTAACAGTAAAGAAAATGTCGGTAGTGTTTTTATTGTAAAGATTCCGCATAACATTATTAATAAACAAACTAAACCCAAAGTAACCATAACTGAAAAAATTTAACTCTATGGAAACAGTACTTTTTATTGAAGATGATAGAGCCCTGCGCGAAAATTTTGGAAAAATCCTAAGCTTAAATAATTATTACCCTATATTAGCAGAAACCGGAGAGATGGGTTTAAGATTGGCAAAAAAGATAATACCGGATTTGATAATCTGTGATATTATGCTGCCTGACATTGATGGTTATCAGATATTAAAGGAACTTTCTCAATCAAAAGAAACTCAGACCATTCCATTTATTTTTCTTACTGCCAAAGCTGAGATGGAAGACCTGCGTAAAGGTATGAATTTAGGTGCTGATGATTATTTAACAAAACCAATAAAAACCAAAGAAGTACTTAAAGCAATTCGTTTGAGATTGGATAAGAAAATTAAAGTAAGTGAAATGGCAGCAGATGTAAAACAGGACGAAAACCAGCAATTATCCATTGAAGATTCGATTCTAATATCATCTGATGGGAAAGCACACTCAGTAAACATAAATGAAATTGTATGTATTATCTCTGCAGGTGTTTACTCAAATATTAATATCATCAATAATGAAGTTTTTTTGGTAAGAAAATTAATCAAAGAGTGGGAAAAAATTTTACCGGAAAAGTGTTTTATTAGAGTTCACCGGACAGCAATTATAAATACTAATCATATCAAATCTATTGAAAAAAGTCCAAACCACACTTTTAGGATTTTCTTGAAAGATTTCAACCGCGCAATTGTATCAAGTCATAAATTCAGCAGAAGATTAAGAGAAAAGTTGTTTCAGTAAACATTCTTTTTTGCACATCAGATTTTTATCCTGAAAAGACTAAGCTTATTACAAAAATCAGCAAGCTTATTACATTTTCATGTTATTCATAACAATTTTAATGATGTTTGCTCAGGATTTCAGAAAATTTATCGAACAAAATGGTGTTATGCTTTTGATTATGAATACTATTCGTGTAGATATAACTTATAAAAATCTAAATCTCTTAAATCGTTTTTGCTTTTTAGACAAGCAGAAATCTGACCAAAATTGTTTACCTCAGAAAATCAATTCATATTTTATAATTAAGGGAAATTGATATGCAGATTATTAATGAAATAATTTTATACATAATGGTGGGATTTTTAATCATTGGTGCTTTGGACAGAATATTGGATCAATTCGGTGGTTCAGCAAATGTATTAAAAAAAATTGGATTAGGTTTTTTGGGCAATGCAATTGATGGAGTAGGTAAAGAGTTTGAAGAAGGATTTAATTCGTGGGGCGCTCTGGCTCTGGCAATGGTTGGAGTTATTGCTTTAGCACCTGTTTTAGCGGCTATTTTAAGCCCTGTTATTATACCTCTTTATTCAGCTCTTGGTGCAAGTCCTGCAATGTTCGGAACCACTCTCTTAGCTAATGACATGGGCGGATATTTTCTTGCTAAAGAATTAGTTACCGAAAATGGAGTAGTAACAGATTATGCATCATGGATGTATGCAGGATTAATACTTGGCTCTATGATGGGTCCAACGATTGTTTTTACAATTCCTGTTGGCATCGGAATAATTGATAAAAAAGACAGACCATCTTTAGCACTTGGAATATTAGCCGGAATTGTTACAATACCAATTGGATGTATTGCCGGAGGTTTGATTGCCATTTATTCTTCCATTACAACTCCGGAAGGAGCTCCGATAATCTTTTCTTATTCATTAGTGTTTACTAATCTGATTCCTATTGTAGTTTTTTCTGCTCTGATATCCATCGGACTATGGAAGATCCCAAACTTGATGATAAAAGGTTTTATGATTTTCGCAAAAATATTAGTGGCATTAATTACAATAGGATTAGCTTCAATTGTTTTTGAAACATTGACAGGAATTCCATTGATACCAGGTCTCGAACCAATTGTTCCTATTATTGGAGATACACCCGGGATAGATATCAGGGCACTCGAAGTAGTCAGCAGAATTGCACTGATTCTAGCCGGCGCTTATCCAATGGTTTATCTTGTTTCCAAATGGTTTAAAAAACCACTTACAAAACTGGGAATAAAACTGGGAGTGAGCGAAGTTTCAGCTGTTGGGTTTATTGCCACGCTTGCTAATTGCATTCCAATGTTCAAAATCTTAAGTAATATGGATGAGCGCGGGAAGGTAATTAATATTGCATTTGCAGTTAGTGCTGCATTTACTTTAGGAGATCATCTTGGTTTTACAGCCGCAGTTAAACCGGATATGATATTTCCGGTGATGGTTGGAAAACTAACAGCAGGAGTTACTGCTATTTTAGTTGCAATGATTGTTGCACCCAAAAATAAATTATCTAATTAAATATTCTTTTTTCAATTCAACTAAACAGAGGAGAGCTACAATGATAAAAAACTTCTTTTTAATTATGGTCGCAGTTATGATGCTGATTCCTGCAACATTTGCTGCTGACCCGGAAAAGTATTCTGAGGATAATTCATATATCCCAAATACTCCTTTTTTCGGAAAAATATCTGATAACTTCAGTTTGTCTTCAACACTGCGTTACAGATATTTAATTGATGATCCATATACAAAAAGGACACAAAACTATTTTTACTTCCAACGTGGTTATATCACTATGAAGTACAAATTCAATGATAAAATCCGGGCAAGATTCACAATGGATTTTGATCATACCAACCGAGTTGCACTTAGGTCTGCTTCTATTGGCTCCGGTGGAGATTTAACTACAAGTACAGTTAATGCCAATGATGGTACCCGTGGAAGAATAAAATATGCTTATTTGGAAATGGATGATTTTCTTGGGCTAAATGGTCTTACAGCTACTTTTGGTAATTACGAGCAGCCAGGTCCGCAGGATTACCATAACACAATTGAGAACAGCTGGTTAGACAGGTATTATACTTATGGTTTCAGTTCTGCTGTTACCGGTGCAATGTTAACTTATAACTTCCCGGAAAAATGGGGATATGTTAGAGCTGCAGTTGCTAATTATAACGGTTATACAAATGCAGTAGATAATAATAAAGCTAAAAACTTTATATCAGACATTTGGATAAAACCTCCAGGAACCGGTATAACAGTATTTGGCTGGACGATGATTGATTATTATGCAGCAAATAATAATGAAGCACATAACAACATGTTTGGCGGCGGTTTAGAATATAAACTTGCTAAAATGTTAGACGTCGGCGGCGAAGTTGATTTTGCAAAAAATTCAGTTTCTGAAATTAAAGCTGCTTCATATATGGGATATGTTAATTATTCACCACTACCTGAGTTGATGTTTGTTGGGCAGGTAGGTATGATGGATAATGATACAGATACAAGTGATGATGAAATGCTGATGATCATTGGCGGTTTTAATTATGAATTTGTTTCTGATACCTACATAATGTTCAACCTGATTAACGAAAGCTTTAAAGTAGGCGGCGAATCAAAATCAAATATGAGATATAATTTCCAATTATTAGTTAATTTCTAAAAAATTAGAGGTATAAAAATGTTATTAAAAAAAGTTTTTAATATTCTGATTCTTAGTGCTATTGTGCTGGGGTGTTCATCAGTTAATTCTGCCGGCGACAAAACAAAGTTAGCCAGAATGAACTGGTCTGATAAGAATTATGAAGTTCTTAATAATTTTATTACAGACTATGGAATTGGAGGAAAGTATTATGATGCAAGTAAACCTCCTTATGTTGTATTTGACTGGGATCAAACTTGCGGTCATTTTGATGTTGAAGAAGCAATTATGAGATATCAGTTAAGTCATCTTCGTTTTAAGATGACAAAAGATCAATTTGCCGGTTTGTTAAAAGATGAAATAAAAGGTGTTACTAAACTTTCAGCAGATTATAATAATACACTATTGAAAGACATCAATGCTGATCTGATAGCTGATTACAATTACCTTTATGATAATTATGAAGGCTTGGGCGGCAAGATGAAATTAGAAGATATTCAAAAGACTCCTCAATACAATGATTTTATCGCTAAAGTTGCGTTCTTATATGATGGTTATTGCGATACAAAAGGTATTGAAGCAGATTATGGATATCCCTGGGTTCTTTATCTTTTTGCTGGCTTTACAGAAGCTGATGTTCAGGCATTAGCAAAAGAAGCTATCCAATTTGAATTAGGAAATAAGTTAGGAAAGAGCAAATGGGGAACACCAGCTGGATTTAATACTAAAGCTGGTCCGGTTAGTTACTCCTTTAAAACAGGATTAAGATTATATCCTGAAATGCAAAATCTTATTCACGCACTTAAATCAAATGGTTTTGATGTATGGATTGTATCAGCAAGCTATAAACCAGTTATACAGGTAATTTCAGGTAACGATTATGGATACAATGTTCCTTCTGACAGAGTTATTGCAATGGAATTAGGTGAAAAGAACGGAGTTATCCAGCCATACTATAAAGAAAATTATCCTCAGACTCAAAGAATGGGTAAAGTTGAAGCGATCAAGATGATAATTCAGGATGGTCTTGGAAAGAATTATGATCCTTTAATGTCAGCTGGTGATAGTGATGGTGATTATGAAATGTCAACAGAGTTTAAAGATATGAAACTTACAGTTGTATTTAACAGAGTAAAAGGCGGACCAATTGGAGAGCTGAGTAAGAAATCTGTTGAACAACAAGGCGAAGCATATCCAAGATTTATTTTACAGGGACGAGATGAAAATACAGGTGTATTTCGTAAAAGCTCTGAATCTATTCTTTTAGGCAAAACTGAACCGCAGTTGCTAAAATAATAGTCTTTTGTATTGTAACAGGGAGGAAAAATCCTCTCTGTTACTTTTACTAATGATGGGATATACAAAAAAAATTGAGCAATAAGGTTATAAATAGTGTGGGGATTGATGTTGGTACTACTACTACACAGGTCATATTTTCATCTCTAGTGCTGAGGAATATTGCAGCACCCACTCAAGTCCCACACTTTGAATTTGTAGATAGGAAAATTCTTTATACAGGTAAAATTCTATTTACTCCATTTAACTCTGATGGATCGATCGATCATATAAAATTATGGGATATGGTATTAGATGAATACAAAAAAGCTGGCTTTGGATTGAAAGAAATTGAAACCGGTGCAATCATAATAACCGGTGAAACTTCAAAAGCAAAAAATGCCAAAGCAACACTGATGAAATTAGCTGGTGATTTGGGAGATTTTGTTGTTGCAACTGCTGGTCCGCATTTCGAATCAGTAATTGCTGGACGAGGATCAGGAAGCTCTGTTTATTCTGAAGATCATACAACAACTGTTTTGAATATTGATATCGGTGGTGGAACTTCTAATTATGCTGTTTTTAGAAACGGCAGAATCATAGATTCTTGTTGCTTGAATGTAGGCGGAAGATTAATCCAAACAGATAGAAACGGCAAGGTTACAAAAATAACTGAACCTGTTAAGAAGATATTGAAAAGCATTATTCCAAATTTTCACGAAGATTACGATTCACTTTCTCTAAATGATATTAAATCTATTTGTGATGTAATGGCAGATTTGATAATTGAATGTATAGAAGGTAATAATGTATCTCCTTTAGCTAACGAATTACTGCAGACAAATCCGTTAAAGCAGCAATATACTTTTAGCGCTGTTTTTCTATCAGGCGGTGTTGGCGAGTGTTACTACAAACTTGATGAAATGGCAAAAGACAGATTTCAATTTTCAGATATTGGTGTATTACTGGCAGAAGCTTTAATGAAAAACAATAAATTGAGAAAATTTAATGTAATTGAACCTAATCAAACTATAAGAGCAACAGTTATAGGAGCAGGTGCATATACTTTATCATTAAGCGGAAGTACGATATGGTTAACTGCAGAAAATTTGCCTCTGCGTAATCTACCGGTGCTTCATCCTCACTTCGATTGGAACGATACAAATTCATCATTGTCCTATGGAATTGAGGAGGCAGCAAAAATAATGGATGTTAGTTTATCTAATGATGAATATGCAATTTATCTTCCCAAAGAAATTCCTGTTACTTACAGAGCAGTTCAAAAATGTGCAGAGGAATTAATTACTGTATTAAATAAACATAGAAAAGAAGACAATTCACCCGTTATAATTTTAGCTTTTAATGATATTGGAAAGGTGTTGGGGATGGAGCTTTCAGCATCTCTGAAATCTCATCCACTGGCAATTATTGATGAGGTAGTTTCTTATGAAGGAGATTACATTGATATCGGTAAAAGTTATTTTGGCGGTGAAATAGTTCCCTTAACAATTAAGTCACTAGCGTTTCCATAAAATGAAGAGGTATAAACAATGAGATTAAATACTCAATTGTTCGGAAAAAATTATACTTTCAAGGATGTAAAAGATGTTCTGGCTAAAGCCAACGAACAACGCTCGGGGGATGTGTTAGCCGGTGTTGCTGCCGAAACATCTCAGGAAAGAGTTGCAGCAAAGTACGTCCTGAGTAATTTAACTTTAGCTGATTTGAGAAATAATCCTGTAGTTCCTTACGAAAAAGATGAGGTAACCAGGGTTATCCAGGATTCAGTTAATGAAACATTCTATAGTCAGATAAAAAATTGGTCTGTAGGAGAACTTCGTGAGTATATCCTTTCTGATTCGACTACGCACGAAGATATTGAAAAACTTAGAAGAGGTTTAACATCAGAAATGGTGGCTGCTGCAGCCAAGTTGATGTCGAATATGGATTTAATTTATGCCGGTAAGAAAATCAGAGTTGTAGCTAAAGCTAATTCAACTGTCGGATTACCGGGTACATTTGGACAAAGACTGCAGCCAAATGATCCCCGCGATGATGTAAAGAGCATAAGAGCAGAGATATTTGAAGGTCTTGCCTATGGCTCAGGTGATGTTGTAATCGGCATCAACCCTGTTATTGATACTCCTGAAAATATTAAGAAGTTATTAATTGCAACTGATGAAATTATTCAGAAGTATCAGATACCAACACAAAATTGCATATTGGCTCATGTTAGCAACCAAATGAAAGCAATCAAGGATGGTGCTCCTGCAGGTCTGATATTCCAAAGTATTGCCGGATCAGAAAAAGGTAATAATGAATTTGGAATCTCGGTTGCAATGCTTGATGAAGCTTATGAAATAGGCAAGCACTATTGTAAAATAGCTGGACCTAATATGATGTATTTTGAAACTGGTCAGGGCGCTGAACTTTCAGCAGATGCACATTTTGGCGCTGATCAGGTTACATTGGAAGCAAGATGCTATGGATTAGCAAAAAGATATAAACCATTTATGGTTAATACCGTAGTTGGATTTATAGGCCCTGAATATTTATATGATGGTCGTCAGATAACACGCGCTGGTCTTGAGGATCACTTTATGGGTAAACTAACCGGCATACCAATGGGTGCTGATGCTTGTTATACTAATCATGCTGATGCAGATCAAAACACAATTGAAAATTTAACTGTTCTTCTTGTTGCTGCCGGCTGCAATTTTGTTATGGGTGTACCTATGGGCGATGATATAATGCTTAATTATCAAACAACAAGTTTTCATGATGCAGCTACTGTAAGACAACTGTTAAATCTCCGCCCTTGCCCTGAGTATGAGAAGTGGATGGAGAAAATGGGTTTAATGGCAGATGGAAAATTAACAGCTATTGCTGGTGATCCATCAATTTTTTCATAAGAAAGGAAGTAAAAGATGGACAATAAACAAATTGAACAATTAGTTGAAGCTGTTCTTAAAGAAATTAAGAAAGATAATTCTGATTCAAAAAAAGCTGTTAATACTGCACCTTCAGGTACAACTGCTGCTGCTGCCTGCAATATTGGTGAAGCTTTACCTGATTTAACTGGTGATGAATGTAAAGCCTGGATTGGGCTTGATCATGCAAAAAATTTTGAAACAGTAAAAGAGATCAGAAAATCAACAAATGCCAGAGTATGCGTTGGACACGCTGGTCCACGTCCACGTACAAATACTCTGTTAAGATTTCTTGCCGATCATTCACTTTCGCGCGATACTGTCTTTAAAGAGGTTCCGGAAGAGTGGGTTAAAAAAACCGGCTTGTTCATGGTTCAAACAAAAATTCAGGATAAAGACGAATACCTGACCAGACCGGATTTAGGAAGAAAGCTTAGTGAAGAAGCGATACAGACAATTAAAGAAAAGTGTAAGAAAAATCCGCAGGTGCAAATTGTTCTATCAGATGGATTAAGCACTGATGCACTTACAATGAACTATGATGAAATCTTACCTCCATTATTAAAGGGGTTTGAATCAGCTGGAATAAATGTTGGAACACCGTTTTTTGTAAAGTACGGCAGAGTAAAAGTTGAAGATGAAATTGGTGAACTATTGGATGCTGATGTGATAGTACTTCTAATTGGTGAAAGACCGGGTCTTGGTCAGTCTGAAAGTATGAGCTCGTATATGATTTACAAACCTTCAGTTGCCACAACTGTTGAATCAGACAGAACAGTTATTTCTAATATTCACAGACAAGGAACACCGCCGGTAGAAGCATCTGCGGTTATTGTAGATCTTGTTAAGAAGATGTTAGCCAATAAGGCAAGCGGAATTAAATTATCAAATAACTCATAAGGAATCAGGAAAAGCAATGGCAAAATTAGATCAAATTATAGCAAACGTTTTGGCTGTCAGGCTAATTTCTTCAGTTGATGCAGGACTTTCAAAACAGATTAACATGCCACAAGAACATCGCAGCTTGGGTCTTCTTACTTGTGACATAGATGATGCTTGTTATGTAGCAATAGACGAAGCAACTAAAATGGCTGATGTTGAAGTTATCTATGCTAAATCGTTTTATGCTGGTTCAGCACACGCTTCAGGTAAACTATCCGGTGAAATAATTGCTATGTTATCTGGACCAACACCGGGCGAAGTTGAAGCAGGATTAAATGCAGCCATTCAATACATTAAAAACGAAGCTATCTGGTATTCTGCAAATGAAGATAATACAATTACATTTTTCCCACATCTTATTTCCAGGACCGGAACATATTTATCAAAGGTTGCTGGTATAAATCCAGGTGAATCTTTAGCTTATTTAATCGCGCCGCCGTTAGAAGCTAACTATGCGCTGGACCTTGCACTTAAAAGAGCAAATGTTGAAATAAAATCCTGGTTTGCTCCGCCATCTGAAACAAACTATTCTGGTGGACTATTAACCGGAACACAGGCAGCATGTAAAGCAGCTTGTGATGCATTTCAGGAAGCAGTGCTGGAGGTAGCTGATTATCCGATTCGTTATAAGTTACATGTAAAATAATGATTATTTAAATGGCTGATGTAACAGAAAATATTTACGGTGAATCTTTAGGCTTTATAGAAACTAGATCTTTTGTAGGTGCAATTGAAGCTTCTGATGCAATGGTAAAAGCTGCCAAAGTAAAACTGATTAACCATTTTAGAATCGGCGGCGCATTAGTAACTGTTGTTGTTAAAGGAGATTTAGCTTCCTGTATAGCAGCAGTTGAAGCTGGTAAAGAAGCAGCAATGAAAGTGGGAGAATTATTATCATCAAATGTAATTGCCAGACCGTTTGAAGATACTGATCATTTAGTAAATCTTTTTATAGCTGGGAAGATAGAGGAGAAAATTCCTGTTAAATCAGAGTCAAAAAAGGCAGTTGTAAAGAAGAAATCGGTTAGTAAGAAAAAGGATTCAGAAAAAGATTCAGAAAAGGATATTCTTGATTTGGTAAAATCTTCTAAGGGATTGACACTTGATTTATTATCTGAAAAAACCGGAATCGACAGAGATAAATTAAGACAAATACTAAAGAAAATGATTGATGATAATCTGATTGAAAAAGCAGGTAACAAATATTTTATAATGAAATGAAATTAGTTGTAATTCTAAATAATAAAGGCGGAGTAGGAAAGACTACAAGTGCAGTAAACCTTGCATATTGTATCTCTTTGCTTAAGAATAAAGTTCTTCTTGTTGATCTTGATTCTTCGGCATCGGCTTCTATTCATTTAGGATTTGATAAAACTAAAAAGAAGTTTCTTACTATCTGTGATTTTATAATTGATAAAAATAAAAACCTGAAAAGTTATACTCAGAAATACTCAGAGAACCTTGATGTTATTCCCTCTGAAAGACTTCTATCAGATTTCTATCAGGAAGTAGCAAATGATGAAGAAGAAAAACAATTACTGCAAAGAAGCTACTTTGATTCTGAATATGATTTTGTTCTTTTTGACAGCCCGCCAAATATGGGTAATCTGGTTTTTAATTCATTGTCAATATCAGATTATGTGCTGATACCTGCTCAGGTGCAATATAGTGCTCTTTCCGGTTTGTATATAACTATTGAACTTGTTGATAAAGTTAAACGCTATTTTAATTCTGAGTTAAAGATACTGGGTCTGTTTGCCACATATTTTGACAGAAGAATAAAATTATCTGAAGAGGTTTTTAATCAACTAAAAGAAAACTTTGGTGATCAGTTATTTGATAGTACAATCAGTGTTAATAGTAAACTTATAGAAGCATATAATAATGGTAAAACTGTAATTGAATATTTTCCCGGTGCCAAAGGATCACTGGATTATATGAATCTTGCAAAAGAAGTATTGATGAGGATTTACTAATGTCTGAACAGGAAAATTTATTTTCTAATAAAGAAAGGATTATTCAGGAATATGTTCCCGGCAAGCAGGTAACACTTGCACACTTAATTGCTCATCCTGGGCAGGAGCTTTGTAAAAAAATCGGTGTTCCTGCTGTAGATGCAATTGGGATAATGACATTAACACCTGGTGAAACAGCCATTATTGCCGGCGATATTGCATTAAAAGCTGCTGAAGTTCAGATAGGTTTTTTAGACAGATTTACCGGTGCACTTGTTATATACGGCTCTGTTGGAGCTGTTGAAGAATCATTAAAAATGGTAAATGATAAATTAGAAAAATTGTTAAACTATACACCATGCAAGTTGACGATAACATAATGACTGACAAATTAACAAACTTCATTTTAATAGGTGGAGTAGGTGTTGGTAAAACATCACTGTTTAATATGTTGTTGGGTATTGAAGATGAAGCTCTGAAAACACAGGCACTTGTTTATCATAACGAAAAAACTGTTGATACTCCTGGTGAATATTTTGATAGTCCAAGACTTTACTCGGCAATAATTCAAACTATGTCGGATATTGATACAATCATTTATGTTCATCCTTCAAATTCTATTGAAAGAAAACTGCCGCATGGTTTATTTCAGATTTATAATTCAAAAAGATTAGTTGGTGTAATTTCAAAAACAGATTTACCTGATGCAAATATAGATGCTGTAGAAGAAATTCTGAGAGATTTTGGGATCGAAGGAGAAATATTTAAAGTCTCAATTTATTCTGAAAACTCAATAGATAAACTCAGGGAGTTTCTTAGTAAAGAATAATAAAAATACTTTTATCAATTTAGATAGATGAGAAAAACATGAAAAAATTAATCTCTGCCAATATTGTTAAAGAATGCCACAGTGACGGGCTAAAATACATTTATGTAGATGATAAAAATACTATAATAACATCTGAAGCAAGAGATTTAGCCCAGAAGTACAATATAAAGTTTAATTTTTGCAGCCCTGTTTCTGCAAGTCCTGTTGATGACTTTGACAAAACATCAAATGAGTTAATCACTGTTATTGTTGATAAAATAATTTCGCAACTTGGTAATTCTGAATACAGCAAAGATGAAATAACAGCGATTGTATGTAAGTATCTCGGAAGGGAAAATACAACAACCTGTAATGTTGATACCGGATATATTTCAGGTAAGGCATCTAACGGATTAAAAGTGATTAAGGGTAACTCGATAAAATTAAAAAGATTTGAAGATGCAGGTAAAGATAAGAATGTAAATCTGCTGGATGTGATTACCTATCAGGATGGATCTCCTATGTCTGCAGGAATTATGTCCTGGAAAAAAGAAGATTCCTTTCCATGGGAATTAACTTATGATGAAGTTGATTATGTTATTGAAGGTGAATTAGAGATTACAATTGATGGACAGGTGTTTTCCGGAAAGCAAGGTGATATTTTTTACATACCAAAAGGAAGTAAAATAATATTTGGCACTCCAAGTTATACTAAAATTATGTATGTAACTTATCCGGCTAACTGGTCTGCATAGTTTGAGAATTATATGAATGATAAATTCTTAACAGAAACAGAACTTAGAGAAAAATTCAGTCTTACCTGGGGCACTGAAATTCATTTGCCTTATAATACAAGACTGACACCATCAGCTTCTCAATACCTAAGTGATAGAAAAATATCAGTTAAATATATTGATGAGCAGGGGAAAGTTTTTGTTAAAAATAGCTTTGGTGATGATACTGGTAAAGAAAAGAAGGTTCATCCGCTTACAACTTCTGATCAGAGACCGGATGCTCTTTATTGTGGTTTGTGCAATAACAAAATTGAAACAAAATCAGATGTATTGACCTGGCTGGATTCAAACCATCTGGTGCCAAAAAATCATCCACGGATTGCCTTCAGAGGTAAACTGGATAGTATGATTTCTTATGCTGTGCTGGTGCAAAATGAATTTGTTAATTATGACGGACCTGAGATCATCAAAAGATTTCTTGCTGACATAAGATCTAATATGGGTAATGTACTTAAAGCTGAAGTTAAAGATGAGAATATTGACCCGATATTTATGGGCGATTTTTCGGATGATGCAATCAGGAAAATATCTCATAACCCGTTAAAATATCTGGGGCACGATCATATTGTTCCAGAGTTAAGCCATGGCAAGTGGATCGCATTGTTAAATTATCTCAGATCAATGGTTAGAGAAGCAGAGTTGATTGCAGCAAACTTGTATATAGATTCTTCATTAAATGTTTTAAGACCGGATATTATGAGAGCGCTTAACAGATTAAGCAGCGCTTTATATATTGTTATGATTATGATTCTTGTTTCAGATAAAGGAAAAAAATTAGACCAGGTAATTGAAGAGATAAAATGAATTTAATAGAAACTTGTAAACTAAAGATTAAAGAAAATCCTAAACGAGTTGTGTTTCCTGACTCAAAGGATGAGCGTGTGTTTAAAGCTGCCAGATATTTAGCTGATGAAGGCTTGGCAGTTCCGGTATTAATCGGCGGTCCTTTTGAAATAAGAGATTTAGCTGATGAATACAGGATTTCAACAAAGGGTATAAACATTAATAGTCCGGCACAATGTCCTGACATTAAAAGTTTTGCTTCTACCTTTTATGAACTTAGAAAACATAAAGGAATGACACTTGAAGAAGCGGAAAAATTAATTCTGGAACCAGTTAATTATGCCGCAATGCTTGTTAGAAAAAAGAGTGCTGATATTTGTATTGCAGGAAATCTTTCAACAACTGCAAATGTATTAAAATCAGCCATTCAGATAATCGGAATGCCAGATGGAATAAAGACGGTATCGAGTTTCTTTTTAATGATTAGTCCTGATGGAAATACTATTTATTCATTTTCAGATTGCGCCGTAATTCCTGAGCCAACAAGCGATCAGTTAGCTGATATTGCATATTCATCAGCTATGAATTATAAAAGTATTACTTGCAATATACCCAAAACTGCATTGCTGTCGTTTTCAACAAAAGGGAGTGCTGACCATCCATCAACAGAAAAAATTAAAAACGCAGTAAAATTGTTATCATCAAAATATCCTGATATGATCTTTGATGGTGAACTTCAGTTTGACGCAGCTTTGGTTCCGGAAGTTGGAAAAAAGAAAGCTCTCGATTCAAGAATTAAAGGAGATGCAAATGTGTTTGTATTTCCATCTTTGGAGGCAGGTAACATCGGTTATAAAATTGCAGAAAGACTTGGTAATTATTTGGCATTAGGTCCTTTTATACAAGGACTTCAAAAACAAATGCATGATCTTTCACGTGGATGCAGCTGGCAGGATATTGTTAATACCACTGTTATCGCTTCATGTATTGAAAATTAAATTATTATTATTTCACAATAAAACAGGAGATAAAATGGAAGCATTAGGAATGATTGAAACCAGAGGATTGGTTTCGTTGATAGAAGCTTCTGATGCAATGGTAAAAGCCGCAAGAGTTAAACTTGTCGGATGGCAGAAAATAGGCGGTGGTTATGTTACAGCACTGGTAAGAGGTGATGTTGCCGCTTGTAAAGCTGCTACAGATGCAGGCGCGGCTGCTGCTCAAAGAATCGGAGAGCTTGTTGCTGTTCATGTAATACCAAGACCTCACGGAGATCTTGAAGACGTTTATTCAATTAAATTATAATAAAAATAAATTATTAATAGAAAGGGAAACACAATGGAAGCTTTAGGAATGATAGAAACAAAAGGTCTTGTTGGTTTAATCGAAGCATCAGATGCAATGGTAAAAGCTGCAAGAGTTAAATTAGTCGGCTACCAACAGATTGGCGGCGGATTTGTTACAGCATTAGTAAGAGGTGATGTTGCCGCTTGTAAAGCTGCTACAGATGCAGGTGCAGCTGCTGCTCAAAGAATCGGAGAGCTTGTTGCTGTTCATGTAATACCAAGACCTCACGGAGATCTTGAAGATATTTTTAAAATATCTGTTAAAACTCCAATAGAATAATTATAACAGAATATCTGTTTTAATTTAAGTGTTTAATAATATTACTTCGGTAAGAAAGTGTAGGTAATGCTATGGAATTAGCTAAAGTAATAGGAAATGTTGTTGCAACAGTTAAGATAGAAAATCTTGGAGCAGGAAAACTCTTGCTGGTAAAATCTATTGATGAAAACGGTATTGCAGTCGGAAATCCTCAGGTAGCACTTGATACAATTGGTGCCGGTGAAGAGGAGATTGTATTACTCGTCCGGGGAAGTTCAGCAAGAGTCTCTCTATCCAATAAATCATCTGTCGATTTAAATGTTGTAGGGATAGTTGATAATATCCGTTCAAACGGTAAGGTAGTGTATATTAAAAATGAACCTATTCTAAAGGAATAAATAATGGAACTTACTAAGCAAGATGTAAACCTTATTGTTGAAGGTGTACTTCGAAGATTAAAAGAATCACCTGGTTATGATAAAAAAGGAAAACTGCCGATAGGAATTTTTGAAACTCTTGAAGAAGCGTTTTACGAAGCAAGTAATGCTCAAAAGAAAATCAGGAACCTGGAGTTGCGCCATAAAATTATCAAGACAATTAGAGAAGCGTCTATAAAACACTCGCAAGAACTAGCTGAAATAGCAGTAAGAGAAACCGGAATGGGTAGAGTGTCTGATAAAATAAGTAAAAATCTACTTGTGGCAAATCAAACTCCGGGTCCTGAGATTTTAGAACCTCAGGCACTATCAGGAGATCGCGGATTAACATTAGTTGAAAATGCACCCTGGGGCGTTATTGCTTCAGTTACTCCTTCAACCAACCCAACTGCTACAATTATTAACAATAGTATAAGTATGATATCTGCTGGTAATTCAATAATATTTTCTCCGCATCCGGCAGCTAAAGCGGCTTCACAGCGAACTATTGCAATACTTAACGAAGCTGTCATAAATGCGGGCGGACCAGCAAATCTGATGGTTACTGTTGCCGAGCCAAGTATTGAAGTTGCAAATAATCTGTTCCAGTATCAGGGAATAAATTTACTTGTCATTACAGGCGGCGAGGCAGTTATAAGTGCAGCAAAAAAAGTAACTGATAAAAGACTTATTGCAGCAGGAGCCGGTAATCCGCCAGTGGTGATTGATGATTCTGCAGATATTGCAAAAGCAGCTAAGTCAGTTGTGTTCGGAGCGTCATTCGATAACAATATTATTTGTGTTGATGAAAAAGAAATTGTAATAGTTGATTCTGTTGCTGATGAGTTTAAACGTGAAATGAAAAAACACAACGCTGTTGAAATCAGCCTTGCTCAGGCATATGAATTAGCAAAACTGATGTTCAAAAATTATCCATCAAATGATCTGGTATTGAACCGAAAATTTGTTGGGAAAGATGCTAAGATTCTTGCTGATGCAATTGGAGTTAATGTTCCTGAAGATACAAAATTGCTTTTTGTAGAAACTGATAAAGATCATCCTTTTCCGCAGACTGAAATGATGATGCCGGTGATTGCAATGATAAGAGCGCGTAATGCTGATGAAGCAATTGATATCGGGATTGAGCTTGAACATGGATTGAAACATACTGCAGCTATGCACTCAAGAAATATTGATAATCTTCATAGAATGGCAAGTGAAATCAATACAAGCCTGTTTGTAAAAAACGGACCTTGCCTTGCTGGGCTTGGTGTTGGTGGTGAAGGATGGACAAGTATGACGATCTCAACTCCGACTGGTGAAGGTGTAACAAATGCAAAAACTTTTGTGCGGTTAAGAAGATGCACTCTGGTTGATCATTTCAGAATTGTTTGATTGAAATGGAGAGAGCCAACGGAAAATTTGAATTTGTTAATTCACAAATCAGAAGAATTGAAGAAATTGTAAATGATGAGTCTAAAGTAAAGTTCAATTCTACTTTCAGAGCTGGAGTTGATCTTGGAACGTCTGATGTTGTAGTTGTTGTTCTGGATGAAAATAATAATGTTGCCGCTGCATTTCTTGAATGGGCTGATGTAGTTAAAGATGGGATTGTTCTTGACTATTGGAAAGCGATAAATATTGTATCAAGGCTGATTAAAAAAGCTGAGAACAAATTAGGTGTTGAGATCAAATCAGTGAATACATCTTATCCGCCCGGAACAGACCCGTATATTTCTGTTAATGTTATTAAAGGTGCCGGATTAGAGGTAAGCGAGATTGTTGATGAACCTTCAAGTTTTGCAAAGTTGATTAATCTGGAAAGCGGGGCAGTAATTGATATTGGCGGAGGTACGACAGGTATTTCTATTGTAAAGGATAAGGAAATTATTTACTCTGGTGATGAACCAACAGGCGGGGTTCATCTTACTTTAACAATTGCCGGTAATCAAAAAGTATCTTTTGATGATGCTGAAATCATGAAGAGAAAAGATTTTAATGGCAAACTAAAGCCAATAATACTGCCTGTATTTGAAAAGATGACTGACATAGTTAAAAATCATATTTCTGATTACAAAGTGAATGATATATTTTTAACCGGCGGAACTTGTTGTTATCCCGGAATTGATGAAGTTTTTAAAAATGCTTTCCCTGATAAAAATATATATTTACCTAGCAATCCTCTTTATTCAACCCCATTAGCAATAACATCATATAGAAAAAATTAGTCGGGTAGAAATAATATGAACAGAGAAGAGTTATTAAATAAAATAAAACAAGCCGGAGTTGTTGGAGCTGGCGGCGGAGGATTTCCAGCTTTTAAAAAGCTTGATGCAAATGTTGAACATATAATTGCAAATGGTGTGGAATGTGAACCACTGCTTTATAAAGACAGAGAAGTAATGCTGCAGGAGGCTGATAAACTGATTGCCGGATTGATAATTGCAAAAAGTATAACTGGTGCAGCAAAAGCTACTATTGCTATCAAAAGAAAAAACTCTGATTTGATTAATATTCTTAAACCATCAGCAGATAAATATGATATTGATTTATTTATTATGGAAAATGTTTATCCTGCAGGTGATGAATATATATTGGTATATGATGTAACCGGTAAAAGAATTCCGCCGCTTGGCATTCCGTTACAGGTTGGCTGTGTAGTTGAAAATGTTGAATCAATAATTAATATAACCAATGCGGTAAATGATATTCCGGTTACTGAAAAGTATCTGACCATTGCTGGTGCAGTTAATAATCCTGTTACAATAAAAGTTCCCATAGGAACAAGTTATGAAAAATGTTTGGAATTTGCCGGCGGTGCTGCAGTTGAAAGGTTTTCTATTTTAACCGGCGGTGTTATGATGGGCAGCGTTGTGAATGACTTATCTCTATCAGTATCAAAGACATTAAGCGGACTTATAGTTCTTCCCGAAGATCATAGTATAGTTGTAAGAAAAACCACTCCGGCTAAAGTATATAATAACATAGGTCATAGCGCCTGCGATCAATGCAGTATTTGTACTCAACTTTGTCCGCGCTACATTTTAGGTTATCCAATACAGCCTCATTTAGTAATGAGAAGCTTGCAAATGACTGGCGATGAAAAAGATATATTAAGTAATTGGGCTCAAAATTGCTGTGAGTGTAATGTATGTTCACTTTTTGCCTGCCCTGAAAAACTTGATCCAAAAAACATTTGTACCGATACTAAAAAGAGACTGAGAAAAGAAAATAAGGGATTTTCAAAAACTGAACTTGAAGTTTTATTCAATGATGTACATCCGATTAGAGATGGAAGAGAAATTCCTATTAGTTTCTTGTATAAAAGATTAGGGATAAAAAAATATGACCGCAAAGCTGATTTCGTAAAAACAGCACCTGTAAACAGCGTAAAAATAGAATTGAAAAATACATTTGGCGGAGATGCAGTTCCTTGTGTTAATCCTGGTGATGTTGTTACAAAAGGACAGATGATTGGTAAAGTAAATGGAAATGCTTTAGCTACTCCTTTTCATTCAAGCATTGATGGCAGAGTGAAGGAGATAGTAAATAACTGTGTTATTATAACTTCAAATAATTCTTAAAGGTTACAAGAATATGAAAGCTTCAATTGGATTAGTTGAATTATCAAGTATAGCAAAAGGAATCGAAGTATCAGATGCAATGTTGAAAAGAGCTCAGGTTAAGATGATAATTAACCGAACTATTTGCCCTGGTAAATATATGGTGTTAATAGGAGGGGATGTTGATGCTGTTAATGCAAGTGTTGAAACTGGTGTTGAGTTAGCACAGGAAGAGATTGTTGATCATTTTGTAATTCCAAATGTTCATCCATCAATTTTTCCAGCTATCAATGGAATAAACGCAATTGAAGAGTTAGATGCGTTAGGAGTTATAGAATCATTTTCAGTTGCTTCGATTATAGAATGTGCTGATGCAGCAGTTAAAGCAGCACCGGTCAGTTTAATTACTGTTTATCTTGCAATGGCTATAGGAGGGAAAGCTTATGTGATGTTAACCGGTGATGTTGGCTCTGTTAAAGCCGCAGTTGATGCTGGTGTAAATGTAATTAAAGAAAAGGGACTTCTTGTTAACAAAGTTGTTATTCCTTCTCCAAGGAAAGAAATTCTTAAACAATGGATTTAATTTAATCTAATAACTTAAAGGAGAAATAAAATGTTTTCGAGTTTGATTAAACCGAGATTTCTGGTTATTACAGTTATGATAATACTTGCCGCACTTGTCAGATTTATTCCGCATCCTCCAAACTTTGCACCTATTGCCGCATTAGCATTATTCGGAGGGAAATATTATGCTGATAAAAAGCTGGCTTTTGTTGTTCCGGTTTTTGTGATGATTATTACTGATGCTGTAATAGGTTTTCATTATTTAATTCCCGCAGTTTATATAAGTTTCCTGCTTATAGTGGGTATCGGAATAATGCTTCGGAAGTCAAACAAAGTATCATGGTTAATTGCAGGGTCAATTGCTGCCTCAACTTTGTTTTTTATTCTTACTAACTTTTTTGAGTGGTATGCAGGCATATTATACCCGCATACTTTTAGCGGATTGATTACTTGTTATGTAGCTGCAATTCCATTTTTCTTTAATACTTTAATTGCAGATATGTTCTTTGTTATTGCAATGTCTATGACATTTGAATTTTTGACAAAAAAATATCAGGTATTAGCAAAAGTTTAAATAACAATTTTAAGAAGTAAATAATAAATTAAAGTGCCAGGAACTTATCATATACCGACTACTAATCTTATTGAGCCGGGCTGTATTAAAAAAACAGGAGAGTGGACTAAGATTCTCGGAGGAGAAAATGCACTGATAGTTTCTTCACCCGATGAATTTGGCAAAAAACTGGGAAAGAAAGTCGAAGAAATTCTTTTTAATGATGGGATAAAATCTTGTTTATACTCCGGTGCTGGTTCAAATCCTACTGATGAAATGGTGATGCAGGGTGCAATAGAATTTAACAGCAACAAGTGTAACATAATAATTGCAATTGGAGGGGGAAGCGCAATTGACTGTGCAAAAGGAATTGCACTTGTAGCCCTTTCCGGAAAGAATATAGTAGAGTTCGAAGGTGTTAATAAATCTCTAAACAACGTTCCGCCGTTAATTGCAATCAATACCACTTCGGGTACCGGAAGTGAGGTATCATCATTTACTGTAATTTCTGAATCATTAAGCGGTCGCAAAATGACAATTGTTGATTGGCGGATTACTCCTGCTGTATCTATTAACGATGCAGAACTTGCTCTTTCAATGCCGAAGTCTTTAACTGCTGCTACTGGTATGGATGCATTTTCTCATGCAATTGAAGCAATTGTATCAAATAATTCAACTCCAATTACAGATGCTCTTTCTTTTGAAGCAATTCAACTGATAAATGAATGGCTGCCTGCTGCATTTGAAGATGGTCAGAATTTAAAAGCCCGGACAGAAATGTGTCACGGTGCTTTCTTAGCTGGTATAGCTTTTAACAATTCAGGATTAGGTTTAGTGCATGCCCTTTCTCATCCGGTAACTTCAATGTATGGATTTCCTCACGGTATTGTTAATTCTGTTTTACTACCTGCTGTGGTAAAGTTTAACATGGTATCCTCCATGAGTAAATATGCCAGGGTTGCAGCTGCTATGAAGGCTGCAATCTCCTGGCATACTGATTATGAAAACGCACAAAGGGTTATTCCTGCCATTATAAAACTTATTAAAAAATTGAACTTACCGGGTGGGCTTAAAGATTTGGGTGTTGATGTAAATGATATTCCTGTCTTGTCAAAAGCAGCAAATGATGAAATTGTCGGTCGTACAAATCCAAGAAAAGCAAACATAATAATGATCAATCAGATCTATAAAGATGCTATGCTTTTGCCAAAGATCTAACCATTATTAAACCATCAGTATTTATTAATCATTGCTTAATGTTTTGAGTATAGAGAATTTCACTTCCAATACTTACCTTGATAAACTTAGTTCAGCTAAATAAAAAATGATGTGTCCAGTAATTATTTAATTCAAGTTATTTGATATAATAAAGGAATCGTTTAATTTTTACGACAGAAATTTCTTGATTCCTTAATTCTTGATTCAAAAAATTCTTATAGAATCAGAAAGTAAATGATTGAGCATTAGTCTCTTATTAAAACATTATATCAGGAGAATCTATGAAAGTATTTAACTTACTTTTTATTTTTTTTCTAACCTGCCTGATAACGACACCAATAAAAGCCCAGTGGATTAGCATCGAAAATTATTCTTTACCTGGTTCAAATCCGGAAGTTCAACTAATCAGCAGTGATGCAGCCAGTTCGATCATAAAAGTTGACCTGCCTGGATATATGCTAAATCATTTTATGTATAAAGATAAATCCTATTACTCAATTGACATTGGAGACGAAGCAATCACAACCGAAGTAGGTTTGCCGGAAATTCCTCACATTGCTAAAATTCTTGCTATACCTGATTATGGTTCTGTAAGTGTAGAGGTTATAGAGACAGGAACTAAAAGTGTTGTCAGTGGTTTTAATATCTTACCTGCTCGTAACAGTTGGAAGGAAGGTAATCCCGAAACAGAATATATTGAAAACTCTGACTTCTATAAAAACGGTAATGTTTATCCATCAGAAATTGTTAGTGTTGATGAACCTGTAATTTTTCGTGATTTCAGATTAGTTCGTGTTTCAATATTTCCAATTAGATACTCGCCATCAAAAAATGAAATTGAAGCATTTTCATCAATAACTGTAAAAGTAAATTATTTACCCGGTGGAGGTGAGAATATTAAAACAACACCTCAAAGGAAAATAGCATCATCTTTTGATAAGATTTACAAGACAATGATTTTTAATTACGATGAAGTAATAAGAAGCCGATACGGAATTGGAGATGAAACTGCAAATGATCTTATGCTTTGTATTATGCCGGATTCTTATGTTAATACTTTTACTGCATATAAAGATTGGAAGATTTTAAGCGGGATGGAAGTAGTTGTAAAAAAATTCAGTGAGATTGGTGCTACTTCAAATACACCGGATGTTATTAAAAATTTTATTGCTGATGCCTATCATAACTGGCAGAAACCCCCAACACATATATTGCTTATAGGAGATGCCGGTGTTGCACCTACAAAAAATTATACTTCACAATATGATGGTTATACTTTTGTTAACGAAGATTATTTTGTTGAGATTGATGGTAATGATTTCTTCCCGGAAATGATAATCGGAAGATTTACCAATCAGAATACCAGTACTCTTCAGATATTAATAAACAAATTTATCGGATATGAAAAAACGCCTTACATTCAGGATAATACTTGGTTTAAAAAAGCGTTAGTTTGTTCTGATAGTCAATATCCTTCTCAAAGACAAACTAAAAGAACCACTGCTCAGTATATGCTGGAATACGGCAGTTTCGCAAAAGTAGATTCAATGTATGATGGTTATCCCTGTCCCGGAAATGTAAACACACTTATTAATTTTATAAATGACGGCCGAAGTTTTCTAAACTATCGGGGACAAGGCTGGGATTATGGATGGTGGACTTCACAAAATTGTTTTCCTTTTCGCACAACAAATATTAGTTCGATAAATAACGGACGTAAACTTACATTTGTTACAAATATTGGCTGTGGTACAGCTATGTTTAATTCGGGCAGCGGAAACTGTTTTGGCGAGCAATGGTTGGAACTTGGAACAGCAACCCAGCCAAGAGGTGCAATTGCTTTTGTTGGACCAACTTCAAATACACATACTACTTATAATAATAAAATTGATCTCGGAATTTATATGGGTATGTTTCAGGAAGGGCTTGATAGTCCAGGTGAAGCTTTGTTAAGAGGCAAGATAAATATGTACAACATCTTCGGTAATACCACTGCTGTTGCGCATCACTTTAAAGTTTATTGTATCCTTGGTGATCCTTCTATCCATATTTGGAAAAAGGTGCCAAGACCAATTACAATTGCTAACCCTGATACAATATATGTAGGTTTAAATCAAATTGAAGTTGTGGTTAAAGATTCAGTAACAGGTTTACAGATTCCAAATGCAAGAGTTACAATTACAGGTAATTCATTTTTTGTTACCGGTAAAACTAACTCATTAGGCAGTGCTTTAATTACTTGTTCTCCAGTTGCTGAAGGAACTTTAACGATTACTGTTAGCGGCGGAGCTATAATTCCAAAAAGCACTTTGATTGAAGTTGTTACAGGAACTGAAAATATTACACCAGGCTCTATTCCGAATGTAACAGATATTGACGGCAATAATGATGGGTTGGTTAATCCAAATGAACATTGCTCTATAACATATACTCTAAAAAATTGGGGAACAATTACTTCCAATAATGTTAGTGCAGTATTGACAATTACTGATTCAACAAGTAAAGCCGAAGTTCAGACTGTTGACTCAGTGTTATTTGGTAATATTGCACCAGGAGATTCTGCTGTCGGTCAGCCGTTTATAGTTTATATTAAACCCGATTGTCCGATTGGAGCAACAATTCCTCTGAAACTTTCTGTTTACAGCGAAACAAGTAGTTGGGAATATTTCCTAAATTTAACTACTCATGGCTGTAAACTCGAATACAAAGACTATGTAGTAGATGATGAAGGAAATATACTTAGAAATTTCCGAATGGATCCAGGTGAGACTGTAAAATTAAAAGTTAAACTGTTAAACTCAGGTGATGATCTTGCTGCTAATGTAAATGCAGTGTTAAGATCAGCTGATCAGTTTATAACCATCATTGATTCAATAGGTACATTTGGAACTTTGCTTAAAGATAGTTCAGCCTTCAACGATGCAGATTATTTTGAAGTTAAAATTGATGAGAGCTGTCCGGTACAATATGAAACCAGTTTTTTACTTTTATTACAGACAGAAAATGGTTTGTATCCCTATTCAATCGAAAAAAATATAACTTTACCCATTGCTATGCCTTCTGCATTAGATGCAACCGGACCAGACGCATACGGATATTATGCATATTCAAACAAAGATTTCTTATGGCATCAGGCACCGCAGTATAACTGGGTCGAAATTAATGGAATAGGTACAGAAATACCCAAACCTGCCAACAAAAATGATTTTACGCAGACAGTTACACTTCCATTTGCATTTAAGTATTATGGTCTAAATTTTAATCAGGTTAGAATTAGTAGTGATGGATGGATAGCATTTGGAAGCGGTGAAGAAACTGCTTTTGAAAATCAGATACTGCCGTTTAATGATGATATAAATAATATGATTGCAGCCTATTGGGACGATTTATTTACTAATACTGCTAATGCTGAAGCTAAATTACTTTACTATAGCGATCAGGAAAATCACAGATTTATTGTTGAGTGGCACAAAGTTCCACATTTTGCTGAACCTGATGAACTTGAAACATTTGAAATAATCCTTTTTGATCCGGTTTATTATCCTACTTCCACAGGTGATGGTGAAATACTTATACAATATAAAGATGTTGAAGAACCATCAAGTGTAACTGTGGGAATGGAAAACAACAGCCAGGATATCGGGCTGCTCTATCTGTTTAATGAAAGTTATGATATAACCGCAAATGAGCTTGAAAGTGAATTCGCAATAAAAATAACTACTGACATTCCGACGATTACATTTATTGATGAAGACACTAAAGGTAATAACCTTGCACCTGCTGATTTTTCTCTGGAACAAAATTATCCTAATCCTTTTAATCCGCAAACAAGGATCAGGTACAGTCTCCCTGAACAAGGATTTGTTGCGGTTAGAATTTATACAGTTGATGGTGAAATGATTAAAGAGCTTGTCAATTCAAATAAAAGAGCCGGAAACTATGAGGTAGTATGGGACGGTACAAATAATTACGGAATGAAAGTAAGCTCCGGTGTTTATTTCTATCAATTGGTTACTGATAAATTTATTCAAACAAAAAAACTTGTTTTGTTGAAGTAAAGCATCACTGTTATTATCGTTTGGACTTAGTTCTTAATTGATGATAACAGTAGTTTTTATTTTTTGCTGACAGATGTTTTTACTTAAAATATTTTAAATATTATTATGTATATATTTCTTCTGCTGCTCATAATGGTCCTTACAGTTTCTGTGTTAGGCATCATTGAATTTCATCTGCATCAAAAGAGAATATATTCAATCCCTATCAGGATTCACGTCAATGGTACAAGAGGTAAATCAAGTGTTACTCGTTTAATTGGCGCTGCTTTGACTGAGGGAGGCATAAGAACTATTACTAAAGTTACTGGAACTTATCCACGATTGATTCTTGAAGATGGAACAGAAGTTTCAATATTCAGAAAAGCCAATGCCAATATCATTGAACAGCTTGATATTGTAAAATTTGCTTTTAAAAGAAAAGCAGAAGCACTTGTTATAGAGTGTATGGCGCTTGAACCCCAGTATCAATCAATTACTGAAGAGAAAATGATCCATGCTACAATTGGTGTTATTACAAATATCAGACTCGATCATGTAGATATAATGGGTTATACTCTTACTGAAATTGCTAATGTGCTGGGCAGAACTATCCCAGGCAAACAGCATTTATTTACTGCCGAAAACCAGATCCCCGATGTATTAAGAAAAATTTCAAACGATAAAAAGTGTTCAATACATTTTTCAAATGTTGATGATGTTACAGATGAAGAAATGAGTCATTTCAAATATATTGAGCATAAAGAAAATGTTGCCCTGGTTCTTTTAATATGCAAACACCTTGGCATAGAACGATCAACCGCACTTAAAGGAATGTATAAAGCTAATCCGGATTCAGGTGCTTTGGTCCGTTATAATATTTCCGATTCAGGCAAAGAAATTATTTTTTATAATGGATTTGCAGCAAATGATCCGCAATCCACTTTAATGATCTGGCAAAAACTTGAAGCAGAGAAAAGATTTGTAGGTAATAAAATTCTGCTGCTTAATACAAGGCAGGATAGATTGGATCGTGCAAAACAATTAGCTGAAATGGTTGGTAAAGAGATTAACAATGATACAGATTTACTAATCCTAATAGGGCAGTCAACTGATGTAGTTGAATCTTTAACAAAAGATTTTGGATTTGAAAAAGATAAAATTGTAAATCTTGGCTGGACTGAACCGGAAAATGTTTTCAATTCAATTATCAATCTTACAAAAGACATATCAACTGTTTTGGCAATTGGAAATGTTGGCGGAATGGGAAATCCTGTTGTAGAATATTTTTTTAATAAAAGTTTAGCAATAGAAAACCGGAGTAATTAAATGATAGAGTTAGCCGTTACAATTGGATTGGTTTTCAGTTTAATATCTTATGAAATATTTGGCTTGGCTGCCGGCGGCATTGTTGTCCCCGGATATATTTCTTTGCAGCTCTCGCAGCCTGATAGACTGCTTGGAACAATTATAGTTAGTCTGGTAACATTTGCAGTAATTAAGTTGCTTGGCAGCTATACTTTTCTATATGGAAGACGTCAAATGGTTTTGAGTTTATTAATTGGTTGCTTGCTTGCCAATGCTTCAAGATATTTTTTAGCTATTGATCTTACAGCCAGTACCATTCAGTTACAGGCAGTCGGGTGGGTTATTCCCGGATTGATTGCACATTGGTTTGCTAAACAGGGTATCTTCAGAACGATTTGTGTTTTACTTATTACTTCAGTTCTGGTTCGGCTAATTGTTATTATTTTATTTAACGGTGAGCTATTCCCGGCATAATAAATCTCATACAGGATTATTAAATAATGTATCAGTTCAGTGCAAAATCTAAACGTGTATTAACAGTATTAACAGTTTTTTCTCTTGTTGCTTTTATAGTAGTTGAGCATTATAAAGTTGATTTTAAGAGAAAGTGGTACGATCAGAAATTAGAAGCATCACAACTTGCAAAAAGTTCTTTTGATTATCTGAAGAATTATCATTTGCAAAAAGGAGTGTTTATTGATGCAATCAATGACCCTAATGAAACTGCACTGATAGGTCAGGATATAACTCCGATTACAACCGACAGAGGATATATCGAAGCCAAATTAACAGCATTAAACCCAAACTTTGCTGCTGTTATTGTTGAGATGTTAAATGAAGCTGATATTATGCAGGGCGATAATGTTGCTGTTGCATTTACAGGATCAATTCCAGGTTTAAATGTATGTGTTATTTCTGCTCTTCAAACATTAAAACTTAATCCAATCATTATCACTTCGGTAGGTTCTTCCAACTGGGGAGCCAATAACCCGGATTTTACTTGGCTTGATATGGAAAGAATTCTTTTTGATGCCGGGATATTTAAATATAAATCTATTGCTGCTTCAATTGGTGGCGGACTTGACAGAGGCAGAGGGCTTAGTCCAGAAGGGCGTGATTTAATTTATGCAGCTATAAAAAGGAATAATGTTTTGTTTATTAATGAAGAGTATCTGGAAAGAAGTATTGAAAAAAGAATGGAGATATATAAAAAATATGCTGATAGTAAATCAATCAAAGCATTTATTAATGTTGGCGGCGGAATAGCAAGTTTAGGGTCAATTGAGAACACGCAATTTATTCCATCCGGATTGATTAAATCATTACCTGTTAAAAATTATCCATCTGCAGGTGTATTACTTAAAATGGCAGATAAAAAAATTCCAGTAATACATCTTTTAAATGTTAATCAACTTGCAGAAAAATATGGTTTACCTGTAAGCCCTAAGCCAATTCCACTTCCTGGCAGCGGAGAGGTGTTTGTAAAAAAACAATATAATGTTCTGCTTACAATCATTGTTACATCAATATTAATTGTGCTTATCGTTACTGTATTTATGTTAGAACAAAAAAGACATAAAATGGGAACTGAACAAGTAGAAATATTTAAACACAGCAGAACAAATAATATTGGTGAGATTTAGTCACTCAGAATTATGAGGTTTAAATGAAATTATTTTACCCAGCTTTACTTTTGCTCATTTCATCAATTTTGCTTTATGGGGCTGATAATGAAAGGAAATCAATCAAGCCTGATAACCCTTCCAAACCCGTTACAACGATTGTTTCAGGCAAAGAAAGATTGTATTATCCATTATCCAGTAAGAATGCTGCAATCATTTCTATCAAAGGTGCCGGTGAGTTTAAGATAATCACCCGTGCAAGATTCACTAACTCAGAACCCAATGACATCAAGTATATTATTGGTTATCGTGTTGACGGGGGTAAAAAAAATAAAATTGAATTCGACGGGATTAAAAGATCATTGAAAGCAATTTATAAAAATCAGTCACTTGGCATTCCTGGAGATGAAGGAATTATTTCATTTAAACTTGGTGCAGGCGAGCATAATATAAAAGTTTGGTTAGAATCATCTGATCCAAAAGTTGCAGCAAGGTTTATTTTCATACAAAAAGAGACAAAGAAAAAAAGCTGGGTTTCACTAACTCCAACTTCTAATAATGAACCTGTTAACCTTATCAGTAATGAAGATGAAGTTTTATATTACCGGTTTACTGATGAAAAACCTGTTAAGTTAAAAATAACAGGTCCATCTAAATTGAAATTCCTTCTTCGTGTTGAAAATGATTATTCGATGAAAGGAAGAACTGATTACAGACTTCAAATAAAAGAAGATTCGAAAGTCAAAAATACTTATCAATTAAGCAGCGTTCGTTCACAAACAGCAAAATACATGCACGAAAACACAAAAATACCCGGCAAAGCAAATGAAATTGTAATTGATGTTCCCAAAGGAAGCCATTCTTATCAATTAAATCTGCTCGATAAAAATAAATGCTCTTTGCTATGCAGAATTTTATTTCCTAAAAAAGATATTAAAAATGAATTTAAGGAATGATTATGAAAAGCTTTCCTGTTCAATTAATAAGTATAAGATTTTTAGTTTTAATTATTTTAATGATAACAATTAACAATCCGGTTATTGCGCAAAAGAAAAAAGTTAAAACAAGCAAAAGATGGTCGATGGAATTATCAATGCAGTCAGGCTATGATAATAATGCATTACGTTATTCTGATAAATATCTTCAGAGATTTAAAAACAATGAAGACAAGGGCAGATTTCATATAAAAAAATATGATGATCTGGTAATGGATTATACTGCACGCATATCATACTCAGAAAGATTTATAAAAAATATGCTATCAGTTTTTACAGCAAGAATTAATTATAACCAATATACATTCAATACAATTAAAACCTGGTATCAGATAGACTTAATGTATCAGCAGTATATAACACAAAAGACAAGTTTGATGTTTTCTTATTCATATTTACCTGAATTTTACGTTGCACACTTTAGAGATAATGATTGGGTAAAAATGTATGGTTATACTCCGATTACATTTCAGCCTTATACATTTTCTAAAAATGATTTTAGTTTCTGGCTTCAGCACAACTTTAATACAAACACTCGTGTAAGGGTTTATTTTTCTTTGATGAAGTATTATTACAACAAACATTTTACTGAATATGACAGCGATAATTATTTAACAGGTGTAAGAGTATCTCATAATTTAAGTCCACAATTATCTCTTGATGCTGCTTATAAGTTTGTCAGATCAAATGCAAAAGGATTTGATGAACTGGGCGAAGATAAATTAACTTCTGATGATGCTGATGCAACTTATAATGAACATAATATATCCCTTGGCGCAGCTTATAAAATGCCCCGAATATTTAACCTTGATAATAAAATTAATTTTTCTGTTGAATTATTCAGACGATATTATTTAACTGATAAAACTGTAACGGAAGATCAGCTGCATAGCGGCAGAAATGATTTAAGCTATCGTATAGGATTAAAATATGATTTTGCAATATTAAAAAATCTGACTACAGGTTTATATTTTAATTATGCTTTCAGAAATGCTCAAAGTTCAAACATCACAAATAACGAATTTATATCGGATGAAAAAGATTATGATCAGGCTAAGTGTGGTGTCAGTGTGTTATATAAACTTCAATTTTAAAAAAAGTACAGAAGGTTAATAAGATGAGAACAGTATTACTGCTTTTAATTTCTACAATTTTTTTTATTATCAGTTGTGGTTCGCCAAATGAACCAGAAGTATTTACAGATAATAATAACGGGTATGAAATAGTCAGCAAATTTGTAACATCAGGCTATGCCCAGGATATAATCAAAGAAGACTCATTATTATTTGTTGCTCAGGGCGAAGGAGGATTAGTAATAGTTAATATCAAAGATCCTTCAAAACCCAAACTCGTCTCAGAAGTAATTTCATCTTTGCGCGGATATTCATACAAAATTGCCGGCAAAGATAGTGTTGTATTTATAGCAGCAGGTAACTTTGGTGTATCGGTGGTTGATGTTTCTGATCCTGGCAATCCGGTTGTAACAGGTAACAATCTGCCAATGAAACCTGCAAAAAACCTGTTTGTTAAAGATGATTATCTTTTTACTGCTGTAAGTGAGCTTGGATTTAATATTGCTGAAATCAGCTTTCCCAATAGTCCAGATGTTAGAACAACAACTTTTACTCCAGGTTATGCACAAAGCCTTATTACTACTGATGATGATAAATACTTGCTTGTTGCGTGTGGTGAGCTTGGTTTTGCTATGATGGACATTTCTGATTTTCAGGATGGATTTGGGCTTTATTCTGTTGCGGGCTGGCTTGATACACCGGGTTATGCTGTAGATGTGATAACTCATCCTTCTAAACCAGTTGCATTTTTAGCTTGTGGAACAGGAGGCTTGGTAATTATTGATTATGCTGATACGTTAAATTTAAAAGTACTTAGTGTGTTTAATACTGGCGGATATGCAAAAGAACTGGCATATAAAGACGATAAAATCTTCATAACAACTGAAACAAGAGGGCTTCAAATAATTGATGTATCAGATTTATCAAAGCCAAAACGTATTGCAGCAGTAACTACTAAATATGCTATGGGAATTTATGTTGAAGATCAGTATGTGTATGTAGCTGATCAGCAGGAAGGAATTGTTATAGTTAAAATACCATAATGAATAAATATTAGAATTTTTACTTAACAACATTGAGCTGAACTAATAGTACTTATTCTTAACAAACTATCGCCGTGTTTGAATTAAAAGAAAATAATCTTTTAATTTATTTTCTTGTATCTTTTATAAAATGATTATAGTTTCAGTTGCGAAATTGAAATTGTTTTTCTTTAACTAATCAGGTTATTATTGTTTTCATATACATTATCCGGTTTAATAATTTCCTTAACCTTTTTACTTATTATCCCCCAAGTTTTTAAGTATTTAATCAACATTAATCACTATATAAATAAGGACCAATATGAAAAGAAAGTCTTTACGTGTTAAACTACTGTTTCTATTTTTGTTTGTAGGAATAGTACTAGGCTTCAAATTCAGTAATGAAGAATTTGTTGACTTCTATTATTATCAGGGTAAACCTTTTAAGCTAACACAAAAATCTGATGCTGTGTTTATTATATTGAATGAAAATGTAACAGCATCTTCATTCATAAAATTAATTTCATCTTTTCCTGAAATCAAATCCGGAGCAGATTTTAATGTAAAGGATAGAAAAGATTTTGTTCTGCTTAACAATCCTTTGACAAACACTGAAGTTAGTTCACTCTTAGGAAAGCTTAGACAAAATCCGGAGATTAAATATGCTTCAATAGTGTTTTCTCCCGATGAAGGTAAGACACTGATAGGAGTTCAGGATGAAATTTTGGTTCAATTCAAACCTGAATATTCATCAAATCAGATATCAGATTATCTGAGATCAAATAATCTAAAAGTATTAGAAGAGCTTAAGCTTGAAGGCGGCAAGAGCTATAAACTACAAACCTCAGTTTCAGATTTTCCAATTTCAGCAGCAAATGCACTATATGAGAGCGGTATGGTAAACTGGTCTGAGCCAAACTTATTTTTTACAAACCTGATTACCTATATGCCAAACGATCCGCTTGTAACTAGTCAGTGGTCGATTAGAAACACAGGTCTCAATATTCCAACAGGAATAGTAGGCACACCTGGCTGTGATATGAATGTAGATAGTGCCTGGAATATTTCTCTTGGAAATCCAGATGTAATTATATCAGTAAGCGATACAGGCTGCGATACATTGCACGTAGATCTTGCAGCTAATTTCATCCCCGGTACAGGAAGAAATTTTTACAATAACACTATCGGTGGTTTTGATGATATGGGGCACGGCACAAGTTGTGCGGGAATAATAGCTGCAGTAGGTAATAATGGAATTGGTATATCAGGCATCGCACCTCTTTGTAAAATGTTACCTGTAAAGTGGATGAATTCACAGGGAGGTGGTGACTATGCCGGAGCAACAAATGCAACTGTTTATTCTTATCAGGCAGGTGCCTGGGTAATCAGTAACTCCTGGGGTTTTCAGAATGGTGCGAGTTCAGCATTGGATAATGCAATAGCAGATGCAAAGAACTTAGGCAGAGGCGGCAAGGGGTCTTTGTTTGTAGTTGCATCAGGTAATGAAAATGGAGCGATGAGATTTCCGGCAAATACAAATCCTAATGTTTTAGTCGTTGGTGGAATAAGTCCTTGTAATCAGCGTAAATCATTTAGCAGTTGTGATAACGAAAGTTTTTGGGGTGCAAGTTATGGTTCTAATTTGGATATCGTGGCGCCCTGTGTAAAAATATATGCAACAGATATAACAGGTAGTGGCGGATTTACAAGCGGAGACTATGATCCGGAGTTTAATGGGACCTCAAGTGCAACACCTAATACAGCAGGTGTATGTGCTTTAATACTATCAGTAGATCCAAATTTAAGATGGGATTCTGTAAGAGTAAGAATAGACAGAACAGCAGACAGAGTTGGTTCTTATTCATATACACAAGTGGGGCCTAGAAATCTTTCCAGATGGAATAATGAGATGGGTTATGGAAAAGTGAATGCTTATAAAGTATTACTTGAGACATTAAACTTAATGGGACCTGTAATTGAGCACGTACCATTAGAAAACACAGAACAGATCACAGGTAATTACACCATTAACTGTTCAATTACTTCAGCTTCTTCAACAGTAGATCCATCAAGTCTGAAGTTATTCTGGTCAAAAGATAATCCGTCAATAACCGACAGTGTTATGCTGACAAATACAAGCGGCAGCAACTATACAGCAGATATCGTTGGTTCAGGTGCAGGTCTGTACAGATATTACATAAAAGCACAGGATATACTCGGAAGAAAATCTACAAGTCCATTAAATGCTCCTTCAAATTTATATTCATTCGAAGCAGCAACAGATTTAGTTCCTCCTGCAATTACACATACTGCATTAGATAATACACCAAAACAAAGATGGCCGTTAGATATTACAGCAAATATTACTGATAATATTGGCGTTGGATCTGTTGTTTGTGAATTTAGAATTAATAATGGTTCAATTACTACTGTAACTATGAACCTTGTAAATAACAATACTTATAAAGGTACCTTTACCGGAACAGTTAATATTGGTGATTTTGTTGAATACAGAATTAAGGCAACTGATAATTCAGCTCAAAGTAATGTTGGTTATCATCCCGCATCTGGATATCATTCATTTAATATAACTGATGTAATAGGCTTAGTACTGGTAATTGATGATGACGCTACTTACGAAAACAGAATTTCACCTGATAAAGAATTTCACGAAGCAGATTTTTTAACTCCGCTAGGTGCATCAGCAACATTGTTTACTAATACATTAAATGATGCTGGTTATCTGGCTGAACAAGTTACTTTCAGTGCGTTTAATCCAGCAGATTTGAATAACTATGATCTTGTTATTTTATCAGCCGGGTTAAATGAAGGAACTATGTTCAATAATCAAACAAAGAGAACTGCAATTACAAACTGGACTTTGGCAGGTGGTAAAACATTAGTTGATGGCGGTGAAGTCGGTTACATATATAGAAAATCAGGAAATACAACTGATCTTGACCCGCTTTTCAGAAGGAATGTATTAAATGATAGTACCTGGGTTAGTGATCGCAGTGGTGCAAGTATTCAGATTGTAACAACAACTCATTCAATATTCACTATGCCAAATGCTATTACTGGTCCCATTGCGGTTAATAACGGAGGCACTAATGGCTGGGGGACAAGAGATGAAGTTACTTTGTTGAATAAAATTGGTGTCAGCAGAATAGCAAACTGGACAGGCGGTACTGCTTCCAATGCTGGTATTATTATTCATAGCCCTGGTAATGACACATCAAAATGCAGAAATATATTCTTTACATTTGCAGTATCACAAATAGCAAATCAAACAGTTGCTGCAAATCTGATAGAAAATACAGTCGCATATTTATTCAGAGATATTATTCCTGTTGAGCTTACTTCATTTAATGCTGTATCAGCTGGTAACTCAGTAAATCTGATTTGGAATACCGCAACTGAATTAAATAACAGTGGTTTCGAAATTCAGCGAAAATCCAATAACAGTGAATGGAACAATATTGGTTTTGTTGCAGGCTTTGGTACAACAACAGATCCAAAATCATATTCATTTATTGATAACAATCTTAAAGTTGGAAGTTATTCGTACAGACTAAAGCAAATAGATTTTGACGGATCATTTTCTTACTCACAAGTGGTTAATGTAGATATAACTGCTCCATTACAATTCAGTTTGGAACAGAACTATCCAAATCCATTTAATCCGTCAACAATGATAAATTATTCCATAGCTAAAGATGGACTGGTAAAAATATCAGTATTCAATCTGCTTGGCGAAAAAGTAGCAACTTTAGTGAATACAAATCAAACAGCAGGAAGTTATGAATTAAAATTTGATGCTTCATCACTGTCTAGCGGAATATATTTCTATTCAATTGAAGCTGGTGATTTTAAAGCAGTGCGTAAGATGATGTTGATGAAATAATATTTGTTCATTCATACTTTCTGAAAAGAGATAGTATATACATTTAAAAAAATTAAAGCGAGCTTAGACAGCTCGCTTTCTATTTGTATAAAATATTTTAAGCAAAGTGTCAGCTTTTTTTATATCTTTAAATACATAATAGGAGATTTTATGATGAGAAAAACATTCACAATTTTCGCATTAGGGATGGTTTTATTCTTAAGTTTTGTTGTTACTGCACAAACCATCGAACAAAAAAACTGGTTAATTGAAAATTCATCCAGAATTAAAAAAATTGAAGACTTGAAAAAAGCAGAAGCAGATTCATTAGCAAAAATTTATGGGATGCCCATTTTGGAGACTTTAAGTAATGGTGCAATTATAGAATTACAAAGTTTTGAGAATGGCATGCCAAATTATCATATGACTGATAATATTAATGCCGCTGCTACCATATCCACCAGATATTTATGGGATAATGGAGGAGGAGGTTTTTCACTTTCAGGTATCGGTCAGGTAATTGGATTATGGGAAGCAGGCAATGGAATACCATTACTGACGCATCAGGAATTATCTGGCAAAGTAACTCAAAGAGATGCAGGCGGTACCTATACTGATCATGCTACTCACGTTGCCGGTACTTTGGTTGCAACTGGAATTGTTTCTAATGCAAGAGGTATGTCTAAAATGGGTAAGATAGATGCATATACTTCTGGTAATGATTTAAGTGAGATTATGAATGCTGCTGCAAATGGTTTAAAAGTATCTAATCACTCCTATGGATCCATAAGAGGCTGGGTATATGATTATCGTAATGACGGTAAGTGGGCTTGGTTTGGAACACCGTCTATCAGCGAAACTGAAGATTACCTGTTTGGGTTTTATTCTACTACTTCTGCCTCGTGGGATTATTTTTTGGTAAACGCACCAAATATTTTAGTTTGTAAAAGTGCTGGTAATGATAGAGGCGATGGACCTACCAGTGGAACTGCTCATTGGGTTTTAGTTAATGGTAACTGGGTCTGGTCTTCAACTGTTAGAGAAAAAGATGGAGGTATTGATGGTTATGATTGTATCAATGATGGAGTTGGCATTTCAAAAAATGCACTGACTGTTGGAGCAGTAAATGATATTGTCAATGGATATAATTCACCGTCAGATGTTGTTGTTACATCCTGGAGTAACGAGGGTCCAACTGATGATGGAAGAATAAAACCTGATATTGTAGCAAATGGTACTGATTTGTATTCCTCTACTAACACTTCAAATACAGCTTATGAGAATATGAGTGGTACTTCTATGGCTTCACCAAATGCTGCTGGTTCAGTTGCTTTGATATTAGAACAGCAAGCTGCATTAAATGGTTCAACAAATTATCTCCGTTCTTCAACAGTTAAAGGTTTGATTATCAATACTACAGATGAAGCCGGTACCGCACCGGGTCCGGACTACAGGCACGGTTGGGGATTGATGAACACTTATAGAGCAATTCAATTATTAACCTTAAATCATGAAGTTGGTGGTAATCAATTAATAAGAGAACTTACATTAAATCAGAGCGGCGTTGAACAATTTACTGTTGAATCTAATGGTAGTGAACCACTAAAAGTTACAATTTGCTGGCTTGACCCATCTGGTACACCGGCACAAGCTTCTCTAAATCCTGCAAATCTTATGCTTGTTAATGATTTGGATTTAACTGTAACAGCTCCTAATTCAACTGTATATTATCCCTGGGTGCTAGATCCGGCAAATCCATCAGCTGCTGCTACTACCGGAAATAACTTCAGAGATAATGTTGAACAGGTTTATATTGAATCACCTGTTGCTGGCACATATACGATCAAAGTTGGACATAAAAATAATTTAGCAACCGGTTCACAAAAATTTTCAATTATAATTAGTGGAACAGTTGTACCTGTTCCTGATATTGTATCCTTAGTTGAACCAGTAAATAATGCACAGGGAATTTCAAGTATTCAGGTATTATGCAAGTGGACAAGAGCACCTAAAAGTATGAGATATGAACTTCAAGCTTCTTTAGATTCAACTTTCAATACAGGCGTTATTAGTGTGCTCAGTAAAACTGTAACAGCTTCATTAACTAACTTACCAGAATTATCAGTTGTGTACTGGAGAGTCAGAGCAATTAATAGCGGTGGAATTGGTGCTTGGTCAGCTGTTAATAAATTCACAACAACTTATGCTCTTCCTTCACCACCAACTTTGTTAATACCAGCTAATAACTCTGTTCATCAAAACATTGATCAAGTGTTTCAGTGGGAAGATGTTTCAAATGCAACTGAATACAGATATCAATTGTCCAATAATGTTCCTTTTTCAGATATAATTATTGATACTATTTTGTCAGATAACTCATACCCGGTTGATGATTTACAAGAAGGTAAAAAATTATATTGGAGAGTAAGTTCTATAAATCCTTCAGGTACAAGCGCCTACTCACCAAAAAGTAATTTTACAACAAAGTTAAAAAGCCCTGATAGCTTGACTGTTAATGTTAACTTAAATAATGATGTTGTTTTAGATTGGCTTGATAAGTCATCTGTTGAAACCAATTATTTTATTCTGAGAAGAACCGAGTCTTCAAGTTTTACTAAATTAGATTCACTGGGAGCAAATCAAACTTCATATATTGATACTTCTGCTCAATTTGGAGTGGGTTATCATTATGCTGTTTATTGCAGAAATTCAACTGCTTTTTCTGATACAACTGAATCAGCTTTAATTGTTGTAAGTGTTGAAAAAGAAGAGGATCTTTTACCAACGGAATACTCATTAAAACAAAACTACCCGAATCCGTTTAATCCTAATACAGTAATAAAGTATTCGCTAGCACAGGATGGATTTGTAAACATTGCAGTATTCAACCTGCTTGGTGAAAAAGTTGCAACACTTGTAAATACAACTCAAAGAGCTGGTAATTACGAAGTAAATTTTAATGCTTCATCACTATCAAGCGGAATATATTTTTATTCGATGGAGTCCGGTGATTTTAAATCAGTTAGAAAAATGTTGTTGATGAAATAATTTTTATGTAAGACATCAGAGGTTAAATGTGAAATGAAAAGCGAGCCATTTGGCTCGCTTTTTTGTTACGAATTCCTCATTTTTAAATAACAATTTTAGAGTAATAAAATGATGTCCGATAAAAAATTTATTCGTGATGTCTTTTTAGTTCAGACATTTCAGAATTATTTTCAAATCTATGTTAGAATATTATTGGCTTTGACAATAATAATTGCATTGTTGATTTATATTGTTAGAAGAACGGGCGGTGTTTTAGATAATATGGTTAATCCTTTAGCAAGGATTTTAATAATAATAATAGCTTCAACTGCGGTTATTTTTATACCTTACATATTATATGTTCTTATTAAAGAAAATCGAAAAGGCTGGATTTCCTTTCTGATAATAATCGTAGTAATTCCTTTTTTGTTTGTCTCCTTGATTTTTCAAATTTCAGTGTTTTACAATATGGCAGCAAGCGTCCCGGTTTATTTGTATGCTTTATATTGTTATCTATTAAAAGCCCAAATAAGTGAATGGCTTACTGAATATTACGGACATCAAAACAGATTAGAACAAAAAAGATTAAAAGAAGAAGAATCGGAAAGACTTAAGAATGGTCTGTTTTAGCAAGGGGTGATACTAGTGAAAGAAAATAAAAATCTCATTAAAAATTATGATATAGTTCAAAGATTCAGGAATATTTTATTTTATGAATTAAGATTTGTAGATGGATTTTCGCTAGTGGGTGTATTTTACTTCTTAGGTTTTGCTCAAAGTTGGTTGGAATTGCTATTCCAATTCTTTTAATAATAATAACATTTTTTTTGTTGAAGCATTAATTCTTATTCCGCTGATGTCATTTTATATTTATTGCTATCTGATAAAATTTTAAGTTGATAAATGGCTTGCAGATTATAACTGGCATCAGGAAAGATTACAGCAAAAAAGGGAAGAGAAGAACGAATTAAGAATGAGATGATTCTCTGATGAAAGACGAGAGACGAAAGAAGAAAGAAGTAAGACAAAAACAAACAATACATTTATATTCCAATACCCCAGAACTCCACTGCTAAATTTGAGTTAAGACTCTTCCTCCAGCAGCCAGCCTTCTGCCAAATCAGGAGAAATATCTGAAATGAATCGTGATGGCTTTGATAATGTCATTCCTGCTTCCCTATCATAAAGATTCATTGGGTAAGTTATAAACAAATTATTCTTTGCTCGGGTTGAAGCAACATACATTAGTCTTCTTTCTTCTTCTAATGAATCTAAATTCTCAACTGATCTTGCAGAGGGGAAGTAGCCCTCAACAGCGTGAATTATAAAGACTGAATGCCACTCCAATCCTTTAGCAGAATGAATCGTGGAAAGCGTAACATATTCCTCTTCTTTATCAGTTGCATCAACATCAACAACACTTTCAATTATCGGTTCAATTGCCATATCAGAAAGCAATGAATCAACCGAAGTATAATTCTCTACAATATTCTGAAAAATCTCTAAATCTTTTTTGCGTTTGTTCCAATCATCATAGTTAGCTTTGAATAATTCCCAGTAATATTCATAAACTTTCTGCACCATTTCAGAGGGAATATATTTTTTCTTTTGAAGTTCGTATAAAAGATAAAACAATGGACCAAGTTTATGATGTTTAAACTCAGGCTGATTATCGGGTTCTGCTTTTATTGTGATCCGGGCTTTTGCCAGTTCATCCAGAATACGCTGTGCTGTTTTTGGTCCAACACCTTCGTGTAAAAGCAAAACTCTATACCAGCTGATAACATCTTTGGGATTAACAACAATTCTAAGAAATGCCATAACATCCTTAATGTGTGCAGTTTCAACGAATTTCATTCCGCCAAATTTCTGAAAGGGAATATTAGCTTTTGAAAGTTCAAGCTCCAGATCAAACGAAAAGAAAGATGAACGGAACAATACAGCAATATCTCTTAACAGAACACCTTCTTCTCTTAGATCAAGAATTTTTTCTACAATAAATTTAGATTGAAGATTATCAGTTGTTGCTGCAACAATATTCGGCAATTGTCCGCTGCCACGTCTTGTATAGAGGTCTTTTTTATACTTTTCAACAGCTGCTTCGTTAATGCGGTTTGCAAAATCCAGAATAGATTGAACACTTCTGTAATTTTCTTCAAGTTTGATAATCTTTACATCATTAAACAGTTTTGGGAATTCCATAATGTTATGAAAATCAGCTCCGCGGAAAGAATAAATCGCTTGTGAATCATCACCAACAACCATAACATTTTTATTATACTTAGCCAATCCTTTTACAATTTCTGCTTGTAAGTGATTAGTATCCTGATATTCATCAACCATTACAAATTTTATTTCAGAAAGTAGAGCTTTAACAGCAGGACTTTCAGTTTTTAGAAATTCGAGTAAATAAATTAACAGATCATCATAATCCAGAAGGTTATTACTTCTTTTATATTTAATAAATATTTTCCGGATTTCTAAAATCTTATCAAGCAATGGAATAAAGTGCGGATAATCATTTTCAATTATTTCTCCAACTTTCTTTCCGGTATTGACACTTAAACTATAAACTTTATTAAGTGTTTGTTTATTCGGAAATCTTCTGTCTTTTGTAAGAAATACATCCTGGGCACGGATAAGATTTATTATATCTTCACTATCACCCTGGTCAAGAATAGTAAAAGCAGAATCAAGCCCGATTGCCTTGGCATATTTTCTTAAAGTTAAATTTGCAAACGAGTGAAAAGTTCCGCCTCTGATTCTTGAACAACGGTCATCAAGCAGCATTGCTGCACGCTTCATCATTTCATTAGCAGCTTTACGAGTAAAAGTTAAAAGTAAAATAGAATTTGGATCATAGCCAAGTTCGATTAATCTGGCAACACGATAAACAAGTGTCCTTGTTTTACCTGTTCCGGCGCCGGCAATAATCAAATAACACCCGCTGACTGCAGATGCTGCTTCAAACTGTGAAGCATTTAATTCTTCAATATAATTAATTGTAAAACGGGCTTCGTCAATTTTATTAACCAAGCCCGTTTGTGATGTTCTTTTTAAAACATATTTCTTTTGATTCATCTTCGCAGTGCTTTAGGCTTTCCTAAAATTTCTGAAAATAAAATATATTCTCTGATTGTAACAGGATTTTTTAATTTAAGATTAACATCAGAGACATTAACTCTTTGTTTGTTACGGCTGGATAAAAGTCTTTCAAAGTTTTTAGCATCTGCTTCTGTTTTTGGACTGATTGCTTTTGGCTGACTTGTAACAGTTTTCCTGCTTGTTATTCTTGTATCGTAAGTTCCTCTTGAGCCAATGGGTTTTCTATCCTCAACACTTTTTTGTAATCTTGTATCGTTTGCAAGATCAAGGTTCTTATCTTCTATTTCCGTTTCTGAATACTCATAAGATTTTTTGACCTTAGGAGGCTGCGGTTTAGGAATGTTTATTTCACCTTTAAAAAGATTTTCAAGCTCCTTAAGAATATCATATTCATCCCTTTTTTGTGTAATCACCTCAGGTTCAGATTTTGATGTTTGCCTCAAAGAGATGTTTCCATCTGCAGTTTTATTTTTATGCACAGGGGTTTTCTTCGGAGGCTCTTTCTTTTTAAAGAAGGAGCTTAAGAAACTGAAAATTATGATTCCCCAAATAAGGTATTGAAATAAATCATCCATCAGGCTTCTCTAATTCTTAATTAAACTGTTATTTATTTTCATTTCGGATACGCTTTATGAATCAGTTTTTTTCTTTTCTTCTGGCTGTGCTATTGAAGTTCTCATTTCAGTATCTGCCTGAATATTTCTAAGATTATAGTAATCCATAACACCAAGCTTTCCATTTCTGAATGCATCAGAAATTGCACGCGGAACTTCTGATTCTGCCTCTACAACTTTTGCTTTCATTTTAGCAACTTCGGCAATATTTTCCTGCTCTGTTGCAACTGCAGCAGCACGTCTTTCTTCAGCTTTAGCACGGGCAACTTTTAAGTCAGCTTCTGCCTGATCAGCTTGAAGAATTGCACCGATATTCTGACCAATATCAACATCAGCAATATCAATTGATAAAATCTCAAATGCTGTTCCGCTGTCTAATCCTTTTGCCAAAACTGATTTGGATATTTTATCAGGGTTCTCAAGTACATCTTTGTGTGATTCACTCGATCCAATAGTTGACACAATTCCCTCGCCAACTCTTGCTAGTACAGTAGCTTCACCAGCACCGCCGACTAATCTTTCAATGTTGGCACGAACAGTAACTCTTGCCATCGCTTTTAATTGGATACCATCCTTTGCTACAGCAGAAACCATTGGTGTTTCGATAACTTTAGGAACAACAGACATTTTAACTGCTTCTAGAACATCTCTTCCTGCAAGATCAATTGCTGTGGCTCGTTCAAATGTTAATCCAAGATTAGCCTTATCTGCAGAGATAAGTGCATTGATTACTTTTGTAACATTACCGCCGGCAAGATAGTGTGCTTCCATTTTTGCCTGGTCAACTGATAACCCGGCTTTTGTAGCTGTTATCATATTTCTTACAATTAAAACCGGCGGAACTTTTCTTAATCTCATTCCAATAAGATCCTTAACAATTTTTACTCTTACACCAGAAAAGTAAGCAGTTATAAATAATCCCAAAGGAACGAAATAGAGAAATAAGAATAAGAAGATTATAATTGCTATAATAACTATGAGTGATAATCCTGTTAATGCTTCCATTTATTCTCCATTGATTTGTTGAAATATATTTTCAGATGAATTATCTGTCGTATTGACTACTATTAAGATTTTATGACGTTAAAAATATCATTTTAACAGAAAAATTTTTCTTTTCAATATGAAATTAAGCAAAAAATTAACCAAAGTTTACTGGCATTTGAATTGCCTTTATTTGGGATGTTGATCTGATAAGTAATTGTGATGATTTAACAACGATTTTATGTTGCCTTGAAACGGCGAATCACAATTAGTATATTTCAACCGTGAAACCAAAATTCAAAATCTTTGGTTCATTTTAAGTTAAAATAAGGAGAAATATGGACGGAAATTTTTCGGATAGACTGCAGGATGTAATAAGACTTAGCAGGGAAGAAGCTCTTAGACTTGGTCATGATTATATTGGTACGGAGCATCTTCTTCTTGGAATTATCCGGGAGGGACAGGGAGTTGCTGTAAGGATTTTAAGAAATCTTGAATGTGATTTACTTAAATTAAAAAAAGCTATTGAAGATACTGTCAGAACTTCCGGCGGAACTTTGACAATTGGAAACATTCCTCTGACAAAACAGGCAGAAAAAGTACTTAAGATTACACAAATAGAATCAAAAATTTATAAAGCAGATGTTATCGGAACGGAACATCTTCTGCTTTCTCTCTTAAGAGATGAAGATAATATTGCTACACAGATACTTCATCAATTTAATATTTCTTATGATGCTGCCCGGGCTGAATTGAATTCAATGCTTAGTGCAAAAAATCCAAAAGAACCAGGACAAAAAGCTTCTCAATCATTTGATAAGAAACAAGAAAAAACCAAAACACCTGTATTGGATAATTTTGGACGCGATCTTACGAAACTTGCTAACGAAGATAAACTTGATCCGGTTGTTGGCAGAGAAAAAGAAATTGAACGAGTAGCTCAGATTTTAAGCAGAAGGAAAAAGAATAATCCTGTACTTATCGGTGAGCCGGGTGTGGGTAAGACTGCAATTGCAGAAGGATTGGCACTCCGGATAGTTCAAAAGAAGGTACCTAGAACTCTTCAGGATAAAAGAGTGGTAACATTAGATCTTGCCGGACTTGTAGCTGGTACAAAATACCGGGGACAATTTGAAGAGAGAATGAAAGCTCTGATGAATGAACTTGAAAAAGCTGAAGATGTAATTCTTTTTATCGATGAACTGCACACGATTGTCGGTGCCGGCGGTGCAAGCGGTTCACTTGATGCTTCAAATATGTTTAAACCTGCTTTAGCTCGCGGCGATATTCAATGTATTGGTGCAACAACTTTTGATGAATACAGAAAATTCATTGAAACTGATGGAGCACTTGATAGAAGATTTCAGAAAGTAATGGTTGATCCGCCAACGTATGATGAAACGCTTCAGATACTTGAAAATATTAAATTTAAGTACGAAGAACATCATCGCGTAAAATACTCGAAAGAAGCAATTGAAACCGCTGTAAAATTAAGTAATCGTTATATAACAGACAGACACTTACCTGATAAAGCTATAGATGTTATTGATGAAGCCGGTTCAAGAGTACACATGGGTAACTTTGAAGTTCCGCAGGAAATACTTGAACTTGAAGAAGAGATTGAAGGTGTAAAAAAAGATAAAGCACGTGTGGTTAAAATGCAGGACTATGAAGAAGCAGCACGCTTACGCGATAAAGAAAGAAATCTTTTATCTGATCTTGATACTGCAAAGCGTGAATGGGATACAAAGACTAAAGATATAGTCCACGATGTTAGTGAAGAAGATATTGCTACTGTTGTTGCAATGATGACCGGAATTCCGGTAAACAGAATTGCTCAGACCGAATCAGAAAAATTGCTGAAGATGGATGATGCATTAAAGCAGCACATTGTCGGGCAGGATGAAGCAGTTAGTAAACTGACAAAAGCAATCAGAAGAACACGAGCAGGACTTAAAAATCCTAATCGCCCGATCGGAAGTTTTATCTTTTTGGGACCAACAGGAGTTGGTAAAACAGAACTATGTAAAGTGCTTGCAAAGTATTTGTTCGACAGCGAAGATGCTCTTGTAAGAATTGATATGAGCGAGTATATGGAAAAATTTTCAGTTTCCAGATTAGTTGGAGCGCCTCCAGGATATGTAGGATATGAAGAAGGCGGACAGCTTACAGAAAAAGTCAGAAGAAAACCTTACTCAGTTGTTCTTTTTGATGAAATTGAAAAAGCACATCCCGATATCTTCAGTTTGCTGCTTCAGGTACTTGATGATGGAACACTTACAGATTCACTCGGAAGAAAAGTGGATTTTAAGAATACTATCATCATAATGACATCAAATGCTGGAACTAAAGATATTAAGAATATCAGTAAATTTGGTTTTGGCGGCGATGAGAATGTTGATAAATATTCAACTCTTAAAGATACAGTTGAAGATGCAATGAAGAGATTGTTTAATCCTGAATTTCTAAATCGGATAGATGATACTATTGTATTCAGGAATCTTGCTAAGGAAGATATTTACAAGATTATTGATATTGAAATAAAAGATCTTCACGCTAATATTAAAGAGAATAAACTTCACTTTCAGCTTGATGAAACAGCAAAAGACTTTCTTGTCAATAAAGGATTTGATGAAAAATTTGGCGCTCGCCCTTTGCGCAGAGCTATTCAGAAGTATGTTGAAGATCCTCTTGCAGAAGAAATATTGCGAGGCTCGTTTAAAGAAGGAACTACAATCATCGCAAAACATGTTGAAAATTCTGAAGAGCTGGTCTTTTTTGATGAATCACTCGAACATCCTGATCCTAATGTGGAACCAGAAAAATCTGATTCATCCGGTAATTAAGTAATAATTCTTTTACAAATTAAAGGTTCGCTATAATGCGAGCCTTTTTTTTATTAACAGCGGACAAATTATGCAGCTTAAACTTGAAACACATTCTTTTACTGTCAGCAGCAAAGGAAATTGTGAGATAATTGATATTACCGGGTACATTCAGCAAGTTGTTTCAGATAATTTATTTTTAGAAGGCAGCGCGCTTGTTTTTATTGCGGGTTCAACTGCCGGAATTACTACCATAGAATATGAACCGGGTTTGTTAAAAGACTATCCGCACTTTTTTGAAAAGATCATCCCACAAAACCAGGAGTATCAGCACGATAGAACATGGCATGATGGAAACGGACACTCACACGTAAGAGCTTCATTACAGGGAGCTTCCTTTACAGTACCATTTAAAGATAAATTACTAATTTTGGGTACGTGGCAGCAGATTGTTTTTATTGATTTTGATAACAAGCCGAGGAGAAGAGAAATCATTGTTCAAATAACAGGTATAAAAGAGTAACGTATGAAAAAATTGTATTTATCTATCATTGTGTTTTTTGCTTTTGCTTTAATAGGTTTTGCTCAGATTGTTGTAACTGAACCACAATACCCGACTCAGAATGACAGCATAGTGGTTATCTTTGATGCAACACAACCCGGTGCAAGTGAATTATTAAACTACACAGGAACAGTATATGCGCATACAGGCGTTACTTCTAATCTGGGACAGTGGCAGCACGTAATTGGAAATTGGGGAAATAATTCAAATCAGCCTGCTCTTACCAGGTTGGGACAGAACTTATACAAATTAACGATTGGTTTTCCGAGAACATTTTATTCTGTTACCAATCCATCAGAAAAAATTTTACAGCTTGCAATGGTTTTCCGAAGTTCAGACGCATCAAAACAAACCAGACCCGATATTTTTATTGATCTTTATGAACCCGGATTAAATTTGGTTATTCAAAGCCCTCAGGTCTCAGTTGATTTTAGTGATCCTCTTCGCTCGCCGGCATTTGTTAAAGAAGGAGAAATTGTTCCGATAAATATTGAAGCAGTTGAAATAGAAACAGAAGTTTCATCTTTAAATATTTTGATCGATGGTGTTCAGGTCGCACAGACAGATTCCAGTAATATATCTTTTAATTTTAATTACGCTGATTATTCAGCTGGGGCACACTATGTAAAGATAATTGGTACAGATACAACAGGAAGTACAGATTCAACAACCTTTGTGATGTTCTCAAATCCTGTTATGAATAATTTACCATTGCCAGACGGTTTACGACTCGGATTAAACTACTCAAGTTCAACTACTGCTACACTTGCTTTGTATGCTCCTTATAAAGAGTATGTTTATCTGATCGGGGATTTTAATGACTGGAAAGTTCAGACTGATTATTTTCTTAACAGGCAGTATGTTAATGCAGATAGTGTAATCTGGTGGATTAATTTAACATTAAATCCAGGTACTGAATATGCGTTTCAATATCTTGTTGATGGTAAAATAAGAACTGGTGATCCTTACTCAGAAAAAATTCTCGATCCCTGGAATGACGGCTATATTCCTTCAACAACATATCCATCATTAAAACCATATCCTTCGGGTAAAACATCCGGAATTGTAGGTATTGTTCAGACAAATCAATCAGAATACCAGTGGCAGGCATCAGATTATACAAGACCTGCCAAAGAAAAGATTGTTATTTATGAATTACTTGTAAGAGATTTTTCGACACAGCGAACATTTCAATTTCTAATTGATACTTTATCTTATTTAAAATCCCTTGGTGTTAATGCAATTGAGTTAATGCCAGTAATGGAATTTAGTGGAAATCTTAGCTGGGGATATAATCCGATTTATCATACCGCAGTGGATAAATATTACGGAACAGCTAATAAACTCAAAGAGTTTATTGACGCTTGTCATCAGAACGGAATTGCAGTAATACTTGATATGGTATTAAATCAGGCTGATAATGCATCTCCGCTTGCAATGCTTTGGTGGGATAATGTAAACAACAGACCCGCAGCTAATAATCCATATTTAAATCCAATAGCACGGCATCCGTTTAATGTTTTTAATGATTTTAACCATGAAAGTAATGCTACAAAATACTTTGTTGATCGTGTAAACGAATACTGGTTAAAAGAATTTAAATTTGATGGATTCCGTTTCGATCTTTCAAAAGGATTTACTCAAAAATTTTCTAATGATGTAAATGCCTGGAATGCTTATGATCAAAGCAGAATAAATATCCTGAAACGGATGGCTGATAAGTTATGGGAAGTTGATTCAACTGCTTATGTAATACTTGAACATTTTGCTGTCAACAGTGAAGAAATAGTATTATCAGATTATGGCATGATGCTTTGGGGTAATCATAACCACGATTATAATGAAGCAACAATGGGATATACTTCAGATTTTTCCGGTATATCATATCTCAATCGGGGCTGGACAGATCCGCATTTGGTCGGATATATGGAAAGCCATGATGAAGAAAGACTTATGGTAAAAAATCTTGCTTTTGGTAATTCTTCAGGCTCTTATAACATAAAGAATCTTAATATTGCATTGAACAGAATGAAACTTGCAGGTGCTTTTTTCTTTACCATACCCGGACCAAAACTCTTATGGCAGTTTGGTGAACTTGGTTATGATATTAGTATTAATTTTAACGGAAGAACAGGTGAAAAGCCGGTTAAATGGGACTATCTAAACGATGACAGAAGAACTAATCTTTACAAGGTTTATTCTGCATTAATAAATCTTCGTAATAATTATGAAACTTTTCACGCAGCAAATTTTAATCTGAATGTAAGCGGATTTATGAAGAAAATTAATCTTTATCATTCTTCAATGGATGCATTTATTGTTGGTAACTTTAATGTAATTCAGCAATCAACAAAACCAAATTTCAGTAAGATTGGTTATTGGTATGATTACTTTACAGGTGATAGCATTAATGTTACAAGCACAACTAATTTAACAGACAGCATTGTACTTGCACCAGGAGATTTTAAACTTTATACCTCTGTTAGATTACCGCTTCCGGAACAAGGAATCCTTTCTGATGTTGAACAAATTGATAACCAAATTCCAGTTGAATATGTATTAGAACAAAATTATCCAAATCCTTTTAATCCTGTCACAACTATCAGGTACAGTATAACAACCCCTGCAAAGGTTACATTACAAATTTATAATACACTTGGCAAAGAGATAAAATCTTTAGTGAACAAAGAACAGTCAGCCGGAACCTATGAAATTACATGGGACGGAAAAGATAAAAATGATAAGTCAGTCAGCTCTGGTGTTTATTTTTATCGTATCAATGCAGGAAAGTTTTTAGAAACAAAAAAAATGATTCTGCTTAGATAAACAAATAATGTTCAAAAGTTACTGCAGTAAGAGTATTACTTTAGTTTGTATTCAGAACTGACAATTTTGTTTTTATTAAGGTTGATTAACACCTTTATTTTCTTATTGTTTATTACTAAGTGATTAGCTGTCGGATGAAACGTATTAAAATATTCGGAGAAGAAATAATAGATGAAAAATCTATTGCTCAGATTGATAGATGTACATCTGAAAATGATATCGGCGTATTAACCGCAGATGCACATTACGGGTACAGCCACCCGATTGGCGGAGCAGTAGCATACAAAAATAAGATTTCTCTTTCCGGTGTCGGATTTGATATTGCATGCGGGAATAAAGCAGTTAGAACTGACATCAAAGCAGATATGATTGAATTGCCGAAAATAATGGATGAGATTTATTCGCAAATTTCATTTGGTATGGGAAGAAAAAATAATCAACCGGTTGACCACGAGGTTATTGATAAAATTGCATCTTCTGAATTTAAGCAGCAAAGAAAACTTATTAATTTAGCTAAGGAACAACTTGGAACAGTTGGCAGCGGTAATCATTTTGTAGATCTTTTTGAAGATGATGAGGGTTATTTGTGGATTGGAGTTCATTTTGGTTCGAGAGGTTTTGGACATAGAACTACTATGGGTTTTATTGCACTATCAAAAGGGCAATCATTTGAAGATAGAGTCAGTGAAGGTTCAATGGATTCTCCACCAATACTTTTTGATATTAAATCCGAAATAGGACAAGCATATATTCAGGCGATAAATCTTGCAGGTCGATATGCCTACGCTGGAAGAGATATTGTTGTAGAGCAGGTGTTAAGAATTTTAGGTAATCCGGCTAAAACTTTTGAAGTGCATAATCATCACAACTTTGCATGGCAAGAAGAACATTTTGGAGAGAAATACTGGGTTGTAAGAAAAGGCTGTACTCCTGCATTTCCTAAACAACTCGGATTTATCGGTGCAAATATGATGGATGACTCTGTTATCGTTGAAGGCATTGATTCTGAACTTTCCAGACAGGCTTTATACTCCACTGTTCATGGAGCAGGTAGAACAATGAGCAGGAACGAGGCGGCTGGCAGAAAAAAATGGAAACACGGCAGACTTCTGTCTGTTAGCAGAGGGAAGGTGAATTTTGAAAAAGTTAAATTTGAAATGAAACAAAAGGGAATAGAACTTCGCGGTTCAGGCGCAGATGAAGCTCCCGAATGTTATAAAAAATTAGATGAAGTTATTTCTTACATGGGAAATACAATAAAGATTATTTTCAGATTACATCCGATCGGTGTAGCGATGGCTGGCTCCGATGTTTATGATCCTTATAAAGATTAATTGACTAAAGTGAGCAAAATATTACTGTTTATTTACAATTGTTGAAATAATTATTGCTGCTGCCGTAGAAACATTAAGTGATTCTGCTCTGCCTTTACCCGGGATAGTAATTGTTTTATCAGCAAGTCCACTTATCATTTCCGAGGGTCCGGTAGATTCATTTGAGAAAACCAGAACAGACTTTGCTGCAGGATTAAAATTAAAAACATTTTTTCCTTTAGTATCGGAACTAATTATCTGATAACCTTCTGACTTTAGATTAATAATATCATTTTCAAAAACTTCATCATAAATATTAAGATGAAAAACAGAACCCATTGAAGAACGGAGGACTTTAGGATTTAAATATTCAACAGATTCATTTGTTATCAGAATATTATAAATCCCAAACCAATCGCAAGTTCTTATAATTGTACCAAGATTACCGGGATCAGAAATATTATCAATCAGAACAAGTATGTTTTCTTTTAATTCAGTTAACTTTCTCTTAGGATATTTTTTCTCGAAAACAGCGGCTATACCTTGAGGTGCTTTAGTGTCTGATATTCGCTGAAATTCAGATGACTTCAATTCAATAATTTTATTAACTTTTTTCTTTAATAAAGAAACAATTTCAGAAAATGATTCAGCAAATAGCGGAGTTACAAAAACAACCTCGTTGGAATAATTACTGTTTAATCCCTCTTCAACAATTTTTAATCCTTCAACAATAAATTTTTCTTCTTGAGTGCGATATTTTTTAATTAATAGAGATGAATAATATTTAAGATCGTTTTTTGAGATCATATAAGTCTGTTATACTTTTGTTCTGAATTGTTATCTATTCCATCTTCAAGAGTTTTTAAATAATCCCAGGAATAAATACCGGTATCGTGTCCATCTTTCCATGAAATCTGAATTGCATAACCACCGACAATATTAATATTTGAAACCTTATACATATTCTCTGAAAAAATAGTTGGTTTTGGTGGTCTGTAAGTTCTAAGTAAAATAGTTTCGCCTTTGCAGCTTGCGCAAGGGCATTCATCTCTAAGATATTTTAACGGGATAACTGTTATGCTGTCATCCTGCCACGTTATTGATAAATCAGCTTTATCTTTGATTTTAATTTGTTTTGGCTTCATTCGATTAATAAATTATAATGTTTGCCTTAAAATAACATAATAATCAAAAATTTGTAATGTAATTTTATAATAATGCATTATCTTTGTAGTATCTAATAACAACAGAAGGATAATAAATTTTTAATGGAATTGGTTCTTGTATTTTTACTGCTTCTATTTATTAACTTTATTCTTGCAGCATCAGAAATTGCATTAGCATCATTTGGTGAATCAAAAATTGAAGAACTAAAACAAAAGCAGGATAAAGATGTTCCATACTTTGAAGAATTGAATAAAAATGAAGAGCAGGTGTATAGCAGCATTCAGCTCACTTCTAAATTTTTAATAGTTATAATTTCAGTATTAGGCTATCTTATTTTTTCAAACTGGATTTATAATCAGGCTCTAACACTTACAGGTTTTTACAACTATTTAGATACTGCTATAACTATTGTTATAACATCAATAGTAATTACAATTATAATTTTGGTATTTAATGTACTTGTCCCGAAAGCGATTGCTTATCGTTACTCAGATTCTATTGGTAAAAAATCTATTAAGATAATTTTAATAATATCCAAAGCACTTAAATTTATAACTTCAGGTATAACAGCAATCAGTAATCTTATTTTATTACCCTTTAAAGAAAAGATCAACTTCTCACAAGAACGTCCTACAGAGGATGAAATACTTGATATAATTTCGGATGGAGTAAAATCAGGTACTATTGATGAAGCAGACCAGGAAATTATTGAAAATATTTTTGAGTTTAATGATTTGAAAGCCGATGAAGTAATGATTCCAAGAACAGAAATGATTGCTGTTAATTTGAATGAAGAAAATGAGAAAAACATAAACTTAATAATTAAGTCTGGACATACTCTGGTTCCTGTTTACGAAAACTCATTGGATAACATTGTTGGGATACTTCATACTAAAGATTTAATGCGTGCGATAATTGAAAAAAGGAATTTAAATCTTAAATCTTTGATTCGACCTGCATGTTTTGTCCCGGAAACAAAACTTATTTCAGAAATTTTAAAGGATATGCAAAAACAAGGAGAAAAAATTGCTATTGTAACTGATGAATACGGCGGAACAGAAGGTGTTGTAACGATAGAAGATATTCTTGAAGAAATTGTTGGAGAGATAAAAGATAAAACACAGAGCGAAATACAAAGTTACAGCAAATTGCCCGATGGTAAGTTTTATGTGCTGGGATCAATGTTTATTGATGAGTTTAATGATACATTTAATTTTAAACTGGATGAATCGGATGAGTATAATACTATTGCAGGATTTGTTGCAGATAAATCAGGTAAAATTTTAGATGTGGGCGAAAAATTTGAATTTGATGGATTAATATTTGAATTGATCAAAAAGATCAGGCAAAAGATGGTTCAATTCAGAGTTTATGACGAAGCTGGCAACTTCAGTCTTAGTTCGCAAGTTGAATTAAGTTAGCTTAAAAAGGAATTGCACAACAAAAAAATAAATATTATTTTTGGCACACAAAAAATTGCGCTGGTGTAGCTCAGCTGGTAGAGCAGCTGATTTGTAATCAGCCGGTCGGCGGTTCGAATCCGTTCACCAGCTCAAAAAATAAACCCCAAAATTAAATGTTTTGGGGTTTTTTAATTAATGCGGTTCTACTCAAACTAATAATGATTATTTACAATTTACTGACCAAAGTAAGATATAATAATTCAAAAAGGATTTAAATCGCTTAAAGCCCACTATAAATAATCATAATGGAGATTATTGACTTAAAGAAGTTAAATTGATTAAAGAATAAATTAGAAAAAAGTACCGGACTAAGAGAGAATATCTATCTATCCTGATTAATTTTTTAACAAAGAATCTCAGAACTTACATCACAGACATTCCTTTCCAACAATTTATTATTGAATTTTCTTTTTGTGTTTTAAAGTGGAAAACTGAGCTGTCAGAGAGGAAGAAAGGTTATCAGGAAAGATTATTTAGAAAAGTAAAACACTCCTTTTTAAAAAAGATTCTCTTTATAAATAAAGATACATTGAAACGATAGATATTAGTGTTATGAACAGTTGCTTTTATGTTTCTCACTTACAGTATTATCACTCGTAATATAATGCTGATTAAAATTGTGTTTGAAAAATAAACAGCTATCGAAACTTTTTCTTTAGTGCCTCTTGTACATTCGACGGGACGAAGTTGCTGATATCAGCTTTGAGTGATGCAAGATTTCTGATAACAGTTGAATTAAGATAAGTATAACGCTCGTGAGGCATTAAAAAAATAGTTGTTATATCTCCGCTAAGTTTGCGGTTCATCAATGCCATTTGAAATTCAAATTCAAAATCACTTATTTGTCTTAAACCTCTTACAATTGCAATAGCGCCAACTTTTTTTGCGTGTTCAACTAAAAGTCCATCAAATGAATCAATTATCACTTTATTACTAAATTCCTTTAATGATTCTCTGAGCATATCAACTCGTTCTTGAGTAGTAAACAACGGCTGTTTTGATGGGTTAATTGCAACTGTGATAAAAACTTCATCAAAAAGATCAACTGCTCGTTTAACGATATCAATATGTCCATAAGTTACAGGATCAAAAGTGCCGGGATAAATTACTCTTTTCATAACATTATAAATTTCTTATTTAGTATAATCAAATCTATTGATAATCAGGTTTAGATAAAAAAACATAGAAAAAATAATCCAGAAAATTATTTTTGAAATATCTCATAAAGGCAGGAGTCGCCGATAATTTTGAACGGCTCAGTTTTAAAATTTTCTATATCTTTAACTTTAGTTTGAACAGATCGTTCAACAACCATTCTTGCATCGTTTTTAAGATAATTGTTTTGCAAAATATTTTTAACTACCTCGTAGATATCATCTTTAAAAAATGGCGGATCAGCAAGTATAAGATCATACTGTTTATCAGGCATTTTATTAGAATAGTCTGTTGCATTCATTCGTATCACTTTGCAGTAATCTTCAACACTAAGCGATTTAATATTTTCCAATAGGTTTTTATATATCTTAAAGTCTCGTTCAACAAAAGTAACATGCTTTGCCCCTCGGCTAATACACTCTAATCCGAGTGAGCCTGAACCTGAATAAAAATCCAGAACTTCAATCCCGTCAAAATCAATTCTGTTATTAAGTAAATTGAACAATGTTTCTTTTACTCTGTCAGTTGTGGGGCGAATCTCTCTGGACTGAGGCACAGTAATAAATCTTCCTTTAAATATTCCGGAAATGATTCTTATTCTCATCGCATTACCGGTAAAATTATGCTATTCGAAATGCAATACCAGCCGCAGAAGAAAATGAATTGTATTTTTCAAGATAAAGTTTACTCTCATATAAATCAGGCATTGGTCTGATCTTATCAAAAGGATTAAAGGCGATAAAATCAAGTCCTAAAACTTTTTTAAGTGTATGCACAATTGCGGGTGATATTTCATCACCGGAAATAAATGCAGCTTCAATTTGTGTTCTTTGAATATTTAATATAGACGAAGTTGATGTTTCTTTTAACAAATGTTCTGTAATTTCACTTGCATCATTTAAAGGAATAACTTTGAAGTATAAAGGTCTTCCGTTAAAAGCATAAAAAAGTGATAGAAATTTACTATTAAAATAAACACTGAGAGTTAATCCTTTATAAACGATTGCATTACTTACCGAAAGTGATCTTTCTGCGGCGATATGGAGATTATCAACAAATCTCAGTTTTAAATTATTTTTTTTACAGAATGTATCAAGCATTTGTAAGTATCTTCTTTGAACAGCAAAAACAAGTGCTGTGTTTATTTCAATAAACGGTCCCTTTTCAATTTCGTAATATTGAAGAACCAGATTTTTTGTAGAGATGAATGGATAGTTGACAGAAAATTCCCATTTGAATTCATCAATCAAATCCTGATAAAGCAAGGTGGTATCATAAGGGATTTGCATTGTATGAAAAAGTTCGAAAGGTAATGTAAAGGATGCAGAATTGCTGTTGAAATTCTTTTTGATCAGCAATTCATCAAAAGCGCCCTGCAAAAGGGCGCTGACTTTTGTTTCTTTATCTATTTCAAAATTTATCGGATCATTAAAGTAAGTTTCATCTACATTTACAAGTCTAAACTGATCATTGAGATAATTAACTTCAACAATCTGCAATTTAGTGCCGGACAAATTAAACCCGATATGATTTTCAAATCCAGCCATTATCCAATATTGTTATTCCCAGGAAGCAGTATTTTTTAATGCATCATTATCCAGACTGCCAATTGAACCATATCCTGCAGGGTCTTCGATGTAATATTTTGTTCCCTTAACAATTTTCTTTTCAACACGGATAACTTTACCAGATGGATTAATAACAGTATCACTTACAACATTACTGTCAATTCCCATAACAAATCTCTGATTAATTTTGGGTGATAAGAACAAGCTGTCCGGAGTAAATGTGCCATCAGATAATACTTTGAATGGATCAGCAGATTTTTGTCTTAATGAATCGAAAGCTTTGCGAACACTGTCAACATATTTATCATTTTTAATAAAACTAATCAATCTATCTAAGCTGCCAGTAAATGAGCCATTTTTATGCTGCCATAGTATCTGAGCTTCCTTAAGATTTGTCATTCTTAATCTGGTTTCTTTCTTAAAATAATTCTCTTTATTAATTTGCTCTTGAGGATCAAGTACAGCAACTTTAATAAGTAGTACAGTAAGAATTGCAATTATAAGATATAATCCAGCATGTAGGTACCAAGGATCTTCATTTTTTTTAGAACTATTGGATGGCATTATTCCTCCGGTAAAATAATTTGATTATTGTTAATCGATATAAACATATTTTCTAATTTGCATAAGTTTTTTTTCGCCGATGTTCTTAACATTTAAAAGCTGTTCAATACTTTTAAATTTCTTAATACTATGTCGATATTCTATAATTATTTGAGCTGTCTTTACGCCTATGCCCGGTAAATTAGACAACTCATCCGCTGTAGCTGTATTAAGATTTATACTTTTTTCAGCAGGCAGAATTTTCTTATTAATATTCTTAAAATTCTGAGTGTTAAAATCTAAAACTTCCTGCTTATAATCAACATTTGTACTGCCACTTTTTTGACTATTTAAAGATACCGAGTCTGATGTTAAAGCATAAAATTTTGTATCTTCTTTGGCATAATCAAAACTGAGATATTGACTGCTTTCCTTTGTAAAGAATGTTTTGTAAACAACCCCAATAAGGAATACAGATATAAAAAATCCTAAAATTTTTATCTCAGTTTTAGTTAACCCGCTTTTTTTTGACAGCTTTTCAAGCATTGATTTTGCTTTGATTGTACCAAATTATAAAATTTGTTTAAGTCAATTATTCTCAAAGTCCGAATCTACTAAAAATTCCATTACCATTTTCTTTATCTATCGATTTGAAGTTTGGTTGGTTTGCTAATTCTTTAAGTAATTCTTTTTCTTTATTAGACAATTTTTTAGGAATATTTATGTTAATTTTAATTATTTGATCGCCATAGCCGGAGTGGTTCAGATGCTTTATCCCTTTATCTCTCATTTTCAACAATTTACCTGATGGAGTTCCAGAATCTATTTTTAATCTTGCTTTGCCATTTAAAGTTGGAACATCAACCTCGGTACCTAATACAGCTTCAGGGAATGTAATGGAAAGTTCATATAAAATATCATCTTCTTCTCTTACAAAATATTCATGCTCTTCTTCTTTAAATACAACTATTATGTCACCCGGATGACCGCCTCGTTTGCCTGCATTTCCTTCACCTCGCAATGTCATATAACTTCCCTCGTGAACACCAGGAGGCACATCAATTTTTATTGTTGATTCGTTATTAATTCTGCCATCGCCAGAGCATTTTTTACAGGGTGTATCAATAACTTCACCTTCTCCATTGCAATTTGCACAAGCAGTTATGTTAACAAACTGTCCGAATACAGATCTTGAAACTGATTTTATTTCGCCGGTTCCATTACAAATTGGGCATTTTTTTCTGGAAGTACTACCTTCAGCGCCTGTTCCGGAACATTGATCGCAGATGATTTGTTTTTTTATTTTAATTTTCTTTGTTACTCCGGTTGCAATTTCTTCCAGCGTAAGTTTAAGGGTAACTTTAAGATCTGAACCAGGTACACCTTTACTTCTTTGTCTTCCTCTTTGCTGACCGCTTCCAAAAAAGTCATCAAAGATAGAAGAGCCGCCGCCAAAAATATCTGAAAAGTGTGAAAATATATCATTGATATCAGAAAACCCCTGAGAGCCAAATCCGCTACCTTTAACTCCATTATGACCGAAACGATCGTATCTTGCACGTTTGTCATCGTTATTTAGGATTTCATAAGCTTCAGCTGCTTCTTTGAATTTGTCCTCTGCTTCTTTATTTCCGGGGTTTCTATCCGGATGATATTGCATTGCAAGTTTTCGGTAGGCTTTTTTAAGATCGTCTTTTGTAGCGTTCCTTGTAACTCCCAATACTTCGTAATAATCTCTTTTACTCATTGATTCTCTTTTTATTTAAAAATTATTCTTCACTTACAATAACTTTAGCATATCTTATAACATGATCTTTATAAATGTAACCTGTTTCCAATTCATCAAGAACTGTGTGCGGTGGAACAGAATCATCAGGTCTTTGCATCAAAGCTTCGTGGAACTCAAAATTAAATGGTTTACCAACTGATTCAATTTTCTGTACACCTTGTTCATCAAGTGTTTTTAAAAAATTATTGTAAATAAGCTGGATACCTTCTTTAATTTTTTGAACATCAGTTTCTTCAGACATATGAGATAATGATCTTTCAAAATCATCTATTGTAGGAAGAAGTTTAATGATTAATGATTCAGCGGCATATTTTAATAAATTTATTTGTTCATTTTCGGTTCGCCGTTTATAATTCTCAAACTCTGCTGCTTTACGGAGCATCAAGTCTTTGTAATTAGCTACTTCTGCTTCTAAAGCTTTTATCTTTTCTTCGTCAGATAATTTTTCAGATGTTTGCTGCTCATTATTTACTTCTTCTTTCACTTCATTTTCTGTTTGATTAGTTTGGTTTAACTCTTCAAGTTTTTCATCATTAACATTTTTTTTAGACATTTTTCATTTTTCTCCTTATTTATTTCCTGTTAATACTTCTGTTAACATATCTCCAAGATATGAGATGATTGCTACAACTTTCGAATACTCCATTCTTTTTGGTCCTATTATGCCAACCGTACCAGATGTTTCTCCAAAGGAATACTCTTTTGTAATTAGACTGTATTCGTGAAGTTTTTCATCTTCGTTTTCGGTACCGATTGAAATGATTATGTTATCAGATTTATCAGGTTTTTTCTTATCTAATATATGTATTATAATATCTTTATCTTCAATAAGTTCAATAACACTCTGAAATTTTTCAGGGTCTTCAAATTCAGGGTGCTGAATTATGTTTGTTGCTCCTGTAATCAGTATTTTTTCTTCAGGCTGAACATTAGTAAAAATTTTATCGACAGAATCTACAAATAAACGCATTATGGGCTTTTCTGAATCTTCAATATCTATCAGTCTCTCTTTAGCTGTTTGTCTTATTTCCTGAAATGTTAGACCGTTTAATCGCTCATTTAGTATTGATTCTATTTCGTGTAAAGAACTTGCTTCAATTTCTGAATCAAATTCCAAAGTAATTGTTTTTATCAGACCTGATTGAATACTAACTATAACTAACAATCTGGTACTTGAAAGTGAAACGAGTTGAATCTTGGTTAGTATTCCTTTATCAAGTGTTGGATATGTAACACAAGCTATCTGTTTGGTAATACTGCTAAGCAATTTGGAAGCAACTTTTAGTATTTGTTCTTTCTCAATTAACTGAGTATCAAGACTTTTGTCTATTAATCCCTTTTCGGAGGCTTTCAATTCAGAGATTTCCATCAGTGAATCAACATAATATCTATATCCTTTATCTGTTGGAACTCTTCCGGCGGAGGTATGAGGATGATTAATATAACCAGAGTCTTCAAGCTCAGACATTATGTTTCTAACTGTTGCCGGTGAAACTCCGACATCAAATCTTTTTGTAATATTTCTTGAACCAACCGGAGAAGCAGTTAAAATAAACTGCTGTATAATTGATCGCAGTATCAATTTCTCCCGTTCATTTAGATTTTCGTGAAGTATCGATGCCATTTTCATAAAAACTATTATTTAAGTTGCAAATATATCAATAATTCAAAAGATTATTTAGAATCTGAATCACCAAACTTCCAAAAGCTTTTAGATGCTAAAAGAAAAGAGTAATTTTTATTCAATAATTACTCCAATTATAAAAATGTTGAGATTTTGGTGCAAAATAAAGCCATTATTAGTTGCTAATAAAAAATATTTTTGAAATTATGAATATCCAAATTATTTTAGGATATAAAATATATAAGGTTTTTTATGCTTGCTGAAATGGAACCAATCGCAGATATGATTTGCGAACTTACACGCAATTGTAATATTAAAGAAGAATATTTTGCTGCGAGTTTTAATATGTCGCCAACTGAAATTAAATTCTTAAAACTTTTTGCAGTCAAACCTCAATATACTATCAAGGAATTGCGTGATGTATTAAAACTTACACCTGGCAGAATAACACATGTTTTAACTTCATTAGAAGCCAAAAACCTTATTTCCAGAACTTTGAATGTAAATGATAAAAGGGAAATATTAGTTAGCCTGCTGCCAAAAGCTAATCCACTAATTACAAATTTGAAGCAGAATTATAACGAGCTTCATAAAAGAATTCTTCAGAATGTAAGCCAGAGAGAACTTGAAAATATTTCATCGGCATTAAAGACTCTCAATCAAGTTTTTGCTGAATGGGTCAATCAAAAATAATTTATACACTAAAACAACTAAAATAATTCATAAAATAAAATGAGAAAGATAATTGTAATTCTTGCTTTCATCGGTTTAATGATAATTATTGCAATTGGCTTCTTTTCCCAAAAAGACTATGAGCCAACTACTTTAATGAAATTGAAAGAAAAATATTCGAAAAAATATTTTCCGTCTGTTGATCATTCAAAGTTTACATCACTTCAGCAAAAATTTTCAGCTCCTCAGCAGGTTACAGCAGCATGCATAAGCTGTCACAATAAACGGCATCAGGAAGTAATGCAGTCAAATCACTGGAACTGGGAAAGAGAAGAATATGTTGAGGGAAAAGGAATTGTATATCTGGGTAAAAAAAATGCGATAAATAATTTTTGTATTGGAACTCAGGGCAATGAAAAAAGCTGTGCAAAATGCCACATAGGTTATGGAATGACTTCTGAAGGTAAGTCTTTTACTGATTCTACTAGTGTTGATTGTTTAGTTTGCCATGATAATACCGAAACTTATGTAAAGGGTACTGAAATGGGAGGAATGCCCTTAACCACTTTAGATTTTAATGCAATTGCTCAAAGTGTTGGCAAACCAAAATTAAGTAACTGCGGTGTTTGTCATTTTTATGGTGGCGGAGGCAATAATGTTAAACATGGTGATCTTGATGAAGCTATGTTTGAAACAACCAGGGATGTTGATGTTCATATGGGGATTGATGGTGCTAAGCTGCAGTGTGTTGATTGCCATACAACTGAAAAGCATAATATTTCCGGAAAGGTTTATTCACTTTCATCAATGAATATGAATAGAAATACGTGCGAACAATGCCACACAGCAACACCGCACGAAGATAATATTTTAAACGAGCATACAATTAAAGTTGCATGTCAAAGCTGCCATATACCCATTTATGCTAAAGTAAATTCAACTAAGATGACATGGGATTGGTCAACCGCAGGCAAATTAAGAAATGGTGAACCTTATGAAGAAAATGATAGTTTAGGTAATCACACTTATTTGTCTATTAAGGGAGATTTTACCTGGGATAGAAATGTTGTTCCTGATTATATATGGTTTAATGGTACAGCTTCGCATTATCTTGAAGGTGATCTGATAACCGACACAACCAAACCTTTGATATTAAATCAACTGCATGGGTCTTATGCTGACGATGAATCAAAGATTTATCCAGTAAAAATTCATAAAGCAAAACAACCGTTTGATCCTGTTAACAAGATTTTAATTCAGCCTAAACTATTTGCCGATAAAAAAGGTGAAGGCGCACTATGGATAGATTTTGATTGGCATTCAGCCGCTGATGAAGGAATGAAAGAAGCAAATCTTCCGTTCAGCGGACAGATATCATTTATTAATACTGAAATGTACTGGCCTGTAAATCATATGGTTTCTGTAAAAGAAAACACGCTTGATTGTAATAGCTGTCATACAAGAGAAAACAGCAGACTTGCTGGGCTTAAAGATTTTTATATGCCCGGAAGAGACTATTCTAATATTGTTGAAGTAGGCGGAGTTTGGATGTTGATACTTACATTAATCGGTGTGCTTGCACACGCTTCGGTTAGAATAGTTATCGCAATAAGATCAAAGAAAGGAGGCATCTAATGAAAAAGAAGCAAGTTTATGTCTATAAAGCTTTTGAAAGATTCTGGCATTGGATGCAGGCGATCTTGATTTTTTTCTTAGCTTTCAGCGGATTTGAAATACATGGATCTTACACATTTTTCGGTTTTAGAGATGCAGTTAAATATCATAACATAGCTGCTTATATGCTAATTATTCTTATTGTCTTTGCAATCTTCTGGCATTTTGCTACAGGCGAGTGGAGACAATATATTCCTTCATTTAAAAACATAGCAGCACAACTTAACTATTACATTTTTGGAATTTTTAAAAATACTCCGCATCCAACAAAAAAAACGGTATTAAGTAAACTCAATCCATTGCAAAAGCTTACTTATTTTGGACTGAAGATATTAGTAATTCCGGTTATTGTTACATCAGGGTTACTTTATATGCTTTACAGATATCCGCAAAGATATGGAATAGAATCCCTGAATATTGAATCATTAGAGCTTATTGCAATTATTCATACGATAGCTGCTTTTTTTCTTATCTCGTTTATTATAGCACATTTATATCTGATTACAACCGGCGAAAAAATTACTACAAACTTAAAAGCAATGTTAACTGGTTACGAAGAATTAGAAGAACATCAAGATGAAGTGAAAAGAACTTCGTCAGAAAAATCGGAATAGAGGAATTTATGGAAGAAAAAAAATATATGAATCCATATTTGGCTGGTACATTATTAGGACTCTTACTACTGGCTACAATTTACATTACAGGCAGAGGATTAGGTGCAAGCGGGGCGGTTAAAAGTTTTACTGTTGGAATTGTTGAATCTGCTGCACCTGAACATGCAAATAATAACTCGTTCTATACAGAGTATGCAAAGGAACATGAAGGTAGTCCATTAATGAACTGGCTTGTCTTTGAAGTTGTTGGAGTACTAATAGGAGGATTTATATCCGGATTAATTTCTAACAGATTAAATCTTAAATTGGAATACGGACCAAGATCAAAACCAAACATAAGAATTGCGGGCGCTTTGATTGGAGGATTACTTTTTGGATTTGGTGCTCAGCTTGGGAGAGGATGCACAAGCGGTTCTGCACTGAGCGGCATGGCAGTGCTTTCAGCAGGAGGATTGATAACAATGATGGCAATATTCGGCGGAGCATATATGTTTGCATATTTTTTCAGAAAACTCTGGATATAGAGAGGAGATTGTAAATTATGGGACCATTAGTACCAGATATTGTAGGACCTGAATTAAATTATATTGCTGCTCTTATCATCGGAATATTCTTTGGTGTTATACTTGAGCAGGCTGGATTTTCAACGTCTAAGAAATTAGTTGGATTATTTTATGGATACGATTTTACAGTGTTAAGAGTTTTCTTTACCGCCGGTGTTGTTGCAATGATTGGTGTTATTGCATTTGAACATTTCGGTTTGTTGGATATAAGTCTAACTTATATAAATCCAACATTTCTCTGGTCTGCTATTGTTGGTGGACTGATTATGGGTTTAGGTTTTGTTATTGGTGGATTCTGTCCGGGTACAAGTATCTGTGCGGCAGCAATTGGAAAGATTGATGCAATGATTTTTGTTGCTGGCTCATTTATTGGAGTTTTTATTTTTGCAGAAGGTTATCCAATATGGGAAGGTTTATATAAAGCTGAAAGCTGGGGAAATGTAAGAGTATTTGATTTGCTTGGGATGCAGCAAACTGTTTTTGCTTTTATATTAACTGCAATTGCACTTTCAATGTTTTGGATGGTATCTATAATTGAGAATAAAGTAAACGGAATTAAAAAACCTGTTTTCAGATTTACACCTTATTATGTTACTTTAGGAATAATTGGATTTGTGCTTTCAGTTTCTGCTTTTGTATTAACCGAGAGAAAAGATCATTTACAGGAGTTAGTTTCAGATAAAGAATTTGTAAATAGTTACAATTTAAAAAGTATGACTGTAGATGAATTAGCTTACAGATTGATTAAAAATGACAACAGATTACAGATTATAGATTTCCGCTTGCCTTTAGAATTTAAAAAAGAAAGTCTGCCAGGATCAACTTCATTTACATTCGATAATCTTTTTGAGAAAGAACCGGGAAGAATTTTAAGCATCAGACATAAAATTAATTTGTTTGTTGCTGAAGACGAATTTCAAGAAAGGCAATTGGCAATTGTAGCGAACAAATTAGGTTTTAAAAATATTATAATTCTTGAAGGCGGATTAAATAAATTCAATAAAGAAATTTTGGAATTTGATAAAACTCTCGTTGCAAATAATAAAAGGGAAGAGGATACATACAGGTTCAGGACAAAAGCTAGTTCAATAATTCCTGTGCTGATAAAAGAAAATAAATCAGCAGGACCTGTAAAGAAAACACAAAAGCGAATTATAGGTGGATGCTAAGATTTAATGCCGGCTTATGGCGGTGTTTATTATTACTAAACATTGATTTGCAGGTTTTAATTCTATCTGTAAAATATTAAAACTATGTTTATCAAATATTCGATCTTTCATAATTATTAATAATTGCTGAAGCTGATCTAAACTTCGAAACTTGCATAAGAAGAGTTATCTTTACATAGTAAATTTACTTTTATATGTTAATACAATTCATTGAAAAACCAAACTACCATCATGAAACTCCGAGTCCTAACATTAGTAATATTAATTGGATTTACCCAGTCAATATTTTCTCAGTCAATAAATTTTCAGGGGAAAGTATCTGATTCAAAAACGAATCAACCCATATCAGGTGCTTTTGTTTTTATTAATTATAATTATTCCACATACACAAATAATCATGGATTATTTACAATTCATGATATTCCTTCAGGCAGTTACGAAATAAAAATTTCACGCTTAGGATATAAACTATTTTCAGATAAAGTAACAATAGAATCATCAATGAAAGATTTAGGTATAACACTTGAACCATCATTGATTGAGCTTGATGAAGTAATAGTAAGTACTAGTAAAACTGAGGACTATTTAAAAAACTCACCTTACTCTGAATTGCTTATCAGTGCTAAAGAAATAGAATCAAAACCATTACAATCATTTGCTGATATTGTAAAAGATCAGCCGGGAGTGTCTCTTTTACGCGATGGTGTCTGGGGCACTGAAATCAGTATTAGAGGATTAAACAGAGAAAATATTGTTACTTTGATTGATGGCAGCAGGATATTAACAGCTACAGATATAGCGGCGCGTTTATCAATGGTAAATCTAAATGACATTGACAGAATTGAGATTATTAAAGGAGCATCATCTTCAATTTATGGATCTGGTGCAACAGGAGGAATTGTGAATATAATTACAAAGGCTCCTTCTTTATACAATACATTTTCAGTTAATGGAAATTTTGCTGCACAGTTTAATTCGGTAAATAACTTATCTGCATTTGCAGGTTCATTATACAGCGGTGGAACTTTCTGGGCTTCAAAATTTTCCGGCTCGTACAGAAAAGCAAACAATACCCGTACTCCACTTGGTGAATTAAAAAACAGTCAGTTTGAAGATTATAGTTTTACCGGTTCGCTAAATGTTTTACCGGTAACAAATCAAAAACTTTCAATTGATTATCAATTATTTAAAGCAAATAATGTAGGGATACCAGGTGCATCAGTCTTTCCAAATAATGCAGATGTTCGTTATCCATTTGAAAAAAGAGAATTGATCTCTGCCGGATATGAAATCCAGAATATTTCAGAAATGTTTTATAAGCTGACTGCTAAATACTCTTATCAGTATATCGCAAGAGACGTGGAAAATATTCCACATACTGTGCAGATGGTTCCGGGTTCTGGCGGCACACCGGCAAGAAGAGTCAGTGTTCTTAAGATTACTCCCGGTGCCGATCACAAGAGTAATAATATTCTGCTTCAGGGAAATCTTTTGTTGGCAGATTGGAATAACTTAATTCTTGGGCTGGATTATTGGGATAGAAAATATGAAGGTCATAGAGAAAAATATCAAAAGATAGAAGCACTGGATTCAGCAGGACAAGTTTTAAGTACTACAAATAAAATAATCGGTGAAAAACCGCTTCCAAATTCATCATACAGCAGCTTTGGCGTTTTTGCACAGGATGGAATGAATCTGCTTAAAGATAAATTAGATCTTAATCTTGGTGTCAGATATGATTACATCGGTATTTCTGGTGAAAAGACTTTTAATCCTGAGTATGAAATTGTGAACGGAAACCTGAATAATAATCCAGCCGGACAGCAAATAATCTGGAATGATGTTAAATCAAATAATAGCTCGTTTAGTTCTAACCTTGGATTGAAATATTCGCTGAGTTCATTAATAAATATTACTCTCGGATTAGCTTATTCTTTTCGTTCTCCCTCATTGGAAGAAAGATTTCAATTCATAGATCAGGGCAGTTTGGTTAGAATTGGAAATCCTGCTTTAAAACCCGAAGAAGGAAAAAATATAGATTTAGGATTCAGACTATATGGAGATAATCTTAAAATTATTACAAGTATTTACTACAGCTATTTCAATAATCTTGTTTCAGAAGTCCGCGGTACTTTCGAAGGCAGAAATGCAACATTCAAAACAAACATTGGTGAAGCAAGAATATATGGATTTGATCTTAGCTCTGAATTTAACTTTATCAATGATTATGTTTTTTATACAGCGTTTTCTTATACCAAAGGTGATGATGTTACAAGCGGAGGAAATCTGTCTGAGATTCCGCCATTAAACGGAACTGCGGGAATTAAATTTAACTTATTTGATTTTGCCAATGCAGATATCTCATCTACACTATTTGCTGAGCAGGGTGATGTTGCACCAGGTGAATTAAAAACTCCGGGTTATGTAATTTTTAATTGTGCTTTTTCATCTGTGCCAATAGACTTTACAACGGTAAAAGTGAGAGTATTTGCTGGTATTGATAATCTATTTGACAAATCATACCGTAATCACCTTTCAACTACAAGAGGTAATTTAACAATTGAACCGGGCAGAAATATTTTTGCTAAATTAGCAGTGGAGTTTTAATATTTCTTATTATTGTCATTACAAGTTGAGCAAAGTGATCTTACTTTTAATACAAATCAAAGATTACCGTGCTGTTTCTAAATTGTAATGATAGACAAGAACAATAATATTAATTAAACAAATATTCTGATGGACTGGTTTTTAATTGCCTTACTTTCTTCTTTCTTTTCTGCATTTGCAGCGATAACTCAAAAGAAAGTATTATTTGATCTTAACCCTGTTGAATTCTCATTTCATTTAGCAGTAGTAAATCTAATATTATCAATACCATTTTTCTTTTTTATTAATTATGAAGCAATATATTCATACAATCTTTTTGTTTTGTTTATCAAATCAGTTATTGGAGTGCTTGCATTTTTATGTGTAATGACTGCGTTAAAGAACCTTCAGATCAGCAATGCTTTGCCTTTACTTGCTTTAACTCCAGGACTTGTAGCTGTATTTGCATTCATATTCCTTGGCGAATCACTCAGCTTGTATGAAGTTATCGGATTGATATCTCTGATAGTTGGGACATATATTTTAGAAAGCAAAAACTTAAAAGAGATATTATTTCCGTTAAATGTATTCTTCAAATCAAAATATCATCATTATATCCTTGCAGCATTGCTTTTGTTTACTGCATCTTCAGTTATGGATAAACTGCTTTTAGTAAAACTTGATTTTACTCCTGTTTCGCTAACTGCTTTCCAACATCTTTTCTATGCTGTTTTATTCTTTTTCATATTTTTGATATCAGAAAAGAAATTTGAGGTAAAAAGTTTATTGGCAAACAGAAAAGATTATATATGGATTTCTTTGATATCGGTTTTAACGTTGGGCTATCGTTTTACACAGGTTATATCAATCAGTATGTCTTCAGTTGCTTTAACTCTTGCAGTAAAAAGAACTTCTGTTTTGTGGGCAACAATAATAGGCGGCAAAATTTTCAAAGATTCCAATATGTTAAAAAAAATTATTGCAGTTCTGTTTATTTTATTCGGTGCAATCTTAATTCTTAGGGATTGATTTAATAGTTTAACCATAATGGTTTTTAATATGGAACAAAATAAAAAGATTAAAGCTGTTCAGGATTTTTATCCGGATGATGTTGCCCATTGTTATGGCTGCGGGAAATTAAATGAATTTGGTCTTCAGATAAAAAGCTATTGGGATGGTAATGAAACAATTGCAAAGTTTACTCCAAAAGAATATCATACCGCTATTCCCGGTTTTGTTTATGGCGGTCTGATTGCTTCATTGATTGATTGTCATGGAACTGGCAGTGCTGCATTAGCAGCTTACCGTAATGAAAACAGGGATATTGATACTTTACCTGCTTTCAGGTTTGTTACTGCATCTTTGAATGTAGATTATCTGAAACCAACTCCTTTAGGCGTTGAGTTAGAGTTAAGAGGAAGAATTATTGAAATAAAAGCACGTAGGGTAACAACAGAAATTTCACTTTTAGCAGATGGAGTTATAACTGCCAAGGGGAAAGTGGTTGCAGTTCAAATGCCGGATAACTTTAGTAATAAATAGGTAGCTTAATATTGTAATTAAATATTTTGTAATAATCTGATTTTAATATTAATTTTTTTGTAAGATAATAAGACTTAAAAAAAGAGAGTGAGTTTTGGAAGAGAATTATAAATCCGCCGGTGTTGATATCGAAGCAGGCGAAAAAACTGTTGATAAAATCAAAACCTATGCAAGATCAACTTTTAACAAAAGTGTTCTAACAGATATAGGAATGTTTGGTGCTTTTTATGAACCTGATTTTTCAGGATTAGCTAACCCCGTTTTGGTATCGAGTGTTGATGGAGTCGGAACCAAACTTAAAATTGCTGTCGAAATGAAAAAGTATGATACTATTGGTCAGGACCTTGTAAATCATTGTGTTAATGATATTGCTGTATGCGGTGCAAAACCATTATTCTTTTTAGATTATTATGCTGCTGGTAAATTAAATCCTGATAATGCCGCAGAAGTAATAAAAGGATTTGCAATTGCCTGTAAAGAAAATGATTGTGCATTAGTCGGTGGCGAAACTGCTGAGATGCCGGGACTTTATAATGATGATGATTTTGATATTTCAGGAACTATTGTCGGTGTTGTTGATAAATCTAAAATTATTGACGGTAAACAAATTCAAAAAGGTGATTATCTAATCGGCTATCCCTCTAACGGATTGCATACTAATGGATATTCACTTGCCAGAAAAATTCTTCTCGAAAAGTATTCTGTTAATGATTTCATTACTGAATTAAACAATACTCTTGGCAATGAGCTTTTAAAAGTTCATAAATCATATTTCGGATTAATTTCAAATCTAAAGAAAACAATAAATGTAAAAGGTTTATCTCATATTACGGGCGGCGGAATTATCGGAAACACTTTAAGAATAATTCCAAAAGATTTGAACATAAATATTTTCTGGGGTAATTGGGAAATGCCTGCAATATTTAAATTGATTCAGAAGACCGGAAATATTTCTAATGATGAGATGAGAAAGGTTTTTAATTGCGGCATTGGTCTAATTGCTGTTATCTCGAAGGAAGATAAAATTGTTGCTTTTCAGGCTGCACACGATGCACAGGAACATCCGTTATTAATAGGTGAAGTTGTCTGATGTTTGTTGATACTCACGCACATTTATTTTTTGATAATTTCAAAGATGATATTGATGAAGTTATTAATCGTGCCTCGCAAAATAATGTTGATTATATTATAGTACCTGCTACTGATATTAAAACTGCAAAAGAAGCAATTATTCTATCGGAAAAATATCCAAATATATATACAGCTGTAGGGATCCATCCGCACGATACAAAAGATTGGAATGATAATTTAATCAAGGAGATTGAAGAACTAACGAAACACCCAAAGGTAGTTGCAATTGGTGAAATAGGGTTAGATTACTATTATGATTTTTCTCCAAAGGAGCAACAGATAAAAGCCTTTAAAGCGCAGCTTGACTTATCATTAAAACTTGAACTGCCTGTAATAATACATAACCGTGACTCCGATGAAGATATGATGAATATTATTCAAGATTATTGCGGCACCGGTCTGAAAGCTCAGTTTCATTGTTTCAACGCTTCATTAAATGATGCAATTGAATTTATGAAGATGAATCATTTTATCTCTTTTACTGGAAACATAACTTATAAAAAGAGTAATTCATTAAGGGAGATATTAAAATCAATAAATCTAAATCATTTACTGCTCGAAACTGATTCACCATTTATGACACCTGTTCCTTTTCGTGGTAAAAGAAATGAACCCGCTAACCTGAAATATATTGCGCAGCAAATTGCCGATATCCATAAAATAACAATTGAAGAAACAGGCAGAATAACTTCACTTAATGCCTTCAGGTTTTTCGGGATTGGAAGTCCGCCGGAAACAAGTTTTACTTATAAGATTCATAATTCATTATACGTTAATATTACAAATCGCTGTAATGCTGATTGTACTTTCTGCAGAAGAAAAGAAGATCCTTATTTAGCTGGATATAATCTTGGGATGAAAAAATCTGAAGAACCACCTGCGGAAACTTACATTAGTGAAATTGGTGATCCTAAAAAGTATGATGAAATAGTATTTTGCGGATATGGAGAACCGACAATCCGCTGGAATGTTGTAAAAAAAATATCTGATTATGTCAAATCAAACGGCGGCAAAACAAGACTTAATACTAACGGGCATGGAAATCTGATAAACAAAAAAGATATAACTCCTGAAATGAAAGGCTTGATTGATACAGTTTCCATTAGCTTAAACTCGTACGATCCGAAACAGTACTCAGAACTGATGCAGGTTAGTGAAGATCATTTTGTCGAAATGAAAAACTTTGCCGGCTCTGCTAAGAAATATGTTAATAAAGTTGTATTGAGTATCGTTTCGTTAGATGAAGTTGAAGTTGAAAAATCACGTAAAGTTGTTGAAGAAGAAATCGGTGTGGAGTTTAGAATCAGAGAATATTTCTAATTCATTGATTCCAATAGATAAATAGCAATTAATTTAATGAAACAGTCATCTCTTGCTTTTAAATTTTTAATAGTTGTTAAAAGTTTAAACAAGCAAAATAAAATGTGATAAAAGAAATATGATAAAGAAAATAGTTCTTGCATTTATAATCGCCTGTTCAGTTTATCCACAGTCAATCAAAACAAAACTTGATCAGCTTTTAACTGATAAATTTTTTGAATCCTGTGTCGTATCAATTGACGCTGAAGACCTTACCTCAAATACAGTTCTTTTCAGGAAAAATGAAAAATATTTACTGAGACCAGCTTCTAACATGAAGATTATAACCTCAGCCGCAGGATTACTTTATCTTGGTCCAGATTATGAGTTTAAAACTGATTTGTATTATGACGGAACAATTTTGCACGATACGCTTTATGGAAATATTTATGTGCTTGGCGGATGCGATCCTGATTTTACTACCAATGATCTTTATTTTTTTGTTGATGCAATTAAATCATTGAATATTTCTGTTGTAACAGGTGATATAATCGGTGATGTTTCATTTAAGGATTCACTTTATTGGGGCAGCGGCTGGATGTGGGATGATGATCCTTCAAGCGATGCACCGTATTTAAGTGCTTTGAACATCAATGATAATTGTGTTATAGTAAATTATTATGGTAAAGCTGATTCGATTGAGATTATCCCCAAAACAAATTATGTAAGTGTAAACAGAAATATTAATACTGATAAACTAACCATCGACAGAAACTGGTTTGAAAGAGAAAATGAAATTATTGTTAAAGGTTCTGATAATAAAAATGATTATTCAGTGCAGGTTAATGTTTTAAAACCCGAATTATATTTCTTAAAAGTTTTTTCGGAAGTATTAGACTCAAATCAGATTAAGTGTAAGGGAAACCTGAGAATTGATACCCTTACCAATACTCAGATATTTCTTACTTCGCTTAAAAGAAAATATTCCGATGTTATAATTAATCTGAATAAAGAAAGTGATAATCTTAGTGCTGAAATGACTTTATCAGCATTAGCAGAAAAATTTTATGGCAAACCAGCTAATGCAAAAAACGGAATTAAGGTTATTCAGCAGATGATTGAAGAAATTGGATTAAACCCCAAAGACTACAGATTAGTTGATGGTTCAGGTGTTTCTCATTATAATGTGGTCAGCACTGAATTACTCCTAACGCTTCTAAAATATTTTTATACAGCGAAACCTGAGCTTTTTAGCCTGCTTTATGATTCATTTCCAATTGGCGGGATTGATGGAACACTTGAAAAAAGAATGCTTAACAGTCAGTTAAAAGATAATGTTCATGCTAAAACCGGAACATTAACAGGTGTTAGTTCTCTTTCAGGATATCTCACTTCAAAAAATAAACACCTGATCGCTTTTTCAATTATACTTCAAAACTTTGTCGGCTCATCTTCAACTGCTAAAAAATTAGAAGATGAAATCTGTAAAATTATTTACGAGTATAAATAAAAATTATGACCAGATTATTTAAAGAATTTATTATTACTGCCGAGCCATTTAATGCAGAGATATTAAGCTCTGTTTTATGGGAACTTGATATTGACGGAATTAACGAAGATGTTAATTGTCTGAAAGTTTTTGCAAGTAAAGAAGATATTACTGTTGACGGGATAGAAACCGTTCTAAATCATTTAAAGGATAATAGTTTACTCAGGGATTTTTCAATTCAGGAAAATTATGTTCAGGAAAAAAACTGGAATGAAGAATGGGAAAAGAGCAGAGAAGTTGTACACGTTACCGATAGAATAGTTATAAAGCCGACATTTAAAGAATATCATCCCAAACCCGAAGAGATTGTATTAACACTTGATCCTAAAATGTCCTTTGGAACCGGAGATCATCAGACAACTAAAATTTGTCTGAAGTTTATTGAAAAATATTTGAAAGCTGATTCAAAGGTGCTGGATGCCGGCTCAGGGACAGCTATATTAGCAATTGCTGCCGCTAAACTTAAAGCAGAAAAAGTTATTGCATTTGATATTGATGAATGGTGTTATGAAAACGGAGTTGAAAATACAAACTTGAATGAAGTTAGTTCGCAAGTTGAAATCAGGAAATGTGAGCTGAATGAAATAAAAGAAAATGATTTTGATTTAATTATTGCAAACATCCAGAAAAATATTCTGCTTGAGTTATCTGATGGATTTAGTTTTAGAATAAAAGCGAATGGGGTTTTAATTTTATCCGGTTTGTTAGAGATGGATAGGGAAGTAATTGTTTCAAGATACTCTTCTTTAGGATTTCAAGAAATTGATTATTTGAAAATGGATGAATGGATTGGGTTGGTGTTTAAGAAGATAAAATAAAAATGCCAGTCTTCTTCAATCTCAAGATAAAAGAAAATCGTCACTTTGAGCGAAGCCGAAAAGTGACAGGAACAAAAGTCAGTCTTCGACTCCGCTCAGACTGACTAATTGTAAACTGAAAATCCTCTGTCACTTTGAGCGAAGCAGAAAAGTGACAGAAACAAAAGTCAGTCTTCGACTCCGCTCAGACTGACTAATTGGAAACTGTTAATCCTCTGTCACTTTGAGCGAAGTCGAAAAGTGACAAGAACAAGAGTCAGTCTTCTACTCCGCTCAGACTGACTAATTGTAAACTGTTAATCCTCTGTCACTTTGAGCGAAGCAGAAAAGTGACAAGAACAAAAGTCATTCTTCGACTCTGCTCGACTGACATAGACGAATTTTATTCCATTTCTATTGTGACTGATCCGGATATAATATATTCATCATTACAATCATAAACATCAATATCAAAATCGCCCGATTTATAAAAAGTAACTTTTTTCCAGAACCATGTCCAGTTTCTCTCTGTATTGATGGTAATAGTAGTATCATAGCTGTCATTTCTGTAAATCTCAAGATCAATCTCTTTACAATCAATCTCATACGGCAATTGAATAAGTACATAGAGATATCCACCGCCTTCCGGAATTGTAAACACTGAACTTTCGTTAATTGGCTGCCCATCATCATCTACTCCTTCACAGAAGTAAATAGATTGTGAATAAGAATGATTTAACATTCCTGAAAAGATTATAAGCACAAATGCAAAAGAGAGCCATTTGAAATGTTTCATAACAGAATCCTTGATTTATTTGAGCAAAACCTATTCAGAAACTTTACTTAAGTAAATAAGGCAGATTCCGTATTCTTATTTCTTATAAATGATCTTGCCATCAAAGACAGTCATTGTAACTTCTACATCTTTAATTTTAACTGGATCAATTGTGAGTATATCATCACTAAGTACAACTAAATCAGCCAGCTTGCCTGTTTCAATGCTGCCTTTAATATTCTCTTCAAACGATGCATAAGCTGAGTTTAAAGTATAACATTTAATTGCATCTTCAACTGAGATTTTTTGCTCAGGTATCCAGCCATCAGGATTTTTATCATCCAGAGTTCTTCTTGTTACGGCGGCATAAATCCCAAGTAATGGATTTAGTGGTGCAACATACCAATCAGTACCAAAGCATAATTTAACTCCCGCTTCAAGAAATGATTTAAAAGGGTAAGAATATTTAAGTCTTTCAGGTCCTATTCTTTTCTCAGCCCAAACGCCGTCATCTATACAATGATAAGGCTGAACAGAAGCAATAACACCAAGCTCAGCAAATCTTTTAATATCTTCAAATTTTACATGCTGTGCATGTTCAATTCTGAATCTTCTATCCCACTTGGGGTTTTCTTGTATAATCTTAGCGTAAAGATCGAGCATATACGAGTTTGCTTTATCTCCGATAGCGTGAACACAAATTTGTAGTCTGTTTTTATCTGCATCCAGACACCATTTATCCATACTGCCATCGGTTATATTATCCATTGCCAAACCGCTTGTAGTAGTATCCTGAACATATTTTTCAAAAAACCATGCAGTGCTTGATCCTAATGATCCATCTGCGAAACCTTTTAATGAACCCATTCTGATCAAATCATCACCATAGCCTGCCTTTATATTGTTCTTTACAAGATATTTATAATCAGCAATGGGCCATCGTGAAAAAATTCTGCAAGTTAATATACCTTCATTTTTTGCACGCTCATAAACTGTTAAAGCATCAAGATAACTCATATCCTGAATACTTGTTACTCCCAATCGCTTGGCTTCATTAAGTGCAGCTAAAAGAGCATCATAATTTTCTTCTTCAGTTGGGTCAGGAATATGTTTAGTCAGAATTTCCATTGCATTATCTTTTAGCACTCCGGTTGGTTCACCGGTTTTAGGATCTTTAACAATAAGACCGCCGTCAGGACTTTCAGTATCTTTTGTGATTCCTGCAATTTTAAGTGCATAAGAATTTGCAACACCCATATGTCCATCAAGTCTTTCAACAAATACAGGCTGATTAGAAACTACTGCATCAATCATTTCTTTAGTCGGAAGATCTTTAACTTCCCATTTTTCATGATCCCAATATCCACCGGTTATCCATTTACGGGGATACTTAGCTGCATAGTCTTTAAGTATTTGTTTGAACTCTGAAGTTGAATTTGCCGGTCTAAGATCGATGCCAAGTAAATAAAAACCACCTGTTAAAAAATGAACGTGATTATCATTGAATCCCGGAAGCATCAGTTTGCCGTCTAAATCAACTACATTAGTATTTTTATCAATAAACTTTTTTGCTTCATCATTGGTACCGACAAAAAGAATTTTATTATCCTGTACTACTACTGCCTGTGCGAGCGGCTGATTCTCGTTTACTGTAAAAACTTTACCATTAATGAAAGCTGTTTTATTATTTTGTGCAAGCATTGAAGACAATCCTGAAAATATTATAAAAATAGTTATGAAGTATTTCATAAAATGCCTCTTGATTTACTTTTGTAAAAATATCTTCCTGCTTCAAAAATAAAAAGGATTTAATCCAATTGCTGAGTTAAATTATTCTTGAAAAGATTTTTTAGAAATTGGGTTTGTTAATACCAAACATTATTTAATCAGCATCATCTTTCTGGAAGAAATATATTCTCCTGATTGTATTTTATAAATATAAACTCCGTTTGCAATTCCGGAGGCATTGAAGTTCAATTCATATCTGCCTGCAGTTTTTTGTTCGTTCACTAATTCGGCAATTTCATTACCGAGTATGTCATAAATTTTTAGTGTTACCAAACCATCTTTTGGAATCTGGTAACGGATAGTTGTTGAAGGGTTAAATGGATTGGGATAGTTTTGAGCTAAAGAAAATTCTTTGGGCAGAACTGATTCAACTTCAACCGAAGATGAATATTGATGTGAACCATCAAAATCAATCTGTTTAAGTCTATAAAAGGTTTTAAAGTCATAGGTTTGTGAAATAATAAACGAATAACTTTTTGATTCTGTTGTTGTTCCATATCCGGGAACAAATCCTATCTTAACAAAATCCACATTATTTGTACTTGATTCAATTTCAAATCCGGAATTATTTAACTCAGTTGCAGTAGTCCAATTAAGTAAAATATTTTCATCTTGCAGTTCAGCCTTGAATAAAGTTAACTCAACCGGAATAAAGAAAGGTGAATCTAATTTATAAAACCCATTACCCTGAGCAGCAAAAACATTCATAGAATCAACAATAAAGTACTGATAATTTGTTGAAGGAATTGAAACAGTTTGCCAGGTTGCTCCACCATTTTTTGTTTTCCAGGTTAAGTTGCAAGAGTAACAGCCTGCATAAACTTCATTTCCATCGAAAGGATTAACATGAACTCCCCACATATACTGACCTGTAAATCCAGGTATAAGTGTCCAGGTTGCGCCATAATCAGTAGATTTAAGCAGTCCGCCGCCGCCAGCCCATTTTGTTGCATAAGCAATACCTGGCTGAGTAAAGTCAACAGCAATGGTGGGGATTTCACCTGAAGTGCTGTAAGTTTGTGTCCAGGTTAAACCATAATTTGAACTTCTGAAAATACCTGTTCCATTATCTCCAACAAGGATGATTGAAGTATCCGGGAAAACTTCGATATCACAAGGTGCGCTGTTTGTTCCAAAGGATGCCGCAATAGTAGTCCAGGTTGAACCAAAATCAGTTGAGCGCATAAAATTGTTTCCATTCATTGTATAAAAAGTATCCGGGTGAGCAGGATCCTGTGTAATTGGAATTCCAAAATATGAAAAAGATAAGCCATCGGCAGTAATGGTCCAGGTTGCACCAGCATCAGTAGTTTTGACTATCTTATCTGATGCGGCTTCAATTCCAACAAGAATAACATTCGGATTATTGTCATCAATAATTACACATTTGATTTCACTTGCTGATGGAATATTTACACCAATCTGAACAAAAGTTTCACCCCGGTCGGTACTTTTAAAAATCTTATTAACTGAGCCGTAATAAACATTATTGTGGTTATACTTTTCTACATCAATTGGACCGCCTAAACTAGAACCGGATTTTTTAAGCTGCCAAACATAATTTTGCGAGAAAATAAAAGGCAGAAAAAATATGACCATTAAAAGAGTAAATAGTTTTTTCATTTATTTACCTGAGATTTTAATTATTAATTGGATTAGTTTTTATTAAAATAAAAATATGATGTCAAATAACAAATGATTCAATAAACTTATTATAAAATTGTTAATCCAAATCAGAACATCATCAAAGCTATTAGCTTACATAAAATAAAATTTTTAAGTTCGGAGTATCAATTTTAAAATTTAGGTAAAGCATGAAATTAGACGTACTGGTATTCGCAGCTCATCCGGATGATGCTGAACTGGCAATGGGTGGAACTATTGCAGACTTTTCTAAAAACAATATTAAAGTTGGTATAATTGATCTTACTAAAGGAGAACTTGGCACAAGGGGTACCGCAGAAACCAGACAACAAGAGGCTTTTAATGCTGCACTTGTATTGAAAGTTACTGTTCGCGAAAACCTTGGAATTCCGGATGGAAATATTGAAAATACAAAAGAAAATCTGATGAAGGTTATCTGTAAAATCAGAAAATATAAACCTGAAATAATTTTCGCTCCTTATTTTAATGATCGTCATCCTGATCATATTGATGCAAGCAATCTTGTTAAAAGAGCAATGTTTTCTACCGGTCTTGCAAAAATCAAAACATTTGATAGGAAGGTTCCACAAAATCATTTTAGACCTGAAAGACTATATTATTATATGCAGACTTACACTTTTGAGCCTTCGTTTGTATATGATATCTCCGATACATTTGAAACAAAAATGAAAGCTATTGAATGTTATTCTACACAATTTCATAACCCAAGAAGTTTGGAACCTGAAACTTTTATTAGTAAACCAGGATTTATAAATTATGTTAAGTCACGGGCAAAGTTTTATGGTTTCGCAATAGGAAGAAATTATGCTGAACCTTTCTTTTGTGAAGAGAAAATTGAACTCGATCATAACAGTATATTTAAAATAAATAAATAAGATTAAACACTTAAAGACTTGATTAAACAGTAAAAGGAAAAATTATGATTAAAAAAGTTAGATTGATGGAAGAACTTAATACCTTAGGTATTAAGAATATCAGAGAGGTATTTTATAACTACGGCACGCCTGCACTTTACGAACAGGTGATAAGACGGCGTGAAGGATTATTAGCTCATTTGGGACCTTTAGTGGTTAGGACCGGCTATCATACCGGAAGAAGCCCTAATGATAAATTTATTGTTCGTGAACCTGAAAGTGAAAAAAATATCTGGTGGGGAAAAGTTAATAAAGGCATGTCTTCAGAATGTGCTGAGAGAATTTATTTTAAGATGATGGCTTATATTCAGGGTAAAGATTTATATGTTGAAGACTGCTTTGCAAGTGCAGAACCAAAGCATAAAATTGGCATTAGGGTTATCTCTGAAAATGCATGGCATACATTATTTGCCAGAAATATGTTTAGAAGATATAAAACTCCGGAAGAGCTGACTGCACATCAGACAGATTTTACAATTATCCATATGCCTAATTTTAATGCCGATAGGGATGTTGATTGTACAAACTCAGAATCGTTTATACTTTTAAACTTTGCAAAGAAACTGGTATTGATCGGCGGAACAAGTTATGCTGGTGAGATAAAAAAATCTGTTTTTACAATTATGAATTATCTTATGCCATTACGCGGAGTAATGTCTATGCACTGTTCTGCTAATGTTGGTAAAGATAATGATGTAGCTTTATTCTTTGGTTTAAGCGGTACTGGAAAAACAACTTTATCCTCCGATCCGAACAGAAAATTAATTGGTGATGACGAACATGGATGGGGCGATGATGGGGTGTTTAACTACGAAGGCGGTTGTTATGCCAAAGTGATAAAACTTTCACAGGAAGCTGAACCTGAGATTTATGAGTGCACAAGAAAATTCGGGACTATCCTGGAAAATGTTCAGATTGATTCTCAATCACGCAGATTGGATCTTGATGATGATTCGTTTACAGAAAATACCCGCGCTGCTTATCCGATTACACATCTGTTAAATATTGTTGAAGACGGAAAAGCTGGACATCCTAAAAATATTATTATGCTAACCGCTGATGCATTTGGTGTTATGCCGCCAATTTCAAAACTTACAACAGAACAAGCGATGTATCATTTTATTTCCGGTTATACTGCAAAAGTTGCCGGAACTGAAAAAGGAGTTAATGAACCCAAAGCTACATTTAGTACTTGTTTCGGAGCACCATTTATGGCTCTGCATCCAAGTATTTATGCTAAACTGCTCGGTGAAAAAATTATTAAACATAAAGTTAACTGCTGGCTCGTAAATACAGGCTGGACAGGCGGACCTTATGGTGTTGGCAGCAGAATGAAAATAAAATATACACGAGCAATGCTTACTGCTGCATTAGAAGGCAAACTTGATAATGTTAAATTTGTTAAAGACTCGTTCTTTAATTTGATGGTGCCGCAAAGCTGTCCAGATGTTCCTGAAGAAATCCTGAATCCGAAAAATACCTGGACAGATAAAAATGCTTATGATGAGCAGGCAAAGAAACTTGCGAATATGTTTGTTGATAATTTTTTAGAGTATGCAGAGAGTACCTCAGAAGAGATAAGAAACGCAGGTCCAAATAAGTTTTAATAGTTATTGAGAATAACATTGTAATTTTATTGCAATAAACTGATAGAGCATTTCTTCGTTTCATTATAATCTTATTTTCTGTCAGTCTAAGCAGAGTCGAAGAATGACTTTTGTTCTTGTCACTTTTCTGCTTCGCTCAAAGTGACAGAGGATTTTCAGTTTCCAATTAGTCAGTCTGAGCGGAGTCGAAGACTGATTTTTGTTCTTGTCACTTTTCGACTTCGCTCAAAGTGACAGAGGATTAACATTTTCCAATTAGTCAGTCTGAGCGGAGTCGAAGACTGACTTTTGTTCTTATCACTTTTCGGCTTCGCTCAAAGTTACAGAGGATTTTTAGTTTCTAATTAGTCAGTCTGAGCGGAGTCGAAGACTGATTTTTGTTCTTGTCACTTTTCGGCTTCGCTCAAAGTGACAGAGGATTAACAGTTTACATAGTCAGTCTGAGCGGAGTCGAAGACTGACTTTTGTTCTTATCACTTTTCGGCTTCGCTCAAAGTTACAGAGGATTTTTAGTTTCTAATTAGTCAGTCTGAGCGGAGTCGAAGACTGATTTTTGTTCTTGTCACTTTTCGGCTTCGCTCAAAGTGACAGAGGATTAACAGTTTACATAGTCAGTCTGAGCGGAGTCGAAGACTGACTTTTGTTCTTATCACTTTTCGGCTTCGCTCAAAGTTACAGAGGATTTTTAGTTTCTAATTAGTCAGTCTGAGCGGAGTCGAAGACTGATTTTGTTCTTGTCACTTTTCGACTTCGCTCAAAGTGACAATTATCTTTTATCCTTAACTTGATAAAGAGTGACATTCATTATTAATTAGTCTTCATCCACACTTCAAAAAACTAAGTGTAACGCACTGCTTGAGATGCTCTGTAAGATTATAGAATATTTGCATTAAAAAAAATAAAACTCAGTCAATATCTTCTATTAAACTGATAGCCCCATCAAAGTCAGTAACAATGATCTTTTTATTGCTGATTGCAGTAATAGTATTAATAAATCCATTAGAAAATTTATGCTGCCAATTAATCTTTCCTGTTAACGGACTTAAAGAAAAAATCATTCCATTTTTAGTAGCATAAAAAACAGCTCCATCTTTTTCAACAATTTGTGCTGAACTGATGTCGTAACCGAATTTACAATCGGCTATCCAGTTAGGTTCCTGTAAATATTTTAATGCAGGGATCGAGATGATTGAATCATTGAAAGTACGCACATAGATAGATTTACTATTTTCGGAGATACCAATAGTTTCTCTAACCTGATATTTACCGGTACGCCATAAATTATTTCCGGTCGAAATATCAATAGCAGTTAATTGTCTATCAGGTGCAGCGATAAATACAACATCATCAGAAACAACAGCCCAGCAAACAGCAGGTGAATATAATTTACCTTTTCTGCCTCCATTCCACTTCCAGAGTAATTGTCCATCATCAGCGCTGAGACAATAAAAGTTTTCATCCCATGCACCAAATAGGATTTTATTATCGTAGAAAGTTGGTTTAGTTTCTACAAAACCATTAAGACCAGTAAACTGCCAGATCAGTTTTCCGTTTTTCAAATCTAAAGCTCTAAAGACCTTATCGCTTCCGACTATATAAACAATATCATCAATTATAACAGGGCAGCCCATAACTGCTGCATTTGTTTTAAACTTCCAGTTTAATTTTCCATCATTTGTATTTAAACAATAAATATTGCTGTCAACGCTACCAAAAACTACAAAACTGCTGCTTACTGCAGAAGTAGAGTAGATAGCGTTATCTGTTTTATATTTCCATTGAATATTTCCGTTGCTGATATTTATTGAATAGAATGTTCCTGAAACATCTCCTGCAAAAACTGATTTGTCTGTTACAGTTGCTGATGACCCAATTGTGTAACCGGTGTTTATCTTCCATACTGATTTAATATTTGGATAAACTGAGTTAATTGAATAATCAGGTCTTGTTGGTTCCGGCAGGTTTTTATCAAAGTCTCTTTGCTTCAAGAGCAAACTATGCCATAGTTTTTTTTCATTGCCCGGATTTTTTTCATAGAAGAAAACAGAGTCATCTTTTACTTCAACAAGATTATAACCTCCGGTTTCTTGATTACCTCTTAAATTTGATCTGCACATTACACCGGGGATAGATTCAAAATCGAAAACTTCGTTTTTATGACCGTGACCGCAAAAAACAATCTGAGTATTAATTTTTTTTAGACGGTTAGTCATTTCATACCAATTCGCGATACTTTGATCAAGCGGATAGTGTGTAACGAAGATTATTGGCTTATCAATGTCCGGCATATTATTAATTACAGAATCTAACCATCGCAAATCCTGAGGAGAGAAATGACCATCTGCCATTCGCATTAATGGGCCTTCATAAAGTCCAATGAACAAAAATTTATCAAATTCAAAAACGAATCTTTCATATCCCCATAATTTTGCAAAATCTGTACATCCTGATTCAGACCATTTAGCTTCGTGGTTGCCAGGAATAATATAATATGGTTTGTTCAGCATATCGAGATTATTTTTTGCGATTATCAAATCTGATAAAGCTCCATCAGCAGTTATATCACCGGAAATAATAGTGAATTGAATATTCTTCTGGGCATTTATATCAATTACAGATCTTTTCAGGTCTTCTTCAGAAATCAGATTGCCAACGTGTATATCAGACAGCCAGGCAAATTGAAAATTCTGGCTAAAAATCAGAGTACTGAACAACAGAAATAATAATAAAAATTTCTTCATTAGATAAACATATTTTAAAAATAAAAAACCCTTCACTAAGGAAGGGTTTGATAATTTACTTCATTAAAATCATTTTCTTACTTTGCTTAAAATTGTCTGTAACCAAAGTGTAAAAATAAACACCGCTTGAAAGATTATTTGCATCAAAACTAACGCTATAATTTCCGGCTGCTAATTCATCATTAACCAGGGCGGTTATTTCTCTTCCTAAAATATCAGTAACAATTAACTTAACATTTGATGATGATGGAATACTGAATTTTATTTGTGTTACCGGATTAAAAGGGTTCGGATAATTTTGCTGAAGCACAAATTCTGTTGGAGTAATTCCATCTTCTTGTTCAACATCGGATGGAGCAAAAACAGCAGTTCTGAGATCATCAAAATATACTGTTGATGTGCTGAGATTACCCGGTGTATATGTTAACTGAAAACTATCAAATCTTAATGGAGGCTCAAGAATATTGTTACCGATCCAGTTTCCTGTTTGTCCTTGAGAAAGATCCCAGCTGATTAACTTCCAGCCGAGCCAGTTTATATCATACCAAGGACTTACTTCAAAATTGCCCGGCGATGTTTCTCTGACAGCAAATCTGAATTTATTGTTTGATCCATCGCCAAATACAAAAGCCTGAAGTAATGTATTTGTACCAAAAGATGGAGTAGTTGGAGTAAAATATTCTCTTATTAGCCATGCTGATGCTGAAGTATCCCATTCATAATTTAGTTGCATTGATTTTGTACTCGCAGTATTCAGATTAAGTATAGCAGTTGAAAGAGCCATATTTGTTGATAAAGGTAAGATTCCAATAGTGCTGCCCGAACTACCCGGCTGCCACCAGTTACCAACTCCGGCTTCAAAATTATCTATATTAGTTTCTGTAAAGTAATTAGAGCTGCCGGTTGAAAATTCATAATTATGATCTTCTGCAATTTGATTACCAAATACATCTTCCATTCCTGCCAGTATTTTTATTGTGTATGCTTCGTTCTCTATGAGCGGAGCTGAAACAAAAAAGTTTAAAACACTTCTTCCATTAACCGCATAGTGTTTTAAAATACCTGCTGCATTAGTCTGAGTAGAATTTCTAACAACTTTAAATCTGCTTGAAATTGTTGATGTTTTTAACAATTCATCGAAAGATATATTTAGAACTGGTCTGTATTCAACATTTACAGCATTAGCTGAAGGATAAACATAAGTTATCGAAGGTGCTGTTAAATCCGGATGTTTAGTTGTAATTGTAAGTGTAAAAGGATCACCGCCAATACCATTACCGTCACCATCAAACAGATGTCCGTATTTATCTTTTGCATTGCCGCTGATTGTAATATCATATTGAGTGGTAAAATTGAAGTTATCAGTCTTAATAGTCAAAGTTTTATCGTTATTAGTCCAGCTCAAAGTATAGCTTACTGCTGGTGTAACAGTAATATTTGATGCTACTGATGTTTTATCCATCGGACGTGAAAAATAAATAACAACATTTTCAACTCCGGGATAAATACTATCATTTTGAGCGGGAGTTGTAGAAGCTACCTTTGGAGGCAGGTTTGAAATAAGATTAATATCTTTAAAAGTAAAGAAAGTATCCTGTGTTGTTATATTAGCTGTATAGGGATCATAACCTTCTGCCAAAACCTGAATCTGATGAGTACCCGGTGAAATATTTTCAAAGTAATAAAATCCGTTTCTTAAAAGTTCCGGATCAGTAGAATATAAATGAAATAGTGATTCGTAAGTATCTGTGGTATCATATTGTCCTTCAAGTGAAACAATTGCTCCATTGATTGCTAATCCTGATTCCAAATCTTTAATAATACCTACAACAGTACCGGCAAATGGTCTGGCAATATTATGATATCTGAGTATTGTCCAGAATTTTGTTTTTGCTTCAAGCCTTTTCCATTTAGCATTCATATTCAACTGGTTTTGGGTTGGGTTAGTATGAAAGCCGGCTTCACTTAATTCTGAAGCCATATTAGTTTCGCGGTTAACATGTAAATATGGTAATGAACCAGCAACCTGATAAAAATCTCTGTCTCCCATTGCTCCTCGTGTATTTGTACGCATGCCTGCTGTTAACAATCCGATCATAATGTTAGACATTTTTTTACCGCCTGGAGGAGTTTTCTCGGGTCCGCCAATTCCCATCTGACCCCACATAATTAAAGTACTGTTAGCAGAACCTCCCATAGTTGCAGCGTCGCTATGAATTGAGTGATAATGTGCTGCACCAAGTGCATTTGCCTGATCAGTTCTTTGTGTAAGTGACACATTTTGCTGATCGTTTGTTCTACAGATGTAAGCTGTATCAATATCAGTCCAGTCGGTAAGCATTTGCCTGAGATTTAATCCAACCCGTAAGGTCTTTTGAGCTTCTGAATAATTATAAATACCCATGTTTTCATAGCCGCTGTGTCCGGGGTCAATATAGATATTCCAGCCTGCAAGTCCGGTTACCTGTTGAGCAAAACTTTTTGTACCGGTTAATAAGAAGATAAATAATATCAGATGTATTATAGTAAACAATTTTAGATTTAGATTTTTCATTTTCTTACTCCGTTACTCAATGTTCATTAAATAAATTGAACCTTCCAGATAGTTCTCAAATAAAATTGATTTGCCATCAGGTGAAAAGGAAGGGGTTATCTCTATAATTGTGTCTGTGTTGGTTAAATTATTTTTTCCGCTGCCATCGGAATTGATAAGATAAATATCTGAAGAAGTGATTTCATATCCGTTATCTTCAGTTATCATATAAATAATATTTTTGCTATCCGGAGACCATTTTGGTCTGTTGCCTCTTCCTAAATCAGTTAAACCGGAACCATCAATATTAATTTTAAACATGTTTCCGCCCATTACTTCAAAAACAATTTTCGATTGATCTGGCGATAAACTAATATTTATATATTCAGCATCTCTTATAGGCTCAAATGTATTAATATAATTAGTTGACAAGTTGAGGACATTTAATTTATTGCCTTTCTCAAATACAAGATATTTGTTAAGTCCGGTTAAACTTTTTTCTAATCCTGAATTGTAAACCTCATTAACACCTTTTACCGGCAGATAAACTTTTGAACCGCCATCTGTCCATTGTGGAAGATAGGGCATCATTGTTTTATATTCATTTAACTGATTTGAACTTTTAGTTTCAACATCAAATATCTTTACTGCATTATATCTTCTCATATCTTCATATTTTGCAACACGTGTTAAAATATTCTTGGAATCCGAAGACCATTGATAACCGAATCCAGCCGCTATTTCATCAGTTAATTGTGTTGTGGAATTATTAGTTAAATCATATATAAATAAACCCTGATAACCAGATTTAGTGTATGCTATTTTAGAACCATCCGGTGAGTATTGTGGATTTATAGCTGCTTCTTCCTGCGTTCCATCTATTATAAGCTGAGCCTTATGTTGTGGGAATACAGAAACTGAAAGAATAATTAAAAATAAAAATACTTTTTTCATCTTAGAAACCTTGCTTAATTTAATTTAGTATTTGACGTTGAAAGATAAAAAAAAATTAGCAGATAATCAGTTTGTTTTATTATGGTGTGATGCTTTATCTTTATAACACAGATAAAAAAATATTGAGATGAAAAATGAAAAATTCAGTAACTGTTTTTCTGCAGCAGGGAAGCCATAAACAGAACGCCAAAACTATTAAGCAGCTCATTGAATCCGAACTGATTAAGGAAATAATTATTGTCTCTTCTGATGAAAAGTATTCCTCGTTTGAAAAAGCAACAGTAATCCATTCAAAGCATTTTAACAGCAGTGAAACAATAAAATTATTTGCCCAGTTTTCTTCCACCGAATATACAATGATTATTAGTGAACAGAATTCAATAAAACCCGGACAGTTTTGTTTGGATAGATTCTTTCAGATTGCAAAAAACACGAATGCTTCAATGGTATATTCTGACTTTTATGAAGAAGATAAAGGCAAACTTACCCCTCATCCTGTTATTGATTATCAGGAAGGAAGTTTAAGAGATGATTTTGATTTTGGTAAAATATTATTCGTTAGAACAGACTTACTTAAGAGTGTTGCAAAGAGAGATGAAAGTAATTTTAGATTTGCCGGATTGTATAATCTTAGACTTGGATTGGCGCAGCTCGGAAGAATAATTAGAGTGCCGGAATATTTATACACAGTTGAAAGTCCGGAAGAGATTGGAACTGAAGAAAAGCACTTTAGCTATGTTGATCCTAAAAACAGGGAAGTACAGATTGAAATGGAAAAAGCTGTTACGCAGTATCTTAAAGATATCGATGCTTATGTTCATCCGCCTTTTAAGGAGATTGATTTATCCGCAGCAAAAAATTTTGAATTTGAAGCATCTGTAATAATCCCGGTAAAAAACCGGGTTAAAACAATTGGTGATGCAATTGAATCTGTACTTAAACAAAAAACTGATTTCAAATTCAATCTTATCGTAGTTGATAATCATTCAACCGATGGCACAACTGATATTATTAAAAAACTGGCATCAAATGATGAAAGACTGATTCACTATATTCCTGAGCGGAATGATCTTGGAATCGGCGGCTGCTGGAATGCAGGCGCTCATCATAACAAATGCGGAAGATTTACCGTGCAATTGGATAGTGATGATATTTATAAAGATGAAAATACGCTTCAGACAATTGTTGATGTATTTCATAAAGAAAAATGCGGAATGGTTATTGGTTCTTATCAGATAACAGATTTTAATCTTAATGAGCTGCCGCCGGGACTGATTGATCATAAAGAATGGACTGACGATAATGGTCCAAACAACGCATTAAGAATAAATGGATTAGGAGCACCAAGGGCTTTCTTTACACCATTGTTAAGAGAAATTAAAATACCAAATGTTAGTTATGGGGAAGATTATTCAATTGGTTTAGCAGTTAGCAGACAATTTAAGATCGGAAGAATTTATCATTCAATCTACTTGTGCAGAAGATGGGAAGGCAACTCGGATGCCCGGTTGGATATTGTTAAAATGAATCTTAATAATACTTACAAAGACAGAATAAGAACTTTTGAACTATTAGCCAGGAAAAAAGCAAATAGTAAATTGTAAAGTCTTGATAAACCTCAGTGAAATATCAAACTAATAAAACAATTGACTTTAGAAACTAATTTGATTAGCTTTTTAGTGTAAAATCAGTCTTTTACGGTTTTGTTCTATAAAATAACTGACTTTTAAAAAGCAATAAGACCTTTAATAAATTTTTTTTCTCTGATATTAAGAGAATTATATAGGAGTAAGAATACATGAGAAAATTGCTACTTTATTTTATACTCATCCTAACTTTTTCTTCAATGTCCGTTTTAGGTCAAGTTGGTAAAATTACCGGTATTGTAAAAGATGCAACCACCGGTGAAACTCTTATCGGGGCAAATATTATACTTGAAGGTACAACCATTGGTGCTGCAACAGACATCGAAGGGTATTATGTTATTCTTAACGTTCCGCCAGGGATGTATAGTTTAAGAATATCAATGGTAGGATATACTCCCCAGTCTTTTAAAGATGTAAAAGTTAATATTGGTTTAACAACAGAAATCAATGCAAATCTTCAATCAACTTCTTTCCTTACTGAAGAGGTAGTAGTTGTTGCTACACAACCTATTGTTAAACAGGACATATCATCTAGTGTTGTTAATCTTAACGTGGAAGAGATAAAATCCATGCCTGTTGTAAGTGTATCAAGTATTATTGGTTTACAAGCTGGCGTTCAAGGGCTTACAATTCGCGGCGGTGCTGCTGACCAAACTGCATTTGTAGTAAATGGTATTACCTTAAGAGATGAAAGAGATAATACACCTTATACCGGAATCAGTTTTACTTCTATCGAAGAGTTGCAGATTCAAACCGGCGGCTTTAATGCTGAATATGGAAACATCCGTTCAGGACTGATAAACGTTGTTACCAAAGAGGGCAAAAGAGATAAATATTCATTTTCGATGCTTGGCAGATACCGACCTGCAGGAAGAAAACATTTTGGCGATGCAATAAACTCTCCTAACTCATATTGGATAAGACCATTTCTTGATGATGCAGTTGCCTGGACAGGTACAAAATCAGGAGCATGGGATATTTATACTCAAAGACAATATCAAGAATTCAGAGGCTGGAATAAAGTATCGGAAGAACTTCTTGGTGATGATAATCCTGATAATGATCTTACACCTGAAGCAGCACAAAAGGTTTTTTTGTGGCAGCACAGAAAACAAACTGATATTACACAGCCGGACTTTGATATTGATATGAGTTTTAGTGGACCGGTTCCCGGTGGTGAAGAACTTGGCGGATTAAGATTTGCCGCATCATATCGAAGAAAACAGCAAATGTATTTATACCCTTTAGCAACTAGCGGATATAGAGATTATAACGGACAAATAAAAATAACTTCAAACATTAATGAAGGGATGAAACTTTCCATTGAAGGATTATTGGGAAGACAAACAGGAACCAACAGCAGCCGTTCCGGCGGACCTGGTTTATTTACATCGCCAAGCAGTATTACAGAGCAGATAGATGTTCGATCAGGTGCCAGTTATCTTGATGCAAGAGTTTATGCTACGGATTATTGGAATCCAAGTACTATAAATACAAATATGGTTGGATTCAAATTATCACATGTAATTAGTCCGCATACATTTTATGATGTACTGGGAAGCAGAGTAGGCACTTACTATGATACAAATCCAGGCAGACAAAGAGATGTTAATACTTTATATTACTTTGGCGGTATTGGCTTTGATGAATCACCATTTGGTGTTTTCAGTGGTCCAAGCAGCGGTATTGGTTCATCAATGAATATGGGATTAGGTTTTAGTAACTCCCGCGATAGCAGTAAGATAGCTGTCTATACATTAAAATTTGATTATACAAGCCAGATGGATAGATTTAATCAGACAAAAGCCGGGTTTGAATTCATTTATGTTGATAATAATGTAAACTATGCTTTGATTGAGCCATCGCTACCGACAAACAATGCAAAATCTGTATGGCATACCTTTCCCAAAAGAATGTCGGCATACTTACAAGATAAATTAGAGTTTGAAGGTATGATTGCTAATTTAGGATTAAGATTGGATATATCTGATCCGGGCGGGGATTGGTATGTCTATGATACATTTGATCCTGCTTTATCAGGTAAATTAGCTGGTGGTATTGATACTCTACTTTCTAAAGAAAAAGTTGAAATGAAAGTTAATCTTAGTCCAAGATTAGGAGTTGCATTTCCTATAACAACAGACAGTAAATTATATTTTAATTACGGTCACTTCTTTTCGATGCCAACTCCCGAAGACCTTTTCTTATTAAGAAGAAGTGAAGCCTTTTTCAATATAACCAGAATGGCAAATCCGTCAAAAGACCTGCCGAGAACAATTGCATATGAATTAGGGTTTGAACAAAATATATATGACCAATTTCTGCTCTCGATAAAAGGATATTATAAGGATGTAACTGATCAGACAAGGCTTGTTACTTATATCAGCAGAAACGGCAGTGTAAGTTATTCATTACCTGAGCCAAACAACTTTCAGGATATCCGCGGATTTGAGATTGATATCAGAAAAAACAGAGGGGATTGGATTACAGGGTTTATCAACTATACTTATCAGGTTTCAACCTCAGGTTATTTTGGTTTAGGAACTGTGTACCAAAATCCGCTTGACTATCGAAATGAAGCACGTAATACCAAAAAGCTGTATGAGTCGCGTCCTGTTCCACGCCCTTATGGCAGAGCTAATATAGATTTGTTTACACCTGTTGGCTGGGGACCGCAGTTAGGAAATATCTCTATGCTGGATCAACTTAGATTAAGTATCCTTGCAGTTTGGACATCAGGTAATTATTTCAGCTGGACTGGCGGCGGCGGTGTTATTGGCGGATATGCAAATAATTTCCAATGGAATGACTTTTTTAATGTTGATATCAGACTTTCAAAAACATTTGATCTTGGTACTATTGATCTGGAGTTTTTTGTAGATGTAATCAATGTCTTTAATATTAAGTATATGAGTTACAGAGCTGGATTTATGGATTTGAATGACTATGATTTTTATATGAGATCACTGCATTTACCGGCTGATAACGTGAAGGATTTTAATTCCTATGGTAATATACCTGGTGATGATAACCCAGGCGATATTAGAGCAGACGGAGTTGCATTCCAGCCGCTTGAATATGCATCTTCGTTAAGTGCAATAACAAATCCAAATACTTCAGCATATTATTTTGATGCTTCAAGCGGAAAATATTTCCAATGGTCTGGAGGAAACTGGTCTCAGGTTAGTGATTCAAGAATTGATGAAGTTCTTAAGAACAAAGCTTATATAGATATGCCTAATTTACCTTATGCTTCTTTTCTTAATCCAAGAGATGTTTTCTTTGGTTTTAAAATTAATATCAATTTATAACAGTTATAGAAAGAATTTAAATAAGAGGTACTAATGAATTTTTACAGAATTATAAAATATAAGGTCAAGTTCCTTCTGCCTCTGTTTGCAGTTTTGTTTTTTCAATCTATATCAAATGCACAGTTTGATAATGTTTGGATGAGTGCCGGTTCTTTACATAACTGGTATTCATCTATTGGCTGCGAGATTGAAGAGGGATTTGTTTTAAGACAACAATATGGTATGCAATGGCCTGCAATTTACAGAGCACAAGATATGCAGGCGGCAAGAGGCTGGTGGATCGGTGCAAGAAATTTTACTGATGAAACCGGAACTACTTATCCATATAAAGTTGTAACGGTAGGTCCGCGTAACCCTCAATTCTTTGCTGCTTATCCGATTAAGATGGAAATAATATCTAAATTTGAACCAACTTTTGTTACAGTTGATGGTATTCCTTCTTATTCCAAGGATGTTACAATTGATGAGATTGATGAAACAATGAAATGGGATAGAATGATTAATAATATAGTTAACACCCAGCTTGGTATTACAATGGAAAGAAAAATATTCCAGTTCAGCCAGCAGTATAATGATAACTATATCGTATATGATTATACCTTTACTAATACAGGAAATACTGATGCTGATGATGAAATTGAATTACCCGGTAATAATATCCAGGAATTTTATACTTTCTGGACATACAGAAATGCTGTTAATCAATCGGTCAGATATGTTATTGGTAATTCAACCGGCTGGGGAAAAAATACAATGAATGATGCCCGCGGCGATGGAAGAGTAGATGCTGACAATCCAAATAATTTCAGAACACAGTATTCTTGGCACGGCTACACTACCGAAAAAGATGTTTCATATAATAATATCGGCGGACCAATATGGGCATTGAATTCTAATGCTTTAACCTGGAATGCTTCTGATGATACTATCGGAAGGCTTGGTGGAACACAATTCCTTGGAACTTTAACACTTCACGCTGATAAGTCCTACAATGATAAGAGTGATGATCAAACCCAGCCGTCAACTACAACATATTATGATTCTGATGGTATTTTGTTCTTAGCAGGCAGGGATAATGCGTTTAATATTGATCGTATGACTCAGCAGTATTTAAAAATGGCACAGGGACATGTTGTTCCAAGACATGCAGAAGTTATAACCGGCACAACAAGCCCTGATGTAGTTGCTTTGGCAAATCAGACTACTAATCCGTTTCTTAGCAGCGGTGGCGGTTTTTCCTTTGATAATGCTTTTGGGCCCTATGATATACCATTCGGTGAAAGTATCCGTATCGTTATTGTTGAAGGGGCTGCCGGGATGAATCGTGCTGATCAGGTAAAGTATGGAAGGCAGTTTAAAAATGGGCAGCTAAATGCAATTGATAAAAATATTTTGGTTCTTCAAAAAGGAAAGGATTCGCTATTTACAACCTGGGAAAGAGCAACTGCAAATTTCCAGAATAATTGGGATATTCCGCAGCCGCCTTTACCTCCCGCAACTTTTGAAGTTAATGGCGGTGGTGATAAAATCCAATTAAGCTGGTCTTTGAGAAGCGGTGATCCTAATCCTCCTGAAGGTTTTCGTATATACAGAGCACTTGGTGATTATGATAAAGATTATGAAATAATTGCTGATCTTCCGGCTTCAACTACAAGCTTTGAGGATGTTAATTTGATACGAGGATTTAATTATTTTTATTATATGACCTGCTATCGCACAAACACTGGCGGAGTTGCAACACCATCAGGTGGAGTTTTAGAGAGCAGCAGATATTATACACAGACTTATGATCCTACAAATCTTAAAAGACCTGCCGGTAAAAACTTAAATGATATCAGAATAGTTCCAAATCCATTTGTGTACAATGGTATTAAATTCCCCGGCAGTCTTGATGAAGATAAAATTGCATTTTACAATATACCTGGTATGTGTACCATCAGAATTTATACTGAACTTGGTGAATTGGTAAAAATCATTGAACATACAAACGGAAGCGGTGATGATTACTGGTATAATGTAACTTCTTCAAACCAGATTGTTGTAAGCGGTATTTACATAGCTGTTATAACTGATAACACAACAGGTAAGAATCATATTTCTAAATTTGCAGTGATAAGGTAATACCACTATGAAAAAACAAATAAAAATTAGTAAGGCATTTCGGATGAAGAAATATTTAATTTCAGTGTTTTTAATTTTGACCGTTACATTAACAAGTTGTGATTATTTTGAAAACAGTGATACACTAAATACTGCATCACTTGAAGTTAAACTGACAGGCTTACCTGCAATACCTGATACTATGACATTTGTTTGCTGGTATGCACAGGATAATACTAAGTTTAAACCCATCAAGGCTTTTAATTTAGATGCAGATGCAAACGGAGAGATTAATTTCAAATCGGAACAGCCATTGAGTTATTTAACAAATGCTCAGGTTCTTAAAATCACAGTTGATAGAAAAGCAGCAGTTAATGATTCTAATTTTGCTTTTGGTTCAGCAAGGGTTATTCTTTCAGGAAGAATTAAAGATGGTAATTGTGTTTTTGATGTTGGAGAAAAAGCCGATCAAATGAATAATATTTCAGCTGTATTTACACTGTCCACACCAACAAACGGACCCGGAACAGATGAATTAAGCGGCGTGTGGTTTATCGACTCACTGTTAACTGCCGCTGTACCGGTTGCGGGATTAAAGTTACCTGTATTATATAGCGGCTGGAGATATGAAGGCTGGGTTGAAATTAATGGTACTTACGTTTCAACAGGCAGATTTACAAATCCCAAAGCAGCAGATTTATTTAAAGGTTACTCTTCAACATCTGCAGGTTATTCATTCCCGGGTGAAGATTTTCTGCTGAATGCACCGGCTGGTTTAACCTTTCCAACTGATTTATCAGGTAAAAATGTATTTATTTCACTTGAGTGGAATAATGGAAAAACCTCCGGCAGTACTCCATCAAAGATCTTATTTTCTGCTGCAATTCCTAACTCTGCACAAAGCGGAGTTTCATACACGATGCAGCGGCAAAATAATCTGGTTCCAAATGGTACCGGCGTAATTAAAGTAGATCTTTTTGAATAATTATTTCACTCATTAATCTGATGAAAAAGTTATAGGTAAATAAATGAGAAAAAACAGTTTAATAATCGTAATTTTCATTCTTGTATTTTTACTGATTGCACAGAGCGGGTATGCTCAAAAAAATGAAAAACTTGCTCAGACAGGGGTGAAATTTTTAAGCGTTTCACTTGATCCAAGAGCAAGTGGTATGGGAGATGCATTTACATCACTATCAAGTAATTCTACCTCGCTGTTATATAATCCTGCAGGTATGGCTGAGTTAAACAGAATGACGGATTTTTCTTTCGGAACAACTAAATGGATTGCTGATATTAATTACATTTATGGAACAGTCGGTTTAAATTTATTTGATGGTGATTATGGTGTTTTCGGTTTGTCTCTGGTAGCTGTTGACTACGGCGAATTTCTGGGCACTGTGGTTGCTTCTAACGATGATGGATATCTTGATGTTGGAACATTTAAGCCTGTTGCTATGTCTATCGGTTTAGGTTATGCAAAATCACTTTCTGAAAAAGTTGCTATTGGCGGTAATATAAAATATGTTCGTCAATCATTAGGTACTGTTGTATCAGGATTGACCGGAACCGGCGATCAGATTGTTGAATCAAAATCAGTTAATGCAATGGTATTCGATTTTGGTATCCTTTATCATACAGGTTTTAAAAGCCTGGATTTTGGTATGAATGTAAGAAACTTTTCTACCGAAGTCAGATATGATGAAGATGGTTTTCAGCTTCCGTTATCATTTAAAATCGGTGTATCTATGAATATGCTTGACCTCTGGGAAATTGATAAACAAATGCATTCTTTCCTTTTTTCAGTTGATGCTTCACATCCGAGAGATTATCCTGAACAGATTTCTTTGGGTGGTGAATATACTTTTATGAATACATTTTCACTTCGTGCAGGAATAACTACTCCAACTGATGAACAGGAATTCAGTGCCGGTGTTGGTTTCAAACAAAATTTATCAGAAGTAAAATTTTCTATTGATTACTCATATACACCATTTGGTATTTTTAATGATGTACACAGAGTATCAGTTAATATTGGTTATTAATAAATTTTATGAGTATAAAAATGATAAAATTATACAAATACTTAGGTTTAATTATCTTAACTGCTTTATTCTTGTCCGCTTGTAGTGAAGACCCATATTCGGGGCTTGATGAATTGATTGACCTTCCTACTACACCTCCGTCAATCGATTCTATAGAACCGAGTAATGGAGGTTTGGCAGGAATAACAGTACTTACTATTAACGGCTCAAACTTCTCTTCAGATCCAGCTAAGAATATGGTGTATTTTAACGGAGTTAAAGGTGAGATTTTGACCGCTACATCAACACAATTAAAAGTAAGACCTCCAAATGTTATTTCTGATTCTGTTCAGGTAAAAGCTTCAGTATTTAAGGTTGAGGATTTTAGTAATATAATGTTTTATAAATTAGCTCCTGCTGCTGTAGAAATCTTCAAATTTGATCCGGCTAATAATGGAACTCCTTATGCTCTTACTGTTGATGCAAATGAGAATGTATATACCTCTGTTGCTAAACAAATAGGAGCTGGTATTTTTAAATTAGATCCACAAGGCAACCTTAGTCTATGGGCACCTAATGGTGCTGAGTCATTCTTTAGTTCATTAACATTTGGTCCCTCTTCCGTTATTTATGGTGCAAGAAGGGTTAGGGCAATATTTCAAGCTTCAGAAGGTATTCCTTCAACTATTTATGTAAATTTAACTCCATCAGGTGGCGGAAATGCTAATGACTCTGATTTTGACCAGAATTTGAATTTATGGGTTGGTGCGAATGGAAATATTCTCAGTATTACACCGGCAAAAGTGGTGCAGGCATTTCCATTTGACGGAAATATAAATGCTATTAAGATATTTAATGGGGCAATTTATGCTGTTGCTACATCAAATAACCAGCAGATTTTATGGAAGGTGCCTGTTATAAGTGCAGATAATATCGGAACACCCGAAGTATATTTTAATTTTTCCGCAGAAGTTGATTCGGTGATCAAACTTAATGATATTTCAATTGCTGCTGATGGAGATATTTATATTGGAACTGATGCAAAAAAAGATCCTATTTATGTAATTCATTCTGACAAATCATTTGAAAAACTATATCCGGGAATTCTTAATTCATCTGTAAACTCATTATGCTGGGGAGCCGGTAATTTTTTATATATGACCAGAAATTCTCTTGATAATTTAACTCAGACTATTATTAGAATTGATATGGAAAAACCAGGGGCTCCTTATTTTGGAAGATAATTGAACTTAATTAACAAACTACTTACAATAAAATAGAGAGGTAAGCTATGAAACAAAAACTTCTGTTTTCGCTGGTTGCAGTGTTATTATTAACTGTAACCGGGCATTCGCAATGGGTTAACACAGGTGCTTGGCCTGATGGTTCATTACTGGGGCAGTTACACGGTATTGCTGTAGATCCTGATGGAAAAGTCTGGTTAGGAAATTTTAATCCTGAAAAATATCTGCCTGCAGGTTCTTCAGATACTGTAACAGCAAATCTGATTCGTGTTTTTAATCCTGATGGGACTCCTGCTTCATTTTCACCTGTATGGCGTGTTGTTGGTAATGGAATTAATGATACTCTAAAAGGCAGCAACGTCAGAGGAATGAGAGCAGATCACAATGGTAACATACTTATCACTTTTGGTAATCAGAAAATGTATAGAGTTAATTATCAGGATGGTGCTGGTATGAACAAAGTTACTCTTACATTAGGAACATCACCTACTGCTCCAGCAGTTAGCGCTGATGGAAAAATCTTCGTTGGACCGGTTACTAATGCCGGATCTGTAATTCAAGAGTATGACGCTGATTTTAACTATTTAGGAGATGTAGTATCATTTAGTCTATCCGGTTTCTCAAGAAGTATGGAATGCTCTGCTGATGGTAATACTCTTTATTTCCCAAGTTATTCAAGAGGAATAATCATAGTTTATAACAGACCTGATGAGTTTTCAGCATTTGACTCAGTAGGAACTATCATGGATGGCGTAGATTGTGAGTCAATAGCATTTAACAAAGCTACCGGACATTTATGGGTTTCTGCTGGTTCATATAATGATATGCCAGATCCACCGTTTACACCTAATACCTGGTATGAGTTTGATCTCTCAACAAGCCAAGTACTCGACAGTTTGAAATGGGAGTTTGTTGTACCTCAAAGTCCTGCTGAAAGACCACGTGCTATTGATTTTAGCCCTAGTGGAAATACAGCATACATCGGCTGCTTTGCCGGTTCAGGTTATCCGCTAGCTCAAAAAGTTGACAAAACTGTTGGTGTTGAAGACCAGGGTGAAATTGTTGTTAATGGATATAAGCTTTCTCAGAATTATCCTAATCCGTTTAACCCAACAACAAAAATTAACTTTGAATTATCAGCAAGCGGTTTTACAACACTAAAAATTTATGATATGCTTGGCAATGAGGTTGCAACATTAGTACAGAATGAATTAACTGCCGGCTCGCATTCTGTTAATTTTAATGCTGCTAATTTAGCATCCGGAACTTATTTGTATCAATTGAATGTTAATGGTATAAGAATAACAAACAAGATGATACTCTTAAAGTAATATTCTTACAATTCTTGATTAAAGCAGGCACGTTAAAGCGTGCCTGTTTTTTTTGTCAGACAGGTTTATCTTATTAAAAAAAATTGATTAAGTTTAAACAGTTATTAATCATAATTATTTAACGCCATGAAAAAGCTTACCATTATTTTATCATTATTTATTGTTACATCAATTTACAGTCAATCAATTCCGCCTAAACGAGAAATGAGGGCAGCGTGGATAGCCACTGTAACTAACCTTGATTGGCCAAATTCAAATACTTCCTCTACTGCACAGCAGAAACAGGAGTTGATAGATTTACTTGATGAACTTGATCAGGATGGAATTAATACAGTTGTTTTCCAGATAAGATCAGAATGTGATGCTATGTACAGTTCATCATTTGATCCATGGTCTTATTGGTTAACCGGCTCTCAAGGTACGGCTCCTTATCCTTATTATGATCCTCTTGAATTTGCAATTGAGCAAGCACATAAACGCGGGATGGAGTTACATGCCTGGTTTAATCCATACCGGGTTGAAAGAGCAGTTGGAAATTATACTACTGCACCAAACCATGTAACACATCAGCATCCAGACTGGATCATACAGATATCAAATTTCAAATTTCTTGATCCAGGCTTACCTATGGTTAGAGATTATGTAACTTCAGTTGTTTATGATGTTGTAAGCCGTTATGATGTAGATGGAATTCATGCTGACGATTATTTTTATCCTTATCCGCCTGATCAGATTACAAACCAGGACGCACAAACATTTGCTTTGTATCCGCGTGGTTTTACAAATATTGCCGATTGGCGCAGAGATAATGTTAATTTATTAATTGCACAGGTAAATGACACAATTCAATCTGTAAAACCGTGGGTAAAATTTGGAATGAGTCCTTTTGGTATCTGGAAAAACGGTGTTCCTCCTGGTATCACAGGATTGGATGCATATAGTTCCATTTATTGTGATGCGATTGCCTGGCTTCATAATCGCTCGATTGATTATCTTACTCCTCAGCTTTATTGGCCATTTGGCGGTGGACAAGATTACGGTAAACTTCAACCATGGTGGGCTGATTCTGTTTATGCAAATGGCAGACATTTTTATCCTGGGCATGCCTATTACAGAATTCCTAATTGGACTAATCCAAGTGAAATGCCGAGGCAGATAAGACTTGATAGAAGTAATCCGAAAGTTCAGGGCGGAGTATTTTTTAGAGCGAAAAATTTTAAGGAAAATCCAAAAGGTGTAACAGATTCTTTACGCAATGATCTTTACAGATATAAAGCAATCTTACCGGTTATGAATTGGAAAGATGTAATTAATCCAAATCCACCACAGAATCTTAAATTTGAAAGATTAGCAAGTGGACAGGCAGGATTAAAATGGGACCTTCCACCTGTTGCAATTGACGGTGATACTGCAAGCAGATATGTTGTTTACAGATTTAACAACTCTAATATTCAGCCATCAGATTTGGAGAACTCAGCAAACATTCTTGATGTAGCAGGCTACAGAGAAAATATCCCCGGTGAACCGCCATCACCAAACGGACCTTATTATTTTGTTGTTACTTCTCTTGACAGAAATTATAACGAGAGCACGATGAGCAACATTTTGCAAGTCAATCCTCCTCCGGTTCCAATTCTTGCATTTCCGATAAATGGTGCTGTAAATGTTGAAGATACTGTTACATTAAGATGGAATTATCCAAATCTTGCTTCATCATACAGGTTGCAGATATCAAGATCAGCTTCTTTTGATTCTTTAATGTTTTTAGATGTAAGTGGAATAACCGATACTTTCAAAGTAGTAACCGGTATTGATGGTCAGACAAAATATTATTGGAGGGTGTATTCAGTTAATGCCGGCGGTGCAAGTAATTATTCTGCATCGTTTAATTTTACAACCGGATTTCCGTCAAAAACTATACTTGCTGCTCCTCTTAATAATACTGTTAATGTACCAGTAGATACAGTTTTGTATTGGCTTGAAACTCCCGGCGCTCAATCTTACAGATTACTTTTAGCCAGGTCATTAGACTTTTCACAGAATTCTATCATAGTTGATCAATCAGGAATTACAGATACTTCTCTTGCAATTAATAACCTCAATCAAAATACTTTGTATTTCTGGAAAGTAAGAGCAGAGAATCAATACGGAACAGGTTTATATTCCAATATCTGGAGATTTAAAACATTTAATCCTTCAGGTTTAGAAGAGCAGGATTATATTCCTGAGAAATTTTCACTTGAACAAAATTATCCAAATCCTTTTAATCCGTTAACCAATATTGAGTTTAGTATTCCTCAATCTGGCTTTACTTCACTTAAGATTTATAATTTATTAGGACAGGAAGTTGCTGTTTTAGTAAATGATTATTTAACCTCAGGTAATTATTCATTTAACTTCGATGCATCTGCATTACCAAGCGGAATATATCTGTACAGACTTAAAGTAAACGAACTATCCGCATCGAAGAAAATGCTGCTAATAAAATAAAATTTAAGCCCGGTAGTGCCGGGCTTTTAAATTCTCTGGATCAACATGCAAAAAATCAAAATCTTTTTTCTGTTCCTTACATTTTATATTATCAATTCCTGCAGCACATCAGAAGTAATTACTTTACAATCAGAGTTTGATTATTGTAACTCAAATTTTATTTCACAGTTCGATGTGGTCAAACAGGAATTCAATCTTTCAAAATATGTTAAGTTAAACAATGTTCTGTTTGATAGTGTAAATAGAACCATTACTGTTCAGTTTAGTAAAGAACTTGCTTCATTACCTATAAGAGAAGAATTTGCAGCCCGGTTAAAAAGCACTATAAAAAATTATTTTACTGAAAGTTTAAGCGATTATAATATAGTTGTAACATCTATGGGCTATAATATTGAAGAGCTTATTCCCAATTTTTACAGAACTGATAAAAACAAAATTGATAAAGCAAGAATTACAAAATCAGTCAAAGATAGAATACCTGTTGTACAAAATATCAGCAAACCTTTTAAGATTATTAAAGGATTGAATAATAAAAATATTTTATTATGGCATAGCCATGGCTGGTATTACAATAACAATGAAAAGCGATGGATGTGGCAGCGTGCGCGGTTATTTCAGACAATTGAAGACCTCGGTCCATTAAGTTTTACAATTCCTTATCTTATACCGATGCTGGAAAATGCAGGAGCTAATGTGTTTGTTCCAAGAGAACGTGATTTTCAAATCAATGAAGTTATTGTTGATAATGATAATCCGGGCAAAGAATCATACATAGAAACTTCAGTTTCCGATAAAATTGTCTGGAAGACTTCATCAGAAAAAGGATTCACTTTAAAAAATCCAACAATTAAAGAAGGTGAAAATCCGTTTAATAACGGAACTGCCAGATATATCAATTCAATGATAAATCCCTTTTCATCGGTTAGCTGGATTCCTGAAATTCCAAAGACAGGTTATTATGCAGTTTACATTTCTTATATAGCATCGGATAAAAATGTTACAGATGCACAATACAAAGTGAAACATTCCGGAGGCGAAACAGATTTTCGGATCAATCAAACTATCGGAGGGAAAACCTGGATTTATCTTGGAACATTTAAATTTGAAAAGGGCAGGAGTAAAAATCAGGGTGTGATTTTAACAAATCAAAGTAAAGATATTGATAGAATTGTTTCTGCTGATGCTGTTAGATTTGGCGGCGGTGTGGGTATTGTTGAACGTGAAGGAACCACAAGCGGTAAACCAAAATTTGCAGAAGGTTCAAGATATTGGCTGCAATTTGCCGGTATGCCGGATACACTAACATACAATCTGAATAAAAACAGCAACGATTATAATGATGATTATCAATCTCGTGCTGAATACGGAAATTATTTATACGGTGCTCCTTTTGGTCCTAACAAAAAACGTGATGAAAAAGGATTAGGAGTTCCCATTGACCTTTCTCTGGCATTCCATACTGATGCCGGAATTACCAGAAATGATACTGCAATCGGAACATTAATGATTTACAGCATTCCTGGTTTGGATTCTCAGAATGTTTTTCCTGATGGTGTTTCAAGACTTGCAAACAGAGACCTCTCAGATATTGTGCAGACTCAGATTGTGAATGACATACGGAAAAATTATGATTCTGCCTGGACAAGAAGACAGCTTATGAATTCAATGTACAGTGAAGCGGCAAGACCAAATATTCCATCCATGCTTTTAGAGTTATTATCACATCAGAATTTTTATGATATGAAGTTTTCATTGGATCCTATTTTCAGATTTGATGTTGCACGATCGATTTATATTGGTATGTTAAAATTCTTATCTGTACAAAACGGATTTGATTATGTTGTTCAACCTTTACCTCCGCAAAACTTTTCAGCAATTCTCAATAATAAAGGAGAAGTTGAACTAAACTGGAAAGCTCAGATTGATAAGAATGAACCAACTGCAACTGCAGATAAATTTATATTATACACACGAATAAACAATAAAGGATTTGATAACGGAAGAATAGTTGAATCCAATAAAATAAAATTATCTGATCTGAAAGAAGATAATATTTATAGTTTCAAAGTTACGGCTGTAAATAACGGTGGTGAAAGTTTTCCGTCAGAAGTGCTGTCTGTTTGCTTTAATAAGAAATCACCAAATCCGGTACTAATTGTAAATGGCTTTGATCGTGTTTCAGCACCAGCAAGTTTTGATTCACCTGATTTTTCCGGTTTTACTAATTTTATTGATGAAGGAGTTCCGGATAAATATGATTTATCTTTTACCGGAACACAATTTAACTTTAATCCTGCTTCAAAATGGATTACAGATGATAATCCTGGACACGGTGCAAGTCATTCCTACAATGAAGGAAAAGTTATTGCCGGAAACACATTTGATTTTGTTTATACTCATGGCAAGGCATTAAAAGAAAACGGATTTAGTTTTTGTTCTGCCAGTGATGAATCAGTAATGAGCGGTGAAGTTGATTTAACAAATTACAAAATGACAGATATTTTATTTGGAGAACAGAAAAAAACCCAGGCTCCTAAATACAAAGAACAAATAAGATTTGAAGTCTTTCCTGATTTACTTAAAGAAAAAGTTAAATCATATTTAACAAACGGCGGAAAATTATTTATAAGCGGATCTTATATCGGCACTGATTTGTACTCAGACAAAGACAGCACCGGAATTAAATTTGCAAACGAAGTTCTTAAATTAAAATTAAAAACCGGCTGGGCAGTAAAAACCGGAAAAGTAATTTCAGTTAACGAAAACTTTTTAACAAAAAATCAATCTTTGGAATTTAACACAGCATTAAATGATTCAATTTATAAAGTGGAAGCACCGGATGAGCTTGGAGAGTTAAACGGAAGTGAAGTGCTTATGAGATATTCAGAAAATTATTTTAGTTCTGTTATTGGATTCAAAGGAGAATATTCTGTAATTACATTTGGTTTCCCGTTTGAAACTATTCTGGGTGAAAAAAACAGAAATACAATAATGAAAGCTGTTTTAAATTATTTAAATGTACAATGATTTAACGCTCTAAAAATCATTGTTATTTTTGCTTTAAGTATAATATTAGTTCAGCTTAATTCTTTAATCCAATACCGGGATAATCATTCAGAGTTACTCTGCCATCAATAACTTTCATTCCCTCAAATGGATCATTCTTAATAAGTAAAGCACCATCAAGATCAGCCCAGTCAACCATTGGAGAAAGTTGTGAAGCAGCAGAAATAGCACAGCTTGTTTCAGTCATACAACCGAGCATTATTTTCTTGTTTAATGCTCTTGCCATAGCAATCATTTTATTTGCTTCCCGCATTCCGGTGCACTTCATCAGTTTTATTACCACACCAGCATAAACGTCTTTCATCTTAATCAAATCACCAATTCGCTGTATAGCTTCATCACCAAGAATAGGTATTGGTGAGTTTTCAGTTATCCATGCATTTTCATCAATCATATCCTTCGGAAGAGGCTGCTCTACATACAGAACATTTTTATCATTAAGCCAATTAATCATATCAAGCGCCTGATACTTGTCAGTCCAGCCCTGATTAGCATCTGCAGTTAACGGAACATCGGTAACAGATCTTATGGTATTAATCATTTCTTTATCGTTATCCTTGCCCAGTTTAACTTTCAATAACTTAAACTCAGAGGCCTCTTTAACCTTCTGTTTAACTACCTCGGCTGTATCAATACCGATTGTAAAAGTTGTATCCGGAGTTTTTGATTTATCGTATCCCCATATTTTATACCAGGGCTGATTTAATAATTTTCCCACAAGATCATGCAAAGCAATATCAATTGAAGCTTTAGCAGCAGTATTTTTCTTATCAATGGAATCAACATAAGTAAGAATATCTTCCATCTGAAACGGGTCATCAAACTGTTCAAGATTAACTTTTGATAAAAAAGCTGCTGCAGTTTCCTGTGACTCACCGAGATATTGCGGCATTGAAGCTTCACCGTATCCTATTATTCCATCATATTCAATTTCAGTAAGCATAACCGGAGTTGTAGTTCTGGAATAAACAGCAACTGTAAAAACATGCTTTAGCTCAAGTGTATATGGTTTAAATCTTAACTTCATTTTAGAGCCTTTGTTTTTAATTATGTTTTTCGCAAATGAGGCGGTGGGAATTGAAGCCGCAGCAGAGGCTGCAACTATAAGTCCGCTTGTTTTTAAAAAATCTTTTCTGTTCTGTTTCATTTAAATCCTGACTAATAATTTTCAGTTAATTTTCTCAGTTCAGCTGAATGAGTGTAAAACTCTTCAAGTGATAACTCTTTTAGATATACCATTCCATAAGCAGCCTGCACTCTTGGATGAGGATGTTTTAAGAAATAATCCTTACCTAAACATAATCTTATCGTTTGATATTGTTCAACCTGAATTCTCTGAGCCAATCTTGAAAACGGACCATCATACTCCCAGCTTGGAAAACTTGCAGAACGCTGAGAGCCATAACTGTTCAGAAAAGTATTTTCCATTATTGCCATCGAGTTAAGGCTTACTGGTATAAAAATATTTGCTTCGGCAGGATGGAATCTGTACCAAACATTTCTGTAGCCCCAAACTTTCACTTCCTTTATTCCGGTTTCTTTTTCATAAAGTTTAAGTGCTTCAGCAGTTGCCTGTAATACTTTGTAATGGGTATCAGGTCCGCTGCCTTCAGGGTCTAATGCAACTGATACAATAGTAGGTTTGATTTTTTTAAGTAAGTTCAAAATCGGAATAACATCTCTATCCATTTCAGGATTTTCAGTAAAGATATCTCCCTGATAAAATCCTAAACGCATATGTGAAACTGCGCTTGTATTGAAACCGAAGAAAGCCCAGACAAGCTCTTCTTCCCATTCGCGCATCATTCCTTTTAATTTCTGAACATGAGGTATATCCTTTTTACCCGGATATTGTGTTTTAAAATAATTTATAAGTTCATCAACTCTGTCTTCCAGATAAGATATATTATCTTCTTCGTATATCTCAATCATATTTCTCAGTAATCTTCTTGAAACAGCTTCCTTCCTGATTGTTTTGCTGTGTGCAGCTAACCCATCAAGATAAAGGTGGATATCACGGTTTTTTCCTTCTTTAAATTCAGGATCAAAATAGCGTTGAGTAAATCTTGAAGTAAAATCAGTCTGGCTTAAATAATATTTTAGATCCTCAAGCAATCCAAGCATATAAGAATTTGTTACAGCAGTAAATCCGCTTGTCATAGTAACAAAGTGATGGCTGTTGCTTGCATCTCTTACAAGATGTGTTATGTATGGTAAATACCCAAGCGGAATATCATCGTGATGCGGACCTGTGTGCAGAATTACCTGATTAGAAACAGGCTGCATTCCTCTTTCGAATCTTTGTATGATCGAATCGTGAATCTCTTTGCCGAATTGTTTTGGTGATTTATTTGTTCTATCAAGAATTAATTTAGTGAGTTTATTAGAATTGTAATCTTCAGTAGTAAGATCAAGCAATGATTTATTTCTTTCCAGACATAAGTTAATAATTGCTCTCTCTGCAGATGTATGAGATATCTCTGATTCTTCTGAAACATCCTGATAACGTCTTTCAACTAATCTGAAGGCTGCACCGTTTGTTAAGTAAAATCTCGCATTTGGCAAGCGCTGCAAAACAGTAGCAGGATATTTGTTGGAAATAGAGCTCTGAATAGAATCACGTACTATATTTCCTTTGGCTTCACCAGCAGCAATTATAATAGCAGTTGCATCAGTATTGTAGGTTATTGTATCAAGTCCGATTGTAATAACTAGTCTTTTCTTTGCAACTTCAACTCCACCCAGATCTGTTGCAGCTGCAGCCTGAGTTTCATAATTTGTCTGAATTAACCTTGTAGTCGAATAATGATCGCTGCCCATAACATTAAAGCCAATATGTCCATCCGGTCCTATACCACCTAGGAAAAATCCAATTCCTCCTTTTTCTCTTATTTTCTTTTCATAATCTGTGCAGAACTGATCCACTAATTCTATTGTCTGTTTCTGATATCTCTCTAAGGTAGTTGACGCCCATCTTGTTCTTAATGAAAGGTCTATAGTCTCATCAGGAAATATCTCTGATAAATGAAGATTATTAGCAGTAGGAATTTCATTAATGTTCATCAGCAGTGCTTTGTTAACATCCAATCCCCAATTACTGAAGTAATATTTTTGTATGTAATAATAAAAACTGTTATGCTGATGAGAATCAATCGGATAAAATTCATCAATTTGAATAAACTGAATACCTTTCATATCAGGTTTATTGCTTTGATCAAGATCTATTTTTTTCAATATTTCTCTTACATCATCTTTATCCCAATTCTTTAGGAAGTAAGCAACCCATTTTATAAAATGTTCAGGTGTTTTTCCGGTTGGCAGTGATACAACACCGTTAGGATTTTGTTGAACCCATTCAATAAATCTAAGAGCAGTCATTTTGCCAAGCTCCGGAAAATTTGATACCTGTATAACCGGAGTTTTTTCAGTTGGTTTATAAATTAACTTTTTCTGGGATAGTTCAAGGTAGTATTGTTCAACTTTGGATGTCATATCATTTATATATGTATTAGTAAGTAAAAATTAAATTTGTTCATCTAAATATAAGAACCTCAGCACTTCCATAAAAGATATTCATATTTTTATCAGATGTTAATTATTTAGCTAAAGTTTTATAAATTAAAACATCATTTTCTGAGATTTAATTTAATGATGAATAAACTAACCGATTCAAAATCTTTGTTTGAAGAAATCAATAAACTTACTACCGAACAAAGAAATACACGTTCATTAAAAATTGATTTAAGCTCAACATCAGAAATCCTTAAGATTATTAATGAAGAAGATAAACTTGTGCCTTATGCTGTAGAACAAGAACTTCCATATATTGAACAAGCTGTGGAAATTATTGTGAAAGCATTAAAAAGCGGGGGAAGATTGCTTTACTTTGGTGCCGGAACAAGCGGAAGACTTGGTGTTGTAGATGCTTCAGAATGTCCTCCAACATTCGGTACACCTTATGGAATGATAGAGGGATTTATCGCTGGTGGAAAAGCGGCTATGTTTCGCGCTCAGGAAGGTGCTGAAGACAAAGAAGAAAACGGCGCTAAAGAAGTTGCTGCGGCAAAAGTTAATTCCAAAGATGTTGTTTGTGGAATTGCTGCAAGCAGAAGAACACCTTATGTTGTTGGCGCAGTTAAAAAAGCAAAACAACTTGGAGCTAAAACCCTTTACATTACTACTAATCCACGTAAGGATTTTGACATTGCTGAAGTTGATGTGGCAATCTGCCCAAACGTAGGACCGGAAGTAGTTATGGGTTCAACAAGAATGAAAAGCGGAACAGCTCAAAAGCTGGTTCTGAATATGCTGACAACTGCATCAATGATAAGACTTGGTAAGGTTTATGAAAATATGATGATTGATCTGCAAATGAATAATAAAAAACTTGTCGAAAGATCCAAAAAAATTGTTATGACTATTACAGGATTAAATTATGATGATGCATCTGCTGCACTTGAAAATGCAAAAGGACATGTAAAAACTGCTTTAGTTATGATTCTTGCTAAAGTTGATTTTAAAGAAGCAAAAGAAAAATTAAAACTTGCAGACGGATTTGTAAGAAGAGCAATCGGAATTAACAGCTGATGAATTGAGTTAATGCCCGATTATTTAATTGCAAAAAACTACTCATTTATTTAATTTGAAATCAGAAAACAATAAAATATTTCTGTTTTATTTAGTTGTTATTTCCCAACGAACCTTATAGGAGGTGTTAAATGAACCGTCAAACTTACTTTGTTGTTTTTTTTCTTTTCCTGTTTATTACTTCCATTTATCCTCAAATAATCCCTCGGGCTTTTGAAATAAAAGATCCTGCAGGACTTGAACTGGCATTTGGTGGAATCATTGCTGGTGTAGATTTCGATGGCGATGGATTACCTGAAATTTATACTGTCAATACTAATTTTGTAGATAGAAATTATGAACTTATTCCCAGGATTTACAAATTCGAATGGAACCCTTCAACTGCTACCTGGGATTCAGTATGGGGTGCACAACCTGATATTGTTCAACAAAATACTTATCCTGCTCTTGCCTGGGGTGATTTAGATAAAGATGGTAAACCAGAAATATACTGGGGTCCATCAAACTTTTTAGATGGAAGTATAAATCCAAATCCATATAGAATAGTAGTATATGAGTATCCAGGTGATGGAAGTGATAATATGGGTGTTGATGATGGATTTGGCGGATGGCTGCCCAATGCACAAACAACTATTATCAATACTGATATGTTTAGTGTGGCACCGATAAAATTTGTTCTAACTGATATTGATGGCGATGGCAATGAGGAAATAATTTTCTCAAATCAATCTGCTGCAAATAATTTTCACATGGGTGTTGTATCAGTTGATGATATTCCTGATAATGGCGGCGGTTTGGAAAACTGGACTTTGAAGTTTTCCGGAGAAGGTGATGCAAATTTAGCCGGCACTGGTGCTAAATGGGATTTTGCAGTTGTTGATAGCCGTATTTGGTTATTCAATTCAAATGGAACCATATCTCTGGTAAAATATGAAAATGGTGGTTGGGTTACTTTTCCGCCTCAGTTTAATGTTGCAAATGAAGATGCTTCTTTCAGAGGTTCGCTTGTAGTTGATTTGAATAATGATGGAAACAAAAGTATTTTTATGGGTGGCTGGTTTAGCGGTAAAGTTTATCTGTTAGATAATCCAAATGATGCTGATACTCTGGTTTCTTATGAAATAGCTGATTTTGCGCCTTACTGCAATTACATAAGAGGTGCTGCAGTTGGTGATATTGATAATAATGGAAAACCAGACCTGATCTTTGGTTCAAGATACAATGCAAGTAATACAGCAAAAGTGCCTATCCTTAGAGTTGAGTATCAGGGCGGTGACAAAACTAATCCGGCAAATTATATTGCTTCAATAATTGATTCTGCTTATTGGGATAATAACGGAGATATGTTAGTTGTTGCTACTGGCAATTTAGATGGAGATGCAGAAGATGAAGTACTTTATACTCAGGGTTATTCTTTAGGTAATCCTAATGATGATCCTATGCCGATAATTGTACTTGATGCAAATGTCACTCCAGTTTCAGTTGAAAAAGAAAGCGATATTGTTCCTGCTCAGTTTTATCTGGATCAGAACTTCCCAAATCCATTTAACCCGACTACTGAGATTAAATTTGGAATTACTAAGTCAGCAAATGTTGATTTAAGAATCTATGATGTACTAGGGAAAGAAGTAGCCGTTCTTATCAATAATGAATATATGAGCGCAGGATCATACAATGTAAAATTTGATGCTTCAAAACTGGCAAGCGGTAATTATGTTTATAGTTTAACAGCCGGTTCAGTACAAATCTCTAAAAAGATGCAATTGCTCAAATAATTTATTTTTTTATAAAGTAAGTAAATGTATTTTTACATAAAATAGAAAATTTAATTAACTAACTAATGATTTAACTAACACGCAGGAGCTTATATGAAAAAAATATTTCTAACGTTGTTTTTTCTTTCTATACTGATTCCTTCTCTGTTGATTGCACAAACATTTCCTCGTACTGCAGAGATCAGTCCTCCATCACAAATTGAAGCTGGATTTGGTAATGTTATTGCAGGTGTAGATTTTGATGGAGATGGTTTGCCTGAGATTTATGCTTGTAACACAAATTTTGTAGACCGCGATTACGAAGTTATTCCAAGAATTTATAAATTCGAATGGAATCCTAATACAGCTACTTGGGATTCTGTATGGGGAGCAACTGCACCAGTTCCTAAACAAAATACCTGGCCTGCACTTACTTGGGGTGATTTAGATAAAGATGGAAAGCCGGAAATATATTGGGGACCAGTTAATTTTATAGATACAGATCCTAATCCTGCTAGAGTATTAGTTTACGAATATGTTGGAGATGGAAGTGATAATATGGGAGTTGATGATGGATTTGGATCCTGGCTGCCGAATGCATCTACATCAATAGTAACTGCAAATAATTTCAATTTAAGACCAGTTAAATTTGAAATTGCTGATCCTGACGGTGATGGGCAAGATGAACTTATATTTTGTGACAGAGCCGGAACCTGGCACGTTGGTGTATTATCTGTTGATGATATTCCCGATAATGGCGGCGGATTGGAAACCTGGACTGTTGAGTATAGCGGAGAAACTGATCCGAACTTAAGTTCAATTGGTTCTTGTTACGACTTTGTGGTAGTTGGCAATATGATAGCATTAAGTGGAGGTGCTGGTCCAATTTCAATAATATCTTATGAAAACGGCGGTTGGGTTTCATCACCAACACAATCAGGTGTAATGGGTAATAACAGTTCATTCAAAGGTTCTGTTAAAGTTGATTTCGGCGGCGGAAGTGTAGGTGTTGTTGTCGGAAGTTGGTTAAGCAGTAAAGTCTATTTAGTCGAGAAGGAAGATACTTCTGATGTTCTTACTTCTTACGAAATTGCTGATTTTGCACCTTATGCTGTTAGATTAAACGGTGCAGCAGTTGGTGATCTTGATGGTGATGGACTGCCAGATATAGTATTTGGTTCAAGATATATGGCAGGTAATACAGCAAAAAATCCTATATTCAGATTAGAATATCAGGGTGGTGATCAGACAAATCCGGCAAGCTATGAAATGTCAATTATCGATTCTGCTTACTGGAATGATAATGGTGATATGGATGTAATTTGCGTTGCTAATATTGATGGCGATCCCGAAGATGAAGTTCTTTATACTCAAGGTTATTCAAGAGGCAATCCCACTGACAGTTTTATGCCATTAATTATTTTAGACTTGCAGCACACTCCTGTTTCAGTTGAAAAAGAAAACGATGTTGTTCCTGCTCAGTTTTATCTGGATCAGAACTTCCCAAATCCATTTAACCCGACTACTGAGATTAAATTTGGAATTACTAAGTCAGCAAATGTTGATTTAAGAATCTATGATGTTCTCGGAAAAGAAGTTGCTGTACTGATTAATAATGAATTTATGAATGCTGGATCATATAACATTAAATTTGATGCTTCAAAACTGGCAAGCGGTAATTATATCTATAAAATGACTGCCGGAGCTAATACAGTATCAAAGAAAATGCAATTACTTAAATAAGTCGTTTTGTTTTATGGGCTGTCAGAAAAATATTTTTATCAGAATTCTGATTTATACTTTTTCTGACAGCTATTTTTTTATGTCTTTTAAATATTCTTGTCTGCGGCTCGCTTTTAATTGCAGTTAATATGAAAATGGTTTGTAGAAAGTTGCAATGGTTGTTCGACTTTTTTTATCACTTTTAGGTCTATTGTTTTTTAAGTAATTAGCGTTTAGCTGACCAAATCGGCAGTTTAATAAGGAAAATAAAAATAAATTTCGCCATTAGAGGTCATAATGAAAAAAATCTTACTTTCTAACTCACTTAAATTTTTTATCCTTTTACTAATCTTTTCTGTGCATACTTTTGCTGGTATAACCGGAAAAATTGCCGGTAAAGTTACTGATGCACAAACCGGCGAAGAACTTATTGGAATAAATGTTCTTGTTGAAGGAACTACAACCGGTGCAGCAACGGGTGTTGATGGTACTTATATTATCAACAATATCGAACCAGGAACCTATACTCTGATATTTTCCGGAGTGGGTTATCAAAAGCAAATTGTTAAGGATGTTAAAGTATCCTCAGATTATACTACAAGAATTGATATTCAACTTTCGAGCGAAGCAATTAGTCTGGAAACAATTGTTGTTGAAGCACATAATCCAATGATCAGAAAAGATTTAACATCATCTAAAACAGTTGTTGATGAAAGCCAGATTCAAACACTTCCTGTTGAAAGCCTGGATCAGATTTTAACACTGCAGGCTGGTATTACAAAAGGTGCAGGCGGCGAAATTCACATTCGCGGCGGAAGATCATCTGAGGTATCTTATAATGTTAATGGTGTCTCTACTGTTAATCCATTTGATTTCAGCAGAACTGTAACTATTTCGACAAATGCTGTTCAAGAGTTATCTGTAGTCAGTGGTACTTTTAATGCAGAGTATGGCAATGCTCTTAGCGGAATTGTAAACACAGTTACCAAAGAGGGTGGAGCAAACTACAGAGGTACTATTTCCTTTTATACTGGTGATTATTATAGTCTTAACAGCGAGACTTTTCTTAATATTAAGGATTTTAATCCTTTCAGTAATCACGTAATAGAAGGCACCATTGGTGGGCCTATACCTGTTTTCAACAACGCTATTACATTTTTTCTTTCCGGCAGATATAATGAAAGCAAAGGTTACCTGTACGGCAAAAGAGTTCATACTATATATGATTCAATCTGGGTTAATCCAAACAATATTGAAGATATAAGAGTTGCTGCATCCGGTGATAACAGTATTGTTCCGATGAATCCTTCGGAAGATTTTTCGGGAACAGCTAAAATAACCATTAAACCATTTTCTGCCTTCAAAATCAATTATGATGTTGTCTATTCAAATTCAAATTATAAGACTTATAACCATAACTTTAAATATAATCCTGATGCCAGCTACAATAGATATGAATGGAGTTTGTTGAACTCTTTGGAAATCAGACATGCCTTAAGCAGTAGTACTTTTTACTCCTTGCAAGGTTCACATAATATTTATGATTATAAACGATATCTGTTTCCATTATTGGATGAAGGTGGCAATGAAGTTACTTTTAAACCAGGAATGGATATATCAAAATTACATGCTGATCCAAGATATCAGCCAACATTTAAACTTAACAGAACATCACCATATACTTTTTATCCCGGCGGTACTTTAAATGATCACTACTATCAGAGATCCCATACAACCGAAATAAAATTTGATCTGACAAGTCAGGTAGATAATCAGCACGAATTAAAATTTGGTGTTAAGTTTAAAAATGATCTGATGGACTTCGAGGATTTTACCATACAGCGGGATACATCTCAATATTTAACTCCGACAATTTTAAGCTCTGAAAGCCCGGTGCATGATTTGTATTCTAAAGAACCAAGACAGTTTTCGGCTTATGTACAAGATAAAATGGAATTTACCAGTATGATTATTAATGCAGGTATCCGATATGATCTTTTTGATTCAAGGTCTAAATATGCACCTGATATTAATGCACCTACAAAAAATCTTGAAATGGCAGAGACAAAAAGTTCTTTTAGTCCAAGACTTGGTATTTCATTTCCAATAACAGATCAGGGAATAATACATTTTTCTTATGGTCATTTTTATCAATTGCCGCCTTACAGTTATTTATATACAAATCCAACATTTGAGGATAATGTTGCAAATCCTACTTACGGAAACGCAAATCTTAATCCAGAAAAGACCATAACCTATGAAATAGGCTTACAGCAGCAATTATCAGATGCTGTTGCATTTAATGTTACCGGATTCTACAAAGATGTTCGTGATTTACTTGCATTACAAAAAATAAGAACCAGCGTTAGCAGTTATTATTATAAATATGTAAATAAAGATTATGGAAATATTAAAGGCATAACATTTTCATTAACCAAAAGAAAACTTCCAACCGAGTTATTTGCATTATCGCTCGACTATACATTTCAGGTGGCTGAAGGTAATGAAACCGGTGCAGATGCATTTTTCCTTGATCTTTCTTCCGGAAGACAAAGTGAAAAAATCCCTGTTCCATTAAACTGGGATCAGGCGCATACATTAAACGGAGTTATTTCATTTGGTGCAGAAAAAGATTGGTTTGTTACTATTGTTGGAAATTTAAGTACCGGTTTACCTTATACGCCATATCTTTTTGATAAACAAATTTATTTAAAAGCAAATAGCGAAAGAAAACCACTTCAGACAAATGTTGATTTGCGTATCGAAAAATCTATCAGTCTTTCGGATTTTGTACTGACTGTATTTCTGAAAGTCTATAATCTGTTTGATACCCGAAATGAGCTTTTTGTGTACAACGATACAGGAAGATCTACTTATACAATGGAACTGAATCAAGGTGGACCGCGCGCAGCAAATGATTTATCGGATAAAAATCCACTTATTCCATCGGCTACTGAATATTTTAACCAACCACAGTTTTATTCAGCTCCGCGTGAAGTTATGCTCGGATTGATGCTGGAATTCTAATTTTTTAATGGAGACTAAAATGCTGAAAAATATAGGCTACTATCAAATGATTAAATTATTTCTCTTGTTCATCTTATTTAGTACAATAACTTTTTCACAAAAGACACCTGAGCAAAGACAAGCTGAACATCAGGCAGTGAAAGATTATTTGAATACACTAATGGAAAAATATCCACGAAGCCGTACTAACGAATCACAGCTTTCAAAAAATGCTGATAACAGGAGTCTAAGAAAAATAACCGGCGAAGAAGATAGAAAGTATTATATAATGAATGGGAACAATGTTCTTTGCCAGGTCTGGAATTATGGCGGCATTGGTGCCGGATTAGGCGGTGAAGGTCTGAGAGAAAAACTTGATATGGTTTGGAGAGATGTTCCTTACATTTTCCAATTCTCTCCTTTTGTTGGGGCTTCGGTTCCGAGTGATCAGAATCCGAATGTTCGGCTAAAAATTATTTCTGATGGTATGTATGATTATAGTTATGCAGGGCTAAGAGATGAAGATCCTGTTACCGGATTTAAGTGGACATTTCAGCCATTGCCAGGTTATGCCGATCCTGAACAGGAGTTTATGGCTTCAAATCCTGCTTTCGATTCAGATCACGATGGAAAACCTGACAGTTGGCCCAGAGAATGGTATCATGAAGCACTCGGTGAATATGTTTGGCCTGGCTATTTAACAGTTGGTGAAAATAATGCTGATCTTGAAGTTTATTGGGCAATGGACGATAGAGATAATCTTGAGTTTATAAGAGATACTCTCGCCTACACATATCATCCGTTTTTAAATGATCCTACAAAAGGAGGGCTTGGTGTATCAGTTGATGCAAGAGCTTTTCAATGGAGTAATTCGTTAGCTGCAAATGCCTTATTCTTTGTCTGGACAATTACCAATGTTAGTGATAAGGATTTGGATTCTGTTTTATTTGGTATATATGGTGATCCGGATATTGGCGGGCAGGCAGATAACAAAGATGACTGGGGTGCTTTTATAAAACCCTACGGCTCTGATGTCCAGCATATACCGGTCTATGCAAGAAGTATGGTTTACTTTTTTGATAATCCGGCTACTCCTACAGGTTTGAATGGACTGCCTGTTTATTATTTAGGCTGCAAGTTTTTGGAAAGTCCTGGTAACCCTGAGGATGGAATTGACAACGATGGTGATGGAATGACTGACGAGAGACAGGATGATGGAATTGATAATGATGGAGACTGGAATCCTGAAACAGATGATGTTGGTGTTGATGGCATTCCCAATACCGGAGATGAAGGCGAAGGTGATGGTATCCCGACTGCCGGCAGAAGATTACCTGATGGAAGACCGGATCCATTAGCACCAGGTGAACCTAATTTTGAATATACAGATCTTGATGAATCTGATCAGATAGGATTAACGAGCTTTGCAAGTTCAACATGGAATACAGACCTGAAAATGGGTAATGATGATGTAATATGGAACAGAAATATCCCCGGAAGCTTTAATCAGATTACTAATGATGCTGATATTGTTTTTACATTTGGTTCAGGATACACTTCACTTAAAAAAGGGGAATCGAAAAGAATCTCTATGGCGTTTCTTTTTGGTGAAGACTTAAATGACCTTTTAACTACAGCCGAAACAGTACAAGATATCTATAACAAAAACTATCGTTTCTTCCGACCGCCATCATTGCCAAAATTAACCGCTGTACCAGATGATAGAAAAGTTACTTTGTATTGGGACACCGGCTCTGAAGAAAGTATAGACCCGATAACCGGAAAAGATTTTGAAGGCTACGTAATTTACCGAAGTACTCGTCCTGACTTTGGCGATATTCAAACTATATCTGATGGAAGAGGTTCCAGCTTTTTATACGAGCCATTAAAAAGTATTAATGGTGTTGATGCCAAATTTGATTTAAGAAATGATATAAAAGGTTATCACCCGGTTCCGTTTCAAGGCAGAGGTGTGCATTATTATTTAGGTGATGATACAGGATTAAGACATACTTATGTTGATTCAAATGGTGTAATTAATGGGCAAACTTATTATTATGGCTTAGTGGCTTACGATCATGGCAGTGATAGTATCGGAATACCGCCAACTGAAACGACCAAAAAGATTTCTTTGGATCCTATTACCGGTAATCTGATTTTTGATTATAATACTGTATCAGTAATACCAGGACCAAGAGCAAGCGGTTATAATGCCCCGGAAATCACAAATAATAATCTTGTTCATACAAAAGGATTTTCAAACGGAATAATAAGTTTAGATATTCTTGATGACCTGAAAATGATAACTACTGATTATACTATTTCGTTTCAGGACTCATTAAATTTAGGTGATTCTGCTAAAGTTGCCGGTAAAAATTATAATGTTGTTAGCAGCAGAATAAACACCGAAACTTTTTATTTGTATGGTAGCAAAAACACTAATCTTAAATATCAGTATATAATTGATGATAATAATCTTGTTGTAAAAGGAATGGATGGAACTATTTATCAAAATGTTATTGATTATGAAATCAATTATGCTAAGGGTAGTATTAAAAGAACTAATAACAGCTCTATGCCCGATAACAGTCAGTACAGCATTACATATAAGAATTATTCGATTTATCAAAGCCAATTTTTTAATAACGAAGATGATAATATCGTATTTGATGGTATTAAACTTAAGATGCAGGATTATCCCTTATTGGCGATTGATAATGATAAAACAAAATGGACAAATGAATCTATCACTATACCATATACAATTAATATTGCCTCAATAGGTAACAGAAAGAAAAAATATCCCGGTGATTATATACTCACTTTTTCTGATCAGAATATTTCTACTGCAAGAAAGGTTATTAGCGGACGGATGATAGACATTCCCGTAAACTACAAAGTGGAAGAGATATCTACCGGTATTTCTAAACCTATAATGACACTGCTGAATGAAAAAGTGAAAAATGATTCAGCTTATACCAGAGGTGATGAGATTATCTTTTTTGCACCTGAATCACAAGGTACACTTACTGATACTTTAACCTGGGGTGTAACACTTACAAAAGTTACAGCCACAGATTCCTCAATACCAGGTACTGGTTATACGCTTTTGATTTATACTCAGAGACCATTTACAAATGAAGATGAGTACACTTTACATACTGAAGCAGGATTTATAAATAATCAAGAAGCTGTTTCTAAATTAGATAACATTTATGTAGTTCCGAATCCTTATGTAGGAACGAATGATATTGAACCGACAAACAAACTGCCAGGTCAAAACCGCGGAGAACGGAGAATATACTTTGAGAATCTTCCGATGGATTGCACTATAAGAATATTTACTCTGAGCGGAGAGTTAGTTACAACTATCGAACATCAATCCGGAATGGATAATGGAAGAGAATTCTGGAATCTTCTTAACAGGGATGGTTTTAGTGTTTCGTATGGTTTATACATTGCTCACATAGATGCACCCGGTGTTGGTGAAAAACTGATCAAGTTTGCAATAGTAAAGTAAAAGAGCAGCAGGAGAAAAAAATTATGAAAACAATAAACTATATTATTCTTTTAATATCTGCATCTGCTCTGTTATTTTCAGTAGATGCTCAAACTCTTAAAACTGGAACTACGGCTGCACAGGTTCTAAAAATAAATGTTGGTCCTCGCGCTATTGGAATGGGAGGGGCATTTACTGCAGTTGCTAATGATATTACTTCACTTTATTGGAATCCAAGCGGATCAGCAAGTATTGAATCCAATGAAGTGTTCTTTAATCATTCTACTTTATATTTAGACATTAAACATGATTACGCCGCTATTGCAAGTAATCTAAGCGGATTTGGAACTGTTGGTGCTTTTGTTTCAGTTTTATCTGTTGATGATATGCCAGTACGAACTGTTGAAAAGCCAGATGGTACAGGTGAATATTTTGGTTATGGTGCAATAATAGTTGGATTAAATTATTCGCGTTTTCTTACAGAAAACTTTTCAATTGGATTTAATGCTAAGTATATAAACGAATCTATTTGGCATATGAGTGCAACCGGATTTGCCATTGATGTTGGCACACTATACAGAATTCCTGTATTAAATGAATTACGCATTGCTGCAAGTATCTCAAATTTTGGTACAAAGATGCAGATGGAAGGCAGAGATGTAACACAGAATTTTCCTGCTGGTGCCGGCGGAGGAAATCTTATTAATGCTAATCTTGAATTGGATAAGTTTGATTTACCACTTATGTTCAGGTTTGGTCTTTCTGCTGATGTTATTAAAGATCAATCAGCAAGATTAACAACCTCAGTTGATGCAATTCATCCAAATGATCATACTGAGTATATTAACTCAGGTTTGGAATATGCATGGAACGAAACAGTATTCTTAAGAGTTGGATATAATTCTTTATTTGAAAAAGATTCTGAAAAAGGTTTAACTGCTGGTATAGGTGTAAACTATCGGATAGTTGATCTTGTTAAAGTTAAACTTGATTATGCTTATCAGGATTTTGGCAGGCTGAGTGAAGTGCATTATTTTTCTTTGGGGATTACCTTCTGAAAAGTATGATTTTTCTTTAATGAAAATCTAAAGTTCCTGAGGTCTTCTGCACAGAAGACCTCTTTTTTTGATTAGTACATTTAAACAAAATCTTTAACTCGTATAAAACTTCTAATTGAAAATCTGAATGAGTTGAAAACTAACGCTTGTGAAATTCTCAAAGTGTTTTGTACTGCTTTAAAAAAATGAGATAATTACTGTAATCAGAATCTGTAATGAGTTCGAGGTATGTGATTAATTTTTTGAGAATATCAGTTTGCAGTTAAACTAATTTCCGCAGACTTGTTCAAATACTCTTTTAAAATTTCCACCTAAGAATTTTGCAACTTCCTGTTCTGTATAACCATGTTGTAATAATGCCAATGTCAGCTGAGGAAACTTACTGACGTCTTCCAGACCAAATGGAGTTACTTCTATTCCATCAAAATCAGAACCGAGTGAAACATAATCAGTCCCTACTAAATTTACGATATGATCAATATGAGCAATTACATCATCAATTGATGCACTAGCACTTCCATTAAGAAAATATGGATAGAAAACCACTCCGATTACTCCGCCGGTGTTAGCAATATCCTCTATCTGCCAGTCGTAAAGATTTCTTCTGTGATCGTGAATACTTCTCGCTCCGCTGTGTGATGCAATTATAGGATTTGTTGTAATTGTTAAAATATCCTGAATAGTTTTTATTCCGGTATGAGAAACATCAATAATTACTCCAAGCGAATCCAGTTTACGAATTACTTCTTTTCCAAAATTACTTAATCCTTGAGTAAGAGTTCTGCTGTCATTTGCAGAGATAGCCCAACTGGTACTGTTATTCCAGGTGATTGTTAAATATCTCATACCTGAATTATAAAGCTCAATAAGATTGTCAATACTATTATCTATATGATGACCGCCTTCAACACCGATAACTCCTGCAATTTTATTCTGATTGTTAAGTATTAAAGCTTCCTGAATTGTGTTAGCCTGCCCAATCGTTTGTGTATTCGAAGACAGTTCAGAATAAAAACGATCGCGCATTGCCAAAGCGGGTCCGAAATAATAAGGATAATCAGATGGATTTACCCAAATCGAAAAAAATTGAATATCAACTTCACCAATTTGCAGCCTTGGTATATCGGTATGATTATATGAATGAAGATCTTTCAGATGATAGCTTGTATCGCTTATCATTACTTCCAGTACATCGTTGTGAAGATCAATCAAAGTATATTTTGAATGAATTGTCTGCAGTTCAGTGACAAAATTTTCTCCGCCAACAACCGAAGCATAAATTGAATCAGCAGCATAGCTAAACTTAGTAACCACTATTTCAAGGTCAACTGCTGATTTGTTAGCTGCAGAATAGTTTTTTGAAATTCCGGAATGAATTTCTCCAAGACCAATCCCACTACCACCATCAAGCTGAATCATCTTTTTGGTTAATGATTTATTACCGAAAGAAATGGTGTATAAATAAACTCCTGCGCTTCCTTTACTGTACCAGTCAACTGTATAAACGCCGGCAGTTAAGTAAGTACTCTTTTGATTAATCATTTCACCAAGAATATTATGAACACTGATAGTAACCTGTCCTTCTGATGGTATCGAAAAATTAATTTTAGTAGATGGATTAAATGGGTTAGGGAAGTTTTGTTCAACTTTGAAATCATTTGGCAGATAAGTAATCGGTTCAGTAGAAACAGCGATAACATCATATTGCCAGTTGCCGGCAATATCCGAAAACACAGAATCTATTATTCCATTCTGCAAATCCTTAATCTGAACCTTTGCATTTTCTATTGGTGAATTGGTTTTTAAATCTTTAACATAACCGGTTATAGTAATCGTTTGTGCAAGAGTCAGCAGATTTAAAAAAGCAAATAATAATAACAGAAGTTTAACTCTCATTTATCTTCTTCTTCCCCCGACTCCAAGAACACCAAGTAAACCACGGGTTATTTCTCTGACTAAAGTTCTGCCAACCTGTTTGGAAAGAGAGCTGTTTATAACTTTATCCATAGTACTCTTTTCAGTTCTGCGTGTAGTAGTTGTTTGTCTTTGAGTAGGCTGCGGGTACTGATATTTGGTTGCTTCGGGAATTTTAAGTTCAAACTCCTTTGCTGCATTAATTTTCTTATTCAGGATTTCATAAGCACTTTCTCTGTCTATAACATCACTATACTTTTTATAAAGAAATGATGCCTTAACTTTAGCATCAAGTTCTTCAGGTGATAAGATATCCATTCTTGATCTTGGTGCACAAAGCAATGTTGCAGCAAGCGGTGTTGGAACGCCTTTCTCATTTAATGTGCTTATAGCAGCCTCGCCAATACCAAGTGAAGTGAGTAATTCATCAGTTTTATAAAATTCTGATATCGGGTAATTTTCAGATGTTAACTTTATCATCTTTCTATCTTGTGCAGTAAATGCTCTGAGTGCATGCTGTATTTTCAATCCAAGCTGGCTAAGAACTGCCTGAGGTACATCGGTTGGATTCTGTGTACAAAAATAAATTCCTACACCTTTTGATCTTATAAGTTTAATTATTGTTTCAATCTGATCAAGCAATGCTTTACTTGCTTCTTTAAATATTAAATGGGCTTCATCAATAACAATAACCAGTTTAGGCTCTGCCTTATCACCAAGTTCAGGAAAAGTTGAATAAATTTCTGCCAGAAGCGAAAGCATAAAAGTAGAAAATAATTTTGGACGGTCTTGTAAATCAATTAAACGTAAAACAGAAATTACTCCATTACCATTTTCATCAATCCTTAAAAGATCTTCAACTTCAAATGATCTTTCTCCAAAGAATTTTTCAGCACCCTGTTGTTCAAGTTCTACTACTTTCCTTAATATGGTTCCAATTGATGCCGGCGAAATTGCCCCATAGTCTTTAGCAATATCTTGTTTACCTTCATCGGCAGCATATTGCAGAATCTTTTTCAGATCTTTCAGATCGAGTAAAGGAAGATTATTATCATCACAATATTTAAATAGAACTGCGATAAGTCCGGCTTGTGTATCATTCAGTTCAAGTATTTTGGAAACAAGGATAGGACCAAACTCTGAAACTGTTGCTCTAAGGCGGGTTCCTTTTTCATCTGACAAAGTCAAAAATTCAACAGGAAATTCTTTTGGGATAAAAGGCAAACCTATCTTTGAGTGCCTCTCATCAATTTTTGGGTTTGAAGCCCCTGCCGCTGCAATGCCGCTTAAGTCACCTTTAATATCCATTAAAAGAACAGGGATACTTTTTTCGGACAATGCTTCTGCAAAAACCTGTACTGTTTTTGTTTTACCAGTACCAGTTGCACCTGCTATCAATCCGTGTCTATTAATTGTGTTAAGAGGAACTTTTACGAGAAGGTTTTGCTGAGCTTCCTTTTCATAAATTGCAGTACCAAGTGTCAGTGAATCACCTTTAAAAGAATATCCTTCTTGGATTGAAGTGATAAATTTTTCTACAGAGTTCATACTTATTCCCAATAATGTTTTCAACTATGATATAAATAAGCTTTCTTAAAAGTAATATTTTGAATCGCACAGAGCAGTATGAACTGACTAATCAGATTAGTATGAGTGCGATTCTGACAAATATAGTGTCAGCAAAATAATTAACGCTTTCAATTAACTCTTTATTTACTCTGATGAATATAAACATCTCTTTGCGGATAAGGGATAGAAATATTTTCTTCATCAAATTTTTTCTTAATCTGTTCAATCAATCTGAATCTAACTTCAACTGCTTTTTTGTTAACCACCCATGGTCTTACATAGATTCTTACTGAATTATCGGTGAGCTCCCCAACAGCGATTATTGCTGCAGGTTGTTTCAAAATATCTGCATCATTATCAATAATAGATTGCAGAGTTGATTTTGCTTTATCAATATCATCCTTATAACTGATGCCAACAACCAGATCAATCATACGATTTTCTTTTTCAGAATAATTAATAATGTTATCATTAATGAGTTTAGAGTTTGGGATAAATATTACCTTATTCTCAATCGTAATCAGAGTTGTATTGAAAATCCCAACTTTTTCAACTGTACCTTTAACGTCTCCGCTCTCGATAAACTGTCCTACTTTTACCTGCCTGAAAATAATCAACATAATACCTGCTGCTACATTTGATAAAGATCCTTGTAATGCCAGACCTATTGCCAAACCTGCAGCGCCAAGGGCGGCAATTAATGAAGTTGTCTCAATACCCAGACGTGAGACTGCAGCAATAATAACAAATAAATATAATGCAAACTTTAATGCACTGGATGAGAACTCAACTAAAGTAATATCAACATTTTTTTTGTTTAATATTTTCTTTAATAATTTTGTAACAGATTTAGAAACCCAAATACCAATAATTAATATTGCAGCAGCAGATATTATATGTATTCCAAATTCTGTTACATATTGTCTAAGTTCAGGCAGTATTTCTTTCCAATCCATTAAATTATTTCAGGTTAAAATAGTGAATAACTGAATCCTAACTGTAATGCTTCTCTTAGCTGTGTCTTTCTTGTTTGGCTTATTTCGTGCAAAACTGTAACAGCTAAATTTACATTTATATAATCATTTACCTTTGCAGTAATAATATTATCCCATCTTACATCCCAAACATCCAATGCTTTAAATCTTGTGAATAATCTTAAAAAAGTATTATAGGTCATATTAGGCAGAAATTCGTATTTAACTTCAGTAACAGATTCCAAACCTGTTTCAAATTTAAAATCTTCAATTTTAGTCTGGGTTTCAGGGTCATCGGTATAAAGAGCAGCAAATTTATCTGCGAATGTTTGTTGGAATGCAATTCCCAAACGGGTAGTGATTACTTTGTTCTTATCGAAGGTAAAACCGATTGCTTCTGTAAGATAGCCCGGATCAAAGAAGTTTACAATCTGTAATTCAGGATTAACACTGTAATCGTATCCTTTAGTTAAAGCGCTTCTGAAGGTTACAGATACATAAGGGTCAACTGCCCAGCCGATACTTCTTGAACCAACACTTTCAAAGTAAATATCATTTTCTGTTGTTCTGTAGCCAACATCTTCCAATCTTGTTCGCCCAAAAATAGCATTTAATCTGTTTTTCCATTTCCATGGATGATCAAAATATACAGCACCTAAATTTGTATAAACAGCAAATGCCAATGAGTTTGTTCCGCCCTGTGCCCAATTAGAAAATGCTGTCTGACTCAGGTTTACACCAACAACACCGTTCATATTCCATCCGTTTTTTAGTAGCGAATCAGGAATTTCCTGAGCAAAAGCACTGATTGAAATACTAATTATCAATAAAAAAAATATTCTTTTCATTTTTCCCTTTGATGATTTTGTTTTTAATAAGTAAGCATAAAAATTAAATTGATATTCCGATAACCTGATTAAGCTTTACAGGAAAATCAAAATAGAAAAAGTCATTATCCTCTTTTACAACTTTATCTTTAGTTAGAAAATACTGCTCGGTTTTATTTGAGCTTTTTGAATCACTATAAATAAAATGCAAGCTGTCTTCAAAGTAATATTTTGGAAGTCTTATTTTCTTATGAGCAAATAAATAAGCCATATCAACGGCAATTTTTCTCAAAACACCGCTTGTGTTTGCATATAAGTATATAGGTCTCATTTTCCTCTATTTTTTCTGTAAAATTAATCATATTGTATTAGAACTAAAAGCCAGAATCACCCGGTTGTTATACAAATCAATCCAAAATAAAATTATATTTGCACATTAAAATCCGGATATTAAATGAGACTGAGTCCTAAACAACTGATTATCTTTGTAATATTTTTAGCATTTCAAATAATTGCACAGGTAGAAAATGTTCCGTTAAAAAACGGAGTTTATTTATTTCTTAAGGAAATGAAAGTTAAAGGCATTTTGGATTTTATTAGTGAAGATGATCCTGTTTTATCAAGGTTTGAAGTTAAAAATCTGCTTGATGAAATATCAAAACACAAAATTGATTTAAGTAATACCGAGCTAAAACTTTTAGATAAATATCTGTTTGAATTTTCAGAATCAATTCATCCGGATACAACCACACAATTATTTAATCCAAAGAATAGTTCTTCTTCTTCTGATCGGGAAATAAGTTATGATGACAAAATAAAATACTTATATGCTTATAAGGAGGCGGATGCAAATTTTTATTTGGATTTATTAGGACATTTTTATCACGGACAGGATTTCTCTCAGACAAGTGCAGTAAACTCAAATTTATTTGATATCGGTTTCAGATTAAGAGGAACACTTTTCAATCATCTTGGATATAATCTAACAACATTAAAGGGCGGTGGAAGCGGAAACAGATACTTTGCTGAAATTATAGAACCGAAATTACTTTCCAATTTTAAGTGGGTCGAAAATATTGAGAATATCGGTAATTACGATTTTACATCCGGATACTTAAAATATTATTCAGAACCAGTTGATAATATGCATCTATCAGTCCAATTGGGTAGAGAAGACCTCACACTTGGTTATGGATATGGAAGTAAACTTTTATTATCCGGTGATAATCCAGCTATGGATTTTATTAAATTTAATTTTGATTACGGAATTGTCAGTATTTCTTCAGTTCATACTTCTACAACTAGTTACTTTAATACGGATAGAAGTAAAAATCATACAAAATACTTTGCCTTTAATCATCTAAAATTAAAATTTAAAAATTTGTTTGATATTGGGATAGGGGAGTCAATAATTTATTCAGGCAGAGGTTTGGATTTGGGTTACCTTACACCTGTGGGATTTTATAAATTTATTGAGATGAGCCTGCAGGATAGAGATAATGGAAATATTTATTTTGATTTGCAAACTAAATTTCTAAAAAATCTTGAATTTCAGGGTACCTTTTTTCTCGATGAAAATATACTAAGCAATCTCGCTGAACTTGATAAATATACGAATAAAACTGCATATCAGCTTGGTGCATTTTGGTATCAGCCGATTGGGATTGATGACCTTTCTTTGATATTAGAATATACAAGAATCCGCCCTTATGTTTACACTCATTATGATATCAAGAATAACTACACTGCTTTTGGTGCAAATCTTGGGCACCGGATTGGACCAAACTCTGATGAAATTATGATACAATCTAATTATAACTTTAATGAATGGATCAGACTTAGTACTGAATATCGTTATCAGAGAGAAGGTGAAAATATTTACGATGAAAATGGTGTATTGATTAAAAATGTCGGCGGAGATATTGCAGTATCACATGGATATATTCTCGAATCAGAAAAAGCTTTTTTTTTAGATGGTGAACGGGTAAATACTAATTTCTTTAAGCTGGCAATCAAAGTTGAACCAATACGGGGATTCTTCTTTGATGTATCTTATAATTTTATGAAAAGAGAAAATTTAGCGAAACACATATCTTCAAATCAGAATTTTGCTTTATTAAAATTCACCCTTGAGTACTAAAGTTAAAAATTAACAAATAAAAAAGCTTACAATAAATCAACCCTTAGCCATAGAATTATTTGCCAACTATAAAGCTTCCCTCATTTTTGACAGAAAAAACTCACTCATTCCTATTATCGAGAAGTTTTAAGAACTTAACTTATTCCAAATTTAAAATTCATTGCGAAAAATCGAAAAATTGGCGAAATCCAATAATTGACCTTTGTTAATGTTTGGAACAAGGTTTGATTTACCAAACCAGCATAATTTAATTTATCGAGGATAGTATATGAAAAAATCAGTACTCTTGTTCTTTTTTATTTTAACTGTAGGAACAATACTTAACTTTGCTCAAACAGTTAGCGTTTCTACCTATGGCGTTTCACCTCATGATGTTGAAGCCGACAGTATTGAACATTATTTTAACAGAACGTATAATGGACTTAGAAATGTTGGAATTGAAACAAAAGTTTTTGTATTAGCCAAATCAACTGCTGCTTTTTCAAACCCAACCTGGCAAGTAATTGAAAAACCAACAGGTTCCAACGTACAATTTGGTTCAGTTAAAGTAATTGATACTTCAAATCAGATTATTACTTTTATACCTGATGTACAGGGAACTTATAAAATTAAGTTTTCCAGCGGCACACAAACAGCAGAAATGATATTTAATGCTGCGCTTTATTTGGGTGTAGAGGGCGGACCAGTATCTTGTAAAACATGTCATCAATATTCAATCGCTGGTATTCCGGATATTTACAATCCTTGGTCAGCTACCGGTCACGCACTTGATAATAAAAAAGCTTTTGACGGAGAATTTGGTTTCTTTATTCCTTCTTGTATGCCGTGTCATACAACAGGTTTTGATCCTGCTGCTAATAATGATGGCTTTGATGATTTTCCTTTTGTATTCCCATCTGTAAGACAGCCGGGTGTTTACAATCAATTGTTTGCTCTTTATCCTGAAGCAATGGGAAGGTCAAGTATTCAGTGCGAAGCTTGCCATGGACCTGGCAGTAATCACTTAGCACAAATTGACAATGCTAAGATTGATATGACTTTATCTGCTGATGTTTGTTCTTATTGCCATAAAGGCGGAGAAGAAAACGATATTCCGTTACAATATGATCTTTCTTTCCACGGTATCGGTGATGCATTGTCTCATGTTTCAAACAATGCTACCTGTAATCCGTGCCACTATGGTAAAGCATTTGTTAATAAATTAAAAGGTGTTACCGGACCGGTTACTGAAACTGATCCGATTACCTGCGCTACTTGTCACGATCCGCACGATGCAACCAATACTTATCAGCTTAGAATTGTTACTGCTACTATGAAAAATGGATTAACAGTTGATAACGCCGGATATGGTGGTTTATGTTTGAATTGTCATCAATCAAGAGTTAATGCAGTTTCTTATGTTCAAAATTATAGGGCATCATTAAACTCAAGATTTGGCCCTCATCATGGACCGCAGGGTGATTTGTTAATCGGAACTAATGCCTATACTTGGGGCGAAACACTTGATCAATCTCCTCACTTTGCAGATATTGAAAATACTTGTATAGGCTGTCATATGTATGAAAATGACAATGTCCTTAATCCTGATTTAAGCGTTGGAGGACATACATTTAATATGGTTAATGCACTTGGACAAGATAATGTAAAAGCCTGTGTTGATTGTCATGGCAACATTGGTACAGACTTCAATCAGAAAAAATTATACATTAACGGTAATGCTGATCTTGATAAAAATGGTGTTGCAGAAGGATTGCAGATTGAAGTTGAAGGACTGATGCAGCAGTTAGCAATGTTACTGCCTCCTTATGGTTCTCCGAATATCAATGTTATTGATTCAACCTGGACCATGGATGAAGCAGGAGCATTTTTCAATTATAAAATGATAGCTGAAGATAGAAGCTTTGGTATGCACAACCCAAGATATATAGTTGGATTGCTCTATTTATCAATTGGTAAATTAGGCGGCACAGTTAGCATTGACGATATGAACTCAGAATTACCAAGCTCTTATACTTTATCAAACAATTATCCTAATCCATTTAATCCTACAACTACGATTAATTTCTCAATCCCAGAGCAGACTAATGTTAAAGTAATTATTTACGATGCTCTCGGAAATCAGGTTGATGTAATAGCTGACGAAGTTAAATCTGCCGGTAATTACAGTGTTAAATGGAATGCAGTAAATAATGCTTCCGGAATCTATTTCTACAAACTTGAAACAGATAATTTTGTTCAGGTTCGTAAAATGGTACTTATGAAATAATCCTTTCTTTAGTTGGTTAGTAGTTAGTTAGCGATTGAGTCCGCTGTGTTAAGCGGGCTCTTTCGTTTTAAAGTAGTTTTCTATCTAACCTATCCATTATTAGAAATAATTATTATTACTTTTTTGAAGATTTTGGTTGTCAAGTTTTTGACTTGTTATTAACTTCGTGATGATATTTTACAATTTAATCTAACCGGAGTAATCATTATGAAAATCTATCGAATGAACAAAATCCAAAGTACAGGTACCAGCAAAACACTTGCTTTCTTCGATATTCAATTAGATAACGAAATTATTATTAAAGGATTCAGAATTATAAATGGCAGCAAAGGTCTGTTTATTTCTGCACCTGATGAAAAAGGAAAAGACGGCAAATTTCATGAGACTGTTATCCTGCCCAAAGAAATGAAATCTGATTTGGAAAAAATAGCTTTGGACGAATACAATAAACAGTCTTAATCCTTTAGCTCTTCTCTATGTTAATATAAAAATATAGCAATAGTATTAATACAAAAACCAATTATTTAAAGTTGCGGAGGTTTTATGCTGAAGATTTATTTTCTCATATTGATTTCTATTACCTTAATTCCTCAAACCTTATCTGCTCAAACTGAGTTTAAGCTTGAGTTTGAAAAGTATTCACTTAAAAACGGACTTGATGTAATATTACACATTGATAGATCAGACCCGATTACTGCGGTAGCAATTCAATATCATGTTGGAAGCAATAGAGAAGTTCAGGGCAAAACCGGCTTTGCTCACTTATTTGAACATATTATGTTTCAGGAATCTCAACACGTTGGACAAGATCAATTCTTTAAATTAATTCAAGGAAATGGCGGAACTTTGAACGGAGGAACCTGGAGTGATGGAACAATTTATTTTGAGGTTGTTCCCAATAGTGCTTTAGAATTAGCGCTTTGGCTCGAAGCTGATAGAATGGGATTTATGCTGCCAACTGTTACTTATGATGCTTTTCTAAATCAACAACAAGTAGTACAAAACGAAAAAAGACAGAATTATGATAACAGACCTTATGGACAATCGAGCTATATAATAGGAAAGCTATTATATCCCGAAGGGCATCCTTATAACTGGACTACTATTGGCTCCTTAGAAGATTTACAAAATGCAACCTTAAAGGATGTGCACGATTTCTATTCTAAATGGTATGGACCAAATAACGCTACACTGGTTGTTTCAGGTGATTTTGATGTTGAACAAACGAAAAAATGGATTGAAAAATACTTTGGAGAAATTAAATCCTCTGCACCAGTTGAAGCACTCAAACCGATGCTGATTAAACTTAAAGATTTCAAAAGAGCTTATTACGAAGATAATTTTGCGCAATCACCTGAACTAACTATGTTATTTCCGTCTGTAGAAAATTATTCCGATGACAGCTATGCATTAAATGTACTGGCTGATTTAATTGGCAGAGGAAAAAAATCACCTTTGTATAAATTATTAGTAGAAGAGAAAAAACTAGCACCGTCTTTTTATGTTGCTGATAATGGAGCAGAGATAGCAGGCGATTTTAGAATTGTTGTAAGAACATATCCAAATAAAGACTTAACAGAAGTAGAAAAATCCATACTTGAAGGTTTTGCTAAGTTTGAAAAAGACGGATTTACTGAAAAGGATCTGGAAAGAACCAAAGCAGGTATTGAAACGCAGTTTTATAATTCAATCTCAAGTGTTCTTGGTAAATCTTATCAACTTGCTTCTTATAATGTATTTAAGGGTACTCCCGGTTATTTAAACACTGACTTAAAGAAAATTCTTTCAGTAACAAGCGCAGATGTCTGGAGGGTTTATAACAAGTATTTAAAAGATCAGAAATATGTGCTGCTTAGTTTAGTTCCAAAAGGCAAATCTGAATTAGCCGCAGAAAATTCAGAGTTGTTTATCATTCCGGAAGATAATATCAAAATATTTACTGAAGAAGAACAAACAGCTTTGCGTAATAAACCTGAGAACCTTGTAAAAGTTGATAAGATAACATCTTCTTTTGACAGATCGAAAATGCCGGTTAATGGACCAGATGCATTACTTAAAGAACAGAAAATCTGGAAATGGGCACTGCACAACGGAATTAAAATTCTTGGTATTGAACAAAATGAACTTCCATTGGTTGACTTTCAGATTTCAATAAAAGGAGGAATGCTGCTTGACCAACCGGATAAAGTAGGCACATCTAATTTAACTGCACGGATGATGATGCAAGGTACAAAGACCAAAACACCTCTGGAACTTGAGCAAGCTATTCAGGATCTTGGTGCTAACATTTCAATATCAGCTTCAAATGATGAAATAAGTCTTAGGGCTAATTGCCTATCTTCTAAATTTGCTGAAACATTTGCATTGGTTGAAGAAATATTATTTGAGCCAAGATGGGATGAAAAAGAGTTTGAGAGATTAAAGAGTGAAACAATCGAGAGCATTAATAGATCCAAAACTTCTGCAAGCACTACAGCTTCAAATGTATTTGCATTATTGATTTATGGTAAAGATAACATATTGTCAAATAATACAATTGGTAATGAAGCATCTGTTCAATCAATTACAATTCAGGATTTGATGAAGTATTATGATTCAGCTTTTGATGCTCAGAATACTAATATCTGTATTGCCGGTGATGTATCAAAAGAATCTGCTATTGATAAATTTACCAACCTGGAAATTAAATGGAAGAAGAAGGGGACAGTTGTTAAGCTGCCTGAGAAGTTTAATTCATATCAAAGCTCTAAATTATTTTTTATAGATTTTCCTGGGGCAAAACAATCAGAAATAAGGATTGGATCAATTGGGATACCATTTACTGACCCTGATTATTTTAAGACAACAGTAATGAATTATAAATTGGGCGGAAGCTTTAACAGTTTTGTTAATATGATTCTTAGAGAGGAAAAAGGCTATACATACGGTGCAAGAACCGGTTTTTCAGGATATGAATATCCCGGATATTTTTCTGCAAATGCTGGTGTTCAGACAAATGCAACATTAGAATCTGTTGAAATATTTCGTGATGAAATGAATAAATACAGAAATGGTATTTCTGATGATGATCTTAAATTCACAAAAGATGCGTTGATAAAATCAAATGCTTTAAGATTTGAAACTATCGGAGCATTAAGAGGTATGTTAACTCAGATTGCAAAATATAATCTTCCATTCAATTTTATTAACTTGCAGGAAAAACAAATTGAAGAAATGACTTTTGATGAGCATAAGATGCTGGCACAAAAATATATCAATCCTGATAAGATGGTATATCTTGTAGCTGGTGATAAAGAAACTCAATTTGAACAATTAAAAAAACTTGGGTTAGGTGAACCAATTCTATTGGATAAGAATGGAAATGAAATAAAATAAAATAAAAATTTGGATAAGTACAAAAGGCTTTCCGGATTGATCATCAGGAAAGCCTTTTTTTATTAATTAGTCTGCTTTAATTCACAACGTCTGTTCTTCTGCCGGTTCGCCCTGGTTGTATTCGGTACAAACGGTTTTTCCATTCCATATCCGATTGCAGTCATTCGTTCAGCCTCTATTCCTTTTTTTGTTAACCAGTTTTTAACTGATTCAGCCCTCTTTAAAGACAAAATCTTATTATAGTTTTTTGTACCTCTGTTATCAGTATGACCGCCAATTTCGATAAGAATATTCTCATGTTCTTTAAGCACTATCAATGCATTGTTTAATATTTTCTCAGATTCACGTGTTATATTCGTTTTATCAAATCCAAAAGTAATATTATCAAAAACAAAGACCTGTTTTTTTGTTTCTTGAATATCATCTTTAAAAGACAAAGGATTTGTTCCTCTTTTAACTTCAGTGAGGTCATCAATAGAACCGCCATCGGTATCTTTGTCAAGCGGATTCGTTTTATATGCAAATATTTCCTCGGAATCACTTAAACCATCACCATCCGTATCAGGATTAAGTAGATCAGTTTTATATTTTGTGATTTCATCATAGTCTGTTAAGCCATCACCATCTGTATCAGCATTTAACGGATTTGATTTATATTCAATTATTTCCTGATAATCAGTTAAACCATCTGAGTCAGAATCTATCTTTTGCGGATTAGTCTTATATTTATTTACTTCATCAAAATCCGGTAAACCATCAGCATCAGTATCTGTAGTTAAAGGATTGATTTTTAATTCATTGATGTCCTTATTTCCAAATGTGTCCTTTTCAGTGCTGTTAATGAGATAGATAAAACCAACTGAAGTATTGAGATAAGAATCCCAAATCTTTTTTGTCCGGCTTTGAAAACCATCAAGCTCATAACTGGAACTAATAGCTCCGCCGAGTGAAAACTCAAAAAGAAAGTTTTTACCAAGTGAAAACTCGGAACCAAATCCAAAAGGAAATAAACCAGCCCATCCATTTTTATTGTTAAAATCACTATCTAGTCCTTCAGGTTTTATGTGGGATATGTAATGCATAATTCCGGCACCGGCATAGAAAAAGGGATTCCATGAATTAAAACGAAATGGATTAACCTTTACTCTTATATCGAACGGAAGTATAGTTGTTTTGTAATCACCCTGATCAATATCGTTACAATATGCATCTCCGGCATATCTACCATAACCAAGATTAAACTCAGCATCAAATACATCTGATAGTTTAACTGAATATAGTATCTCAGCTAAAAATGAGAAATGATAAGATTTAAAAGAAAAATCATCGTTCCCGCCAAATCCTACATTTCTAAATTCATTTTCAGGGTAGATTTGATTATACCTTATGCCAAATTTTGAATCCCAATCCTTAAACTGAGCTTTCGCTTGTATGTTTAATATCAAAACAAAAATTGCTGTTGTCAGTAATAATTTTTTCATTAGAAGCTGCTTGTTTGTTTTTGTTAATTTTCATTCACCTTTTATTATCGATTACTTAATGAATTAGTTAAGTATGCAAAAAAAAATCCCGAAACCAAGGTTTCGGGAAATCGATTTATCAGAAAGAATGAGGATGGTTCTTTACTGATAAGGTTTGCTTAACTAACTAACTATTTCAACCCAGTACATTATCGAATATTTTTAAAGAAAGTTTAGAGATAAGTTTGAAGTTGGCAAGATATTTATTTGAGTAAGAAATTGTAAAAGAAATAGTATAAAGGGCGAGCAAGCAGCTCACCCTTTACAATTGTGAAAATTATTGTTTACACTTTTTCTCTGCTCATTGGATCGACAAATTTTTCTTTTGAAGTCAAATAATAAAGTGCCGGAATAACAAATAATGTTAATGCGGTTGAGATAAGTAAACCGCCGATAGCTACAATTCCTAAAGGCATTCTTATTTCTTTACCTGCTGCACCGATACCTAAAGCCAATGGAAGCATTCCAAGAATAATTGCAATTGATGACATTAACTGAGGCTTTAATTTGATGGGTGCTGCTTCAAGAAGAGCAGCTTTCGGCAGATAACCTTGTTCACGTCTAAGTTGATTTGTGTAGTCAAGAATAAGAATAGCATTATTAACAACAATTCCAATCAACATAATGATAGCCATTAAAGATGTAATGCTAAAAGCAGTATTAGTAAAAAATAATGCCAACACAACACCAATCAATCCAAGTACAACAGTAAACATTATCAGAACGGGCTGCCAAAAACTTTCTAGTATTGCTGCGAGCAGCATATAAGTTAACAGAACCGCTAAAAAGAATGCGAAGATCATATCTTGAATCATGTCGTTCATCATTTTAACATTTCCACCCCAGGTAAAAGTATAACCTGCCGGAAGTTCAATTTCTTCAAATCTTTTCTGAATTTCACTAGTAACATTACCCAAAGGAACACCGGGCGCAGCAGCACCTGTAAACATTATTGATGTAAACTTGTCTCTGTGCAAGATCGTAGTAAATCCTTCTGTAAATTTAACATCAGCTAATTGGGCAATTCTAAATGAACCAAATTGTGTCGCAACGGAGATATTTCCGATCTTTTCGGGTGTGTTTACAGATTTGTCATCAAGAGTAACAGTAATATCATATTCATCACCACGTTCACGGTATTTTGCCGATTGAATACCTTCAATTCCCGAGCGCAGAGTTAACGCTAATTCGGTAATTGTCATACCCAATTCAGTTAATTTTTCTCTTCTGGGATAAATAGTAATTTCTGGTTTTCCTGCTCTAGAACTATTATCAAAATTAATCAATCCAGGAACATCTTTTAACTTTTTAATAGTTTGGTTTTTCAATATCTCCAATTCTTCAAGATCTTGTCCTAGCAAGAAAAACTGAATTGGTGCTTCCTGTCCGCCCATACGAAATCCGACATCTACTTTGATACTTGCATTTGGGATATCCACAAGTTCTGTATTAAGCATTGAAATAAGTTCAAGCAGTTTAATATCGCGCTCATTTGCGTCTGTAAGCTGTACATTCATAACTGCCATGTTTGTACCAACATCAAGATCACTAAGTTTTCCAAGATCTGTTAAAATGTATTTTACTTCCTTATGCTTTTTTACTCTCTCTTCAACCAAACGAATGGTGTTAGCAGTTTCATCAAGATTATTTCCGGGAGGTAGTTCTACTTTAACTACAATTTTACCATCATCAGTAGTCGGAATAAATTCAAATCCAAGTCTTGGACCGAAAATCAAAATAACAATAATGAATATTACAATTGTTGCAGCTACAGTTAATCCACTTCTAAGCTTGGATTTAAGAATGTAGTTGAGCATCTTTTTATAGTAATCAATTTGCAGGGCATCAAATTTATTAAACCAGTTTACAAACTTTCCTGTCTTATGTTCTTTCGAAAGAAATATTGAGGAAAGCAATGGTGTTAAAGTGAAGGACATCAGTAATGAAAATATTGTTGCAAAAACCGCAGCCAAAGCTAATTCTTTCAACATCAAACCTACCATCGAGGACATATTTGCTATAGGTAAGAATACAACAATATTAGTTAGTGTAGATGCAAGAACAGCTACTCCAACTTCAGATGTGCCTTTATATGTTGCTTGTTTAATTGACAAGCCCATATGTTTATAACGGAAGACATTTTCAAGCACAACAACAGAGTTTGCAACAAGTACTCCAACAGAAACAGAAAGACCCATCAGAGTCATCATATTTAAAGACAATCCAAAAGCCTGTAATAATAAAAATGTAGAAATAATCGAAGTAGGCATTGACATCGCAACAACAATTGTAGATCGCCAGTCGTGTAAGAATAAAAATAGAACAAGCGAAGTAAACAGAACTCCGAGGTAAATGTTGCTCATTGTGTCATCAAAACTGCTCTGAACAAAGTTTGATGCATCATTTACAATTTCAAGTTTTGTTCCTTCGGGCAAAGTGCTTTGGATATCAGGAAGTGAATTACGGATAGCTTCAGCAACTTTTACAACATTACCATCAGTACTTTTTATGATTCCAAGTCGGACAACATTTTCATTTTTGAAATTTTCAACCGCATTAAAAAAGGTAGCTCTTTGTCTGATATCCTTACCTGAATCCTGAACTTCAGCGATCTGTCTGATTTTTTTTGGACCAAAAGCAGTTGGTATTTCCAGTTCACTAATATCATTTGAATTTTGAAACTGTCCCTGCAGTCTTACTGTATATTCCTGGCTTCCAATCTGAAAATAACCGCCCGGAATATCCATATTGTGCATTCTTAGCATCTGACTTAGCTGAGGTAATGAAATATTATTTTCATAAACTACTTTGTTATCAAGAACAACACGAATCTCTCTTTCCTGTCCACCGGTTATTTGGACATTAGCAACTCCGTTTATCTGAGAAAATCTGTCTTTTAAAGTTTTATCGGCAATTTCATATAATTGTCTTGGGTTAAGATTTCCGCTTAAAACTACATCAACAACCGGAGTTAATCTGAGATCAATTTTTTGAACAACCGGTTCAAATGCATCATCCGGCAAATCATTAATTATTAAATCAACTTTATCTTTTACTTCCTGATTAGCTACATTTACATCTTTAGATAACTGGAACTCAATTATAATAATTGAAGCGCCATCAAGTGAATATGATTCGATTCGTTCAATCTGACTAATTGTTGCAACTGCGTCTTCAATTCTTTTTGTTATAAGAGTTTCAGTTTCTTTAGGACCAGCTCCGGGATATATTGTTCTTACTGTTACAAATGGTATTTCGACATCCGGCATAAGGTTAAGATTTAAACCAAAATATGCAATCAAACCGAAGATCAGGAAAACTAAAATTCCTACGATAGTTAAGACGGGTCTGTTTATTGATACTTTTGCAAGAAACATCTGGATTTCCTTTTATTGAATAACATTGATTTTGCTTCCGTCTTCTAACTGAGAAGCGCCTTTAACAATTAACATTTCTCCTGAGTTTAATCCCGAACTTATCTCGTACATTAAACCGCTTTCGCTTCCATTGGAGATATATCTTTTTGATGCTTTGCCATTATCGTTTACAAATACATACGAACCATTCTCATCATTCATAACAATACTTCTGGGAATAACAATTGCTTTCGGGTTTTCATAGGTTAAGATTTTTACTTCGTTTGTTAAACCGCTTTTTAAAATACTACGGGGATTATCAAATTCTACTTCCACATAAAAAGCTTGTTTAGCCGGGTCAATTGCCAAAGCAATTTCAATAACTTTACCAACAAACTTTTGCCCTCCAAACTCTGTTACTGCTGTCATCCCTTTTTTAAACTGAACAATTTCTTTTTCGGATACCCAGATTTTGCTTCGCATTTTAAATATTTGTGATACTGTAAAAAGAGGAGCCTCACTTTTAACTCCGTCACCTGGATTTACTTTTAGATTTACTATATAGCCGTCAAAAGGAGATTCTATAAACAGCATTTTTCTTAAAGACAGATAATTCCTTTGAGCAACTTCAAATTGAGTCTGAGCACCTTCAAAAGCAGCTAATGATGTTTCACCATCTTCATATAATGCTTTTATTCTAAGATAATTCCTCTCAGAATTTTCAAAGGTTGTTTTTGCCTGATTGTATTGCAATGCTGGATTATCCGAATCAAACTCAACAATTATTTGTCCTTCTTTTACATAGTCGCCGATTTTTGAATTAACTTTGGTGATATTACCACCAACCATTGCTCCTTTTGTTGCTTCTTTAATTCCAGTAAGCTTTGCAAAGAATGATAAATATTTTTCATAAGGCTGATATTTTATTTCTTCAATTCTTACAGGAATTCCTTCTTCACTTCTAATCTGTTCCGGGCTTTTATCTTTTTTGTTATCACCGCCGCAGCCTGCAAGTATTAAAAATGTTAAAAGGGTTAAAGCTGTACCGGTTAATATTTTATTTGATTTTAGTTTTTTCATCTAAATAATTTCTCCTGATAGTATGGATAAATTTTATTCAATTTCTGAAAAGTTAGTTAGATACTCAGAAGATGTTCTGCCGAGTAATTGTTCAAGTTCATATTTAGCAACAATATAATTGTAAGTAATTTGAATCAGATTTAACCGGGCTTGCTTTAAAGCCATGTCAGAATTCTGAATTTCGATTTGGCTGCCGGCTCCTTCCCGATATCTTGTGGTTGCAATTTCATAAGCTCTTTGAGCAACTCCTACAATACGTTTTTGGGCATCTAATAATGATTCTACTCTTTTTAATTCCATTAATTTAGATTTAACACTAAGTATTGTGTAATCCTGCAATTGATTTAATCTTTCTTCAGTTTGTTGAAAAGTAATAGTTGACTGCTCAACTGCGTGTTTTGTTCTGTTTCCCCGCCAAAGGTTAATGGATAAACTTATGCCAACAGTTGCAGATGAATAAGTATTAAAGTTCCAATCTTCAGAAGAACCAGCATAAGAATACTGACCGAAAGCAGCAAGAGTAGGCCAATAACCAGCAACATCAAGATCAATGAATGCTTCATCAACCTGCTTTTTAAGATCAAGAGTTTTTAATTCAAAATTTTCAGTAAGTGCTTCATTTATTAAATCATTTTCATCTGAATGCTCAAACGATTGATAAACAAAATCTCCCTGTACATCAATTTCTTCACTTTGATTTATGCCAAGCACAATTTTTAATCCATCCGCAGCAGTCTTTAAATTATTTTCCATCTGCAAAAGGACTGGTCTAATATTCTCAACCTGAACTTCTGCCTGAAGCATATCAAATTCTGAAACAAGTCCCTGTTTATGCAATGCTTTAACATTATTAAGATTATCCATCGCATTATCAAAACTTTGTTTTGTTATCTCAAGTACTTTTTTAGAAAGCAATACTCCATAGAAAGTCTTTTGTACCGATAAAACTGTTTTAGAAACAGTACTATTGAGATCTGCTTTAGCAAGTTCATAATAAATTTTTGATGCACCGATTCCCTTAAATACAGCCGAACTAAATAGTGTTTGTGTAAGTGTTATACCGGTTGAAAAGTTATTTGACTGAGAAAATGATTGTAAGATATTATTCATAGGCATATACTTACTATTATCACGCGGTATAACATTTTCATCGAAAAGAATTGAATATGTTGCATTTGTTAACAGTGCTTGAAAATCCGGAAACAACATCATAGGCTTTTTAATAAAGTGGGAAAAACTGCCGGATAAATCAAGACTTGGCAGTGCATATCCAAAAGCTTCATCAACTGCTGCTTCAGCTTTTTTAACATTCATCACTGATATTGAAATATCGCGGTTGTTCTGTAGAGCAATATTAATTGCTTCTTTAATGTTCAGAACCTTTTGCTGTGCCGAAGTATTTCTGCCAAAGACTGTTGTTAAAAATAAAATTATGAAAAAAGTAAAATAAAAAGGGGGGTTTTTAGTCTTCATCTATTTCTCTAATATGAACTAGCAAATTTTGTATTAAATAAGATTTATTGTTGAAAGTAAGAATTTTTAAGTGTTAGAAAACCTACTATGTAAAATTAAACAAATCTTACAAAATATTTTTTTTAAAATTTGATAAGTGGTAATTGATGTGAACAAAATCAATGTTACACAATTAGCAAACATATAAATATCAGTGATTGTTAAGTAAAATATCCTCTCTGGTTCGGTTAGTGATTATCTAAAAAAATGTAAGAAATTATCGAAAACCAATATCATTTTGAGTAAATTTGTATAAACAAAATGAAATAGATATGGATCAATTCACAACCGAGAAATTAAAATCAATTGTAGGATCACAAAACTTCTTCGATTCCAAAGAAGATAAGCTTGTTTATTCTTATGACGGAACTCCTGTTTACAGACATCTGCCTGAAGCGGTTCTTTTCCCGGAAGATGCTGAACAAATATCAAAAATTTTAAAACTTGCTAATCAGGAAAAGTTTAATGTCGTACCACGCGGAGCAGGTACAGGTTTAAGCGGCGGATCAATACCGGTAGATAACTCTGTTGTTGTTGTTATGACAAAGTGGAATCGTATTTTGGAAATCGATACCAGTAATTTAACTGCATGGGTGGAACCTGGGGTTGTTACCGGTAAACTTCAGAATCAGGTTGAAAAAATCGGTTTATTTTATCCTCCGGATCCCGGAAGTTTAACTGTATGTACGATCGGCGGTAATGTGGCAAGTAATGCCGGAGGACTTAGAGGCTTAAAATATGGTGTTACTAAAAATTATGTGCTTGGTGTTGAAATGATTCTCCCAAATGGCGAATTATTAAAAACCGGGGGGAAAAATATGAAAGATGCCGCAGGATATAATCTGAAAGATTTTATTATCGGCAGTGAAGGTACACTTGGAATCATAACTAAAGTCTTAGTAAAGCTATTACCAAAACCAACTAAGTCAATAACCTTGCTGATATTTTTTAATAAGCTTGTTGATGCGGGAAAAACTGTTTCAGATATTATTGCTGCTCACATTGTACCATCAATGATGGAATTTTTGGATAACACTACAATCAATTGTGTGGAAGATTATGCACATATAGGTTTGCCGAGAAAAAGCGAAGCTATCTTACTTATTGAAGTTGATGGGCGTGATTCTGAAGTGCAGGAAGATGCTGAAGTGATAAGAAAAATTGCGGTTAAAAATAATGCTTCTGCTCTTAAAGGAGCAACTGATAAAACAGAATCAGAAAATCTTAAGACTGCACGAAGAAGCGCTTTTAGTGCACTTGCACGTAAAATGCCTACAACTATTTTGGAAGATGCAACAGTCCCAAGAAGTGAGCTACCTGTTATGATTGAAAAAGTAACAAAAGCTGCAAAAATGTTCGATGTTATGATTGGTAATTTTGGACACGCCGGTGACGGAAATCTGCATCCGACTTGTCTTACCGATGAAAGAGACAGCAAAGCACTTGATAAGGCACATAAAGCTTTTGAATACATTTTTAACGAAGCAATCAAATTAGGCGGCACGATTACCGGTGAACATGGAACAGGCTTATCTAAAAAACAATTTTTAGAATCAGTTGCCGGTCCTGCAGGCGTTGATATGATGAAGAGAATTAAATGTGCAATTGATCCAAATAATATCCTTAATCCTGAAAAGATATTTTCTATTTCACCCAAGTGTGAGGGTTACTTACCACTTAAACGCCAACAAATAAAAGACTTTAATGAATAAGCAAACCTATAATAAAGATCTTTTAAAAGTTTTACCTCACGATGATATACTTCAGCAGTGTATTCATTGCGGCTTATGTTTGGCAACCTGCCCGACTTATGATATTACCAAGATTGAACGCTCTTCTCCAAGAGGAAGAATAGCAATGATAAAGTCAGTTGCAAGAAGTGAAATGGAATTAAGTGATAGGTTTGCAGAGGAAATGAATTTCTGTCTTGATTGCCTTGCGTGTGAAACTGCTTGTCCGGCAGGAGTTCAATATGGCAGGATGGTTGAAACAGCCCGGGTTGTTGTTGATGAAGCTGGCTTTGGCACATCAAGAATTAAACGTGCAATTAAAAGATTTACACTTAGAAGATTCGTGGCTTCAAGAAATGGATTAAAATTTGTTTCAAGTGTGTTAAGGTTTTATCAAAAATCAGGGTTACAAAAATTTATCAGAACAATTGGCATCTTAAAAATATTTTCTAAAAATCTTTCAGAGATTGAAACTTTATCTCCATCAATTTCTGATATATTCTCCGATAAGCAGATTAAAGAGGTTGAACTGCCCCAGGGTGAAGTAAAATTTAAAACTGCATTCCATTTTGGTTGTTTGATGAATACAATGTTTGCAGATATTAATATAGATACGATCGAAGTTCTGAAAGAATGCGGCTGTAAAGTTATTACACCTGAAGATCAGGTTTGCTGCGGCTCGCTTATGGGTCATAATGGTGATCTGGATTTTGCACTGAAGCTTGCAAGAAAGAATATTGATGCTTTTGAAAGACATGACTATGATTATTTGATTTCAAACTCAGCTGGATGCGGGGCTTTTATGAAGGATTATGCTTATTTGTTTGAGGATGATCCTTTATATGCTGAAAAGGCAAAAAGGTTTGCAGCTAAAGTTAAGGATATCACTGAATTTATTTATGAACAAAAACCTGAGCTAAAACTTATTTCAGATCAAACGCCTGAATCTGTAACCTATCACGATGCCTGCCATTTGGTTCATGCTCAAAAAGTGCATTCACAACCAAGAGAGGTGATTAAATCTTTACCGGGAGTGCAATACACTGAACTTGATGAAGCAACCTGGTGCTGTGGCAGTGCAGGAATTTATAATGTTGTAAGATATGAAGATTCATTGATTCAGTTGAAGCGAAAGATGAATAATATTAAGAATACAAATGCAAAAGTTGTGTTAACGGGAAATCCAGGTTGTATGGGACAAATAAAACACGGCACTAAAAAATTTAATGTTGATGTAGTTGTAATGCACCCGGTTACTTTGATTAAACAACTGTTAAAGAAAAATCAGAAATAATTAATCTTGGTAGTTCTACAATATCTTTTCATCCCAAATCAGATGTTCAAAAGTTTCTCTGCTTCTTATCACTGATAAATTGGCTCCATCAACCAAAATCTCAGCAGGACGACGGCGTGCATTGTAATTTGAACTCATAACCATTCCATAAGCACCTGCAGACATTATAGCAAGAAGCTCACCTGATTTAGTTTCAGGTATTTCTCTGTTACGAGCAATGTAATCGCCTGATTCACAAACCGGACCGACAATATCAGCAACTATTATTTTATTGCCTTCATATAATTGAACCGGCTGAACGTGATGATAAGCCTGATAAATAGAAGGTCGAAGAAGGTCGTTCATCGCTGCATCAATAATAACAAAATTTTTATCACCGTTTTTCTTATTATAAAGTACTTCAGTTACAAGTATTCCACCGTTAGCTGTTAAATATCTGCCAGGTTCAAAAATTATCTGACAATTAAGTTTTTTCAAAAGTGGAATTGTCTTTTCTGCAAACTCATTAATTGTAAAAGATTGTTCATTATTGTATGTAATCCCGATTCCGCCGCCAACATCAAAATGCTCAAGTTTTAAACCATCTTTTTCAATTTCAAAATAAAGTTCTGAAAGTTTTTGAACAGCTTCACAAAAAGGTTCTATTGCAGTTATTTGTGAGCCGATGTGCATATCGATACCGGTAAATTTAATGTTCTTAAATTCATTTCTGTGTTTGTAAATATTTAAAGCAGATTTGGCATCAACTCCAAATTTGTTCGATGATAATCCAGTAGATATATAAGGATGAGTTTTTGCATCCACATCCGGATTAACCCGAATCGCAACAGATGCGGTCTTATTCATCCCGCCGGCAATTTTATTTATGAGTTCAATTTCTTCTTCGGATTCAGCTTTTATCATCAACACATCTTTTTCAATACCGATTTTAATTTCATTTTTTGTTTTACCGACACTGGTTAAAATTATTTTTGATGGATGAATTCCTGTTTTTAATGCACGGTACAGTTCACCTTCAGAATTTGCATCTATACCGCTGCCAAGATTAACAAAAGTATTTATAACACTCAGATTATAATTAGCTTTCATGGCATAAAATACTTTATGGTTTAAGCTGCTGAATGCGCTTGCAAAGTCATTATATTGTTTTATAAAGTGATTCTTACTGTAAATATAAAGCGGGGTGCCAAATTCATTGGCTATTTTTTCAACGTTTAGGTTTTCAATAAAGAGTTGATTGTTTTTGTATTTTATAAAATCTGTTTTTAAGTAATGCATAGTAATTTGTTCTCTTAAATTTTTACTTCGTAAGCTTAAAGTAACGAAGCAATAATAATTTCCGATAATGTAAGGCTGAGCGAAGTCGAAGCCTAATAGTTTCTTTTATTTATTAAAACATTTTCAGTCACTTTTCGACTCCGCTAAAAGTGACAAAGCAATAATGTTTAGCTCAGTCGAAGCCTGAAAGTTTATTTATATAAATAATATTTTTCAGAAAGTCTTCTGAAATTCTCGATGTCTTTGTTCAAGTAGGGAAGTATATCTTCAACCTTTAATCGTTGAATAAAAAGTTCACGTATCTTATTTGTTCCCAAAACTTTATCAAACATATCAAAGCGCCCTTCATTTTCAGCGATAATATTTCTTCCATACAACTCGTTTATTGCCTGTGCAAAATAAAATTGCACATTTGTTAAATTAACTTTTTTGTAATCAGTAATATAGATTTCAACTCCGCCAAGCATTTTATCTTTCCCAAAACCGTAGTATGGCTTATAAGAAATCGGTCTGAAGATTACTCCATCCAGATTATAAGAATTCATTTTTCTTGAAAGTTCTTCTCCATTTATCCACTCAGTTGCAAAGGTTTGAAATGGTAATGTGTATCCGACACCAATTGATAATACACCTCTAAGTTCTCCAAGAATTCCTGAAGCGGCATAATAAAAAGGAGAGTATCTATGAGGAATATGCGGTGAGGTCAAAACCCAGGGCAAACCGGTCTGTTCAAAATACATATCACGTGTCCAGCCTTCCATTGGAATAACTGTTAACTTACACTTAACTTTATTCTGGAGCATTCCTTCTTCATTTAATAATTTTGCTAATTCACCTACTGTTAATCCATGCACATAAGGAATTGCAAACTGACTTACAAATGAAAAATAACCGTCTTCAACTATGTTGCCTTCAATTCTGTTTCCGCCAAGCGGATTCGGACGATCAAGTATCACAACATCTTTATTATTTTCGGCTGCAGCTTCCATCACTAAACCCATTGTGCTGATGTAGGTGTAAGACCGGCTGCCAATATCCTGAATATCAAATACAATTACATCAACATCCTTTAACATATCTGCATTGGGTTTACGTGTTTTTCCATATAAAGAATAAACCGGAAGTTTTGTTGTTTCATCAATATAAAAATCAACATGTTCACCAGCGGTATAATTTCCACGCACACCATGCTCAGGTCCATAGAGTGCCGTCAGGCTTACTCCTTCAGCTTCAAAAAGAATATCAATTGTTGATTTAAGATTTCTATCAACACCGGTTGGATTTGTTACCAATCCAACTCTTCTGCCTTTAAGTATATCGAAATTATGTTCAACTAAAACTTCAATACCGCTTTTAACTATTACTTTTTTATCACAGCAGTTTTGTGCTAGTTCTGATTCAACCATTTTCAGAAAAGAACCATCCTCAAAATATTTATATAGATCTTTACCAGGACAAAGTGTTTCGGTATAATCTTTATGGGTTTTTATATCTTTTAAGTCAACATTAAATCTATGTTTAAGAAAAGCAGTTAGTTTTGAAAGTGAGCTTAGCTGTTCTTCATTTATCTTTTGAACCTCGTAATTACCAACTACACAAATCAATGCGTGTCCGTTTACATCATAATCTGTATTTGTATCACCTGGAATATTTATTGGGCGGGCTTCATAAATATTTCCTTTAAGATCAATCATAAAATGATAAGGATTATCTGCCCATTTTTTTTCTCTTCTGCTCCAGCTTTGAAGGTTACGGAGATAGCTAATCATATCCTTATCTTCTGCAAAATATTCGCCGCCGTGATGAATAGTAATTTTATTTATTTGATGCTGCGGAACATTTCTATCAAAAGGAATCCAACCCCAATCAGTTCTTTTAATTACCTTTAAATCAACAGGGTATTCAAGTTCAGAAATATTAACTATTGAAATTTGCTGGGATCCGGAACATCCAAACAAAAAAAATCCTATAATGATTATTATTACAGCCAGATTCTCTTTCATATAACTTCTGCTATCTTTGATTAAAGTGAAAACATTGTTTTCAGTAACTAAAAGTAATTATTTGATTGCCTAACTTAACATTAAAGAATTGCTGGTTCAATAAAATTTAATTTTAACCCGAAAGTATTTTTCAATATTTTGCAAAAGGATTATAAATTATTTTTAATCTTTGATGGACAAATTAATCAAAACCAATTTTAACGGCTAATTTATGGAGCATTACGGATTTTGGTCACTTCTCCCACCTTTACTTGCAATTATATTTGCAATTAAAACCCGTCAGGTATTTGTTTCTTTATTATTCGGTATTTGGCTTGGCTGGATTATTCTAAGCGGGGGAAATTTAATCTCTGGTACAACTGCTACAATACAGGCATTAGTAAATGTTTTTGCAGAGGCAAGTAATACAAGAACAATAATGTTCAGCTGTCTTGTCGGTGCTCTGATTGCATTCATTCAAAGATCTGGTGGTGTAGCTGGTTTTGTTAATCTGATAAACAAGCTGCTTACATATCTTGAAAATAAAAAAATCGGAAAGAGCAGAAAAATTGTTCAGCTATTAGCATGGGCAACCGGAACTGCAATTTTTGTTGAATCCAGTATAAACACTTTAACAGTGGGCACTGTATTCAGACCGGTTTTTGACCGATTAAAAATCCCAAGAGAAAAATTAGCATACATAGGTGATTCTATTTCAGCTCCGACTTGTATTCTTATACCTCTTAATGCCTGGGGAGCTTACATTATGGGACTGATTGCTGCGCAAGGATTTGGCAATCCGCTTACAATTTTGGTATATGCATTTCCGGTTAATTTTTATCCAATGTTTGCTATGGCTATGGTTCTTTTTGTAATATTATCCGGAAAAGATTTTGGACCAATGAAGAAAGCTGAAGAAAGAGCAATTAAAGAAGGAAAAGTAATTCGAGATGGTGCAGTGCCGCTTATCTCTGCTGATGTTGTTTCGCTGGAGAAAAAAGATAATGTTAAAGCAAGAGCAATTAATATGATTGTACCGATTGCTGTAATGGTTGGAATGATGCCGCTGATGCTTCTTTATACCGGATGGGGAGAAGTTGAAAACATTGCACAATATCCCTGGTACGAACAGATATTTTTTGCTATTGGAAAAGGTTCAGGTTCAACTGCGGTTTTGTATTCCGTTCTTACTTCAATTATTGCTGCCAGTGTTCTCTATATATCTCAAAAAATTTTCAGTTTTTCTGAAACGATAGATTTGATATTTAAAGGAATCAGCGGATTGATTCCGCTTGCTTTACTTATGATGCTTGCTTTTGCAATTGGTACAGTCTGCAAGGAATTGGGCACTGGATATTATACAGCAGAATTATCAAAGCAATGGTTATCCCCAAACTTTGTTCCGATTATAATTTTTTTAGTAGCTTGTTTCATTGCATTTTCAACCGGAACATCGTGGGGAACATTTGCAATTATGATTCCAATAGGAATTCCAATGGCGCAGGCTCTTGATGCTAATTTGTACCTGACAGTTGCTGCTGCACTTGGCGGCGGAGTTTTCGGTGATCACTGCTCGCCGATTTCTGATACAACTATTATTTCATCAATGGCATCCGCAAGCGATCATATTGATCATGTTAAAACACAATTACCTTATGCTGTAACGGCGGCAGTAATTACCGGTTTATTGTATCTGATACTTGGATTCATTATCCATTAAAGCTTTAATTTTAATAAAGAAAATCTCTAGGTGATGATTTGAAATATTTAATCGGATTAGACGGCGGGGGAACAAAAACAAAATGTATTCTTACCGATATAAATTTTAATACTGTATTTGAAACTATTGGTGCTGCATCTAACTTTTTGGTAATTGGACCTGAAACGGTATCTGAATCTATTCTCAATCTCTTAAATGAATGTGTGTCATCTCAGAATATTTCTTTCAATGATATCGAAGCAATTGTAATCGGAACAACCGGCGGCGGAAGAAGGAGTGATGCTGAATTACTGGAAAAGCAAATTTTTGCAGATGCTGAAAGTAAGTCGATTCCAATCAATAAATTCAGAGTTGAAAGCGATGCACGAATTGCATTGGAAGGTGCTTTTTCAGGTAAAGCTGGCAGTATCCTGATTGCTGGTACCGGTTCGATTATGTTTGGTAAAGATGACAAAGGTGAAATTCACCGTGTAGGCGGGTTTGGAAGATTTATTGGAGATGAAGGAAGCGGTTATCGCATTGGAAGAAAAGGATTAAATGCTGTAGCAAGATATTTTGACGGCAGAGCAAAATCAACCAAGATTGCTGAACTGCTTAAACTTGAATTTTCTATTTCAACTTCTGAAGAACTAATAACAGAAGTTTATCGAAATAATTTTAATATTGCATCGGCTGCACCTCTTGTTTTTGATGCAGCAGATAATGGTGATAAAACAGCACAAAAAATTCTGGAAAGTGAAGCAGATGAGCTTTTACTGCATATTTATTCAATGAAAGAAAAACTAAAAGTTGACCTTCTAAAAGTATCACTGATAGGAAGTATATTGACCAAACCAAATTATTTTTCATACTTGTTTAATGAAAAGGTAATAAGGCGTTTTAACGATGTGAAAATAATGGAAGCAGAACATTCACCGGAGTTTGGTGCTGCATTAATGGCAAAACAATTATAAAACTGACGTCATTGCGAGTTCATCCGATTAGGGTGGTCGAGGCAATCTGTTGAAGAGATCGCTTCGAACAGAAGACATCGCTCGAATGACTGAATAAAAAATGGAGTTTAAATGTCGGATAAAAAAGTTACCTATAGAAATCCCTGGTTGTGGGTTCCTTCTTTATATTTTACACAAGGTATCCCTAATGTAATGGTAATGTCTGTATCAGTAATGATGTATAAAAATCTTGGAGTATCCAACACTAACATTGCATTTTTTACAAGTCTTCTGTATTTCCCATGGTTCTTGAAGTTTGCCTGGGGACCATTTATTGATATGTTTAAAACAAAAAGATCTTGGACTGTATCAATGCAATTGTTAGTCGGGGTTGCATTATTTGGAGTAGCTTTTAGTGTACCAACTTCAATTTATTTGCAGCTTACATTAAGTGTTTTTGCTGTAATGGCATTTGCATCTGCAACTCACGATATAGCTGCTGATGGATTTTATATGTTAAGCCTTGAGCAATCACAACAGGCAGCTTATGTTGGAGTTCGTTCAACCTTTTTTCGTTTTGCCACATTATTTGGTTCTGGTCCTCTGGTAGTAATAGCTGGCGAGTTGGCACCATCATTAGGTTTTAAAGGTGCATGGTCTGTTGTGTTTATGATTACAGGAGGGTTGTTTATCTTACTCTTTTTATATCATAAATTCATTTTACCGTTTCCTGTTGAAGATAAAGGAACGCTTAAAGGTAAAAAATTAAGCGGTTCGCAAATCCGGATGCTTGCAGGTGGATTTGCACTTTTTGCAATTTCAGTTTATCTGGTGTTCTTGTTAATAAGCTATACTCTTTCATTGCTGGGCATCCTATCTCCTTGGGATACAATTATTTCTACAATTCTGCTTGTTATTATTTTGGTAATTATTTTCAGAACTAATGTTGCAGCTTTTGTTAATAAATATGAAAAGTCTGAAATAAAAAACGAAGCTATGCTTCCATTCATAGAGTTTCTGAAAGCATTTGTAATATTTATGCAGAAAAAAGATATATGGAACATTCTTGGATTTCTTCTCTTCTTCAGATTTGCAGAAGCTCAGTTAGTTAAACTGGTTCAACCGTTTTTGCTTGATCCGAGAGAAGTTGGCGGTTTAGGATTATCAACTTCTGAAGTTGGAATTGTTTACGGCACTGTTGGAATAATTGCTTTAACTGCCGGCGGATTGATTGGCGGTTATGTGATTTCAAGACAAGGATTAAAATGGTGGCTATGGCCAATGGTAATTATTATGCACACACCGGACTTGGCTTTTGTGTATCTATCACATGTTCAGCCAACTGATTTTATATTAATTAATGCTGCAGTTGCATTGGAACAATTTGGATATGGATTTGGATTTACTGCCTATATGATGTATATGATTATGATTTCTCAAGGTGAACATAAAACTGCACATTATGCAATATGTACTGGTATTATGGCACTTGGAATGATGCTGCCCGGAATGTTTTCAGGTGCTTTGCAGGAAGCTATAGGTTATCCAAGGTTTTTTGAATGGGTTCTGATTTCTACAATTCCCGGATTTATTGTAGCAGCTCTTGTTAAAATTGATCCTGAGTTTGGGAAGAAAAAGAAAGAGCCAAAAGAGGCTTAGATTTTAACTTAGTTTATGTTCAAAATTATTTTTAATAAAGGGAGAGAAAGATATGAGGAAATTTATATCTGTATTTTTATTCTTTGCAGTTCTTTCATCTGGAATTTCAGCACAGCAAATGAACATCAATAATCCATTTTTTACTGAATATACAACACCGTTTCAAACTCCGCCGTTTGATAAAATTAAAAACGAACATTATCTGCCGGCGTTTTATGAAGGCATAAAAATAAAACGGGCAGAGATTGATGCAATCATAAATAATCCTGATAAACCCACATTTGAAAATACAATTGCTGCTATCGAAAAAAGCGGTAAATTGCTTAAAAAAGTCTCAAGTGTGTTTTTTAATATCAGTGGTTCAAACGGAGATAATGAAACTCAAAAGATTGCCGAAACAATTACTCCCGAATTATCAAAATTAAATAATGATATCTTTCTTAATGAAAAACTTTTTCAGCGGATTAAATCTATCAACGATGAAAAAGATAAGTTAAACCTTACTGCTGAGCAGCTTAAAGTACTTGATAATTATTATTCAGATTTTGTACGTAATGGAATCGGGCTTGATGAAGAAAAGAAATCGAGACTTAAAAAAATAAATGAAGAACTAAGTATGCTTAGTCTTAAATTTGGTGATAATCTTCGTAAAGAAACAAACTCAATCGCTTTGGTTGTTGAAAATAAAGAAGATTTAAAAGGCTTGCCCGATGCTGCGATACAAGGTGCACAAGAACTTGCAGAGCAAAACAGTCTTACCGGAAAGTGGGCATTTAATTTACAGCGAACGAGTTTTACTCCATTCCTTCAGTATTCAGAAAAAAGAAATTTAAGAGAAAAACTTTATAAAGCTTATTTGATGCGCGGCAATAACAACAATGAATTTGATAATAAAGAAATCATAAAAAAGACAATTGCACTTCGTATTGAAAAATCCAATTTGCTTGGCTATAAAACTTTTGCCGATTTTAAACTTGAAAAGAATATGGCAAAAAACACCGAAACAGTTAATAAGTTTTTGGCTGATCTTTGGATTCCTGCATTAAAAAAATCAAAAGAAGAATCTGCTGATATGCAGAAAATTATTGATGCTGAAGGAGGCGGTTTCAAATTAGCCGGATGGGATTGGTGGTATTATGCTGAGAAAGTTAAAAAAGATAAATACGCACTTGATGAAGAAATGCTCAGACCTTATTTCAAAATGGAAAATGTTAGACAGGGTGCTTTTGATGTCGCAACCAAATTATATGGAATACAGTTTATTAAACGTAATGATATCTCTGTTTATCAGCCGGATGTTGATGTGTTTGAAGTTAAAGAAGCTGATGGAACTCATATCGGAATTCTGTACACCGATTATTATCCAAGAAGCGGTAAGCGTGCTGGTGCCTGGATGAGTGGTTTCCGTGGTCAATCAAATATGGATGGTGAGTTTATTACTCCACTGATTATAAATGTAGGAAATTTTTCTAAACCTACTAAAGATAAACCGGCATTGCTTAGTTTTGATGAAGTCAATACTCTATTCCATGAATTTGGACACGGATTAAATGGATTGTTTACTAAATCAGTATATCCTGGTGCACAGCGATCTTCTGTTGATTTTGTTGAACTGCCATCACAAATTATGGAGAATTGGGCGTCTCATCCTGAGGTATTAAAGATGTTTGCAAAGCATTATCAAACAGGTGAGACTATTTCTGATGAGTTAATTCAGAAAATTATCAACTCGCAATATTTTAACAAAGGGTTTGAAACGGTAGAGTATCTTGCTGCTTCTATACTTGATATGGACTGGCATACACTTACTGATATTAGTGGAATTGATGTTGAAAAATTTGAAGAAGAAAGTTTAAACAGAATAGGATTGATTCCTGAAATTGCTTCCCGTTATCAAAGCACAAACTTCAATCATATTTTTGGGGGTGATGGTTACTCTGCTGGTTATTATGGTTATAGATGGTCAGGGGTTCTGGACAGCGATGCTTTTGAAGCATTTTTAGAGAATGGTCTGTTTGATCATTCTACCGCAGAAAAATTCCGCAGAAATATTCTGGAAAAGAGCGGAAGCGACGATCCAATGGTTTTATTTATTAAGTTCAGAGGGCGTGAACCAAAACCAGATGCACTAATTAAAAAATTAGGATTTAATAACTGATTTTAATTTAATAAGTCTTTGCATGGAGAAAAATACTTCATGCAAAGACAATTTAAATAATTAGGGTTTAAAATTTATTTTAATTTATAAAAGCTGTTTTCCAGAATCCTTTCTATTCCTGTACTGCCAATCGAATATAAATATCTTTTCGCTCTTATAAATCCGCTTTTTCTGTAATCACTATAGTAAGGTTTAGTTGGATTAAAACTGTTAATTCTTACCCTGCCGGCATCGTGAATAAAATCTCCATCGCCAATATAAATAGCAACGTGTGTTATTCTTTCTTTTCTTTCAGTTGTTGCTTTGAAGCCAAAAAACAAAAGATCTCCGGCTTGTAAGTTTTCCCATCCATTTTCAGTATCTACTAATTCACCCGCATTAACCTGTTGAGATGCATCGCGATTAAGAACAATACCGTTAAGGAAAAAAACTGTTTTTGTAAAACCGCTGCAATCCATTCCTTTAGCTGAAGTACCGCCCCACAAGTAAGGTGTTCCCATAAAACGATATGCTGTATTTAATATATCTTCTGCTTTAGGATTAAGCAAGTGATACCAATCTTTAAATAATCTTGCTTCATCTTTTTTGATGTAACCGGTTCTTTTATCAGGAAATTCTACTTTGAAATAAGCTTGTTCTTCATCCAAAAATTTCAATAGATTACCTGCAACTAAATCTGATACTATCTGTGATTTGTCATCTGGTTGTGAGTAACACAATCCATAATTTTCTAAATAAATAATTTTTTCTGAAGAGAGCCAGTTATTAAACTCAGCTTTATCCATAAACTGAACGCCATCATTATCTAACCAGGAGATGTAGCCATCAGGTGTTTGAACTAGATAATATCCATCCTGTCCTTTTTTTAAGACTTTAACTGGAGTTCCCAAAATTGATTGTGTAACTAATTCTTCAGGATGATCAGGTTTCGCACGGAAATTAGCAACCGAAAGATTTATAACTCCGTAAATATTTCCGTTAAGTTTTTCAGACGGAAGAACTTCTATCTGATCAATGTATTTAATATTAGCATCTTTAAGATTTTTATTAAGTTCAGTTTTTGCCCCGGGCAGATCGGTTTCACCCTTAACAATTATGTTATTCCCATCATTAAGTGCTTCAACATTAAATAAAGCAACTCGTTTATCTGGTGCAAATCTATCTTTTACATTTTGAATAATACTATTCAGATTTTCCATTTGATTTTGTGCCTGAGTGTTTAGAAAAAAAGTTGTAAGAACGAAAATTGTTAAAATAAACTTCATAATAGTCCCTGATAATTATTTGTATTCAACTTCCATATTGTAATCCCACTGATCAAAATAAAGATTTCCGCCGCGCCATTCCAGCTCACCGCGCTGAAAATCAACAGTTTCACTTCTGGGGAATATCTTTTCAGGGAACAGAGCTCTTGAGTAATCATCATTTACAATAAGATGATAAGCATCAATGTTTCCAAGGAAGAAATATTTATCCACTTCATTATCTGAATCAACTAATCCAAAAGATTGATCAACCGGAACCCAACCATATCCTTCCAGATAAATTTCACACCAGTCATGCAGATTTATTTCTCCGGGATGAAGCATCCATCCGCTTTGCCATTTTGCCGGAATGCCGTTATATCTGCAAAGAGTCATAAACAGTAATGTTTTAATTCCACAATCACCATGACCAGTAGTGATACAATAATCAGAAATATTTTCAAGCGTTGAGTATTCGCGTGCGCCTGCCCAAGGAATATTTGATGATATCCATGTAAAAATCTTTTTTGCTATTAAATAAGGATTTGATTCATCGCCGACAATATTTTCTGAAAGATTTTTTATTTTATCAGTAAACACTATGTGTGGTGCTCTTTCAGCAGTATGAGTCTGATACAATCCGGAATTTTTATTATACGGTTTTACTAATTCAGGTTGAATAAAACTTATTTCATTATAACTTGTTAATTCAAGAACCATATTAAAAATAGTTGGCTGGTCTTTTATTGCAGGTTTTTGAAGATAAAGTGTTCTTTGTGGATTATCATTAGAAGCAACAACATATTCATCTGAATTTACTGCAAGTAATTTTATATCAATTTGTCTCTGATGACCTTCACGCGGAAAAGGCAGCCAGCATTTAATAATTTCACCATCAGGAACTGCATTAGCATCAACTGTAACAGTGTAGTCCAATTTAAAGGTTACAGGTTTTACCAGCATTTCATAACTATTTGCAGATTCATCAAGTATTATTGGAATATGTTTTTCCAGAAATACATCCTTTGGTTCTTTTTTAAATCCATCAACAGAGATTTTTTGTCCCTTTGCTTCTTTATTAATCCTGAAAAGATTTGGTGCTGCTCTTGAGAAGTACCATTTTTTACCATCAATAATTTTATACTCTAATGAGCCATCATTTTCCCATTTGGCAAGATCCTTTTCTTTAACATCAGGATAATATTTATTTATAAACTTTAATACATCTTCTACTGTTTTATTAAAATCCTTTTTTATTCTGCTCAATCTTTCTTTCTCAAAGAGAAGTTCTAACTTTTCTTCAATAGAAATTGCAGCGGATTGAACTTTAGTGTCAATCAATTCTGATGCTTTTAAGAATTCACCTGAGTTTACAAGTTCATTTACATCAATAAATTTTGTTTGGGCTTCTATCATAGATGTTAATAAGAGAATCAATAATAATAATTTCATTCTCACTCCTTTTTTTCAGATTCCTCAAAATTATTTCGGAATATGTCAATTACTTTAAAGTTTTCAATCAACTAAAGATTCACGGTATAAAAATAACGAAGCTTTATACAATATTCATCAAAGTTTATTTATTTTTGCTTTACCTATTATCAGGAATGGAGATTCAATGAAAACTTCAGAACGTTTACTTTCTCTCGATGTGTTCAGGGGAATAACAATAATGGGAATGATACTTGTGAACAATCCCGGAACCTGGAGTGCTGTTTATCCGCCCCTACTTCACGCAAAGTGGCATGGCTGTACACCAACCGATCTTATTTTTCCATTCTTTTTGTTCATTGTCGGTGTTGCTGTTTCATATTCGTTAAGTAAAAGAAAAGCTTCAGGCGGAAGCAAGAAGAGTCTTTATCTTAATATTTTCAGAAGGTCAATCATTCTTTTTGCATTAGGAATTATTCTTGCAGGTTTTCCATTCGGATTATTATTTGGTCACGAGTTTTCCTGGAGCACTATCCGTATCCCTGGAGTGCTTCAGAGAATTGCCGTTGTTTATTTAGTATCAGCAGTTTTATTTCTTTCTACAAATACAAAGTTTCAATATTGGTTTACAGCAATTATACTTGTGCTTTATTGTGCATTAATGAGTTTAGTTCCAGTGCCCGGAGTTGGATATGCAAACTATGAACCAACAACAAATCTTGCAGCGTGGCTGGATTATAGTTTATTGAAAGATCATCTTTGGTCTGCATCAAAAGTATGGGATCCTGAAGGGATACTGTCAACTTTACCCGCAATCGGCTCTGCAATGATTGGAATATTTACTGGTAATTTACTTAGGAGCGATAAAGATCAAACAACTAAAACTGTGTGGCTTTATACGTGGGGAGTTGTTTTAATGGCTGCTGGATGGATCTGGGACGGATGGTTTCCAATCAATAAAAATATCTGGACAAGCTCCTATGTTTTATATACTGGCGGACTTGCTTTACTCTTTTTAGGTTTTTGTTATTGGTTTATTGATGTAAAGAAAAAAACCTGGTGGATAAAACCTTTTCACGTTTATGGAATGAATGCTATTACAGTCTTTTTTCTTTCCGGTATTGTCGGAAGAATTATGTATATGGTAAAATGGACTGGTGCAGATGGAAATGTAGTTACGATAAAAAGTTATTTGTTTGATACCTTCTTTCTTTCCTGGCTTGAACCAATTAATGCATCACTTGCATGGGCAATTTTTTACATACTTGTCTGGTTAGGATTGATGTGGATACTCTATGCAAGAAAAATATTTATCAAAGTATAACAATTTCTTAAAAGTGTTGTAATATCAGTAACCTGCAGTTTCAACTGCAGGTTACTACTACCATTATTCATACACTTCATAAAAAACATTCTTATAATAGAACTTTACATTTTGACCAATTGCCAGATACTGTGCAGTCTGTGGTTCTTTATTCAGTAATTTATAATACTCATCAGAATTAAACTGAATCCTTTGGACATTTTTAACATCTCGTTTTTGAAGCTCACTGTCAATCCAATACTTATCCTGTTGATAAAATGCTCTTCCCAAAATATTTTTTACCTGTTTAGTTAAGTTTTGATTTTGTCCTTTTGAATTCGTGTAGAACAATCTATCACTGCCTTGCTTAGTTTGATTAAAGTTTGTAGCATTATTTAGTGCTTGAAGTTCTTTGCTGACTTCAATACTGCTGCTTCCGGTGGTTTCATTCATTCTGTAATAGTCAGTTTGATTTGATTTCTTCAAGTCTTGTCTTTGAGGCAAGGTATGAAAACCATCAACCAGTCTTCCGGTTCGAACTCTTATTTCTTCATCTTCCATAATTAAATAACTGGTATATGGTGTAATAATACCGTGTGCTCTTGCAAGATTGGTTATCTCTTCAACTAACTCTTTATCTTCGCCATTTAGTCTGATTAAATCAAGTAAATGACCGATTCTGCGTGAAGCCCATAGAGTAGGTATAAAACTATACTCTTTATCCGAACTAGTGAATTTATCCTCCAAAGTATATTGTTTCTCTTTACCTTTTAACTTTCCATTTAAAACAACTTTTGTTTTTCCATTACCTTTATATCTTCCAAAGACAAGAAGGTTACCTCCTTTAAAAAGGTCAGGCAGATCTTTTGGATAGGTCTGATATACTGCAATGTTTCCGAAGTCAAGCTTGATATTACTTAAAACAGGTGATTGAATTTTATCATAAAAGTTTGAAACCTTTATCTCAATATCTTCATCATCGCCCACATAAGTACGCCATGCTTTTGTAGCTTCGGTTAGTTTATCAAGGATATGAGTGTTCACATCATTTCCTACACCAAATGTGAATATTCGGGATTGTTTTCCATTCAACCGCAAAACTTTTTTTACAAGTTTATCATCATTCATTTCACCGATTGTGGGTCTGCCATCAGTAATAAAAACTACAAAGTGCGGGCGTTCTGATTCAGTATAATTATTAAAAGCTAAGATAAATGCTTCCTCGATGTTAGTTCCGCCGATAGCTTTTAAGTCATCAATAAATCTTTTGGCGTCCTTGGTATTTTCGTTGTCGGCAGCTTTGAGTTTGTTGAATAAAGAATAAGCTTCAGTTGAAAATTTAATTATATTAAAATGATCGTCCGGGTTAAGATTATTTATACAATAGTATAACGCTTTTTTTGCCTGTTCAAGTTTATCCCCGCTCATACTTCCTGAAACATCAAGAATAAAAGTTATATCCTTGTTTTCAATATTTGACTTTTCAATTTCGATTGATGGACTTGCACTTAACAAAAAATATCCATCATTGTTATCAGATTTATAAGTAAGTAATGATAAACCGACTTTTGAAGAGCTTTTTGAAAAGTAAAGTTTAAAGTCAGTATCCGGTTTTGTGTTTTTTTCTTCAAAAGAAATTATTGCATGGTTATCACCTTTATTTACAATATCTACATTATGAGTAGGGCAGTAAATATTTTTTAATGGCTCTGATGATTTAAGATCAATTTTTATCGATACATTTTTTAATGGTTTGGCAGAAAACTTTTCAGTGTTTAACGGATAAATATATTTGAATAAGTTATTATCTGATTCCATTATTTGTGAATAACTGATTGAGATTTTCTTTTCACTTTTTGGTTCGATAGGGAAGATTCTTAATTTGAATATATTTTGTTCACTGTATTCAAGTAATGCAGGGTCACGCATTTGTCTTACAATATCTTCATAAATCTTTCTTGCTTTTTCAGAGTCTAATAACTCGGCTTTAGTTTCTTTTCCATTTATAACCATGGTGAAATTATTTATCACCGCTCCTTTTGGAATCGGGAAAATGTAATAACCTTCAAGCTGCAAGTTAGATGGATTATAAAATGACTGATCAATTTTTGTAATAGCTGATTGCTCGTCAATTATTACATCAACATTATGATAAACAACCTCTAATGGAAATGGATGCGGTAACGGATGAGGACGCGGGATTACAATAAATCCATCAGCAAATACATTTGCAGAAATAAAGATAATAAGTATTAACGACTTGAGTTTCATTTGAATTTTCCTTTGTAATTCTGAGCTTGCTTGTCCTGGTTTGGTAAAGTTGCAGAATAACCGGTTAACTTTTACAAGCTCAATTTGACTTAAACTTATTTGCTAAATGAATAATTCTTTTGTTTAGCTTGTTCTCTAATAGTTTTGATCATAACGCCATCGAGAGTATTAGTATTTTTATTATCGAGCATTTTTTGTGAAATATATTTATTACGTTCTTCGTTCAACTTATTTATTTTGGTTTGAATCTTTTCACGTTCCTTACTCATTTTATCAACATAAGCTTTTCTTTCTGATATACTCATCTTTTTCATTTCATCGGGAAGTCCCTCGTCCTTCAAATCTTCCATTTTTAATGAGCCGTTTTTCTGTGCATCGACAATATCCCATCCTGAATTATTGTATTGTCTGCCTGATTTTGTTACTGATCTCTGAACCATTACTTCATTACTCAAGTTCATTGAATTAGCATCCTGCTCTTGCTGTAATGCTTTTTTCTCTATACCATAATCGCCAAAAGCCAGATATGTTTTGTTTAGTTCCTGTCCAAGTTTTATAATCTCGGCATCTTGTGGTGCATCTATATGGACTATATCTGCATTATGATCAATGTTCATATATTTTCCATCAGAAATATCTGCTGCATCTTTCCACATAGTTCTTACTCCTTCATCATAATCTCCGCAATGTATTGTATTTATAATTATTCCATTTTTAATAGCTTTTTTACATATATCTTTATAGTTAACATCACCTTGTGTAAATGGTTCATTACCGGCTATAAAAATTATTTTTAATTCATCATTGCTTTTTTTCCATTGTAAATTATTAATCGCATCTTGAATAACCTGCCCGCAATACTCCTGTCCGCCATTTGTTTTTAGTTTAAAAAGTTCATCAGAGATTTTATCTAAATCCTGTGTGAAAGGAACAATTCTTCTTATATACCCATCTTGTGAAGATAAACCATCATTACCATATTCATATAACGCAACTAATAAATCAATTGATTTTCCGTTTTTCTTTGATGAAGCAAGTTCATTCACAATTTTCCATAATTGACTTTTTGCCTGATCAATCAAACCATCCATACTACTGCTGGTATCCAATAGAATTGCCAATTGTATCGAAGAGTTATTCTTCTCATTTAAAATCGGCATTGTGTTAGCCATGCTTCCTGTAAAAGCAGTTAGTATTATTAACAGAGCAAGTAGTGATTTCATATAACCTCCTGATATTAAAGCTTATTTAATTTGCTGCTTTGACAAAATGTATCTGAGGTTTGTTCCAGTTTTCTTATGCAGAAAAGAAGAGAAAAAATTATGACCTATTTAATTTCAAAATCAAAATAGGTATTTGGATAAGGTTCGTTTATTAAAGTAAAGTGCCACCATTCTTCAGCAAGATTCTTAAAACCATATTTTTCCATTAAAGTTTTAAGCAATAAGCGATTGGCTCTTTGCTGAGCATTGATTTCTTGATTTAATGTATGTGAGCGTTGATGAAAACAATCGAATCCCGTTCCCATATCAATCGAGTTTTCTTTAAACCGCTCATCCAAAGATTTAAAACATTCACATTGATCTTCAATATTATATTCAGGTTGATAGGGGATAGGTATTGAAACAATTGTTAAATCAATTGTACTGCCTCTGCTGTGTCCTGATTTTTTTGCAATGTACCCATCAATAAACAAACGATCTTTATTCAAGTTTGGATAAAATTCTTTTTTTGTTAAAGTGTCACCAAGATCTTCAGCCCATCTAACAAAATGATCAACAGCACGCTGAGGACGGTAAGCATCATAGATTTTTAATGAAAGATTAAACTTCCTTAGTTCATTTTGAACTTTGCTTAAAGAATCAGCAGCTGCTTTGGTAATGAAGCATTTTTCAGAGCTGTATCCATCTATTGGTTTTCCAATAAAATTATGATTTGTTGTGTACCTTAAATCAAGAACTATATCTGGAATAACATCTCTTATCTCGACAAATCCATTAGGTAAATTTTGCGCGGTAATATTAGTTGAAACGAATAAAAGATAAGACAATATTGAGAAAATTAGTTTCATCAGAGGTTTATAGATTATTCGGTTTTCCAGTGGCAATCTGTACAAAGCTGCTTTTCTGTTGCTTCATCTAAATCAACCGGATGTATAAACTTTAATCCATTAAGATCTACCCGTGTTACTCCATTATTATCTGTTTGCGAAATAATTTTATGGCAGCTATTACAGTCATTAGAAATTACTTTTCCATCATCGCTAATATGATTTCCATCATGGCATCTAAAACAGCCAGGAGTATAAACATGTGATATGTTATTTGGAAAATGCTTCCAATCAGCGTTCATATATGTAAAATAATTTCTCGAATAAATAGCTTTGACTACTTCAATACTTTTTGAAATATTTTCTTTTTTTGATTTATAAATATCTGGATAGTTTGAAATATAGAAATCATTAATTCTTTGTTGAATACTTTCCAATGCCTGTTGTTTAGTAAAATACTTATCTTCCAAAACTTCAACCGAAAGACTCTTTATGAAAGGAAGAGTTTCATCTATTTGACTTCCAGCCATCATTTTGTTCATCATCTTATCAGGTTGATGATAAATATGTGAAGGGCGATTATGACAATCAATGCAATCCATCGTTCTTAAATTCTGAGGATTAAAATTATTTTCATTAAAATCTGCCAGCTTATTTCTGAAGATAGTTTCCTTTCCATCCTTTGTAGTAACTTTAACCCAGGGGATTTCTAACCTTCGTTCATCCGTATGAATATATGATATCTTATTATCGGAATTTGCATGCCAATGAATTCCCTCGATAGATTCAAACTTACTTTTTCCGCCGCCAATTTTTATTAACATACTAATATTCGATTTTGTATTCTTTTCATCCGAAAGGTAATAAGTATAATCCACTTTAGTTTCGTTGTAAAAAAGCGAGGGAGTATGACATTGTTCGCAAGTTCCTTCGGCTGGTCTTAATTCCTTAACAGGTGTACCAATAGGACGTGAATATTTATTGAAGATAACCGAGTAAACCTGATAAGCTCCGGAAAACTTTGACTTAACATACCAACTGGTACCTGATCCAATATGGCAGCCGACACAACCAACTCTGGAATGTGGTGAATCTAAATATGCGGTATATTCCGGTTCCATTACTGCGTGACAGACGGTGCCGCAAAACTCATCTGACTCAGTATATTCATAAGCCTTAAAACTGCCAAAAGCTGAAAAAAGCAATAACACAATAGTTCCGATTGAAAAGGTAACAAACATTGCTCTTTTCTTTGGATCATTTAAGTCAATAACCGGTAGTTTTTGTGATCTGAATTTTCCGCGTTTTTCTCTTTTTCTTTCACGGATAATTCCATACGCAATCAACAACAGACCGGCAATGAGAATTGAAGGAAGAATAATGTAAGTGAGGATTCCCAAATAAGTATTTTCCTCACTGCTGAATAAATCCAAAATGAAAAGAAAAATTATCAGACCAAAGCTCAATAGAGCAATTGCAGCTCCGGTAAGTGTAATTGGATTATAAACATAATGGGGAAATACTTTTTTCATATTATTCCTCAATAATAGTTTAAGGAAAACAAATAACGATATTCAAAATAAGAATTAATGTAGACTTAAGATTAAACGTTATCTGAGTTTTGTTCAGATTTCATTCTTTCTTCAGCTTGTTTCTTCTTGATTCTTTCAAGTTCAAGCGGATGCTCTTCCGCCATTTCTTCTTCAGTAATTGTACCTTTGAGCCAGGCTAAGCTCATTGGATAAATATCAGGATTAAAAATAACGAAATAAAAATGCCAAACCACAATTGCTAAAAATGCAAGCCAGGCTTCATAAAAGTGGATAGTTCTTGCAATATCCCAATCAAGTTTTGAGAATAAACCGATATAGTCGATGTAAAACCACATTAACAAACCAGTAACCGACATAATTATTGTTCCCCATACTAAAGCCCAATATTCTGCTTTTTCGACGTAACTAAATCTATCCAATTTCGGCTTTACCTTTGAGAAACCAAGATTGTATTTTGCCACACCAATTGCATCAGTAAAATCTTTAAGAGTTGGGAAAAGATCTTTAACTAATTGACGACCTCTTTGTGTAAAAGCAATGTAATAGATATGATATAAGCTAACTGAAATCATTGCAATAGCAGCAATTCTGTGAACCCAGCTTCTATAAATAAAAACATCAGACCATATATCTGTAATATGTGAAACCCACCAGGCATTTGGATATCTTAACATAAAACCAGTCAGGACTAAGATCATAAAGCTGATCGCCATAATGGCATGTTGTATTCTTTCGCTCAGTGTCATTCTTAAATATAAAGCATGTCCGTGCTCTTCTTCTACAATATGACCACGTTGTTTTAATTTCTTTATCTTGGCCTTTTTAACAAAATCCAGAAAATTATGAACGAACATTCCGCCAATGACTGAAATAAGTAATGTTATATAGATATATGATATCCAGTAAAGGATTGGTTCATCTTCTTTTTCCAAAGTAACATGGATAGTACCTTTTGTAAAAGTTTCATTAGCACCAGGATGACATGAACCACAGGTTTTTACCAGATTACCTTTATAAATTGTTGAAGTAGGATCAGATGAAGGCTTAATATTATGCACTCCATGACAGCTTGCACAATTTGCAACTGTTGCAGATCCACCGCTTAATGCTAAACCATGATATGATTCTGAAAATGTTTTGTATCTGTTGGCAGACAAACCATATTTTTCAGATAGCGCAACGGATTCGTGACAAGGTGAACAAATTTGTCTTGATAGATTTTGAAATGCAACCGGCGAATTAGGATCGTCAACACGCAGAATATTATGTTCACCGTGACAGTTAGTACAAGACGGTGCATCACTGTTACCTTTAAGAACTAACTGACCATGGATACTCTCTAAATATTCATTCTTAATAGAACTATGACATTTTCCGCAAGTGTTTGGGATATTTAATCTGTAAACACTTGAACGTGAATTAGTAGGTTTTAAAATATCATGATACTCGTGACAATCTATACAACTAGCAGCATCACCATTTTTATCTTTATGCAATGCCATACCATGTACGCTTTTATCATAAGCATGAATAAAACCAGCAGAAGGTGTAGTTCTGTTCTTTACATCATCATCATCCAAGTGACAGGAAAAACAAAGTTTTTCCTGAGTAATTTTTTTATCAACTTTATTATCTCCAAATGCCGATGTTGTAATTGGTGACTTATGGCAAGTGATGCAATTAGGTGCTGATTTATCCCCATCTTTAAAAGCATTACTATGATTTGAAGTTAAATATTGTTGAGCAGCCTCTTTATGACAACTACCGCAAGATGTAATTAAATTAGTTTGATTCCATTTACTTTTTGGATTTTTTATATTTACTACATCGTGAATGCCGTGACAATTCTTACAAGAAGTATCGTTAGACTTTCCATTACCTGATGATTTAATAATCTGAGGATGGAATGTATGTTTAGTAAGGTCCTTCTGATGACAGCTTATACATTTAACTTCCTGAATATTTTCAGCATGCGGCATTGCATCAGGATCAAAGCCTTTATGACACGATACACAACTTAATTTTGAATGGGAAGAGATTTTGAAAATATTTTCATCAACAAAAAGGGAAATCTCCTTTCCCTTTTTTTCCATAGTGAGTTCATTATCACTATGGCACGTTAAACAGTCATCATTCGATTGAGCATATATTTTTGAGGGTAAAATAACTAATCCGATTACAAGGAGGGTTTGTATTATGTTTAAGATGTTTGGGAAGCATCTTATTTTTTTCTCGTTTGATGATGATTTAAGTGCCATAGTTGATAAACTTAAACCTGATTATTCTCCTTTAAGTGTTAATAACCAGTTAACTAAAACTTTAAGATCTTCATCACTTCCTTTAAATGATGATTTATGATCTTTATCGTTTAACTTAGCTTCTTTTTTCAAGTATTTTGTTAAAAATTCAGCAGTATTGTCTTTTCCTACCGTAGAAAGATCTGAAGCATCTGATTTTTTTGACTCTATGCCTGCAGAACTAACTGTGTGGCACATTTGGCATTTGTTATCAATAAATACCTTTTTGCCATCGCCGTCAGCTTGCTCAGATACTACATAAGCAAATCCATATAAGGCAACTACTGTTATTATTAAACCAAAATAAACTAATATATTTTTCATTTATTATTTATCCTTTGATTATTGTTAGTTATCGATTTTTTTCACTTAGATGTTTACAATTAAAATACCAAAATAAATTTACAATTATTTGCTAAAAATCCAATATTTTCATTGTTCAGATTTGTTCAATTCTCAGCTTTGGGAAGCCTTTTTTTCATTACTTCGCACATTTTAGAATTACTTTTATAATATTGCTTGCAGACAATAATTTAACCATATTGTTTTTAATCGGCTACAAAGTGCATTTTTTTATAAACAATTTTTATTTCAATTTGCAGGCAGCAGCAAGGGAATTTTTGATGAAATATCATTAAGATCAAAAGGTTTATAAAATATTTCATTTACAAACTTTTTAATTTCGTTTTCTCTATCCAAATTCTTATCGTTAAATACATAAGTTAAAATTAGGGGAAGATCACCATTACATTTTTTTATTTGCTCGCACAGTATAATGACTTCGTTGTTTGGCTCACTATCAAGAATTACAAGATCAGCGGAATTACTGCATACCAACGATGATACGACTTCCAAAACTGTAGTTGTTACCACTTTATACTGAGTCTGCAGATATAATAGCAGACTATAGCATAAGCTGAAATCAGGGCTGTAGATTACTATATTTTTCATATTTTGATTATTGGAACTTTCCCCTGTGGAAAAGTCTGAATAATTTTACTATTTGTGTGCCAAGTATGATAAATACTAAATATTGAGGGTTATCAGTTGATTTATGGATTAAAAGTAAAGAATAAAGGATTTAGTATTCTCGCTAATGGTAATGATAAAAAACGCTTTTTAATTATTGAGAATGTATTTGAAAAATAATTAAGCTTATAAAAGAATCATTTTAAATTAAATTTTAATGTCTAATTCCTTTAGTTTTCTGTAAAGAGTTGATAGTCCGACTTTTAATGTATCGGCAGTTTTCTCTTTATTATTTTCATTACTCTCTAGTGCACGAAGAATAAAATCTCTTTCAAACTTTCTTACAGATTCATCAAGTGAGCCATTAAAAGAAAAATCATATTCATCTGTTTTTGGTTTAAAGGAAGCGGGTAATTCTTGTATTGTTATCAAATCACTTTTACAAAATATTACTGCTCTTTCAATAATATTTTCAAGTTCACGCACTTCACCTTTCCATTCATGACTCATTATTGCTCTCATTGCCTCGTTATCAATACCCTTAATATTTTTGTTTAACTCTTTCCTGTATTTATCAAGAAAATGATCCGCTAATAACGGAATATCCTCTTCACGCTCTTTTAATGATGGCAGGTGAATATCTATGACATTAATTCGATAATACAGATCTTCCCTGAATCTGCCGGCTTTTACTTCTTCTTCCAGATTACGATTTGTTGTTGTAATGAACCTCGCATTAACCGGCATTGAAATAGTTGTTCCAACAGGTGTGTATTCTTTTTCCTGAATTGCTCTTAAAAGTTTTACCTGAAGCTGTGGAGGCATCTCACTAATTTCATCAAGAAATAATGTTCCGCCGTTAGCAGCTTTCATATAACCCTCCTTATCGGAAATAGCACCCGTAAATGCACCTTTCTTATGTCCGAAAAGTTCACTTTCAATCAGGTTTTCAGAAATAGCTCCGCAATTAACAGCAATGAATGGTTTACCTTTTCTGTGACTTTTATAATGCAATGCACGTGCAACTAATTCTTTTCCAGTGCCGCTGTTTCCGCTGATTAAGACAGTTGAATCTGTTTCAGCAACAGCTTCAATCATTTCATAGACTTTTTTAATGCTGGCGCTTTTACCGATAATATTTTCAAAATCATATTTTCTATGAATTTCTTCACGAAGAATCTTATTTTCTGTTAGCAGATCTTTTACTTCAAAAAGTCGTTGTACCTTGATTATTAATTCATCAAATTCCACTGGTTTTAGGATGTAATCACTTGCACCATTTCTTAACGCACTGATAGCTGTGTCTAATGATCCAAATGCTGTAATTATTATTACCGAAGTTTGAAAATTAATAGTTTTAATTTTTTCAAGAAGTTCTGTGCCTTTCATTAAAGGCATTTCAATATCAGTTATAACAAGATCAAAATGATCAGCCAAAATTTTTTCATAAGCAGTTTTACCGTTTTCGGCTTTATCAACCTGGTAACCTTCTTTTTCAAGAATGTAGAATAATGAGTCCCTGATTATTTCTTCGTCGTCAACAACTAAAATTTTATTTGCCATTTTTATCCTGAATTAATTAATAGGTAACTTTATTATAAATGATGTACCTTCATTGAATTTACTTTTTATTTTTATATCCCCCTGAAAACTTTTTACAATGCCATAACTTACCCATAAACCTAAACCAGTTCCTTTTCCTTCTGTTTTAGAAGTAAAAAATGGTTCAAAAACTTTATTTAATTTATCTTCTTTAATTCCTATCCCGGTATCAGAAAAAGTTATTGTTACTTCGTTATCCGAACTTTCAGATTTTACAGAAATCTTTTCAATTTTATTACTTCGCTTTTTCTCTATAATTGCGTCAACAGAGTTTAGCAGTATATTAACAAACACTTGCTGTATTTGATCTGATATCAGAGGAAGCAATGGTATGTCAGGACTTAAATTTGTTTCAAATATTATACCCTGAGCTTTTGTGCCGACCTTTGTAATTTCGACTGCTTCTTTAATTACGGAATTAATATCAGTCAGTTCTAATTCGTAATTAGATGGTCTTGAGAAATCAACAAGATCTCGTATAATTTTTGATATTCTGGTAACCTGACTTTTTACTAGATCTAATTTCTCATTCACAAACGGATCGGTAGAAATTCTTTGTGCAACTTGTACTAAAGCTGAAATGGAAGCTAAAGGATTTCCAACTTCATGGGCTATGCCTGCTGCTAAAGTACCAATGCTTTCCATTTTTTGAGTATGAATTAATTGTCTTTCTAATGTTCTTTTTTCGGTTAGATCGCGGTGAATACCGAAATAACCAGATACTTTTCCATTTTTATCCAAAATAGGTGATACAAGAAGCTGAGTAAAAAACGACTCGCCATTTTTCTTAAGGTTTTCAATTTCACCAACCCAAACTTTACCACTTGAAACAGTATCCCACATTTTATCCCAAAACTTTGTAGAATTTTTTCCGCTGCCCAATATACTCGGATTTCTGCCAATCAATTCATTTTTTGAATATCCGCTTGCAGCTTCAAAAGCTTTATTAACATAAATCATTTTACCATTTAGATCAGTTATCTGCAAAGGATTGACCGTATTTTCTGCAACATTAAAAAATCTGATAAGGTCCATTTCTTTCTTTTTTTCTTCACTGATATCTCTTGCAGTTACAAGTGTCAATCTTTCTTTGAATCCCTGACTTTCAAAAGGCACAAAAGAGAGTTTTACACTGATAAAATTCTTTTTAAAAAACAGCCTGGTTTCAAGCTCTTCAGGTTTGCCAAGGTTTAATGATTTAATGAATAAATTTTGAGTTTCATTTCTATCACAGAGTTCTACATAATCAAAAAATATGTCTGTCTTACCATTTAAGATTTCCAACTTTTCACTAGAAGCTTTGTTATAAAACCTGATATCTCCTGTATCATTAATTAAAAAACACATATCCGGGAAACCATCGAAAAGTGAAAAATCTAATGTGATATTTTGATTCATAGGGGCTAAAAATTTCTTATAAAAACTATTGTGCTAAAATAAACAATCCTTAGCGATTTATTAAACTTAAAATGAAGCACTTTTTCAACAAATTAGTAAATTTCGGTAAAGTAAAATACTATTATGAATGAACTGGTTAATATTTTAAAATACAGACTTATTTGGATTAATATTGCTGCTGCAATTATTGCAGTGATTATTTCTTTTTATTGGTATGGATTTTCAGCATTTGCTTTTGTTTTAATTAGTAATTTGTTTGATATTTTCGGATATCATTTTGCACTTATCAGAAGAACAACACAACTTCCCGAAAAAATAATTATCAGATCATACAGAATAAATCAGTTTTTGTTTGATGTGTTATTACTTTTAATGATCGGATTTGTTTTTGACTGGATCGCTGCATTAGCCGGCTGGATAATGAAGAATTTCGGACTGCAGGATGTTTTATATTACATCTTTTTGAAAATGAAATTCCCCGAAAAATGGACTTGGATGAAATGGACTCCGCTTGGCTTTTTTAAAGGTACTCTTCTTAAAAGCGAAGTTCTGATTCAATCTTTTATTGGGATTTTACTCGCCGTTTTATTATTGATTTTAAGATGAAGGAGATATTCTATGAATAAAAATATTATTGTTGGATTAGTTCAGTACTCTCCTGTTTGGGAAGATAAGCTTTCAAACCAGCAGAAGATTAAAAAACTAATTGAGCAGACCGGTAATCTCGATTTGCTTGTATTTCCTGAAATGACTTTAACCGGTTTTACTATGAAGTCAAATGATTTTGCTGAAGAATTAAAAGGTGAATCATATTTGTTTTTTTCTACAATGGCAAAAAATAAAAAATGCTCAGTAATGTATGGGGTTATTGAAAAAGGAAAGAATAAAAATTTTAATACTCTTGTTCATCTAAATAATCAAGGTAAAATAATTAAGACTTACAGAAAAATTCATCCGTTTTCTTATTCAAAGGAAGATAAAAATTATGGTAAAGGTAAAGATACTGTGATAAGCAAAGTTAAGGGAGCTAAGATCGGACTTTCAATCTGTTATGATCTTAGATTTCCTGAATTATACAGATTTTACGGTAAAGATAAAGTTGATATTATAATTGATATTGCTAATTGGCCAAATACAAGAATAGAACATTGGCGTACTTTATTAAAAGCTCGTGCAATTGAAAATCAGTGTTTTGTTGTTGGTGTTAACAGAGTCGGCAGTGATCCCTTTGTGAATTATAATGGTTTCAGTTCAGTATTTGATCCAATGGGCAGGGAATTATTGGCGGTTGAAAATGAAGAGAAAATATTTGAAGTTGAAATTGTAAAAGCTTTGGTAAATGAAGTCCGGAATAATTTACCTTTTTTAAAAGATATCAGATTAATCTGAGCAACAACCAATAAGAATATTTGTCAGTAACTAAATTAGGAATCAGACTCTTTTTGTTTTAATCATTATTAAGTGGATAGAAACACCAAGAGCTATTGCAAACAGAAGCAGTTTTATCGGTAAACTTTCGGTTAATATGAATGCTGAAACTAAGATACTAACCCACAGAAAAATTATATGAATAACTTTGCTTTTAATTGTTAACCCGGTTTTGTCCTGATAGTTCTTTAATAATGTCCCGAGTATTTTATGATTTCTTAACCATTCGTTCACTTTTGGAGAACTTTTTACAAAACACGCAGAGGCGAGTATCAGAAAAATAGTTGTGGGTAAAACAGGCAAGAAGATACCAATTATTCCGATAGCAACCAGTAAAATACCGCTGACAAAGTATGCATATTTATAGATAACCGGTAAGGTTTTGAGGTTTGATATCTGTTCTTTTGCCATGCTTATATATTGATTTAATTTTGAAACCAAAATAACAATATTTTGAATAAATTCTAATAAGGTTATTTAGTTTATTGTAATAGTGTAAGCATTTTATAAATTGATTTTAAGATTTTAGAAAAAATGTAAAAGTTTTAATAACATAAAAATTGATAAATAAATATGCATGAGCTAAAAAGAAAAATTAATTTTTTTGATTGTGATCCGGCAGGCATAATCTTTTATTCACGGATTTTTGAATTTTGCCATTCGGCATACGAAGAAATGATTTCGAGTTTCAATCTTAAAGAGAATTTTTGGATGAATGAAAATTATGTTGTTCCGATTATTCATTCAGAAAGCGAATATGTAAAACCAATTAAATACGGTGATGAGATTTCTATTATTGTTCAGGTTTCACAATTACGTGACTCATCTTTTGAGTTGATGTACACAATAAAACGGGGTAAAACACTGTGCAGTCATGTTAAAACTGTTCACGTATTTGTTGATAAAAAAAACTGGAAGAAAAAAGAAATCTGTAATGATTTGAAAGAAGGATTAAAAAGACACGTTATTTAAATATTTTCCGGATTTTCTCGCGTTCAAATTTTCCCAGAATTGTTTTAGGTAATTCAGTAGTAAAAAAATACTTTTTGGGAATTTTATATCCGGCAATTAATGGTTTTAAAAAATCTTTAATCTTCGTTTCATTTATTGATTCATCATCGGTAACCAATGCACACGCAACAATTTGTCCCCATATTTTATTTTGCTGAGGGAAAACGCATACTTCTTTTACTCCATCAATCTTTTGAATAACTTTTTCTACTTCAACTGGATTTACATTTTCACCACCGGTAATAATCAGATCATTTCTGCGTGCTTCAATAAATAAATAACCATCGTTATCAATAAATCCTATATCGCCTGAATAGTAAAATCCGTTAATTAATTTTTCGGTAGTTTCCTTTTTGTCATTTAAATAATATTTAAACAGACTTCCGGATTTGATCAATAACTCAGAATTGTCTGATATTTTTATTTGAACATCTTTAAAAGGTTTTCCTGAAGATAAAGGTTTTATTTCTATTTCATTTCCAGAAATTGCTGTTATCATAGATCCGGTTTCAGACGAACCATAAACTCGATAAGGTTTCCAGCCAAGTTTTCCGGCTTTTATCAATAATTCATCATCAATAAAACCTCCACCAATTAGAGAAACTCTTAATGAGTTTCCGGGAGATATCTTTTTATCAAGCATTCTTTTCAATTGTGTTGATACAAATGATAAGTGTGTCGGGTTAAAACTTAAAATTGATTCAGCGAGATCATCTGTTTGAATTGATTTCGATGTTATCAAAGTGCATCCGAAAAAGAGTGAACGGCAAATTATTTGAAATCCGCCGATATGATAAAAGGGGAGTGATGCAAGCCATTTGTCTTTCTCCTGATGTTTAAAAATACTATTTGCATTTTCAATATTGCTTATTAAAGATGAGAAAGTATGAACAACTCCTCTTGGTTTACCGGATGACCCGGATGTAAAGATAACTACAGCTTCATTAACTTCTTCCGGAATTTTTAAATCAGTATTTAATGTTGGTTTCTTACTGCCATTATTGATTAAAATTATTTCAGTATCCGGCGGGCTAACAAAACTAAAAGTTGTTCTATCGGATATTAAAAATTTTATCTGATGATCATTAAGTATTTGCTCAATTTCGGAATCAAGTAATTTTGTATTGATTGGAACAGGTACTGCGCCTATTAACCAAAGTGCGATTACACTTTTAACAAAAAATATCTGATCATCTGTTAAAACAGCAGCATAATCGTTTTTGCCAATCTGATATGATAGTAGAAATTCTGAAAAACCGGTAGAAGAATTGAAAAGTGAATAATATGATATCTCAAATTCCGAACTCTTAATTGCTATTAAATCTTTCCTATTGGAAAATTTAAAAAAGCTATTGTTTATTGAATCCTTCACCTTAATTCTAAAATTATTTTCCCAGAATTATTCCGGCAGAAAAAAGGAAACCAAACAGAGCAGAAAATTTAGCAGTTAATTCAAGTGTTTTATTTAATTGGGTTCCGTTAAAAGCAAATAACATTTTAACCAGCATAATAGCAATAGGTAATGTAGTGTATGGTAAAAAGATCAGTAATCCAAAATTGTATTTAGAGTAAAGCAGGAATGGAATAAAAAACGAAAGCAGAATAAAAAAGATATATTCAAAACGGGAGAACTCTTTGCCGAGTAAAACTGCCAGCGTGTTTTTACCAGCTTTTTTATCTTCTTCGATATCGCGGTAATTATTAACTATTAAAATATTTGTAACTAATGCACCAACTGGTAACGAAGTAATAAGTGCAAGAGCTGTAAATTCTTTCAAATGTAAATAATAGGTTCCCATAGTTCCAATGATACCAAAAAAGATAAATACAAAAATATCTCCAAGTCCATTATATGCAAGGGGGAATGGTCCTGCAGTATAGGCTAATCCAAAAATTATTGATAAGATACCAATTAACAGGATAACAATACCAGCAGAATAGACAAGGTATAAACCAAAAAGAAATGCTAAGCTGAAAATTATAACTATTCCGATTTCCATCTCTTTAACTGTTATCAATCCGGCTGCTAAAACTCTTTGCGGTCCTTTTCTTTCTTTTGTATCGGAGCCTTTCAGGTGGTCATAAAGATCATTTGTAAAGTTTGTACCAATCTGAATAAGAATTGAACAAATCAATGCAATCAAAGAATATATTGGATAAAATTTTCCCTGATTATATGCTAACGAAGAACCAACTATTACCGGAACAAATGCAGCAGGCAGGGTTCTTGGTCTGCTTGCTAAAATCCAACTTTGCAATTTTGAATTTGTTTTTATTACTTCAGACATTAAGGGAGTTTCGGATACTTTTTGAAATCAGGTTTTCTTTTTTCGTTATATGCTTTTTTACCTTCTTTAGCTTCTTCACTCATATAATAAAGCAATGTTGCATTGCCAGCAAGCTCCTGAATACCTGTTTGTCCATCAAGTTCAGCATTAAAGGCAGATTTAAGTAAACGAATAGCCATCGGACTATTCTGCAAAATTTCATTAGACCAGATAATGCCTTCTTCTTCAAGTTTTTCAACAGGAACAACTTTATTAACTAATCCCATATCTAAAGCTTCTTTTGCGTTATACTGCCTGCATAAATACCAAATTTCACGTGCTTTCTTTTGTCCGATAATTCTTGCAAGATAACTTGAGCCAAAGCCGCCGTCAAAGCTTCCTACTTTTGGTCCGGTTTGTCCAAAGATTGCATTCTCTGCAGCAATAGTCAGATCACAAACAACATGAAGAACATGACCGCCGCCGATTGCATAACCAGCGACAAGAGCAATAACAACTTTCGGAATACTTCTGATAAGTTTTTGTAAATCAAGTACATTTAATCTTGGTACTCCATCTTTTCCAATATAACCCATATCTCCACGGATACTTTGATCGCCTCCAGAGCAGAAAGCATATTTTCCATCTTTTGCTGGTCCATAACCGGTTAGTAATATTACTCCAATTGATTGATCTTCTCTTGCATCAGAAAAAGCTTCGAACATTTCAAAAACTGTTTCAGGTCTGAATGCATTTCTTTTTTCCGGTCTGTTAATAGTAATCTTTGCGATACCATCCATTTTTTCGTAGATGATGTCATTGTAATCTTTAACTTTTTTCCAACTAGATTTCATAAATTCCTTTTTAAAATTGACTTAAATAATTTGTCACAATTTCTATAAATCTTTTTGGTTCTTCAAGATGAGTGTTGTGACCTGAGTTACGAACTATTTTATGTTTAGCTTTAAAAAATCTTTTTACAATCCTTGCATTAATACCTGTAAACTTGCTATCCAGATCACCGGTAATGAGTAATACCTTAAATGGTATTTTTTTTAGTTCACCATGAACCGGCGGCATTATTCCTGTACTGAATCCTCTTAATGAATTTGCATAACCAGTTTTACCAGCAGCAGCTTTTTTCTTTTTCAACGTTTTTAGTTTATCGTTTGAAAATCTTCGCTGGGTATTAAATAATTCCTGATCGCTCCATAATTCTATAAACTCTTCAACTGAATGAGATTCTATGTACTCAACAAGTTTTAAGTCTGATTCATATCTCTTATTACGCTCATCATCGTTTTTGATGCCAGCAGTAGAACTCTCGAGAACTAATCCTATCACATCCTCAGGGTAATTAACAGAGAAGTTTAGCGCTAGTCTGCCTCCCATCGAATAACCAATTAAAAAAACTTTCTCTTTTGTCAGCTTATCTTTTATAAACTTTAACTGCTGAATCAAGGCATCAACTGAATAAGATTGGCTATTTGATGGAGAATCACTTTTTCCGTGCCCTAATAAATCAATTGCAACATAATTATAGTTATTCGGCATCTGCTCGATAATGGGCAGCCAATCTTCTGCACTGCCGGTAAAACCATGTAAAAGAATTATAAATTTTTTATTTGGGTCAATCTCAGCAGGTATTTCTGCATTAATCTTTATTCCATTTATATCAAACTTCATGTTTCCTCAAATAATTATCTATTGTTGATTCAGCCGTTTTCCAAAATTTATTTCTTAATAATAAAGAAGCATCAGAATTTGTTTTAATCTCAAATACAGCTGGTTGTTTTCTAACAGCCGAAACTTTTATGTGATTAATTAATTCCTGCCTTGTTTTAATCTCCCTGTAATCAATTCCAAAAGCCTGGACTATCTTACCAAAATCGAGATTTGTTGGGGTTAAAAAAAACTTGTCAAAAATGTTTTTATGTTTAGCAATTGGTAAGAATTTAAATATTGCACCACCGTTGTTATTAATTAAAACTATCACCAAAGGAATTTTTAATTTTTTGATAGTTAATAAACTGTTAATATCATAGTAAAATGATTGATCACCGATTATCAGATATGCTGGTGTTTTAGACAAAGATGAGATACCTGACGCAGTAGAAATTACTCCATCAATTCCACTTGCCCCGCGGTTTTGATATATAGCAATAGCCTTCTTTAAAGGTGAGGCTAATAAATCCAGATCACGAATTGGAACGCTGTTTCCTATCATTACATTGCTATCTGGCGGAATAGAATTTAAAGCTTCTGATATAATCTGGACTTCATTTATTTTATTTGTATCAAAAAGAATTTTATTTTTTAACTGCTCCAATAATAAATCAATATTTTTAACTACACTTAAAAATGATCCGGAATCCTTACTGAATTTTTCCGTAGTTAGTTTTTTCAGCAAAGATGATTCATCTGAATCAATCATAAAATTAGGCGCATTATTGAACCTGAAATCACCAAATTCATTTACGATAAAGATCTTCACAGATTTCTTTGCTGTAAGTTTTTCAAACCGGGGTGAAGTCAGCGGTCTGCCAAAATGAATAATATATTTTAGATTAAAAGCTTTAATAAAATTATCTGAACGTAAAAAAGAATCATAATTTGTAATGAGATTTGGAAATTCATCCTTGTTAAATCTAAATCCGCTTGTTGCATCAGCAAAAACCGGTAACGAAAATTTCAAAGAACATTCATTAATTAATCTAAAAAAACTCTGATCAAAATTACCTGCACCAATTGTAATTAAACCAAAGTCTGATTTTCTTAAAGCAGAGACTAGAGCATTAATGTTTACTCTGGTTTGATTATTTGTTTTACATTTATTTTTAACTGAGTATTCTTCTGCTAATGTTTCAAGTAACAATTTTTCTTCGATAGTATCGGTAAAAGAATCCGGCTCCAACGGTTTTTCAAATGGTAAATTAAAATGAACAGGACCTTTATCTGTTCTATTTGCAATATCAAAAGCCTTAATCAGTAATCCTTTAAATTTCTTTATGCTTTTCAGAGTAAGATCAGGTAATCCGGTATCGTAAAAGAAACGAATGTGATTTTTGTAAATATTATCCTGATTAATTGTTTGATTTGCACCTGTGTTTCGCAGATATGAAGGTCTATCTGCAGTGCAAACTATAAGCGGCACTCTGCTTTGATATGCTTCAATTATCGCGGGATATAATTCAGCAGTAGCTGTACCAGAAGTTGTAATGACAATAACCGGGCTGTTGGATTTTTTTGCTAATCCCAAAGCAAAAAATCCAGAACTTCTTTCGTCCACCTGAACGAATGTTTTAATTTTAATGTTTTGAGAGATTGAATAAGTTAGCGGCGTACTGCGAGAACCGGGAGATATGCAGGCATACTTAACACCACATTCAGCAAGCTGATCAACTAAAATATTTGACCAAATATAATTGCGGTTGATTTTAATCTGCATTATTAAACAAAGATAATATTGGTTTCAATTTAAGTTTTGTTTCTTCAAATTCCTCAATAGAATCTGAACCATCTACTATTCCGCATCCTGCATAGGCGTATAATTTATTTCCATTTACTAGTGCAGATCTGATTGAAACAAAGAACTCACCATAGCCATCATTATTAAACCAGCCGATCATTCCTGTAAACAAACCTCTGTCAAAGTTTTCAATTTCTTCGATCAGTTTTAATGATTTAATTTTTGGAATTCCGCATACTGCAGGAGTAGGGAACATTGATTTTATTACCTGCAAAATATTTACATCGCTCTTAAGAGTTCCATTAATATTTGTCTGCAAATGTTGAATATTAGGAAGCTTTTTAACCTCCGGAAATCTGGTATAATCAATTACTTCAGAAAAATTTTCAAGAGCACTTGTAATAAAATTAACTACTGCATTATGCTCATTAATATTTTTGTTACTGTTCAATAATTCAATTTCAAGAGATTTATCATCATCTGCTGAAAGACCTCTTTTTATTGAACCGGCAAGTGCTTCAGTTGAATATTTTCTTTGATTGAATTTAATTAATACTTCAGGAGTTGAGCCAAAGAAAACAGACCCTGATGATTTATAAAGGAAGTTTGTGCAGCTTGGGTATTTTCGGTTAAGTTCATCTATTATTCTTTTCCATGATATATCATTAATTATCTCACCCTCTACTCTTCTTGAAATAACAACTTTATCAATCTGAAGTTCCGGAATTTTTATAAATAATTTATTTAATAAATCAGTCCAATTATTTAGTTCGTCCTTGTCTTCTTTAATAGCAATTCCGGCAACAGTACTGTTTTTTGGGATAACTTTATTTTCGATATTATAAATCAAACCTGCCTGAGTTTCTAGAAAATCATTAAAATAACCCTGACGAACAAAACTTTCTGAGAACTGATTTGCGATAAGAAAACAGGTATCAGAATTCTGATACAAAATAATTTTAGGAACAATTAAATCTACATCACCAAAATGTTTCCATTCCTCTGAATTTCTTTTGATAGGAAACTTTGAAGATACAATAAATGAAGGGAGATTATATCCGGAGTAATCAGAATGATTTGATATTAGTTTATTTTTTAATAATGCAACCATGTTTTCCAGAAGATCAAGTTCTGTAAAACCGAATGATTGTCTGGTTAAGCAGTCGAATGATAAAAATGAAATTTTATTTTCTGGTTCGTTGTAAAAAAAAACATCATCTGCCTTTTCCACAAAATACTCCAGCAGTAGAGTAAAATTTACAGAAGATATTTTTACAGCATAACTGAAAAATAATTTTTTAGGGTCATTAAGATTATCTAAAAACTCTTGTTTGCTAAACGGCATTTGAAAAAATATTCTTATTTAAGGATTGATAAGCAAAATTAACTTAATGCTTTAAAACTTCATAAGATACATATCAAAAATTTATATCTTTTTCTATTGTATCAAGTATTCGGAGGTAACTTTCATATCTTTCGGTTGATATTTCCTCGTTTTCAAATGCATTAATAACTGCACAGTCTGGTTCGTGATGATGAGTGCAGGTGTTAAACCTGCAGTTTATTAGATGTTTATTAAACTCAGGGAAATAATGCCCTAAATTTTCTTTTTTAATACCATAAGGATCTATCTCTCTGATACCCGGAGTATCAATAATGTATGTTGAATTTCCTACATTAAACATAGTGCTTGTTACAGTTGTGTGGGTTCCTTTGCTGGTATAACTACTAATTTCTCCTGTTTTAAGTTTAAGTTCAGGAAACAACATATTTAGAATAGAAGATTTTCCAACTCCTGATTGCCCCCAAAAAAGATTCTTATTCCCTTTAAGATGGGTTTTTAGTTCCTTAATTCCTGATTCAAGAAAAACAGATGTCAAAAAAACCTTATAACCGATTTCCTCGTATAATATTTTCCAAAAGTTTTGTTTTTCTTTATCAGTAAGATCAGATTTATTAATAATTATTTCTGGAATAATTCCTGCGCTTTCGGATGTAACCAAAAGCCTGTCGAGTGTTTTATTATTAAAATCCGGCTCGAGAAAACTTGTTACAATAAAAACTTTATCAATGTTTGCTGCTATAATCTGTTCAAGACGCTCACCTCTGTAACTGGCTCCTCTTGTCTTTATAGCTTTTCTGGAAAGATAATTTTTTCGAGGCAAAACCTGATAAATCACTCCGGTGCCATCATCATTCAAATCAAAGTTTACAATGTCGCCAACCACCGCAAAATCTGTATGAAAAAGTTTATTCTTTTTCATACTAAAATCTTTTTTAAATTTTCCTTTTAATGCGCACCTAATTAAAGTATGATCAGGTTCTGTTAAAACATAAAAATCTTTGCTTTCTGATCTTGAAATAATACCTTGAATGACAAACTCCTTTAAAAATAAAAAAGCACTATATCCAAGATATAGTGCTAGGTTACTTTAATCAATTGAGCGACTAAAAACGATATGTAGTTGTCAACATAACATTATGCACTTTAACATCCTGAAATATTCTGGAAACATTGCTGTTGTAATTATCGCTAATATCTTTCCACCAGCCGTAAGCATAAGCAATATCAATTCCCAATGTTCCATCAGCCAGAAAACCTAAACCACCAGTAATATACTTATGGTTAAAATCTGATGCATCATCTTTAAATGGAGAAGATTGGTTTATGAATCCACCACGAATTCTTAATCCGATTGAAGGGACAGTATATTCAGCACCGAAATTATAATTAAGAGCAGCTGTTAAAACGTCTTTTATTTCTTTATTCACTTCAGATATATATGATGAAGTTAATCCTTCAGGCTTGCTAAACTTTAACTGAGAGTAATCAATTAGAGTTGCTTCAGCACTTAAGATAATTCCTTTTAGATTAACTGCAAATGCACCGGTTATTTCAAATGGAGTTTTAATATTATATGCAACTTTATCACTGTAATAATCTGAATCTAAATAATAAATCTGACCATTGCCAAATTCACTGCTTCCATTAACAATAAATTCTTCATCAACTGTAAATGTTTTTGGAAATTGAACAGTAGCCCCAAATCTTGCCAAATCTTCGAACTGATATAAAAACCCGACTTTAGCATTCCAACCGCCAATATCCCATTTAAGTGTATTGTTAAAATAGAATGTTTTAAAATCTGTTGTCTGAGGTTCACCCGGGGCTGTTTCACCCTGGTAAATATTTTTTGTATCATCTTCATAATAGTCGTTTACTGATTCAAAACTTCCATTAATTATCGTAAGATTACCTCCGATAAAAAAGTTTTTTTGAACCTCAATTGCACCTGAGAGAGTCCAATTGTCAATACCACCTGAGTTAAGAATATCGCCGCTTTGATTTAGATTTCCATTTATAATAGTGTTATTGTTCACATCAGTTAAATAAAGATCAAAAGGTATGTCAGTATTGAGTAAACTTTGGATTTTGGAATTAATTCCCGAATTAAATCCATCGAACTTAACCACGGAAGTAAAATCTTTTAAGTTGTGATAAGAAAGCCCAAAAACCAAGCTGCCCCGGTAAGTAGGGAAAGGCAGAGCAAAACTGATTCTGTTCAAACTTGTGTTAGTTGTGTTATCCTGAGTTTGATTTGCAAATAAAGTTGTTTTGTTATCATAGTTTATAAAAGATAGTCCACCGGAAAATTCCATTCTTTTTAGCAACCCGAAACCTGCAGGATTAAAAAATGCCGCTGACGCATCATCACTTAAAGCATTAAAAGCATTTCCCATTCCTAATGCTCGTGCATTAGAACCTAATCCAGGAAAGCCCAGTCGTACTGCATCATTATAGTTTTGTGCATTGATAAGTGATGAACCTAAAATTATTGCACAGAATAATTTCAATATGTGCATTTTCATTTTTATCTCCTTCCGTTTCCAGAATTTCTGGTACTTGAATTATCTCTTGTGTTTCCGGAATTAGAATTTCTTGTTCCATTATCTGATGAAGAACTATTATTTCCTGTTGAATTAGGATTTTGAGTTTCAGATGTATTTCCTGATCCACTATTTCTTGTAGGAGGTGGAGTAATTAATATTTTTCCTGAATCTTCGTTAGTAAAACCGGGATTTCTTTCATTATTCCCTCTGCCGCCATCATTTCGAAAACTGGTTGTTTCATCATTTCGTTTGTTGGTTCTATCTTTAGTAGTAGTAACAGATCCATTGCCGTTGTTTGTAAAAAAAGGATATGAAATCCACCATGGTGCTCCATAAAATTCATAAATATTAATGTTACCTGCATTTCCGTAAAAACTACTTTCATCATTATAATCGTATGTATATGATGTTTCTTCTGTTGGATCCCAAACTATTGTATAACAACCGGTCAGAGTGAGATTTATCAGAAAAATCAAGACTAATAATCTTATTAAAATTTTCATTTATTTATCTCCTTCTTCCAGAATTGTTATTTCCGCTATTGCCTCTCGGGCTTGAGTTTGTATTACCCCTTGGAGGAGAGGTTGTATTGTTTGGTGGAGGCGAATAACTCCTTGGAGTATTGTTTGTTTTTGGCGGAGTATAATTTCTATTTGGTGTATTGTTTCTGTTTGTGTTATTCTTATTTGTATTAGGATTTTTATTTATAGTAGGATTTTTTGTCCTGTTCTCCTTTGGAACATCTTTCTTTCTGATTTCAGAATTTTTATTATTACCATCCCTTTTGATAGTTGGATTTTTCTTCTCAGTCTCGGTTCTTTTCTGAGTATTTATTCTGGTATCATTAGTTTTTTTACGTGTATCTCTGATAACATCTCTTTCTGTTTTTCTAAAAGTATCATTTTCTCTGATAACTTCATTTGTACGAGTAGGAGTTTTTATTCTATTGTCATTATTACGGATTGATTCTTTATCTCTGGTTTTCTCTCTGGTTGTTATTCTTGTATTATCTCTCAGACCAATCCTCTCACGTTTTAATTCATCTCTACCGCTTACAATTTGTCTTTCACGAGTTTTTAATTGATCTCTTAGTTGTGTATTTCTATCGCGGGAAGTAAGTAAATCCCTGTCTCTGCCTGAATTTCGAACTCCTGAGTTATTTCTAATCTTACTAACATCGTTTGTTCTATATTTATAGTTTGAAGAATAATATCCGCCATAGTAAGGATATGGATCCCACCATCCGTAATAATATCTTGGATACCAGTAAGTTGGATAATAACAGACTACAGAAGGATAATACCAATATGAAGGATACCAGGGATCCCAATACCACCATGGATCATAATACCAGCCTGTGTAGATTCCTATTGAAACTGCTGGATAATAATTCCAGAAATATTTTCTATATGAAGGAAACCCATAAAAGTAATAATTAACTTCATTTCCGTTCTCATCTATTGAGGAGTCTTCATCTTCGTATGCATATTCATCGTTGTAAGAATCAGTTAATGTATCCTGATTCTCTTCATAATCATAGTAAGGTTTGGATTTTTCACGATTCCAGTTACCATAATCATAATCTCTTGTTGCAACTTGTGTATAACATCCGGTTAAGAATAACAACAATGCCGGAAGTGTAACAAGCAGTGTTAATTTAATTTTTTTCATTTCATTAACCTTTATTGATTTAACTGATATTAAAATTGCAAATATCGAGCCTTAATTAAAGTGAAAAAATTTTTCCTGAGGTGAAAATAACAATCGCTGAAAAGTTGAGGTGTATAATTCAATAAACTTTATTGTATAATAAAAGACACAATTAAAAGCTCAAATTTTTTGCACGAACTCAAGAACTAAAGCTCTATCAGCAGAAGTTGGATTCCATTTCTTGTTTTCTAACAGATCCCTGAGATCAAAACCGGCAGTTACTCCCGGTGCTATAGACCATCGTATTCCAAAATTCATATAACCCTTTCCTTCACCGAACCTATTTGTTGAATTATCATTAAAAGCAAAATTGTATTCAAAAAGAACTGAAAAGGAACTTCCAAGGGTTTTTTCCAAACCTACCATAATATTTACAAAATTATCTCCGTCTTTATCTTCGAGAACTGAATAATTAACCGAACCATGTAAACTTAAATAACCAAGCATAGAAAAGTTTTTACTTACAGCACCAAAAATGCCAGGAGCTTTTATTGCAAATCTTTTTTCATCTTTAAAATATTCTCCTTTACCTTGTGTATCAAATCCTAGAGTTAAAGAAGGTAATAAAATGCTTTCATCCATAATTCTGAATCTTAAATTTACTCCGGGTGGAAAAGGGTACCATTCAGGTTTACCTGATCCAATTATATTTGTACCGCCATAGGAAAGACCAATACTTATATTATCAAAAATTCCGGCTTCAACTTTTGCAATTAAGGTGCCGAAAGGTAAAAGCTCAGTAGTTATTCCAACCGATCCTCGCTCCATTATGCCGGCAGCAGGCATATCAATCAAATACCTGTGCTCATATTTTGCATTTTCACCCGCGGTGCCTTGTGATGCAGCAGGATATGTAAATCCAATTATTAATATGATAATGCTGATAATATTTTTCATTTTTGCTCAATATTAAATTTAGTTTACTGCAAGATAAATATTATTTCATATTGATGCTTAGTTAGACGGAAAAGGATGTGAAATGGTTTTTAAAGTTATGCTGTAAGAAAGTTTTATCGTTACAGATTGTTAAAGAATTCTGTTTGATTGGATTTTGTAAAGGTATTTATAGAAATATTATTTTTTATCAGTCCGCTTTAAGTTGTTAAAGGTAAAATTTCAAATTCTATATAATCCGGAAAAAGAGAATGAACAGACTTAATTTTAATTCCTACTATGCCGGTTTTACCATTAGCTCTTATTTTTAGAATTCCTTCATTCGAATTATTTTCAAGGACAGATATTAAATAAGAGCCTTCAACTATTTCAAAGTTTGCAGAAGTCTTTCTGAACCAGGCTTTTTTTCCCAAAGCATTAATCGGATATATTTTTATTATCATTTCAGACTCAAAATCAGCATAAAGATTATTTGCAGACTTTTTTATTTCAACTCCATAGATATTGTAAAGGAAATAATATCCTGCCAAAAGTAACAGAATAAAAAATATTAGTAAATATATTGAAAAGACTTTCATCCCAGCCGATTAGATTTAATTTCTTTTTTTACAGCATACTGAAGATTCACAATAATTTCATCTACAATATTATCAGGCACTCCATCGTAATGCAAAGATTTTAATCTCATATCACATTGATCGTTAACATAGTCAATTACGATAAATTTGCCGTTTGATGCAAGAGCAATTTCAGTTGAAAAAAAATCAAGTTCAGTTATCTTTCTAATAGTTTTGGTTACCTGAAATAGTTTTTTTAGCTGAAATTTCTCGGCTTCACTTTCTAATAAGTTATTATAAATATGAGTCTCATCATCCCACCATGCACAAATTATTTTTCCGAAAGCCCAAAAACATCTGAACCAAGCTTTTTTGTTTTCTAAAATTACAGGAAAAATTTTTTGCTGAATAAGATATTTATCTCCATCATGTTTTTGTCTTGCCTGTAAAACTTCTTTTAGAGATTCTGCACCTTTAACAACACCAATTCCACCGCCGGTTGTATTACATGGCTTTATAATGAACGGATTTCCGAGAATTGAAAGATCATCAACTGAAATGAAAAGGTCTTTAGTTAAGCTGTGCGGGGGAATAATTATTGAGTAGGGAACATTTAAACCGGCAGAAATAAACTCAAGGTGCATTGTTGCTTTATCAATTGCATGCTCTATCTTTTTGTATGGATTAAAGATTTTAGTTTTTCGTCTTGATAGTATCTTAGCCAGTTCTGAAAAATCTTCGTCCTGATCAGAAGCTCGATCTAAATAACACCTGAAGTTAAGTTTTTTTTGCTTTACTAAATCAGTTGTCTCAAAAACATTTTTATCAGTTACTCTAAAAGTTGTAAGTCCGGTCTGTTGTAATTTAGTTTCAATCAAAGAAACAAATTCTTCATCATACTCCCAGACATAAGCAATAGCTAAATCAAAAATCATAATACTCTATAAATACTTTTCTGCAAATTTAAGGCTGTATGTTTAGGTATTCAAATTTACTGTCTTTTCGCACAGCCTATTAGTCTTGTTATTGCTTTACATCAATAATATATTCACAACCGTGAAAAGAAATTTTTTAAATATAGTTTTAATGTTAACTGCAGCACTGTTTTTGTTTAACGGTTGTACAGGCTCAACTGTTGTGGTTAACGACAATAAAAATATTGTAACTACTTCAGAAAGATCCGAGAGAAATCCTAAAAAAGCTCTGGAATTTTTTATTAACGGCGGTATTTATGAAACTGTCGGAAATTATGAAGCTGCATTAAGACAGTATGAAAAAGCTCTGTTATTTGATTCAACAGCAGGGCTTTATTATACGTTAGCAAAATGTAATTTTTATTTAAATAAACTTTCACCTGCATTAAAGTATGCACAAAATGCTCTTGAACTGGATTCACAGAAAATTGAATACTATGATCTGCTTGCTGATATTTATAACTACGGCAACAAAAAGGAATCTGCAATACAAACTTTGGAGCAAGCGTTAAAGATTGATTCATTAAATATTGAACTTAATTACAAAATTGCCAGACTGTATGAAGAGAACAAACCAGCTAAAGCTGTTAGCATTTATAACAGGCTGTTAAATCAACTTGGTCCAGAGTGGTCAATACTTACAAGAGTTGCTGAATTGCAGGAAAAACTCGGCAATATTGATGAATCAATTAATACATTAAAAAGACTCTTATCAATTGATCCCTCTAACACTCAATTAAAGAAAATGGTAATCGAGTATTTGTTCAGAGCGAAAAAATATGATGAAGCTCTGTCTCTTGTTGATGAAGTAATTGAACTTTTTCCTTATGATATGGAAGCAAGAGAAACTAAAGCAAAAATATTTCTTGCAAAAGACAATTGGGAAAAAGCTGCCGAAGAATTCAATTACATTATGGCTCAGCCCGATGTTGATCTTGAAGCAAAGGTAAGTATTGGTGCAAATTATTTTAATAAATCCATTTCAGACTCTGCTTTGCTGCCTATTGCCAAATCTTTTTTCCAGACACTTGACCGCGATACAACTGACTGGCAGATAAAGATGTATCTTGGTGCAATTGCTCTAAGTGAAAAACAAGACTCAGTTGCAATTGAAAATTTCAAGTATGTAACCAAAAATGCAAACTGGAATGTTGCAGCGTGGATAAGACTTGGCGGACTTTATTTTGATAATCAGAAATATGATGAAGCCGAAGTCGTAATGAATGAAGCTGTTATTTCATTTCCGGAAGATTTTTACGTTAATCTGATTTTGGGGCTATCACTTGCACAGCAGTCAAAGCATAAAGAAGCAGAAAAATATCTTAAGAAATCAACAATACTCAATCCAAAAGATATCACTGCTTTATCTGCTTATGCTTTTACTTTGAATCAAATAAAAGAAGACGACAAAGCTATTTATTACCTTGACCGGGCTTTAGAGATTGAGCCTGATAATGTGCAATTGATTGGCACTCTGGCTATGATTTATAATAGTTTAAGAAAATTTGAACTTAGCGACAGCCTGTATGAAAAAGCACTTGAGTTAGCACCTGATGATCCATTAATTAACAATAACTTTTCTTATTCATTTGCAACACGCGGCATTCAATTGGAAAGAGCTTTGGAGATGGTTAAAATTTCGGTTAAAGCTGATTCAATTAATTCATCCTATCTGGATACAATTGGCTGGGTTTATTATATGCTTGGTAATTATGAAGAAGCTAAATTCTATCTGGAAAAAGCAATTGAACGCGGCGGAGAAAGTGCTGTAATGTTAGATCATCTGGGAGATACAGAATTCAAACTTGATAATCCGATAAAAGCAATTGAGCTTTGGAAGAAAGCAATTTTGCTCGATCCGGCTAAAACTGAAATTCAAAATAAAATTGATAAAGGTGCTATTTGAAAAAATCACTATTAAATTTTTTAATTATAAGTAATTTTATTTATTTAATAACTGCTTGTGTTCCTTCTCAGCCGACCGAAGATTTTGAACTGCTGCCTTCTGAAAGATTAACGAACAAACTTGAAGCGAACAGAAGAAAAATTAAAAATTTTGAAGGCAATGGAACTTTAACAGTAAACTCTCCATTTGAAAATAGTGCAACATTCAGAATAGTTTTATTAAAACCGGATTCAATTTATCTTACAATAATGGGACCTTTTGGTATTGAATTAGCTCAGGCACTTGTTACAAAAAGTAAATTTACATTTTATGATGCACTTCAAAATACAGCTTATACCGGTGATGTAAACTCAAATGCACTTCGAAGTATATTTAGAATTAATCTTGACTTTGATGATTTACTTGATGCTTTTATCGGCTCTGTTAACCTGACAAATAATCTATATCGCCCGCCGGATGAATATTTTGTTGATGGCGATAAATATGTATTAACTTATTATGATTCTACTAGTGAAAATAAAACAGTTTATAAAGTAGATGTAAGACAGCTTGGAATTACTGAGTATCAATTATTTAATCTAAATGAAGAACTGACTTTACAGGGTGATTATAAAGATTTTGAATTACTTGAAAATGTTGCTGTTCCTTATAAAATCAGTATTGATAATAAGGCTGATGAGCAGAAGATAAGTATTGATTATAAAAAAATTAAGGTTAATAAAGATAATATCAGGATTGATTTTAAATTACCTGATGATGCAACAATTATAAAATGGTAAAATTTCTTCTAAAATTCTTTTTGATTTTTTTTATTCTCTTCAGTGATTTGTCATTTTCGCAAACAGATGATATCGAAAAAAGCAAACAGGAACTCATAAAAATTAAAGATGAGATAACGCGCCTTGAAAAGGAACTAGCACAAAAAACAAAAAAAGAAAAAAAATCACTTTCTGCATTAGATAATATCAGCAAACAGAATTTCCTGGTCAATAAAATGCTCGTTAATTTAAGAACTGAAGAAAAACAAAAGCAGGAGCAGATTAATATTCAGATTAAAACTATTGAAGATATTGAAAGAGAAATTAAAACACTTCAGAATAATTATGCAAAGTATGTTACATCCACATACAAAAACGGAAGTTATAGTGATTGGGAAAGTTTGCTGAATGCTGCCTCATTTCAGCAGGCTGTTATAAGGATTGAATATCTTAAACGATTTGCTGCCAGCAGAAAAAAAGATCTGATAAATTTTGAAAAAAATAAATCTGATCTGATAACTGCAAAACAAAAACTTCAGATAGAATTAAAAGCACAGCACATAATTACTTTACAAAAAGAATCTGAAGAGAAAACACTAAAACAAAAAATTGCTGAGGAAAAAAAAATCCTTAATGAATTAAAAAAAGATAAGAAGCTTATAACCAACAGCGTTACTGAAAAAAGAAAATCAGAAAAGAAAATCGCGGATTTGATTGTTAAACTTGTTGAAGAAGCAGAGAAAAAAAGAAAAGCTGAAGAAGAATTAAAGAAACGGGAGTTACTAGCTTCTACTGAGACAAAAACAAAAAAAGAAATAGTTCCAGCTGAATATGATGTTAATTTATCAACAGCAACTTTTGGATCTTTTGCGGAGATGAAGGGGAAACTCAACTGGCCAGTTTCAAAAGGTAAAGTAGTAAGAGGCTTTGGCGAATCACTGAATCCTAAATTGAAAACTCTGACAGTTAATTATGGTATTGATATAAGAGCCAGCGGTGATTTAAGTGTAAAAAGTGTTGGAGATGGAGTTGTATCTGCTGTTGAGTGGCTTCCGGGCTATGGTACAGTTTTAATTATGAGTCATAAGGGAAATTTTAGAACCGTTTACGGACATCTTGCTGAAGTATTTGTAAAAGAAGGCGATAAGGTTAAGACTGCCGGATTGATCGGAAAAATTAGTGAAGGAGTAGAAGGTAATATTCTGCATTTCGAAGTATGGAACGGCAGGCAAAATGTTGATCCTTTGATATGGTTGAAAAAATAAATTTGATCATTGAAGAGATTATTAAAAATAATCAGCAGCAATAAGGTTTTATTCCAAAACTTTACTTCATTATCACTTCTTCAGTTAGCCAATTACATCTTTCCAATAATTACTTTGCCATATTTAGTCAGGGTACTTGGTCCTGAAAAATATGGGTTAATAAATTTCGCTTCAGCATTTACAGCATATTTTACAATAATAACTGATTATGGATTTAATCTTTCTGCAACTAAGGAGATTTCTGTTAACAGAAATAATAAAGAGAAGGTATCTGAGATATTTTCATCAGTATTAACAATTAAAATACTACTGTTCTTTTTGTCATCAGTGATATTTTATTTAATTGTTGGAATGTTTGCAATATTCAGTAATGATTCTGGTTTTTATACAATAATGTTCATCGGAGTTCTTGGTATAGTAATATTTCCGTTGTGGCTTTATCAGGGTTTAGAACAGATGAAATACATTCTTATAATTAATGTTGTTATCAGATCGGTTACAGTTGTGATTATATTTTTAGCAGTAAAGGTTCAAAATGATTATTTGCTTCTTGCGGTTTTATATACGATTGCACAAATACTAATTGGTGCAACCGGACTAATCTTTGGAATCAGAAGATTCAAGTTGAAATATTTATTTCCTTCTAAAGTCCAGTTACTCGACCAACTAAAAAAAGGCTGGGATCTCTTTCTTTCTTCAATCTGGATAAATCTTTATACAACGTCAAATGTTTTTATACTTGGACTGTTTGCCCCAAATAATGTAGTCGGTTATTATGCTGCCGCTGATAAAATCAGGATAGCTTTTCAGGGAATTTTATCCTCAATGTCTCAAAGTGTATTTCCTTATGTAAATAAAATACTATCAGAATCTTATGAGAAGTTTATAAACTTTAATAAGAAGTTATTAAGTATTGCAGTAATTGTAGGGCTTTTTATTTCTTTATCGTTGTTCTTATTTGCTAAACCGATTGTTAATATAGTTTTGGGAAATGAATATTTACCCTCTATAATTGTTTTAAGAATTATCGCCTGGCTGCCATTAATAATATTTTTAAGCAACATATTTGGCATTCAGACAATGCTGCCATTAAATTATCAAAAAAGATTTTCTCAGATTGTATTTTTTGCAGCAGTGATCAATCTGATTATATCATTTTTAATCGTCCCTTACTATTTTGAAATCGGTACTTCAATATCGATGCTTATTACAGAAATATTTGTAACATTTTCGTTCTTTGTTTTTATCAAAAAAAATAAAATTCAAATTATATGAAATATGATTTTATAATAGTTGGTGCCGGTTTTGCCGGGTCTGTAATGGCTGAAAGAATCGCATCGCAATTGAATAAAAAGGTTGTGATTGTTGAGAAAAGAAATCATATCGCGGGCAATGCTTATGATGAGTATGATGAACACGGAATATTAATCCATCGTTATGGACCGCATATATTTCACACAAACAGCAAGGAAGTTTTTAACTATTTATCACTATTCACAGAATGGGTACCTTATGAACATAAAGTTCTGGCAAAACTTGGAAATGAGCTTTATCCCATTCCGATTAATAGAATAACAATTAATAAACTTTATAATCTTAATCTTCAAACAGATGAAGAAGTAAAAGAGTTTTATGAAAAAGTAAAAGATAAGAGATTTCCGATAGCAAACTCTGAAGATATAATAGTTAATCAGGTAGGTTATGATTTATTTGAGAAATTTTTTAGATACTACACAAAAAAGCAATGGAATTTAGAGCCGAAAGAACTCTCATCTTCGGTTTGCGGAAGAATACCTGTCAGAACAAATGATGACTGCAGGTATTTTACAGATAAATATCAGTTTATGCCAAAAGATGGTTATACAAAAATGTTTGAAAGGATATTGAATCATAAAAACATTGAAGTAATTTTAAATACTGATTATAAAAATATTTTAAATTCTGTAAAATTTGATAAAATGATTTATACCGGACCGATAGACTATTTCTTTGATTATAAGTTTGGAAAACTTCCATACAGATCAATAAGGTTTGAGTTCAGGAATTTACAACACAATCAATATCAGGAGACTGCACAAATAAATTATGTTGATGATTCTGTTGAATACACAAGAGTAATTGAACATAAGTTGTTAAGTCAGCAGAATTCCGACTCGACTACAATATCATTTGAATATCCTCAGACAGAAGGAGAACAATTTTACCCTATTCCGACTGAAGAAAACAGAAATAAATATCTGTTATATAAGAAAGAAGCAGAGAAATTGAACAATGTTTTTTTCTGTGGCAGATTAGCTGAGTATCAGTATTATAATATGGATCAGGTAGTGGCAAATACAATTAAAGTATTTTGGAATCTAAAAAATGAATGATAAGCCGTTAGTTACAGTAAATATACTTTCTTTCAATCGTAAAGATGAATTGCGAAACACTTTGACTAAAGTTTATGAACAGGACTATAAAAACATAGAAGTTATAGTTGTAGATAATTCCTCAAGTGATGGAAGCGCAGAAATGGTTAAAAATGAATTCCCGTCAGTGCGGCTAATACAAATGGAAAAGAATGTTGGCATCGCCGGCTGGAATGAAGGTTTTAAAGTTGCCAAAGGAGAATATGTTTTAGTTTTAGATGATGATAGTTATCCGGATAGAAATGCTTTATTACAAGTTGTTAATATTTTGCTTGAAAAAAATAAAGTCGGCATAGTTGCCTTAAATATTTTTGATAAAAGTAGAAATATTTATGAGACAAAAGATTTTTCTCCACCTTTTAAAGATTTTATTGGCTGTGGAGTATTAATAAGAAAGAGTTGTATAGATGAGATTGGTGGATTTGATAATAGATTTTTTATTTACGCTCATGAAACAGACTTTTCAATTCGACTTTTAAATGCAGGATATTTAATTGACTATTGTGATGAAGCGATTGCTTATCATAGGAATTTAGTTGCCGCTGGTTCTAAGCCTGCTTTTAGTAAGTATAGGTTTGTCTATCAAAGTTTAAGTTATGTTAAATTAATAAATAAATATCTTCAACCTGAACAAATCAAAAAATACAAAAGGAAATTATTATTGAATAGGTTTCTGGTTGCATTATACTTTTGTATGCTAAAAGATTTCATCAAGCTATTGAAATTAATAAGTAAAGAATTACCAGATAATCAAAGAGTGTTTATTAACCAAGAAATTATAAGTTTGTATAACTTTAATGTGGAAATATTCAGTCGATACTACTTCAATAGACTTTTTCAATATCAACCAAGGAAGTATTATCCATTTTTATATCTGAAAACACTATTTTCTCCACTTGCAAGAAAGAAATTATTACTCGAATAAGATGACGAATCCTGAAATATCTGTAATTATGCCTGTGTATAATGCAGAAAAATATATTGGAGAAGCCATTCAAAGTATTTTAAATCAGACATTTAAAAACTTTGAATTAATAATTATTATTGATGGTTCAACGGATAAGTCTGAAAACATAGTTAAAAATTTCTCTGATAAAAGGATTAGATATTTTTCTTTTACCAACAAAGGAGTGTCAGCTTCAAGGAATTTTGGGATTTCAGTTGCTTCAGGAAAATTTATCGCATTGATGGATGCAGATGATATTTCTGATAGTGAGAGACTTGAAAGACAGTATAATTTTTTAATAGAAAATGATCATATACAAATAGTTGGGACTAATTGTATGTTAATCGATCAATCCGGAAGAGTAATAGCCAAAAAAAAATTTCCTGAAGATCATGAACATATAGAGTTTTTAGCTCCATTATTTAACTCAATATGCTTTCCTTCAATAATGGTATTAAAAGAAAACTTATTAAAAATTGGAGGATACAAAGAGGATTTAATTGCTGCTGGTGATCTTGAATTATTATTACGACTTTTGCTTGGTGGATTTAAAGTTAAAAACATACAAGAGAATTTATATACGTACAGAAAAGTTAGTGATTCAATATCTCATAAATACTTACACATTCAGAAGTCAAATCACTACACCAATGCCTTAAGTTATTTAAATACTCCTAAAATTGTTCAAAAGGATTTTAGAAATAATTTTAGAAAAGGATTACTTGAATACTACTATGGTGATATTTCACGCTGCCGAAAATATCTACTTAAATCACTGGAAGAAAAGTCAGTCTCAAAATTGAAAATCTTCAGATTATTACTGGTATCAATTTTAGGGCATAGATTTATCAGCTTATTAAGAGCTAAAGGTGTTCTGCCGCAAATTAACAAAATGTTTTATGCAATGTTTCGAATAGATTTTCAGAAAGTTAAAGAAACTTAGTATGAATTTTGCAATTACTGTTTTGATGACAACTTATAATTGTGGCAAATACATTTCTCAGGCGATAAAAAGTATTTTAAACCAGACATTCAAGGATTTTGAATTTTTAATTATTGATGACGGATCAAGTGATAATACTGATGAAATTGTAAAATCATTTGAAGATGGAAGGATTGTATATAAAAAAAATGAGCATTTGGGCAGAAGCAAAGCACTAAATTTTGGATTATCATTTGCAAAATACGATTGGATTTCTATTATGGATGCTGATGATATTGCTCATCCATTAAGATTTGAAAAGCAAGTCAAATCTATCACTAACTTTGAAAACGAAATCTGCTTTACTGATGCTGCATTTTTTAAAGAAGACCGAATTCTCTATACATTAAAAAATAATTTTGATAACCGAAATATAAATGACATACTTGCCTTACACGGTCATTTTACTAATTCAACTTTTCTGTTCAACAGAAAACATATTATTAAGTTTGGCGGGTATAATGAAAATATTGAAGTCTTTGAAGATTATGATTTATGGTTAAGGATTAAAAATGATAGCAGATTCTTATTTGTAACAGACTTTTTACAATATGTTAGAATAAGAAATGAATCTTTGACAAATTCAAATATTAAAAATTTAGATAAGAAAGTTTATTTACTTCAAGAACCATATTACAATGATATAAAATACTCTTTTGGTATATATGGGTTTTCTGAACAAACTAAGTTAAAAGCTTGGAGGGAGTTTTTTTACGGTGACAAAAAACTTGCCAGGGTTTATTGGAATCAGATAAATTTTTGGAATTTAAACTATCGTGTACTTATCGCATATATTTTAACCTTTTTACCAGAAAATATTTTAATTTGGTTCAAACGGAAAAGATTCCGACTTCGACTTCAATACTGGGTTCAAAAATTTACTACATTCAAAGGCTTAGATAAAGAGTTCAAGAAAAAATTAAGAGAAGTTTCTTGACCAATGATTAAAATTTTGCACTTACAAACAGAGTTGAATCTTTCGTGCGGTGTTACTCGAACTATTTCTCAAATTACAAAAAATACTTCGAGGGATTTTGAACATCACTTGATTGCGCTGGATGGAGATGGACTGAGTAGATTTACTGATTTTGGATTTCATCCAACTTTATTAAAGTATAAAAGGAATTCGGTTATTGGAGCAATAAAAATATTCAAGTCGCTTGCTAAATACTGTAAAAATAATTCTATACAAATTATACATTCACATCACAGATACTTTGATGCTTTATCCAAATTGTTAAAATTATTTTTATCAGTAAAGACGATTACTTCTGTTCAAAGTAAAGTATACGGCAATAAAATAATTAGTTATAAAGCAGATATGCTGATTCCTTGTAGTAATTTTATTAAAGAACATTTGATAAAGAATTTTAAAATTAAGGAAGAACGGCTTAAAGTTATTTACAATTCAGTGGATCAATCTGAAATTTTTACCGGAAGATCTAAAGAAGAAATAATGAGTGAACTTAATATTCAGCCTGATAATTTTGTTATTGGTTACTTTGGAAGGCTCGATTATTTGGAGAAGGGTATTGATATTTTATTAGAAGCGTTCAGGCTCTTGAGTGAAACTAATAAAAATATATTCTTATTATTGATCGGAAATGGAAAAGATGAAAATGAAATTAAGTCATTTATTTCTGTTCATCAACTTAATGCAAAAGTATTTAACTCGAAAAAGGATATATATAATTATTATCAATTAATAGATGTGTATGTTTTGCCGTCAAGAATCGAACCTTTTGGAATAGTTATACTTGAAGCAGCGATTATGAAAAAACCTGTAGTAGCAAGCAATGTTGACGGTATTCCCGAGTTAATTGATCATGAAATAAATGGTTTACTATTTGAGCCGGAAAATATTGACGATTTGATAACTAAGATTATAAAAATCTTGGACAACCCAAAACTCAAAAATGAATATGTACAAAATTTATATAGAAAAGTAATGGATACTTTTACTACTGAGAAGACGATACCTTTATTTGAGCGGGTATACAGAGATGTTATTAAATGATTCAAATTCTATTTCTATAATTTCCTGCAAAATCAATCTGCTCGATTACAAAGATTTATTGAATGCTATTGATAAAGCAATAAATGATAATTTTTCATTGACTATTACAGGGGCAAATGCTCACATAATTAATCTGAATGAGTCTGAAACATCTTTTAATAATTCTATTAAAGAATTTAACATAATCCATTTTGATGGAATTGGTTCTTTTCTTGCAATTAAATTTCTTTATCCTCAATTAAAAGATTTAAAAAGAATTACCGGTTCAGATTTTTATGAAAAGTTAATTCCACATGCAATTGAATATAATTATTCATTCTTTTTTTTTGGTGATACCTTAAATACTTTAAGACTGGTATCTTACAAACACCCGAAATTAAAGGTAAATGGAATTCACTCAGGATTTAATTTTAATACAGATTCAGTGATTGACGATATTAATAAATCAAACTCTGATATTGTAATTGTTGGTCTTGGTTCAGGATTACAAGAAAAGTGGATTGCACAAAATAAAAGGAAAATTAAATCAAAAGTCATTATTGCAGTTGGTGATGGGATAAAAGTTTTTGCCGGTAATAAAAAAAGAGGACCAAAATTTATTCGGATGATTGGATTGGAGTGGTTTGTAAGGTTTTTATACGAACCGAAACGACTCTGGAAACGGTATTTTATTGGCATACCGTTATTTATATTTAGAATAATAAAATTCAAGTTTCAAATAAACAAAACAGATTTATAATATGAAACAAACTATAACTATTGTAATTCTATTGTCTTTAATGCTTCAATTTTCTTTTTACGCTCAATCTGATATTGAGACTTTTTCAAATGGGTTTTCTGTCAAGCTTGATTTTAATGAACCTTTTCATAATGATATTAAAAATGATTTGGTAATTATAAGGGACTATCCAGATTATACAGATGTTAATGCAGCCGGGCATTTCAAACTGCCATCTAAAACTTTCTTGGTTGCCATACCTCAGTTCTCAAAGCCATTTATCAAGTTTGAAAATGTACAAACAGAGATAATTGGAAATACAATTCCTGAAATTCAGCCTAAAGTAAAAAAAATAAATGATTCTACTATTGTTTATGAAAAAATTAAGTTTGATCAAGCAATCATTTCTGATTCGTATTCAGAAACCCAGATTTTAGGATATACATGGTACAGAGAATATTATTGTGCAGTTGTCAGAATAAACACTCACAAATTTGACTACGAGAAAAGGCAGATAAACAGAATAAAAAACGGTGATTTGAGAATTGAATTTGATTTGAATTATCCGGTTGATTTTAACAACATATCATTTATTACATCAGATAATAGTTCTATTCAGGATGATTTAATCATCAATTCACAGATTGCTCAAAATTTTACTGCTAAACAACCGTTGGTTTTACCTGATACTACTGGTAATTGGATTAATTATGGTTCAGAATATCTTAAGATTGGAACCGCTAAAGATGAACTCGTAAGAATTAAAAAGTCTGATTTAGAAACGATGGGTATTAATGTATCACAAATTAATCCCGTTACTTTTCAACTTTTTGAATCTTCTGTAGAAATGCCAATAACTGTTTTTGGTGAGGAAGATAGTGTGTTTAATGATAACGATTATATTCAATTTTATGGTACACTTAATTATCCAAAAATATCTCATCGTATTATTAACCAGCCAAATCAGCCGTATAATGAATATTTAAACAGATATTCAGATACAACATTTTACTTTTTAACCTGGAATAAACAGAATGGATTAAGAATTCCTGAACAAACTGATTATGTAAACGGTATTTCAGATTCATTAAAATATTACAAATATTTTGAGCATGTTGAAAACAACATTTTATTTCAAAATTGTTATACTGATGAAGTTGAAAATCAAACTCCGGGATGGCTTCGGAACAAGACATGGTATTTTGTACAAACAGCTTGGTTTTATAGTAATACTACACGTAATTATAATTTTAATGTTATAGATGTAGTCCCAAATAAACTAGCAAAATTTTTCTATAAAGCAGTTAGCTTCGGTTCAGATAGGGTTCTTGATGCTCATCAGCTGACATTAAAAGTAAATTCTGTATTGTTAGATTCACAATCAATCAATAGAAATGATCAGGTTTTATTATCTGGTCAGTTAAATACTAATCAATTATCTGTCAATCCAAGTGTTCTAACTATAAAAAACCATGCTAATTCAAGCTCAAATAATGCTGTTGTACCCGACTGGTATGATGTTGAATATCCTCGTTATCTGAAACTTGATTCTGATTTCCTTTTGTTTACTGTGGATGATGATGTCACGAGTGGTTTAAAAACTATAACAATAGGTAATCCTGTCGCATCTACATTTGAAATATATAAAGTTAAGCCTTTTCTTAAAAAAATAACTAGTTATCAAATTAATTCTGGTAAGCTTTTATTTACTGATACAGTAAATGCAGGTGATCGTTATATCATTACTGAAGTATCAAAAATCGGTAAACCAGTTTTCTATTACAGAAAACTGTTTGTAAATCTCAGATCACAAAACGAACAGACTGATTATCTTGCTATAACACATCCAAAGTTTTTGCAGTCTGCACAAAACTATGTAAACTCAATTTCATCAATTTACAATGTAACTGCAGATCTTGTCTCTGTAGAGGATATCTTTGATGAATTTGGATTTGGATATCCAACTCCTGAATCTATAAGATTATTTAATGCGGTTACTTATCAAAACAAACAATCTCCAAAACCTCAGTACCTCACAATAATCGGAGATGCTAATTATGATTATAAATTATACAGATTTAAAGCAGATGGTGTAAAGGGCGGGGGAAATTTTGTACCAGGATTTGGAAATCCGATTAGTGATAATTGGCTTGCAATCTGGGATACGGATACATTACCGATTCCACAAATGAAAGTTGGTAGAATACCAATCAATACAAATGAAGAATTAGATTATTATTTAAGTAAGGTTCAGAATAATTTTAATCAGAGATATAATGAATGGAACAAAGAATATTTATTTTTTTCAGGAGGCAGAGCAAATGAACCGGGTGAAATTGCACAGTTAAAAGCAGCAAATGATCAGGTGATTAACAACTTTGTAAAGCCGGCTCCATTAGCTGGTTCATATACTCATTTTTATAAAACATCTGAACCTATGACAGATTTTGGTCCTTATACGCCGGAACAAATTTCTGAAAAGATTGATGCAGGAGGAGTTTTTATCTCCTATATCGGGCATAGCGGTACTGCAACATGGGATAATAGTATTAGTGAAACTACTCAATTAAAAAACAAAGTCAATCGTAATCCCCTGATAACTGATTTTGGGTGTTCTACTAATAAATTTGCAGAACCTGATATCTTATCATTTGGTGAAAGATTTTTATTTAACAACGATGGTCAGGCAATCGGTTATATTGGAAATTCATCCTTAGGGTTTACCAGCACTTCATTGACATTGCCATTTTATTTTTATGGCTCTATTATAAATAGCTCTGATAAAGAAGTTGGAGCAGCACATCTTTTGTCAAAAATTAAAATGTTTAACTACATTGGTACATCTTCAGTTGTTAAATTATTTTCGCTAACAAACACCCTCTTAGGTGATCCCATAATAAAGATTAAAATTCCGGATAAACCAAATCTTAATATTTCAGAAGCAGATATAGTTTTTAATAATAATTTTATAAATGATGCGATTGATTCAGTTCAAGTGAATGTAATTATTAATAATTTCGGTATTCAAGATACTTCGTTGTTTAATTATAGTATCAAACACTCTTTTAATGGTAATATTCAAAAAAGTTTTTCCAGCAGAATGTCTTTGCCACGATTCAAAGATACTTTATCAGTTTGGATCTTAACGAAAGGGTTAGCCGGAGAAAATATTTTAACAGTTGATCTCGATCCAAATAATGAAGTAAATGAAATATATGAAGATGATAATAATATTACATTTCATTTTTATGTTTACTCAACAGAGCTAAGAGATATTGTTAAACACAGAATAGAAAATCCTGGATTAAACAGTATAAAAATTCTAAGTCCTTCATTAAATAGTGAAGTTTCTTTTCAAATCAGATATCAAATATCTGAAACTGAAGATTTCCTAAGTCCACTCGAAAATGTAATCTCAGCTGATTCATTCTTTACACTATTAAATTTATCGGGATTACAAAACAACAGGAGATATTTCCTCAGATATAAAATGGATGATGCAAATTCATCTTATTCTGGTATAAAATCATTTTATAATAAAATTGATTCTGATTTTTTACTTCGTGACTCAGTTTCTTTTGCAAATCAAGTTACAACTGACCTTGAATATGAGAATCAAACATTATCAATCGGACCTGAAGAAATAAATATTTCTGTTACTTCTGCAGGATTTGAAGCTGGCAAAACTTGTGTGATAGCTAAAAATGGAATTAATCTTTTATCTAACACATTCTTTGCCGGAATAGGTATAGTTGTCTTTGATGATATCACCTTTGAAGTAGATACTTCAACCTGGTTCTCATTATTTAATCAACCTGCTAATGTGGCAGCATTAGCTTCACTAATTGATTCAATTCCTGAAGGGAAGATAGTGGCAATGGGTGTTTCAGATGATGCAGCAAACAACATTACTGCCGCATTAAAAAATGCTATTAAAACTCTGGGGAGTACAAAGATTGATCTGATTTCTTTCAGAGGTTCATGGGCATTAATTGGTAAGAAAGGCGCTGCTCCCGGAGAAGTAATAGAAGAGGTAAAAGGAAGATATGATGGACTTATTTATATTGATACTACTTTTGTAATTCCTAAAAATGAGGGCACACTTGAAACTGTTGAAATTGGTCCATCATCTGATTGGCAATCAGCTAAATTTGAGCAAACAATACAAACTGGCAGCGCAATCCAACATTTTGTTTACGGAATAAAGTCTGATTTACAAATTGATTCTCTTGGTGCTTTGAATTTAGTAAATAATAGCGCAAACCTTGATTTCATTGACTCAGAAATTTATCCAAAAATAAAAATCAAATCTTATTTCAATGCAAATACTGAAGGAGTTTCACCAGAACTTTTATCGCTTGGGATTGATTATACAGGCTTATCAGAAATAGGAACAAATTATCAGGTTGTTGGAATTAATAAAGATACTGTGCTTGCTGGTGAAAATGTTAATCTTACTTTTTGGGTTTATAATGTTGGCGAATCTAAAGCAGATTCTTTCGATGTAATAGTAAATGTGTTAAACTCTAACAATACTTTAGATACAAGTTATAAATTTAATTCTGTTTCGATATCTGCCGGCGGAAAGTTGAAGTTTGATGTTAATTATACTCCTTATGGTTCAGATACAGATAAGAAATTTTTTATTCTTATAGATCCGGATAACAAGATTAAAGAATATTTTAAGGACAATAACTTCTTCACAAAATCATTTTTTATTCAAAAAGATCTTATTTCACCAGCAGTTAAAATTACATTTGATAATACTGAAGTTTTAAATGGTGATTTCGTTTCTAACAAACCGGATATTAAGATTGCACTCAGTGATGATTCTCCTATTCTCATCACAGATACTACTGCTATAAAAATTTACCTTAATGAAATGCCGGTTTATTACGGAGTTACTCAGAATAATATTTCTTATTCAACAAGTCCGGATAATCCTAAATTTATTGTCAATTACAAACCTGTGCTTGAGGATGGTGATTATTTACTGAGAGTAGTAGGAAAAGATTTAAGCGGTAACATTGCTGATTCAGCTTCGAGTGAAGTATATTTTATTGTCTCGTCTGAAACCAAACTTCATCAGGTTTATAACTATCCTAATCCGTTTTCTGATGAAACATATTTTACGTTCAGGTTAAGCCAGATACCGCAGGAAATAAAAATAAAAATTTACACTATCGCAGGAAGAATGATTAAAGAGATAGTTCGTAATTCATCAGAATTAAATTATGATCTTAATAAAATTTTCTGGAATGGACGGGATGAAGACGGAGATATTATTGCAAATGGTACTTATATTTACAAAGTTTTTATAAAAAATCAGGATAAAGTAGAATCAGTTACTCAAAAGTTAGTTATTGTTAGGTAGAAATAATTTATCAAAGTATGGAGAAATATATGAAATCAACATTGCTGTTATTATTAATGTTAATACTCTCTGTTCAATCTAATGCTCAGTGGGATAATTATCCAAAACCGGATGAAGGTTTTATTAATAGCGGTTTAGGTATTACCTGGATTGATGGAAAACCTCATTACCGGATTGCATTCAGACCTGAGATTTCTTTTTCTGACTTTGGTATCGGTTTGGATCTTAATCTGGACTTTGATTCGGAAGGGAAGTTGAGAAAAGAAAATTTTAACGAAACATCAGATTATCTTAGTATTATCCGTTATATAAGATATGGAATTAAGAACGATCCAGTTTTTATTAAAATCGGTGCGCTTGATTACTATACTTTGGGACACGGTAGTATTATGCAGTATTACAATAACAGTCCGACTTTTGATAACAGAAGGATTGGATTAGTTGCTGATATTGATTTCGGAAAGTTTGGTTTCGAATCAATTATGGGTTCGTTCTCTCCAGCCGGAGTATTTGGAATAAGAGGTTACATAAGACCATTGCAGTTTACTTCTGCAGCAGATATTCCAATTATAGGTAATCTTGAAACAGGAGTTTCTTTCGTTTCGGATTTAAATAAAGATGCAGGAATAATAAATGGCACCTACAATAATTCGTTGAAGAAGTTTGACATTACCGAAGATAAGGGGGCTGTAAGTGTGCTTGGATTTGATATTGGGCTTCCACTGCTTAACTCAAGCGTTACTGAAATTACTTTATATGCAGATTATTCAAAAATATCTGGATTTGGCAGCGGTGTTGCAGCAGGTGTTATGTTTGATTTTAATCTTAGTACTCTTGTTAATGTTAATGCAAAATTAGAAAGAAGATTTAATAATGGTAAGTATATACCTGCATATTTTAATTCTCTACACGAAATAGAAAGATTTAAAGTTGATTCTGCAAAAGGAACATTTACAAGCAAAGCACTAGCACTAAACAGTATAACTGAAAATCAAAATGGATTTTACGGAAACTTGCTGATAAGAATTTTAGGCTTGTTTGATATTTATGGCGGCTATCAGCGCCTGGATAAAGAACCTAAAAGCGGTATTATGAATCTGAGAAGTGCAATTGAACCGGAAGGAGTTCCTTTTGTATTACGGGCAGGTTACGATAAAATAAATATTCAAAATGAAAAAGATCTTTTTACTCTTGATGATCGTTCTTATTTGTTTACCGAAGTGGGATACAAACCGGTTGAGTATTTACTGATATCCATTGTTTATAGCTGGACTTATACTCCAATCAGAGGCGGAGATGATAAAATTATTGGATTTGAACCACAGAAGCGAATTGAGCCAAGAGTATCATTTATTTATCCGTTTAAGTTTTAACCTGTTAAAATCATCGGAACGGTCGGAAGACCGTTCCCTACTTTTTGAAAATAAAATTTCTTAACTCATCAACGGAGTGGAAAAGATTTTTTGAATTCAACTTTCTCACTTCATCTTCTGCATAACTATCCCAAAGGACAGATGCTATTTCGACCTTGGCTTCTTTAGCAGCAATAATGTCAGAAGGAGCATCTCCAATCATAAGTACTTCGCTCGGATTAAGTTTGAACTCCTGTAAAAAATTAATTATTCCCTCCGGTGATGGTTTATGATCATTAACGTCATCTCCGCTTACTATCATATCGAAGTATTTTGTTAAACCAAGTTCATCAAGTGTAATCAAAGCAGATGTTCTTCCTTTACCTGTATAGACTGATAGAAGTATCCCTGCATTTTTTATTTCGATAATTAACGGCTCTATCCCTTCATATAATTTTGCAATGGCATGATTGTCTTTGTAATATTTGTAATAATCTCTACGGGCTGATTCGTATTCATCTTTGCACATTTCTTTAAGTATAACATCTTCAGTTGGTCCAAACAGAGCAATTATTTCTTCATCTGAAAAAGTTTTGCCGAGATACTTCTTTGTAATATGATTGAATGAATTAAAAATAAGTTGATTTGTATATGTTAGTGTTCCATCAACATCAAAAATAATTCCTTTAAAACGCGACTTCATATTATTCAATTATTTTTATGATACTAAGTTTACCGTCGAGGGTTTTAACAACTATCTGATTCTGGTTAAGATGTGCCAAACCTGTTATTGGTGTAAATGCCGGTTCAATAATTTGTTTAATATTTTTATTGCCAGAAATTCTGAAAATTGATCCATCAGACAAACCGATAATAACATCATAATCTGATTCAATAATCTCAAACGAAAATATACCGGATTTGTTTAACTCAATGCTGTAATCAACTTTTCCATCATTTGTTGAAACTGCAAAAATCTTCCCCGAACTGTTAAGAGCAAAAATATGTGATTTGGTTTTATTTATATATAATTTTTTAATATCAGTTTTTATATCAGCAGACCATACTATTTTACCTTGCAGCAAATCAAGCGCAATAACATTTCCTTCAGGCGACAAAACGAAAACCTTAGATGAAATAATTAACGGAAAATCATAAGCAATATTATCAGATGATTTTTGCACATACTTCCAGATTAATACTCCCGATTTTGAATTAACACAATAAACAGAATATGAAGCATCAATAAAAATTATTTTATCATTTTCATATACTGCTTTTGATATAATTGCTTTATCAGACAATTTTTTATTCCATAAAATTTCAAATGTGAAAGCATCATAAGAAAGTATATTTCCTTTTGCTGTGCCGAATACAACACTTTTAACTGTTTTATCTAAATCAATTATCGATAAATCAGATGTTATATTTTCACCAATACCTGCAACCTGAATAACCTCGCCGTTGTTTGAATTTAGTGAATAAAGATCTCCGCCAACTGTTGCAGCAAGAAACAAATCTCTATAGAGAACTGGGTTTGTTTTAATATCACCAAATATTTCAGAAACAAATTTCTCCTTTCCATTAAAGTCTATAAGATAAACTAACCCGTTATCAATTGTTACATAAATCCTGTTTTCAGCAATGTTAACTTTAGTTGTAGAAGTTGAACTATAATCAACCTTGGTAATCACTTTAATGAAAGGGTTAATATTCTTGGTTTCTGTAATTTGCTTGGGTAAAATCTTTAACTTATTTAATGATTCTGAAAACTGAAGTTCTGTGTTTTCATTTTCAAAATACTTTTTTATTACAAAGATTGAATCATTTTTGTTTTCAACAAGATGATAGATCGGTTTATTGTTTTTATCTGCTCCGGGAAATCCTATTTCAAGTACAAAATCATTCTTAACAACAAATTTATTTTCCTCCGGATAGAAGTGGATAATTTTATTGTTCCCGATTTCTTTAATTAGTGAAGCTTTATTGATTACTTTACTTAAAGGTAGATTTGAAAAAGAGTATATCAATTTATCTTTAATTGATTTGCACTCTTCATTTAAATAATTAAGCGTCTCAATATCAATATATCCGGCACTTTTAATAAATGGAATAACTGAACTATAACCTAATAAAATGCTGTTCTGATCTTTAACTAAAAAGAATTGTTCATTTAATTCCTGTTTGATCAGATAAGGACTAAGAATATTACTTGAGTAATCATTGTAACCGGGAATTATTTTTATATTAAAATTATTTTCAGAAATAAAGGACTGGAACTCTCCAAGATCATCCAAAGAATGCGTTGAGACTACATCTCCCAAGATAATAATACCATTAGTACTGCTTTCTTTTTTAAGTAAAGTTGTAAGAAATTCAATTTTGTTTCGGTCAGATTTTCCATTTAATCCATTGTTTGAAACTATAGCATACTTTTTATTTTGGCATAATATTGGCGAACATAATGCACTGAAGAGCAATAGAATAACTATGAGATGCATTATATCAATTAATATCAGATGATTTTTCACGATAGTAATCATTTTGCATACATCATTTAATTTATAAAAAAGTTGGCAATTATTTTTGATTTTTTAAAATAAAATGGCTATTAATTGTATAACTAATTCGAAAAATTAATAACCTATCAAGCAAATATATCTGTTTCATAAATCAAAGGGTGCATAGTGAAAAAAAATACTTTTTCTCTTTTTGTTTTCTGCTTTATAGTATTTTTACCCCAAATTATTTTCGTACAGGGTGATCAACTTTTAAGTCAAAATTTTCAATTTGAAGTTCCTGAACTTATTCAATCTTTACAACAAAAGATTAAACAATCTGAACAGAATAAAGATTGGGATTTATATTATTCTTTAAAATCTTAATTGAAAACTGCTTGGAATGAGGTTAAACCGGAAATTGCAAATCTTTTCCGGAATACAAATAATTCTGATATAGACTAATAGCAACAAACTAACTAACTAATTTATTAATTCATTAATTAAGGATTGTATTATGAACAAATACTTAACTTTACTTTCACTTTTTTTTGTTTTTACCTTTATTTCGATTACCAGCTTTGCACAAGATGGACAGATGAAATTTCAAAAATATTCGGGGACGGAAATTGAAAAACAGTATCCTTCTTCAAATATAGTTGATGTTTCTGAAAATGCCCGGCTTGAAAATGAACTGAAAGAAGCAATTGAAACAGGCAATCAAAACAAAGAAAATCTTTTAAGAACTAAATTAAATGAGCTCTATAAAGATCAGATATCTAAACCAAATTCTGATGATCGTGATTTTCCATTAGAAGAATCCAAAGGTGCATTTTATCAACCAAAGTGGTTTGCAAATGATGTGCTGTTATATAACGGCGATATTGGTTCTACCGGTACCGACCACAGAAGAATAGATATGAAAACTGGTGAAGATGGCAGGCTTTACGCTGCTTTTATCCGAAGACCAGTAACAGGAATTAATGGATACATTCAAATTGTCAAATCAACAGATGGTGGATCAAGTTGGAGTACTGTTTCTAGTATTAGCAGTTCAACACGATACTTTGGACAGGTTTCAATATTAGTCGAAAATAGAATTAGTAATCCGGATTCATCAACAATTTTGGTGTTCTATTCAAGATCAGAAAATTCTAATTTTAATGATGCTAGCATAGGATTTGTTTCTGTACGTAGTGACGGTGCTAATTGGACTGGTGGATCAACTATTCTTAGCCCTGATGCAGGTAATAAATTACTTTATCCTTCTGCGGTTAGTGATGGGCAATACTGGACGTCAGCAACATACTTCGGAGTTGTTTGTGGTGAGTATTCTAATAGTGATTCAAAAAGTCAATCACTGGTAATAGGTAAAACTGTTAATTGGGGTTCAGACTTTACAAAAGTAAATATTAATGACAATTATCCGACATGGAGTGATTTTTTTCCTGTAGCTGATTTTAAAAAAGGTTCAATAGATTCTTTATATATTGCTGTTGAGAGAAGATTTTCTGGTGGTATAAAGTCACAATTAAGAGTTATAGCAACTCCTTGGACTTTATCAACAGGTTTTCACCGCTACACACTTACAACAGGAACTGACAATGAATATTTAAAACCAAGTATTACAATTGTTCAGAACGCTGGTTCACTACCTAAACTGGCAGTTATTGCCGTTATCGAAAATAATGTTGCTAGATACATATATAGTGATAATGGAGGAAGTAGCTGGTCAACTTATAACTATTTAAGTTTATTAAGTGAGAGTAATGTAAAATTCGTTGCAATTTCATCAGATAGTAATTCAACATCAAATGATTTTATTGTTGGTGCTTACCAATTAGGTTCAGGAGATACGATTGTAGTTAGAAGAGGTCGACCAGGTAGTTTAGGTGTTAGGAATTATAAAGTAAATGAGTTTACTTCTTCAATTTACAATGCACCTGTTGTTGCAGTTTATAATCCATCAGGTACAAAATCTTCAGCTTTACTTTATACTGGTTTAGTATCAAATTATTCGAGTAATGTTTATTTTGATGGCGAACATCTGGTTAGCAGTGTTTCAGAATTACCTGGTGTAGCAACAGAATATTCTTTAGAACAAAACTATCCAAATCCATTTAACCCGAGTACTGCTGTCAGATTCAGTATTCCTGAGCAAACAAATGTAAGCTTAAAAGTGTTCAACAGCATCGGACAGGAAGTCGCTACTCTGATAAATGGAGAAATGACTGCAGGTAATCATGAGGTTGATTTTAACGCAAGTAAGTTATCAAGCGGAGTTTATTTTTACAGAATTGAGACACCTGCTTTCACATCTACAAAAAAGATGATACTTATCAAATAATTTTTCAATCAGGATTATTAAAAGGGACGGTTTAAAGCCGTCCTTTTTTATTTTAAAGCAAGGTAAATTCTTGTAAAAAAAACGCAACATTTATAAGTTTGCCAGCGTCTAATCGTAAATAAATTCAAGTTTAAAATAATTAACAAATAATGAGGTAACCTTTTGGATATTGTTGCATTAAATGAAAAGATAAAGCAGGAAAGCGCTTTTATTGATATACTAATGAGTGAAATCAGTAAGGTAATAGTTGGACAAAAAGCTATGGTTGAAAGACTTGTTATTGGACTTCTGGGTAACGGACATGTTTTGCTGGAAGGAGTTCCTGGTCTTGCTAAAACTTTAGCGATAAAAACTCTTGCACAGGTAATGAAAGCTAAGTTTCAGAGAATTCAGTTTACACCTGATCTACTGCCTGCCGATTTAATCGGGACTCAGATTTATAATCAACGTGACGGAAATTTTCTAATTCGTAAAGGTCCTATCTTTTCTAATTTTATTCTTGCTGATGAAATTAACCGAGCACCGGCAAAAGTTCAGAGTGCTCTTCTTGAAGCGATGCAGGAAAGACAAGTTACGATTGGTGAAACTACTTTTAAATTAGATGAACCATTTTTAGTTCTTGCAACACAAAATCCAATTGAGCAGGAAGGAACATATCCTTTGCCCGAAGCACAGGTTGACAGGTTTATGCTCAAAATAAAAATTACTTATCCTGAAAGAGCGGAAGAACTCTCAATTATGCGTCAGAATATGGCAATGGTTGAAACAGTAATTAATCCGGTTATCTCTCCGGATGTAATTCTGAGAGCAAGACATTTACTTAATGAAGTTTATCTTGATGAAAAAATTGAAAAATATATCCTTGATATTGTATTTGCTACACGTAATCCCAAACAATTCGGGTTAAATAATCTTTCAGATCTTATTAGCTACGGAGCATCACCGCGTGCTACAATTAATCTTGCAGTTGGTGCTAAAGCAATGGCATTTATCAGACGAAGAGGTTATGTTATTCCTGAAGATGTCAGAGCAATTTGTTTTGATGTTCTCAGACATCGTATTGCTGTTACTTATGAAGCAGAAGCTGAGGAAATTACAAGTGAAAATGTTATTCAGGATATCCTGAATAAGGTTGTTGTCCCTTAAATAATCATTAAACTTCGTCTCTTTTAATTGACGGCAATTGATTATTTAACCGAAATATTTTTTAATGAGTTTATAAAGATCAGTAATGCTTACTAAAGATTTAGTAAAACAAGTCAGACAAATCGAAATAAGAACCAAAGGGCTGGTCAATCAGGTTTTTTCAGGTGAATACCATTCTGTTTTCAAAGGGCGTGGAATGGAATTTTCTGAAGTCCGCGAATATCAGTTTGGTGATGATATAAGAAATATTGATTGGAATGTAACTGCACGGTTTGGGCATCCATACATTAAAATATTTGAAGAAGAGCGTGAACTTACTGTTATTCTTATGGTTGATCTTAGCGGTTCTTTGATGTTTGGCTCTGTTAGTAAAACTAAACAGCGGATCGCCGCAGAACTTAGTGCTATTCTTGCCTTTTCTGCTTTAAAGAACAATGATAAAGTCGGTTTGATTTTATTTACCGATAAGATCGAAAAATTTGTTCCTCCAAGAAAAGGTAGAAAACACGTATTAAGAATTATTCGTGAAGTATTATCATTTGAACCGGAAGGTAAATCAACTAATCTTCGCGGCGCATTAGAATTTATGCACAATGCAATAAAGAAAAAATCAATTGCATTTCTTATATCAGATTTTATTGATGAAGGATATGAAAAAATTCTCAGAATTGTTGGACGGAAACATGATCTTATAGGTGTTGTGCTTGACGATAAAAGAGAAAAGGAAATTCCGAATATTGGTTTGATCAAACTTACTGATTCGGAAACCGGTAATGAAAGATGGATTGATACAAGCTCAAGAAAAGTTAGAGAAACAATTTCAACTGTGCGTAAAGAAAATGAAAAAATCAGAAATTCTGTTTTTGTTAAAAGCGGGTTAGATAAAATTGAAGTAACAACAGATTCAAATTACATCCAGCCGTTGGTTCAGTTTTTCAGAAGGCGGGCGAGAAAATGGTAAATAAGATTTTATTCATCTTTTTAATTATTATTCTTACACAGTCTTCATTTGCTCAAGAGATTACAGCAGCAGCATCAACTGATTCAAGTGATTATCTTATTGGCGATTATATTAAATATTCACTTGTAATTACAATGAATAAAAATGTTCATATTATAAATCCTTTTTTTCGTGATACACTAAAAAATATTAATGTATTATCTATTGATGGACCTATTGTTGAAGAATCTGAGACTAAGAGAACAGTCAACTATTTTTCCGTCCTTTCGATGTATGATTCTGCAGTAGTAACTATTCCGCCGATTAAAATTGAATACCGAACTGAAAATGATACAACATTAAAATTTATTGAATCAAATCCTGTCAGTTTTAATGTGCACAGATTAAATGTTTCTGTTGAAGAAGATATTAAAGATATTAAACCGCCTATCAGATTATTTAATTATTATTTTCTTCTTTACATATTTATCGGATTGATAATATTATCATTATTAGTTTATTACTTTATCTGGCATAAATATTTTCGGAAAAAAGAAGAGATAAAAGTTGATAATGGCATAGAAAAAATTCCTGCTCATCAATTAGCATTGCAAAAATTAGAACAGCTTGAAAAGGAACAACTGTGGCAGAATGGATTTATAAAAGATTATCATTCAAGAATTACTGAAATTATTCGCTGGTATTTTGAAAAACAATTCGGTTTACCGGCACTTGAAAAAACCACAACGGAATCATTAGCTCTGCTTAAACGCCATCGCAAAGGGACAAAGGTGTCTGATATTACAGAGCAGTTCTTGAATAATGCAGATCTTGTAAAGTTTGCTAAATATATTCCGATGGAAAAAGTTAATATTGAAATGATGGAACAGGCTAAAACTATTATAAACAAAACAGCAGTAACAGAGCAAACTGAAAATATGGAGAAAGAAAATGTTTACTGATATAACATTTGCTTACTCCTGGGTTTTATACTCTTTGCTGATTATACCTTTACTTATCTTCTGGTATTTCTGGAAAGGGAGAAAAAAGAAATCTGCTATATCTTATTCTTCAACTAAAATATTTAATAAAGTACCTTCAACTTTAAGGGTTAAATTAAGACATCTGCCATTTATTGTAAGAATGGCAGCACTGGCAGTTTTAATTATCGCCCTTGCAAGACCACAGAACTTTTCTTCCGGTCAGAATGTTAACACTGAAGGAATTGATATCTCAATTGTACTGGATATTTCAAGCAGCATGCTTGCTGAGGATTTCAAACCAAACAGATTGGATGCAGCTAAAAAAGTAATTGATACTTTTATTCAGGGAAGAACAAACGACAGAATCGGATTGGTAATTTTTTCCAGAGAAGCTTTTACACAATGTCCCTTAACAATTGATTACTCAGTACTCAGGAATCTTTTAAATGATATCAAAACCGGAATGATTGAAGATGGTACCGCAATAGGCAATGGAATTGCAAATGGTATTAATAGACTTACAGACAGTGATGCCAAAAGCAAGGTTTTAATATTGCTAACTGATGGTGTAAACAATGCCGGAGAGGTTGATCCTGTCTCAGCAGCCGAAATAGCAGCTTCATTTGGTATTAGGATATATACTATCGGAGTTGGTACTCGAGGTGAAGCTCCATATCCTGTTCAAACTCCATTCGGTACAAGGTATCAAATGGTACCGGTTGAAATTGATGAAGTTATCTTAAAAAAAATTGCTGAAATTACAGGCGGTGAGTATTTCAGAGCAACAAATAATAAAGCTTTACAGGAGATTTATCAAAGAATAGATAAGATGGAAAAGACAAAAATTGAAATTACATCTTTTAAAAATGCTCAGGAGCTTTTTGCTCCCTGGTTGTTAATAGGTTTCGGGTTACTTTTATTTGAACTGCTTACATCAAAAACAATTTTAAGGAAACTGCCATAGTGTTTAGATTTGCTAACCCTGAGTATTTAATTGCCTTGTGGCTGATTCCAGCTTTGATATTGCTTTATGTACTTTTTAACAGGAACAGAAAAAGACTATTGGAAAAATTTGCTGATAAGGAAATTCATAAAGTTATTTTTTATTCATACAGCAGTACAAAATCAAAACTAAAATTTGCAATGCTGTTAGTAGTATTTTCTTTGCTGATAATTGCATTTGCAAAACCGCAGGTTGGAACAAAAATGACTGAAGTAAAGCAAACCGGAATAGATGTTTATATTCTGCTTGATGTTTCAAGAAGTATGGCTGCTGAAGATATAAAACCAAACAGATTGGAAAAGGCAAAATATCAGATTTCAAACTTGATTCAGAAGCTAAGAGGCGACAGAATTGGATTGATTGTTTTCTCGGGTGAGGCTTACATACAATTTCCTTTAACAACTGATTATTCGGCTGCGAATCTTTTTTTATCTGCGGTTGACTTTAATTCAGTACCGCAGCCAGGCACTGCAATTGCTTCAGCCATAACGCTTGCAGTTCAGGCGTTTGATTCTGCAGCAACTGATAAAGCGATAATTATTATTACTGATGGTGAAGATCACGAAGGCGATATTGATGATGCAATAGAAAAGGCAACAAAGAGAGAAATAAAGATTTATACAATCGGTTTAGGTTCACCCGATGGTCTCCCAATCCCGATTTATGATAATCGGGGAAATCAGGTAGGTTTTAAAAAAGATAATTCAGGAGAAACTGTTCTTACCAAGCTAAATGAAAGCATATTGAAGGAAATTGCTGATAAAGGTAATGGTAAATATTATCGAGGTAATAATTATGAAGACTATCTTGATAAGATTTATAGTGACCTCTCTGCTCTTGAACAAGCTGAGTTTGGAGTAAAAAAAGTTACTGATTACGAGGATAGATTTTATTACTTTTTAATACCGGCTGTTTTGCTTTTGATAATTGAATTATTTATAACTGATATTAGATCACCGTTCTTTACCAGACTAAATAAGAAACTTGGAATTGAAACTTAATGAGTATGAATATTATTAACATTAAAACAATTTTAGTTCTGTTATTATTATTAAACTTTTATGGATTTACGCAGTCAAACAGAAGTACACTTAACAAGGGTGTAGATAAATATGAAGAAAAAAAGTTTAGTGATGCAGAAATAGATTTCAGAAAAGTTGTTGAAAATTCACCCGGAAGTTTTGAAGCGAATTTTAATCTTGGTGATACTTATTACAAACAAGAAAAATATGAAGATGCAATAAAGTCGTTTAATAGTGCTTTGGAAGGTGCAAAAGATAACGACAAAAAAGCAAAAATCTATCACAATATCGGCAACTCATTGTTAAAAACTAATAAGATTGAACAAAGTATTGAAGCCTACAAGAATGCTCTAAAATTTAATCCTGCTGATGATGATACAAAGTATAATTTGTCTTATGCACTGGAATTATTAAAAAATCAAAATAAAGATCAGCAAAACAAAAACGATAAAGACAATAAGGATAATAAAGACAAGAACAAACAAGATCAGCAGCAGCAAAATCAAAATCAGGATCAAAAGGACAAAGATCAGAACAAGCAGGAACAGCAGCAGCCAAAAGATCAGGAGAGCAAGCAGGATAATACTAAACAACAACAGCAGCAGCCGAGAGAAGAAAAGATCTCTAAAGAAGAAGCTCAAAGAATTCTTGATGCGTTAAAGAACAATGAAAAAGATCTGCAAAAGCAATTAAGAAAAAAATCCGGACCAATTAAAAAAACAGATAAAGACTGGTAATGTTTATCAGATTATTACTAACGGTATTTATTTTTTTTGTTCAATTCAGTTTTGCACAAACATTTACAGCAACTGTAGATAATAATACCGTAGCCGAGAATGAACGATTTCAACTTAGTTTTGTATTTGAAGGGAAAGATTTAAATAGACTTAAGAATTTTAATCCCCCTTCTTTTAATAATTTTAAGGTGCTTTCGGGTCCGAATCAATCTTCAAGTATGCAGATAATAAATGGTGTTTCGTCTTCATCACTTACACTTTCTTATATTCTGCTTTCAAACACTATAGGTACATTTACTATTGGCAGTGCTTCAATCCAGTCTGATGGACAAACATTTACAACAAGTCCAATAAAAATAACTGTTATCAAAGGCACAGTTAAACCCAAAGATGAAAAACAATCCGATGTATCAGATCAAGAGATAGCTGAAAACTTATTTATAAAAGCCTCGATAGATAAAAACAAAGCATATCAGGGCGAGCAGATAACAGTTACTTATAAGTTATATACAAGATTAACAATTGCAGCACAGATGTCTGTTGATAAACTTCCGCAATACCAGGGATTTTGGGCCGAAGAACTGGAAACTGCACGTAATATTACATTTAATACAGAGGTTATAAATGGCAAACAGTATAAAGTCGGGCTGCTTAAAAGAGTAGCTTTATTTGCAACTCAAACAGGTAAACTTGAAGTAACTCCGCTTGAATTGACCATACCAATTCAGATTCAGAAGAAAAAAAATCCACAAAATATTTGGGATGATTTTTTTGGCGATCCTTTCGGAAGATCAGAAATTGTGCAGTATCCTGTTAAATCAAATACCCTAAAAATTGATGTTATACCTTTACCGCAAAACAATAAACCTGATTCGTTCAAAGGTGCAGTAGGGAATTATAACTTTTCAGCCTCTATTGATAAACAAAAAACTAAAACCAACGAACCGGTAACTTTAAAACTTGAAATTGCTGGCTCCGGAAATATTAAACTGCTTGAACTTCCGCCATTTGAATTGCCTAATGGAGTTGAAAAATATGATCCTAAGATTAATGAACAATTAAGAAGAACAGGATCAATAAGCGGCAGTAAAACTGCAGAGTATCTTTTAATTCCAAGAGTAGCCGGTTCTAGAGAGATACCTGAGATAGAGTTTTCATATTTTAATCCTGAAACTAAATCCTATAAAACAGTTAAGTCTCAAAAATTTACTCTGGAAATTGAACAAGGCAGCAGCACTGCTGATGTTTATACTGATCAACAATCTGTAAAACAACTGGATAGTGATATAAGATTTATTAAAACTGATTTTAATGATATTAATATAAAATCTGAATTATTATTGATGCAGCCAGGGTTTTGGATTGCTGGTATTGTTCCATTGTTTATTGCCGGCGGATTGATAATCTGGAAACGCAAACAAGATAAACTTTACGGTAATACCAAACTGCTGCAGTACTCAAAGGCAGAAAAAGTTGCAAGAAAAAGATTTAAGAATGCAAAGAGACTGTTAGAGCAGAAAAATGTTGAAGCTTTTTATTCAGAAATATCTCAGGCACTGTTTGGTTACCTTGAAGATAAATTCCAAATTTCAAAATCTGAATTTACACTTGATAGAGCAGTTGATGAGTTGCTGAAAAGAAATATTAATCCCGAACTTGTGCGAAAGATGAAAGTCAATGCAGAGAAATGTGAATATATTAGATTTGCACCAAATACCAACCCGATACAAGCAATGAATGAAATGTTCAATTCGTTTTCTGATGTTGTTATTGATATTGAAAGGTATATTTCAAAATGAAAAATACCATGATGAAAATATTATTTATACTTATAGTTTTTAATTGTAATATATTCCCAAATCCAGAATCTATAATGAGGAATGCTAATGAGTATTACAAAAACAATCGCTATCAGCTTGCAGTTGATGAGTATAATAAATTAATTGATGATGGTTACACAGGAGTTTCACTTTTCTATAATCTGGGCAATTCTTACTATAGGCTGGGACAGGTTGGATATGCAATTCTTTATTATGAAAAAGCTTTAACAATTTCACCCAACGATGAAGATGTGCTTCATAACCTTGAGCTTGTAAAACAGCATCTTAAAGATAAAGTAGATACGCTTCCGCCTTTCTTTATTTTTAATTTATGGGAAGGTTTACTTGCATTTTTCTCAGTAACAGGATGGACATTTTTAGTTTATATTTTTTTCATTCTGTTTCTAATAACAATTGTATTATACTTTTTCTCTAAAAGTATTAGTCAGCAAAGAGCTGCTGTCTTTTCTGCTATTGGAATATTTATTGTCTTATTCTTAACTATTCTTTTACTTGCTGTTAAAATGAATAAAGAGTTTAATATAAAATACGGAATAGTTGTAAATAAGTCTGTTCTGGTTAAATCTGCTCCCGATCAAACATCAAATGATGAATTTCAAGTGCACGAAGGATTAAAAGTTAAAGTAGAAGATAATGTTGATGACTGGCTGAAGATAAGACTTGAAGATGGAAAAATTGGGTGGGTAAGCAAACAATCAGTCGGTATCATTTAACAGAGGGGGAGATTTATTTTTGTTAATTATTATGTTTCTTATGCAATCGTGCAGTTTCAACTGAATCTGAAATGTTAATATGAAAACATTTTAATGCTGCTTGCCTTTACACTCCTACTTTCTTTCGCAATTAATGTTTAATCAAACGGTGATCGAGTAAAGAAATAAAAGCATCTATTTTAAAGAGCTATGATCTGTATGAAACAGTTAAGACAGAAAATGGATTAAAAACAACTTCTGCTATATTAATTGATCATACTGTTAAATCTGAAAAAGAAATTGTTACATCCGAAGTAGAAAATGAAATTGAACTTAAGACCTTTGGTGCAGTGTTGGAAAGAGGATAAAGTATATGAAACAAAAGGAGACGGAGCTAAAGAATAAAGAGGTTCAGTAAAACTGAATTTTAGAAGTTTGTAATTCCTGCTAATGCGGGATTATTTTTTTGCACATTAGTTTAGAATCATTCTATTTTTAAACTTAATTTTAATTCACTTTTTTTGAAGAAAGAAAAAATTTAATGGAATGGATTACTGATCCTCAATCGTTAATAGCTCTGCTTACTTTAACATTGCTTGAAATTGTTCTTGGAATAGATAATATAATTTTTATCTCCATTTTATCCGGTAAACTCCCGCACGATGAGCAAAAGAAAGCAAGGTTAGTTGGTCTATCACTTGCGATGATCACAAGAATTTTGTTACTGTTCTCTATCTCGCTGATTGTAAAACTTACAGAACCATTATTTACAGTTTTTGAATTAGGCATATCCGGCAGGGATTTGATTCTAATTCTTGGTGGATTGTTTCTTCTAGCCAAAAGTACAATGGAAATTCATTCCAAGTTAGAAGGACAGGAAGAACACCACCAGGTGAAAGCTAAAGTTTCTTTTGTAAGTGTTATAATCCAAATCCTTTTACTTGATATAGTATTTTCACTGGATTCAGTAATAACAGCAATCGGTATGGCAAATGAACTTGCTGTTATGGTCATTGCGGTAATTATTGCAGTAATTTTTATGATGTTCTTTTCAGGTTCGATTAGTGATTTTGTTGAGAAGCATCCGACAATTAAAATTCTTGCTCTAAGCTTTTTATTGTTAATTGGATTTTCACTCATTGTAGAAGGATTACATCAGCACATTCCAAAAGGATATATTTACTTTGCAATGGCATTCAGTGTTTTTGTTGAGATGTTAAACCTTAAGATGCGGAAGGCGAAAAGAAATCCAATTAAATTGAGAAAGCAAATGTCTGAATAGTAAACCCATTTTATTATTTAAAAAAAATAACCCAGCTTAAATAATAAGCTGGGTTAATCAGGTTAAAAAATCTTTATAAACCAAAAAGCACTGTTAACTTAAACTCAATTGCATTAATTGAACGCGAATCAGAAATAATATGTGCAGTACTGCCGAGCAAAGCAGCAGGATCTTTATCATCATTTATAAAAGTATAAGATTCAAGCCTTTCATTCTTTGTTGCATCACCATCGAACTTTTTTCCTGCAAGATTCATTAAATGATACTGAATGTTTAAATCAAGTTTTAATCCGCCAAGACTAAACAAAACGCCTCCGCCTCCGCCGATTCCGATTCTGCTTGCAGATTCAATATTTTTTTCATTACTTGGTAACCCATTTGGTGCACTCTTAAATTGTACCGTTCCACTTAATGTATTTAATGATAAAAATGCATCAAAGTATGGTGTTATTGGTGAAAGCGGTATGTCAAATTTAAATTCCGGTCCAAGTCTGAGAGAAAGAATTTTATTAGTAACATCAACAGTACTATTATTATTTCCTGTTATAATCTCGCCATCACCGGAAAAAGTTGAATAATTGATTTCTCCGAATGCATTGATGAATAATAAACCTAAGCGAACTTTACCGTGAAAATTGTATCCGGAACTCATTCCGTATTTTGTGCCGTTATAAAAATCAATTGCAGTTCCTCCATAATCACCTGAAGGGAGCGAATAACCAGCACCAGCCCCAATTTGAAAAGTAATCTGAGCATTTGTTTGACTTGTAATCAGAGAAACAAACAGGACAGTCAGTAATAAGGGAATAAATAAATTTTTCATTTTACAACTCTCTCTAAATTATTACGCTTAAACATAAGAAAAATATTCTTCATTTTTAACAGCGTTAATAAAATTGATAAGTCTTTTAATCGAACCGACTTGTCCCGCCCTGGCTGTGCTTATCTGAATCTTCTAATTGTTTTAAAAGTTAATAATACTTTATTACACTGAATGTATTGAAGTGTGATAAAGATTTATGCTATGTTCGACTTCGACAGGCTTAGACGGACGTATTTTGCTTTCACTGAGCCTATAAAGTTTAATTATTGCAATCCAAATATTTTGCAAAAGTAATGGGTCAGTACTTCATTTTTTCAGAAGGTAAAATTATTTAAAGTAAACTTAGGTTATTGTTAATCATTTTTTTATTTTCTATTGTAATTTTTGAATTGATTGTGCATTGTTAAATATACTTTGTTGATTGTTAGAAATTATACCCCCTTCGTAAATTCATAGCTGCATCCGGGGTGATGAGTAGATGAATAATCTAATGAATAAACACTTTTTTCGGAGGTTCTGTGAGATTAGTGTTGCATTTAGATGTTAGTTTAAACAGTGCAATACCATTAAACTACAACTATCAGTTAAGTTCAGCTATTTATAATTTACTTCAGCTTGGTTCGCCTGAATTTTCTCAATTCCTGCATAATACAGGATATAGTATTGATGGGAAAAAGTTTAAGCTATTTTCTTTTGCCCTCCGTTTTGAGAAAGCACAGGTTAAAGAGAATTACCTTATCTCAAATTCTAACAAGAGTACACTTTACATTTCGTCACCATTGATTGATCCTTTTATTAAGAACTTTGTTGTTGGTACGTTTGAAAATAAAGTAATTCAAATTACTGATAAACAGAGAATAATTGATTTCAGAATTCTAACCGCAGAAGTAATACCTGAACCTGTTTTTACAAATAAAATGAAATTTATTTTACTTTCTCCTATGGTACTATCAACAGTAAGACAGTTTGATGGGAAAATAAAAACATATTATTTAAGACCTGAGGATATAGATGAGATTAATAGAGTGTTAACCAAAAATCTCTTAAATAAAAAGGGATTATTGAGTCGGAATCAAGTGATGGATGAATACTGTAAAATTCAGTGGGACCAAGATTATCTGATTAAAAATAAGAGAATAACTAAAAAGATTACAATAAACGAACACGGTAAATTTCCTATTGATGTAATCGGGATACAAGCACCATTTTTAATTGAAGGTGATCCGGAATTAATTAAAACCGGATATGAATGTGGATTTGGTGAGAAAAATAGTATGGGATTTGGAATGGCTGAAGTAATTAAAAATTAAAAGTAGAATCAAAAACATTTCCGAAACATTGTGATTGTTGAAAACACATTTTGAATAAAATAGTTTTGAATTAAATAAAAAGAGAATAAAATGACACAAGAAGAAAAAACCTTAATACTTGGAGCGCTATTCCATGATATTGGGAAGTTTGAGCAGAGGTGCACAAAATGAATAATAGTCTAAGCGAATATCAGATAAATTACTTAGGTGCATTGTTGCACGATTTTGGAAAACTTATTTGGCGTGCACAAGAAATTAAAGCTGGAGATGATCATGAATCTTTGGGTTCACAATTTATCAGAGAGTATTTAGGAAAAGTTGAATGTCTGAAAACAGATATTGAAAAGATTATTAAAGCAGCTAATCGCCAAAGCGGTAAGATTTGGAAAGCTGATGTAATTGCAGCACAAGAAAGAGAAGATAGTCTCGATAAAGCACCGCGAAGATATTTAGAAGCAATTACAAATAGGGTCGAATTTGACAAGCCATTCAAAAAAAATAAAACTGAAAATTATTGGTATTATATTCCTAGAGTCTTATCTCTGTTAGAAAGGGATAATTTTCCAGAAAATAATAATAAAATTCTCGAAGATTATGAACACAACGATGGTGAATATATTGAACATCATAAAAATCTTCTGAAAGGATTTATAGAAGAATTAAAACTGCTTTATAATGAAACTGAATTTGGATCTTTCATATTAACATTCTATTACTTATTAGAAAAATACACTACTAAAGTTTTATCAGCAGGATATTTATCTCATCCGGATATTTCGCTTTTTGATCATTCCAGAATTACTGCTGCTTTAAGCACTTGTTTTGAAAAGGGAGAAGAAAACAAGGAATGTTTACTTATTAAAGGTGATATTTCTGGAATTCAAAATTACATTTATAATGGCATACGGGAGATGACAGATATTGCCAAAAGACTGCGTGGAAGATCTTTTACTATTCAGCTTTTAACCGGAGTAATATCAAATTTTTTTCTAGAACAATTGAATTTATTTGAAGCTAATTTAATTTATGATGGTGGAGGACATTTCCTTATGTTAGCTCCGAACAACACTAACATTAAAGAGGAATTAGTAAAAGTAGAAAACAACATCAATGAATTCCTATCAACTGAATATATCGGCAGAGTTTCACTTATTCTTGAAAAGGTTGAATGCAGCGGTAAAGAATTTATTGGTGATTTCAGGAATATTTACTTACAGCTTGATAATAAGCTAAACGAAAGAAAAAAGAAAAAAAATCGAAATCAGTTATCAAATCTTTTCTCAAACTCACTTGAAGCCAGCAATTATCACAAGAAAGAAAAAGAAATTGAAAATGAAGAAAAACAAGTTGGGGAAATTATACCCAAAATAAAATATTTGGTAACAACAAAAGATAAAATTGAAAAAATAGTTGAAAACAAGTTTGTCAGTGTATCTTTCAAAGGATTAAATACCTATGTTTATTTGTGCAAAGAACTAACAGAAATTGAAGATATTTTATCAAATATTGTAAAGAAGAATAATGTAAAGATTACCACTATAAATGATACTGATTTTGTAAGCAAGCTTAATCGAACAATCTTCTATAATACAGCTAAGGGGTTCAGATTTATTGGCAGAAGTTTACCCTTAGACGGGTCTCAACAACCAAAATCATTTGAAGATTTGGCTGAAGAACATTCAAAGAGTTATCCATTATTGGGCATAATGAGAATGGATGTAGATAATCTCGGTGCAGTTTTTTCTTTTGGATTGAAAGAATTACGAGAAGAAGAGAAAAAATACACACCTTCAAGAGTTGCCAATTTATCCAGAGAGCTTAACTGGTTTTTTACTGGCTATATAAATGAAATTGCCAAGGCATATAATATTTATATTGCTTATTCAGGTGGAGATGATTTGTTTGTCGTTGGTAATTGGTATCAAATTATAAAGTTTGCAAATGAACTTAGAAAAAAACTAAGAGCTTTTGTATGTGAAAATGAACATCTCTCAGCTTCAGCGGGAATAATTTTTACTAAACCAAATTTTCCAATTTCTCAATCTGCTTTATTAGCAGAAGTACAAGAAAAAATTGCCAAAGATACTTGTCCTAATAAACTTGAAAAGAACAAAGTTGGTGTTTTAAATATTCAATTGACTTGGGAAGAGTTTGATGAATTTATTAAATATGCAGATGAATTAATTGAATTCCTTGAATCAGATGAGGGCAAAAAAATTATTCCAAGAAGTTTTTTGTACAATTTATACAGCTTGACAGGTAATGTCTTTGATTCAAAGGGTATGGCAAACCTAAAAAAGTTAAGTAAAGCAAAAAGTACACTTCATTATTTATTTGCGAGAAGAAAAGTTAACAGTAACATCATCGAACAAAAAAATGATAGCAAAACAAAAGTTAATAATCTACTCTATAAACTTGCTGTTAGACTTTTACTCGGCGAAGACAAAGAAAAAGAATTCAAAAAAATTAAATTTCCATTAACTTTAGCATTATATAAAACAAGGAGGTAAATATGGATCTTTCAAATACAACACCACAGCAAATAGAGGATTATTATGCTGGAAAAGGAAAAGACTACTACAAAAATTTTACTACAAACCAACTTAGAAATTTTTTCTCTGAGATAGTATCATTAAGAACATTTTACAGAGCCAATCCAAGTGAAAAAAATAAGATTGAATTAAGGTTGAGAAAATTAAAAGCAATGTTATTGTATGCAGAAGGCAAACAGACAGGTAGATCAGATCTGAAGGATTTTAGAAAAGATGTATTTGTCTTGACAGATTCTGTGTTAAGCACATCTGGTGATTTTAATAACAAACTAGAATTATTCTTTGATATTATGGAGGGTTTTGTTGCCTACCATAAATTCTATGAAGAAGGCAAAAATTTATAAAGGAGAAAAAAATGAATAATACTAATTCTTTTTTAGGTAATATCATTCTTAAAGGGAAACTAAAAACTCTAACCCCACTTCATATTGGCGGCTCTAAAGACAAGTTTGAAATCGGAGGTGTTGATAATCCAGTTATTAAAGATCCAATTACAAACTATCCGTATATACCGGGTTCATCTTTAAAAGGAAAGCTTCGTATGCTCTTGGAATTTGCAGAAGGCAAAGTGCAGGCAAACGATAAAGGTAATTATCCGCCGAGCTCTGATTCAGAAATTACCTCGCTTTTTGGCGATAGTGCAGATAACAGTTCAAACGGTCCCACAAGATTAATTGTTCGTGATGCATATCCCGATACAAAAACAATTTCAATGTGGGAAAACGCAAACTCAGAAACTCTTTACACCGAATACAAAGCTGAGAATACTATTGACAGAATGACCTCTGCTGCAAATCCTCGTTTTATGGAGCGGATACACAAAGATTCTAAATTTGATGTGGAATTTGTTTTGCAGGTTTTTTCGATGGATAAGGACAATGGTAAAAGTAATTTTGAAAAATTAGTCAAAGCAATTCGACTTCTTGAAGACTCAACACTTGGCGGCGGCGGAAGCCGCGGCAGTGGTAAAGTTGAATTTGACTTTTTTGAACCATACTTTGTAAGCGTTAATGATTATCAAAACGGTAATGGTAATTTCAAAAAAGTATTTGAAGAAAAGGAAAATCCAAATATTTCAACGAAGGACCTTATGTTTGATACTCAGAAAGGAATAAAATTAGAAGACGGAAATTAAGATGAAAATAATAAGAATATATCCTAAAACTAATTTCCACACATTTCTAAATTCAGATACTCTTTGGGGAAATTTAGTTTATGCATATAGAATGCTTTATGGTGTAGATAAAACATCAGAGCTTCTCAAAAAGTATTTTTCGACTGAAATCCCATTTAAAGTTTCATCTATTTTCCCATTCACGATTGAAAATGGTGAAAAAGAGAAAATCACTTACTATTTGCCAAAGCCAATTACTGGTGTAAATATCAGAAATGCAAAAGACCCGGAAGAAATGACCTATCTGAAGGATTTTAAGAGGATTCGATATATAAATAAAAAATTATTTGAGGGCTACTTGAACGGCGAAATTGACGATAACATTTTATTAGAGAGATTTTTAAGATGGCAAAAAGAAGAAATCAAAAAAGAAAGTGAAAGAAACATAGACGTAATAAAAGATAACAGGTTTGATTATAAGAAAAGTTTAAGCCCTTCTTTCATTTTACACAATTCTATTGATAGAATGAGTGGATCTACTCTGCAAATAGATGGGAAGGGACAGCTTTATTGGGAAGAAGAGTTTAACGGTTTCGGGAATAAATTATCTTCAAAACAAAATGTAGTTGAAGGTATATATTTCTTGGCGGACGGATCGGATGTTTCATTAATTGAAGGTCCACTTAGATTACTTTCACATATTGGTATCGGAGGTAACAAATCGATTGGTAAAGGCAGCTTTGATTTTGTCATCGAGGATTTTAGTTTTTCAGTGCCAGCAAATCCTAATGCTTTGGTATCGCTATCGCTATTTCAACCTTCTCAAGTGGAGATTGACCTAATCAAAAATAATTCAGTGCATTTATTCTATGACTTAACAACACGAATTGGAAAAGTAGGAAAGGATTTTAATTTAGAGTTTAATGAGAAAAATCCAGTAATTTGCTTTACTGAAGGATCTTCCTTTTTTGTTTCTCAATCACTTTATGGAAGACTTGTGCCAACCGCAAAATTTAACGATGAACAAAATATTTATAGCAATTATTTATTCTTTGGAATGAAAGCTAATCTGAGGATGCAATGAAAGTTAAAATAAAAAGTTTAACACCGATTCATATCGGAACGGGAAAAAAATTAGGAACACTTGAATTTTTGAATAATTATAGAATTAACTATGATAAATTATTTGAATTAGTAGCTGAAGAGAAGCAAAATGAATTTTTTAGTTGGCTCGATCAAAACCCTCAATTAACAGTAAGTGAAATCCAGCGAAAGTTTAATATTAAACCTCAAGAAATTGTTAATAAATGTGGATTGTATTCCTTTACCAGTACTTTGCCTAGAGATTTGAATGAAGGAATTAAAGATTCTTCTAACAAATTTTTTATACCGGGAAGCTCGTTAAAGGGAAGCTTAAGAACTGCATTGATGTATAAAGTTCTACTCAATAGCTCAAACAAAAATTTTTTATTAAAAGTATTAAATGATTTAATTAATGAGACAAATAGGATAGATAAGAAAAACATTAAACGCTTCTTAAAAACGGCTGACGACAAGCTAAATGAAGAAACTTTCATTTGCGGAGTTGAAAAAGAAAAAAACGGAAGAGTTACAACCACCTATGATGATCAAAAATTCGATTTGCTTAAACTCGTTAAGATATCCGACTCATTCTCAGTTTCCACAAATGATAATGGTGAAATCTCGAAACTTCAGGTTTATGCTCTCCAAAAGGTACCAGCTCACAAACCTTTTATAACATATACTGAATCAATCAAAGAAAACGTTGAATTAGAATTTGATATTTCTGTGGACATTGAATTTCTAAAAAAAGCTAAGGAAGAACTTAATAAGCCTAATTCAGAATTTGGGAAAAAGTTTTTCATTGGAATTGAAAATAAGTTGAAAAATCTATTTGATATAGATATTAAAAATGAATCTGAGTTTACAGAAAAAAAAATTGTTGATTCTTTGATTAAATCTTGGAATGAATTTGGAACCGCAGTTTCAAATCTTGAGAGAGAATGGATAAATTCAATAAATAATATAGGGAATGCTAATATTAGGTCATTAGATAATCTTTATAATACTGAAAACAAGTTTAAAGTCGGTTTTGGAACTGGATTTAGCGGGATGACTATTTTCCCATTACTTCTAAAGGACACATCGTTAAAGCAAAAAGTGTTTGAGTTCTATAAAGCCGTTAACATTGGCAGCCATACTTCCAATAGAAACAATCCGACAAAATTAAACATAGATGAATTTCCCTTCACAAGAAAATATTCCAATAATCAGAATATTTATGGTGGCTTTGGGTGGGTAAAATTTTATAATAACGATTTTGCAATTACTGAAATTAATATTTCAGAAGAAAAAAAGATTAAGCAACGACCACCAAATTCAGTAACAGCCGAAATCATTGACGATAAATCCAAACCTCCCAAAGTAAAGATTCTCGATGGCGAACACCAAGGTAAAGAAACAACATTACCAGGTGTCCGATTAGAAGGTCTTGGGCTTAAAAACGGGTCAAAAGTATTTGTAGAGTTGGTTTTTCAAAAGAAAGCTTTGCAAAAAGCTGATTATAGGGGCAAAGCTGAAGAATAATATTCAATTTGGTTTGCCATCTATTTTGAAATTTAATTATAACACATAGCAAAGATCAATAATCTTTGCTGCATTGGGAAGTGGGATAAATAATGATTGAAAACAATTCCAAAAAAGTTTTAATTATGACTGTCGGCACCGGTGCTAGCGGTTCGGATGTCGCACACGGTTTATTTTTTTCTATCAAAGATTCTAACCCTGCCATTCTCATTCTTATTGGCTCATCAAAGAGCTTTGAGACTACTCTGCCACACTTGAAAAATATGATTAATGCTGAAAATATTAATTTAGAAATAGTTGAAAATTTAATTGAAGAGGTAAATGATCTTGAAAATCTTCATTTTCAATACTCTGATATAATTAAAAAATTATTAAAACAAGGTTATTCATTAAATAAAATTTGTGTTGATTATACAAGCGGAACAAAGGCTATGTCAGCTGCATTAGTAAGTGCCGCAATAGAAAACAAAGTTGGTTCTTTATCTTATGTTTACGGAGATCGAGGTGATGGAGGAAGAGTAAAATCAGGTACTGAAAGACGAAACTCATTTTCTCCGAATAAATTTTATTCTAAAAATATATTTGATAAAGCTGTTGAACTATTTAACATTTACCGCTTTAACAGTTGTATAGAACTTTTGGAGAAGCACGAGTTCCATCCGGAATATCAGGGAAAATCTGAATTACTTATAAAGCTTTCTAAAATGTTTGATGCCTGGGATAAATTTAATTTTTCTTATGCTTGGGAAATTTCAAACAATATTCTTGTAGAAAATCTTAAAGAATTTGATTTGAAGAACAGATTTGAAAAATACTATAAACCATTTTTAAGGGAATTAAAGGAAAAGAATCTTTCTTATGAGAAGATATTTGAATTAATACAAAATTCAGATAGACGGGCAAAGGAAGGTAAATTTGATGATGCAGTTGCCAGATTGTACCGCACATTAGAAATGATTGGACAAATAGAATTTGAAAAAGTTTTCAATTGTTCCACTTCAGATGTTAGGATTGAAAATATTCCCACAGAGTTTGCTGATGAAATCAATGCGAAGTATTTAGATAGTAAGGATAATAAAATCAAACTTCCGCTTTTTGCAACTTTTGATTTGTTAAATAAGCACAATAATCCATTAGGGATTAAATTCTTTGAAAATATAGAAAATATTAAAAAGGTGCTTCAACTTAGGAATAATTCAATTCTTGCGCACGGAATGAAATCATTAGATGGAAAATTGTATTCTGAAGCATCTGAGTTGGTAAATTTATTTTTTAGTGAGATTGAAAAGCCACATTATGTAAAAGAATTTCCGGAGATTAAATGAATATAGTTTGTCTCGTCTCGCGCCAGGCAATGCCGAATGTAATTCCTGTTTTAATGTATAATCCAAGTAAAGTATATCTTTTAATGACTCAAGAAGAAAGGGAGTGCGGAATTCATCTTAAGGAATTGTTTGAATCGAAAAATATGGAGGTTATCACAAAGGAAAATATTAAAGCTTATCAAATTGACTCAGTTAAAAATGCGCTCTCAGAAATTATTGCAAACGATAAACCTGATTCTTTGTTTATAAACATTACAGGCGGAACAAAACCTATGTCTATTGCCGCCTATGATTTTGCCAGAGTAAATGAAATTCCTGTTTTTTATTGTAACACAGAAAATCTGGAACTGTTGCATTTATTTCCTAAAACTAAAACAGAACCTTTTACTGTTAAACTTACAATTAAAGATTATCTGCTTTCTTATGGTTATAAAATTATTGAACAAAAAGAGATTTCGGAGATTGAGAAATACTACTCATTGTTTAAATTTATTGAAACATATAAGCTGATGAAATCTTTTCTGGAGTTTAACGAGGAAATAAAGAAAAGATTAGCTCAATCATCATCAAAATTTTCAGTTACAAGTTTTGATAAGAATTTTCTTTTTCAGAAAAACTTCGGTTCCTTCAGAATTGAATTTGGCAATAAACACCGCGAAAATTTTTCTGTTAATGAATCTGAGTATAAATCCGGTGATTGGCTTGAGTATTATGTCTATTACAAGTTAAATGAACTGCAAGGTATCGAACTGATGTCCGGAGTAAAAATTCAATCTGATAGACAAGTTTCAAGTGAAATTGATACCATTGTTTTAAAAGATTTCAAACTTTATCTGATATCGTGTAAATCAGGTAAAAAGGATAATCAATTCGACTTGTTTCAATTAGAAACTATCAGGAATATTTCTTCAGGAACATTTGGTAAAGGTTTGTTTGTAAGTGTAAACGAAAGTTCTGAGTCGTTTTTAAAAAGAGCGGCTGAACTTCAGATAAAAGTAACTAATATTTCTAAGGGAGATATTATCGAATTATGAAAACTAAGAATATTCTCATTTGTGTTTCTGGTCTTACACCTCAAATTATAACCGAAACCCTTTTTTGTCTTTCGGTAAAAAATAAAATTCCGATACACGAAATTTATGTGCTTACTACACAAAGGGGGAAAAATGTGATACAAGGAACTGACAAAGCACCTAATACTCCTAAATCTGCTCTTAAATCCGAAATTGAAAATTTGTGTCAACAGTACAAAGTAAATCTGCCAAAGTTTGAGAATAACAGTGAGCATATTATTACGGCTAAGGAAGAATCATTAGAGCTTTCTGATATTCGTACAGATAAACATAATATACTTTTTCCTAACAGAATGTGCGAGTTTATCAAAAGCATTTCAACTCGAGATAATACGAACTTATATTGTTCAATTTCTGGCGGAAGAAAAACTATGAGTGTCCATCTTGCCTTTGCACTAACTTTATTTGGGCGCGAAAATGATAAGTTGCTTCATGTGCTTACTTCTGAAAAAAATGAATTCAAAGGCTTTTATCCAAAAAATAAACAAGATGCAAAGGAGTTAGAACTTTCTGAAATACCATTTATTCGTCTAAGATCCATTTTAGGAAGCGAGATAAAAGATCTTAAAAATTACTCGGATTTTGTTGAAAAAACTCAGAATCAATTAAAAGCGCTAACTAATAAAACAAAAATTATTCTGAAGACTGATACAAGAGAAGTAAAATTTGGACTAAATTCTATAAAGCTAGAGCCACAAGAATTTGCAATTTATTTTAAATTGTTAGAGATAAAACAAGAAGGGAAAGAAAAACTTACAATAGGTTATTTAGCAGACATAGAATTTGCAAATGCTGTTTATAGTTTTATGCGTGAAAAATATCCATACTATTATTTCGATGGAAAGAAGAAAAACACATGGTGGCTAAAAGGTTTTGGACATGAAGCAATCCGTACAAAGCGTTCCAAAATTAACAAATGTTTAGCGCCGCTTTTTGATGATGAAGTTACTGCTGACCAATTTATAATCAGCAGTGAAAGAGAATACGGAAACACAAAATATTTTATAAAATCCGAAACAGACAAAATTAAATTATCGTACTAATAGAACAGATTATCAATCTTTGTAAATCAAAACTGTAAATCCGGCACAGATAAGTTATCAGTTTAATAATACAATTCTTACACAACATTTCCACAATGTTGTTTTTATTTACTCCCTTTCATATAGATTCTATTTTGCCCCTGTAAAATTTTACGGAGATTAAATATGAAGGATTCAACTGCAGAAATTATAAAATTTGAAGGCGGTAATGGCAACAGCATATCAGATGCAATTGAAATAGTTGGAGCGAAAACTTTCTATTCAGGTATCTGGGCAGAGTATGAATTTATAATAAACTACTATGAACCAAATAATGTGGAATTTATTGAAGGGAAAACAATAATTTTTTCTGATGCTATAATACATCATTTATGTGTAGTTACTAAAGACAGTGAAATTAGGAATTTTTTCTTTAACGCTACTGGATTTCATAATCATATTGAAAAGGAGGACTGCAAAACTATTAAAATGTACTACTCAATTAATTAACTTTGAATAAAATAAAAGATTAAACCGGTTAGTATGCCGGACTAATTTCAAATATAAGTTGAGAGAGCATTTTAGTATTTGAGAACTTTCAGAAGCTGAGACTACTTCAAATGATGAAAGATCGGGGGTGTTGCAGGTAAAATAATTGAAATAATAATCGCAAATGCTGATAATCCAAAAAGAGTTTAATAAAACAATAAAAAAGGTTTGCTGTGAAAAACAACATTTACATATTCTCGAATTCTGTTCTGTCCAGAAAGAATGATTCATTAATTCTTAATACTTTAGCGGATACTGAACCTCTTAACAAAATAGATATTTTTGAAGACAAAGAAGAGCATATTATTCTGCCGCCTGCTAAATCTGAAACAAATGGCAGCTCAAAACATATACCTGCTGAATCTGTAGAATCTATTTATACTTTTGGTGAAGTAAGATTTAATACTCAGTTGTTTAAATGTCTTAATAATTATTCAATACCTGTGCACATATTTAATTATTACGGAAACTATATCGGCAGTTTTATGCCAGTAAATCATAATGGATCAGGTGATATTCAGTTACTGCAATACAGTGCTTATCTTAACCAAAACAGAAGAATTTATATCGCAAAAAAGATTATTGAATCTTCACTGAAAAATATATTGACCAGCTTAAAAGCATATACATATACAGGGCTTGATCTTGATGAGCAGATTAACACTATCTCAGCCTATATTGAACAAGTTAGATTTGCTGAAACTATACAAGAACTAATGGGCTTTGAAGGACAGGTTAGAAATATTTATTACGAAAGCTGGCAGAAAATATTAAAACAACAAAATGATTTTTATAGAAGAATGAAAAATCCACCTGTTGGTACTGTAAACTCACTAATTTCATTCGGTAACTCATTGCTGTATGCTGTATGCTTTTCCGAAATATATAGAACAAGATTAAGCCCTTTTATTGGCTTTATACACGAGGTTGGCGATAACAAACATCCATTGACTTATGATCTTTCTGAAATATTTAAACCTGTAATTGTTGATAAAGTTATTTTCAGAGTGATAAACCTTAATATTATTCAACCAGATGATTTTAAACCAACTGAAAAAGGATTATATCTGAAGGATAATGCTAGAAAAAAATTTGTTGAAGAATTTGAAAAAAGACTCAGCACTGTAATACTGCATAAAAGAATTAACAGAAGGCTTTCATTCAGGTCCTTAATTAGAATGGAATGTTATAACTTAATTAATTATTTAAACGGTAAACTTAAATCCTATGATCCATACAGAGCCAATTAGTAAAGTGTTTTATATAGCTGTTTATGACATATCTAACCCTAAAAGACTACCGAAAGTGTTAAAGACTTTCAGAAAGTATATGAATTGGGTTCAAAACTCTGCTTTTGAAGGTGTTTTAACTGCAAAGCAATTTAAAGCATTAAAAGATAGATTGATAAGTATTATTAACAAAGAAAAAGATTCTATTATCTTTTACTATGCCGAAGAACAAAAACATATAGGTAAAAAAATATTAGGAACTGAAAAAAATGAAATTACACAGTTTTTTTAATCAATCAATTTAAACTGATGATCTTTATTATTTCTACATCAAAAGAGTTTATCAATAACGCTGAAACATTTTTTTGGGGCAGTGATTATTTTATCAAGATTAAAAACTGCATACCACAAAATGTTACCGAAGTAATTAGTATCAAATCTGCTTTGATTTACTTTAATAAATCTAATCAAAAAGAAAAAAATGCAGTTCAGTTAAATGTTAAATCATCACTGATAAGCAAGAACTATCTTAAAATAAATTGCGAAATTGAAAAACAAACTGACTACCCATCCTTTCAGATAAAAGATGCACTTAAAAAATATTTTAAAATTAAAAGCATACTCGAGCTTCCATTTTGCTGTGCTGTGGATGAAACAAACTTTTTTGAAATGCTGGCTAATAACAAAATAATTACACAGTTATCAAGCCTGGAAAACAAAAATGATTGGGAAGCAATATTTAAAATCCTAAAACAGTTTGAGCCTTTAGAAAAAAGTATTATTTGGAATGATGCCGAACTGCTTTCAAAATTTTCGTTTGCTGCTGCAAAAATGGCTGAATGCACTGAAAATCTTAAAAGAAAATTTTCTGATAAAAGTAAAAGAGATGATTATTTGGCTGAAAAAAGAAAACTTAGAAAACTGACTTTTAAACTGCGTAAACGCTGCATAGAACTTGAACCTAAAAATGCCGCATATTACTCCAACTTTGCTTACAGCCTATATCAATCTGCTACTGAGTTAAGCATGCCCGGTGGAAGAAGGGACGGAAATATCCTGACAGAATCAGAAGCTGCATTAGAATATCTTGAAAAAGTTTTTGATTTAGAACCAAACAGAGTTGCTGATCTTTACAGAAAGGGATTTATATTATCAGAATTTTTATTTAATGATATTCTTTTCAAAAATACTGATGAAAACGGACTGCAGACAAAATCCGAAGAAGCCCGGAAGTTTTTAATAACGGGTATAGAAGCTTTTGAAAAAGCAGTTTATTGCTTCGAAAATTTAATTGACAATGAGTTTGATGTAAAACGATATAAAAAGTATTACATAAAATCTCTTTATCATCTTGCACAAAATTATCTGCAGTTAAGCAAGTTTGATTTTAATGCAAAAAATCTTTTATATGATTGTGATCCTTTTGGCAATAGTAAAACAAGTAATGAAGAAAGATTCAATCTTTTAATAAAAGCAGAAAGCTATATTGATAAATGTATAATTAAAGATTACAACCGTAACAAGAACGAAAACTACTTAATTGATAAATCTGATGTTGATAATTTTATTGCAGGCGTTTACAAATCTTATAGAAAAGCATCAATAAACCTTTTTACTTTTATAACTGTAAAGAAAAATAAATATGCCGATACAGCAAAAGAATATTTTCAAAAAGCTTTGGAAACCAGCTTTCCTAAAGAATTACAAAATCAAAACAAAATTTTTGTATTAGAAAAAACTGCATTGCTAAATATTTCTGAAAAAAAATACGAAGCAGCTATAAAAACATTAGAACCGCTTTACAAAAGCAAAAAAACTTTACCAGCGTATGCAGCACATACATTGGCAATAGCATATCTGTTAAATAACTCAATAGTAAATGCTGAAGAAATAATTGATAAATACATAAACTTTAATGATAAAGTTTTTAAGAAAAAATTTTTACAATTGAAAAAATTCTATTTAAAAAAATACACCTCTGCAAAATCTACAGTAAAACAATAATAACTGGTATTATGTAAAAACAATTAAACAGTTTTGTTTCCGTAAAAAAACTAAAAAATTAGTTAAACAGAAAAAATAAAAACACTTAACTTTAACCAAACAGTAAAAAAAATTAAAAACCAAAAGTGGTAAAACAGACGAATATCAAAACAAAAAACTTGAACCTCCGTTTAATAAAATATACACACATAAATTAGATAGTGATATTCTTCAAAATTATGCTCAAAACACAACTTGAACTACCGGATGTTTTCGGATAAAATTAGGTTCAGGAAAAATGATTTAAGCAGAAGTATGATTTTATAAGAAAAACAAATATTTTTGAGATGAGAACCAAGGCTTTTAATCGAACCATAATGGAATTGAGACCAAGCTTATCTTAAGCAAGATTAAGAACAAGGAAGGGACTTTTAATCGAACCATAATGGAATTGAGACGCTTTTGAAGGACCAAATATTTGTCGTGACGGCAGGTACTTTTAATCGAACCATAATGGAATTGAGACAGGGGTTTTATTTATGATAGTATTCATTTTTTTATTCTTTTAATCGAACCGACTTGTCCCGCCCTGGCGGGATAATGGAATTGTCCCGATACGGCTGGCGCCTATCGGGATCTTCGTGGCTAAAGCCACTTCGAAGACCTTTTGATATAGTTTGATATTGTGTTTATTTTTCTTTGCTTTTAATCGAACCGACTTGTCCCGCCCTGGCGGGATAATGGGATTGAGACCTTCTCCCTTAGGGAGAAGGTTAGGATGAGGGCTACTCTTTTAATCGAACCACTTGTCCCGCCCTGGCGGGATAATGGAATTGAGACCGCATTACAGCCTTGTTCAAAAGCTGTATCTGCACCCTTTTAATCGAACCATAATGGAATTGAGACTAATCCATTTGTTGTTTTTATGGTCTTTTTTTGCTCTCTTTTAATCGAACCATAATGGAATTGAGACATTTCATTTTTTACTCCTTTTGTTTGTTGATAAAAATCTTTTAATCGAACCATAATGGAATTGAGACAATGATATTCGTAACGCATAGTGAACTCCTTTCTTTCTTTTAATCGAACCACTTGTCCCGCCCTGGCGGGATAATGGAATTGAGACTTTTGTTTTCATAGTAGTATAAAAAAAAAGGCTATCCTTTTAATCGAACCATAATGGAATTGAGACAGCCTTTGGTCGTTGCTTCCTGAACGATTCTATCAGCTTTTAATCGAACCATAATGGAATTGAGACTTTTTGCAGTAATCATCAATAAGTTCTACTGCATTACTTTTAATCGAACCATAATGGAATTGAGACAGGAATGTGAGGTGGTAGGAAAGTGAGGCGGGCTATTCTTTTAATCGAACCATAATGGAATTGTCCCGATACGGCTGGCGCCTATCGGGATCTTCGTGGCTAAAGCCACTTCGAAGACCTTTTGATATAGTTTGATATTGTGTTTATTTTTCTTTGCTTTTAATCGAACCGACTTGTCCCGCCTTGGCGGGATAATGGAATTGTCCCGATACGGCTGGCGCCTATCGGGATCTTCGTGGCTAAAGCCACTTCGAAGACCTTTTGATATAGTTTGATATTGTGTTTATTTTTCTTTGCTTTTAATCGAACCGACTTGTCCCGCCTTGGCGGGATAATGGAATTGAGACTAATCAAACAATCCGTTGAGTGCATCAATCATCATTCTTTTAATCGAACCATAATGGAATTGAGACTTCACCCCGAATGTGTTTTTGCTCAGTATTACCGTTACTTTTAATCGAACCATAATGGAATTGAGACGGAACAGTCTGCTTTCGGGGAACCCCCGAAGAAGTACTTTTAATCGAACCATAATGGAATTGAGACAGAATTAAAAGCAGTTGTAAATTTATCTGGTTCATTCTTTTAATCGAACCGACTTGTCCCGCCCTGGCGGGATAATGGAATTGAGACCGTTCAATAGCTTCCATTCTGTTTTTTGCATACTGCTTTTAATCGAACCATAATGGAATTGAGACCTCTTTCTGATATGAAACACATATAAACCTCTTTGCTTTTAATCGAACCGACTTGTCCCGCCCTGGCGGGATAATGGAATTGAGACCGCTGGGTCTGATTTCTTCACCAGTTTCCTCACTTCCTTTTAATCGAACCACTTGTCCCGCCCTGGCGGGATAATGGAATTGAGACATATTTCTGGTTTCTCTGCTGATATGTAACACATATCTTTTAATCGAACCATAATGGAATTGAGACTCAAAATCTAATTTAAAACCCCTTTCACCAATTTTATACTTTTAATCGAACCATAATGGAATTGAGACTGAGAGGTCTGCCGTGTGAACTGTATAATGTGTTTTGTCTTTTAATCGAACCATAATGGAATTGAGACTACCCAGCGTTTTCATATGAATTTTTTATCATTTCCCTTTTAATCGAACCACTTGTCCCGCCCCGGCGGGATAATGGAATTGAGACTATAGCGTTGCAGGTAAGTCCTTGTGCTTCCTATACTTTTAATCGAACCACTTGTCCCGCCCTGGCGGGATAATGGAATTGTCCCGATACGGCTGGCGCCTATCGGGATCTTCGTGGCTAAAGCCACTTCGAAGACCTTTTGATATAGTTTGATATTGTGTTTATTTTTCTTTGCTTTTAATCGAACCGACTTGTCCCGCCCTGGCGGGATAATGGAATTGTCCCGATACGGCTGGCGCCTATCGGGATCTTCGTGGCTAAAGCCACTTCGAAGACCTTTTGATATAGTTTGATATTGTGTTTATTTTTCTTTGCTTTTAATCGAACCGACTTGTCCCGCCCTGGCGGGATAATGGGATTGAGACCTTCTCCCTTAGGGAGAAGGTTAGGATGAGGGCTACTCTTTTAATCGAACCACTTGTCCCGCCTCGGCTGTGCTTATCTGAATCTTCTAATTGTTTTAAAAGTTAATAATACTTTATTACACTGAATCTATTGAAGTGTGATAAAGATTTGTGTTATGTTCGTCTTCGACAGGCTTAGACTGACGTATTTTTTTAGATGGTTAATTCTAAGTGACTACGAAGTGATAAGTTTATTAGTACAATCATTTTGTATAAATTGATTGAGATAACACGAGTTTGTATTTTATCTGTATGGATTCAAAAAAATACAATAATACTAAGCTCTTTATCGGAATTACCAAAGGTATTGTTAGTTTTATTCTGTTATTTATGTTTGTACTACTCGGGTATAGTTTCAGATTAGAAGAATTTATTCGCAGTTATACACAAGATAATTACTTTGTCTTTATTCTTTATGTGTTTGCAATCGGAGTTATTTCTTCCGTTCTTTTTGCACCTGTAAACTTTTACACAGGTTTTTATCTTGAGCATAAATACAATTTATCCAACCAGACATTTAAGAAATATGTTGTGGAGAATCTGAAATCAATGATTGTTGGATTGGTGATTGGTGTTCCCGTATTATTGCTTTTCTTTTTTGTCTTAAATCAGTTTGAAGATTTATGGTGGCTGGTTTTTGCTTCTGCTATGTTTTTAATTTCAGTTGTGCTGGCACAGATTTTCCCGATACTTATCATGCCGATATTTTATAAAATCATTCCTTTGAATGATGATGAATTAAAAACTAGAATTACAAAACTTGCTAAAGGAGCGGGTATAACTGTTCAGAATGTTTTTTCTTTTAATATGAGCAAGAATACAAAAAAAGCTAATGCCGCTTTTACAGGATTAGGAAAAACAAAACGGATTATTCTTGGCGATACTTTACTTAACGATTATTCTAAAGATGAAATAGAAACGGTTATTGCACACGAACTAGGTCATTATAAACATAAGCATATTCAAAAGAATATTTTATTCGGTACCGCTGCAAGTTTTTTAACATTTTTTATTATTTCACTTTTATACAAGCATTCGCTTAGCTGGTTTGATTTTAACAGCATATTACAAATTGCTGCATTGCCGGTTTTAAGTTTATGGGCGATGCTTGTAGGTTTGATTCAAACACCAATCTCAAATATCCTTTCAAGAAAATATGAGTTTGAAGCTGACAGATATGCAGTTGAATCAACTTTGAAGCCGGATAGTTTTATAAGTACATTAAATAAACTTACAGATCAAAATCTTGGTGATCGTCAGCCTCATCCGTTTGTTGAATGGTTTTTTTATTCCCATCCTTCTGTTAAAAACAGAATTAATGCTTTGGAAAAATTTGCTGAAGCAAAAGGAATTATTGAGTTAAAAAAAGAACAGCCTGCAGAGGTGGAAGATTGATAACTTATATTAAAATATTTTTTATAATTATTCATACTTTTATCTGTTCAATTTTAGCTCTGATTTTTATTGCAGTTGACCGTACATTTACTCTATATCACTACCTTGCAAAATATTTTCCCTTTGGTGTATTATTGATTTCTGGTGTTAAAGTAAAGATGACCGGACTTGAAAACATTGACCGCAAAGCAGTATATGTTTTCGCTTCCAATCATTCAAGTCAGCTTGATATTACTGCTTTACAATGGGGTGTACCTAACAGAATGAGTATGATATTTAAGAAAGAACTTGCCCGCATTCCTTTTTTTGGATGGCAATTGTATCTAGGACCTTATGTAGTTGTTGATAGAAAAGATCCTCAGGCTGCAATGAAAAGTCTGCAGCGTGCAAAATGGATTATGGATAAAAAAAAGATTTCCATTTTAGTTTTTCCTGAGGGTACAAGAAGTAAAACCGGTGAAGTGCAAAGTTTTAAGCGTGGTGCGTTTTATCTTGCCGCACACAGCGGATATCCTATTGTTCCGATTACAATAAATGGTACGGATAAAATTATGCCTAAAGGAACATTTAAACTAAAAAGCGGAACTATCTATATGCACTTTGATAAACCGATTTCAACTGATAACATAAAATCCAAACCAGATGAAATTGAATTGATGGAAAAAGTAAGAAAAATAATTATCAGTAATCAGAAAGAAATAAACTAATGTCTGTTACAAAAAAAGATGTTGAAGAAATTGCATCACTTGCTAAACTGAAATTTACAGACGAAGAAATGCAAAGTTTTACAATTCAAATGAATGAGATTTTAGCTTATATGGATAAACTTAATGAGCTTGATACAGAAAATATCAAGCCGCTTTCGCATCCGGTTGAACAAGTAAATATATTTCGGGAAGATAAATTAAAAGAATCCGTTTCGGTTGAAGAAGCATTAAAAAATTCTCCTGATAAAACTGATCAGCATTTTAAAGTTCCAAAAGTTATTGGTGATAAATAATGGCAAAGAAGGGGAAACCAAAAAAAAACAGTCCGTTTGTTCTTGGAGTAATACCTGCAAGATTTGCATCAACAAGATTGTTGGGAAAACCGCTTGCAGATATAGGCGGCAAATCACTTTTACAGCATACTTATGAAGGTGCATGCAAATCCAAACTGGTTAATAAAATAGTTATAGCAGTTGATGATGAGCAAGTAGCTAAAACAGCCAAAAAATTTGGCGCATCGGTGATAATGACTCCAAAGGATTGTCCTACCGGTTCGGACAGAATTGCAATTGCTGCAAAGGAGTTTCCAAGAGCCGATATAATTGTTAACATTCAGGGCGATGAGCCTTTTATCAGCGGTATGATGATAGATCAGGCAATTGAACCGCTTTTATTTGATCCTGAAGTTAATGTTTCAACTTTAGTAAGATTGATTGATAAGGTTGAAGAACTTGAATCACCATCTGTTGTTAAAGTTGTATTTGATTATAAAAACTTTGCTCTGTATTTCTCCCGCTCACCAATACCTTTTGTACGTGATGCGGAAAATCCGAAAGAGATTCTTGAGAGTGCTGATATTTATAAACACATTGGTTTATATGTTTACAGAAAAGAATTCTTGATTAAGTTTACTAAGCTTGAGCCGACAGACCTTGAACAATTGGAAAAACTTGAGCAGTTAAGAATGCTGGAAAACGGTTTTAAAATAAAAATTGTTGAAACAGAATTTGACAGCTTTTCTGTAGATACACCTGAAGACCTTGAAAAAGCAAGAAAAATTTATTCTAAACTTAAAAAGATTGAGTTAGCAAAATGATAACACCCAAAAAAATACAACTCGCAAATATTCCTACTCCGTTAGAAGAAATTAAATTTGCCGGAAAATCTTTACTGCTTAAACGCGATGATCTTACAGGCTGTGAATTATCCGGAAACAAGATAAGAAAACTGGAATACTTACTTGCTGACGCAAAGCATCAAAAAGCTGATATCATATTCACCTCAGGCGGTGATCAGTCTAATCACGCAAGAGCGACAGTAATAGCCGCCCGGAAAATCGGACTTAAGACAAAATTATTTCTTTGGGGAAAAGACTCCAAATCACCAAATGGAAATTTTTTTCTTGATAAAATATTTGGCGCTGATGTTGAATTCTTTTCTGAAAAAGAATATGAAAATGTTAATGATATAATGTTTAAGCAAAGAATGGAGCTGCTTAAAAAAGGAAAGAATGCTTATGTATTTCCCGGAGGCGGTTCTACTACACTTGGAATCTGGGGCTACATCAATTTTATTAATGAACTTAAAGAGCAAGTGGATCTTAAAAAAATTGATTCAATTGTTGCTGCTTGCGGTTCAGGTGGAACAGCCGCAGGTATGCTGGTCGGTGCTGCATTAAATAAACTTAATATAAAAATTGTTGCTGTGCATGTTTTGATGTCAAAGAAGGAAATGGAAAAGCATATTCTGCAGCTTGCAGAAGGCTGTATCCTTGATTATAAACTTGATTGTAAAATAAATCCGGATAATCTTGTAGTAGTAAGCGGTTATTCAAAGGAAGGGTATAAAAGGATTTCTGAGACAAAATTAAAACTACTAAGAAAATTTGCACTTGAATCTGGGATATTACTCGATCCGGCATATACAGGTAAAGCATTTACAGCTTACTATGAAAAATATATTAAATCTGGTAAAGGGAAGAAAAATATTTTTGTTCATACAGGCGGGCTGTTTGCAGTTTTTGCAAGAACAAAAGAGTATCTTAATAGTGTGAATTTATAAATTTATTAATGAACTTTAAGTGAATTATTCTTAAGTTATTTATAATTTATTTTTGAAAAATGAAATTAGTAATCTTTGTAAGTAATCTTTGAAAGAATAATATGGATTGTATTTTCTGTGATATTATATCAAAGGAAGCTGATGCAGAAATAATCTTTGAGAATGAAAAATTTATTGCCTTTCTTGATATTAATCCCGTAAACTTTGGTCATACTTTAGTAATGCCGAAAAATCATTTTGATAATTTTTTAACGATAAAAACAGAAGAGCTTTACGGATTGACCAAGCTTACACAATATCTTGCCGGTGTGGTAAAACGTGCTGTTAAAGCAGATGGTTTTAATATTATATCCAATAATGGAGTAAGCGCCGGTCAGTCAGTTTTCCATTTTCATTATCATATAATTCCTCGTTTTGAAAATGATGGTCATATGAGGTATAGAACAGTGCAGTATAAAGATGATGAAATTGGAAAATATGGAGATATGATACGGGAATCGGTACAAAAATATAAGGACTTACTGAATGAATAATAAAATCAGGGTTATAGTTGCAAAATCCGGTTTAGATGGTCACGATCGCGGTGCAAAAGTTATCGCTGCTGCTTTACGTGATGCAGGGATGGAAGTTATTTATACCGGATTAAGACAGACACCTGAGATGATTGTTGAAGCAGCATTGCAGGAAGATGCTGATGTTATTGGAATAAGTATATTATCTGGCGCTCACATGACTATATTTCCAAAAATTTTGAATCTGCTGAAAGAAAAAGGATTGGATGATATATTATTAACCGGTGGCGGGATTATTCCTGAAGAAGATATTGCCAAACTTAAGGAAATGGGTGTTGGTCAATTATTTACACCGGGTGCTTCGACTGTGGACATAGCCGAATATATTAAAGAGTGGAGGAAACTTAATCCGAAGAAAAATTAGTTTTTAAAAAAAACTATTCAACAAATAATATTTACGAGGTTTGCTATGAGAAAGCCTATACTTTTTATTTTCCTTCTTGTGTCCATTTCATTTCTTAATTATCCACAGACTCTCTTAGAAACAATTAATCTGCCAGCCGGTACTTTCTATGATTATGGTTACGGATTAGTATATAATTCCGGAAAGTATTGGATTAGTTCTAATTCATCTACTGCAGGCAAACATTTAATTAATGCCGTAAACAGCAGCGGAGTGCAGGTTGATTTTTTAAACTTTACTCCTAGCTGGATTAAAGAATCTCAGGGACTTGCTTTCGACGGAACTAATTTTTGGTATGTTGAAAGAAAAACTGCTTACTGTGATTTACAAAAATTATCAACAGGCGGTGTTGTTATTGATTCAATATCGACCAAAGAGTTTTTCGGCAGCAGCGGTGCTTATGTTGGCGGTGCAGCCTGGGATGGAACTGGTCTTTGGATTTCTATTTATTATCCGGATGCCCTTGCCGCATTATATAAAATTAATGTAACTACAAGAGCAATTGTAGATACAATTCAGGTAGTTGGATTACAACCGCAAGGAATCACTGTTAAGGGTGATACACTTTTTTATGTAATGGATGGATTTCAGGGAGATGATGAAAAAATCTATGCAATTGATTTGAACACAAAAAATGAACTGTTTTCATTTCATGTTCCTGAAACTCCTGGAATAAGACAAAATCCACGCGGACTTGCATGGGATGGCACTTATTTTTGGCTGCTTGCCGAACCGGTTGGTGCTGGTTCTGGAAGAAAGTTATTTAAGTATGATATTGGTGGCGGGGGAACACCGGGTATATTTGTTCCCACTACAACCATTGGATTCCCAAATACCTCAGTCAGTAATACATCTAATTACGGTTTAAACCTGTTTAGTAACGGCAGTGCTGTATTAACTATTGATTCAATTATAATTTCGGGCAGCGGTTTTTCTTATAACGCTCTTAGTTTTCCTATCAATATAGCCCCAGGTAATTCTCAAACGGTTACTGTTAATTTTAATCCTTCAAATTATGCTTTCTATCAGGGAAGTATTAAAATTTATAATAATGATCCGATTACCCCGGTTTTAAATGTTAATCTTATTGGACAGGGTGTTTTAGATGGGGCAAGAATAGGGCTGTCTTCTACTTCATTTAATTTTGGAAATGTTTGGGTTGGAAGCGAAGGAATTGTTTACTGGAATTTTGAATTATTTAATATGGGGGAACAGACATTAGAGATTTCAGACCTTCATTTTAATCTGCCTGAATTCACTTACAATTCACCAGCTATTCCATTTCAGATTTATACAGCCGATACAGTTCAACTGACCGTATTTTTCTATCCGAAACAAGCCGGATCATATTTCGATACACTTAAAATTTCAAGCAACGATCTGACAACTCCGGTTGCTAAAATTTTTATGCAGGGTAGCGGATATTTTAATCAATACAGTTATGGTTTTCCTTTCTGGCAATATCAGATACCTTTACATCCGGGATCAGCAAGCGCTGAACCAAGAGTAGAAGGATTAAAACCAATTAACGATATAACCGGTGATGGGATTCCGGAAGTTATAGTTTCTACAGAAAATTATTGGACAATGTGTCTTGATGGAGCAGCTTCAGGAAATTCTTATCCTCTTTGGGTTTTTACAACATTTATTTCAAATAGTAATGCAGGTTCTATTGGTCAGAATTTTGAATATGGAGTTCAGGAGGCAATACAGATTGCACAGGATCTGAATGGAGATGGTTATAATGATGTTGTAATTGCAACCGGCGGTGGAAATGAGCATGTTTATGCTTTGGATGGCACTAATGGTCAGATCATTTGGCAATTCGGTGATGAAATTAATTGGAGTCTCGGAGATTTTGGAGCTGTTGATGTTCAGAGAGATTTTAATAATGATGGTGTTGTTGATGTTCTGGCAATTGCAGATGGAAACCAGGAAGGAACCGGTTATAAAAGAGCATTCCTGTTCAATGGTACCAATGGAAATATAATTTGGGAACATTATTATCCCGGACCAAATCCTTCATTTGGTAAAGCTATAATATCTGTAGATGATTTTACTGGGGACAATATTCCAGAAGTAATTATTGGATATGGAAATAACGGTGGTTCAAATCTTTCTGTCAGAGCTTTGAATGGAGCTAATGGTCAAACATTATGGACCCGTAACATGATTGCCTATGAACCAAAAGAATTGCTTGCACTTCCTTTGCCAGGCGGCGGTACAGATGTTATTGCAGCGGAGTATTTTAACAGAATTCATAGACTCAATGGTACAAATGGAAATATTGTTTGGACTTCAATGCTGGGTTCCGCTGCTGGTATGATTCAGATATCACTAATTCAGGATATTAATAACGATCAGATTCCGGAAGTGCTTGTTGCATCTTTTGCAAACAACGGACTTAATTGTCTTAGCGGTGCAAATGGCTCGCTGTTATGGTCGTGGTCAATGGATTATCAATTTGGTGTTGCTTCTGTTCCGGATTTAAATAATGATGGATTTCAAGATGTTATTGCCGGTTCGCGCGATGGTAATCTATATTGTATCAGCGGTAAAGGAGATTCATTATTATTTGTGCACTCTTTCCCGGGTGATTGGGTTTATACTGTAAACTCAATGTCATCAATTGATGGTAACCCGAGTAATGAATTGATTTCCGGAACAAAGAACGGTAAAGTTGTTTGTTTTTCCGGTGGAACAGTTGCTGTGCCGGTTGAATTGACAACGTTTGCAGCTAATGCTGTTAACGGAAATGTTGTGCTTAACTGGACAACTGCAACCGAAGTTAATAATCAGGGTTTTGAAATTGAAAGGAAGTTGTTTGATAACTGGGAAAGAATTGGGTTTGTTCCGGGTTCAGGTTCTACTACTGAGTTGAGGTCATATTCATATACAGATGCGAATGTTGCAGTTGGAAAATACATTTACAGACTAAAACAAATTGATTTTGACGGTCAGTTTAAATATTCTAATGAGATTGAAATTGAGGTCGGCTTGCCTCTTGAATTTGGTCTTGATCAGAATTATCCTAATCCGTTTAATCCGGTTACAACAATTAAATTTGCTCTGCCGGTTTCGGGTAATGTTAATTTGTCAATCTATAACTCGATTGGAGAAAAGGTTGTAACATTAGCAAATCAATATTATGATGCTGGATATCATCAGATTGAGTGGAAAGCTGATAAGTATTCTTCAGGAGTTTATTATTACAGAATTGAAGCAGGAGTTTATAATTCAGTTAAAAAGATGATGCTGATAAAATAAATTTATGATTAAAGACATTTTAGAGATCGCCGGTATAGCCGGCGATATTATTCGCCATGGGTTTGGTAAAAATTTTCAGATTGAATATAAATCAAGTGAAAAAAATCTTGTAACAGAAATAGATAAAAAATCTGAAGAGACGATATTAGATTTTATCACAAAAAAATATCCGACGCATAATATTCTAACCGAAGAGTCAGGAGAACATAATAAAGATTCAGATTACCTTTGGGTGATTGATCCGCTTGACGGCACTACTAACTTTACACACGGCTTACCGGTCTTTGCTGTTTCAATCGGGGTGATTAAAAAAGGAGAAATTGTTGCGGGAGTAGTTTACGATGTTATGTCAAATATCTATTACTCCTCAGAAATAGGCAGCGGTTCTTTTGCAAATGGTTCTAAAATTAATGTAAGTGAAAATAATAATATTAGTTTTGGTGTATTAGCTACCGGATTTCCTTATAATGTAGAAGATAATCCTTATAAAGCATTTGAAAGATTTGAATCACTTACAAAAAAAGCCCGTGCAGTAAGAAGATTAGGTTCAGCAGCAATTGATTTCTGTTATGTTGCAAGCGGTGTGTTTGACGGCTTCTGGGAAGTATCACTGCATCCCTGGGATATTTGTGCCGGAAAACTAATCGTAGAAGAAGCCGGCGGAATTGTAACTGACTTTACCGGAAATAGAATAGATATTTTTACTAAACAAATACTCGCAAGCAATAAAAAAATCCATCAACAGATGATTGATGGATTGAAAGTTTAATTATTTGTAATTGATAGAAAGCTTACAATAAATACAATTCTATTATATGAAAGGTTGTATAAACTAATTATCACAGTTTATAAGATTATTATCTTATCGGAACTGATTTATCCAGGCTTTGATACATTTGTTCAATTAAATCCTGGTATCTTTCTTCCACAAACTGACGTTTGATCTTCAGGCTGGGTGTAATTTCGCCCGATTCAATTGTAAATGGTTTATCAAGTAATATAAATTTTCTTACTCGCTCATAGTTTGCAAGTTTTTTCTGGAACTGATCCATTTCCTTGTCAAGCATTTTATAAATCTCTTCATCTCTAACGAGGTCTTCAACTTTTTCATAAGCAATTTTATGAGTATCAGCATATTCCTTTACTGCCTCAAAATCAGGAACAATAAGTGCAGTCAGGAACATTCTTCTATCTCCAATCAAAACAAATTGGTCAATATATTTACTTGCAAGGAACAGGCTTTCTATCGGAGTAGGTGCAATATATTTTCCAGAAGATGTTTTAAACAAGTGTTTTTTTCTGTCAGTGATGATTAAAAACCCATCAGCATCAAATACTCCGATATCACCGGTATAAAGCCAGCCGTCTTTAACCGTTGCTTCAGTATCTTTTTTGTTTTTATAGTAACCTTGCATAATGTTTGGACCTCTTGCAAGTATCTCACCATCAGGTGCAATTTTTACTTCTACTCCCGGGAAAGGCTTTCCAACTGAGCCAAATTTATAATCGTCATATCTGTTTGCAGCAATAACCGGTGAAGATTCAGTTAATCCGTATCCCTCAAGGATTTTTATCCCAATTGCTTCAAAAAATTCACCAAGTGCCCGCGGCAAAGCTGCTCCACCAGAAATAAAAAATCTTAAATTGCCTCCTGTTTTCTCCTGCAAAGTTTTATAAACAAGTTTATCAGCTAATTTAAATTGTAATAATAATGTCAGTGGTATCTTTTTAGCTTTTTCTGCATCTCTATATTTTTTACCGGCTTCCATTGCCCAAAAAAAGATTTTTTGTTTTTTCTCTGACTGAGATTCTACATTTTTAATAATCTTCGAATGGATTCTCTCAAACAATCTTGGTACTGTGGTCATAATTGTTGGTTTAACTTCAATCAGGTTTTGTGCAACTGTTTCGATACTTTCTGCATAACAAACTGTACACTTAGCAGAAAAAGCAGTGTAATAACCAGCCATTCTTTCAAAGATGTGGCATAATGGTAGGAATGATAAGAATACATCTTTGTTTGAGATAGGAAATGACTGAAGTGCAGCTTCAACATTTGAAAGAATGTTATGATGTGTTAGTACAACACCTTTCGGTTCACCGGTTGTTCCAGAGGTGTAAATAATTGTACAAATATCCGATGGTTTTATTGAAGTAACATTATCTTTAAGCAAAGAAGGGTGTTGTTTCTGAAAAGCTTTGCCATACTCCTGAACTTTACTAAAATTTATAAGGTCTTTGATTTTTGGATCATAGTCCTTTTCATTAAGAAGGATAATAAACTTAAGTGTTTTACATTTATTCCTTACCTTCATCACTTTATTAAGCTGAAACTTTGTGGAAACAATTATTATTTTGGACTCAGAGTTATTCAGAATAAACTCAACTGATTCAGCAGTCAGCGATGGATATAACGGAACATCAACTGCACCGAGGCTCAGGATAGCCATATCACTGTAAACCCATTCAGGCCGGTTTTCTGAAATTATTGCAACCTTATCATCTTTCTTAATACCTAACGAAGCTAATCCAAATGCAAACGCATCTGTTTCTTCTTTTAACTGGTCGTAAGTTATACCAACGTACTTGCCATCAACTTTATGTTTAATTACATAATTATTGGTTTCCTTACTGTACTCTTCAGTAAGATATTGATAAAGACGGGGTACGGTAGTTAAATAATCGATTGCTGCCATTTGTTACCTTCCTTTTTTATACTGGATTTCGCCCACTGAAAACCAGTTATTAGTTTAAGATAAGCTTAGGAAAAAGTTTACTTGTGAGCAAAATAATATCAAAAATCTAGATTGCAAAGTGGAAAGTTAACAGCCTTTGGTACAACATTCAGATTGATCGCCTAACTATATTTACTTAAGAATTGATATGAGTGCGAATTTGGTATTTGGAAAATTTCCGAACTACAACTTAATAACTTTTTTATGATGTTATTTAACTGTAATCAGTTAGAAGTAAATAGTGGTTCGTGATAGCTCGGACAAATAATACAAAAGAATTTAAAAGAATTACTGATATAAAGTTAGAAGATTGGACAAGAGAATAAATTATTTTCAACAGTCTGCGCTTTTGTATTAAACTAAAATTGAAAAAAATCTTGCTATGATAAGTAACAACCAAGAGCATTTCCTTCGTTTAATTCACTTAAACACATTAATTGAAAATCCCACCTAAAAGCGTTAAATTTTCATCAATAATTTTTAAAATTTTAGGATTACATCATGTCAAATGCATATTTCAAAGTTCCACAGCCAATCAATGAACCAGTTAAGGCTTATAAACCTGGTTCACCAGAAAGAGAAGAATTAAAGAAAAAATTAATCGAACTCAAGTCTAAACAAATAGAAGTGCCGCTTATTATCGGCGGTGAAGAAGTAAAAACCGGCAACACAGAAAAAATGGTGATTCCGCACAATCATAGTCATGTGTTGGGCGTTTATCATAAAGCTGGTAAAAAAGAAGTTGATATGGCTGTTGAAGCAGCTCTTGAAGCTCGTAAAACCTGGGCAGAAATGCCATGGGAACATAGAGTTGCGGTGTTCTTAAAGATTGCTGATCTTCTTGCCGGACCCTGGCGGGCAACAATAAATGCTGCTACTATGCTTGGGCAATCTAAAACTGTTTATCAAGCTGAGATTGATTCGGCTGCAGAGTTAATCGATTTCTTTAGATTTAACAGCTTCTATATGGCTCAACTAATGCAGGAACAACCATATTCTGGTAGTGGAATGTGGAATCGTTCAGAGTATCGCCCATTAGAGGGATTCATCTTTGCAGTAACACCATTTAACTTTACTTCAATTGCAGGCAATCTGCCAACTGCTCCGGCACTTGTTGGCAATGTAAGTTTATGGAAACCGGCATCAAGCTCTGTTTATTCTGCTTACTGGCTGATGAAATTATTTGAAGAAGCTGGTTTACCAAAAGGTGTAATTAATTTTGTTCCCGGTTCAGGCGGACAGGTTGGAACACCGGCATTTACAAATCCAAATCTTGCCGGCGTACATTTTACAGGCTCAACAGAAGTGTTTCAGAATATGTGGAAAACAATTTCTGATAATCTTAAGAATATGAAATACTATCCGCGCATTGTTGGAGAAACCGGTGGCAAGGATTTTATATTCGTTCACAAATCTGCTGATGTTGATGCATTAGTTGTTGCAGCTTTGAGAGGCGCATTTGAATTCCAGGGACAAAAATGTTCTGCAGCTTCAAGAATGTATATTCCAAAATCTTTATGGAAAGAGTTTAAAGAAAAGTATGTTGCTGAAGTCGGTAAGATTAAAATGGGAGATGTTGAAGATTTTACAAACTTTATGTCTGCTGTTATTGATAAAGGAGCTTTCAAATCAATTACTGATTATATTAAATTTGCAAAGGAATCAAAAGAAGCAGAGATCATAACCGGAGGAAATTTCGATGACTCAAAAGGTTATTTTATAGAGCCTACAACCATTGTAACAACAAATCCAAAGTTCAAAACGATGGAAGAAGAGATATTTGGTCCGGTTCTTACTATCTATGTTTATGAAGATGAAAAGCTTGATGAAACACTTACTTTGTGTGATGAAACTTCTCCTTATGCATTAACCGGAGCGATCTTTGCCCAGGATAGAAATGCTATTGTTAAGATGTCAGATAGATTAAGAAATTCCGCGGGTAATTTTTATATTAACGATAAACCAACTGGGGCGGTTGTCGGTCAGCAGCCATTTGGAGGCGGCAGAGCTTCCGGTACAAATGATAAAGCAGGAAGTGCAATGAACATTTTAAGATGGATGACTGCAAGAACAATAAAAGAAACTTTCGATCCCCCAAAGGATTGGCGTTATCCGTTTATGAGTGATAAATAAAAAAGCCCTTCCCTAAGAGAAGGGAAAAATCTGAATTGAAATTGGAGTATCTTTTTTATTATAAAAAGTAAAACAGAATTATTGAAATAAATGATAATCTAAGATCCCAAATAAATAATCTAAGTGTTTCAGAAAAGATTCTTTTGATTTAAGAAAATTTGGGATAACATCGCTAACGAGGAAAAATCATTTGATCTGACTGATTTGCAAAAAAAACATTGTAAAGGAAAGACGTAGTTCTTTTAAAATAAATCCAGAACTTGACAGATCCTGGGAAGAAATTAGGGACGAATTTTTAGGCAATATATAAATGAAGTATAGAGTTGTATTCCATCTAAAAGCAGAAGAAGAATTTATAGAAGCTGTTTGGCGGTACGGAATTCAACAAGTTGGTTTGGATTTAGATTCGTAAGATGTATTGATGATGCAATACAAAAAGTTAAAAGGTAACCAGAGCTTTATCCAATAGAATTTGAGAACTTTAGAAAAAAAGTAGTGAAGAGATTTCCTTTTATAATATTGTATTAAATTGTTGATAATAGTATTAATATTTTTGCTGTGTTTCATTCACGGAGAAATCAAAAACAAATTCGATTGAGAAAATAAATAACAATAAAATAACCTTTACTTTAATGTGAAGGAACGGAGTAAATTTTTTATGAAAATACACGAATTTCAGGCAAAAGAAACACTTAAGAAATTTGGTGTTCCTGTTCAGGATGGGATAGCTATTAAAAGTATGCTGGAGTTTGATAATGCGATTGCAACTTTGCAGCAGCGTGGTATTAATCAGTTTGTTGTAAAATCTCAAATACATGCAGGCGGCAGAGGTAAAGGAAAAGTATATGATATTAATGACAGAGATAATTTAGTTCTGGAAGGCGGAGTAAAGTTTACAACCTCACCAGAAAAAGCAGCAGAATATGCAGAAAAAATTCTTGGCAATATTCTTGTTACTCATCAATCAGGTCCGGAAGGTAAGGTTGTTAAAACTCTATACATTACCGAAGGATTAGATTATAAAAAGGAATTGTATTTAGGAATTCTTTTAGATCGCTCAGTTTCAAAAAATGTAATTATGGTTTCAACTGAAGGCGGAGTTGAAATTGAGAAAGTAGCTGAAGAAACTCCTGAAAAAATTATTAAAGAATGGATTGAACCGGGTGTTGGTCTGCAGCCATATCAGGCACGTAAATTAGCTTTTGCTTTAGGCTTGCAGGGAAATGCTTTCAAAAGCTTTATACCATTTATCAGATCTCTTTACAAAGCTTATGAAGCAACTGATGCATCATTGCTGGAAATAAATCCATTGGTTATCACCAATGATGATAAAGTAGTTGCACTTGATGCTAAAATGAATTTTGATGACAATGCTCTTTATCGTCATCCTGAAATATTTGAATACAGAGATCTTGATGAAGAGGATCCGTTAGAAATTGAAGCATCAAAGTTTAATCTTAATTACATTAAACTTGATGGCAATGTTGGATGTATGGTTAACGGTGCTGGGCTTGCAATGGCAACAATGGATATTATAAAACTTGCAGGAGGCGAGCCGGCAAATTTTCTGGATGTAGGCGGCGGTGCAAATAAAGAAACTGTGGCAAACGGATTTAAGATTATTCTTTCTGATCCTAATGTGAAGGCAATATTGATTAATATTTTTGGCGGAATTGTTCGATGTGACCGTGTTGCACAAGGTGTAATTGATGCAGCAACAGAAATGGATGTGAAGGTTCCAATAGTTGTAAGGTTGGAAGGAACAAATGCAGAAGAAGCTGCTGATCTGCTTGATCAATCATCACTGCATTTTGAAGTAGCTAAAAGTTTACAAGATGCTGCCGAAAAGGTTACAGCAGTTCTTAGAACTAAATAATTGTTTTATCTTTAACTCAGATATTCTTTTAAATAAAGTATAATAATCTTGTAGGAACATCTGAGTTTTTTTATCGACAGTAATTTAATTAGTTATAAAAATCTTTTTTGATGTTTGTTTTTAGTATTAGATTTTTTTTCAGGAATAATGTTCAAATAGGAGAGCTTAATGTCTGTTTTTGATTCTGATCATTCAGATGATGAATTTGAATTACCAGACCAGGATTTGGATGAAGAATTAAAGCATTGTAAATCCATTTTGGAAAGTGGTTATGTTTATAATTCTATTGAACGGATTGATGAACTTGTTCAAAATTGTATTGATCTTGATCGTTTGGAAGATGCACTTTACCTTCTTGAAAAATTAATTGAAATATTCCCATATAATTCAGAGTATTGGTTAAAGAAGGGAATAGTATTTAATGGACTGTTCAGGTTTAGTGAAGCCTTGCTTGCTTATGAACAATCTCTTTCGTTAAATCCAAATGATATCGAAACTTTAATTGATAAAGCTGCTGCCGAAGAGAATTTAGGAATGTTAAATCAGGCTCAGGAATCTTTAGAAAGAGTTTTAGAACTCGATCCTGAAAATGAAGATGCACTGTTTACAATTGGATTGTTGTTTCAAAGAAGATCTAAACTTGAAGAAGCAATTTTATATTTTAAAAAAGTTGTTGATCGTGATCCTAATTATGCTGAGGTATATTATGAATTAGGATTTTGTTATGAAAATACAGCTCAATTAGAAAAAGCACTTGATGCGTATGATAAATTTTTAGATTTGGACCCTTACAATGCAAATGGCTGGTATAATCGAGGTATCGTTTTAGTCAAGTTAAATAAAATTGAGCAGGGGATTAATAGTTATGATCTTGCAATTTCAATAAGAGATAACTTTGCAAGCGCTTGGTATAATAAGGGAAATGCATTAGCTGACCTTGGACGATTATATGAAGCCGTAGATTGTTTTAAGAAAGCTTATGAAATAGATGAGAATGATGAAACTGCTGTTTACAACATTGCTAACATCTTCGAAGAACTTAATGACCTACCATCTGCTGTTAAGTATTATTCAGAATCAATAAAAATTAACGATGAGTATTATGATGCTTATCTTTCGCGGGGGTTCTGTTATGATTCTATGGGTAAGTATCAGTTAGCCTTGAGAGATTTTAATAAAGCAATATCCCTTTCAAAAGACAGCGCCGAAGCCTGGTTTGCAAAGGCAGACCTTGAATATTCACTCGGACAAGTTAGAGAAAGTATTTACAGTTATAGAGAAGCAGCAAGGCTTGAACCGAATAATTATGAGCTGTGGTTTAATCTTGCTGAAACTTATTTTGAACTTGGCGAATGGCTTGAAGCTTTGAAAGCTTTTGATGAATGTATTAAAATTAAACCAGAAGATGCTGCTTCTTATTATAATAAAGCTAAAGCAAATTTTGTTTTGAGCAGAACAAAAGAAGCGATTGAATGCTTAAAGACTGCGTTTATGTATGATCCATCTATCAGAACAGAGTTTGAGCAGGAGTATCCTGAAATTAAATCATCAAAACTTTTTAAACGACTTCTTGGCGAAATATAATCAGAGATATTATTTTTGGATATGCAAAATTCATTTTATTCTAATGTTGAGTTAATCGGTTTACTTGGTTTTCCAATTAAGCAGAGTTTCTCTCCGTTTATACATAATATTGCTGCTGAGTTAACAGGTACTAAATTGATCTATCTTCCATTCGAAGTTCATTCAAGCAATTTAAGGAATGCGGTTAAGGGGATTACTGCATTGGGCATTAGAGGTTTTAATGTTACCGTACCGCATAAAGTTGCTGTTACTGACTTTATGAACAAGCTTTCTGAAGAGGCTTCGATAACAGGTTCAGTAAATACAGCTGTTAATGAACTTGGAAAACTTATTGGTTATAATACAGATGTATATGGAATAAACGAATCCTTGCAACTTTATAAGTCCCAGATTACTTCTAATAATGTATGTGTAATTGGTGCCGGTGGAGCTGCAAGGTCAGTTGTTTATACATTAATACGAAATTTTAAACCCAAGACAATTCATATTGTTAATCGGACAGAAGAACACTCAGAATCATTGAAACAGCATTTCAAATCCAAAATGCGTTATGATTCAATAGTTACTCACGAATTGCAGCAACCTGATTTGTTAAATGTTATGAATAATTGTTCACTTGTGGTTAATTGTACAACAGTTGGTATGTTTCCGGATGTAGATGATTCTGTTTTTAATAATCCTCTGCTTTTTGTTAAAAATCAGATTGTCTTTGATATAGTTTATAATCCTGTCAGAACAAAATTCCTGCAGCTTGCTGAGTCTTCGGGAGCTACTACAATTAATGGATTGAAAATGTTTGTTCTTCAGGCTGCAAAATCATTCAATCACTGGACGGGGGTAGAATTTCCGATTGATAAGGTTTACAAGTCGTTATTGTTATATGTTAGTAAATAGTTAAGTGTAATTATACTGAAGTTTAAAAAGCCATTTACTAAAAGTTTCGTTTATTTTCTTGGTCTGTTTTTTTTAGCCAACTCCCTCAATAAAATACTATGTTCAATAATTCCTTTAACATCTTCCGGAGTGTATTGGATTGTTCCGTTACTTTTCGTCCTTTCTGCTTCAAGAATTTCATTTCCATCAAAATAAATTAAACCTTTTATTTGGTACTTGTTCATTTTGTTGGTTGAGTCGATTATTCTGAAAATTGCGTTTTCAGTATAATAGATTAGTTCATTATTTTTATAAAAATAACTATTTGCTGAAGTACCCCAATTACCAATATTAAGTTCTTCGTTAATATAAACCAGTTCATCTTCAAGAAAATATGATCTGAAGAATGATCTTTTTTCTTTGATAACTTTAATAGTATTAAAGCCATCTTCCCACTTAATTATGTTTGATATCTTCTGAACATAAGTTTTATAATTCTGAAGTTTCTCATCTTTACTTGCACAAGAGATAAAGATTAGGAATGGTAAAAGTAGTGTTATTGATTTCCTTGTCATCACGTAGAAAAATTTTTATTAAAACTGATTAAAGCTAATCCTTCTTAATTAAATTAACAATTGAAAGGTATTTCTCTTAAAATTATTATTAGTTGTGAAACAACCAGTCTGTTTTTAGGGAGTTTGGTCAAATACAAATCTTTTTTTCTGGGCATTTATTGAATTCATAGTTAATTACTAATAACAAATCGGAGTTAATAGAATCCGGATTTTTATAATTTCAAAACTACCCAAGCCTAACATATGCTGCTGGACTTCAATTATTATTGAACTACCACTAAAGATTTATCTATACTGTCCGATAATTCTATATCGTTTTAATAAATGTTAAATAGTGGAATAGCTGAATTGAACTACTTAAGGTAATTTCTGAGAAAACTGAGTATATTTTTGGAGTTATAGTCTTCATGCTGATTGTAAAGATATTTATCCCGATTGAACTTCAAAATAGACTTTACTTTGAATTTTAGAAAGTTATTGACTTGTTATAAAGTAGATCCGGGAATTTCAACCGGAGAATCTTGTTTGCCTTTATAAGTACTCTTAAAACTTGTAAAAAAATCAACTGATGTAATAAAAAATATGAGAGATAAAATGAAAAAATATCTATTAAATAGTTTTACTATTTCTATTGTGTTGCTGACTTTAGTCTCGTGTGAAAATAACCAACCTGTTGAACCAAATATCTCGGAAAATCAAATACTAATTGAGAAGATGAAGGCAGCTGCTGATTCCATAATTGAAAATACGCACGTACCAGGTTTAGTTGCTTTAGTTGTAGATCATAATAAAGGAATTGACTGGATTTATGAAGCAGGAGTAAGTAATATTCCTGAAAAATTACCGATGAATCGGGAGTATATTTTTCGGATTGGAAGCAATACAAAGACTTTTGTAATTACAGTTTTATTGCAGCTTGTAGATGAAAAAAAAATATCTCTTGATGATAAACTATCAAAATATTTCCCTGAATATCCAATGTCTGATGTATTAACCATTGCGATGCTTGCTAATATGACATCAGGAATTTATAACTATACTAATGATGAGAATTTTTGGATCACAGTAGGAAATGATCCTAAAAAAGTATGGACTCCAAAGGAATTAACAGATTGGGGCTTTAGTTTTGACTTAAATTTCTCACCAGGTTCAAAATGGGAGTATTCAAACACCAATACGATTATTATCGGAAGAATAATTGAAACCATAACAGGTAATAGTTTAGAGGAAGAAATAAAAAACAGAATTATTCAACCCTTACAGCTAAAAAATACTGGATTTCTGACCTCCGGAGTAGATTTTCCAAATCCTCATTCAAGAGGATATTATGATGGAGAATATGAGCCCGGAGTTGATATGACAGAATATAATGATATTTCTTGGGCGTGGGCTGCAGGTTCAGCATATTCTAATCCACGTGAGTTACAAAAATATGTTGAGGCTCTGGTAGGGGGCGGATTAGTTTCTTCGTCAATTCAGCAAAGAAGATTAAACGATATAAAATTTATTTCCGAGAATACATATTATGGTCTTGGTATATTGAAAAGAGGAAGTTTTTACGGACATAATGGGGCACTAGTTGGTTTTTCGTCGTCTATGTACCATAGTAATTTTAGAAATGCAACCATTATTATTTATTTCAATGGGCTTCTTCCCGAGCCAGCTGATAGTTTGTTTTTTAAAATAGTTAATATTCTTTATGGTAGAGATTTTTAGAAAGCATTTCTGAACTCAGTAATTTTTTAGACTTAAAATATTGGAAAATTTTAATACAGACTGAAAGAAAGTCAACTGCACTCCGATATGTATCGGACTATAACGGTATTGGGTAATTTATATTTAGATATTAAAAGTGTAATTCATTTTTCAATATCATTTGAGCTTTTGAAAAAATGAGATTGAGTGAGTTGGAATTATGTCTAATTAATCTATCTTCTAGGTTATTGGTATGCCCAATGTAATACATCTTATTTTTTTCAGAGTAGATTATGTAAACGGAATAGCTCATAAAAGAAATCCTGATAAAAAAATCTATCAGGAATAAAAGTTTGTGGGCGCTCACGGATTTGAACCGCGGACCCCTCCGATTATATCGGAGTGCTCTGAACCAAATTATTCAAATAATCAATTGCAAACTTAAAGTTCTTAACAAATCAATCTGGGGAAAAAAAATTGTGGGCGCTCACGGATTTGAACCGCGGACCCCTCCGATTATATCGGAGTGCTCTGAACCAAATTATTCAAATAATCAATTGCAAACTTAAAGTTCTTAACAAATCAATCTGGGGAAAAAAAATTGTGGGCGCTCACGGATTTGAACCGCGGACCCCTCCGATTATATCGGAGTGCTCTGAACCAAATTATTCAAATAATCAATTGCAAACTTAAAGTTCTTAACAAATCAATCTGGGGAAAAAAAATTGTGGGCGCTCACGGATTTGAACCGCGGACCCCTCCGATTATATCGGAGTGCTCTGAACCAAATTATTCAAATAATCAATTGCAAACTTAAAGTTCTTAACAAATCAATCTGGGGAAAAAAAATTGTGGGCGCTCACGGATTTGAACCGCGGACCCTCTGCTTGTAAGGCAGATGCTCTGAACCAACTGAGCTAAGCGCCCAAAAATCAATCAAAATTTGGTGGACAAATATCAGATTTTTATAGAATAAAACAAAACAATTTTTAAGAATATTATTGAGCGAGCGACGGGGTTCGAACCCGCGACATTCAGCTTGGGAAGCTGACACTCTACCATCTGAGTTACGCTCGCAAAATTTTAAAAATCTAAAAGCTGATGTATAAATTTAATTATATAGAAATGTTTTTCAAATTATTGAGCAATTGCAAGCTGATTTAAACCATCGTCAGTTAAACGGCTGCTTTCTTCTGTAATATCAATACTATAAATAGCAGCTTCTAAGGATTCATATAATTCAAAGATTTCAATGGTTCCTGTTAGATTCAAAATAGATTTTGAGAAGAGTCCGGGTTTAACAATTTTTATAGCACCTCCTAAACGCAATTGCTGCTTCAAGGTTACTACCAGGACTCCTATGAAAGCAGAGTCAAGTGAGTTACAAATACTTAAGTCAATTATTATATTTTTATAACCCAATTCTAAATCATGTTCAAGATGCTTCTTGAATTGCATTGCCTCATTAATTGTAGCATGATCAAGATTTACAGTTTCAATTACGAAACCATTTGCGATCTGTCTTTGGAATCCATTCATTCTTATTAAAATTTTTAGAAGTTTTTCCCAATAAATATGCCAGCGTTTTATTTTAATATGAACGAAAACCCAGTAAGTAACTGTTTCAGTTTATTACAATTAGCTTAAACATCCTCAATTTGAGGATGTTTAATTAGATGAAGGATTGTTAGTAAAAAAATTATAACTTGAATGCTTCTGCAACTAATTCTACCTGAAGCTGGTTTGAAATTCTTGCTGATCCAACTGCAGAGCTTGCTGCTTCGGGTCTGCTTGTACAGTGAAATGACTGTTTATCTGAAAGAAGTTCAGAGATCTTTTGATTTAAGAAATTCCATGCACCCATATTTTTTGGTTCCTCTTGTACCCAAACTACAGTAATGGCATTCATATAACTATCAATAATCTGTTTCAAGATTTCTTTTTTAAATGGATAAAACTGCTCAATTCTAATTATTGCAGTATCAAACATTTTATTCTTTTCCCTATATTTTAATAGATCATAATACACCTTGCCGCTGGTAATCAGAAGTCTTTTTATTTTTGTCTTGTCTGAAATGGTATGATCATCAAAGAACTCCTCAAATCTTCCATTGATAAACTCATCTTTTGTAGATCTTGCCTCAGGCAGCCTCAAGAGACTTTTGGGTGTCATAATAACCAATGGTTTTTGCAGGGTTAATCTTTTTTGTCTTCTTAAAACATGAAAATAGTTTGCTGGAGTTGATATGTTGCAAACTTGAATATTATTCTCTGCACAGAGTATTAAAAATCTTTCCAACCTGGCACTCGAGTGTTCGGGTCCTTGTCCTTCATATCCATGTGGCAAAAGTAAAACAACACCGTTTGACAATCCCCATTTTTCATAAGATGCTACAATAAAATTATCTATTATAACCTGGGCACTGTTTGCAAAATCACCGAACTGTGCTTCCCAAATAACAAGTGCAAGAGGATCTGCAGTGCTGTAACCATATTCATATCCTAAGATAGCTGCTTCCGATAACGGACTATCAAGAGCTTCCAGTTTTGCCTGCTCGGGAGAAATATGATTTAACGGGTAAAACTCTTTTCCGGTTTTGATATCTGTAAAGGCAGTATGTCTTTGACTGAAGGTACCTCGCACACTATCCTGTCCGCTTAATCGTACTGGAGTGTTTTCAAGCAGCAAACTACCAAATGCAAGAGACTCAGCCATAGCCCAATCAGCCATTTCAGTCCGGTCAATAAGTTTTTTTCTTTTTTCTAAAAACTTTTGAAGTTTAGGGTGCCCATCAAATCCTTCTGGTAAAGTTGTTAAAGCAAGAATAATCTTATCAAGAACATCTTCTGTAACTGAAGTGTTTTTGTCTGTATGAATTGATTTTAATTCTTGTTTGGTTACAGCAAGAGGCGGTTCATTTGTGAAAGTAACTTTTTTCTTTTTAAGATTATCAAAAGATCTGCTTAAAACCTGATTAAATGAATTGTGAAATTGTTCAACTTCCACTTTAGTTATAATGCCTTCACTGATAAGCTTGTTTTCATATATTTCTCTTACAGAAGAATGTGACTTGATTTTTTCATATAGCAAAGGTTGAGTAAAACCAGGTTCATCACCTTCATTATGTCCATGTCTTCGGTAACCAAACAAGTCAATCACAACATCTTTCTTGAAGATCAGTCTATATTCGAATGCAATTTGAGCTACTAACAATGCTGATTCAGGGTCATCGCCGTTAACATGAAAAATGGGAGCTTGAATTGTTTTTGCCACATCGGTAGCATAAGTAGTAGATCTTGAATCCTGTGGCGTAGTTGTAAATCCTATCTGATTATTAACAATGATATGAATTGTTCCACCGGTTCTATATCCGCTTAATTGAGAAAGATTTAAGGTTTCAGCAACTATTCCTTGTCCGGCAAAAGCTGCATCACCATGAATTAATACAGGCATAACTTTCTGGTGAGCTACGCTGTCACCTAATCTTTGTTGTTTTGCTCTGACTATTCCTTCTACAACCGGATTAACCCATTCTAAATGACTTGGATTAGACGCAACTGAAATTGTAACTGGCTTTCCGATTTTAGTTGAATATTTTCCTGTAGCACCGAGATGATATTTTACATCACCTGAACCTTGAATAGAATTTTTATCCTTATTGTCTTCAAATTCATTAAAGATGGATTCATAAGATTTGCCAATAATATTTGTAAGAACATTTAACCTGCCGCGGTGTGCCATACCAAGAACAATCTCAGAAATTCCATGCATAGCAGAATCATTTATAATTTTATCGAGTAAAGGAATTAAAGTTTCAGAACCTTCAAGAGAAAAGCGTTTATGACCAATAAACTTTGTATGAACGAAATGTTCAAAATATTCTGCTTCTATTAACTTCTCTAATATTTTCTTTTTAGTTTCATTATCATAAGAAGGAATATTTTTGTTCGGTTCCATTTTACTTTGCAGCCACACTTTTTCTGCAGGATTTTGAATATGCATATACTCAACACCAATTTTTTCACAATAGGTTTTATGAAGTATATTCATTATCTCACGTAAGGTTGCTGTTTTAAGCGCACCAAATCCACCAGTGATAAAATATCTGTCCAGATCCCAAACAGTCAGATTAAATGATGCTGGATCAAGTTCTGGATGATAAACTGCTCTGGTTCCTAACGGATCAAGATCAGCCAGTAGATGCCCGCGTACCCGATACATATTAATTAGCTGCAGAACTCTGGCTTGTTTAACTATTTCATCAGTATTAACAGAATTATCAAATCCCCCTGGCTGATAATCAGTTTCCCATCGTAACGGTCGTGAAGGAACTTTTAATGAGTCAAAAATTTCTTCATAAAAGCCGTTATTCCCTAACAGTAATTCATTTATGTCTTTAAGAAACATTCCTGATTCTGCACCTTGAATTATTCTGTGGTCATAAGTGCTGGATATATTCATTACTTTGCTTATGCCAAGAGAAGAAATAGTTGCAGGAGACATTGCCTGGTATTCAGCATTGTATTGAATTGCACCGGTTGCAATGATTGTGCCCTGTCCGATCATTAAACGGGGGACAGAAGAAACAGTTCCGATTGTACCCGGATTGGTTAGGGTAATTGTTGTTCCCATAAATTCTGATGGGTCAATTGTACCTTTTCTCGATCTGTCAACAATATTATCAAATGCTTTCCAGTATTCAATAAAACTTAATTTGTTTGCTGCTTTAATATTAGGTACTAATAAAGATCTTGTTCCATCCTTTTTTTCAATATCAATTGCCAAACCTAAGTTAATATCCTTTCTGATTATCAAATGAGGCTTGCCATTAATAATTGTAAACCCGTTGTTCATAGCCGGATTATTTTTTACTGCTTTTAAAATTGCCCAGCTTATCAAATGTGTAAAAGAAATTTTTCCTTCATTTTTTCTATGCAGATGCTGGTTTATTATAATTCTGTTTTCTTCAAGCAGTTTTACAGCGATGGTTCTCTGTGAGGTTGCAACTGGAATAGTTAAACTTGCAGTCATATTATCAAGGATTCGCTGTGCACTTCCGGCAATTACTTTTAATTCGTCATTAGCTGAGGGCTGAGGCATTTCAATATTTTTTGGCAAAGTTATATACCCAGTTGTTTCCTTATAGATTTCTCCATTACTCTTATTTTTCCCTTCAACATTTCCGAAAAAGTTTTTCCATTGCTCAGGTACTTGATCAGGTCTTTGTTCGTATTGTTTATAAAGAGATTCAACAAACCAGGTGTTTGCACCAAATCTTTCTAGTTCTTCTTTTTCTCTCTTGGTTAATTTTTGCGATTTCATTTCTTTTAATGACTAATTTTTGTTTAGAATATTTCTTAGTTTATTTTTTAGTAAAATAATTATTAAAAATATTTTTATATCTTTAATAAAATCGTGATTAGTAGTGAAAATATAGGGCTATATTAGTAAAAATTTATGCAGAAAGCTAACAATCTTAAGAATATGCGTCTTAACTATGAGCAAGGTCAATTGCTTGAATCAAATATTGAGTTGAATCCATTTGAGCAATTCAGAAAATGGTTTAATCAAGCAGTGTCTGCGCAGATAATTGAACCTAACGCAATGACTATTGCAACTGCAAGTAAAGAAGGCTTTCCTTCTGCAAGAATTGTTCTGTTAAAAGAATTGGATGAAACAGGATTTGTATTCTTTACGAATTATGAAAGCAGAAAAGGTAAGGAATTAAATGACAATCCCTTTGCATCAATTTTATTTTGGTGGCGTGAATTTGAACGGCAGGTTAGAATTGAAGGAAAGGTTGTAAAGATAAACCGAAAAGAGTCTGAAGAATATTTTAATCAGCGACCATTAAAAAGCAGATATGGTGCTTTGGCATCTAATCAAAGTGAAACAATTGAAAGCAGGGAAGTATTGGATAAAAGATTTGCTGAATTAGAAAAAAAATATGGCGAAAATCCACCCACTCCTGAAAACTGGGGCGGATACAAACTTATTCCGAATAAATTTGAATTTTGGCAGGGAAGAACAAACAGATTACACGACAGGATTTGTTATCATAAAGAGAGTGATAATTGGAAAATCTTCAGATTGCAGCCTTAGTTTAATTAATTACAAGTATAAATATTAATGAAAGTGATTGATTAAAAATTAAACTTAGTTTTTAAAAAATTGGAATTATAAATAATTGTCCTTGCTGTAATTGCAGTGATAATAATTATTCCTCCGATTATTGCATAGAATGAAGGCACTTCACCATATCCGATAAAAACCCAAATAGGATTTAACACTGGTTCAAACATAGAAATAATTGAAGCCTCAACCGCAATTATACGCTTTATCCCAAAGCTGAAAAGTGCATAAGCAAATGCAATCTGAAAAACACCCAGTAAAGTAACTAATGTAAAATTTTCTAATGAAATTGAATTCATATCAGTTATAAACGGAATGCAAAACAGAGCAACAAGAATATTTCCATAAAAAATTGAAGATTCACCATATTGCGGATCATTCTTTTTCATTCCTAAAAAGAAAGCAGCAAATGCAACTCCGGCAAGAAGTGCTGCAATATTTCCTTGAACATCTCCGGGAGTAAGATCGCCTGTAAAAAATAAAATCATCCCTAAAAAACAAACAACTATCGTTATAATATTTATTTTCTCCCATCTTGTCTTTGTTAAAATTGGTTCAAAGATCAAAACATATATCGGTGCTGTTGATTGTAAAAATATTGCATTTGCCGCTGTAGTGGTTTTTGTTGCAATCACAAATAAAATCAGTACTGCAGAATATGCTAATGAGTTAAATAAACTTAACTTGTTAATTATTAAAACTCTTTTTCTGAACATTAGAGCAAATACAATAGCAGCTATTGCACACCTGAAGAAAGATATTTGCATAGAACTTAGAGTAACTAATTTTATTAATAGTCCTCCCGAACTCCATAAAATAGCAGTTAGAAAGACCGCAAGAATTCCTTTATTGTGTTCCGATTGAGTTGACATTTGTTTATCTGAGATTACAATAATTTATTTTACTATGACTAAATTACATAAAAAGATTTAATTGAATAATCAGATTCTTATTTAGATGAAATATTTGTATGATCCGCCGGGAATTCTGAAAACCATTTTCAGAAAGTATTATTGGAATACTACAAACAATAAAGTTCTGATTACTTTTGATGATGGACCTAATCCGGATACAACTGAAATAATCTTAAAACGATTAGATGAAGAAAATATTAAAGCATTGTTTTTTTGTGTTGGAGAAAATGTTCAGAAATATCATTCACTTGCTAAGCAGATATTAGCAGAGGGGCATTTAATCGGCAATCATACTTATAACCATAAAGTATTAAGTAAAATATCAGCTGATGAAAAATTATTTCAGATAGAAAATACAAACAGAATTGCAGAGAAAGAGCTTGGATATAAAATTAAATATTTCCGACCTGCTCACGGGAGATTTCAACTCTCAACTGCATCATTGTTAAATGAATATAATCTGAAAAACGTTATGTGGTCATTGCTTACTTATGATTATAAAAATGATCTTGAAGTCGTTAATTTTGCAGTAAAGAAATATTTAAGAAACAACTCAATAATCGTTTTGCACGACAGTATAAAGACAAAAAGAATAATCCAAGATTCAATAAGCATAGTTATTGATGAGGTGAATAATCGAAATTTTCAATTTGGAGAAGCTGACGAATGTTTGAGTTGATTTTTTTGTTTATAATGATCGGATATTTTGCTCAATCGGCATTGTTTGTAATTGGAGCAAAGAAAAAATTTCCAAAGATATCTGAAGATAAGCTGCCTACTGCAACAATAATAGTAGCAGCACGAGACGAAGAAGAAAATATTTTAAGAACCCTAATATCACTCGATAAACTTGAATATCCTGAAGGTAAACTTCAAATACTGATTGTTGATGATCAATCTACTGATTCTACTGGAAAGATTATTGATGATTTTATTAAAGATAAAATGCACTTTAAAAAAATAACAACGGAAGAACATCATACAAAACTTATCGGAAAAATGCGTGCATTAGCTTATGCAATTAAAGAAGCAACCGGTGAAATAATTCTGACTACAGATGCCGATTGTGAAGTAAAACCTCAGTGGGCTAAAACTGTTTGTTCATTTTATGAAGATAATGTTGCAATAGTAACAGGAATAACAACTCAGACTGCTGATAAATGGTTTGATGGAATGCAGGCAATTGATTTTGTTTATCTTCTAACTGCTGGTGCCGGAACAACAAATCTTAAAATGCCTGTCTCTTGTATTGGGAATAATATGTCTTACCGCAAATCAGTATATGATGAAGTTGGCGGATATGAAAAACTGCCTTATAGTGTTACTGAAGATTTTACTTTAATGAATGCAGTTTATAATCTCAAAAAATATAAAGTAATATTTCCGGTTGAGCCTGATACACTTGTTACTTCAGTTCCATGTAAGACATTCAAAAGTTTATTCAGTCAGAAAAAAAGATGGGGTGTTGGCGGGCTTGGTGTACCTTTCAGAGGCTTTGTGATTATGTTCTGGGGATTTACAGCTAATCTGTTTGTTTTATTAACTCCGCTTTTCTATTCACCAATATGGCTAATCTTAGCTGCCTTTAAGATTGCATTGGATTTCTTTTTACTCTATCCTGTTCATATTAAACTTGGGATAGAAAAAAATCTGAAATATTTCTTTCACTTTGAATTATATTACATTATCTATGTTATCCTTTTACCATTTATTGTATTGCCTGATCAAAAATTAGTCTGGAAAGGAAGAGAGTATTAATGCTTTTGCTTTGTAATTATTATGTAACATATAAATGCAATGCATTCTGTGAGTTTTGTCATTTTTCAGATCACGAAGCTTTTAAACATACAAAAAATGCCTCTTTGGAAGATTTTAAAAATAATGTTTCTCAGTTAGCTGATCTTGGTGTTAAGTTTATTGATCTTACCGGCGGCGAGCCTTTGCTAAATAAGGATATTGCAGAAATGGCAAAGTTTGCGCGCGGGCTTAATATGCAGACAAGTATTACGAGTAATGGTCTCTTGTATCATAAGTTTGCTGAAAAGTTAGCAGGTAATGTAAATCTATTGCATTTTTCTCTTGATTCTCCGGATGAAGATGAACATAATAAAATCAGAAATGTTGATTGCTATAAAAGTGTTTTAAAAAGTCTGACAATTGCAAAGTCACTTGGCGAGTATCCTGATATTTTGTTTACTGCTACTAATGAAACTTATAAAAAACTTCCAAGGATGCACGAGATTGCACAACGTTATGATTTAGTGCTGCTTGTAAATCCAGTTTTTTCCTACTTTGGTAATCCAGGATTAAACGAAGAAGCAGTGGATTATATTGATAATTTTTGTGATGGTAAAATTGATGTCTATCTTAATAAGGGCTTTATGAAGCTGAGACGGGATGGTGGTAATGATATAAATAATCCAAGTTGTAAAGCTGTTTCAAGGGTAATTGTAATTTCACCCGACAACGAAATTATTTTACCTTGCTATCATTTTGCAAATGATAAAATACCGATTGACAGACCAATTAAAGAAATTCGTCAAACAGAAAAATTTAAGTTCTTTCTAGAAAATGAAGGGAGATTTGATTTTTGTCAGGGCTGTACAGTCAATTGTTATTTTGAACCTTCATTTGCTTTCCCGACAAATCTTTATGCAATATCAAGTTTAACCTCTAAGTTTAAGTACAGCTATAATAAACTTATCAAACAAAAAATTAAAAAAATCAAACAGATTTCTAAATGATAATTAAATACAGAAGACTTTTTATCATAGCTCTATTCTTGTCTCAAGCTCTGATTGCACAAAGTTATAATTGGTTTCCTTCTGATATTAACATTCAGCCCTTTACAGCAAATATGCTTGAAGCTAAATCAGGGTTTCTGATTTCAACCGACAACAATAAATTAAGATTAGATATTTCTGCTTCGCGTGATATTGTTCATTGGGTGGATAATAATTATTCAATTTCAATCGGTGCCGATGTCTTTACGTTTACAAGATTAAGAAGCAATGATGATTTCAAATTTCCGGTAGAGACAATTGATTATCTTTTTGGATTAAATACCGGATATAAAAAGCAACTTGATACAGAAAATGAAGTCGGTTTTAGGTTTAGGTTAAGTCATATAAGCACACATTTAGTTGATGGGCAATATGATGCTCAAACTCAAAAATGGAGAGAAGGAAGAGAGCCGTTTGTTTATAGTAAGGAGTTTGTTGAGTTATTTCCTTATTATCGCTGCAAGACAATAAGAGCTTATTTAGGATTTACTTATATCTTTCATGTTATTCCCGATGAATTAAAAAAAATAAATTTGCAGTTAGGATTTGATTATTTTGCGGCGGAAATCGGAACAGACCTTTTTACTCCTTTTATTGCGTACGATTTTAAACTAAATGGAATTGAAAAGTTTATCGGTAACAACATTATTTCACTCGGTATTAAATTTGGCAACTGGCATTCAAGTGGATTGAGTTTTTATTACTCATACATTTCAGGAACAAGTATTCATGGGCAGTTATACGATTTAAGAGAAAGTTATTCAAATATTGGTTTTAATTTTGAGTTGTAATTTCAGAAAAATTAAATAACGAGTAAGAATTATTGGATACCCTAACATCAATCGAAAAGCGTAAGAAAATTAATTCCTTTTTGATCCACATTGGACTATTTATAGTTACATTTATTACAACTACATTAGCAGGGGTTGAATGGACTACCGGGCAACTGCCTCCATATGAATTTAGTTTACTAATAAAGGGATTACCTTATTCTGTAAGTATTATGCTGATTATAACTTTTCACGAGTTTGGACATTACTTTGCAGCAAGGTATCATCGTGTTAAGGCAACTTTACCATTTTATATTCCATATCCTACAATTCCGTATTTTATTAACTTTGGAACAATGGGTGCAGTTATCAGAACCAAATCTCCGATTTACACAAAGAAGGCAATGTTTGATATAGGAATTGCTGGACCGATTTCTGGTTTTATAGTTTGTTTAGGAATTTTAATTTACGGTTTCACACATGTTCCATCTATTGAATATTTACTTCAGATACATCCTGATTATTTTTCATCAGAATTTGGGAATGATGGTTACAAATTAGTTTTTGGAGATTCAATTTTATTTTCATCTTTAAGATACCTGCTAGTTGATCACAACAATTTTTTTCCGCCAATGAGTGAAATTTATCGTTATCCATATTTATGTGCCGGCTGGTTTGGTTTACTTGTAACTTCAATGAATATGATTCCTGTTGGTCAACTCGATGGCGGACACATAGCTTACACAATGTTTGGTCAAAAAAACCATCTTAAAATTTCATCTATCTCGACAATTATACTTGCAGTAATTGGCTTTGCCGGTGTGGTTGATTCTTTACTTGAATTTAATCTTGACATTGGCTGGAGCGGATGGTTGTTGTGGGCATTTATTCTCTATTTTATTGTTAAGTTAAAACATCCACCATTACCTGATGTAACAACACTTGACAGAAAAAGAATTTTATTGGGTTACATTAGTTTTATTATCTTTGTGATATCGTTTTCACCAACACCTTTAATATTGAAAATAATCTAGTTTATGGTGTTATTTTTACCTTGCTGAAGTTAGACTAATACCAAATATTTATTTATATGAAAATTAAATTTTTAACTTTACTTATTATTATTCTCTGTGTGCTTCTTTTAGAGGGATGTGAGAAGGATTATTCAGATGTTATTGAAGTAGAAAATACTTCTTATCAGGTAGTAAGAGTTAGTCTAAAAAGTTCATTTCAATATCCAATTGATACTATGGCAATTTTTAGAGTTGAGTTAAATTCTGCTCAGGATATTAATTCTCTCTTTTATGATATTTATTCACCTGCTAAGATTAAAATAAATTCAGTTCCATTTTTTTTACTGGATAATGGTAATCCGGCAAACGGTGATTTAACAAGAAATGATGATATTTATTCAGGCATTTTTCCGCTTGATTCAAATCAAATTAATGGTAATTACGAAGTAAAATTTTTTGTTAACGATAGATTAAATAGAACTAATCAGGTGGCAGTATCATATTATGATTATAATAATGGCAAAGCTAATATAGCTCCTGTTATCTCTAATACAATTGTTGATCCCGATACAGTAGTTGTTACAACTACAACCTTAATTTTAACGTCTGTTCAAGTTAATGATCAGAATGGACTTAGTGATATTGAAAAAGTTTATTTTGTAGTTTACAGACCAGATGGTACTACAAACGGTAACCAGAACATTCTTTTTGATGATGGAAATCTTTCTGACCATGGTGATCAGACAGCAGGGGATGGGATTTACTCTTTATTGATACAAATTTCATCTACAAACCTTAAAGGAACATACAGGTTCGAGTTTCAAGCTAAAGATCGCGGCGGAAAACTAAGCAACATTATTAATCATTCTGTACTTATTCAATGAAAAATATTTATTTCGTTTTACTGTTTTTACTTTTAATAAACTTTAATGGTCTCAGCCAATCTGTACCATTATCTTACTCTTTATCTGAAGACGAAATAAAATTATCAAAAGAGCAAACAAAAAATCCTTTAAGCAATAGCGTAATTGATATAATTACTATGGGTGATACAATCTGGTTAGGAAGCAGCCGAGCGGTAAGTCTTTCTACAGATAATGGATTAAACTGGACTAACTTTTATGGGCAATCTGATTTTGGAACTGACAATGTTTCTGCAATAGGTTATTATAACGGAGCTTTCTGGTGTGCTACAGCAAGATCAACTGAAGTTACCGGAGGCGGTAGGTTGCCTGAAGGTACAGGACTAAAATACACTACGAATTTTGGCGTAACCTGGACAAGTGTTCCTCAACCATTAGATCATCCGGATAGTACAACCGAACGATATGGAATTAATACCTTGCAAGCTCTGCCGGTTACTGTTGCAATACAAAATCTTGCTTATGATATTGCTTTTACTCCCGGCACAATCTGGATAGCAACATTTGCAGGCGGGTTAAGAAAAAGCACCGATAACGGACAAAACTGGAAAAGAGTTGTTCTTCCACCTGATAATTTAAATTCTATATCACCGAATGACACTCTTAATTTTTGCCTTTCACCGGTTGCTGGTAGTTTCTGCGGAGCAGGTAATTTAAATCATCGTGTGTTTTCTGTAATTGCAATTGATGATACTACACTGTATGTCGGCACTGCAAATGGTATTAACAAATCTACTGATGGAGGAATCAGCTGGACAAAATTTAATGCCCAGAATCAAAATGAACCGATCAGTGGAAATTTTATTACAGCACTTGGCTATAATAAATATAATAATATTCTCTGGGCTTCAACCTGGAAAGCAGAAGATCAGAATGAATTTTATGGAGTCAGTTCTTCATCTAACGGTGGACAAAGTTGGAAAACTTTTTTAACTGATGAACGCACACATAATTTTGGTTTTAAAAATTTTGATGTAATGGCTGCAACTGATAACGGCGTTTTCAGATCGTCTGATAACGGGTTAAACTGGATACTCCCTAATTCAATCGTGGACCAGGAGTCAGAAACATCATTAAAAACAAAAATATTTTATGATGCTGATTCTTATGCAGATAATATATGGCTCGCCTCTGGTGATGGACTTGTTAAACTTGTTGAAACACCCGGACAAATGTGGCAGGGAAACTGGAAAATTTATTTTGCTTCACAGCCACTTACAGCAGATAATGAAACATATTGTTTCCCGAATCCGTTTAATCCACGACAAGAAGAACTAAAGATAAAATACAGTACTGGCGGACAGCAGAAAGATGTAACAATTCAGATATTTGATTTTGGTTTTAATTACATCCGTACAATTATACAAAATGCACCGCGAAAAAATGATATTGAAGGACAGCCGGAGTTTTGGGATGGCAGAGATGATAATGGCAATTACATACCCAACGGTGTTTACTTCTATCGTATAAAAACTGGTGATGATTCTGTTTACGGGAAGATTTTGGTAATTCAATGAAAAAGATATTTTTGTTTTTTACAGTACTATTATTTATTTCAGGCAGCTTAATTGCCCAGCCTCAATATACAGATTTGAGTTCTAAAGTTGGTTCTTTTAGCCGGATGGGATTTGGTGCACGCGGAATTGGGATGGGCAATGCAATGTCTTCTGTTACAAACGGCATTTTAGTATCATATTACAATCCAGCACTTTCTCCATTTCAAGAGAATAATTCTTTTCAGACAGGCTATACCTTTTTATCACTCGATAGATCGTTAAACTTTTTGAGCTTTACACGCAAGTTTGATTTTTATTCTTCTAAAGATTCAACTGAAAACAGAAAACCTGTAAGCTCTGCCGGAATAAGTGCCGGAATTATTAATGCCGGTGTCGGATCTATTGACGGAAGAGATAATAATGGTTTACACACCAAGGATTTATCTACATCAGAAAATCAGTTCTTTTTAAGTGTATCAAATAGATTTTCAAAAGTACTTTCACTTGGTTTAGCAGTAAAATTTTTTTATTACAAATTATACGAAGAAATTACATCCAGCGGAGTTGGGCTTGATTTAGGAGCTTTATTCAAAATAAATGATAACTGGAATATATCATTTATGCTCACTGATATTAACAGCAAGTATCAGTGGGATACAAAACCAATTTATGAGCAGCAGGGTTTACAACTAACTGATAATTTTCCGTTATTAAAAAAAATTGGAATTAGTTATTATAATCCTGAAATAAAATTATTAGCGGCAGTTGAATTTGAAAGCAGTAATGCGAGATCTAGTATTATTCGTGCCGGTGCAGAATATAATATTTATGAAAATCTTTTTATAAGATGCGGACTTGACCAGCTAAATTTAAGAAATCTTGATTTTGGTGTTAAACCTGCATTTGGCTTTTCATATTCTAAGATGTTTGATAGAATAATTATAGGTGTGGATTATGCTTTTATGATCGAACAATATTCGCCATCCGATAGGCATATTATTGGAGTTAATTTTAGTTTTTAATATAAAATCATTGTTCAATTGTTTGATTGCTTAATTGTTATTTAAATAAGGTAAATTAATCATAAGACCTAATGAGCAATTCGACAATGAAACTATGAAACAATTATATAATGAAACAATGAATCAATGTAACAAAGTAATACCATGAAAAAAATTCTTTTAATATTTTTATTTTCGGCGGCATTTATAATCCCTCAATCTGCTGGAAGTACGGGACTTTCATTTCTTAAATACGGATTTGGTGCACGCAACATTGCAATGGGTGATGCAGGTACAGCATTATCAAACGATATTACCAGTCTGTTTTACAATCCCGCAAAACTTGCTTTCACAAATGAATCAGAAGTTCTGTTTATGCATAATGAATGGATACAGGATGTTAAAAGCGAAGTAATAGGAGCAAAAACTACAATCTTTGGTTTGCCCTTTGCATTAGGCTTTAATGTTACTTCGGTTGATGGGATTGAGTACAGAGAAGTCCCTGGCGAGCCGATTACAACTTTTGATGCAAATTATTTTTACGGCAGTTTATCTACAGGTTTTTTTGTTACAGATGAAATTACGATGGGTGTTACTCTTAAATATCTTTATGAAGGAATGCTGAATGATGAAGCAACAGGTTTCGGTTTCGATTTCGGTATCAATTATCTTCTGCCGATTAAGGGTTTAACTCCGTCAATAGTTGTAAAAAATATCGGTTCAATGAGTAAACTTAGAAATGAATCTACAAAGCTACCTACAGAAATTAGAACCGGACTTGCATACACTCATTCATTAGAAGATTTAAAAATTGATTTTACCGGCGGTATCGAGTTTCAGAAATATCTAGATACAGAAGACAATCATTTTAATTTTGGCGGTGAAGTTTTATATAATAAACTAATTGCTATAAGAGCAGGATATCAAAGCGGTTTTGAGAGCCGCGGTCTTACCACTGGTATTGGATTGATGTGGGGCAGCTTGAAATTTGATTATGCATTTCTTCCATTCTCATTAGAAATGGGAAGTGCAAATTTATTCTCTCTGCAGTTTAAATTTTAGAATTATTTATAGCAATATTTTTGCGAATCCGGTTCTCTGAAAAAATCTGTGTTGCAAGGTTAGCAAAATTCAAATGAGTGTTTTTATAAAAGATTATTATTCATTTTACCCAAAACAAAATGTTAGAGTATTTCCAATTTGATGAAAAAATATTATCTCCGGAGGAATGGGATAATTTTGTTGATAACTCCGATAATGGAACAATGTTCAGTAAAAGAAGATTTCTATCTTATCACTCAAAAGATAAATTCAAAGACAAATCATTTTATATAACAAAAGATGGCAAACTGTATTCAATCTTTACTGCAGCTCTAATTGAAAGAGAAGGAAAGAAAATATTATCATCACATCCGGGTGCATCTTTCGGCGGATTTGTACATAATAGTGATCTGAACTTCCGTGAAGCACACGATTTAGTTGATATGATGGTTGAACACGCAAAATCATTAAAGGCAGATCTAATTCAGTTAACACTTGCACCAATGATCTATCAAACAAAATATTCTAATTATCTTGATTTTGCTTTGGTAAGAGGTGGTTTTCAATATCTTAAAAGGGAAGTATCAAGTGTGGTTCAACTGGATTTTGAACCAGATCAATTACTTAATTCATATCGTGCTGAAGCAAGAACTGCAACAAAAAAAGCTCTTAAAAAAGGAGTTGAAATAGTTGAGACTGAAAGATTTGATGAGTATTACGAAATCTTAAAGAAGAATTTGAAATTGCGCCATGGAGTAAATCCCGCACATACATTAGATGAATTAAAGAAAGTTAAATCTCTTTTTCCTTCTAAAATAAGATTGTGGGGAGCTTTTCTTAATGATAAGATGCTTGCAGGTGTTTGTAATTTTTCAGTTAACAAAAATGTTGTCCTTGCATTCTATATCAGTCACGATGAAGCTTATCAGGAATACCGACCGGTTAATTTACTCTTTTATGAAATAATGAAAAGATATCAAACTGAAGGATTTAGATTTTTGGACTTTGGAATTTTTACAGTTGCAATGGAACCAAACTGGGGACTCGGGAGATTTAAAGAAAACTTTGGAGCCCGCGGAATATTCAGAGATACTTTTTTTAAAGAATTGTAGAATTGAAGTATCGTTATCTTGGTTATCATCCAATAACAACAGTCAGATTAGGCATGTTGAAAATTGAGTTGAAATGAATCAGAAATACTAAACTCAGACTAATTTAGAGTAACATTGCATTTACATTTTTATTATCAAATTAAAGCCATTTGCTAAAAATACTTCACATAGCTCCTATTAACTTTGCCGGAGTACCTTATGATTTCTTTCAAATGCATAATGCCTGCGGTGATTACTCCCGTATAATTACTATTCATCAAAACGAACGTGTTTTTCCTGAAGATGTTTGTTTGAAGCTGCCCCTTCCAAACTTCTCACTTGTTAATAAAATGAAAAGGAAAAAAGTAGAAGGAATAGAAGCAAAGCTGAGGAATCAAGCACATTACTTTACTCCAAAAAATTCTTTTGAAAAAGTATATTATAGATTATATGATATCTTTGCTAAACCAAAGATTGAAAAAGCTATTTCCGATTACAGTCTTAATGATTTTGATATTATTCATTATGATGGTGGGCTGGATTTTTACCGAAATGCCAGGCAAGCATTAAAATGGAAGAAACAAGGGAAGAAAATTGTCTGCTGTTATTATGGAAGTGATTTGAGAATCCGCGGCTTGATAAAAGAACTTGATGAAATCTCTGATCTAAATATTACAAGTGAATTTGATCATTTAGCATTGAAGAAAGATCTGGAATATTTATTCTATCCTTACGATATATCTGAGCTGCCACAGAAAAAAGAAAGAATAAGCGAAGTAGTTAAGATTATTCATTCGCCGACAAATAGAAAGTATAAAGGGACTGAGTTAATTATCTCAGTAATTGAAAAAATTAAGAAAGAGAGAAATATCGAGTTCCTGCTTTTAGAAAATATTGAAAGAAGCAAACTGCTTGAGATTAAGAGTCAATGTGATATTTCAATTGATCAGGTTGGCGGAACAATGGGTGGAACCGGTTATGGAAAAGCTGGTTTAGAAACTTTGGCAATGGGTATTCCAACAATTACAAATATGACCAAAGAATACATAAGTTGGCTTAAAGAAAATCCTTTTGTTGTTGCAAACAGTTTTGATGAATTATATAATCGTCTTATTGAGCTGGTGGATAATGAAAAAGAAAGAATTGATATCGGCAAAAGAGGAATAGACTGGATAAGAAAATATCACAGTTTTGATGAAGTAAACAAAAAACTTAAACAATTGTACGCCAAGTATGGAATTACATAATTTCAAAACTTTTTAGAAAATAGTGAATGTAGTATTCAGATTCTCTTTAATTGCTCATTTCTGTTTAACTTAAAATTTCAAGCTGATAAACCTCATAAATCCATGTTTCTCTAAATATCCGGAATATCTTTATTCTATGCTAAACCACTGACTTTAATAAAATATCTTTTAACATATTTTATTAAATTTGAAACAACAATGGAAAATTGAAAACAATGCAAGCACAAAATAAAATTTCAGTTGTGATTATTACTGGTAATGAGGAAAATAATATCAGAGATTGTCTGCAAAGCGCAGTCTGGGCAGATGAAATAATTGTTGTTGATTCAGAAAGTACTGATAACACAGTTGAAATTGCAAAGGAATTTACAGATAAAGTCTTTGTTCAGAAATGGCTTGGATATTCAAAACAAAAATCTTATGCAATTTCACTTGCAAAAAATGAATGGGTAGTTAGTCTTGATGCAGATGAAAGAGTAACAAAACCGCTTGCCGATGAAATACTCAACTATGATCTTGATAATACAAAGTACTCTGCCTTCAAAATGAAAAGAGAAAATTATTTTATTGGTAAAAAGATAAGTGGCTGCGGCTGGGGAAATGATTATCAACTTAGATTATTCAGAAAATCCAAAACCAAACTTAGCGAGAGGCTTGTTCACGAAAAATTTATCGTAGAGGGAGAGGTTGCAGAATTAAAAAATGTAATTCTTCATTATTCATATAATAATCTTAAAGAAGGATTCGATAAAATAAATACATATTCCTCATTAGAAGCTGAAGAAAAACACAGAAAGAAAAAAGTTTCGACATTTAGAATTATATTTTTTCCGGTGGTGGCATTTTTGCAGCATTATCTGTTTCGCAAAGGGATTAAGGATGGTAAACACGGTTTAATGGTTTCGTTAATGCATGCCATAACCAAATTGCAGGTTCAGATGAAAATTTGGGAAATAAAACAAAATTAATTTTGTAATGAAGCAGGACAGATATTTAATTACAAGGATTGATAGAATAGGAGATGTTGTGCTATCAACACCTCTTCCAAGAGAAATAAAAAAAAGGGATCCAAATTGTTTTGTTGCTGTCCTGGTAAAATGTCAGACAAAGGATGTTTATTTAAATAATCCCTGGGTTGATAAAATAATTATTTATGATAATCCTGACCGGACTAATAAACCGTTTTGGGAATTAGTAAAAGAAATCAGAACAGAGAAATTTACACACGGTTTTATGTTATTACCTGATGAGAGACTGAATTATGTTTTATTATTTGCTGGAATTAAAAATCGAATCGGAGTCGGTCACAAACTTTATCAGTTTTTAACTTTTACCAAATTTGTTGATCGAAAAAAATATATTCCCCTGCGGCACGAAGCAGATTATTGTCTTGATATGTTGAGAAAGTTAAATTTTCCTGTTAAAGATATTTACCCCGAAATATTTCTAACAAAAGAAGAATCCAATCAAGCAATGGCAATAAAAAAGCAATTAAGGGAGGATGGAAAAATAATTATTGGAGTTCATACAACTAGCGGTAATTCTTCACCGAATTTGTCATTGAGTACCTATAGAGAATTAATTGAGTTATTGATACAGAAATCTAATTATGAAATTCTAATAACAGATTTTAACCCGCCATCTGAAGTAAAAGATATCCCGGGTGCAAGATATTTTTTTGACGGCAAAAGTTTAAGATCAAATATTATTAAGTTTTCAATTTTGGACGTTCTGATTTCTAATAGCACTGGACCAATGCATATTTGTGCTGCATTAAAAGTACCAACTTTTTCAGTTTTCTGCCCACTAACTGCTTGTTCAAAAGAGTTATGGGGACCTTTGGGAAATAAATCTTATATATTGCTGCCTGAAAGAAAGTATTGTGAAACTCAGTGTCCAATAGACCCCAAGAAATGTGATTATTCAAAACCTGGCGGACTTCAGGCGGAGCAAGTCTATAAAGAGCTTAATAAGTTTGTTGATAGTCTATTTCAATCATGAATGTTCTTATTTGTCCAAATAGCTATAAAGAATGTGCAGACTCGACAAGGATTGCTGAAATTCTTAAACAAGAATTCTCTGTTAAATCAGAACTTAATCTTATATGCAGACCATTAACGGATGGGGGAGATGGATTCATAAAAGTCTGTGAGAATATCTATAATCTGAAAAATATATCTGCCATAGATATAATAACTTATGGAGATAATCTAAATGAATGCCAAGTATTATATTCAGAAAAAGATAAACGGGTTTTTATTGAAACTGCACAGATTTTCGGATTAAAAAGATTTTCAGAGCACAATAGAAGCCCATTAGCAATAAATAGTTCTGCTCTTGGAGTAGTACTGCAAAATTTGGTTTCTTTAGTTGATAATCATGAACTTGAAATTAATTCTATTTGGATTGGTGTGGGTGGTACCGCAACTATTGATTTTGGAGTTGGTGCTTGCTCCGAGTTTGGTCTAAAACTGTTTGATGAAAATTCTGTATTTATTGAACCATTACCTATAAGCTTTAACAGAGCAGTAAAATTAAAATTTGATTTTCAAAAATTACCGTTCAGGGTTTATTGCATAGTTGATGTTGAAACTGAATTACTTGGTAATCCCGGTGCAGTTGAGATTTATGGACCCCAGAAAGGTGCCTCATCTGAGGATATTGAAAAAATAAAAAGCGGGATTAGTAATATTCTTTCTTTAATTAAATCTGATTTTAGATTACCCGTACCAGATAAATTGAATGGCGCTGGTGGAGGTTTGGCTGCAGGATTAAATATATTTCTTGGTGCTGAAATAATATCTGCAGAGAAATTTATTTCAAATGAAATATTGAAAGACATTGATTTTTCAAAAATTGATTTGGTAGTAAGCGGCGAAGGTAAATTTGATCTGCAGTCATTAGAGGGAAAGGCAACTGGAGTTTTAGTAAAAATTTGTCAGGAAAACTCAATACCGCTTTACTTTATTAATGGCAGTACAGAGCTTACTGAGAAAATAAAACTGCCAGCTTATATACACTTTATAAACTTATCAGATTTTTACGGTACAAAGCTGGAAGCAATACAAAACTATGAAGAAGGGATACAAAGAGCGGCTGAAATAGTTATTAAACAAATCATTAAATAAAATTTTACCCCATATCTTTTTTTTGTAAATTGCTTAAAATTTTTAACAAATTCATAATCTAAAATTGAATTAAATGAAAGAATATTTAGATCTTGTAAAACTGGTTATTGATAAGGGAACATATAAAAAATCCAGAACAGGTATTGATACAATATCTTATTTTGGAGCCTTCTACAAAGTTGATTTGCAAAAGGGTTTCCCGCTTTTAACTACAAAAAAAATTGAGTGGAAGTCATTACTTAATGAAGTATTGTGGTATCTGTCCGGTGAGCATCATATCAAGAATTTGAGACAACACACTAAAATTTGGGATGCCTGGGCTGATGAGTCCGGCAGATTGCAAACTGCTTACGGCAGATTTTGGAGAAGGTTTCCGGTTCCAGCTTCAGATGCAATATTGGATGGTGAAGTTTATGTTGATGTGAATAATCCATTTGTTAGAAAGGAAGAAAACGGAGCATTAACTTTTGATCAGGTAGGGTGGGTAATTAATGAGATAAAAATTAATCCAAACTCAAGAAGATTTGTGGTTTCTGCCTGGCATCCGGCTAATGCAACTGTAAGCAAGCTTCCACCTTGCCACTACTCATTTGTGTTTAATGTAAACTCCGGAAAACTTAATTGTCATTTAACTCAGCGTTCCGGAGACATTGCTTTAGGAATTCCGTTTAATTTAGGCGCTTATTCACTGCTTACTCAGATTATTGCTCAGGAAGCAGGTCTAGAACTTGGTGAGTTTGCTCATACAATTGTTGATGCGCATATTTATCATGCTCAAAAGGGAAGTCCAATGGAAAAATATGATCATCTTGAAGGATTGAAATTACAGTTACAAAGAGAACCACTACCTTTACCAAAATTAAAAATTGCAAAAAAATCTATTGATAAATTAAAGTTTGAGGACTTTGAGTTAAGTGATTATAAATACCATGAAAAAATCAGATTTGAGGTTGCAGTTTGAAAATCAGTCTGATTGTTGCAATTGCAAAAAATGGTGTAATTGGTAAATCAAACGGGCAGATGTCCTGGCACGTAAAAGAAGAGTTTAAACATTTTAAAAATACTACGCTTGGTTTTCCTATTATAATGGGCAGAAAAACTTTTGAGACTCTCGGTAAACCGCTTAAAGGAAGATTAAATATTGTAGTAAGCAGAAATGTAAACTATAAAACTGATTTTGAAGAAGTAATAATTATGCTATCATTACAAAATGCAATCGATTATTGCAGAGGACTGAAACCGGAAAAAATATTTATCATCGGCGGCGGTGAAATTTACAAACAGGCTATTCCCTTGGTAGATGAAATGATAATAACTTTTATGAAATTTGAAGCTGAAGGCGAAATAAAATTTCCTGAGTTTGATAAAGAAAAATGGCAAATTGAAAAAACAGAGGATCACGATTTGTTTGAGATATTCAGATACGAAAGAAAAAAATAGTGGCTTCACGGATAAAAATATTACCAGAAAACATTGCCAATAAAATTGCTGCCGGCGAAGTAGTGCAAAGACCTGAGTCTGTTGTAAAAGAATTATTGGAAAATGCGATTGATGCAAAAGCTTCCAACATTGAGCTTATTGTTAAACAGGCAGGAAAATCTCTTATTCAGGTTTGTGATGATGGCAGCGGTATGACTGAAGAGGAAGCTCTATTAAGTATCAGAAAACATGCTACAAGTAAAATTTCATCTATCGAGGATCTCGAATCAATTAGTACTTTAGGTTTTCGCGGTGAAGCATTAAGTTCAATTGCAGCAGTTTGTCAGCTTGAAATTAAAACCGAAACCGCTGATGAAGAAACAGGTACTTTGATAAAAATTGAAAATGATAGCGAGGTTGTTACAGAAAGAATATCAACTGCTAAAGGAACTTGTATATCTGTAAAGAATATTTTTTACAACATACCTGCCAGAAGGAAATTTTTAAAGTCTGATACAACTGAATTAAAGCATATCATTGATACCTTTAACAGGATTGCATTGGCATATCCCGAAATTAGTTTCAGATTTTACAACGCTGATAACCTGGTATATGATTATAAAGAAGGAAGTCTTAACGAAAGAATTCAACAGGTTTTTGCTGATAATATGCTTGAAGCATTGATTCCAGTTAAAGAAGAAACTGAATATCTTAGTGTAAAAGGTTATATTGGCAAACCATCGATTTTTAAGAAAAGCAAAGGCGAACAATTTTTGTTTTTGAACAAAAGATTTGTCTTTAATAAAAGCATCAACCATGCTGTGTTTACAGCCTTTGAAAACATACTGGAAAAAGGTGACTATCCGTTTTTTATTTTATTTATTTCATTAAATCCTGCAAAGGTTGATGTAAACATTCATCCTTCAAAACTTGAAGTTAAATTTGATGATGAAAAAGATATTTACAATTTTGTTCTTTCGGTCGTTCGTAAAAGTATCGGTACTTACGATCTTGTACCAACAATGTCATTTTCAGATACTGAAGAGGGAAATGAAAAACTTGCCTTCAATCCTTTTCAATCTCTTAAACAAAACGATTTTTCAGACAGACCTTCATTTGTTTCCAGAGATAGAAGAGAAAGAACTACTGTAACTGATGAAGAGATTGATCTTGTCTTTGGAGATCTTAAAAAAAATATTTTACCAGATGCAGCTTTAGATTTAAGTATTAGATCAGAAACTGATATTTTAGGAAATAACATTGAGAGTAAAGTTGAAAAAAGTGCATCTTCGGATCCGGATACCACTTTTCTGATTCAATTGCATAACAAATATATTCTTTCTCAGATCAAAAGCGGATTGATGATAATTGATCAGCACGTTGCACACGAAAGAATTTTATATGAAAAAGCTCTATCAAGATTAGATACAAACCTGCCGTTTTCACAGCAGTTATTATTCCCGATTAAACTGCAGTTTGATCTTGCCAGTTATGAGATAATAAAGGAACTTGATCCAATGATTTCTAAGCTCGGATTCAGATTAAAATATCTACCAAAGAATTATATTTTAATTGAAGGCGTTCCTGATGATATTAAAAGCGGGTCTGAGGAGAAGATATTAAAAGAATTTATATCTGAATATTTAACCAATCAATCTGAAAAACATCTTGAGGAAAAAGATAATATTGCAAAATCCTTTTCATGTAAAGCTGCTATTAAAGCAGGTGACAGATTATCAGAAAAAGAAATGCGTTTGCTGATAGATCAATTATTCGCAACATCAATGCCTTATGTCTGTCCGCACGGAAGACCAGTTGTTATTAAAATATCACTTGAAGAATTTGACAGAAGATTTGGAAGAACATCTTAAATATTGGGAAAATTATTCTAACTAATATAAAAGGTAAATAAATGTCTGATTTAGAATATCTTAAACAAAGAAAAAGCTACGATGAAAAAGCTAAGTCTGCTAAGACCAATGGATTAAAATTTACTACTGTAAGCGGAAAAGATATTAATGTTTTTTATGGACCTGATGATATTGAAAATATTAACTACCTTAGTGAAATCGGTTTCCCCGGTGATTATCCTTATACCCGCGGGATTCACTCTAATGGTTATCGTGGAAAGATATGGACGATGCGGCAGTTTGCCGGATTCGGTTCACCGGAAGATACCAATCAAAGATTTCATTATTTGCTTGATCATGGACAAACAGGTTTATCAGTTGCATTTGATCTCCCCACGTTGATGGGATGGGATGCGGATGCTCCATTAAGTGATGGTGAAGTTGGGATCTGCGGTGTTGCGATTTCTTCACTGCAGGATATGGAAACTCTTTTCGATAAAATTCCGCTTGATAAAGTTTCAACTTCTATGACAATCAATTCCCCGGCTGCAATGATCTTTGCATTTTATTTAGCAGTTGCTCAAAAACAGGGAGTTAATTTCAAAGATTTGCGCGGAACATTGCAGAATGATATTCTGAAAGAATACATCGCTCAAAAGGAATTTATTTATCCTCCAACTCCTTCTATGAGAATTATTGTAGATATGATTGAATATTGTAAAAACGAAGTTCCGCAATGGAATCCGGTTTCGGTAAGCGGTTATCATATTCGTGAAGCAGGTTCAACTTCTGTTCAAGAGCTTGCTTATACTCTTGCCGATGGATTTGCGTATATCGAAGCTTGTATGGAAAGGGGAATGGATGTTGATGAGTTTGCACCAAGAATATCTTTCTTCTTTAATTCTCATTTAGATTTTTTTGAAGAGATTGCGAAGTTTCGTGCAGCGAGAAAAATTTATGCTAAAAGATTGAGGGAAAAATACAGAGCTAAAAATCCTCGATCCTGGTGGCTGCGGTTTCATACTCAAACTGCTGGATGCACTCTAACTGCACAACAACCGGAAAACAATATTGTAAGAACAGCTTTTCAGGCATTAGCCGGAGTTCTTGGCGGAACACAATCATTACATACAAACTCTATGGATGAAACTCTTGCATTGCCAAGTGAAAAAGCTGTTAAGATTGCATTAAGAACTCAGCAATTGATTGCTTATGAAACAGGTGTGATAAATACTGTTGATCCATTGGGTGGAAGTTATTTTGTTGAGGCATTAACTGATAAAATGGAAAAGGAAGCTAACGAAATCTTTGCTGAGATTGATGCTTATGGTGGAGTTATCCCTGCAATTGAAGCCGGCTATTTTCAAAAAGAAATTTCAGACGCAGCTTATAGATATCAGAAAGAGGTTGAAAGGAAAGAAAAGTTTATTGTTGGTATTAATGAATTTGTAGAAGAAAATGAGAAGATTGAAATCCCGATTCTTACAATTTCACCCGAAGTACAGAAACAGCAGATAAAAAGATTATCTGAGCTAAAACAAAGCCGTAATCAAAAGGATGTTGATGAAAGTCTGAAAAATATTAAACAAGCCGCAGTTGATGGAAAAAATCTTATGCCGGTATTTCTTGAGGCAGCAAAAAAATATGTTACTCTTGGTGAGATGGTTAGTGAGTTGAAAGAAGTTTTCGGAATTTATGAAGAAACGGCAGTATTCTGATGTTTAAAAATTATTTTGATTTAATCAGAGTTCCGCAATGGATTAAAAACTTATTTGTTTTTGTTCCCTTGTTGTTTTCAATGCATCTGTTTGAAGAAGATTATTTTATTATTTCATTAAAAGCTTTTTTTATCTTTTGTTTAGCATCAAGTTTTATCTACATAATTAATGATATTGTGGATATTGAAGCTGATGCAAATCATCCGATTAAGAAAAACAGACCATTGCCTTCCGGAAGAGTAAGTAAAAAAAATGCTGTTATTCTGTCAGTCATAATTCTATTCATTTTTTTTGGATTAGCTTTTAATACTGATATTGAATTCAAATATTTTTTAATTGCGTTTGTAATACTTAATGTACTTTATTCATTTTATTTTAAGCACATAGTTATACTTGATGTATTCAGCATTGCTGCTGGATTTTCAATTCGTGTTCTTGCGGGTGCTGCTATCATCAAAGTTCCGATTTCTGACTGGTTGATTTTGACCACGATGTTTATATCACTTTTTCTTGGAGTGATGAAGAGGCATTCAGAGCTTGAACAAGTGTCAGAATCAAATACAGCTTCTACAAGAAAAGTCCTTATGGATTATTCGGCTACCTTTACAAATCAGATGGCTACAGTAGCTGCAGCGGGAGTTGTAATTTGTTATGCACTTTATACTGTTTCTCCCAGAACAGTATCAGTGTTCGAAACAGAAAATCTGATTTATACTACTCCGTTTGTGGTATTTGGAATTTTCAGATATATGTATTTAGAATATCTTAATCAAAAGGGTGAAAACACAACTCAGATAATGCTAACGGATTTGCCGATGATAGTTACAGTTTTACTTTATTCATTAACCACAGTTTTAATTATTTATAAGATATTTTAACCAATGAAAAAAGTCGGTTTGTACATAAGCGTATTGTATCTTTTTTCTTTGTTAATTTCTTGTTCAACAGGTTTATCTCAAAAAGAATTTGAGGACTTGAATATTAAAATTTCTAATATTCAAAGCTGGCTCAATTTAATGCCTGGCGGTCCTGGGTCATTTCATATTACTGGTAAATATGAATTACCTGAAAATCTAAATGAAAAAGAAATTTTTCTTGATAAAATAATTATTATGGAAAAGGATAAAGAAATTTATTCATTAACTGCCGAACTGCAATTATTTTATAATTCTGAAATGGGTATAAAGGAATTTACTTTTTCAAATTATTATCAAACAAAAATTGATCCTGTCTTAATTAAAAAAGATACCATTGAAGTTAAACTTATCTTTAGTGTTAATGGTTTGCTGATCAGAAAAGATTTTGGTGTGATACCACTTTTAAGAGTCTATTAATTATTATAAATGAACCAGGAAAATAATTCAATAATTCTTTTCGATGGGGTTTGTAACTTCTGTAATTATTGGGTTAACTTTATAATTGATCGTGATAAAAAGAATCAATTCAAGTTTACAGCACTTCAATCGGAAAAGGGAATTGAACTGCTTAAAAAACTAAATCTGCCAGCAAATGATTTTGATTCATTCATTTTAATCAGGAACGATAAAACTTATAAAAAATCTTCAGCTGTTTTTGAAATTGCAAAAGATATAAGTGGATGGCTAAAAATAATTTTGTTATTCAAATATCTTCCTGAATCTTTTACTGATTGGATTTATAGTTTAATAGCTAATAATCGGTACAGAATATTTGGTAAAAAAGATGTTTGTAGGATTCCATCTGAAGAAGAAAAAGCTAAATTTCTTTAGTTTATATTATTATTATTACTTCTCACCTTATTATAGTTTGAGTTTGAGCGAAAGACCCACTGCGAAAATTAGTACCCAAGCAGTATAATCCCGTATTTTTCTTCTACGGCAAAGATCCAAAGACAAGAAAAATCCGGTAAATGTGAAAAATAACTTATTAAAATCTATTGGGATAGAAAGTATTAATAAGTTAAATTTGCTGCACAATTTTTTTGAAATTACTATTGTTAAAGCTTAATATTGATTCAAAAGACAAAGAATCTGATGCGCGTGCTGGATGGTTTGAAACTGATCATGGAAAAGTTGAAACTCCTATCTTTATGCCGGTTGGCACGCAGGGAACTGTAAAGGCAGTTAATCAAAATTATTTAGCTGAAGAAATAAAAGCACAAATTGTTCTTTCAAATACTTATCATCTTTATTTAAGACCAGGTACCGAAATACTTGAATCTGCCGGAGGGCTTCATAAGTTTATGAATTGGCATAAACCAATCTTAACTGATAGCGGCGGTTATCAGGTTTTCAGCCTTGCTGAATTAAGGAAATTAAAATCCGACGGTGTTGAATTCAGATCGCATTTGGATGGATCAAAACATTTTTTTACACCTGAAAAAGTAATTCAGATTCAGCGCAGCATTGGTTCTGATATCATGATGGTTTTAGATGAATGTGCACCATATCCCTGCGATTATGATTATGCAAAAAAATCTGTTGAACTTACAAGTAACTGGGCAGTATTAAATAAAGAAGCATTTGTTAATTCAAAACCTATGTATGGTCATAAACAATATCAGTTTGGTATTATTCAGGGAAGTATCTATAAAGACCTGAGAGAAAAATCTGTAAGTGATTTATTAAAACTTGATTTTGATAGTTATGCAATTGGTGGATTAGCAGTAGGCGAACCAACAGAGCAAATGTATGAGTTTATAGATTTTACAACTGACTTTATGCCCGATGAAAGACCAAGATATTTAATGGGTGTCGGCAGACCTGAAAATATTCTTGAATCAATTGCACTTGGTATTGATATGTTTGATTGTGTTATGCCTACAAGAAATGCACGTAATGCAAATGTGTTTACCTGGAGCGGAACTCTTTCGATGCGGAATGCTAAATATAAAGATGACTTTAATCCGCTGGATAATAAATGTAATTGTTATACTTGCAGAAATTATACCCGTGCATATTTAAGACACTTATTTATTGCCGAAGAGATACTTGCGTTAGAGTTAGCATCAATACATAATTTGTATTTTTATTTGCAGCTTGTTACTGATGCGAGAAGACATATTATTGAAGGTGATTTTATGGAATGGAAGAATAAAACAGTAAAAGAAATATCAATTAAAAACTAAAATTTAAAGGAGAGTAAATTGGATATATTTTTAGCAATGGCTCCGCCGCAAGGTGGAGATGGAGGCGGCGGAAGTTTAATCAGCACTGTAATTATGTTTGGTGCTATCTTCGCTATATTTTATTTTATGATTATCAGACCGCAGCAGAAAAGAGCAAAGGAAAGAGATAAACTTTTATCAAATATTGAAAAAGGCGATAAGATAATTACAAGCGGCGGTGTTCATGCTACAATAGTTGGGATTGAAGAAAAAACAGTTTTAATAGAAATTGCACCGAATGTAAAAGTTAAGATAGAGCGCTCTGCAATTGGAAGCATTCAGAAATAAAGTAGTAAAAGTAATTATTGGAAATATTGAATCAGTGAAATTAATCAATAATACTCTTTTAAATAATGATTAAAAATTCTGATATTTAATGAAACAGAATTAAAAAATAATTCTTATTGTTCATCGAAATTGGAACTGCCCGGATGGTGGAATTGGTAGACACGCTAGCTTCAGGAGCTAGTTGACGCAAGCCAGTGCAGGTTCAAGTCCTGTTCCGGGCACTGATTCTTAACTTATTATTAAGTACTATAAAAAGATATTAACTTATAATGAAAGTGTATCAGTTATTTTGGTTTTATTTCGCAGAAAATGATTTCGGCGTTGCAATAATTAAAAACCCAATCTTTCCATATCTGCAACAAGTTCTTTAACTGCTTTTACTGAGTTATCGAGTAAAGCTTGCTCTTCTGCATTAAGTTCAAACTCAACAACTTTTTCAACTCCATTTGCACCAAGTACAGCTGGCACGCCAACATAATAGCCGTTGACACCAAATTCACCTTTTAATAATGCACAAACAGGAAGAACACGTTTTTCATCATATATAATTGCTTCTGCCATTGCAATTGCAGATGAAGCTGGTGAGTAAAAAGCAGAACCTGTTTTTAATAATTTAACAACTTCACCGCCGGCAGCTTTAGTTCTTTCAACCATTGCTTTCATAACTTCGGCAGCTTTTGCTTTATCATTATACTTCTTCTCTAACAATTCCATAACAGGAATACCATTTACATTTGCATATCTGATAATCGGAACCATTGTATCACCATGACCGCCAAGAACCATTGCATTAACATCTTTAACAGAAACTCCAAGTTCCCATGCGATAAAAGTAGAAAAACGTGATGAATCTAAAACTCCAGCCTGACCCATAACCCTGTTTTCAGGAAAGCCGGTAATTTTCTTAAATAAAGTTACCATTGCATCAAGCGGATTTGAAATGATTATGACAGTAGAATTGGGAGCAAACTTTTTTACATTCTCTGCAACTATTTGCATTATCTTTGCATTAGTTACAAGCAAATCATCACGGCTCATCCCGGGTTTGCGAGGTAAACCGGCAGTAATTATAACAAGATCAGATCCTTCAATATCTTTATAATCATTCGTACCCGTAACTTTTCCATCAAAACCATCTACACGTGCTGCTTCAGCTATATCAAGAGTTTTCCCTTGTGGTAAGTCTTCAACTATATCAAACATAACAACATCACCAAGCTGTCTCAGTGCTATAAGCTGTGCCAGAACACCACCAATTTGTCCGCCTCCGATTAAAGCGATTTTTTTACGTGCCATTTTAATTACTCCTAGTAAAAATTTATTTAAAGTTTAATTAAAAATAGAAAAGTAGGAAAGCAGATGCAAAGAGCTTTGTATGATTGTTGAGTAATTAGGTTTGTTGAATAAGTAACAAAGAGTACTTGGATCAAGGAATAATGAAATTAGAAATTTTCAAATTGTTTCTCTAATCCAATGTTTGAAGAAAAGTGGAAGAGTCAAATCTTTAGAGTAAGAATAGTTTCTGTGCCTGTGGGTGTTTGATTGTATGTTAATCCATCCATATAAACACGCATCAGATACAATCCTCGTCCGGAATCTTTTAATAGATTTTCAGGATCAGTGGGATCGGGTACTATTAAAGGATTAAAGCCCTTTCCTTCATCTTTAATTATTATTGTTAAAGTCGAGTTCTCAACAAAAACCGAAATCCGGACTAATTTTAGTTTATTGTTTTTATTACCATGGATAATTGCATTTGTAGTGGCTTCTGTAACGGATAAGAGCAAACCGTTAATCTTCTCCTGATCTAAACCTAATTCAACAGAAAAGTAGTTAACAAACTCTTCAACTGTAATCAAGTTGTTTGGAGTACTTTCAATCTCTAAATAATATTTTGGTTCAGTCAAGTTGATTAAAAAGTATTTTATTTATTTATCGTGAATATATTTGTTTACACTAAAATTTCCAATTTACCTGCATAATTAAACTTGCCTGTTCTTTATCAGGTACATTAGTATTGGTAATAAACTCATAATAACCTTTTATAATCAGATTAATTCTATTCCAGACATAAATGTCAATTGCTGCAATTGGTCCAATACTTAAATATTCAGATTCTAATTGTTTTTCAGCAATCTTATATGAGTATGTGTCCAAAATAAATAATCTTAATCCAATCGAAAAGTTGGAGCGTAAATAATTGAGGATAAAACGCGGTTCAAAATAAATTTCTTTTAATATTCTGGTTGGTTTGGTTGAAAATGAATTCCAGCTAAAATCACCGACTTCCGAAAGTTTAAGATAAGCAAAAGTAAAAAGTTTTAGCTTTTCAGTTAGATCGATTGTTGTTGAATCAATAGCAGTAAACTGTCTGAATGAATAACTCTGATAATTAGACGTTATGTCTTCAAAATCATAAACTGTATAATTTGCGGAGACTTCAAAACTGTTAAACGAACTGAAATTTTTCCCGATATAATCTCCGCCCGTTCGTAATCTTAAAATCCGGTTTTTTTTATTGTTGGAACTACGACTGGCGAAGATATACACTGTATGAGATGAAGTATATTCAGTGTTGATAAATACACTAAAATATGAGTTAAGATTTCTCAGATATCGCAGCCTGATTATTGAAAGAAGCTCATCTCTGTCATCATCATTTAAGATGCTTTTAGTATCATAAACAAGCTTACTTTGATAAAGAGAAAAGGTTAAAAAATCTTCCTGTGATATTTTCAGGTCACCATTTAAAGCAATAGTAACTCTGTTAGAGTTATTGTTTTTCTGCTCTTCTAATTCTGTTTTCTGCTCAAATAATTGTTCCGATATACTTTCAAATCTTTTAACTGAATGCTTCTCATCCCGTTCATCTATATTCAATCTTATAGAACCATTAAAAATTCTTGAATTATATCTGGCAATAGCGGCGAACTCAAGTTTTATTTCATCAATTTTTGTGTCATATAAAGAATTCGTTTGAAGCTCTGCAGTTTTATATTTTATATCACGATCTATGCTTCTCCAATTGATACCGCCGACAAGATCAAGTGAAAAGAGATCCAAAAATTCATCGTAAGATAAACGGTCAAAAAGCTGATATGATGTTTCTGTACGGCTTTGAATATTTTTGCTGATATTAAATTCTGATGAAGTGATCGGATCAGCGTTAAAATAAAAATCTTTTCGGGTCTGTGAATAATAAGTCCTTATATTATTTGCAATACCTTTTTCAAAAGAATTATTTACCGATAGAGCAAAATATCTTATCAGATTTCTTCTAGGCAGCACATCTTCATTTTTATATCTGAAATAAGAGTTAATTAACAGGTCAGAGAAAGAAAGGTTATTTAACAATCCTTCTAGTCCATACAAAAATCCATTATCAGTAATTCCAATTTGTCTGTTTGATGAGTATCCGCCGAATGGATTTAACCGAAGATATGGCATTACTTCCCAGTCGCTGAAAAAGGATGCACTGTTAACAGCAGACTCATTTATTCCAAGAGAACGATTGTCCGAAAGAAGTGAGCTATTGGCGTTAATCCCTAAAAAAATATTTTTATTAATTTTATATTTTGCAGTTAAGTTAAACGTTTGCTCATCACGTGTATTTTTTGAATCGCTTCGGATAAAAGTAGAGTTGAAATTCTCATTCAATCTAATTATCAAATCATTATAATCTTTAACGAGCTGCAGCTGATTAACTAAGTGAAAGGTATTCAGTTGTTTATCAAAAATACTGTTTAGAAGATTCTGGTTAAAAAATCTTCCAAGGTATTCAAGACTATCAACACGCGTCTGTGATAATAATTCGGATGATAAAAAAAATAAAATCAGAAATATCTTAATGACAGCCGCCTGAATTTTGTTTTTTTTCTGATTTACTTTTTTCAAGAAAATAATTAGTTAATTATAAAATCTTTTTGCAATTATATGATTAAAAAAAATCATTTACCATTTGCCTCTAATCATCTTTATTTTATAATTGATTCAAAATAAATTATTATCCATCGGTTTAAATTGACAATCTTGCATTTTTTGAATAAATTTCGCAACAATTTTTAGATGTTAATTATGATTGAATATTACATACCTATATTTATAGTGCTTGCAATCGGGGCAGTATTTGCAATTGTAACAGTAATGACCTCAGTAATTTTTGGACCTCAAAGACCTAACAAAGAAAAAAGTTCAACTTACGAAAGCGGAATGAAACCTGTTGGAACAACAAAAGAGAGGGTTTCAATAAAATATTACCTTGTTGGTATGTTGTTCATTATTTTTGATCTCGAAGTGATCTTTGTATATCCCTGGGCTGTTCAATTCAAAAAATTATATGGAACATTAGGCATTTCTGTCTTCTATGCAATGATAGTTTTTTTAATTGTTCTTGAGCTTGGATATTTATATGTTTACAAAAAAGGTGGTTTTAAATGGGATTAGAAGCAAAATTAAGTGGAGATGGATTTTTTGTAACTCAGCTTGAAGCAATAATTAATTGGGCAAGAAAAAATTCTGTGTATCCGATGCCAATGGGTATTTCCTGCTGTGCTATTGAAATGATGGCAGCAGCTGATCCCAGATATGATATTGCAAGATTTGGTTCTGAAGTTATGCGGTTTTCACCAAGACAATGCGATCTTATGATTGTAGCTGGAACAGTAACTTACAAAATGTCTCACGTTGTCAGGAAAATTTATGATCAAATGCCTGATCCGAAATGGGTTATTGCAATGGGTGCTTGTACTTCTACTGGTGGGATGTACCGTTCGTATTCGGTTGTTCAGGGCATTGATCAGTTTTTACCTGTTGATGTATATGTAGCCGGATGCCCGCCAAGACCAGATAATCTGTTAAATGCTCTGATTCATATACAAAATAAAATCGGCAATACCAGAGCAAGAGATTTTCAGAATGTTAAACGACTTGACTTAAATGTAATTCAGAATAACTGATTATGGAATTAAAAGAAATAATTATTCAAAAACTTAATGAGCATTTTCCTGATGCTGGTTTTGAATTCTCAGAATATATAAATGAATTCAACATCAAACTGGATAAAAAATTTATTCATCCCGTATGTAAACTTCTTAAAGAAGATTCTGAACTTGAATTTCTATTATGTGAAGATATAACAGCGGTTGACTGGGCGAAAAGAAAAAAAAGATTTACAGTTGTTTATCATATTTTTACACTTAAGCACAATTTCAGGCTCGTGTTAAAATGTGATGTGGAAGAAAATGATTGTAATATTGATAGTGTTTCATCAGTCTGGAGAACTTCAAACTGGCAGGAAAGAGAATGCTATGATATGTATGGCATTAAATTTAATAATCACCCTGATATGCGTAGAATTTATATGCCAGAGGATTTTGAATATTATCCCTTAAGAAAAGAATTTCCCTTGATGGGAATCCCCGGATCATTATCACTACCAAAAAAATAAAATTTATGGATAGACTTACTAAAGACGAGATTCAACCAAAGATTATTCAGAAACTTCTGGAAGACTCTGATATAACAATAGATGATGCTCTAGAAAACGAAATGGTTCTTAATATGGGACCTCAGCACCCGGCAACTCATGGGGTTTTAAGATTATTGTTAAAGCTTGACGGCGAAACAGTAATTGGTTGTGTCCCTGATGTTGGTTATCTGCATCGCGGTTATGAAAAAATGGCTGAGAATATGAGTTATCATGAATTTATTCCGCATACTGATAGACTTGATTATATATCTCCAACTGCAAATAATGTTGCCTGGGTAATGGCAGTTGAAAAATTAGCTGGCGTTGAAGTTCCGCTCCGTGCACAATATATCCGGATGATTATTGCTGAGCTGGCAAGAATAGCTTCGCATCTTGTTGCTATCGGCTCGTTTGCAATGGATGTTGGTGCACTTACTGTTTTTCTGTGGACTTTTCGCGAGCGTGAAAAGATAATGGATATCTGGGATATTGTTTGTGGTGCCAGATTTACAAATAGCTATACAAGAATCGGCGGTGTTGCTAATGATGTACAACCCGAAGCTATTGTATTAATTAAAAAGTTTCTTGAAGGAATTGATAACAATTTAATTGAGTGTGAAAAACTGTTAAATACAAACAGAATTTTTATTGAAAGACTGGATGGAGTTGGGGTTATATCAAAAGAAGATGCATTAAGTTATGGTTATACTGGTCCTAACCTGCGTGCTACTGGCGTTGAATTTGACCTGAGAAGAGCTGTTCCATACCTGCAATATGATAAAATTGATTTTAAAATTCCGACTTTTACAGAAGGTGATTGTTTAGCTCGTTATTTTGTCCGAACTGATGAGATTAGAGAAAGTGCAAAAATTGTAAGACAGTGTTTGCAACTAATGCCTGAAGGAGAAATAAAAGCAAACCTTCCTAAAAGAGTGTTACCTAAAAAAGATGAAGTATATACTAAAATGGAAGAATTGATTCTTGATTTTATGATTATCAATTTTGGAATAAATCCACCTGTAGGAGAAATATATCATGCAATCGAAGCTTCAAAAGGCGAGTTGGGTTTTTATCTTGTCAGTGATGGTAAAGGTAATCCTTGGAAGTGCAAAATCCGTTCTCCCTCGTTTATACATATTCAATCCTTACCCCACCTGGTTAAAGGTCGTATGATTTCAGATGTTGTTGCAATAATTGGCAGTATTGATCCAATAATGGGAGAGGCTGATAAATAATTATGGAATTTAAATTTACACCCGAAAATTTTCAAAAAATTGAACAGGAAATAAACAAATATCCCGTAAAAAGACCTGCAGTTATGTTCGCATTATATCTCGCTCAGGAACAAAATGGATATATCTCTAATGAGGTTATAAATGAAGTTGCTGGAATTTTAGAGATGCATCCGCACGATGTTTTAGGAGTTGTTACATTTTACACAATGTATCATCAAAAACCGATGGGCAAATATCATATTCAAGTCTGTACAAATGTTTCCTGTATGCTGCGCGGCGGTTATGAAATTTGGAACCAGGTTAAAGATAAATTAGGTGTCGGTCATATGGGTGTAACCGCTGACCAGAAATTCTCCCTTGAAGAAGTTGAATGTATGGGAAGCTGCGGTACTGCGCCAATGCTTGCTGTTAATGAAGATTATTTTGAAAATCTTACTAAAGATAAAGTAGAAGAACTCATCAATTCCTTAAAGTAGTTTTATTAAATGGAAAAAATAGTTTTACCCGATATAAAAGATATCCACTTGCTTAGTGTTTACGTTCAGAATGGCGGATACACTGCTGCCCAAAAAGCTTTTTCACAATCTACTGATGATATTATTGAACAGGTTAAAAAATCCGGTTTGCGAGGCAGAGGCGGTGCAGCTTTTTCTGCAGGATTAAAATGGAGCTTCATGCCCAAGACAACCAGTAAGCCTAAATATCTTTGTGTTAATGGCGATGAATCTGAACCAGGCTCTTTTAAAGACAGACAGATTTTTGAATATAATCCTCATCAGTTGATAGAAGGTATTTTAATTACCTGTTACGCAATTGGTGCAAAAACGGCTTACATTTATATCCGTGGAGAATATCATAAATGGATTAAGCTGCTTCAAAAAGCTCTTGATGATGCTTATGCTGCAGGCTTTGTGGGTGAAGCAATGAAAGAAAAATTCAGTACTGAATTCTTATGTAATATTTATATTCATAAAGGTGCCGGCGCTTATATCTGTGGTGAGGAATCCGCATTAATGGAATCTATTGAAGGAAAGAGAGGATATCCCAGAGTAAAACCGCCGTTTCCCGCACAAAATGGTTTATGGGGCTGCCCTACAACAATTAATAATGTTGAGACTATAACAAATGTTCCACCAATTATCAATAAAGGCTGGGAGTGGTTTTCAAAAATTGGAGAACCAAAACATCCGGGTACAATTCTTTATGGAGTTAGCGGTCACGTTAATAAGCCTGGTGTTTATGAATTACCTTCAGGTACTTTATTAACTGATATAATTTACAATTATGCCGGCGGAGTTCCTGGAAATAAAAAAATTCTTTGTGTTATTCCCGGTGGTTCATCTATGCCGCCATTAAGAGGCGATCAAATTGAAGGCGTAAAGATGGATGCTGAGTCGCTTAAAGCTGCGGGCTCTGCTATCGGCACTGGCGGAGTAATGGTAATGGATGAAGATACAGATCTCGTAAAAGTACTTTCACGAATTTCTAAATTTTATCATCACGAAAGCTGCGGACAATGTACACCTTGCCGCGAAGGAACAGGCTGGCTTGACAGAATTCAACAAAGAATGGTTGATGGTAAAGGTTCGATATCAGATCTTGATTTACTTGTTACAGTTGCAAGTCAGATTGAAGGAAATACGATTTGTGCTTTGGGTGAAGCTGCAGCCTGGCCAGTAAGATTTATGATTACAAGATTCAGAGATTATTTTGAAGCAAGAGTAAATAAAGAAGTTGATCTTGCAGTTGCCAACAAAGTTCATTCAATGAGACATACTGCTTATCCGCTTGCGGATATAAAGCATTAACATATTGAATTAAATAAAATCCTCTCAATGTTTGAGAGGATTTTTTGTTTTAAACCCAAGTTATTTTTGAAGCCTAATTTTTTGGGATTCAAAAAAAATTCCGGCGTTTATCAAATTTCTATAATTTATTTTTAGAATATGTTTCAACCAACAAAGGTTACCTGAACCGATAAAGGAATTGACTCAGGAATTGACTCAGGAATTGATGGATATTTTCAGTGAGATAAATTGTTTTGTTCAGGTAATTTGTAAAAATGTTGAAATGGAAAAAAGAGAAATAGAAAAACTGAGTTGTATTTTTCATTCTTCACCATTTACTTAGATAATAAATAATTTGATGAAAATAAGATGTAGAGAAAGACTGATAAATTTTAGAAATTATATTAGAGTTAAAGAGTGGATAATATCTTTATGTCAATCACTGGTGGAGTGTTTCAGAATTACACTATCTTAATTACGACACTATTTAGAAATGACAATAACAATAATTATTCAGAAGTCTCTTAATTATAAAAGTGTTATAACTTAATAAGAAAATTCAAGTTGGATTTTTTAATCATTGCATAAAAAATTGTGTTAAAACGCTCACATATCAAAGTGTTTTTGATTGCTAATCAAAAGCCGTTTAGGTAATTTTGTTTGAGTTTATTTTAAAGAAAAAATTAATTTAAAGGAGTTATAAAATGTCAATTAAAATAGGTATAAACGGATTTGGCAGAATCGGTAGACTGGTTTTTAGAAGAGCATTAGAACTTGGTGGTTTTGATTTCGTCGGTATAAATGATTTGACGAATGCTGCTACACTTGCTCATTTATTAAAATATGATTCTGTTCACCGGAGATTTAATGGAGAAATCAAAGTCGAAGGAAATGAATTAATTGTTAATGGAGATAGAATTAAAATTACTGCTGAAAAAGACCCATCAAAATTAAACTGGAAAGATGTTGATGTTGTGATCGAATCTACCGGAGTTTTCAGAGATAAAGAAAGTTGTCTTAATCATATTAAAGCCGGCGCAAAAAAAGTTGTTCTTACAGTACCTGCAAAAGGTGAAATTGATGCAATGGTTGTACTTGGAGTTAATGATCATATTTTAACTGGTAAAGAACAAGTCGTATCAAATGCTTCCTGCACAACAAATTGTCTTGCCCCGATGGTTAAAGTATTAAATGATTCATTTGGTATTGAACATGGTTTTATGACAACTGTTCACTCTTATACAAACGATCAAAGACTGCTTGATTTACCTCATAGTGATTTAAGAAGAGCTCGTGCTGCCGCAGTTTCTATTATACCAACAACTACCGGTGCTGCTAAGGCAATAGATAAAATTATCCCCGAACTAAAAGGCAAACTAAACGGTAATTCGTTAAGAGTTCCTACACCTGATGGTTCTATTACTGATTTTGTTGCTGTACTTAAAAAAAATGTTACTGTTGAACAAGTTAATGATGCTTTTAAGAAAGCTTCGGAAGTACCTTCATTTAAAGGTATCCTTGAATATACTGAAGACCCAATAGTTTCTGCTGATATTGTCGGTACAACTGCTTCTGTAATTTTTGATTCTCTTTCAACTATGACAAATGGAAATCTTGTTAAAGTTGTCGGATGGTACGATAATGAATACGGATATTCCTGCAGAGTTGTTGATTTAGTTAAAAAGATTTCTTAACAAATACCGGCTATGACAGTAGTAATAATCTGTCATAGCCTTTTCTAATAAAGAAAATATAAAAATGAAAAAACTTTCAATTGATCAGGTTGAACTTACAGGAAAACGGGTTCTTGTTCGTGTTGATTTCAATGTTCCGCTTGATGAGAACCTAAAAATCACCGATGATATTAGAATCTCTGAATCACTTCCTACAATAAAAAAAATTATTTCTGAAAGCGGTAAAGCAATTCTGATGAGTCATTTGGGACGGCCAAAAGGAGGACCGAATCCTAAATATAGTTTAAAACCAACCGCAAAAAGATTAAGTGAATTATTAGGTAAAGAGGTTAAACTTGCTCCTGATTGCATTGGAAAAGAAACCAAGGCTTTGGTTGATTCAATGCAAAATGGTGATGTATTGGTTTTAGAAAATGTCCGCTTTCATCCTGAAGAAGAAAAAAATGATCCTGAATTTGCAAAGCAGTTAGCAGAACTTGGCGATGTTTTTATTAATGATGCATTCGGCAGTGCGCATCGTGCTCACGCATCAACAGAGGGTGTTACTAAATATATCAAAATATGTGCTGCCGGTTATTTAATGCAGAAAGAACTTGATTACCTAGGTACTGCAATCAGAAATCCAAAACAGCCTTATGCTGCTATTCTGGGCGGTTCAAAAATTTCCGGTAAGATTGATGTCATTAATAATCTTCTTGGTAAGGTTGATACACTTATTGTTGGCGGTGGAATGGCTTTTACTTTTTATAAAGCTGAAGGCAAGGAGATTGGTAAATCTTTACTTGAAGCAGAAAAAATAGACCTTGCAAAAGAAGTTTTAGAAAATGTGAAGAAGTCAGGTGTAAAATTTCTTTTACCGGTTGATGTAGTAGCTGCAAGTGAATTTAATAATGATTCGCCATCAACTGTTGTAAATGTTGATTCAATTCCTGCTGATAAAATGGGATTGGATATTGGACCTGAAACCATTAAGTTATTCTCAGCAGAAATTGCTAAAGCTAAAACAATTGTTTGGAACGGACCGATGGGTGTTTTTGAAATGGATAATTTTGCTAAAGGTACAAACGCTATTGCTAAGGCATTAGCTGAAGCTACAACCAAAGGAGCAGTTACCATAATTGGCGGCGGTGATAGTGCAGCTGCAATTACCAAAGCAGGATTAAAAGATAAAGTTTCTCATGTTTCAACCGGCGGCGGAGCTTCGTTAGAATTTTTAGAAGGTAAAATATTGCCGGGTGTTGCTGCATTAAATGATGTCAATTAAGTAAAGGTTTAGTGTGAATAGTTATTATCGTCCCAGAGGTTTTGGAGGTTTTTTTTCTTTTCCTCCGGTGATTAAAAATTTATTAATCATTAATTGTATTGTATTTTTTATCCAGTTGATTATGGATAATATTTCATTTAATGGTGTCCCCGGATGGTATATTATAAACAGATGGTTTGCACTAAATCCTATCTCTGGCTACGATGCTGCTGATAAACCGTTTAACTTTCAGATTTGGCAGTTGATTACATATCAATTTATGCACGGCGGGTTCTGGCATATCTTTTTTAATATGTTTGTTCTCTGGATGTTTGGTGCAAGTATCGAGGATATCTTTGGCTCAAAGAAATTCCTCACTTTTTATCTCCTTGCTGGTATCAGCGCTGGATTATTTCAATTGTTTGTAACTCCTCTTTTAGGCGGTCAGGGAGCAGTAACTATTGGTGCTTCAGGTGCTATTTATGGGGTTATGATCGCTTTTGCACTTTTCTTCCCTGATACTCTGATATTCTTATATTTCCTTATACCTGTTAAAGCAAAATATTTTATCGGGTTTATGATTGTAATTGAATTCCTTTCAGTTGATAGTGCTTCGAGTGGTGTTGCTCATCTGGCACATCTTGGCGGAGCTATATTTGCTTTTCTTTATATCCTTTTTGATAAAAACAGTCATGTTTCGATTAAAGATGTATTTAAAAAATCATATTACTTCAAAACAAAATCAAACAATAATATATTTAATAATCCTTTCACTAAACGAAATTCAGTTAATCACGATGTTGAAGAGGCTGATTATTATGAGATTGATCAGAAAGAAGAAGATAAAGTAACTCAGGAAGAAATAGACAAAATTCTTGATAAAATCAGCCAGTCCGGATATCAGAATCTTACAGAAAAAGAAAAGAGAATTTTATTTCAGGCAAGTAAGAAAATGAAATGAGAAATAAGAAGTATTTAATAATTCTTTTTTCGTTACTTGTTATTATTGTTCTTCTAAATTGCACTGAGTCCATTCCCATTGAAGAAAAAAAACTGGTCAAAGTTTATGCTGAGATGGTGATTATGCAGGATTCAACTACACTTTCCACTGCCGATATTCAAAAGAAAGTTTTAGGTGAGTTTGATATCTCAATATCTGATTATGAAAAGTCGGTTGATTTTCTCAGCAAGAATCCTGAAAGATGGCAGAATTTTTACGATAGTGTGATTGTTTATCTTCAAAGATTGGAACCGCTTCCTAAAACTCCTGATAAGAAAATTTTGCCAAAGCGACTCTTATCTCCGGATAAGAAAAATCTTTAGGTAGTTTTTCTTTTAAGGTTTTTAAATCTTTAAATCCTTTTTTATAAAGTACATTTATTTTTTCCAATCTATCTGAATCAATTATTGAACTGATATCAGTTTCAGGAATGTAAGAAATTATCGTTTCGATCTGCATCGAGATAACTGCTTCAGTAAGTCTTCGAAGATGAGCTATTTCTGAAAGAGTATAATTTTGTTTTAACAGCCTGAATGTTTCTGTTATGTTTTTCGGAATTATTTCTTCAGAAACTATTGAGTTTTCTTTAATGGATACCCGATTGTTTATCACTTCAAGCAGTTCTTCACCTATTTTATTGAACATTCGCTCATTGAACCCATCAATTGTAAGCAATTCAATTTTACTTTTTGGTTTTAGCTGTGATACTTTTGCAAGTACATTGTCTGGACAGATTATTGCTGGTGATTGTAAGAATTTCTTTGCCGTTTTTTCACGCACCTCTCTTAGTTTATGGAACAACTCAATATTATTATCAATTATTTCCTCATTTCTGTCTGAATCAATTTTACTTGTTGTATCGGGGGAGTTGTTAACAGTGCAATACAACAGGTTCTTACCTTTATTTATAGTTGAAGCTTTATTCTCTTTCAACAGTGATTTTAATGCAAAATTCAAATCATCTTTATTATACGGCTTTAATAAACCAAACTGCGGTAGTTTTTGATATTCATCTTTTTTTGCAGTGCCAAGCAGTATATTAAAAATATTTTTATCACTTAAAGGTAACTTTGATATTGTGAGCAATTCTAAAATTTTGTCTTTAAGATAATCCACGGAATAAGTTTGAAACTGACCTGTTCGTAAACAATTATCACATTTACCGCAGTAGTAATTTTCAGTTTGCTCACCAAAGTAGTTAAGAATAAATCTGAACCTGCAGCCATCATCATACACAAAACTTTTCATCGCATCTAATTTTAGCTTTGCATTGATATAAAGTTCATTAATGTGTTTAAAATTAAGTTTAATATCAGAAGATCTAACTCTTGGTTTGAGAAATGAGATGGTTTCTTTAGTGCTGCTTTTTGAAAATTCAATAATTCCAAGGTATTCAAGGGTTTCAAGTGAAGAATGAATTTCTTCTTCTGTTAATCCAGAACTTGATTTTAACTGATTAAGATCAATCATAGTAAGTTTTGTAAAAATATCCTGTCCAAAATTCTTCAAAAGAGATATAATCAAATCCTTTAACAAAACATTTGAAGTATTTTTAATGAATTTTCTTAATCTGTTTTCATCAAATATTATTTTTAGTTTGTTTGAATAATTATAAGCTGAATTTGATTTTAAATAACCAGATTCTGTTAAATAATTTATAGCTGAATTAATAAGTGCCGGATTTAAATCCTGTTTTGTATGTAGTTTTATATACGATAAATCCAGTTTAATATTATCCGATGGTAATGAACCAACCGCAGCCTGTGCATAATCCCCGATTGCATTATATATTTTCTGAACTGTTTCTTTATTGGGATAAGAATTATTTATAAAATATTCCTGTATAAAAAGGTCACTTTCATCGAACAACAAAAACGTATGAGAAAACTTTCCATCACGTCCGGCTCTGCCAATTTCCTGATAGTAATTTTCGATTGTACCGGGAGTGTTATAATGAATTACAAGTCTGATATCTTTTTTATCAATACCCATTCCAAAAGCATTTGTTGCAATAATAACAGGCAGACGGTCTTCAATAAAATCTTCCTGAATTTTTTTTCTTATTATTGGATCTAAACCAGCATGATAATATTCACAGTTAAGTTTATTCAGCTTGAGGTATTCACTTAGTTCTTCAGCTTTTTTTCTGGATGAAGTATATATAATTGCTGTTCCTTTATATTGCCCGCAAAGCAGCAGACATCTTTCTTTTTTCTTTTTAGTTATCTCTGCATTAATAAAAAGATTATCTCTCTTAAATCCCTTAATGATTAATTTTAAATTTTTAAGCTCTAATTGTTTGATAATGTCTTTTACAACTTCAGGAGTTGCAGTAGCAGTAAAAGCAGAGATTTTTTTTATGCCCGTAAATTTTGCAAAGTCTTTAATCTTAGTATAACTTGGTCTGAAATTATGCCCCCATTGACTGATACAATGGGCTTCATCAACAAATAAGTAATTTGGATTAAGCGATTTAAGTCTGTTGGCAAATTCGGGATTTTCTAACCTTTCAGGTGCAACATAAACAATTTTGATTTTGCCGTATTTTATATTTTGTAAAACCTGTTCAACTTCTTTATCTGTTTGAGTGCTATTAATAAAAGCTGCAATTTCAAAACTCTTATTTAATGAATCAACCTGATCTTTCATTAGTGCAATCAATGGTGAAATAACAATTGCGTAGTCATCACCGATAATAGCCGGAATCTGATAACATAAAGATTTACCAGCTCCGGTTGGAAGAATAGCTATTACATTATTGCCAGAGATTATCTCGTTGATAATTTCTTCTTGTGCGGCTTTGAAGTTATCGTAGTTAAAATATTTTTTTAATGCCTGTTGTGCTGTCATTTCTTATTATAATCTTAACAAAATCTACGAACAAAAATAGTGGAATCTTATTCTGCAGATTGTAAATATTTACCAGACTTGATTGAAAGATACTAAAATTCTTTAACTCAATTATTTTCAGAAATATGAATTATATTTATAAATATTACTTCTGACTACTTAAAGATTGTCTTTATTGTTGATGCTGACTAATTATATAATCAAAAACGAGATTCTATAATAATCCGACTATAATAGTCATAATGATACTATCTTATTTTTAATTTTTAGAATAATCTTTTAACCGTCTGATTTTATTAAATCATTATCAATATTCTTTGACAGCCCCTTTTTTATTGCTAATTTTGTGTATTAAAAATTGATTGAATTAAGTAATAGGATGTTAAATATTTTTCCAGAATATTCACAAACCACTCATCAGTTCAGCATTAGAATTTTATGAAAAAAGAGCCAATACTTTTTAAAGTTGATGATGATTTGTGAATCTTTCTGCTGAATAAAATAGAATATCTTCAGGCTAATTATTTAATCTCAATCAATCACAATTATTTAAAGAGTATTTTAACAGGGAATATTATGGCAGAAGGAAAATTACGTTTAGAAGATTTATTAGGGTCTTCTATGTCTTCAAATACAGATGACGGAAGAATTAATAATGTTGCAATTATCGGAGCAGGAATAATGGGGCAGGGTATTGCTCAAACAGTTGCCGGTATGGGTTTAGAAGTAACTGTTGTCGAATTAAGCAATGAAAGACTTGAAACAGCTAAAACACAACTAACTGATTCAATAGACAGAGAAATCAAACGCTGGGCTATGACAAAATCAGATAAAAAATCTATCTTTAGTAGAATCAAGTGGGAGACTGATAATAGTACAGTTAAAGATTGTGAAATTATTATTGAGGCTGTGCAGGAAGATTTTGACCTGAAAGTTAAAGTCTTTCAGGATCTTGATAAAATTGTAAACCCTGAAGCAATATTTGTTTCAAATACTTCTACTTTAAGCCTAACAAAAATTTCGGAAGCAACTTCCAGATCAACTAAAGTGATCGGTATGCACTTTTTGAACCCGGTTCCTAAAATTCCAATGGTTGAACTTGTTAAAAGCCTTCACACTTCAAATGAAACTGTTTCAACTGCAAAGGAGTTTGCTGCAAGAATTGGTAAAACCCCTGTTGAAGTTTATGAATATCCTGGCTTTATTACTACCCGTGCAATTGTTCCCCTGATTAACGAAGCTATGCATATGCTATTGGAAGGGATTGCTACAGCAAAAGATATTGATATTGCATTAAAGCTTGGATATAATTTTCAGTATGGTCCTTTAGAAATGGCTGATGCAATGGGCCTTGATGAGGTTTTAACCTGGATGGAAACACTCTGGAATACATTAGGTGAACCGAGATATAGACCAAATCCAATGATTCGCAAACTTGTACGTGAAAGAAGGTTAGGCAAAAAAACCGGCGAAGGTATTTTTAAATACGATGAACATGGTAACAAAATCAATTAATCTTTAACTCTGGAAAAAAAATCATGAAAGTTTTAGTTTTAAATAGCGGCAGTTCTTCAATTAAATATCAGTTTATTGATACAGAAAAAAAAGTTGCGCTTGCAAAAGGGCTGGTTGATAGAATCGGAATGGCTGGTGCGGTTCTTTCTCATCAAAGATATGATGGCGATAAAATAAAAATTGCCGGAGAAATTTTAGATCATCAGATTGCAGTTGAATATGTGCTTGGTGTAATGCTTAGTAAAAATCATGGTGTTATTGATGATAAGAAAGATATTGAAGCAGTAGGACATCGTGTAGTTCATGGCGGTGAATCCTTTACCGGTTCGGTTTTTATTTCTGATGAAGTTGTTAAAGTTTTGCAAGATAACATCGAACTTGCTCCACTGCATAATCCACCGAATATTAAAGGTATTCAGGCTTGTCAGAGGATATTACCTGAAACACCTCAATGCGGCGTTTTTGATACTGCATTTCATGCACATATGCCTCCAAAATCATATTTATATGGAATACCTTATGAGTTATATAAAAAATATAAGATTAGAAGATATGGATTTCACGGAACATCACATTTATATGTTTCACAAAAAGCAGCAGAACTTCTTAATAAAGATATTAGTAAGTTAAAAATAATTACAGCTCATTTGGGTAATGGTTGTAGTATTGCTGCTGTAAAACATGGAAAATCAATTGATACATCAATGGGGTTTACACCACTTGAAGGATTATTAATGGGAACGCGCAGTGGTGATCTGGATCCTTCTTTAATACTGTTTATCATGGGTAAAGAAGGTTTGACAATTGGAGAAGCAAATACACTGCTTAACAAACATAGCGGACTTATTGGTATCAGCGGTGAAAGCAGCGATATGCGAGAAATTTTATCTGCGGTTAAAGATAATCAGCAAAGAGCAAAATGGGCTTTTGAGATATTTTGCTATCGCATAAAAAAATACATTGGTTCGTATGCTGCTGCTATGGGCGGTTTAGATGCTTTGGTTTTTACTGGAGGAATTGGTGAAAATGCAAAGGAAGTTAGAGAAGAAATTTGCAGAGACCTTGAATTTCTTGGAATTGAATTGGATGAGACAAAAAATAGTAATGGCGAAGAATTTATTTCAAAATCAGATTCTAAAACTGCAGTATTAAGAATTCCAACTAATGAAGAATTGGTTATTGCTATGGATACTGCAAAAATTGTTTCTGAATTGAATTGAATTGATCAATGTAAGATTTTGTATTAAAATGTTTTTAGATAATCTTTTTAAATAAATATTAAGATTAACTTTGGAATTAGGAATAAAAGGTAAAACTGCACTGATCACTGCTTCAAGTAAAGGCATTGGTAAAGCAATTGCCGAAGGTCTTGCTGCGGAAGGCTGTAATGTTGCAATTTGTTCACGTACAAAAACCACACTTATTGAAACAACCCGAGAAATTAAACTTAAATATGGAATAGAACCGTTTTGGGGTATATGTGACATAAGCCAGCAAAAAGATATTGATAATTTTTTTAGTGCAGTTCTAAATCAGTTTGGTACTGTTGATATCTTAGTTAATAATTGCGGCGGTCCAATCCCTGGATTTTTTAGAGATTTATCAGAAGAAGACTGGGAGAATGCATATAAGCAGGTATTACTAAGTGTTATCAGGTTTTCAAACTTAGTTTTACCCAGAATGATAGAACATGAATGGGGCAGAATTATAAATATCACATCTATTTCTGTTAAACAACCGGTTAGCAATCTTATGCTTTCAAATTCATTTCGTTCTGGTGTAACAGGTTTTGCAAAATCTCTAAGTAATGAAGTTGGCAGCATGAACATTACAGTTAATAATATTGCACCTGGTTACACTCTGACAAACAGAATTTATGAATTAGCCGTTAATCGTGGAAAGGCTTCAGGCAAATCGCACGAAGAAGTATTGGTTGATATGGTTAAAGATGTTCCAATGAATCGATTAGGCAGTCCTGATGAAATTGCTGCAATGGTAGTATTTCTAGCTTCACAGAAAGCAAGTTATATTACAGGCACCACAATCCCGATTGATGGGGGATTGACTAAATCATTGTTTTAATAAATTTTGATAGAGTAACAATAGTATAAAAAAGAAAAAACCTCTCAATATTGAGAGGCTTTTTCCACTAACCAATGAACAATGAACCTATGCTTCCCTAAAAACTGATTCCAATATATTAAGCTAATATTGGAGATCCTTGTGCGAGATAATAATTTTGATCGCCTCTTATCTCGAAACTTTTTATTGCTTCATCTAAAGTGTTATACAAATTAAATACATTCATAGTACCGGCTTTTTCCATCAATGCTTTAGCTACTTCATCTGGTTTTACAATCCGGATATCACCATTAATTTTTGCGCTTGATTTCAAAGCTAAAACTAAAACGCCTAAAAAAGTGGAATCAATGAACTCACATCTGCTTATGTCAACAATAATTTTTTGCTGTTTATTAACAGAAATTAATTCATCAAGATTTTTCTTTAATACATTTGCTTCTTTATAGGTAGCACGACTTAAATTAACAACCTGGATGACGATATCGTTAATATGAAGTCTTTCAAAATCCTCTGAGATCGCCCTCATAACTTTAGCTCTCCTTACTAAAAAATTTGATTTTTATCCCCTGTTATTTGAAATAGTTTAAGCATGCACTGTGCCGAAATAGACAAAATTTGTTCCATACTTGTTATTTCAATTTTTATTAAATTTTGCATATAAATATTAAATATTGACTCATTTTGATATGAAACCAATTACTCAATTTCATTTTGAAAATATTTTTGCTGAATAATTTTAACCATTTGGTTTAATGTATAAATCATCTAATAATACTAATGATTTTTTAACAGCAACAAAGGACCATTATGAAAATTTTCCAGTTGCATCTTTTCTGATCCCAAAAGATTATCGTAAAGATATTGCAATTGTTTATTGGTTCGCAAGAACTGCAGATGATATTGCTGATGAAGGGATGTGTAACTCTAACGAAAGACTTGAAAAATTAGAACAATTTGAAAAAGAATTTATTAAATCTTTAGAAAATGAATCTGATGACTTTAATTTTAATTTGCTTTCTACGATAATAAAAAAGAATAATTTATCATCTAATTATTTTATCGATCTGATATCTGCATTTAAGCAGGATGTAACAAAATTTCGATATAAAAACTTTGCTGAAGTTGCGGATTATTGTAAACGATCTGCAAATCCTGTTGGCAGGGTACTTTTGGAAATATTTAAGATACGCGATGATAATGCAGTTAAATGTTCGGATAAAATCTGCACTGCTTTGCAGCTTACTAATTTTTATCAGGATACCGGGATTGATTATAAAAAAGGGCGGATATATTATCCACAGGATGAAATGGAATTATTTTTTGTTTCCGAAAAGATGTTTGAGTTGAAAGAAAATAATCCTAATATTAAAGCGTTGGTAAAATATAATATTGATAGAACTCAACAGTTGTTTGATGAAGGTCGTGATATAATTAAATATATTTCCGGCAGATTTAAATATGAAATAAAGTGGACTATATCAGGCGGTGAAAAAATTTTATCAAAGATTAGAAAAAGAGATTTTAATGTTCTCAATTATCGTCCTGTTTTGAATAAGCTTGATTTTTTTAAATTACTAATTAAGTCTTTGTTTAATGGCTGATTCAGCTAAAGAAATATCTAAAAAGAGCAGAAGTAGCTTTTATTACGCTTTTAATCTTCTCCCCGAAGAAAAGCGCGAAGCTATGAACACTGTTTACGCATTTTGCAGAAAAACTGACGATATTGTTGATGAAAACCTTGACCCAACTGATTTAAAATATGAGAAACTTAGAAAATGGAGAATTGAGTTTGAAAAAAGTTTTTCCGGGCACTCAGAGTATGCTTTACTAAATAAACTTGGTACAACAATTTCAAAGTTTAATATTCCTTTGTATCCATTCTTTGAATTGATTAAAGGTATGGAGATGGATCTTCAAAAAGACCGGTATAAATCATTTGATGATCTTCAGCTTTATTGCTATCGTGTTGCTTCAACAGTCGGGCTTATTTGTATCGAAATATTTGGATATAAACATTCTTCAACAAAGCAGTTTGCTATTGACCTTGGGATCGCATTACAATTAACTAATATACTGCGCGATATCGGTAAAGATGCTGAGAATGGCAGAATTTATCTTCCACAGGAAGATTTGATAAAGTTTAACTATCCGGAATCAGATTTGTTTTCGCTCAATTACAATAATAACTTCCGCGAGTTGATGATTTATGAATCTTCAAGAGCAAAAATGTACTTTGATTCGGCTACATCTCATCTTAATCTTGAAGACAAAAAAACAATGTTTGCTGCTCGCGCAATGCAGCATATTTATTATAAAATTCTAGGAAAAATTATAGATAAAGATTTTGATGTTTATAATAACGAAATTAAAGTAAATAAAATTGAGAAAGTCGGGATTGCCTTGGGAGTCTGGGCAAAGTATAACTTAGTGTATTAAATGAAAAAGTGTCTTATCATCGGCGGCGGAATTTCCGGACTTACTGCTGCTTCTTACCTTGCATCAAATAAAATTAAAGTTACACTATTAGAATCATCACCAAAACTTGGCGGCAGAGCTTATTCTTTTTATGATCAGGAAACTCAGACAACCCTTGATAATGGACAGCATATAATGATGGGTTGCTTTAATGATACAATTGATTTGATTAATCTTATTGAAGCAGAAAATAATTTTATTTTTCAAAAAAATCTGAAAATAGGATTTTTACATGAAGAATCTGGTAATATTTATCTAAATGCTGACAAGTGGTTTTACCCGTTCAGTCTGCTTTCGGCTGTATTGAATTTCAAAATATTTAATAATCAGGATAAACGTCAATTAATAAAATTCCTGCTGACACTACCTTTTCAAAATAAAAATAAACTTAGCAGCATAACTGTTAAACAATGGCTTATTGAATCTGATCAGACTGAGAACCTTATAAAACATTTTTGGGAAATAATTGGTATAGGTGCTTTGAATTCAAGCATTAACAAAACTTCAGCATTATTGTTTTATGAAATTATTACCCGGATTTTTTTTCGCGGAAATTTCGCTTCAACAATCATTCTTCAAAAATTTGGATTAAGTAAAAGTTTAATTGATCCTCTGAATAGTTTTATTGTTAAAAACGAAGGCGAAATCCTTTTGTCAAACAAAGTCAATAGAATAGTAATTGAAGAAGACGCTGCTGTTTCGGTTATAATTGGAGATGTGAAGTTAAATAATTATGATTATTTAATTTCTGCAATACCATTATATGCACTAGCAAGAATTATTGATCTTAATAATCTGAACTTAAATACTCAATTTGAATACTCTTCGATTCTTAATATACATCTATGGATAGAAGGACTAAACCTTAAAGAAAAATTTTACGGATTTCTTGATTCACCTTTACATTGGATTTTTCTAAAGGACGAGCATTTCAATATTGTTATCAGTGATGCTGATTATCTTGTTGAAAAAGATCAAAGTGAAATTATGGAATTAGTGATTAGTGAACTGAAAAGATTTTTCCCATTAGGTAATGGTGCTGTAAAGAAATACAAGATTATTAAAGAAAAAAAAGCTACTTTTATCCCAAGTAATAAAGCTAATAAGTTAAGACCGGAAGCTGAGACTAATATAAGAAATCTGTTTTTAGCAGGAGACTGGACTAATACTGGATTACCGGCAACTATTGAGAGTGCAGTTAAAAGCGGCAGGGTTGCAGCAGAAAAAGTTTTAGAAAAAATTAAATAAAAACTATGAACGAAAAAGCAAAATATTATATTCAAAAACTACAACTTAAAAAACATCCCGAAGGTGGATATTACAGAGAAATCTACCGCGCTGCAGAAATGCATTATGTTGAGTCAATTCCTAAAGCATTAAAGAGAAACATCTCAACCTCAATTTACTTTTTATTGGAAGGCAAGCAGATATCAAAGTTTCATAAATTAAAATCCGATGAGCAATGGCACTTTTATGATGGCTCCACTGTTAAAATTTATGTTATTGATCAGAAAGGAAAACTAACTGAATACTTATTAGGCGGTAATTTGACAAAAGGGGAATCTTTTCAGATTGTTATTAATAAAAACAATTGGTTTGCTGCTGAATTGATGAACAAGCGTAGTTATGCATTAATCGGCTGCACAGTTGCCCCGGGTTTTGATTTTAAGGATTTTGAACTTGCTGATAGTAATCGATTGGTTGAAAAATATCCTTCTTTTTCCCGTTTGATTAAAAAATTTACTTGATATTTAATATCTGCTTAAATACTAAAAATTTACCTTATTTTATTTAAATAAATTAAATAAGTTGGTTCGAGCAGAAAATTTGGAATAAACAGAATATTGAATTTATAGTCCATTTTCTCTAATTTTTGCCACATAAAAAAGAGGAATCTTATCGAGAATATATTTACGATTATTTTGTTTCACTTTAGCAGGAAATTCGTATTAAACAAAAAATAAAAAACTTCATTGCTGAAGCTGTTAAGATTTTGGCGGTTTCTGCTGTGATGTTTTATTCAGGTATAAATCTCGGTTTTGGTTCCGGATATAAATATCAAGTCAATGAAGCTCTGCTTCAGGCAGCTTGTTTTGATTTTATATCATCTCAAAATTCATTTGAACTGCCAAATCAATCAGAACGTTTACATCAATCTGATGTTTTAAATAAACAGTCAGATAATTTAACTGTTTTATTTAATGATTTTTCATATTCTGATTCTCCTGTTGTTGCAATTGACGATTCTGTCTTTACTGTAAAAGATGACTCATTAAATATTTCAGTTGATTCACTTCGATTAAATGATACAACTAAGGTAGCAGACCCATTTATAAAGAATAAAAAAGTTAATGAGGATTCATTAAGATTAGTTAAAATGGCGCTTGATTCTACAGCGCGTTTGCAGTATTTCAGATATCAGCGTGAAGACCTTCCTTACACAACATTAGCTCAGAAAAAAAGATCTAAATATTTTGTAGAACCATCACCAACATATAAAACAAGAAAAGTTACAATTGATTCAACCGGCAAGTATGTTGAAGTACAAGATATTATTGCAGGTAAACCATCTAAAATAATTCTTCGCATTCCAATTGAGGAATACATAGCAGCACGTTTGGAGCTTGAAGAAAGAAAAAAATGGGAATCGCTTGGTTATGCTTATGAACTTAAAGAATCAAAAGTAGGGTTAAGCGAGTTAATTAAAAGTTTTACTGATTTTGAAATTCCATTGCCAAGTGTAGGTGTGCTGAGCATTTTTGGAACGCCTAAGATAAGTCTGAAAATAGGCGGTTCAGTTCAAATACATGGTGCCTGGCGAAATGAAACAACTGAAGGTGTTACTGCATCCAGATTGGGCAATACTCGAAATGAACCTGATTTTAAGCAGCAAGTTCAGATAAATGTAAATGGAACAATCGGTGATAAACTGAATATTGTTGCTGATTGGAATACAGAAAGAACATTTGAATATGAGAATCAGCTTAAAATAAAATATACAGGTTATGAAGATGAGATTATTCAAAGCATAGAAGCAGGAAATGTTTCATTGCAAACTTCTCCGCTGGTTGGTGGAAGCGAAGCTTTGTTTGGAATTAAAGCTCATTTTAAAATGGGACCGTTTTCTTTAACTACAATTGCAAGCCAGAAAAAAGGAGAAACAAAAGAAGTTCAGGTTTCCGGAGGAACTTCTGAAACTCCATTTCAAAAAAGAGCTTATGAGTATTCAACTAATCATTTCTTTCTTGATACTATTTATGCGTCTCAGACATATAAGATTTTTGAAAATTATTACGGCAAACCAACTCCTGAAATCAACAGTAATTTACTTGTTACTCAAATTGAGGTCTGGAAATCTATTAATGTAATATCACCTGATAGATCTAAAGAAAGAAATGCTAATGTTTATATTGATCTGCCGGAAATCGGAGTTGGCGAGGTTTACCCTCAGAGCTATCGTAATGATCTATCTAATACAATACCTGGTAAAACTGATGCAAGCCGGTTTATTCTCCTTACGGAGGGTGTTGATTACACACTTCATCCTGAGACAGGATTTATTACTCTTAAAACTACAATCAACGATAATGATATTATTGCAGTTGCTTTTCGTCGTGAAAATGGTTCTGGTGCAAGTGATGATAAAATATGTGGCGAATTTTTAGTACCCGGCAGCACTGATACAACAAGACTTGTGTTAAAAATGGTTAAACCGCGTAACCTTCAGCCTCAGTTTAAAATTGCATGGTCATTAATGTTAAAAAATATTTATGCCCTCGGTCCCAGAAACATTAAGAGAGAAGGTTTTGAATTTGACATTCGAAGAGAAGTTGAAGGACAGGAACCTGCTAGTGAAATCGGTTCTATCAGATTCCTTCAAGCTTTTGGACTTGATTTGCTGAATTCTAGTTCTCAGCCTCAACCAGATAATATATTTGATTTTCGACCTGATTATACAATCTTTCAAGAGACAGGTGAAGTAATATTTCCAACACTTGAACCATTTGGAGCCAATCTCCCAGATGGATTAGAGAAGGAGACTTATAATTATACTGAAGTTTATGATACTACAAAGAATGCTGCATCTAGAAAGACATTAAAAGATAAATGGATACTCGTCGGGAAAAGTAAGGGCACCTCTACATCAATTTATCAGCTTGGGTTTAATATTGTGGAAAATTCAGTAAAAGTATTACTAAATGGAAGAGAGCTTTCACCAGGTTCTGATTACTCTGTTGATTATAATACGGGGCAGTTAACTATTAGAAATGATGCAGCATTGGTACCAGGAGCTGACCTTAAAATTACATACGAACAAAATGATCTTTTTCAGCTTGCATCAAAAACATTACTTGGTGCACGCGGAATTTATGAATTTTCTAAAAAGACCAAGCTTGGTTTTTCAATATTAAATTTAAATCAGCAGACATTAAGTGATAAAGTAAGAATAGGCGAAGAACCATTAAGTAATACTATTTACGGATTAGACTTTTCAACTTCAGCGGATTTACCATTTGTTACAAAGTTACTTGATAATGTCTTTTCGACAAGAGAAATGTCAACCTTCAATCTTACTGGTGAATATGCATATATTGATCCTGATCCTAACACAAAGAAAAGTACAATACTTTCTGATAAAGGGAAAAGTATAGCATATATTGATGACTTTGAAGGAACAAAAAAGACGATTCCTATCGGTGTCTCATATACTGCGTGGAAGGATTTAAGTCCGCCGGATTCTTTGATAAATAATTCAGGATTAAGCAAACAAGAGTTGATGGATTATAAAGGAAAATCTTTTTGGTTTACAGAAACCCCTTCAACCGTTACAGTAGATGATATCTATTATGGTAAGAAGCAAGTAGCTCGTTCGGATCAACAAGTAACTGTTATGGATTTTGTGTTTTTACCTGATACACCTGGTACATATAATTACTCTCCGCAGCTTCAACAGCGTAATAAATCATGGGGAGGAATAATGAAAGTCCTTTCTTCAACAGCAAGCAATCTTATTGAAGAAAATATAGAGTATATAGAATTCTGGGCGCAGATATTGACTGCAGAGGAAAATGCTAAAATTTATATTGATCTTGGTAAAATAAGTGAAGATGTAATTCCTAATAATAGACTTGATACAGAAGACAAAGACGGGAATGACGCGATTGATGTTGATGGTAAAGAAGATACCGGAATAGATGGTATGACCGATGAGCAAGAACGTGCTTTATATCCCGATCGGGGGAATGATCCAAGCGGCGATAATTTCTTTTTTCAAAGGAGTAATCCGCCTAATCTTTTTGATTATTATAATATTAATGGAACTGAAGGCAATGCTATTCTTACAGACATTGGCAGAATCCCGGATACTGAAGACTTAAATAGAAGCGGAAACCTTGATTTAGCTAATAGTTATTTTAGATATGAAATCCCGCTCGATACCAATTCACAAACAAATCCATTTTTAGCTGGCGGCGGTTTCAATCCTAATCCTAGTAAAAAATGGTTTTTATATAGGATTCCACTTAAAGATTTTCTGAATAAAATTGGAGAAGATGCCAGTTTTTCAAATGTAGAGTATATCAGACTTTTTGTTCAAGGCGTTGAAAGTATGGTTCACTTCAGAATTACCGAATTTAATCTGGTCGGTAATCAGTGGCACAAGAATCTACCGGATTCAATTGCAAAAACTGATACTGTTTTATCTATATCTGTTGTTAGTCTTGAAGAAAACCCAAACTACACAAGTCCTCCGGGTGTTTTTCAGGAAAGAGACCGTACTAATCCTGATGAAGTGGTTTATCGAAATGAGCAGTCCCTTTCAATGATAATAAAGGAACTTGGGGAAGGCGACAAAAGAGAAGTTGTTAAATATCTTTTCAGACCTATAGATGTTTTTAATTACAGACAAATGAAATTATTTATACATGGAGAAGCAAATAATATTCCCGGTTCTATCTCTTATGTTGATACTCTTAACGGCTCATATCAATATTCATCGGAAGTTTATTTTAGATTTGGCGGTGATACAAATAACTATTACGAATATCGTCAGCCGGTTTTTGCCGGTTGGAATGAAATTACAATTAATTTTGATCAGCTTACTGCATTAAAACAAGCAAGGGGAGACTCTGTTACTGTTCCATACAGATTGCCAGTTGAAGGTGCACCTTTGGGACATTTTTATGTGATTAAAGGAAATCCAACTTTAACAAGTGTTAAATTTTTATCTGTTGGTATTTTTAATCTTAACAATGGATTTAATCCAGGAGCGCTATCGGGTGAAGTATGGGTAAATGAACTTCGTGTTGTGGGGGCAGATGACTCACCCGGCTGGGCGTACAGTTTTTCTTCTTCATTAAAGCTTGCAGATTTTGCAACAGTTTCTTTTAATTTAAAAGAAAACAATCCTTATTTCCACAGGCTGACAGAAAGGTTTGGAAGCAGAATACAACAAACCAACTGGTCTGTTTCTACTGATGTAAATTTATTAAAGTTAATACCTTTTAACTTACCTGAGAGCAATTTAAGATTGAATTATTCACATACTGAAACAAAAGGAAAACCATTATACATACCCGGTAGCGATGTTAAAGTGGATCAGGCAGTTCAAAAACAAAAAGAATTATTTGATCAGGATACTACCGGACTTGTAAAATCACCAGAGTTAGTAAGGGAAGAAACTGAAAATGAATCAATCTCTGATTCGTGGTCTGCATCAAATATCAAAATCAAGATACCATCAAAGTTTTGGTTAATACGGGATACATTTAACGCATTAACTTTTGGATTTAATTATAACAAATCTTTTAGCAGAAGCCCAACTGTTCTTTCAAACAGAAGCTGGGTGTGGAATACCAACATTAATTATGGAATTTCACTTAGTCCGACGTATTTTATAAAACCAATTGATATCCCGGTTATTGGAGTTTTCTTTGCTTTGTTTAAAGATTACAGTGATACTAAAATTTATTATACGCCTCAGAATTTTAATCTTACATTAACAGCTAACAGAACTTCATCAACAAATATAACCAGACCAAGAGGTAATACTCCTGCAAATACTATCTCTTCAAGAGATTTTACAACAACACGAGGATTTAATTTTTCCTGGAAATTAACTGAAGGCGGATTTTTAAATCTGACTACTAGTTATGCATTAAATATCAGTTCATCACTTGCGTATTTAGAGACTTTAAATGACTCGGCAGCTACACCAAGATCTGAAAGTGAAATATGGAGTGATATATTTAATGGAGCCTTTTTTGGCAGAGACAGCCGATATCAGCAAAATTTTGATTTGAGAACTGCGCCACGGCTGCCTTCATTATTTAACTTAAATAAATTTTTTACCTTGACTGCCTCATATAATGCAACTTATCAGTGGCAAAATGATTTCAGACAGCCAGTAGTTGGCAGAAGTGCAGGTAATTCAAATAAGTCATCAATCGGATTAACAATGAGATGGAAATCATTGTTTGATCCTTTGTTTGCTGAAAAAAAAGAAGATCAAAAAAAACAGCAGAAGAATCTTCCCCCCAGAGATAAGCAAATAGTAAAACAGGAACCAAAAATTCAGGTTGATTCATTAGGCAACACAATTGCTTTTGTTGATTCATCAAAAATATTGGATTCACTTCTTATCGAAGAAGGAAAGCCATCTGTATTATCTAAAGCGTTAAACTTTCTTTTAGCATCAGCCAAGTATATTTTGGTTGACTATGAAATGATCTCTTTCAATTATTCAAATGACAATTCAATATCAAAATCTGGGCTGCAAGCTACAGGTACCGGATTTAGTAATTTTTGGGGATTGTTTTATAATGCTGATGCCGGTCCTACAAGAGGTTTTATGCTTGGAATAAACGGAGATGTAGGACCAAGGGCTCTTATGCAAAATATGAATCTGAATGATGTTTTTTCAGTTAGAAATAATTTTGATTTTAAAACCTCAAGACCATTATGGGAAGGAGCTAAAATAGATGTTAACTGGAAGAGCGGATGGTCACAGAACAAAAATGCTACTATAACAAGAGATCAGGACGGTAACATTTATGTGTCGAATGTTACTGCAAGCGGAACATTAACAAGATCATTTCTTACATTTCCGCCTGTATTATTTCTATCGGTTTTCAACAGTGGTATTAAACAAGTTGCAGAATTATATAACCCCAATGATCCTAATTCAAGTTTATCCAATGCCTTTGTAAAAGGATTTGAAAGCTTACCGATATTTTCAAATTTTGGATTCTTAAGCAACATAGCCAAATATATTCCAAGACCAAACTGGCGATTAACCTGGGATGGACTTGAAAAATTGCCGTTGTTAAAATCTATTGCGCAAAGAATTTCATTAGACCATTCATATTCATCTACTTATACCGAAGGATGGAAACTTAGCAGGGAAGGTAATGAAGAAATTCAAATACAAAAAATAGAGTATGGTTTTTCACCGTTAGCTGGATTAAATCTTACGTTCGGACAACTTTGGGGAGGTAATTTAAGCGGGAATCTTAAATACTCAACTCGTACATCTTTTGATCTTGGTATAACTACAAATAATATTACAGAAAACTTTTCAAAGGATATTGGGTTTACACTGCAGTTTTCAAAATCAGGATTTGAGCTTCCATTGTTTGGAGTATCACTAAAAAATGATATCGAATTTAGTCTGGCTTATTCAAGTACACGAAGTGCGTCAGTCAGATATGATATGAAAGATTTTAAAGAAGACGGTACACCACAGGATGGTTCAACAAGAGTAACGATAGAACCGAGAATCAAATATACAATCAGTGCAAAGGTTACACTTTCTATCTTTTACAAACGATCTACTACTGAACCTGAAGGGGCATCAAGAATACCGCCGACAACTACAAATGAAGCGGGATTAGATGTAACTATTTCTATTAATTGATGATTGATTAGAAAAAAAGAAAATTAAAATAATCTGGTGTTTATAATATGGACAGAAAAAAAATTTTATGGGTTGATGATGAAATCGAATTGTTGAGGTCACACATAATTTTTCTTTCTGAAAAAGGTTATGAAGTTGATACTGTAACTAATGGCGAAGATGCTCTGACTTCAGTTAAAGAGAAACTTTATGACATAATCTTTCTGGATGAAATGATGGCTGGAATGGGTGGACTTGAAACTCTGTCCCGTATTAAAGCAATTAATAATTTAATTCCAGTTGTAATGATAACTAAGTCAGAAGAAGAATCTTTAATGGACGAAGCCATTGGTGGTAAGATAGCCGATTATCTTACAAAACCAGTTAATCCAAGTCAGGTGCTTTTAGTCTGTAAAAAAATTCTTGAAGGCAAAAAAATATCCGGAGAGTATGCAGCAAAAGATTATCTGCAGGATTTTAATCAGATTACCACAGCTTTAGCCTCCAGCCTTGATTATTCGGAATGGATAAACATTTATTTGAAGCTTGTCAATTGGTCAATCGAATTAGACCATCATAGAGAAATTGGGCTTAAGCAATCATTAAATGATCAGTACAAAGAAGCTAATAAGGAATTTTCTAAATTTGTTGAAAGAAATTACAGATTGTGGTTAACTGATCCCATTAGCCACAATACACCAAATCTTAGCCCTGCAATCACTGAAAAATATGTTTTAACTAATCTGCGTGAAGAAGGTAAATCAGTTTTTTATTTTGTATTAGATTGCCTTCGGCTTGATCAATGGCTGGTTATGGAAAAACAACTTACTGATCTATTTAAGATTGAAAAAGATTATTATTTCTCGATACTTCCTACTGCAACACCTTATGCCCGTAATGCTTTGTTTGCAGGCTTATTTCCCTCTGATATTGAGAAATATTATCCGGAGTTATGGGTCTCAACTACTGATGATGAAAACAGTATGAATAAATATGAGAAAGAACTTCTTCAGCTTTTAATTGAAAGAAAGAGAATTAAACTTCGGAATGATCTTAAGTATATAAAGATAATTGATCCCGAAGTTGGAAGGAATTTTGAACAGAATATTCATTCATATCAGAACACACATTTAACTGCAGTAGTGGTAAATTTTTTAGATATGATTGCACACGGCAGATCGGATTCGGATTTACTTAAAGAAATTGCTCCAGATGAAGCAGCATACAGATCACTTACTCAAAGCTGGTTTAATCATTCGTCTTTATTAAATATCTTCCGTACACTTTCAAAAATGAAAAATGCGAAAATAATCATTACTACTGATCATGGCAGTATAAGATCACTGAGAGGTGCTAAAGTACTTGGCGATAGGGAAGCTTCTACTAATCTGAGGTTTAAGTACGGCAGAAATCTGAAAGTGGATGAGAAGCATGCTGTTTTTATAAAAAATGCTTCAGATTATAAGCTTCCTAAAAGAGGTGTAACAATAAATTATATTATTGCAAAAGAAGATTATTATTTCGTTTATCCGACTGATTATCATAGATTTCTTACACATTACAAAGACACTTTTCAGCACGGCGGAATCTCGATGGAAGAAATGATTTTACCAATAATAACATTGGAATCTAAAACCTGATGCAGTTTCCGTCTCAAATATTAAGCAGATCTGAATCTGAGACTGAAAATATGGCTAAAGAGTTTTCTTCGTTTGTTAATAAAGGTATGGTGATAGTTCTGATTGGAGAATTGGGTGCAGGGAAAACTTTTTTTACCAAAAAGCTTCTTCATTATTTTAATATTAGAGCTGCCAACAGCCCAACCTTTGCAATTGTTAATGAATACATTGGATTATTAAAATTCTATCATTTTGATTTTTATAGAATTAATAAACCAGACGAGTTAATTGATATTGGTATTGAAGATTATTTTTCCGATTCAGATGCAGTTTGCATAATTGAATGGGGAAATTTATTTACTGAAATACTGCCAAAGGAAAGAATCGAGATAGAAATTAAATTCATATCAGAAGATGAACGTTTATTTGAATTCAGGAAATTATGAGTGAATTATTTCCAATACTTGCAATTGAAACCTCAGATAATATTTGCGGTGCTTGTCTTTATTTTAACCAAGAAAAATATTTTGCTGCTAATGTTGTTTTAAAACATTCACATTCAGAAAAGCTATTCGAAGTTATTGAATCCGTGTTAAAAATTGGTGAGTTAACTGTATCACAAGTAAAATGCATTGCTGTTTCTGCAGGTCCCGGGTCATTTACAGGCTTGAGAATTGGAATGTCTGCGGCAAAAGGTCTTGCTCAATCATTGAATATTCCAATAATTAAGGTCCCGACTTTTGAAGCTTTAGCTTTACAGTTATCAGAGGGTTTACAAGACGGCTCAGTTTTTACAATTGCGAATAAAGTTGGCAGAGATGAATTATACTATGCTAAGTTTCAAATTAATTCTAATAGTTATATATTTAACCAGCAGTTAAAAATCGTATCAGCTAATTCAGATTATCTGTTTAATGATAATGATTTAGTATTTGGAAATATTGATTCAGATAAGATTAACAAAAAAATAATTCATAAATTTATTTCAGCCCCTTATGCAGAATTTGTAGCTAAATGGGCAGAAAAATCCGGTGAAGCAATATCAATACAAAATATAGACTTTGTTGAACCAGATTATTTAAAAGATTTTTTAGTTAAGGAGAAGAAATTATGATCCGAAACATTTTAATAGTTTTGCTGTTACTATCAGTTACAGCCTTTGCTCAATTAATGGGTCCAAAAATATCAGTTCAGCAGGTTGAGTATGATTTTGGAAATATTAATCAGGGTGATATTGTAAATCATACATTTGTTTTATCGAACAATGGCGGTGATTTACTTAAAATTACAGATGTTAGAGCATCTTGTGGCTGTACTGCTGCAAATCCAACAAAGCGAGAACTAAAGCCTGGTGAATCATCAAATCTGGAAGTTACTTTTAATTCAAAAGGGCGTAAGGGTCCTCAGGTAAAGACAGTTACAGTAACAACAAATGATCCTGATAAAAAAGATATTCAGTTAACTATCAGATGCAATATTGTTATTCCTGTGGTCAAGGAAGAAAAAACCGGTGCACGAATATTTTTTCCAGAAACTCAACATGATTTTGGTAAAGTTCAGGAAGGATCAAAAGTAGAATACACTTTTAAATTTGAAAATAAAGGAACAGAATCACTTGTAGTAAAAGATGTAAAAACATCCTGCGGCTGCACTGCTGCAGTGGTAAGCAACAATACATTGAAACCAGGAGAGGTTGGTTCAATAAAAGTTGGTTTTGATACGAAAAACAGAGTCGGAAGAAACAGCAAGTCAATAACTATTGTTTCCAACGACAATAAGGAACCAAACAGAGTGTTAATGATTTATGCAGAAGTTCAGAAAAACTAATTATGCCTTGGTTTAAAAGATCTAAACAAAATATAGCTGAAGATACTAAGCACAAAGAACTGCCTGCAGGCTTATGGGAAAAATGTCCATCCTGTGGTGAAATAATTCATAAGAAACAACTTGAACTGAATTTATGGACTTGCTTAAAGTGTGATAATCACTTTAGAATTAGCAGTTTAGAATATATTGCAATCATCTTTGATAAAGGTTCCTTTAAAGAGATTGATAAAAAAATGCGGTCTGCTGATCCGCTTAATTTTGTGGATACAAAAAAATATACTGAAAGAATATCTACAACAATTAAAAAACTTGATCTTTACGATGCAATAAGAACAGGTACAGGAAAAATTGCCGGACGTGAAGTTGCTTTTGCGTGTATGGATTTTCAATTTATTGGCGGATCTATGGGTTCGGTTGTAGGCGAAAAAATTTCACGGGCAGTTGATAAAGCATATAAAAATAAAATGCCAATGATTATTGTTTCATCAAGCGGCGGTGCCAGAATGATGGAAGGTGCTTTTTCACTTATGCAGATGGCAAAGACGAGTGCAAGATTAGCCAGATTAGCAGAAGAAAAAATTCCTTATATCTCTATACTTACTGATCCTACTACGGGCGGTACAACTGCCAGTTATGCAATGCTTGGTGATATAAATATTGCTGAACCAAAGGCACTTATTGGTTTTGCAGGACCCAGAGTAATTAAGCAAACAATAGGCAAGGACTTACCAGAAGGTTTTCAGAGATCAGAATTTTTGGTAGAACACGGGTTTGTTGATTTTATTTCTCACAGAAAAGATCTAAGAGATAATTTAATTAAGGTTCTCGACTTACTCTCTTAAATATTTTTTATGTTAATAAACTAATACAGGCTAACATCGCCAAAATGGATTTTTTCTATTTCATCTTTTGTTTGAAGTAAAAGGAATCCGTTTTCATCAATATCATAAAAAATTCCGGACTTTTCAGTTTCGTTATCTGTAATTGTTATTCTGTTTCCAAGCATTCTGCATCTTTGTTTCCACTCTTCAATCAAAACTGATTTATCTTTTTTAAGTTTTTCAAGAAGCAGTTCCAGATTATTTAATATATCAGCTAACAGTTTTTCGCGGTCCACTGTTTTGCCCAGTTCATTTTTTAAAGAAGTTGGTAAATAATTAAATGAGCCTTGAAAAGAATTTTGATTTACATTGATCCCTATTCCAAGTACTAATCTTTCAATCTTACCTGATTGTGATACAGCTTCAATTAGTATTCCGCTGATTTTTTTTCCATTAACAAGCACATCATTTGGCCATTTGAGATCAGTTTTTAACTGATACAGATTTTCAACAGAGATAGATACAGCAAGTGAAGCAGCAAAGTTTATCAGGTTTGCATTATTAAAAAGTGATTTATCTTTTGTTAGTAAAATTGAAAACAACAAATTTACATCAGGTGCACTATACCAGGAACGTCCTTTTCTGCCTTTTCCTTGAGTTTGTTTCTCAGCTAAGATAACTGTACCATTTATATTATGTCCGTTTTCTTTAGCTAATAGATATGTATTTGTCGAGTCGATTTCTTCAATATAAATAAAATTCCTTCCGATAAATTCAGTGTTCAGCTTAATATCAAAATTTTCAATGTTAAACAATTTGTTCTCCTTAAGTTCATTGCAAAAATAAGCTAAATTAAACAATTTGTCATTGTGTGTGACGAAATATCGGGCAAATATGACAAATGGACTTGTTAAATAATTTGTTTAAGCTGGCATTAAATTGACACAATATCTAAGTCCCTATAATTAAAGAGTTTAGAGAAATCAAATTATTTGGCACCTTGCTTGTATAAATTATCTGGTTTAATTAGAAAATAATAGTATAATTTTAGAAAAGGAGAAATATTATGGGAAAAATTATTGGAATTGATCTTGGTACTACAAATTCCTGCGTTTCAGTTATGGAAGGTAATGATCCGGTGGTAATTCCTAATTCTGAAGGTGGTAGAACTACTCCTTCGGTTGTTGCATTTACCAAAACTGGTGAGAGGTTAGTAGGACAACCTGCAAAAAGACAAGCAATCACAAATCCAAAACAAACTATCTTTTCGATAAAAAGACTTATGGGAAGATTTATCAATGAAGTTGGAAATGAAAAGCATGAACTTCCTTATGAAATTGTAGCTGGTGATAATAATAGTGCAAGAGTAAAAATTGGTGATAGAGTTTATTCACCTCCGGAAATCAGTGCAATGATATTACAAAAGATGAAAAAGACTGCTGAAGATTATCTGGGGCAGGAAGTTACTGAAGCTGTAATTACTGTGCCGGCATATTTTAATGATGCACAAAGACAAGCAACTAAGGATGCTGGTGAAATTGCAGGTTTAACTGTCAGAAGAATTATCAACGAACCAACAGCAGCAGCATTAGCTTATGGTCTGGATAAAAAGACAAGTGATCATACAGTTGCTGTTTACGATTTAGGCGGCGGAACATTTGATATTTCGATTCTGCAGTTAGGCGATGGAGTTTTTGAAGTGAAATCAACGAACGGTGATACACATCTTGGTGGTGATGATTTTGACCAGAGATTAATTAATTATCTTGCAGATGAATTTAAGAAACAGGAAGGAATTGATTTAAGAAAAGATCCAATGGCATTACAAAGGTTAAAAGAAGCCGCTGAAAAAGCTAAGATTGAATTGTCTTCTTCTTCATCAACAGAAGTTAACTTGCCGTTTATAACTGCTACTCAGGATGGACCAAAACATTTAACAATCAATTTAACCAGAGCAAAATTCGAGCAATTGATTGATGACCTGGTTCAAAGAACTAAGGTACCCTGTGAACAAGCAATTAAAGATGCTGGAATTACTCCAAAAGATATAAATGAAGTTATATTAGTCGGCGGTTCAACTAGAATTCCAATGGTTCAGCAGCTTGTTAAAGATTTATTTCAGCGGGAACCTCATAAAGGAGTTAACCCTGATGAAGTTGTTACGGTTGGTGCTGCAATACAAGGCGGTGTTTTAGCTGGTGATGTTAAGGATGTTTTATTACTTGATGTTACTCCGCTTTCTTTAGGTATTGAAACACTTGGCGGTGTGATGACCAGATTAATTGAATCTAACACAACAATACCAACTAAAAAGAGTGAGGTGTTTTCTACTGCAGGAGATAATCAACCTTCTGTCGAAATTCATATATTGCAGGGTGAAAGACCAATGGCAGCAGATAACAGAACTCTTGGCAGATTCCATCTTGATGGAATTCCGCCAGCTCCACGTGGTGTTCCACAGATTGAAGTAACTTTTGATATTGATGCAAATGGTATTCTTCACGTTAGTGCAAAGGATAAAGCAACTAGTAAAGAACAAAGTATCAGAATTACATCTTCGAGCGGTTTAGATAAGAGTGAAATCGAAAAAATGAAGAACTCTGCTAAAGAGCATGCTGCTGAAGATAAAATGAAAAAGGAAGCAGTTGAAGTTAAAAATCAGGCAGATAGTTTGGTTTTTCAAACCAAGAAACAGATTGATGAACTTAAAGACAAAATTTCGGCTGATGTAAAATCAAGACTTGAAGCAGAGATTAAAAAAGTTGAAGATGCAATGGCTGCTAACAGTACTGAACAGATCAAATCTGCAACTGAAAGCTTAAGTAAAACCTGGAATGAAGTTGCCGGTCAATTATATGCACAAACAGGACAGCAGCAAGGGCAGCAAGCAACAAATCAACAGCAGGAAACAAAGGCTGAGGATGCAAAGGACGATGTTCAGGATGCATCTTATGAAGTTGTAGATGATGATAAAAAGTAATTTATGTAAGTAATCTATTCAATACAAACTCCGGTTTTAACGCCGGAGTTTTTTTTGTTTAAAGAGCATTTGGTTATTTTTAAGTAACTGATAATAATCTATCAAGATGGTTAGAAGCGAAAAAAAACACCGAATCATTTTTATCGATCTTATACGTGCACTGGCTGTTATTCAAATGGTTCAGGGACATACAATAGATGCATTATTAGCTCCGGAATACCGATCATTAGATTATCCTGCATATTATATTTGGAATTTTATGCGTGGAATAACTGCACCAATATTTATGTTTAGTGCGGGAACAGTTTTTACATATTTATTAAGACTTGTTAATGAACCGTTTGAAAATAACCCGCGTGTAAAAAAGGGATTCCGAAGATTCTTACTTTTAGTTGCTATCGGATACTTACTTCGTTATCCTACATACACTATCTTTGATTTTTCCAACATTACACAAAAGAATCTTGATATATTTTTTTCAGTGGATGTTCTGCAATTAATAGGATTTGGATTGCTGTTTTTGTTGATTTCTGCTTTTGTAGCAGAAAAAACTAAATTAAGCGATACAATTGTATTTCTCTTCATTTCTCTTTTATTCTTTTTTGCCGTACCAATAGTTACAAGGATTAACTGGATTGATTATTTTCCTCAACCTGTTGCAGGATATTTCTATACCGGTACTGGTTCATTGTTCCCATTATTTCCGTGGGCTGGTTATGTAGTTTTTGGCGGGATACTTGGCAGTTATCTTGCAAAAAATCCATTAGTGTTTAAAACAAATAAATTTAGTTTTAATCTGGCATTGTTTGGTGCTGTATTAATAATCATTTCAGAAGTTTCGGTAATAATAACTAATAAGGTATTTAATTATTACTATGAAGATTCATCTTATAATCTCAATACAATATTTTTTAGATTGGGTTTAGTATTAGTACTTAATTCCATTGTATCATTTATTTCTCAGAAGATAGAGTCTATACCAAAAATAATTATTATTGTAGGTAGAAATACTCTTATTATATATGTTGTGCATCTGATTATATTATATGGCAGCGCCTGGAATCCTGGATTATCAACAATCTTTGCTTCAAATCTGGATGTTACTCCTACTATTATAATTGCTGTCTTAATGATAACTGTAATGATATTGATGGTATTTATTTTTAATAAACTGAAGTTCAGAAATAAACAACTTGTTACTTAAAATGAGAAAATCTACAACTACAAATGCTGCAGTAACAGAAGAAGATATTAAAATTGAATCTTCTCTACGTCCAAAACTTATTAAAGAGTTTTACGGACAAAAGAAAATAACAGACAATCTTAATATTTTTGTAACAGCAGCAAAAAAAAGAAAAGAAGCACTTGATCATGTTCTACTAACTGGTCCTCCTGGATTAGGTAAAACAACTTTAGCTCATATTATTGCAAATGAACTTGGAACAAAGATTAAAGTAACATCAGGTCCTGTATTAGAAAAACCGGGAGATCTTGCTGGTTTACTTACAAATCTTGAAGAACACTCAGTACTTTTTATTGATGAAATCCACCGCTTAAGTCCGGTTGTTGAAGAATATCTTTATTCTGCAATGGAAGATTATAAACTTGATATTATGATTGAAAGCGGACCAAATGCACGCTCGGTTCAGATTAGTTTGCCAAAATATACATTAGTCGGTGCAACAACACGTGCTGGCATGCTTACTTCACCGCTTAGAGACAGGTTCGGAATTAAATTTCGTCTTGATTACTATTCTACAGAAATGCTCGATACAATTGTTAACAGATCTGCAAGAATTCTAAATCTAAAAATTGATAAAACCGCTGCGCTTGAAATTGCAAAGAGATCAAGAGGAACTCCAAGAATTGCAAACAGACTTTTAAGGCGTACAAGAGATTTTGCTGATTTTGAAAACAATACTAACATAAATGTTGAGATTGCTAAGAAAGCTCTTGAAGCGTTAGAAGTAGATGAATTTGGATTAGATGAAATGGATAAAGATATTATTCTTGCAATAATTGACAAGTATAATGGAGGACCGGTTGGATTAAATACTCTGGCTGTAGCTGTTAATGAAGATCCGGGAACTATTGAAGAAGTATATGAACCGTTTTTAATTCAACAGGGTTTTATCCACAGAACACCACGCGGCAGAGAAGCTACTGCCTTAGCTTATAAAAGATTTGGCAGAAACAAGTTTGATAATAATAAATCATTATTTGAATAATATAAGGGAACTATTGTGAAAAACATTTTTAGTATTATTGTTTTGAGTTTACTGATACAAACTGTTTTTGCTCAAGATGAACTTCGCATACCAAATAATATAAAGGCTGCTTTTGAAAAGCAGACCAGATCTTACGATGGCAAACCAGGTGTAAATTACTGGATTAACAAATCTGATTATAAAATAATAGCAGAAATTGATCCTTATAACAAATTAATATCCGGATCTGAAGTAATTACATATTACAATAATAGTCCTGATACGCTTAAACAAATAGTTATTCGTTTATATCATAATGTTTCTAAACCTGCTGCCAGAAGAGATTTTCTTTTTAACAAAAATGCATTAACTGATGGAGTTTTATTAAAAGAGTTAAAAGTTAACAATACTGAAATAGATTTAACAAATCGTGCTTCAGTAACTGAAACAAGTACAAATATTATTATTAATCTAGATCAAAGAATCAGTCCCAATTCTAAAATAGATTTAAAAATTAGTTGGGAAGATAAAATTCCGCCGGTTCCTTCTATCCGATATGGAAGTTATGATTCTACTACAATGTTTATTGCATACTGGTATCCTCAGATTTCTGTCTATGATGATATTGATGGATGGGATATGTTGGACTATACCGGCACTTTAGAAATGTATAATGATTTTAATAATTATGATGTAATTTTAACTGTACCAAGCGGCTTTCAAATATGGGCAACCGGTGTATGGCAAAATCCTGATGAAATTCTGAACGAAAAATATCTTTCCTTATACAAAAAAGCCTGGCTATCTGATGAAATAATACGGATCATTAGTAAAGATGATCTGGAAAACAAAACTATTTATAAACATGATAAGAATAATTCTTTCAGGTTTGTGGCTGAGAATGTACCCGATTTTGCTTTTGGAATAAGTGATCATTATTTGTGGGATGCTACAAGTTTTGTTGCCGATAGTAAAACAGGAAGAAGAGTTTATTGTGCCGCCGCATATAAGGAATCTTCTAAGGATTTTGTTGATAATGCCTATTATGCAAAAGAAACTTTGAAATACTTTTCATTTGAAATTCCTGGAATCCCTTTCCCATTTCCATCAGCAACTGTTTTTAATGGATCAGGTGGTATGGAATATCCAATGATTGTAAACAACGGATCAACTACATCAAAAGCTGGCACAGTTGGTCTTACTTCGCACGAACTTGCTCATCAATATATGCCTTTTTTTATGGGAACAAATGAGCGTAAATATCCTTTTATGGATGAAGGATGGGCAGTAATGCTTCCTTATGACTTTCAGGAAAGAATGTCTGAAGGAAACCTGCCGCGTTTGATGACAATTGAAGGATATGAAAATTTTGCAGGTAATGAATTTGAACTTCCATTAACCACACCTTCTCCGATAATTAGTTGGCGTACATACAGAATTGCTGCATACAATAAACCTGCTATTGCGTATGATAATCTTCGGAAAATGCTTGGCGATGAATTATTTCTAAAAGCTTTACACGAGTATATGTTCAGATGGAATGGGAAACATCCAATACCTGCTGATTTCTTTTTCACATTTAATGATGTAACTAAAATGGACCTTAATTGGTACTGGAAACCCTGGTTTTATGATTTCAGTTACCCTGATCTGGCAATTGAAAAAGCAACTGTTAAAAGTAATAAACTGAAAGTTGTAATTGTGAATAAAGGAAAACTTCCTCTGCCGGTTAAACTTCAGGTTATGTTGAATGAAGTTGTAGTTAAAGAAGTTATGTTTAAAGCCGATATCTGGAAAAAAGATCTGAATTCGGTACAATTAACAATCGATGGAATAAAAGATTATGATGCAATAATTATTGGTGATAAGTCAATTCCAGATGTCAATAAGATTAACAATGTTTACTTCAAATAAGTAATTGATTATAAGTACTGTCTTGCATTTAAAATCTGTGAGATAGCACAATTTAATTACCTGTTCTTTTCTCGTTTAGTTTAACTCACTGGAAAGCAGAATTCAAACTTTGAATAATAAGCTGCACTTCTATTTTAATATCATCTTTTTCCACTGTTAACAGATTGTTTGTCTTTATATTTGCAGTAAATAATTATTTTTATAAAAACTGGTTGCTGAAGATTTTTTATGTACGAGTATCAAAAAAATAATATTTATTTTGCGCAAGCCGCAGGAATGATGGAATCTGTAAGTGAACAGGAGTTAAAAGAGCTTGGTGCAAAGGAAACTAAAATATCTTACAGAGGAGTTTATTTTTATGCAGATAAACCTGCACTTTATAAAATCAACTATTTATCAAAAACTATTACAAGAGTTTTAGCACCCTTAAAAAACTTTCATTGTAAATCTTCTAATGAAATAATGAAAGCAGCTAAGTCTGTTGAGTGGGATTCATTTTTCTCGTTTGATCAAACTTTTGCAATTACTTCTACAGTTAATAAAAGTACAATAAATAATTCTTTATATGCTTCACAGGTTCTTAAGGACGGGATTGCTGATTTTTTCAGGGCTAAATATGGAAAGAGACCAAATGTAGATACAGTTAATCCGGATATAAGATTTAATTTATTCATTGAGAAGGATAAAGCTGTTCTTAGTCTGGATACCTCCGGTGAATCTTTGCACAAGAGAGGATACAGATTATTAGCAGGCGAAGCACCAATGCAGGAAACTCTTGCTGCTGCAATTATACGTTTAAGTAAATGGAATGGTGATAATCCTTTATTGGATTGTATGTGCGGATCAGGTACAATCCTGTGTGAGGCTTTGATGCATTATTGCAGAATCCCTGCACAGTATCTAAGAAAAAATTTTGGATTCTTTTATTTACCCGATTATGATGAAAAAATCTGGCTTCAGATTAAATCTGAAATGAATAAAAATATCAGACCATTAAAAGATGGAATAATTACCGGCAGTGATAAATCTCAAATAACAATAAATACTGCAAGAGATAATCTATCTCGTTTACCATTTGGAGACAAAGTAAAGTTAGGAGCTTATCCATTTCAACATATTAAAAAATTTGAAAATGGTACAATAATTACAAATCCGCCCTATGGTATAAGACTTGGTATAAAGAAAGAGGTGGAAGCCTTGTATAAAGAATTTGGTGACTTTTTGAAAACCAAATGTAACGGAACCTCTTCATTTATTTATGTCGGGGATCCGGAATTACGAAAATACATTGGATTAAAAACTACCAGACGTATTCCACTTGTTAATGGAAAACTGGAAGGTGTACTGCTTCAGATAGACAGTTACATCGGCAGTAAAAAGAAAAAACATCAGGTTAAAGAAAATAAAATGTAATGTATAAATTTTGAAATATTTAATTACTTGTTTAATTTAAATTATAATTTTGAGAGCGTTGACTAATGATTAAAAATATTATTTTGCTTTTTCTGTTATTGTCTTCGGTTTTATTAGCACAGATTTATTCTGATCAGTTTTATGTTCAGAGGATTGATTCGATCTATGCTAATATCGAATCAAGTGATGGCGTTAAATTGAGTTCCGATGGTAAAAGTATTATGCTTAAGGATTCCGTAAATGAAGGATACTTCATACTCAAACCACAAACTTCAGCAGAGCCTTTCAATCGTGGACTGCCGTCCTGGAATGGATCATCACCATATAATAATGCCGGGTTTAAAGTGCAAATGCGTTTTCCTTATGGCTCCGGCTGGTCTTCCTGGCTGACAGTTGGTTTTTGGAAAGAATATATTTGGAATAGTTATGGTTCTACCGGATATGGTGATATCAATATAGATTATGACAATGTTGTAATGACTACCTATCGCAGCAAGTGGCAGTATAAAGTTATTTTTACAAGAACTGGTAATAATATTGAGTCACCATCTATTAACAAATTAAGTTTTTTTGTAAGTGATTCAAGAACAACTGATAATATTAATTACACACAAATATTGAACGATAAACCGCCTGCAATTTTTATTCCTACAGGATTTATTTATCAATATGGTGTTGACCCTCAAATCGGCGGCTCAATTTGTTCACCAACCTCTGTTGCAATGATCTTAAAAAGCTATAATATTATAGTTGATCCTTATCAGTTTGCACAGGATAATTACGATCCATACTTTAATATGTTTGGTATATGGCCAAGAGCAGTACAAAATGCTGCTGAACATGGACTTGATGGAGCAGTAACACGATACAGAACCTGGAGTGATGCACGGGCTGTTCTTGCCAATGGCGGCAGAATTGCAATGTCAATTGGTTTGCCGTTATATGCTGGTCATTTAGTAATGTTAGCTGGTTTTACTTCAGATGGAAGACCAATTGTTCACGATCCTGCTAAATCTAATGGTTATTCATTTATCCATAATAAAAGCGATCTCTCACATTCCTGGTTTGATAAAGGCGGAGTAGCATATACTTTTTATCATCCTGATAGTGTTGCAGTTGGAGTTAATGATCAATATGCAAATCTGCCCGTTAGTGATTTTAGTTTGTATCAGAATTATCCAAATCCTTTTAACCCATCAACAAATATTATGTTTTCGATTGCGTCACAGCAATTTGTATCATTAAAAGTATATGATATGCTGGGTAATGAAATAAAAGTATTACTTGATGAAGAAATGAGTGCTGGCAGTTATATTATAAATTTTGATGGAAGTTCACTAGCCTCAGGTGTTTATTTATATAAAATAACAGCAGGGGACAGAGCTGAAACTAAAAAAATGCTGCTGATGAAGTAATTAAAACAAAAGAAGCCCAAATCAATATAGTATTTGGGCTTTTTACTGTACACCCGCAGGGATTCGAACCCCGAACCTTCTGATCCGTAGTCAGATGCTCTATCCAATTAAGCTACGGGTGCATTCAAATTTGGTGATGCAAACTTACAACAAATCAACTGTTTAATCAATCTGAAAGACTACAAAATTAGGCCATATTCTAATGGTTTTTACAAAATCATTAGTCGCAGCCAAATCATCAAACACAGCAAAATTAAATTAAAAATATCAATAAAAAATATTGAAAAAGTTTTTGCTACCAGGTGAATATTTTTTTCAATACCAAGCTGTCCGGTTAGTTCTGCATTAAGTATTTCTTCAAGAGAGGTTTTGATGATCTTCTTTAAGGCTCTATTTCCTCTAATCAAGTACTGCTAAGTATTTGTGGTTTTCAAATCGGCTTTTAATTGCGCGATCATTTCTGGAGTTAATTCCATTGTGCAAATCTCCTTTCGGATAATAGTTAAAAAGTAATTATTTTTTTCAATTTGAAACCCCTTAATTGATTTTCGCCAAGCAAAGTGCGGCTTCGCGCAGTTTATCCCGATGATAATCGCGGCTTCACAGTACTTAACTAATATCTTACTTCAAGCATTTACACAGAATTTATAACACTCCCTCAATAAATGTAATGTTATCAGCAGCAGCATATAACAAAGGACAATGTGAAAATGGAAATCATCTTTTTATTACTTTTTTTATTAGCGAATTATTTTACCGATTATTTCATTTTTCAATCAGTTTATTTATTCCCCAAAAGAAACTTGGGGTTTTAAGGGTGGACTATATTTTTTCGCCGTGTATACTACAAAATTAATTTTAGAATGTGCAAGGTTTTGGATTAACTCGACATATTTATTAACTATCTGACAATTATCCAATTTTGAATTTTCAGATTTAAATTTTTAAGCATGCTTGACATATGTATAAAATTTTTCTATGTTGTGCAAAGGATTGCATAAAATTAAATAATACATTTAATAATTTCAATAAATACCCAAACAATGCTTTGCATTGGAATAGATTTTATATGTCCTATACATTAAAAGATATTGCAAAAAAGACCGGAGTATCCATCTCAACGGTTTCACGTGTCTTACACGACGATTCGAAAAAATACAAAATAAGTGATGAAACCACTGCAAGAGTAAAATTTGTAGCAAAGGAATTAGGTTATAGAGTTAATGCTTTAGCCAGGGGACTTCGCCAACAGAAGACTAGTGAGATTGGCATAGTTGTACCTGATATTTCTAATCCTTTCTTCTCTGAAGTAGTTAAAAATCTTGCTGCTGAATTACGAAAAAGGGGATATAATTTTATTGTATATGATTCTGATGAAGATTTAAATATTGAGATTTCTGGAATTAAAAGCCTTCTTGAAAAACGTGTTGATGGATTTATCATTGCCTCAGTTGGCCAAGATTATAATCATATTAATACAATCAAAGACTTGGAAATACCTGTAGTAATTGTTGATCGTTGTTTTGATGAGCTTGATGTTGATTCAGTAAGTGTTGATAATGTCAAAGGGTCTTTACTAGCTGTTAATTATCTCATTAAAGAAGGTCATTCGCGTATCGCTTTTATTCAAGGATTGTCTGAAACTTATGCAAACGAGACCCGTTTACAGGGATACAAAATTGCTTTACAAAATGCAGGCATTCCTATAGATGATCAATTAATTGTCGGTGATGATTTTAGAGCATTCAATGGTTATTTAAAAACAAAATCTCTCTTAGATCTTGCTGTTCCTCCTACTGCAATATTTGCTGCTGGTGATTTAATTGCCTTGGGTGCACTTGAGGCGTGTCGAGAAAGTAATATAAGGATTCCTCAAGATCTTTCTCTTATTACATTTGATGATCCAGTTTTTGCATCATACTTGTCTCCAGCACTGTCAGCAATCGAACAACCTACTTTAAAGATTGCTGAAATGGCTGTAGCTATGCTGTACAACAGGATTAAAAATCCTGGTGATGACCGCAGAAGAATTTTGCTTGAGCCAAAATTAAATATTCGTAATTCAGTAGCAAATATTGTTGCTGATATAAAAAAAGTATCAAATCACGGAATATTAAAATCAACCATGGTTTAATCGAAGGAATTTAGCGTGAATATATCTCCAAAGAACAAAAAAATTAAATCCTTGTCCCTCTTATTTCTTTTAATGGTTTACCCGGTTATATGTTTCGCTGGTAATACAGGTAAAATCGCTGGTAGAGTTACAGATAAAAATAATGGTGAACCATTGGTAGGTGCAAATATTTATATACAAGAATTGAATACTGGTGCTGCCACTGATATGAATGGAGAATATTATATCTTAAATATCTCTCCCGGTTCATATACTATCACTGTATCAATGGTTGGGTATGCAAAGATTTCAAAGAGCAATGTTTCAGTAATTATCGATAGAACTACAACGGTTGATTTTATTCTTGAAACTACATTAATCGAAGTCGAAGGCGTTTTGATTGTTGCAGAGCGTCCCGTAATTGATAAAGACCTTACAGCGAGTGAGCAAATTGTAACCGGAAATATTTTGGAAAAATCTGGTGCAAAATCAATTCATGATGCACTAGTCAGATTGCCTGGAATTATTGAAGATAATTCAAATCTTGCATGGCAGCGTGGATCAACAAAAGGATATATTCGAGGAAGTTCAAATGTGCAGGCTGTAGTAATGGTTGATAATCTCTCAGTTAATAGCGGGCTTGTTTCTGATAATTACACAGGATTTAATACATCAACGATTGAACAAATTTCTGTACTAACAGGTGGATACAATGCTGAATATGGTGAAGGCCGATCAGCTGTTGTGAATATCATCTCAAAGGAAGCACCAAAAGGAATCCATGGAACTTTAATTACCAGAATGCGACCGGCGGGCGTATATCATTTTGGCAGAAATATGTATAGCACAGAGAATAATGACTATAAAAGCACTGGAATAGATTACTGGACTCAGCAATCACAAGATGTGAATAGTCGTTTTTACCAAAAAAATCCAGATTCACTGCTAAATGCATGGAGGGAACAAACTACACCTAATGATGCTTTGGGTAAATACGCTGAACGACCAGAATATGAATATGAAGGTACTCTCTATGGTTCATTAACTGAAGATTTTAGTTTTCTTGCATCAGGTAGATTCAAACAAGGTGTTGGAATATTTCCTCAGGCAATACCATACAATCCAGAATTCAATATACAGGGTTATTTCAATTATAAGTTTTCTCCAGAATTCAAAATCCGTATTGGTGGATTTGTTGGAGGATATGAGAGTGCAGACTATACATCTTCAAATTTAAATACTTCGGAGATGGGGCAAGAAGCTGGTTGGCTAGCACCAATGAGAATCGACGAACAATATGCACGAGCAAAATATAATTTATTTGGAGCTCCATTCAGACAATGGCCTGAATTAAGGAGATGGTATCAATTTTATGGAAAGGCGACACACGTAGTCAATAACCAGTCATTTTATGATTTGACCTTTAGTTATTTAAAAGATAATTTAGATCGATCCGATAGGGATGACCGAGTTCCAGATTCTCTCTGGCTGTCAGATGTAGTATCCATGCATCCTAGATATACTTTGCAGGCATATTATCACACCTGGACAAAAATCAATACTGAATCATTTCAGTTAAAAGTCGATTACACAAATCAAATAACTAAAATTCATAATTTGAAAACAGGCTTCACATTTAAAGTTTTTGATTTTTATTACGAGAACTATGCGGCAGAATCTAAAAGCAATCGAGTAAACCTTATGAATGTGTTCGACGGTAATCCGTATGAGGGTAATTTTTATATCCAAGATAAAATTGAATTTCCTGGATTAGTTGTAAACGTTGGACTAAGAGCGGATTTCTTTAATCAAAACCGAAATGCACCAATAAATATGTTTGATCCTTTGGCATTTCAGATCGGCACTCCAGGCCATGATCCTGGAGCACCATTAGGAATTCCTGGCACACCGGAAAAAGAACGGACAAAGTTACAAATGGCAATCGCACCACGTCTCGGCATCTCACATCCAATTAGTGATAGAGCAGTCTTACATTTTGTATATGGTCATTTTTATCAGCGACCTTCGTGGACGAAAATGTTTGGTTTCCCATTTGTTAATTATGCAACTGCACGGGATAGTGTCTTAAATCCCTATGCAAAACAAACTACTTATATGGATGAATGGCAGGGTTATTATGGGAATCCAAAATTAGGATATGAAAAAACAATTCAGTACGAATTAGGAGTGGATTATAATATTGGCGATGTACTTAAATTAGATTTAACAGGATATTACAAAGATGGTTCTCGTGAAGCTGATGTCATTACCGGAGTGTATGCTGCAACTTATACAGCAACAAAGGCTTTAATGGTCAGCAACTCCGGTTATTCTGATGTCAGAGGAATTGAAACTAAAATCGATTCGAGATTTGATGGTATCTTTAATTTTGGATTAAGTCATGAAGTCTATTGGTCTTTTAATGGTGAAGTGGGATATAGAAGATTATATGAGCCAGGTTCACAGAGTATAAATGTTCCGAAAGGTCTTCGCCAGGAAAGTGGTGCTTGGGGCAATTATCATAGAATAAAAGGTTGGTTGAATTTATTTATTGATAAAAATGAAGGACCGGAAATCTTTGGCATAAAACCATTTAGCAACTTAAATGTTTTTATGAACTTTTGGTGGAGAAGCGGTGATCCGTATACATACCATGCCCCTGGAGATATCTCGACAGAACCAAATAATATGATGTGGTTTAATTATTATCAAATAGATTTAAATCTTTCGAAAGGATTTGAAGTATTCGGGACAGAGTTAGAAGTTAGTGTAGATATTAAAAATCTCTTTAACTTAAAATTCTTAAGACTGCTTTATGGTGATGATCTGAAACGTTATCTTGAAAATCCGAACCTTCCTGATAGTGAAAGATTGCCAAAAACTTATGATTTTTCCGAACCAAACATCTGGGAATGGTATTCTTATGAAGTTCCGCCAAGAAAAATATATTTCCAATTAGCTTTTAAGTTTTAATAAGAATTAAGAAATAAATATGAAAAATTTATTATTAGCTGTTTTATTAGTTGTTCTGATTGCCAGCTCTGTAGAAGCACAGGTTACCTGGGGTAAGCAAACGTTAAAACGCGGTAGACTTTGGGCTACAGTCTGGAACTCGATTCAGTATGGAGATCCAACTGAGACGCAAAACGGATTTCATACAATTGATTTTCCAGGTTACTCTAAAGCTACAAATGTAAGTGATGCATTAAACTATGCTGAAGCAGTGGGATATGCTATTTATGGTGTCAGGCAGAATGTTGCATCATCGTATACCATTAACTCCAGATTTTTTCCTTCGGGTCAGGATATATTTCCAATTGAAGAAGCTACCCTTACAAAAAACTACAATCTTACAAACATCGGATTAGCTGGTGAGGAAATTGTTTCGGGTGCACATCATGTTAATGGATTGAATGTTGATATTGGTAGAAGAAGTCTTGTCTGGAGTTATCCTGGCTTAAGTGATTTTATTATACATGAAGTAACCATTACTAACAATGAATTAACATCAGTCGATTCGATGTATTTTGGAATGCGCTATGGTTTAAGAATGACTCAGCGATCTGGCAGTAGAGGGGATGAGAAGTACGGATGGGACCCAATAGAAAAGTTATTTTATTTCTATGATCATCAATCGTTTAATTTTCAGGATGAGACACCTGTTGTTTACAACTTTGGAGTAGGACCAGAACGTGGTGATATCGGTGATGCGAGGGATATTTACCAGCAAGGTGTTCGTGAACACGAACTTGATGCCCCTGGATATTTTACAGTTGTTGTTTTGGACTCTGCTGGAGCTAATATTTATCAGAATATTCTGGAACATACAGGCCAAGGACTTACTGAAGGAGCTGATTTTGTTGATCAAATGTTCATACAAGGTTCATCTTCTCATGCAAGAGTAAAAGAAGTAATGACTCATCAACAACCAAGAATGTCCTGGGATTCAGCACGGGTGTTCGGTTTAGAAGGAGGAAATAAATTTGAACGGCGTCCAGAGTTTTTAGTTAGTATTGGCCCTTTAACACTTGCACCATTTGCATCAGTCAAACTTGTATTTGCAGAAGTGATGGGGGAAATGGATAGAGCTAAAATTGTAGAAGGTGGAGTTGCGAATATAGATTTTATGGCAACAGCATCAAGGGATACAATGCTTGCAAATGTTCGGAGAGCAAGAAATCTTTTCCTTAACAACTATATGCCAACAGTCCACCCACCACCAACACCAACAGACGGTGAGAACAGTCTTAGAATAACAACTGAACCTGGGCAAATATTTATTGAATGGCCTCCAATTTCACCAACTTATACTGATCCAATTTTAGGGATAAATGATTTTGCTGGTTATAGAGTCTATCGATCCAACTATTTTACTATTGGTCCCTGGGTTCTTGCTAAGGATATTAATAAAGATTCTGTAAATATTGTTGATGGCTATGTCAGATTCATTGACAAAGATTTGCCCTTTGGTGTGGGTAATTATTATTGTGTTACTTCTTATGATCTAGATGGAAATGAAAGTGGGAAAGTAAATAATACAAGATTTCCGATATATCCATTAAGGGCGCCCAATAATGAATTTCCCAAAAATGTTTTCGTTGTTCCAAATCCTTTTCGTCAGCATAGTAATTTATTTGGTGAAGGGGAACAATATCGTATAGAGTTTATCGGTATCCCGGCTATTTGCAAAATAAAAATCTATACTCTCACCGGAGATCTTGTTCAAGAAATCTATCACGACGACGGTAGTGGTTCTGAAGCATGGGGAAGTATCAAGCGTGCTGATTATCAGTTAAGTAAATGGACTTTAGGAGTTGCTCCAGGTATATATTTGTTTAGAGTAGAATCCTTAGTTGCCGGACACGAAGGAGAATCATTTATCGGCAAATTTGCAATAGTGAAGTAATGGAGAGTTTGTAATGAAATTATCAAATAAAAGTTCAGTATTTGTATTCTTGTGCATTTGTTTGCTCACTGTGAAAATATTTTCCCAATCAGGAATGGCCGAAAATGATATTGAACGAGCAGGACAATCAGGGTGGCAGTTTTTAAAGATAAATGGTGATTCCAGACAAGCAGCTCTAGGGGGAGCATTTACTGTCGTATCTGATGGAGACGCAAATTCTGTTTTTGGTAATCCAGCATCACTTTCCGATATAGAAAATTTTGATTTTCAGGTTAATGTATTAGAGTGGATTGCGGATATTAATTATCAATCTCTTGCTGCAGGGTACAGGCTAGGAGATTATGGTGTTGTGGGCGTTAGTCTTGCAATGCTTGATTACGGAGATATTCCTGAAACCATTAATGCTCCCTCCAGTAGTGGCGGGACCTCTACTTTAATAACTGGTAAAACTTTTTCTGCTAATGATTTTGTTGTTGGTTTCACTTATGCAAAAAAGATAACCGAAAATTTATCTGTCGGAGGCAGTGTTAGATATATGGAGCAGCATATTGCTGAGCTCTCAATGAGTAATTGGTCTTTGGATATTGGTACCTTATACTATACTGGTTTTAGGAGTTTACGTATTGCAATAACTGCAAGAAATTTTGGACCGGATTCACGATTCGGAGGTTGGAGCGAAGAATACCAGATAGAATCTGATTACGTTAGAATGCCTTTAGACTTTAGAGCTGGAATTGCAATGGATTTTTTTGATGAACCGGGAAGTCACCACTTATTGACTACAATTTTTGAAGGTAATCATCCAAATGATGGAAAAGAGAAATTTCATTTTGGATTAAGTTATGCTTTCGACAAGATGTTTTTTTTAAGAGCTGGCTATAAACTGAACTATGATGTACAAAGGTTTACTTTTGGTGCAGGTATTAATTATTTGATAGGTTCAACTAGAGGGACAATTAATTATGCATATGTTGATTTTGGTGAACTTACACAAGTTCACACTTTTTCACTGGGATTTTCTTTTTAATAAATGGTGTTCGTTCGTTAAAAAAGTTAAATAACTTAAAATAATAAGTTTGCTCAACTAGTAATACTATGAAAAATAAAGTTGTAGTTATAGGTAGTTATAATGTTGATATGACTATCAAAACAAAAAAAATTCCAAGCCCCGGAGAAACTGTGATTGGCGGGTCCTTTTCCACAGGTGGTGGGGGCAAAGGAGCAAATCAAGCTATTGCTGCCGCAAGACTTGGTGCTGATGTAAGTTTTATTGCACGTGTAGGTAGTGATTTGCTAGGTCAGGAAGCCATAAAAAAACTTAACGATGAACATATTGATACTAGATTTATTTTCCGGGACAAGCAATTACCCACAGGAGTTGCATTTATCGTAGTTGATGATAGTGCTGAAAATAGCATTGTTGTTGCTTCCGGAGCGAATGCAGCTTTAAGTGTTGAAGACATAGAGAATGTCAAAGTAGAATTATTATCAGCCGATATTCTGCTAGTTCAATTAGAATCTCCGGTAGAAACAATAAAGTCTGCGATAAAAATTGCAAAGCAAAATGGCGCTACAGTGATCCTAAATCCGGCCCCTGCACAAAAACTTGATACTGATATCCTAACTAATATTGATATTATAACCCCAAATATTGTTGAAGCAGAAATGCTTACAGGGATCAAAGCTATTGATGCAGATAGCTTAAAGAAGATAGTAAGTAAATTTTTCGAGTATGGAATAAAAAATGTTTTTATTACAATGGGTTCCAAAGGATATTTTGCCGGATTAATAAATGCATCTGTAATAGTTCCTGCTTATAAAGTTACATCAGTCGATACAACTGGTGCAGGAGATGTTTTTAGTGGTTCACTTGCTGCTTTTTTAGCTGAAGGAATACCTATCGAAATGGCGGCCAGAATGGCAAATGGAGCAGCTTCTATTTCCGTTACTCGCATTGGTGCTCAAAATTCCGCTCCCAAAAAAGCTGAAGTTGAAGAGTTTATGATGTCTCACAATATTGTTGAAAGCGAGATTTCAAACTGAATTTTTAATTATTTTAAATAATAAAGGAGCTATATATGAAAACAATTAAATTATTTTTCGTACTACTTCTGTCCATAGTGCTTTGTAGTCAAGCCATATTTGCACAGGTATCTCAGAATATGACTCTTCTTGGAAATTTCGGAAGAGGTGAGGGAGAATCGAAAGCTGTTTTTGCGGCTGGCTCACTTGTTTTTTATGGTCTAGGAAATAAAATGCAAATCGCAACTTTTTCTGATCCGCAGTCTCCTGTAAAAATTGGTAGTGTGATACTATCAGACATTGTTGAGGATTTAGTGCGTACTTCAATTAATGGAACTCAACATATAGTGGCGAGCGGTGGTAGTAAAATGTGGTTAATAAATGTTCAGAATCCAACCGTTCCTTCGCTCGTTGCGGATGTTGAGGTTGCCCCGGGAACAACTTGTGAAGGAATAGCCACAAGTGGAACTTATGCTTACGTTGCTGCTGGCGGCGCTGGATTTAAAATTTACAATATATCAAATCCTACAAGCCCATCACTAGTTGCTTCAATAGATAGTTTAGAGTATTGTGAAAGTGTTGTTATTTCTGGGCAATATGCATATATAGCTGCTGGATCGCGAAGTCACATCCTTGATATTTCAAATCCAGCATCGCCAACATATGTTGGGAGAATAGATGGTTATGGGGGCTATCATCAATATTTAAATGTAAGATCCGGATATGCGTATGTTTGTAATTATGATGCTGGTTTTGCAGTGGTTAATGTTACGAACCCTTCAAATCCGGTAAATGTTGTAGAAATACCATCAGGATATAGAACTGCAAGAATTATCTTTGATGGTAATTATGCCTACGTAGCTATAGGAGATGCAGGAGTTGCAATTTATAATGTTGTTAATCCGGCTTCACCTGTTTATGTAACTACTATACAAACAACAGGTAGAGCCGCTTCTCTATATTACGGAGCTATAACAATCGGAGGAACACCAACTGGACATATTTTTGTTGCTAATAGAAATCCCGCGCCAGGTATAAGTGCGATAAATGTATCTAATCCAAGTTCGCCTGTTACCACTTTCTTTTTAGCTGCAGTTCCTGCTGCTACTGGATCAGCTTTTATTCCATTCTATACTAATGGAAAAGTTTATGTCGCATACGGCAGTGCAGGATTGAGAATACTAGATGTTCAAAATCCATCAAATATTTCTTTGCTTGGTACAGCAGTTCTTGGAGGTGATTCAAGAGAAGTTGTTGTCAGCGGAAACTATGCCTACATTGCTGCAAGAGATTCAGGTGTTTATGTTGTTGATGTAACTGATCCAGCAAATCCAGTTAAAATAAAAACTTTGCAAACTCCTAGAGCGCGCGGGATTGCAATAAATGGTTCAATGGTCTATGTTGCAGCCAGTGATAGTGGAATGGGAATTATTGATATCTCAAATCCTTCGAATCCTGTTATGGTTGGTTATACAGGTTCTGATGTTTATGGTGAAAATATTTCAGTAAATGGTAATGTTGCCGGCATAACTGATTATGGACAAATCACATTCTATGATTTAACAAATCCTGTCAGTCCAATTAAAAAAGGATCAACTGGTTCGCTTAGTACTGGTAATGAAGGCTTTACAATTAAAAGTAATTATGCTTACGTTCCAGACGGAGATAGTTTAAAAGTTTTTAATATTTCTGATCTAAACTCACCTGCACTTGTTTCAAAAATATATACAGGTGGTTATGGATATATGGCTTATGTTGAGGGAGATTATTGTTATGTTGCATCAGAAGGAACAGGTGTAAGAGCTATAAATGTTTCAAATCCATCTGTACCTGTTGAAGATGGTTACTACGATGATGTACCTCAGTCCAGAGGATTATCAGCAAATGGTAAATATGTTTATGTATCAGAAAAAGCAGATGGGCTTACAATATATTCTAATGATCTTGTTACCTCAGTTGATTATAGAGATTTGTATATGCCTGAAAGCATATCTTTATCACAGAATTATCCAAATCCTTTTAATCCTTCAACTAATATTTTCATTGAGCTTAAAGAAAAGACTTTTGTAACTCTTGAAGTCTTTAATTCTATCGGACAAAAAGTTGCTGTGCTTATCAATAAAGAATTATCGGCAGGTTCAACTAATATTATTTTTGATGCTTCAAAGTTTTCAACTGGTGTATATTATTATCAATTAACCGCAGATGGAATTAATCTTAGCAAAAAAATGATGTTAATTAAATAGTTAAAAGTGGTAATATTTTTTAATCCAAAATTATTTAGGAACTCATTAACATTTAGTGAGTTCCAATTTTGAAAGGAGGTTAACTTTAATTATCTACAGCGCTACGAGCTAAATAATAAAATTTATTATTAACTTTTTTTAGGAAGGTAAAATGAAAGATATTAAGATGTTTTTGGGGATGCTAATAATACTGTTGACAGTACTCAGTGTGTCAATATTTTCTCAGGTTCCTTTATTTAACAATATGCCAGCAAATGGTGTGTTGGGTACAATGGATTTTGTAACAAATACCAATTATACTTCTCCTACAACCACAACTTTAGCAGAACCATTCTGTGTTGCGGTTGATCCAACTACAGGAAAATTATTTGTTGCTGATAGAGACAATAGAAGAGTTTTGCGATGGAGTTCAGCTGACAAGCTAATTAATGGCTCACCAGCAGAGGTTGTGTTTGGACAACCAGATTTTGTAACCAGAACTGCAAATACCGGTGGTATATCTGCTGCAACAATGAATAATCCAAACGGAGTTTATGTTGATGCAAATGGAACTTTATGGGTTGCTGATCGAGATAATCATCGTATATTAAGATTCGATAACGCTTCAACAAAATTAACTGGTGCTAATGCTGATGGCGTTTTAGGTCAGTCTAACTTTACATCAAATACTGCTGGAACAACAGCTGGTTTATTGAGTGCCCCAACAAGCGTTTTTGTAGATGGTAGTGGTAGTTTATGGGTTTGCGATAAAGACAATAATAGAGTTTTAAGGTTTGATAATGCTTCAGGTAAACCTAATGGCGGCAATGCAGATGGAGTTTTAGGACAAACTGATTTTACTTCCAGTTCTTCGGGAACAACTGCTTTAAAATTTGATGCTCCTTGGGGAGTTTACGTTGATGTAACAGGAAAGTTATGGGTAGCTGATCGGTATAATAATCGTGTATTACGATTTGATAACGCAGCAGGTTTAGCCAATGGTTCACCTGCAAATGGAGTTTTAGGACAGATTGATTTTGTTAGTTCGTCTTCAGGATTATCTCAATCAAAATTTGATGGACCACGTGGTACATTTATGGATGGAATGGGAAGATTATATGTTGGTGATGAAGGTAATAGCAGAGTTATAGTATTTAATGATGCAGATTCAAGACCAAATGGTGGTGATGCTGATTATGTTCTGGGTCAACCCGATTTTGTAACAACAGGTGGAGTTACTTCGCAAACTGGACTGAATTACCCATCATATGTTTTTATTGATAACGCAAATAGTCATATTTGGATACCAGATACTTACAGTCATCGTGTATTACGTTACGATGTATCTCCATTACCTGTTGAACTTACTTCATTCACTGCAGTTTCTCAAAATCAGCAGGTTGCTTTATATTGGAGTACCGCAACTGAACTTAACAACAATGGTTTTGAAATTCAAAGAAGTAATTCAAATCCTGAATTTATTACAGTTGGATTCATAAAAGGATTTGGTACAACTACTGATGCACGAAACTATACTTATGTGGATAAAAATTTATCGGCTGGCGTTTACATTTATAGATTAAAGCAGATCGATTATAATGGTCAATTTGAATATTCGAATTCAATCGAAGTTAATGTTGCCAATCTTGATAATTATGCTTTACTACAGAATTACCCAAATCCATTTAACCCCACTACAAAAATTGGATATATTCTAAAAGACAGAAGCAATGTGAAGGTTGTAATTATGAACTCAATTGGTGAAGAAGTTGCAGTTTTGGTTAATGAAATACAAGATCAAGGACTTCATGAAATCGATTTTCATGCATCTGATTTATCAAGTGGTATTTATTTCTATTCTATCCAAACAGCTCAATTTAACCAAACAAAGAAAATGCTGTTGATGAAATAGTATCAAATGATACCCAAGGAAGGGTAAAATAAAGTTTCAAGTCAGCCGGTAATAAGTCAATATACTGGCTGACAACAGATAGTAACAAGAGAAATAGTATTTAAGTCATCAAACTTTTTCGATAGAAGTCTGACGGCTTCAAAATTACGGATGTAACGTTCAACAGCATCCTTAGAGTGATTAGTTCTTTGACAAATTGCAGGGACAAGATAACCCTTCTGATAAAAAGAGATAATTTCTTTTTTGTTTGTCTGTCCACTTCGTATCTGTTGTATGTTACCACGAGTAGGTAAGGATCTTCCATAAAGAGATTGATATTCTCTAACATAATTATCAGCAGTGTATTCATTAACCGAGAGCAGCACAGCAAGATCTAGTTGAGTGAGCAAAGCACCTGTTCAATTACCTCTTTGGTGATGCGGATGAGTCAGTGCTGACGCAGAGCAGCAAGACTTTGCTTTTTGTAAACAGATAAATCCTCATCAGTGTTATGAAGAGCAAGATGAACAGATTTTTTAAGGTAGAGCTGAACAGGTTTACCAGCAGACTCACGATCATCAACAGCCAGGTAGTGAACCTGACCAGAGGTAAGATTAAGCTGAACGTGCTCGGTGAAATAATCTTTTATCTGGTTGAAGCAAGCCTCGGCAAGGATGGGCGTGAGGTTAAAGTCCCTTGCAATGTTATTGATGATAGAATATTTAACAGACTTTGATTGAAGTCTGTCAGAAAATGAATTAACAGTTATCATAGATAACTCCGGGAGATTATTAGTTAAAATTACTTAATCTTCGTTTAGGTATCATATGAGACTAACTATATATAGATTAAGGATAGGATTATTTTTAAGACTGTTTCAGATTTATTTTGGAAACAACCTTTTTTAAAGTAAATCTGCACTCAGGTTGCAGAACATTTTAAAATTCTTTTTAGACATAGTATATGCAATATTTCAAATCACTATATATCCTTTTGATAATCTTCGGGATGAATACAATTTTTATTATCGCTCAGTCAAATCAAACTGAAAACATTTTTATCACACCTACAGCAAGTAATTTTACCTATCCACAATCATTATTTGTTGATTCTTACAATGGTAATATTTGGATCACTGATTTTGATAATAATCGAGTGATGCGATTTGATGTCTCAACTCTGACAGCATTAAATGAAATCCACTCAATAAATTATCCTTTAGATTTTTCACTAGGACAAAATTATCCTAATCCGTTTAATCCCATAACAAATATTTCATTCTCAGTAAGAATTACTGGTGTTGTAAAATTAGAAGTCCACAATTTGTTGGGTCAAAAAGTTGCCGTGCTATTCGATGAAATAGCAGCCGCAAATACTATTTATTCAATTAGGTTCAATGCAGAAAATTATTCGAGTGGAATTTATATTTATTCCCTTCGCACCAAAACTGGAATTGAATCAAAAAAAATGTGCTTGATAAAGTAAGGATTATGGAATGAAACTCTTTAATCAACTCAAAACAAAGATATACCTTCCAATTTATTTTGTTTTATTTACAGTAATCACCTCAGCACAATCACCGCTTGTAAACAATATGCCTGCAAGCGGAGTAATAGGACAATTAGATTTTATTTCTGGTACTGCAGGAACAACATCGAACAAATTAAATGCACCTTCTGGCGTAGCAATTGATCCAACAACAGGAAAATTATTTGTTGCAGATCGATATAATAACCGTGTACTTAGATGGAGTTCTGAAGATAAAATGATGAATGGTTCTTCAGCAGAAGCAGTTTTTGGACAATTAGATTTTAATTCTTCTACCAGCGGATTGTCTGCTTCAAAATTCAATGATCCAATAAGGGTTTTTGTTGATAGCTCAGGCAATCTTTGGGTAAGTGATTATTTAAACAACAGAGTATTAAAGTTCGAAAACGCTTCATCAAAATCCAGTGGTGCATCCGCTGATGTAGTGTTGGGTCAAGCTGGATTTACAGTAAATACATCAGGTACAAGTATAAATAAAATGAAAGGCCCGGTTGGAATTTTTGTTGATGGAGATGATAGACTATGGATCACAGACCGATTGAATAATCGCGTACTGAGATTTGATAATGCCTCTACATTAACAAATGGTGCAAATGCGGATTTTGTTTTAGGTCAACCTGATTTCAATACCGGAACAAGTGGCTTATCATCAACCAAAATGAACAAACCAATGGGAGTTTATTTAGACAAAGATGATAATTTATGGGTTTGTGAGGATGATAATAGAAGGGTAGTGAGGTTCGATTCTGTTTCATTTAAATCAAATGGTGCAGAAGCTGATGGTGTTCTGGGCCAGCCGGATTTTACAACAAACTTAATAAACTACTCAAGAAATGGAGTTGGTAATTTACGTGGAGTTTATGGTGATAAGGCTGGAAGAATTTATCTTGTAGATGAATCCAATCACAGAGTGCTTATTTTTGATCACGCATCCTCACAACCAAATGGTGCTTATGCTGATTATGTAATTGGCCAGCCTGATTTTGGAAGCGACCCTATTATACAACAAGAGATTTATGATCCTTCAACATTAAACTATTTACTATTTATACCGCGTGATTCATCCGCAGTTGAGAATGGAAAATTTCCATTGATAATATCTTTGCACGGAATTGGTGAGCGTGGTGAAGATTTGTGGCGTGTTAAAGGTGATGGACTTCCAAAAATTTTAGATGGTAAAAATGATTTTCCTTTTATAGTAATATCACCACAATGTCCTTTATCAACAGAATGGTATTACAATGATGGAATCCAACTTAAGCTAAATAAACTTATTGATAGTGCAATTGTTCGATATCCAGTTGATACGAACCGAATTTATTTAACCGGGTTTAGTATGGGAGGAATTGGAACAATTGATTTGGCTATTAGATATCCGGATCGCTTTGCTACTTTAATGCCGATCGCATTCAGGATTGAGGATGGTTGGGATTTGTGCGTAATAAAGGATATTCCTTTTTGGGGATTTCATGGTCAGCATGATCCTATAATCCCTTTGTACAAAGCACAGAGTGTTGTAACTACTTTAATAAATTGTGGTGGAAATCCACTGTTTACTATTTATTCTGATCTGTTTCATGATGCTTGGACAAGAACGTACAATAACCCAGCTGTTTTTGAATGGCTGCTTACAAATAGATTAGACTGAAAAGGTTTTTATGACTATATGATTCCAATAATTGAAAAACAAAGTATCATTTTATGCTTGTGCCTGTTTTTATTTATTCATCCTACATATGCTCAAGTAAATATTGAGGCAGTTGCTAAACTTCATATCTCTATTCAATCTCAATCGACGAAATGGTTGGAAGGATTTAACTCAATCAAATCAGGTTCGTATTCACCTTATCATTCTCACAGAAGTGGAACGCACAGAGATTCTGCTTATGTCGTAAGAACTTTAGGCAGTGAAAATTTAGTTGAATGGATTACTGCAGAAATCCCTGCATCGCTTAATTCTGAAGCAATTAATTTTTTATGGAATTGTGGTTTTGGAAATAATCTTGGAACTGAATGGTTTGATTTATTTATTGATGATGAATACATAATATCTTTCTTAACCAAAAATGATATGGATTGGAGTACATTAGGCAATAATGCGATACAACTATCATTTACTGCGGTTTATCAAAATTCAAATGGTGCGAATTTTGGTTATATGGTTTTAACTGTTCCATCATCCTTCTTATCAGAAAAAAAATCATTAAAAATAAAAATCAAGGCACAACCAGCAGAAAAAGAAATTTGGTATCGAATCTTTGCTTATGCTGATGCTCTTGAATATATGAAACTGAATGAACAAAAAGAATTATACTCTAGTGTTGATTTCATTAATATGGGCGATGCTGAGTTAAAACTCTGTGCTTCAAGTAAATATGCTAAATCTAAAATCCAGCTATTTAATTCGGGTATTGTAATTGCAGATGGCGGATTTAGCTCTGATGGGCTGATATCTAAATCAAATATTTTTATTCCAAGATATCTGCAACCTAATAATGATTCAGTTACAATTATAAAAATTGATGATACTTCAGTTGATACAATTTGTTGGAATGAAATAAGTAAACAGCGTTTGTTTGCTTTTATGGATGAGGAATTAATTTGTGAGCGTTATGTTTTTCCTGTTGGTGAATTTCCAAAGTTTCTTTGGAAAAATGAAGTACGAGTTGAAAATGAGCTTGGAAAATTTTCGTTAAACTTAACATACTTTGATAAAGATTTTAAAAAGGTAAATACTGCAAACAAACCTGGGCGTTACGGAGCAGTAATTGAAGGTATAACTCCATCGGGATTTAAAATAAAACGGTATGTAACATTATTCTGCTCTGATGTTGAGTATGATGGTTACAGCAATAATGTGCCTGTTACAATTAACAAGTTGACTGAATATGGAATTTCTGATGAAGCCTGGGAACAATATTCGAAAAATTTAGAAAGATATTCTTTTGGAAGTTTAAAATATTTTCCTAAAAATAATCCAGATGCTGCAATCTTTTTAGCTGGTTTGGATGAGCTAAACCTTCAATCAAAAGAATATGATGTACCCAGAATTAAAGATAGGCAATGGTGGATTTCTCTAAAATCAATACTAGACAGAAAAAATAATTTAATTAATCCGTTGTCTACTCCTAAAAAAAATGATAAAAGATCTTTTCCATTTTTAAAAGACACTGTGCAAGTTGAGTCCACTTACAATGCAGATCAAATGAATAAAATAAAAAATCTTTGTGCTGATTGGGCTAAAATAGGCGAGACACCAAATGTTACGTTAATTGTTCACAAAGGTAAAATTGTTTTTTATGAAGCATTTGGATTAGAAAAAAATGGTAAACCGATAAGTAAAAATTCTAAGATATGGATGGCATCTATTACAAAACTTCTAACCGGAGTTTTGGTGATGCAGTTTGTTGAACAAGGTTTAATAGATCTTGATGTTCCAATTAGTAAATACTTAAATGAAATTGATGGCAATAGTAAACTATCAATCCGACATTTATTAAATCATACAAGCGGATTAGACTTTGCCGGTGAATGGGCTTCAGATTGGAATGTCGCTCTTGAGAATCAAATTGCCCAAGTTCTTCCATTTGTAGATATTGGAAAAACATTCTCTTACCATAGAGTAGGCTATGCATTAGCTGGAAAAGTAATTGAAAGAATTACAGGTAAAGCTGTTCCTTATTTATTCCAGGATAATATATTTTATCCACTTGGAATGAATAGTGCATATTCAGATAATACTTATGGTGGATTGTATTGCAATGCATTAGATCTAGCCAAATTCGGACAGATGCTGCTAAACAAAGGCACATACAATGGCTATAAGTTTTTTTCACAAAGATCATTTGAAAATATGTTACCTATTAAATTTAAAGTTAGTGATAGAGAATGGGGAATTGGAACATCAAGAATATCAGGCAACGGACTAAGTGAAACTGCCTTTGGTCACGGTGCAGCTTCCGGAACAGTCTTTATTATTGATCCACAAAAAGATCTAATTATAATCTCAGCAAGAAATAAACCAGGAAAATCACACAGTGATTTTGAAAATTCGTTAGTGAAACTCTGTTGCGAATTAGTTAAAAACTAGTTACAACCATATTGAAAATGGATTTATTTAAAAAGAAAAGACATACAATCTATTCGAAGAAGGAAATTGGACAAATTCAATTGTTGTTCCCTGTAATTCTTCTTGTGAGTGTGTTTTCTCTTTTACCATTACTACGCGGGATATATTTAGGATTTACAGATTATCGTCTTGGTGATCCAATTACTTTTAATGGTTTAGATAATTATATCCAATTATTTAATGATGAATATTTTTGGAGTTCATTTAAAATTGGAATGATTTGGACCTTGGTAGTTACTGCACTTCAAGTTTCTCTCGGATTAGGCTTAGCACTTCTATTAAATAATAAAATAAAATTCGTTGCTTTTTATACTGTTTTGATTTTAATTCCATGGGCAACGCCTCCGATAATTAGAGGAATATTGTGGAGACAAATGTATGAACCAAATGCAGGCGCAGTAAACATATTACTTAATGATTTTGGTTTGATCAGTACACCAATAAATTGGTTAACAAATTTCGAGTATGTAATTCCGGCAGTAATAGTTGCTGGAGTATGGGGTGAAATATCTAAAGCCGCAATTTTTATTTTAGCTGGTTTACAAACCATATCAAACGACTTATATGAAGCAAGTAAAATCGATGGCGCAGGATTGTGGGATCAATTTTGGCATATTACCTTACCAGTTTTAAAACCTGTTTTAGCAGCAATAATTTCATTAACGTTTATGTGGAACTTTAATACTTTTGGTATCATATGGGTACTTACTCAAGGCGGACCCGGCGGTATGACAAGATTACCAATGTTAGCAGCTTATGAAGAAGGATTCCGATATGGTTACATTGGTTATGCAGCAGCTATAGGTAATGTAATGGTAATAATACTTTCTGTTATTTTGTTTATGTATATACATGTTCAATTGCGAGAAAGAAAAGAATTATGAGTCTAAAAAGATTTTTCACCAAAGGATCAATTCATTTTCTGATCGTTATATACATTGTCTTTTTATTATTTCCTCTTGTTTGGGTTGTATCAAGTTCATTAAAATCAACACCAGAAATATATTCAGGTACTCCAACAATTCTACCCCAGCAGATTACTTTCGAGCACTATCTTTCTGTTATTGAAGGACAACAAGTTTTTCTCACAATGTGGAACAGCCTGATAGTTGGAATTATTTCTACAATTTTGGTTTTATTAATTGCAGTCCCATCCGCTTATGCAATGGTAAGATATAAATCAATTATAAATACCGGTATTTTAGGATGGATACTTGTATCGCAGATCTTTCCGGTCATTCTTGTGATGATACCGCTTTATGTTTTACTTAGGTATATAGGGTTAACAGATTCGCTTGTAGGTCTTACGCTAATTTATGTTGTTTGGTCACTCCCATTTGTTTTATGGATGATGCACGGTTATGTGAAAAGTATTCCGATCGAATTGGAAGAAGCTGCTGTGATTGATGGAGCTACACGAACAGAAGTAATATTCAAAGTAATAATGCCACTTTTGCTACCAGCGATAGGGGCATCTGCATTATTTTCTTTTATATCTGCCTGGAATGAATTTTTCTTTGCATTCGTGTTAATGAAAAGTCCAGCTTTGGCTACTTTACAAGTAGAATTAGCAAGATATACAGGAATGGAGGGGCAGGCAAGAACAGGACCTCTAGCAGCAGCAAGTGTTATTGCTACTATTCCATCAATAATTTTATTTGTCTTTATGCGAAAGTGGTTAACTACTGGTTTAGTATCAGGAGCTTTAAAAGGATAATGAAGAGAAATCTTATAATATTATTTTTCTTAATTGCTGTTATAGCAGCGATTTATTTTTTTACTCAAGGAAAAAGTGAACAAAAAGCACAAGCTCTTCGTTTTGTAAGTTTAGCCTGGCAGGAAAGATCCATTGCTACAAACTTATCAATTGTAAACGAGTGGAATGAACAACATCCTGAAAAACAGGTTGAATACATTCAGGGAACTTGGAACTCTGCACACGATTATCTAATAACCGCATTTGAAACTGGAGACGTTCCAGATATTTTCCACTATGAATCTTCAGTGATTATTGATTACGCTATGAGAGGTTACTTAACCGACCTTTCGCCATATATTAAACCTGAGATAAAAAATGATATTCTTGATGTTGCATGGTCAACCGTAACTAGACCAAACGGTGAAGTAAATGGGATCCCATTTTTAATTGAGTCTTTAGTTGTACTTTATAATAAATCTTTATTTGAAAAAGCAGGAATTGTCCCACCAACGATTGAAAACCCATGGTCGTGGAATGATCTAAGGCAAGCTGCTATTTCTTTAACAAAGGACACAAGCGGTGATAAAATAATTGATCAATACGGTGCGGGAATTGGTTTGCGTAATTCCGCAAACATAATCATGAACACTTCAATCAGTTTTGGTGGCTCCTTTTTTAGTAAAGAAGACAATCATTTTGTAGTTCATGTAAAAGAAGAAGAAAAAAAATTACTTCATACAATTGTGGATATGATCTACCAAGACAAATCTGTTGCGCCTGCAAGCATAGGTGAATCAGGTGCCGGAATGATTCCCGGCTTTTTTAGTGGAAAGTATGCTATGCTTGTTGGAATTGGATCATGGGCTAGACAACAATTGGTTGAGAATGCACCAAAAGATTTTCAGTGGGGGGTGATGCCGCCTTTAAAAGCAAAAACACAGATGTATGGTGTAAGTACACAAACATTAAGCATTCCTAAAAAATCTAAAAGAGTATCAGAAGCAATGGAGTTTATAGAATTCATGTTAAACTCTAAAAATATGGCACGATTAGCTTTAGATGATTGGATGATTCCGACAAGAAAATCATGTTTACAAATGTCTGAATTTCAGGATACTATTGGAAATTGGGATATTACCTGTTCTGCAGTAAACACACTTGGTGTTGGCTCCTGGCTTGGTGCACCAGGTTATGTAGAATGGAAAAGTCGTGTTGCAAACCCTGTTCTTCAGGAGTTATTTGCAGGTAGAATTTCGGTTGATGAAGCCGCTGAGCGTATTGAAAATGAAAGTAACATTGTACTTTCACGTTATAGGAAAAGAGGTGAAGTTTGGTAATCACTCTTCAAGAAAGAGCTAGAGGAGCATTTATTGGTCTGGCTGTTGGTGATGCATTAGGAAGTCCAACAGAAGGAAAGACCCCTGATGAAATATTTGCCCGGTGGGGAAGAGTTACAGATTTTCTTACAGAGGATCAAGGTGGGAGTGATGATACTGAGTATGCTTTATTCACTGCACAATTGTTATTAAAGAAAAAAAGAGAACTGACTTCTGAAAATGTTGCATCAGCATGGAGAAAAGATATTGTTAAAGCTGACAATGCTTATAAAGGTGCTGGCTTTAGTGAGATCATCACTATACATAATTTATTAAATGGTTTGCAAACCCCTGATACTGGCAAACATCTTCATAGTTGGAGCGATGGTCTTGCGATGCGTGTTGTTCCATTTGGAATCGCTTCTGCTGGTGATCCCGAATTTGCTGCTTACTTAGCAAAAGTTGATGGTGAAGTTAGTCACTCTGGAGAAGGGATTTATAGTGGGCAGGCAGTTGCAGCCGCAATTTCTATTGCTATGATGGGAGCTTCACTTGAAGAGATTATTGAAGCTGCATTATTTGTTATTCCGCAATATTCGTGGACTTATAATTCGATAAAACGTGCGGTTCAAATTGCTTATGAATCAAACGATGTTTGGAGTTCATTGAATAAATTGCACTCGGTTATATCTTGTTCATATTACTTCTGGACTGATATTGCACCAGAAGCAGTTGGGCTTGCATTTGGGATTTTAACGGCTGCCAAGCTAAATTTTAAGGATTCTGTTCTTGGTGCTGTAAATATTGGTAGAGATACAGATACTATTGCCGCAATTAATGGCGCAATTTGTGGTGCATATCATGGCTTTCAATCTATTCCTTTTCAATGGTTAAATCGAATCTCAATATCTAAGGGAATCTGCATTAATGCAGTAAAAGGTGTAAATATTTTATATGTTGCGGATGAGCTTGCACTTTTAGCAGAGTCATGGAGCAAAAAAGATGAATGATGTAAAACAGCGAGCTAAAAATGCAATGTTGGGTTTAGCTATTGGTGATGCGATCAGCTGGACATCAATGTTTCATAGAAGTGTATTGCTTCCACATTGGACTAGAAGAATCCGAAGAGAAATTGATACTTCATCAGAGACAACAAATGTTCTATTAACGCCAATGCCATTTTCTTTAAATCAACCGGCCGAATATTTCAATATTTCTCCAACTGATAAGACTGAATGGGCGGCTTTCTCTGCCGAAATTCTATTAAAAAGTAATAATGAATCTTACGAACAAAATATTTATAGCGAATGGTTAAAACTTGTTAATAGTCCTGATCAAATTCGTGGATATGTAAGTACTCAAGCAGCAATAACAAATTTGAGAAGTGGATTAAAACCTCCACAAACAGGAAAACAGAATCCTCATTATTTTGATGATGGGGCAATGTCTCGAGCAGTTCCAATTGGAATAATCTGCGCCGGACTACCAGCAGAAGCAGCACATTTGGCTGAGATCGATGCTTCAGTTACAAATAGTGAAGATGGTGTTTGGGCTGCACAGTCAATTGCTGTAACGATCTCGCTAGTTTGTGCCGGTGAAAGTGTTATCGATGCTACAAATGCAGCATATCAATATTTACCCGAATCATCCTGGATAAAAAGAATAGTTGATCAAGTTATGTTTATCACTGAGAAATGTGATTCAGTATTTTCTATTTTACCAGAGTTACAGAATAGAATCATAAATCGTGAATATAGTTATGGAAATGTAGCACCGGAGACCTTGGCAATTGCTTTATTGATAGCTAAATATCATGGAGATGATTTTGAAAAGGCAATTAGCACTTCAGCTTGCTTTGCCAAAAGTGGAGAAACTCTTCCAGCTTTAGTTGGTGCTCTTGTCGGAGCAAAACAATCACACAATATTGCTAATGGTTTCTGGCTAGCTTCAATTGAAAAATTGAAAGGAATCAGTATCCCGCATTTTGTAGAAAAGAATTATTTAAATATTGTTGAAGATCTTTCAAACCAAGCAGGACAAAGAAAATAAAATGAAAATTTCATGGTTGGATTTATCAGATAGAATTAAATATGAATTGCAGCAGCGCGAAGAAGAGGGTAATGATGTATCAGTTCTTAGAAATGAGTGGAACCAGATACAAGATTCAGAAAAAGATGAATCTGAAAAAAAAATCACCCTTGAAAACTTATATCAGAAAATAGAGGATTATCCATTTGCAGTTGAAAATGAATACAATGAACCCTCCGACTGGGATAAAATTATTCAAATATGTAATTTTAAAACTGATAACATCCCTTCATTTGATGCTAAAATTATTGATGACAGAATTCTTGGAGGATGGCTTGGAAGAAGTGCAGGCTGTTTACTAGGAAAACCAATTGAAAAAACTCCTCGTGCAGGTATCAAAGAATTACTTTCTTCCAATAAATCTTGGCCGATAAACGATTATATAACCGGTATCGGAATACCTGAATCACTAATGTTAAAATATCCATGGAACAAACACAGCGGTAAAGAGAGTTTAAAAGAGAACATTGAATGCATGACTGAAGATGACGATATGAATTATCCAATGATAAATTTGTCAGCCTTTGAAAGATTTGGTGAAGGTTTTTTTTCAGAAAGTATAATGCAGACATGGATGGAGAATCTGCCGATATTCTCAACTTTTACCGCTGAAAGAGTTGCATATGCAAATTCACTTTATGGTTTGAATCCACCTGAAACTGCAATGGTCAGGAATCCGTACCGTGAGTGGATCGGTGCTCAGATAAGAGCAGACTTATGGGGCTGGATTTCTCCAGATCAACCTTATCGTGCGGCAGAGTATGCTTGGCGGGATGCACGAGTCAGCCATATAAGAAATGGAATATATGGTGAAATGTTTTTTGCATCTGTAATTGCCTTAGCGTTTAAGTACAGGAATATTAGAGAAATAATTATCAAATCACTTAATGTAATCCCCCCAAAATCAAGATTTGCTGCAGCAATAAATTTTGTTTTATCACTCCAAATTGAACAACAGCCTTGGGAAGAAACAGTCGATTCGCTTTATGATGCATTTGGTAAATTTCATTGGGTTCATACTCTTAACAATGCTGCACTTGTCGTTGCGGCAGTACTCTCATCAAAAAGTGATTTTGAAATAGCAATATGTAATGTTGTAATGGGTGGTTGGGATACTGACAGCAACGGTGCTACAGTTGGCTCGATAATAGGAACAATGATTGGAGCAAAAAAATTGCCATCTAAATGGATAAATCCATTGAATAACAGAATAAGAAGTAGTTTAAAAGGATTTGATAATTCTTCACTAACGGAATTAGCAAAAAGAACATCAGCACTCGCAAAATATAAATCATAAAGATTGAAAGAAAAATATGTTTACAAAAAATGAACTTCTAAAAAACAAATCACTTCTTAAAGATAAAGCTAGAGCCTGTTTAGTCGGGCACGCAATAGGTGATTCTTTTGGTGATATTGCTCGTTCGCCTGATTACCATTTACAATATGGCATTACAATGGACTTTACAGATAGACCTGCACCCGGTACAGATGATACAGAGTTTGCTTTGCTTACAGCTAAGACCCTCATCAATAATAAAGGAAATTTAACTGACTCAAATGTATTAAAAAGTTGGAAAACTCATGTGTTGCCACTCTCAGAATTAAAACGTGGTGGTGCGAGTGAAAGAGAGGCTGCTGCTAATATTCGTCGAGGTGTTTTGCCACCATTATCGGGTATTTATAATTCACATTATATGAGCGATGGTGCAGCCATGAGAGTAACTCCTATTGGTATAGCCTGTGCAGGAGATCCGGAACGGGCTGCAAAGTTAGCGGAGATTGACGCCCGAATTAGTCATTCAGGTGATGGATTATGGAGCGCTCAGTCTGTTGCTGTGGCGGTTTCAGTTGCTATGGCTCGGGCATCAGTAGATGAAATTTGCAAGGCAGCAATCGAAGTTACTCCTGAAGATTCCTGGATTAGATTTGCTTTTAATAAGGCTTTTAAAATTGTTGATGAACATAAAACTCTTGAAGAAGCCTGGAAACCTTTGCATGATGCATTATGGACTGAGTATAAATCGGTTTCACCTGAGGCAGTTCCTTCAGCCCTGGCAATTTTTAAATTAACCGATGGTGATTTTAAAAGAGGAATTATTTACAGTGGAAATTTTGGTCGTGATGCAGATACAATCTCTGCGATTGTGGGTGCTATTAGCGGAGCTATGAATGGAATGGATAGCATTCCACAGGCTTGGGTAAATAAAGTGAGATTAACCACAGGTGTTTGTTTACCATTCACAAAAGGAATGGATCTATTTGAAGTTGCATCTCAGCTTGCTGATTTGATAAAATGATAAATACTCTTGAAAACAAATAATCTAATTAAATAAAAAAAGAATGGCAGAAGTAGTATTAAAAAATGTTTGTAAAGTTTATGAAAGCAGTAACAAGGTTGTAACTGATGCCAACTTTACAGTTAATGATAAAGAATTTGTAGTGCTTGTGGGTCCTTCAGGATGTGGTAAAACCACAACATTAAGAATGGTAGCTGGACTTGAAGAAATTACTTCAGGCGAAATACTAATTGATGGAAAAGTTGTTAATTCACTTCCTCCAAAAGATCGTGATATTGCTATGGTGTTCCAGAATTATGCTTTATATCCGCATATGAGTGTTTATGAGAATATGGCATTTGGTTTAAAGTTGAAAAAAGTTGATAAAAATGAAATAGATAAAAGAGTAAAAGAAGTAGCACGAATTCTAAGCCTTGAAAATTTTCTTGACAGAAAACCAAAAGCTCTTTCTGGAGGGCAAAGACAAAGAGTGGCAGTAGGAAGGGCGATAGTAAGAAAGCCAAAAGTATTTTTGTTTGATGAACCACTAAGTAACCTTGATGCGAAATTAAGAGTACAGATGAGAACTGAAATATCTAAACTGCATAAGCAGTTGGGTGCAACTATGATATATGTTACACACGATCAAACTGAAGCTATGACAATGGGTGATAAAATAGTAGTGATGAAAGACGGAGTTATCAATCAGGTTGATACACCTATGAACTTGTATAAAAATCCTATAAATAAATTTGTTGCAGGATTTATTGGGAGTCCAGCAATGAATTTTATTGAAGGTAAGCTATTGAAAGAAGAGGAACTAAAATTCATAAGTAAGCAGAAGGATTTAAGTTTTTCTGTTGATCAGGAGACTTCGGCAAGACTTGGTGTAGATAATCAGAATGAAGAAGTGGTTATAGGAATTCGACCAGAAAATTTCTTTTTGGAAAAAAAATCAGTAACTATATTGGAAATCAAAGTGACGCTACAACTTATTGAGCCTATGGGTAATGAAACATACATACATTTTGATATTGATGGTAATGAATGCATGGCGAGAATAAGACCAATTGAAAATCTGAAAGTTGGCGAAACTACAAGTTTGTACTTTGAGACAAAAGAGATAAGCTATTTTCATTCTGAATCGGGAATTAAGTTAGCATGAAATATTATTTAGTAAAGATTACATTTTGTTACAATAAATTTACTATCCAATATCATATCAATATTTAATCTAGACATAATGTGAAGCAATATCCGGGTTTCCCATCTTAATTTAATTGAAATTATTTGAGGTGATTGAGAGTTGATTTTGTAATCTCTGGGTGATGAAGTTTCTGAACTGTAAGAAAACTAGTAAATGAAAAGTTTGGAAAATAATATCTGTAAATGTGCTATTGTGTTAAAGAACATTTTTTATACACTGTTCAAAAATAATTGAAATAGATAGGTGTGATAATGCAACAGCCCTGTTCCGCCTCCAGTTTCTGATTGATAAAGAATATTTCTTGCAACAGTTTTCTACTATTCTGCCAGAGCAATAAGAGCTGCTTCTTTTGTTGGTATTGAGTGGCTATAGCTTATGTCCTTTCAGCAGGTGAATATTTTTTTTCAATACCAAGATGTCCGGTTAGTTCTGCATTAAGTATTTCTTCAAGGGAGGTTTTGATGATCTTCTTTAAGGCTCTATTTCCTCTAATCAAGTACTGCTAAGTATTTGTGGTTTTCAAATCGGCTTTTAATTGCGCGATCATTTCTGGAGTTAATTCCATTGTGCAAATCTCCTTTCGGATAATAGTTAAAAAGTAATTATTTTTTTCAATTTGAAACCCCTTAATTGATTTTCGCCAAGCAAAGTGCGGCTTCGCGCAGTTTATCCCGATGATAATCGCGGCTTCACAGTACTTAACTAATATCTTACTTCAAGCATTTACACAGAATTTATAACACTCCCTCAATAAATGTAATGTTATCAGCAGCAGCATATAACTTCAAAAGGATGATGAGAAAATGGAAATCATCTTTTTATTACTTTTTTTATTAACGAATTATTTTACCGATTATTTCATTTTTCAATTAGTTTATTTATTCCCCAAAAGAAACTTGGGGTTTTAAGGGTGGACTACTTAATTAACACCAAATTCCTTTTCCCGCTGAACCAATATAATTCATTACTCTTTTTTGTTTTTTTTATTTTGGTAACTTTTCAGATTGATGATTTCAAATATTCGATTGTTGTAGCAATTAAACTAATAATTTAATAAAACTCCCTTTGCTAAACTGATTACAGCTTCTTTCAGCTCTTCCGGTTCAATAACTTTCACACCTTCGCCGCGACTAACGACCCAACCTGCAATTTCACTTAATGAATTTACTGTGCATTCAAATAAAATCGATCCGTCTTTATTTTTTGTAATTTTCTGATCTGCAACAAACATTCTCGGATTAACTCTATCTGCCCAGAAAGGTGAGAGCCATAACTTAATTTTATGTTTTTCATTTCCAAGCCAGCTTTTCCAGGAATGCCTGAACAAATCTGAAAACTTATATCCTGCTTTGTCAAATCTTTTCCCGGTTGATTTAACTTTTACAATTTTATCTATCAAATACTGCTTCATTATCCCTTCAGAACCGGCAAGCAGTCTCCAGCTTCCTTCATTCTGAAATATCAGAAGCGGCTCAATAATTTTTTCCTTTTCTATCTTAGAGCCCATTTTATTGTAATCTATCTTTGCAATCTCAGAATTATCAATGCATAATTGAAGCAATACAATGCTGCTTAAAGCTTCATTGCCTTTTTTCTCAACGAGTAGTGAGGTGGATTTATCGAGTGCATAATCATTATGATTCATACCAGCATAGTGAAGTATAATCTCTATCAATTTTTCTTTGGACAGATCTCGCTCTAAGCATATTCCATTTTTTTTACGAGAATGTATATCTATACCGTAAGACCTTAGATCTTGTAAATCCCTTTTTATAGTTAGTTCTTCCACCTGAAAATAATCTGCAACATCAAAAGTGAGAAGAGGTTTGTGTGTATGTTCTGAAAGACACAACCCCAGAATTTCTATCTGTCGCTTGAATTTGGATTGGAAATCAAACACAAGAACTCCCATTGACAAACTGATAATGCAAATTAAATAATGTTTACCCTTAAGTCAATTTTAGAAATTAGTATCATACTATGATACGCTTCCGTTGACTTAAGATGTTAAGTTTGAAACAAATATTTACAGGAGGTTTATAATGCAGGTAAGAGCAGTAGAATTTCAGAAATACAAACGATTATCTGTTGTCCAGTTCCTTACAGCACAGCAGAACTCATTTGAGTACATTTCAGGACCCTCGGCGATCCGGGATGACCTGATCCAGATAAAGGAAGTAAGCGTTTCCGGAAATGTTAATAGTCTTTTAGTTTTCAATCAATCAGATAAATATGCATTCTTTATGGATGGGGATATTCTGATAGGTGCAAAACAGAATAGGGTCTTAAATACTTCTGTGCTGTTAGCGCCTAATTCCAAAACAACATTACCGGTAAGCTGTGTGGAACAAGGAAGATGGAGCCACATTTCTGCAAAATTTATGGATTCTGAATATATAACACCACAGAAAATAAGAGCTAATAAATCACGGAATGTTAGTGTGAATCTGCGTTCAAGATCCAAATTTGATGCCAGTCAAAGTGAAGTATGGAAAAACGTTGAGGATTACCAGGTTATGTACAATGTTAATTCACCAACTATGAACCTGTCCGATGTTTATGAAAAAGAGAAAAAAAGTTTTGATGAGTTTATTAAAAATTTCAATCTCAATAAAAATGCAAATGGTTTAGCTCTTCTTGTTGATCAAAAACTCTTTAACATTGAAGTGTTCAACCGGACAGATATTTACAGTGAGTACTTTCCCAAGATTTTAAAGAGCACGGCTATGGAGGTTATTCATCTTGCAAAAAAGGAAAATAATCTTACCGAGACTGAAGCAATCTATAAAACGCAGGAGATGTTTGAAAAAATTGATACAATTGAAAAGACTAAACACAAAGGTGTTGCGGCAGGTGATGAACAAAGATTTGATTCCTTAGAAATGACTGGATTTGAACTTTCATTCAGAGATCATTTAATTCATTTAACAGCATTAAATATAGAAGGAAGCAAGGATGTTGACAGGTATGATCACAGATGGGATAGAATTCAATAATGCAAAAGTTCATCAGGTGATTGAATACCTTGAAAGCATTGACAGGAAAAAGATTCAGGTGCCGCCGTGCAATCTGAAAATAAACAATGATGGTAGATATCTGTTTTTATCGGTTATGGAGGATGGAGTAAAGGACTACCTGATTAGAAAATCCTTTTTGCATAAACTGCTTAAGTGGTATTCATTTCCATTAGGGCAGCTAAACAGGTTATCTATTGATACAATTACCTCAGTCTGCAATGATTACCTTATGAACATAAACAGGAGCTTTGTAAACATAACAATTGAAAAAGGAGAGGCGTTAACCATAACCAGTCCTGAGTATAATGAGATAACTGATCTTGATGTGATTAAGGGCTGTGCGAATTTGGGGGTTCGCACGGTCTCAAGAAATGATTTTATGCTCAGGATTACTACTGAAGAAAAATTCAAGTTTGATGCTGTACCCGGAGATAATTGCGGAATTGGTATCAATGTTATTAATTCAGAGACTGGATTCAGAACACTTAGTATTTCCCACTATGTATTAAGATATATTTGTTCAAATGGAGCAATTGTAAAAGTAAATAATACTTGCGGAGAGAAAGTCCATTACGGGCATCAGGAAAATGAATTACAATTATTCCTGCAGGCGCAGGTTACAATGGCTCTATCAAATCAGATGAAGGTTGCCCAATCTATTTCTGGCTTAACAAATAAACCGGCATCAGAATTTGTTGAAAGTGTAAACAAAAGAATTGAATCTTATCTTGGGAAAAGTGAAGGACGAAATTTTATATCTAATTTTAATTCTAATTCTTCTCTTTATGATCTGTTTAACCTTGTTACCTTAAAAGCAAAAAATTATGATCTCTCGAGAAGGATACTACTTGAAAGTCTTGCAGGTGATTTAATCTTTAACTAACTAATTGAAAAATGATTAATGATAAAGAATAGAATGTATCTGTCTCTACAAATTCGTTCTGCTGCCCCGCACAGTACTTAACTAATCTTTTACTTTAAGCATTAACGATGAATTATTTATACTCTTCGTTAAGCTACTGTTTCATCAAATTTTATTACACTAAGTTAAAATTATCAATCTGCTTTTTAAATCATTAAATGTTGTAATTGATCTTGCTTCTTTTTAGTCTTAACATTTTTCTAAAGTTAATGCTTAAAAACACATCTTTAATGCAATAAAAAGTCTAAACTTCTGTGAATGCTGTATTTCATTAGTTAAGTTTAAACAGATAGAAATACAGAATTAGTATTCAATGTATTCGCTTTTTATCTGCATTGAACTATTATAAAATATTCATAGTTTTGCAGAAATTTTATTGAATATGAATACCTAAGAGTTGTGTTATTAACAAAAACAGTATGACATGAAGAAATATAAATTAAATAATATTGATTGTGCGTCTTGTGCAAATAACATCGAAAAAACTTTATCAAAGATGCCCGAGGTTAGATTTGTTTCAATAAATTTTGCAGCCTCAACGCTACACATTGACACTGATAACATACAAAAGATTAAATCTAAAATTAAAGAAATAGAACCTGAAGCTGATATAATTGATGATGCAGCTAATATTATCTCTAAGAATGAATTGTTTGAAAACAGAAAAACAATATTTAAAGCTGTCTCAGCTTTTATACTTCTTATTATTGGAGTTTTGCTGTCAGATAAATTTCATGATTCAAATTTAGAGTATCTTCAATATGCTGTTTTTATCTCTGCGTATTTTATTAGCGGATGGAATGTAATAACAGGTGCGGTTAAAAATGTTATCAGAGGAAGGGTTTTTGATGAACAATTTTTAATGACAATAGCCACAATTGGTGCATTTGCAATTAACCAGATGCCTGAAGCTGTTGGAGTGATGTTGTTTTATGTAGTCGGAGAATTCTTTCAGGATATTGCTGTTAATCGCTCCAGAAGATCTGTAAAAGCATTATTAGAGATAAGACCCGATTATGCTAATCTGAAAATAAATGATGAAATCAGGAAAGTTGCACCAGTTGAGGTTCATCCTGGTCAAATAATTATTGTTAAGCCAGGTGAAAAAATACCTCTCGATGGAATTGTAGTTGAAGGCAGTTCGTTTGTTGATACTTCTGCATTAACTGGTGAATCTGTACCAAAATCTGTTAGAACGGATGAAAGTGTTTTAGCTGGAATGATAAATAAAAACGCTTTACTTACAATAAAAGTTACAAAAGAGTTTGGTGAGTCCTCTATTTCAAAAATTTTGGAGATGGTTGAGAACTCAGGTAGTAAAAAAGCAGAGACAGAAAAATTTATCACAACATTTGCAAGATATTATACTCCGATTGTTGTTTTAACCGCTGTACTTATCGCTGTATTACCACCTTTGTTTTTTTCGGATCAGAGTTTTAATCAATGGATTTACAGAGCATTGGTGGTTTTAGTTATTTCGTGTCCTTGTGCATTGGTTATTAGTATTCCGCTTGGATATTTTGGTGGAATTGGTGGTGCCTCACGCAAAGGTATATTAATCAAAGGCTCTAATTTCCTTGATGCACTTACAGAAGTAAAAACTGTTGTTTTTGATAAAACCGGTACTTTAACAAAAGGAGAATTTAAAGTTGCTGAGGTTTTTCCGTATAATGGTTTTGATGAAAGTGAAGTACTGAAGTATGCTGCGTATGCAGAAGTTAACTCTAATCATCCTATAGCTAAATCCATACTTGAAGCTTATAACGGAGAAATTGAACAAACCGAAACAACTGAAACAAAGGAGATATCCGGATATGGTATCACTGCAAAAGTCTCTGGTAAAAATATCCTGATTGGTAATGACAGATTATTACATTTAGAAGATATTGAGCATGATAAATGCGATGTGGAAGGAACAGTTGTTCACGTGGCAATTGACAAAAAATATGCTGGTTACATTTTGATCTCGGATACAGTAAAAAATGAAACAATTAAATCAATTGAACTTCTTAATAAAAAGAACATAAATGTTGTTATGCTTACCGGAGATAATAAAACTGCGGCTGAAGTCATCGCAAAAAAGATCGGAATTGATGAGTTTTATTATGAACTGTTACCTGAAAATAAAGTTGAACATATTGAACAGATTATTTCTCAAACTTCAGATGGCAAGGTTGCATTTGTTGGTGATGGAATAAATGATGCACCTGTATTAGCTCGGGCAGATGTTGGCATTGCAATGGGTGCACTTGGTTCTGATGCGGCAGTAGAAACAGCCGATATTGTTTTAATGTCAGACTCGCCATTGCAGGTAGTTCATGCAATTGATATTGCTGAACGCACCAGGAAGATTGTATGGCAAAATATTTCTTTTGCACTGGGTGTAAAATCTGTTTTTATTATTCTTGGTGTATTTGGTATCGCTACAATGTGGGAAGCTGTATTTGCTGATGTTGGTGTTGCAATAGTTGCTATATTAAATGCAATGCGTGTTATGAATATTGGCTTTACAAAAGAATAATTCAATATTTCATATCATTACTGTTAGTAATAATGTTTTTTTCCTTTCCATCTAATTTACACTGTTGAATAATCCTGAATACTTTGTAATAAATAATTATATCAAATTATCTTTTTAGTGACTAAATTCCTCAAAAAATGTGGTTAGATATTAATTGTTCATTTTTCAGCATTGATAAAATTAGAAATTTCAATTGTCAGTCTAAGTAAAGTATCTACAACTGTTACTTTTGAAATTATCTTCACAAAAATATATGGTAGAATCCAATTGTGCAGTAACTAAGTCTTACAACAATAGATGTTTATTTATCAAATAAGTTGAATAAAAAGAGTAGATGAACGCAAGGAGATACGAAAAAAAAAGGCTGCCTTTTAAGACAGCCTCTTTATAATTAGACTTCAGAATTATTTAGTTCTTGTGAACTCAATTCTTCTGTTTTTCTGTTTTCCTTCTTTGGTTTTGTTGTCAGCAACTGGTTTATCTTCGCCATAACCTTTAACTGATATTCTGCTGGCATCAATACCTTTATTTACTAACCAAGCTTTTACTGATTCTGCTCTGGCTTCAGATAATTTCTGATTGCTCTTTGCGCTGCCATCGCTATCTGTATGACCGCCAATTTCAACGGATATATCAGTATAAGTCTCTAAAGTCTTGAGAGCTTTCATTAAAGTCGCTTCAGATTCTGGTTTAATTGTGGACTTGTTAACATCAAAGGTAATTCCTTCCAGAATAATTGGAACACCGATCTTAACAACATCATCTTCAGGATCCAATGGATCAGTTCCTCGTTTTACTTCAGTACCGTCATCAACTGAACCGCCGTCAGTATCTTTCTTTAATGGATCGGTCTTGTATTTCAGAACTTCTTCACCATCAGTTAAACCGTCACCATCAGTATCTTTCTTTAATGGATCAGTCTTGTATTTCAGAACTTCATCACCATCAGTTAAACCGTCACCATCAGTATCTTTCTTTAATGGATCGGTCTTGTATTTTAGAACTTCATCACCATCTGATAATCCATCACCATCAGTATCAACTTTTAATGGATCAGTTTTATATTTATGAACTTCATCACCATCTGATAATCCATCACCATCAGTATCAGCTACTAATGGATTGGTACTGGTTGATTTGATCTCTTCAAAATCAGTTAATCCATCACCATCAGTATCAGCTTTTAATGGATCAGTCTTGTAGGTCAAATATTCTTCACCATCGAGTAATCCATCGCCGTCTGTATCTGGATTATTTGGGTCTGTTCCGATTTTAATCTCATCACATTTACCTAGTCCGTCCTTGTCCTTATCAACACTGCAATTTTCACCTGTAAATGTTAGACCAAGGCTAGCATTAAAATAGGAATCCCAAATATCATCTGAACCGGATCTGAAAGCGTCCAGATCATAAGTTGTGGACATTGCACCGCCAAGTGAGAAATCTAAAAGAACTCTATCACTAAGTGCAAACTCAGCACCAATACCAGCAGGAATTATAGCAACCCACCCATCTTCTTCAATTGATTTACCTGAAACTACATTAGGTTTTTTATCGTTACTAAAATTCATAACTCCGCCGCCAACGTAGAAGTATGGATTCCAACCTTTTACATCAAATGGGCTAATTCTGAAACGAAGTGTAATAGGTATTATTGTTGTTTCATATTCTCCAAGACCAGCGTCTTTGTCGAACATAGCAACTCCAGCATATTTTCCATAACCGCCGGCAAGCTGCATTTCTAATGCCTTTGTTAGTTCAAATGCAAAGAATGCTTCGCCAAGAAATGAAGCTTTAAACCAATCAAAAGAGAAGTTATCATTTCCGCCAAAACCCAAGTTTGCGAATTCGTTTTCTGGAAATAACACGCTTCCTCTGAGTCCAAATTTGGTACCCCAGTCTTTAAATTGTGCTTGAGTCGGTTGCATCATTGCGATTAAACCGAATATAGTAAGCAAGTATATTAGTTTTCTCATAGTATCCTCATGTTGTTATTTAATAGAATTAATTATAGTAATTACCCAGTTTGAATAAATTGTTGATAAGAACAATAAAAATATAAAATTTTAATAATTAAGGACAAAGCTATAAAAGAATAAATTATTCTTTATTGAAAAATATCACATTCTTCCGGTATTTCAGGTTTTACCAGCAATATTTCTTCCTTTAACAATGAAACCTGACCTAAAGGCATGCCTTTTCTTTTTGTCACATATTTTTTAAATGTGAATGATACAGGAACAATACCTGCCGTTTTTGCTTTACTATAATATGCAGCTAAACTTGCTGCTTTCTTAATTATTGATTTAGGAATAATATCTTTTTTATTTTCAACTCGTAGAACAACATGTGAACCTGAAACTGCTCGTGCATGAAACCACATATCGTTTTGTTTTGCAAATTTTGTTGTTAAGAGGTCATTATTCTTAGAATCTTTACCCACATAAACATGGTATTTCCCGGAAATTATATAGTGTTTGAATTTGTAGTCATATTCATCCTGTTTATTCAGGCTATCATCATCTTTAATATTTAATTCTTTCATAATAGTATTTAGTCTTTCGTCTGTTAATTGAGAATCTAACTCACTTTTAATGCTTTGCAATTTCTTGAGATTTGATTTTGTCTTGTCAAATAATTCTTTGGATTTGTTAAATTCTACAAGACTGTTTCTGGCTTTTTCGAAATATCTTTCAGCGTTTTTTTGCGGCGAAATGATATTGTTAAGCGGAATAGCAATTTGATTTCCTGATTCAAAAGAATCCTCACATATCAATTCTGTTGCACCGGTCTTAATCTTATTTAGATTTATCAGAATTAAGTTTGCATATTTTTTTAACAATTCAACTTTTGGTTCGTTTGTTACTATCGGCTCAAGTTTCTCAATTCTTTTTAAATTTCTGTTTAACTCTTTTTCAATTGTATCTTTAATCCTTTTTAATTTGATATTCTTTTTTGCTAAATAATTTTTTCTTGATAAAAATTCATTAAAAGTATCAAATATATCACCAATATATTCTTTGCTGAATGAGTTAAAGATTGCTAAACCATCAAATCCAATTTTTACTTCATTGTTTTGAGTATTACTAAATAATACAAGGTCAGCAGATTTAATATTGTTCAAAACTGCTAATAATTCTTTGGAATGATATTCTTCATCATCAACTCTCAAAATAACTTCAAGTTCTAATTCTTTGCCGATAAACTTAAATTTCTCCCTGATTGCTTTTACTGAAAGACCAGTTATCAGTATTGGATCAATATCATTAAACGATTTTATAAATCTCTTTTCTGCAAATTCATTCTTGATTTGTAATAAAGATTCTTCATTTTCTTCTTTGAAAGATTGAATTATATTATCCTTAATAAGAAATATATTTGTGAATTTACCTCTTATTGCAAAAAATAAATAGATATGTTCTATTTCAAATTTTAGAACTCTATCATCTTCAGCAATTGAAACTGATAAAAGCTTTTTATTAAATAATTCGGGAAAGATATCTATTGTGTTTCTTTTGGCTCTTATGTACTTTTTTCTGCTGGTAAGGTAAGGCTCAGAATGATTTACAGAAAACTCAATAACATTGTCAAAAGGTTTTTCAAATTGCAATATTAGCTTATCTTTTTCCTGTGAAAAGATACTCTTAATAAAACAGCCGGATAGTCTATTGTTTAATTCCAGAGCAATTCTGTTTAAGAAAAAATAGTTTTTATACATATATAATCTTTTAAGTCAAACAAATTTAACAATTATCATTTTAATGATTAGAGATATCTGAAAAATTGTTGTTAATATATTCCGGACTTATATCAGATTCAAAATAATTTGATTCTGAATTGAAATCCTTCGACACCGCTCAGGAAAGCATTCTCCACTATTTTATTATTAAATATTTTTTCATAAGCCTGATTAGTTGATTAAATGCGTAACTTTTTAATAATTTACAACACAGATAAAATTAAATAAATGAAAAAACTACTTGAAAACACTTTTGTAAAGAAATCTTTAATTGTATTTGGGATTTTAATACTTATAATTCTTATTCTGGATTTCGTACTGATTCCACTTTATGTTAATGAACCTGAAGTAAGCGTTCCAAATGTAATTGGTATGTCTGAAATTGAAGCGTTTAAAACACTGGAAGACGGAGGATTTGAACCTGTAATTTCAGATACATCTTACGGCGTTTCCTTACCAGTGGGAAGAATATTTCTTCAAAAACCAGAGGCAGATAAGATTGTAAAGGAAGGCAGAAAAATATATTTGTTTATTAGCGGTGGTGATCAGGTTATTACAGTTCCATCGTTGATAGGAAAAAATATTACGGATGCCAGATTAGCTTTAGCAAGAGTAGGGCTAAAAATCGGGAAGATTGACGAAGCAGCATCTATTCAACCTAAAGATATGATCTTTGACCAGCAATTTGCAGAAGGAACAAGATTAAGAAAAGGGCAGAGTGTTGGAGTTACTGTCAGCATTGGTAAGGGTGGCGGTGATATTGTTGTGCCTGACTTAATTGGTAAATCTTTAACCGAAGCCAGAAGAATTTTAAGTGATAGTTCCTTAAGTGTGGGTAAAATTAATTTTCAGATTTCCAGCACACTGCTCCCAAATACAGTGTTAGATCAATATCCTGCTCCGGGTAATAGATTGAACTCCAGCAACAGTGTGGATTTGTTTATCACAAAGGAAGGATCTGTGGATGAGAGAAAAGAAGTTCCGGAGGAAAACTAAATGAAATTACTTGCTCCATCAATTTTATCTGCTGATATTTCAAATCTATCTCAACAGATTAAGTTAGTCGAAAAAAATGGTGCTGACTGGATTCATTGTGATATAATGGATGGACATTTTGTTCCTAATATAACTTTTGGACCAGTATTGGTTGAAGCTGCAAGAAGATCAACTGATTTACCGCTTGATGTTCACTTAATGATAAAAAATCCGGATAATTTTCTTGAAGATTTTAAAAATGCCGGTGCAGATATTATTTCTGTTCACTATGAAGAGGTTATTCATCTTAACAGAACAATAAGTAAAATAAAAGAACTTGGTGCTAAAGCAGGAGTTGTAATAAATCCATCAACACCGGTTTCAATTGTAAAAGATATTGCTGAATATATTGACCTATTATTAATTATGACAGTTAATCCGGGTTTTGGCGGTCAGAGTTTTATCTCAAATTCAGAGCGTAGAATATCTGAAGCTGTTAAATTAAGAGCAGATCTTAAAGCTGATTTCTTAATTGAAGTTGATGGTGGTGTTAATAAACATAATATTACAAAAATTAAAAATGCCGGTTGTGATGTTTTTGTCGCTGGGTCTTCCATATTTAAAGCTAAAGATGTTTCAGTAGCAGCAGCAGAACTAAAGAAATTGATTACTTGAGATTTAGTAATTGAATAAAACACTCTGTTTTCTTTTTCAACTCTTAACAAAAAAATGTTAAACACATCTAAATATAAATTTTCTTCTTCTGAAGTAGATTTTAGTTTACCTTCCATAATGGGTATTGTTAATGTTACCCCTGACTCTTTCTCTGACGGTGGTAAATACTTTTCTACAAAAACTGCTGTTGACCACGCACTTAAACTAATTGATCAAGGAGCAACGTTTATTGATATTGGCGGTGAATCAACCAGACCTGGTTCAGAACCTGTTTCTGTTCAGGATGAAATAAAAAGAACTATTCCGGTTATTAAAGAATTAAAAAAAATAAGGAAAGAAATTATTATTTCGATAGATACTACGAAATCTCAGGTTGCTTCCATAGCATTAGATAATGGAGCCGAAATAGTTAATGATATAAGTGGTTTTACTTTTGATGAAAATATGTTAAATGCCATAAAAGATTATGATCCAACAATTGTGATAATGCATATAAAAGGTAATCCTAAAACAATGCAGGATAATCCATTTTATGAAGATGTTATTAAAGAGATAAAAGAGTATTTAAGCAATCAGATAAAGAAAGCTGAATCAGCTGGTTTGTCTAAAATTATTATTGATCCCGGTATTGGATTTGGCAAACGAATTATAGATAATTTTCAAATTATTAAACAACTTCCAGAGTTTGAGTCGCTTGGATTTCCTATAATGATTGGAGTTTCAAGAAAATTTTTTTTAAGAAAAACATTAGAACTGGATATCAATAATGTTGAAGTCGCTACTGTAATAATGGAGAGTCTGGCTGTTATGAAATCTGCAAGAATAATCCGTACACACAATGTAGAATATTGCAGTCAATTAGTTAAATTAGCAAATAATATTATTTAAGGTTTGATGTTAGATTTATTTAAGATAGGTTTCTTAACAATTACTCTTTCAGATGTAATTGATATTGCAATAGTATCATTCATTTTTTTTAGATTATATATTACACTACGCGGAACAGTAGCCGCACAGATATTTGTTGGTTTACTAATTATTATTTTGGTTTCTTTTGTAGCTCAGGTTCTTAATTTTAGAGCTGTTACCTGGCTTCTAAGATTAATAACAGATATCTGGGTAATAGCATTTGTTATTTTATTTCAACCGGAGATACGGCGATTACTGGTACTTCTGGCGAGAAATCCGTTTTTTAAGGTATTTGCCAAATCTGAATCTTATGAAATAGCTGATGTTATTGTGGATGCCGCATTTCAACTTTCGCAGCATCAGCACGGTGCATTGATGGTATTGATTAAATCTTCCGGTATCAGAGGTTTTGCTGAAACAGGAGAATTATTAAACGCAAGAATAAGTGTACCATTACTAACTTCGATTTTCTTTCCGCGGTCTCCTTTGCACGATGGTGCTGTAATTATTAATAAAAATTTTGTTGAAGCTGCCCGATGTACTCTACCGCTTTCACAGCAAACATCTGTTAAGGGAGAATCTCTTGGTATGAGGCACAGAGCTGGTCTTGGTATCTCCGAACAGGCTGATGTATTAAGTGTAATTGTATCAGAGGAAACCGGTAGTATTTCTATTGCAGAAAATGGTGAATTGACAAAAGGCTTATCAAAGGAGACATTAAAGAGAAGAATAAATTTAGCTTTGAAAGGACCAGAGAAAAAAGGTTGGAAAGGTTTTATTGAGCAGCTTAAATCAAGGAAATAATTGTTGCGCTGTTATTCCATTTTTTAATGAAAAAAAATACTTAAAATCAGTAATAAACAAAACATTAAAATATGTTGATAAAATATTTGCTGTTGATGATGGATCAAACGATGGCTCTGCTTTTGATATTTCAGATATTGAAAATGTCAACATAATTTCGTTAGATAGAAATTATGGCAAAGGTTATGCATTGCAGGCAGGATTTAATGAAGCAGTAAAATATGAATATAAGATTGTTATAACTCTTGATGGTGATAATCAGCATGATCCTGATTTTATTCCTGCTTTTATAGAGGGCATAAAGAAATATGATATTGTGATTGGCAATCGACTTAAGAATCTGAGAAGTATGCCAATTCAAAGGATTATCAGCAATAAAATTACATCATTTTTACTTTCTTTAAGAACCGGTAAAATTATTTTAGATAGTCAATGCGGTTATAGAGCTTATAAAACAAACGTGTTAAAAAAAATTAAAACCAGTTTTAGTGGATATGAAGCTGAAAGTGAAGTGATACTATTAGCAGCAAAAGAAAAGTTTTCAATATGTTTTGTAGATATCCCAACTATATATGGTGATGAAACTAGTAAAATAAATAATCTTAACGCTATCAGTGGTTTTATTAAAGTTTATTTAAAGAATTTTAGTAATTAAAAAAAGGAGATGAGAATATGAAACTTAAATATTTTGGTCATTCTGCATTTCAAATTACTACCGATTCTGATATAAGGATTCTAATAGACCCTTACCTGGATGATAATCCGGTAAGCAAAACGAAGTCTTCGGAAGTGGATGCAGAATTTATTGTTTTAACTCATGGGCATGGTGATCATGTTGGAGATGGATTAAAAATCGGCAAGCGATGTAATTCACTATTCATTTGTGTAAATGAACTTGCTGAATGGGTTAAATCAAAAGGACTTAAGGCTCATAATATGCATATCGGTGGATCACATAATTTTGAATTTGGCAGAGTAAAATTTACTATAGCTCATCATGGTTCACTTACACCGGATAATCAATATGGCGGTGAAGCTTCAGGTGTTCTCTTAACAATAGGTGGAAAAACAATCTATCATACAGGTGATACAGGTTTGTTTTATGATATGAAATTAATTGGAGAGATGACTCCGGTTGATTATATGCTTTTACCAATAGGTGATAATTTTACGATGGGCATTGATGATGCTGTAAAAGCTGTTGAATTAACAAATCCAAAAGCAGCAATACCAATGCATTATAATACTTTTCCGGTTATTGCCTCTGATCCGCTAAAGTTTAAACAGCTTGTTGAAGCAAAATCAAAGAAATGTATTGTTATGCAATTTGGTGATGAGATTGTTTTATAAATTTTATATAAAGTTGATAATCAGTTATCTTTAAACTCAATTTTTTGTGATCTAGATTAAATGGCTAAAATTATTTCTATCGCTAACCAAAAAGGCGGTGTTGGTAAAACAACTACAACTATTAATTTGTCAGCATTACTTGCTGCAGCAGAAAAGAGAACATTATTAGTTGATATTGATCCACAGGCAAATTCCTCATCAGGATTAAGTGTTACCAATCATAGCCCGTCTGTATACGAAGTTCTTGTAGGAACAAAAGATATTAAAGAAGTTATAATAAATACATTTATGCCTTTTTTAGATATGCTTCCTTCAAATATTAATCTAGTTGGTGCCGAAATAGAGATGGTTGATATTGAAAACCGTGAAACTCTTTTAAAGAGTGCATTAAACAAGATTAGTTCCGATTATGATTATATTCTGATTGATTGTCCGCCTTCACTTGGATTGCTTACTCTTAATGCATTAACTGCAGCAGATTCCGTTCTTATACCGGTTCAATGTGAATATTTTGCTCTCGAAGGACTTGGACAATTACTTAATACAATTAATATTGTCAAAAAACATTTTAATAAAGATCTTGCAATTGAAGGTGTTTTACTGACTATGTTTGATACCAGATTAAGACTATCTCATCAGGTAGCTGAAGAAGTTAGAAAATATTTTGGAGACAAAGTATTTAATACTGTAATCAACAGAAATGTTAGGATATCCGAAGCACCGAGTTATGGAAAACCAATTATTTTATACGATGCTATTTCCAGTGGTGCTCAGAATTATATGGCACTTGCATCAGAATTACTGGAAAAAAATTCAGAATTGAGTAAGAACTAAAAAATGAATAAAATGAAATCAAGTTTAGGCAGAGGATTAGACGCTCTGATCAATCCGAATAAATTTACCGAAACGGAAGAACAAAAAGGTTCTGATTACAAAAACATTAAAGATGATGACGGTAAAATGGTAGATGTTCTTGTAAAAATTGCTGTTGATTTAATTTCACCAAATCCTTTTCAACCAAGAACCAATTTTGCTCCCGAAGCTCTGGAAGAATTAAAAAAATCTATCATTGCAAATGGACTCATTCAGCCAATTACAGTTAGAAGAATAACTGGAAACCGTTATCAGTTAGTCTCAGGTGAAAGACGTTTACGTGTTTATTCAGACATCGGATATAAAGAGATTCCAGCATATATAATTCAGGTTGATTCAGATGAGATAATGCTGGCACTTGCATTAATCGAAAATATCCAAAGAGAAACTTTAAATCCAATTGAAGTTAGCAGAGCTTACAAAAGATTAATGGATGAGTGTAATTTGACACAAGAACAAATTGCTGAGCGAATTGGAAAGAATCGTACTACAGTTGCAAACTCTATTAGGTTATTAAAGTTACCTGAAAAGATCCAAAATTGTATAATTGATGAATCAATTTCGGCTGGGCACGCACGTACACTGATCAATCTGCCTTCTGAAGAACTTCAGCTTTTTGCACTGGAAAAGATATTGCAGGAAAACCTTTCTGTAAGAAAAGTTGAAGCACTGGTTAAAAAGCTAATCAAAGTTGGTGTTACAGATAAAAAAAATATAACTATCAAACACGCCAGAACTACAGATTCCAACCTCATTGATCTTGAAGATAAATTAAGAAAGGTTTTTGGTACAAAAGTCCAGTGCAAACAAAACAAGGACGGCAGGGGAGAAATAATAATTGAATTTTATTCAAATGATGAATTAGAAAGATTGTTTGAACTATTTGAAATCATTGATCAAAAATATAGTTAAGTGTTTTGCTGTATTGTTGATTCTGAATGCAAAATTAAATGGTTTTCAGGATACGCTTATTGTTGCTGATACAACAAATGAAAATCAAACCTTTGAGATGCAAAAATCACCTTGGGGTGCTGTTGTCAGAAGTGCTATTATTCCCGGCTGGGGACAAATATATAATGAATCATATTGGAAAGCACCGGTTGTTTGGGGAATAATGGGCTGGTTTGTTTATAACTGGATTGATAATAATAATAAGTACATTGATTATAGAAATTCATACATACAAACTAATGAGACATTAGATCATGATTACAGGGACTTTTATAGAGATCAAAGGGATCAATTTGCAATTTATATAGTGTTAACATATTTCCTGAACCTGGTTGATGCTTATGTTGATGCTCATTTATTTGATTTTAGTGTTGATGAAAATTATTTAACTAATACCAAAATGCTAAATGTCAGATTCCACTTTTAAGACCAGATCAACTTTATTTGAATTTACAAAATGTAGTAAATGTCAGTACGATAATACACCTTATCAAAGCATTTGCGAAAACTGCAAAGCATATCTCAGAGAAAAAATTGTTAATATCGATTTATGGGTAACGATTCAGAAGTTGATAGAGAGCCCTTTTGAAGCTTTTAGAACTATTGTATATGCCGAACATAAAAACTTTATTTTCTTTTTATTGGTTTTTATTTCTATTAAGAATTTGATTATTGCAAGATTCATTTCAATCCCTGAACTTGGTAAAGAAGGTGTAACAACTTCTTTAGTTTTTTTGTTTTTATTATCCGTTTTAATAACGATTAGTTTTATCTTTATTATCTCTTTTATCCAGTCAAAAATATTTCAAAAATTGAATATTAAGCTCAGAGCAATTGATGTAATGGCATTAAATTCTTATTCACAAATTCCTTTGATATTCAGTCTGGTTTTGATTTTCCCTGTTGAAATGATAGTTCTGGGAGGTGATTTATTTTCAAATAACCCATTTTCTTTTCAGATAAAACCTGTTATTACATACATATTGATATTTTTTGAAATAGTAATGGTTGTCTGGTCGTTCTTACTATATTATTTCAGCATTCAATTTGCCGGAATCAGTAAAGTATATTGTTTTGTTTCTGCACTTATTGTTTTCGTAATGTGGTCTTTAGTCCAGTTCATTTCTTCAAAAGTTATTTTTACTCTTTAATCTTAAAAATTTTTAACAATTTTTGCACTAAACATATCAATGCATTTTTATTATCTTAGCACAAATCATCTTTAAAATTATGAAAGAACTATCAACATTATCCAAAGTATTTGCAGTTATTGCCTTAGCTTCAATATCTATATGGATTGGTGCTTATTTAACAAGGCAATTTCTTATTTATCAAATATTTGAAGGTCCTGATTTAATTATCAGAAGTTATTTGAATGAGAATAATCTTTCTGGAGTATTAACTGCACTGCTTCCGTCAATCGTAGTACATTTTACAGTATTTATTATCTTCATCATCTCATTCTTTTTATTTATAATAACTTCTAAGCTTAAATTAAGATTGAATGGATGGTTGTTTATTATCTTAATCGCAACAATTATAGTTATTCCATTTGAGGCATATTTAATGTTGATTGATTATAAAGTAATCGTTCTTTTAGTTAGCGGATCATTTGATACAAATCAGGTTATTGCTTTATTAAGAGATAGGATTAAGGACTTGAGCAGTTTCCCTATAGTTGCCATTCTTACATTTATTTCATTTTATTATTTTATTGTTTTCAAGCCACTTGTAAAAAAAGAATAATATAAAACTGAATTATCTATGAAGATTAAAGAAAAAGAATTTGAAGAGATTATACAAGAACTTAGGTCAGTTGCCTCACAATTAGGTGCAACGGTAAGATTTGAAAAAGGGGATTTTAGCGGAGGGTATTGTTTATTGAATGATGATAAAGTAATTGTTATTAATAAAAATGCCAACCTCCAAAAGAAAGCAATGATATTATCCGCAGCATTAAAAGAACTAGGTGTGGATGATATTTATATAAATCCCAAGCTTCGGGAATTGATTGAAGAGATGGGAGATCATAAATGAATATTCTTATGATAAATGGAGCTAATCTAAATGTATTAGATAAAAGGAATTCAGATATTTATTCTAATCTTTCAATTGAAGAAATAAGAGATTTAATGCAAAAAGAATTTCCTGAATTCTCAATTACTTCTTTTCAATCTAATATAGAAGGGGAAATTGTTGAGGCATTACAAAAAGCAGACGAAAACTTTGATGGTATAATTATAAATCCAGGTGGCTATGCACATACTTCAGTTGCAATAATGGATGCACTCGAATTGTGTAAGATTCCAAAAATTGAAGTGCATTTATCTCATCTGTCAAAAAGAGAGGATTACAGGCAGACATTATTAACTGCCAGAAAAACTGATGGTTATATCTCAGGGTTTAAAGAAAACAGTTATCTTGCAGCGATGTATCTTTTAAAAAAGATTTTAAAAAAGTAGTTTATCTTAACCAAATATTTGTTTGATCAAACTTTGGTTGAAAATATTCCCTCATTTTTTATTTAACTAACCCTATAAAGTTGATAATATTAAATAGATTAGTTATTTTCGATTAAACAAATTTAAGAAGCCTATGAAGGATTTGTCTATTAAAAAACTTTATTATTCTATTAGTGAAGTAAGTAAAATTACAAATATAGAACAATATGTTCTTAGGTATTGGGAAACTGAATTTGTGCAATTAAAGCCGCAAAAAAACAGAGCAGGTAATAGAATATATACGAATAAAGACATTCAATTAATCCTTCATATAAAAACATTGCTAAGGGAGCGTAAATACACCATAGAAGGTGCAAAAAAAATTATGGAGAACTATTCTCCTGAAAAGATTCTGCAACCAGCTGAACTGGTGAAACCAGTAACAGAATCTGAAACTTCAGAAAATATTGAAGTAAAGAAAGAAAAAAACACTATACAGAAGGACCTTGAAGAAATAAAAAACATTTTAGAAATATTAGTATCAAAGTTATAAACTCGGAACGTGGCGCAGTCCGGTAGCGTACTTGAATGGGGTTCAAGGGGTCGCGGGTTCAAATCCCGCCGTTCCGACAAGTTATTCTAATTCTGATTAGAATCAACCCTTTAGTAATCAAAGAGTAGCCAACTCCTCTCAAAAATCATATCTTCATAACCTTTGATTAAAATTTATCTATATAATCAATACTTAGCATAGTAAAATTTAATAATTTGAATTTTTGTGAAATTTGCAACAATATCGCTAAATGTTGAAACAAAATCGCCATTCTTATCTATTTTTATAAATTATTTTTGCGTGTGTAATCGAAATTTATTCTTAGTAAAATAAAATTTTACAAAGATTGGGAAGCATCGGTTATAATCTCCTTGTGTGCAATGCTGCAGAGTTTAGTTACTCTGCGGCATTTATTTGATTATTATAAACATATATGACAACAAATGGATATTTTTTTTAATGACTAAGAATTCTTATGAAGAATTAAAGAGAAAAGAAAAAGCATCAAGCAGGATACTTTTTCTGCTTGTTGTTTTGGCAATAATTATAATAAGCACATTGATATTCATTTTAGCTCAGGATATTTAAGGAGATTTTCTCCAGTATTTAGTTTTTACGACAATAATAGATTTATGAAGCACAATATATTTTATCAAGAATTGTTCAAGATACAACTTAAGTGATAGAATGGAGAAGATAATTTGTTTCTTTGTCCCTGCTCTTGTAATAATGTCAGAAATAAGTTTTTCTTTGATTGATTTGATTTATCTATTTCTGTTACCTATACATGTGCAGAGAATCGTGATAAGCCATTTTACTTTTTTTTGCGGATCAAATAGTTATGGAGGTGATATAATGTATCCAAAAGTTTACAAAAATGCAGATATAAAATGTAGTTATAGAGCTTCAAAACTATGTTGATTATGCAAAAGTAATCTTTAGATGAACTCAGATTCAATATACCCAACTAAATTACTAAATAATAAAAATAAGAATAAGAATAAGAATAAGAATAAGTGGTGAGGATTTTATGAAAATAAATGTAATTCTGTTTATGATATTAAGTGCAGTATATCTTAATGCACAAAGCCTCATTACGATAGGTACCGGTGCTACTTTAGAGATTGGTGCTGGTGCAGATGTCTGTGCTGACTCATTAACAGGCAATGGTCAACTTTTGGGAAGCGGAATTGTGTGCGGTAATCCTACTGATATAGAAACCAAGAATGAGTTCAATTTACCTAAAGAGTTAGCGCTGGCTCAAAATTATCCAAATCCTTTTAATCCATCAACAATAATTAGATATGAGTTACCGAAAAGCAGTAATATAAGTTTAATGATTTATGATATACTGAGAAATAAAGTTGCAACTCCTGTTGATGAACGAAAAGAAGCTTGAATATATGAAGTTAAATTTAATGCACTAAGTATTGCAAGTGGAATTTATTTCTATAAGTGCAGGCGGACAACAAAACTTTCATTAAGAAGATGTCCGTAATCAAATAGGAACTTTATTTTTTCAGCTGAATTATAAAAAGAATGAAAAAGAAAAATGAAGTAAAGTCCTAATAAATTTTTATTTAAAGCAAAAATGTTTTTATATTAACTATTGCCTAATAGCTATTAACTAATCTGGAGTTCATTAAATGAAAAATATTTCAAGCTCATTATTAATCTCTTCTGTGTATTCGTTTGTTCTAATAGCAACTTCATTTTTATTGAATTTTAGCTGCTCTTCATCAAAGTATATATCGGAAAAGTTAGAGACTGCTTTACAACAAGAAATCAGAAAATTTGAAAAAGATAATTCTTTAGCAGCAATACAATTTAAGGGAAAAACAAACAGCAGTATAAATGAAGAGATGAAATCAAAATTATTAGAAACAGGAATTTCAATTGAAAGTGTTATCGGGGATATTTTCACTGCTTCGGGCAGTGTAGAAAGTATTAAGAAAACAACCCTTCTGGAATTTGTTGTTTTTCTTGAATCAGCAAAACAAATGGATCTAAAATCAAAATAAGGAAGTACATATATGAAAAGAACGTTATTATTTTTCTTCGCTGCGATACTATTATCCGCTAATAGTTTTTCACAGATAAAAATTCCTGAAATCAGCATGCAAAAAAGAAATGTTGATAATAAGGGAAAGATTATTAATGCAGAGATTAAATATGCTGATCAATATAGCAGAAAAATCAGTCCGTTATTAAATCTGTTTCTGGATAGTGTCTCAACAAACAAAGGTGTATATGTTCGTGTTCCGGAATCAATGAGTGGATTAAAAGACTTAGTATTCTTTCAGGAAAATGAAATGAAAGAAATTCTACTGCCTGTTTTTGTGCAGACATCATCTGTTCCGGTTTCTGAAAGCAGGATATCTTCATTTGGTGGAAAGACTCAATCTGTAATTGGTAATATTATAGTTGCAGATCTGCCAATCTCATCTGTAAAAGAACTTTCTCTGTCTCCTGAAATTATTTACATTGAACATAGTAACATTTCTGAAGTGAAGATAAATGTCAGCAGAATTGAAGTGAAGGTTGATCAGCTTCACAACGGCACTGGGATTTCAAGACCTTATAAAGGGAATGGTGTAGTTGTAGGTGTGTTAGATTCCGGAATTGATTGGAAACATCTGGATTTCAAAAATTCCTCTGGTAACAGGATTCAATACTTATGGGATATGTCCGGTTCAGGTAATGCACCATCCGGATATAACTACGGAACTGAATATACTAAAGCTCAGCTTGATGCGAATCAATGTGCGGAGATTGACGGTGATGATGGTGGTGGACATGGAACACACGTTGCTGGTACTGCAGCAGGTAACGGAGGCGCACTTTCAAATTATGTGGGTATGGCACCTGAATCGGATATAATTTTTGTTAAAGGCTTTAGAACCGGACCTGGTTTTGCTGATGTTGATGTTGTAAATGGCTGCAATTATATTTTTCAAAGAGCACAACAGTTGAGTAAACCTGCAGTAATTAATCTGAGTCTCGGCGGTCATTTTGGTCCACATGATGGAACAAGTCTTTACGAACAAGCGTTAAGTAATTTAACAGGAAATGGTAAAATTATCGTTGCTGCAGCAGGTAATGAAGGTGGTAGAACAATTCATTTAAGTTATACTACTGCGGGATCTTCATACAATGATTCATACGAAACATTTGTTGAACTCAATAATAACGCTACATTATTTGGTGCAAGTATGTGGTATAGTCCTGGGAATATTTCTGTTGGTCTTGCTGCTTATGATAATAGCTTAAATCTGATTGGCTATACTAATCCGATAGCACCTGGTCAAAAAATTGAAGATTTAGCTTTCACTGTCAATAGTACTACATATGGTTATGTAACTATTGATGCTACTGGTACTAATAATCCAAATAATGGTGCTAATCAAGTACTAATAATTGTTGATAGCCATAGTGGGCAGGTAAATATTGGTAATGTTTTTTGGTCTGTTTATACGTGTGGTTCAGGTACCTTTGATGCATGGGCTTTTACAGGAGGACAGTTTTCAACATTTGCTCCTCAAAGTTATATAAAACCTGCTGACAATCTCCGAACTATTGGTATGCCTTCAACAGCAAGTAAACTAATTTGTGTTGGATCTTATGTAACTAAAACACAATGGATAGATATTAACGGTGTAACTCAAAATCAGCCTGGTAATCCTGTATTGGGTCAAATTTCCAGTTTCAGCAGTATCGGTCCATCAAGAGATGGAAGAACAAAACCGGATATCTGTGCACCAGGTGAAGTTATTGTTGCGGCTTATTCTTCTTTTCTAACTCAAACGCCAGCATCAAGCATTCTGCAAGGCGGGTTACATCAAAAGATGCAAGGAACTAGTATGGCAACTCCGCACGTAACAGGAGTTGTAGCTTTGCTTTTGGAAAAGAATCCTTCTTTAGATTATGATCAAACAGTTGCAATTCTTAAAAACACAACCAAGAAAGATGGTTTTACCGGAACAACTCCAAACAATACTTATGGATATGGAAAACTTGATGCTTACAATGCTTTTTTAAATACCTCTGGTGGAGGCGGCGGCACGCAAACTGTAATTATTCAAGAAGGTTTTGATGGTACCTTTCTGCCATCAGGATGGACTAAACAAACTCAGAATACTAATAATACCTGGATTCAATCTAATCCACAAAACAATAACTTCAATCAAATTGATCCCAACAGTCAATACTCAGCTTTAGTACCTTGGGATGCTAATCAAAATCAAAACGAGTGGTTAATTACACCAGCATTTAATTTAGGTAACGGAAGTGCATCAATTGAGTTTTATGCTGGTTATAGTACCAATTGGCTCACAGGTGCTACGTTAAAACTTCATATATCAACCGATGGGGGTTCAAATTGGACACAGTTATGGACTGCTGACAATGACGGTCAGGGTTGGATTTGGAGAAACAAGGTGATTGATTTGTCTTCTTATTCTAATAAACAAAATCTTAAACTTGCCTGGCAGTATGTTGGTATTGATGGCGATTTAGCTGGAATAGATGGAGTTAAGCTAATGGGATATACAACAACTGGTGTTGATGATAACAATAATACAGTTGTTACTGATTATTCGCTAAGCCAGAATTATCCTAATCCTTTTAATCCTACTACAATAATTAGCTGGCAGGTTCCGGTTAGTGGTCATCAAACACTAAAGGTTTACGATTTACTCGGAAGGGAAGTAGCAACACTTGTGGATGAATTTAAGCCCGCAGGAGTTTACAACTTTAAATTTAATGCTGATAACCTGGCTTCAGGAATTTATATATATCAGCTTAAGTCAGGGGAATTTTTAAGTGCTAAAAAAATGATTCTAATGAAATAGTGCAAAATAATATTTCAAAATATTATTGGTATTATTGTTTATAACAAATGCTATCCTGCAAAATCTATCAGCAGGATAGCATATTTTATTAAATGATTACCCCTTTGATAAAAAGACTTCCTTAACTTATATCTATAAATGGATGCAGGTGAAAACTATTTAAATGGTTCAAGCATAATTGCACATCCGCCGCCAGGAGCAAGTTTTAGTTTTAATATTTCATTCCGCCTAACCATTTTATTTTCAATTTCATATTTCATAGGATTAGCTTCCCAATCAGTGTCAGCAGCGTCTTTATATATTGTCATTTTATATTTATCATCGCTTAAAAAATCCAATGGGATTGCAAATTCTCTAGCTTCTTCGTCAGTAATGGCACCGATAAACCAGTTGTCAGATTTTTTATCTTTTCGTGCGATGATAACAAAATCTCCCGGTTCAGCTTTTAAAACTTTAGTCTCACTCCAATCTACCGGCACATCAACAATAAATTGAAATGCATCAGGAAACTTTTCATAATTTTCCGGCAGGTCAGCAGCCATCTGAAGCGGGCTGTAAATGGTAACATATAATGCCAATTGTTTTGCAAGTGTTGTGTGTACCTGAAATTTACTATCGGGATTGTAATAGTTAAGTTTAATTTGAAAAATTCCGGGAGTATAATCCAAAGGACCTCCTATAATTCTTGTAAAAGGCAAAATAGTCTCATGTTCCGGTGGATTACCGTTGCTCCAGGCATTGAACTCATTTCCTCTTGAAGCTTCGGCAGTCAGCCAGTTTGGATAAGTACGATGCATTCCTGTTGGGCGAATAGATTCATGAGAATCAACCATTATCTTGTACGCTTGAGCTTTCTGAACAACTCGATTAAAATGATTAACCATCCACTGTCCATCATGGTGTTCGCCGCGTGGTATGATTGGACCTACATAACCAGTTTTTACCGCATCATAACCATATTTCTTCATAAAAGAAAAAGCATCATCCAATCTTCGCTCATAGTTAGTTACTGATGAAGAGGTTTCGTGGTGCATAATCAACTTTACATCTTTTTGTTTTGCATAATCTGACAAAAAATTGATATCAAAATCAGGATACGGAGTTACGAAATCAAAAACTTCTTCCTTCCATTTACCAAACCAATCTTCCCACCCAATATTCCATCCTTCAATAAGCACGGCATCAAAACCATATTTTGCAGCAAAGTCAATATAGCCTTTAGTGTTTTCTGTTGTAGCACCGTGTTTGCCAGTTGATTTAACACTATCCCAATCAATAGTATTTAGATGTACGTTATCCAGGTTTCCATAATTCCAGCTCATAGTGCCAACATGCATACCCCACCAGATACCAATATATTTTTGGGGTTTTATCCAGCTAACATCTTTAAACTTAGTTGGCTCGTTCAGGTTAAGGATTAGTTTTGATTCAAGAATTTTTTCTGCTTTATCACTAACAATAATTGTTCTCCATGGAGTTGTAAATGGGGTTTGGATGTATGCTTTGTTTCCAACTGCATCAGGACAAAGATGTGATTGTAAAGAGAAATTTTTTTTATCTACTTTAACATACATTACCGGATATCCTAATAAAGCCGCTTCGTGGATGTTGATGTAAATTCCATCAGAGCTCTTAAGCATCAAAGGTGTTTGAATATAATCTGTTCCGGGAATATTCTTTGTATTTATTTCGTCAAAACCGAGTCCTTTTCCAGCATCAATCTGTGAGAGCAGGGAAGTAGTATAAGTGTATTCCTGACTATCGTAATCACCAGGTATCCAAAAAGCTTTATGATCACCAGTTAAAGCAAATGTGGTGTATTCTTCTTTAATTACAAAATAGTTCAGATTGTTTTGCTGAGGAAATTCGTATCTAAATCCAAGTCCGTCATTGAATAAACGAAATGTAATTATCAAAATTCTTTTATCAGGAATCATTTGACTTAAAGTTACCTTAAGTTCTTTGTAATTGTTTTTTATAATACTTTGTTCACCCCAAACAGGCTCCCAGTTTTCAAGAAAAGTTAAAGTATCAATATTTTCAACAGTAAATCCATCTATAAAATCAGGCTGATTTGTCAAAACAATCCCAAGTGTGCTTTCTTTGATTATAGGTTTTTGCTTAAAGTTCAGCCAATAAACAGGTCTTCCATCAACAAGCTTAAATACAAGTTTAAGATTATTATCAGGAGAAGATATCTGCTGGGCATTTAATGTAAGAATGTTAATTGCTAATAAAATTAAAATAAAATATTTCATTGTTCTACATTTCAAAAAATTTGGTTAAGTAACACTTTGATAGATTCAGTGTGAACTCTTTTGTAAGGCTGAGTGTATAGTCGAAAGCTGATGCTAAATTTTCTTATCTTAAAGTTACATTTCGACTTCTTTCAACGTAACAACTGATTTGTTATTCTTATCGAAGTTGAAGAATGACGATTTATAACGGTTATCTAAGATACTTTTTACTTGATAGCTTCTTTTATAATATCAATCAGCTGCATTCTGCTAAAAGGTTTTGATAGATAATACGACATACCTTTGGATAAGAACTCACTTCTTTCGTGACCCATTGCAAAAGCAGTTAATGCTACAATAGGAACATCTTTGTAATCTATATTTTTTCTTAAAAGCTGAGTAAGCTCAATTCCATCTATTCCTTTATGAAGATTTATATCCATCAGAATTAATTTATATTCTTTATTAATTAACGATAAGGCTTCATCAGAATCTTTTGCTACATCAACCTGATAAAGTCCTTTTGTAAAAGTTCTAACGAGCTTTACTGATACCTCATCGTCCTCAACATAAAGTATCTTTGGAAGATCATCTGGCACTTTCTGAAGATCGGGAACTATATCAGTAGCAACAACTGTTGATGTTTTATCAGCAATTCCCTCAATCAAAGGGAATGAAATAATAAAGGTAGTCCCTTTGTCGATAATACTTTCAACATAAATTTTACCGTTCATTAGTTCTGTATATCGTTTAGAAATCGTTAAACCAAGTCCGGTTCCTTCAAAACTCCTATTATAGCCTTCGCTTGCTTGTCTAAATTCTTCCCAGATCAGATTTAATTTTTCACGCGAGATTCCAACACCGCTATCGCTTACGCTGATAGAGACAACTTTATTTAAGATAGCAACGGTTACATTTATTGATCCGGAGGAAGTAAATTTTATTGCATTATTTATAAGGTTATTCATTATGCTTAAAAACAAGAATGAATCAATACTACATATTATTTCATCTTCCGAGTAGTTTAATTTGTATGTAAGATTTTTCTTTAAAGCAGCACTTTCAAAAAATTGAAAACTTTCCTGTATAATCGGGATTATGTTAGTGTTCGAAAAAACAGGTTCAACTTTTGCAGCTTCAAGCTTTGAAATATTAAGGATCATATTCAGTGTTTCGAGCAGCCTATGTCCCGATGTATTGATTGACTTGGTCATTGCAAAATAATCGGGGTTATCCTTTAATTCATTCATCAACATCTCAGAAAATCCCAATATTCCTACCATTGGTGTTCTAAGTTCATGGCTCATATTTGCAAAGAAGTTTGATTTAACCCTGTTCATTTCCTCAGCTTTTTCTTTTGCAATAATCAGTTCTTCAATCATTTTTTTCTTTTCTGTGATATCTTCATTGATTGCAAGATAATTGATTATTTTTCCTTCATCGTTAAGAATGGGTGAGATAATAGAAGTTTCCCAATAAGTATCACCGTTCTTTTTTCTATTTTTAATTTCTCCGTGCCAGTCATTTCCAGATGAAATTGTTTTCCATAAGTGATCAAAAAATTCTTTACCGTGTTCATTTGACTGCAAGATATTTGGGGTTTTGCCTTTAACTTCCTCGAGTGAATAACCTGATGTCTCAGTAAACTTTGGATTTACATATTCTATTATTCCGTGCGGATCAGCTATCAGAATACTAGCAGGACTTTGAATAATAGCTTTTGTCAGTTTTTGTGATTCTTCCTCAACGCGTTTGTGTTGAATGAAGATACTTAACTCGTGTGCAACTATTTCCAAAATTTCCACACTGTTTTGGTCGTAAGCATTTGGATTATCATAGCTTTGAACTACCAAAACGCCAATTACTTTACCGCTAATTCTAAAAGGAACCCCAAGCCATATTTCAGGTATTGTTCCAATCATTCCGGCAATGCCATTCTCAATCAACTGATTTATTTGCTTTTTATTTACCAGTATTGATTTTTTTTGTTCAATAACGTAGCCGGTCATTGATCCCTTTGCAGCCCAATAAGGGATTTCTTCTTTTTCATCCTTATTAACATCCGATTGAAGCATGCCGGTCTTTTCGTCATAAAGAGCAATAAAGAAATTATTTACATTCATAATTGTTGAAAGTTCAAATCTGATTGAATCAAACAGATCGGTTAACTTTATTGATGACACTGCTGCATCGGCAACTCTATATTGAATATGTTGTAAAACTTCTGCTCTTTTTCTTTCGGTGATATCTTGTTGTGTTCCAAACATCATCAGGGCTTTGTTATCAGCAGTTCTTGAAACTACTTTACCTTTGTCTAACGTCCATACCCAATGTCCTTCTCTGTGTTTGATTCTTATTTCACACTCAAAATATTCGGATTTTCCTTTAAAGTGTTTTTTTAACAAGTCTTCACTTTTGATCAGATCATCGGGGTGAATAAGATTTAACCAGGTCTTAATAGAAAGCGGTTTCAGCTCCTCCAGTGTATAACCGCCTATCTCAGCCCATCTTTCATTAAACACTGCTTCACCAGTTTGAATATTCCATTCCCAAGTACCAACATTTGTTCCAGCAATAATATTTGATAGTCTCTGCTTTTGATTTTCAATTTCATTCTGGGCATTTTTCAAATTGGTTTGATCGAAGAGATAGCCCTTTATTTCTGATATATTTCCGTTTCTATCCCTTACAAATTTTGTATAATCATATATCCATAAATAGTAGCCGTCTTTGTGTCTTAATCTGTACGATTGTTCATAAGTATCAATTGAATTTTCCAAGTAATAGTTAATCTCGTTTTGGAAGTTTTCCAAATCATCCGGATGCAGGATTGAAGTATAATTAAATTTAGGATCGGTCAGAAATTCACTCGTATATCCTAATATCTCAACAATATTAGACGATACATATTTGACCGGCCAATCTTCTGAAGGACTCCAGATTATTGTGCTTACAGGTCCTGAAGAGAAAAGATCTCTCTCTGCTTTTAATTCATTTATTGCTTTTATTCTTTCTGTTATATCCGTACCAATACTAAGTAATGCGGGGATACCAGCCCATTCTACTTTCTTTGCATATATTTCCAGAGGAATTTCAGTTTTATCTTTTCTATAATGAGTAACTTCAAAGCGCGCTTCACCAATAGTATTTATCTGATTTATTTGCGCAGTTAACATGGTTGAATTTTCAGGAGTATCAATTTCACTGAAGTTTAACCGTTTATATTCTTCTACTGTGTATCCATGCATCTTAGCTGCATTCTGATTAGCATAAAGACATTTACCATCGAAGCTATATACGCTTATTGCGTTAGGAGCAATATCAAGCATTTGTGCCATCATCCGGATAGATTCTTCACTTTTCTTTTGTTCAGTAATATCCTGAACTGCTCCATAAACTCCTTTTAAAGTATTTGTTTTTTCATCCCACAGAGGCTGTGCATAAGTTCTGACCCAAACAACCGAGCCGTCTTTATGATATGTCTTAACTTCACGATCTACTTTTAGTCTTTGTTTTAGCCGTTCAATATCAAGATCATCTTTTTCAAGCTCGTCTGGCAGTAAGGTTGCTCTCCAACCTCCGGCTTTACGGTATTCATCCATTGTATAACCGGTTATCTTTTCAAAAGAGCCGGCAACCCATTCTATTTCATGATTTCCATCTTCATTTACCTGGGTTGAGAATAAATAATCACTGGTAAGATTTGAGATTGCTCTATAGCGTTCTTCAGAAAGTTTTAACCTTTGTTCAAAAATCTTTTCTTTATTTATATCAATCATTACACCCAAAAAACCTGCAATTTTTTCGTTATCATATATTGCTTTTCCTGAACTTCTTACCCAATATGTATTACCCCGTTTGTTAATCATTCTGTATTCTAAAGCTTCTGTAGTTCCTCTAACTATCTTTTTTATTTTATATTGCAGTTTATGATAGTCATCTTGAAGAATATAAGATTTAAATTCAGTTCCTATTACTTCCTCAGGTTTATAACCTAAAACCCGCTGAATAGTTCCACTTATATATTCTATTATTCCATCTTTATTTATGAAATACAATATATCATTGATGTTTTCAACAAGAGTTCGGTATTTCTCCTCGCTATCCTGCAATAGTTTTTCAGATTTTTTCTTTTCGGTTATATCAGAAGCAACAGCTATTACTACTTTTTTATTAAAATAGGTACCGGGATATAATCGAACATCTTTTAAAAACTCCTCGCCATTCTTTCTCTTGCCCCAGAATTCAACTTGCTGCTTCTGCCCAGTAAATGCTTTATTAACTGCAATTTTAATTACATCAAAATTATTGCGATTTGGTGCACTGACAAATTCTGGTGTTTTGCCAATCAGTGTTTGTTTATCATAACCATACATCGCAACGGCGCCCTCATTAACATCAAGGAATACACCGTTTTCATCCTGAATGTAAATTGATTCGGTAATACTATCAATTATACTTCGATAGCTTGACTCGCTTAGTCTTAATCTTTCTTCATACTTTATTTTTTGAGTTATATCGTGAGCAACACCGCGCAAACCGATAACTTTTCCATTCCTAATTATCGGACGTTCGTAAACTTCTAATGTAACTATATCGTTATTAGCATGTTTGATTTCTACATAAACCGGTGAAGTATCAATTTTGCCCGATAGGTGTTTATGAGTTCTTGCTTTTGCTGTAATATTTAAAACTGATTCAGTTGCAAACCAGTTTCGTTTATTTAGCCATTCAGATACTTTATAGCCAGTAATGTTTTCTACTGAAGGTGAAATGTATTCAATGTATCCATTTTTATCCTGAACATAAAAAAACAGATGCGGAGTGCCTTCTACAAGAAGCTGCATTTTATCACGATTCTTCTCAGCTTCGTATTCAATTTCTTTCTTTTCAGAAATATCTAACATGGATGATTGAAACCCAATTTTTTTACCGTTAGAATCATGAATAATAGTTGCCATTCCATACGCCAGAAAAGACGAACCATCTTTTTTTAGCGCATTAAATTCACCATCCCACCGTCCATCTTTATTTAATTTTTTAAGAATATCATTAGCAGTTTTCTTATTAGTAAAGAAGTTTGATAAGTGTCTGTTAGTGATTTCAGATTTGGAGTTATAACCCCAGAGCTTAAGGAAAGATGTGTTTACATTTGTTATCTGTTCTTTAGTATCTAAAATACAATTTGCAGAAATAGCCGATTCGAAAACAATATTCTGTAATAAGAGTTTTGCTTCATTATTTTTTCTATCTGTTATATCAGTTAAAAATCCTTCAAGATATAGTACTTTACCTTCTTCAGAAAAAATACCTTTACCACGTTCCCAAATCCATTTGGTTTCCTTCTTTTTGGTTATGATTGGGTACTCAAATTCAAAATGCTTTTTTTCTTTTATTGCTTTTTTCCATTTGTCTGCTACAATCTTTTGATAATCCGGATGTATGATATTGTTAAATGCAATTTTCTTATTTTCAATAAGTTCTGTTGGTTTATAACCTGTTATACTGGTACAGCCATCAGTGATAAATTTCATTGTCCAGTTTTTATCATTAGCACATCTATAAATAAATCCCGGTATCTCGAAATTAAAGTCTGAGGATTTATTCTTATCTAAACCTGTTTCTTCTTCTATGGATAGAATCAACGCTGCATGTTCTACTTTACCAGAATAATTGTTGATGGCAGTTATTGAACAGTTAACAGATTGAAATTTGCTTTTTGGTAATGTGATTTTACAATCTTTAAACCTAAAGTCTTTAGATTTTCTTTCTGATGCAAAAATATTTTTTAAAGTATTTGTTATACTCTGATTTTTTGAATTCCCGGTAACTTCTATAAGACTGCTTATATTTTTGTTCAATAGAAATGATTTCTTCCTCCCGAAAATATTCTCAGCTTTGCTGTTAACTAAAGTAACAGTTAATTTTTTATCAACTATTAAAATTGCATCATTAAGCTGATTAAGAAGTGCTTCATTTGACAGAATTGAAAAATTGTTTTCTTCTAAATTAAACAGTGTTTTTTTATTCTTTCCTCTGGAATTAGTTTTTCCTGATCTATTACTCATATTATATATTCTGTTAGTAAAACCAATAATTCTTTTTTGATATTTCTTATAACAATTAACAGCAAGTATTATGCAAATTAATTATCAGGTCATATTTATTAATCCTAATTGAAAGATTTGGCTTAAAGATGATTTTTTTGGAAAATCTTTCAAAAAATAAGCTGTAAAAATGGTTCGAAATAAAAAATACATTGGTAAAATAATCAATTGATTAAATATTAAATCAATGCTTATTTAAACTTAACCGCATCTTAAATGCCGCCAATAATAATTTATTCGGGTTCACTATTCTCAATTCTGGTTACCAAAACTTTATCAACTCTCTTTCCATCCATATCAACTATTTCAAATATGCAGGATTTATATTCAAATCTATCAGCAGCTTTTGGAATCCGGTTTAATTTATACATCATAAAACCGCCAAGTGTGGAATAGTTTTCCTCATCTTCAAATATAAGATTAAGATGTTCTTTAAGTTCATCTATTAAAATACTTCCATCAATTAATAAAGAACCATCATCGCGTTTTACAATTGCAATTTCTTCCTCTTCGTGCTTATCTGGCAGATCACCAAAAATGTTTTCAATAAGATCGTGTAAAGTTATTATTCCTTCAAAAGAACCGTATTCATCAATAACTATTGCAACATAAGTTTTTGTCTGTTGAAACTTTTCAAAAACTTTAATACCGGTTAAGTTATCGGGAATAAAGAGCGGTTGGGTTAAAATATCTTTTAATCTAAAATCAGGTTTATTGCTCAAGCTGTGAAAAAAATCTTTTATTGTAAAGATTCCGAAAATATTGTCAGGAGTTTCGTCATAAACAGGGTAGCGCGAAAATGGATTTTCATAAACCTGTTGTTTAATTTTATCAAGAGGATCTTTAATATTGATTACTATTACATCCTGTCTGTTTGTCATTATTTCATAAGCTTTTCTGTCGCCGAATCTGAAAATCCTTTTTAAGAGTTCTGATTCAATATGCTCAAGCGTTCCAAACTGCGTTCCTTTTTCTATAAGAATTTTTAATTCTTCTTCAGTAACCGGAGTTCTTTCCTTCTTTTTGATCATCAGAATTTTTAAAAAGATTTTTGTAGAAAAACTAAGAAAAGAAACAACAGGAGTTGTAATCCAGGAAAGGAGTTTCATAACCGGTGCAAGTGTAACAGTTATACCCTCAGGGTTATTGAATGCAATTGTTTTAGGTACAAGTTCACCAATTACCAGCGAAAGATAAGTAATTATAGTAACTACAATTGCTATTGCAGCCTTATCTGCATGCGGTGCAAGCCAACTGATACTTTGTAAAACAGGAACAAGATCATCTGCAAAAGCTAATCCGCCAAATGCACCGGCAATAATTCCTATCAAAGTTATACCAATCTGCACTGTAGATAAAAATTTCTCAGGCTCATCTAAAAGCTCAAGAGCAATTTTAGCACCATTGCTGCCTTTTTTTGCTTTTTCTTCAAGTCGTGCACGTTTGGATGAAACAAGCGCAATTTCACTCATTGCAAACAATCCATTAAGGATAAAAAGACCCAGAATTATTAAATATTCCATACAAAGCTTATTGTTTTTAGCTGGCTTAATTTAATGAAAAGGTTAGAAATTTGTTAATAACCTGTGGGGTTGATTTGGAGTTTTAAGGTGTTAGCTGCTATTTATAAGTAGAATTTCTAAATAATGGTTTTTGTAGTTATTCCAGACTGACCAAAGCTCATTTTGAATTTATCTCAGTACCTATGTTAGAATAAGTATCAGATATCAAAATTAAAACCTCAAATACAACGAACAAGAATATCAATCAGAATAATTTTGCAGTTAGTATTTTAAATTACATTTATTAAAGCTCTTGACTTATTACGTAATGGGTTTAGCGGTTTGATATATTTTGTTATTATGTTAAAAATTAATTTACTGGCTATCTTCAAACAAAAACTGTCTCAGTTTTATTGTGTATATAATCTATTGCAAACTAAGGCAAAAAAATACTAAAGCTCAAGTAACGATTAGCAAGTAATAATGAGAAGCTAAAAATTCTGAGGTGTAAGATTACTCAGTTACTTTGTGCAAACGAATTAACAATCGGGCTATTACTCAATCTGGATTTTGTGGAAATTTTATTTTGTTATTAAAAAAAAGGCTGCACATAAAATGCACAGCCTTGCATAATCAACTATACATAAAATAATTACATCTCTTTTTCAGCAGTAAGTATTTTGCCTTTTACAAACTGCCCCTGATCTAAATGATCCTGTGTTATATATACAGTTCCATCTTCATTGTGCGGTTCACCATAAGTGCTATGAACGGATTTTAATCCTCCCAGATATCTTCTTGCATCACACAAATAAATAAGATCGCCCGGATCAGCAGCCATCTTTGCCATATCATTTTTAGAAAAATACATCAAATCATCAGTTGATTCTTTAATCTTCCAGTTAACTTTAATAATTTCACCCTCGCGATCGTTAACCTTACTGCCTTTAAACAATTCTTTTGCTTTGGCTATACTCCATACAGTTAATCCTTCAGTATGAGTTCTTTCAGAATATTTAGAATAATAGTTGGATGAAATAACAACGAACACCAACATAATTGCAGTCAGTAATAATAAAACAGGTAACGAAGCAAGATTAAAAAGTATTATTACAAAAATACCGCCTGATACAAAAGTAATTCCGCTCATCATTGATTTATGATTAGGTGTGGTTTTAATCCAGTCCACAATTTTCTTTTGTTGATTTCTTGTTACAGTTGTTAATACACCTACAAAAACACAAACAAACAAATTATATAAAGCTCCGATATAAGTGTAAGGATGCTTTGGATCGTAATCTGTGCCGTGTGCAAATACTTCTATTAACGGTCTTGGGTAATACATTCCAAGTATCATCAATGCAACACCTACAATAAAAGTAGCAATTACCGCAGCGTTAGTAAATTTTTTCCAGAATACTCCAAGAAAAATAGCAACAACAAGCGGCGGAGTTAATGTTGAATGGAAATAACCGTGTGCTTCGTAAACCGTAGGGAAAGATTCAAATGGAATAACCGCCAATACTCCCATTATAGTAAAGATTACTGTAGCAATTCTTGCTGCGTTTAATTCCTGTCTGTCATTTTCTTTCCAGCTTTGAACTTTTTTGCTCAGCCATTTTTTTGCAGGTCTGTGAACATCATTAATATAAATTGCGGCAATTGCATTCAGCAGTGTATCTACAGTTGACATTAAAGCCGCAGTTAAAGCTGCCATTACAAAACCAAAAACACCGGGCAGAGAAATTATATTTGCTACAACAACAAATATTGAATCAGGATCCGAATTAGGTGGGACAATATCTGGATGCAATACCGAAATGGCTTTTCCTATCCATCCGGCATTTCCAACTACAATAGCACTTATAGGCAGCATAAAAAGAATATTAAATGTTGCGGCTTTACGTCCTTCATCAACGCTCTTTGTAGCCATAAACCGCATGATTAAACCCATGTTCATAAATAAAAATCCAACAGAACCAGCAATGCCATCCTGCCAGAATATTCCCACAAAATTAAAACCGGGTGGATTATTAAAATGAGCTAAGGGTAATTTCCAGCTAGTTGGCAGTGCATTCCAGAACAAACCGAATCCGCCAATGTAATCTAAGCCAAGAAAGAATACCAGCAATCCTGCAAAGATTAAAATAAAGCCTTGTAAGAGATCAGTAAAAATAACAGCAGTTTGTCCGCCATAGGTAATGTAAATACCTACGATCAGTGCAATGACAATTACCAAACCCATTAACGTAATATTAATTTGAAATCCAAAAATTGAAAACTCGGGAGGCAGCAATGGTAAAATTGCTTTACCCATCGTTAAAAATCCTATACCAACATATCCGATCATATAAAGCAAAAGTAAAATAGTTGAGAGGAATCTTGTTGATGGTGAAAATCTTTTTTCAAAATATTCGGGGATTGAACGAATCTTTGTATAAACAATTATCGGCAGCCATCCAAAAATGAAAAACGGTACGAAAAACCAGTCGTTCATATATGTCATTGTAGATGAAAAGCCAGCTTCAAATCCTTTTGCAGAATATTTGATAAAGCTATGGCTTCCAACACCGGTAGCAACAATACTCATTGCAATTAGCCACCATTTAAATCGTCTTCCTCCAAAAAAGAAATCTGTTGTTGTTCTGTTATATTTACTGAAGTATGAACCAAAAAGCATGATTGCTATAAAATAAACAATCATTACAATCCAATCGGTTGAAGTTCCTAAACTATGATGTACGTTCATATTGTATATTTGAGATTATTTGAGAAATTTTTAATAATATCATAGGTATAAAGCGGCAAGTATCAGCAAAGCATGAATTGCCATATAATAGAAGAATCCAAAAAGAGTTATTTTCCACCAGTATCTGTGTCGTTTTTTTTCAAAGTTAACGGTTTTGGATTTTTTAATTATCACTAAACCACTTAAAAAAAATATTCCGCCAACACCGTACAGATAAATAAACGGCAGCCAAGTATTTTCAAATGAAGGCATACAAAATCCTGAATAATTTTATAGTTAATTTAGATTGCAAATCAGATACGGTGCAACACAATTGTTCATAAATATCAAAAAAGTTTTATTGATTGCCTTGTTGATTTTTGGGCATTCAGTTAAAAATATAAAGCTGAAATGATCATGAAACCGTGTATGATCATAAAAAAGAAAAACCCGCCGTACAGGGCTCTTAACCAGAATCTATGCTGTTTTTTTTCCGTATTAAGAGCTTTTGTTTTAGTAATTAAATACATACCGCTGAAAAAAAACACCCCTCCAACTCCGTAAAGATAGATGTATGGCAGCCATATATCATAAAATGTTGACATCACAATTCCTTTAGAATTTTAACGGTTAAATATAGTTTCATAAAAAAAAATTACATAATTAAATTTCAACTAAATTTCCTGGTTAAGAAGAATCTCTAAAGATTCAATAAATATTTTTTTCGTTTCTGCTGTTCTGTCTTTTTCAATCAGTGTTCTGAGATTGGAGGAAAAAAACATTCCCCAGCTATTAAGTACAATAAAAGTTGGAAATGCAGAGCTTATCTTTTTAATTCTCTGTGAATAATGATTTGTTAAAAATTGTTTTAAAAGTTCGGTTTCCTTTGTTAAAAGCCAGCCGATAATTTCTTTTTCCTGTTCAAAAGATTTGTCATTTAGAAAATTTAAGAAACTTTCATGTATTAGTTTATTTGTCTCAGAGACAGATATTTTAAGTGATATATAATTATCCAGCTTAGAAATCAACTGCTCGTTAGCGGCAGTTAAAACAGATTTTACTGTTTCAATAAAATTTTCACATTCCCATTTTAATGTTGCAAAATAAAGTTCATCTTTAGAAACAAAATAATGGTAAATAGTAGCTTTACCGATTCGAATATCCCGTGCGATTTCATCGAGAGTTGTTTTGGTTAAACCATGTCTGGCAAATCTTTTTGCAGCAGATTTTATTATCTGTGATTTTCTTTCGTTTGGCATAATTATGTATTTGTGCAAAGCAAAAATAATAATTCCCGCTCAAACAAGTAAGGTTTTAACCGATTGTTTTGTTTTTTGATCTTGTTATAATGATCGGATTAATCAAACTACTGATTAAAAATACAAGTAAGCATCCGATAACATTATACCATAAAAATGGGATATCTGTGAAAAAGTAAGAATATAAAACTACCAGCTCCGAAATTATTGCAGCAAAAAAAACTGAATGCCCGGTAATTTTATTTGTGTAAAAAGCTGTCAGAAAAATCCCCAGTATTGTTCCATATACAAGTGAGCCGAGAATATTTACTGCCTCGATAAGTGAACCGAGTTCGTTTGCAAACAAAGCAAAAACTATAGCATAAAAGCCCCAGCCAACAGTAGCAAATTTGGAAAATTTAAGATAATGCTCATCAGTTCCATTTTTATAAATCAGCCGCTTATAAATATCCACCATCGTTGTTGACGAAAGTGAATTTAACTCAGCTGATGTTGAAGACATTGATGCTGCAAGTATAGCCGCTAACAGTAAACCAATTAAACCTAAAGGAAGATAATTGACAATGTATGTTATAAAAATATAATTTGTATCATTTAAGTCAGCAGAAGGATTATTCTGTTTGATCAATAATTTAGCTTCGTCTCTGATTTGATTTCCTTTTTGTTCAAGCTCTAAAAGTTTTTTATGATAATTAATTCCTGAACCAGAATTTTTGTTTACCATTTCCGAAATAATGCTTTTCTTTTCAAGATGAACCATCCCAAATTCCTGTTCGAGGTTAGTGTATTGCTCAGAATATTTTCCGCTTTTAACATTTTGAGTTTCAACAGGATTAAAAAAGAGCGGGGGAGTAACAAATTGAAAAAACACAAAAACCATTGCACCAATAAATAAGATAATAAACTGCATCGGTACTTTTACTAATCCATTTACAAGTAAACCCATTCTGCTTTGTGTAATATTTCTTGCAGCAAGATATCTTGCAACCTGCGATTGATCAGTGCCGAAATAACTTAGCATTAAAAAAGTTCCGCCAATTAAACCAGACCAGAAAGTATAGCGGTCGCTCAGGTTAAATGAAAAGTCTATTACATTTAGTTTACCCATTTTACCAGCAATATGTGCTGCATCAATAAATGAAATATCTTTCGATAGAAATGAAATAATCATAAAGAAAGCAGTGAACATACCAGCAGTTATAATTACCATTTGAAGTATATGTGTTCTGTTAACAGCACTGCTTCCGCCAATCGTTGTGTAAAGAATTACAAGCAGACCCATCAGAATAATTGTTGTATGAATATTCCATCCGAGTATTACTGATAGAATTAAAGCTGGTGCATATATTGTAAAACCTGCTGCGAGCCCTCTTTGTGTTAAAAATAAAACACTTCCTAATATTCTATTCTTAAGATCAAATCTAATCTCAAGATATTCATAAGCAGTAAAAACATTAAGTTTACTGTAAACAGGAACTGCAGTTATAGATAAAATAATCATCGCTATTGGCAATCCGATATAGAACTGAACGAATCTCATTCCATCTACATATGCTTGCCCGGGAGTTGATAAGAATGTAATTGCACTAGCTTGTGTAGCCATTATTGATAATGCTACAACCCACCACGAACTGGTTTTGCCTGCTCGTAAGTATTCATTAGTATCTTTTGTTTTATGAGTTTTCCAAATTCCAAAGAAAACAATAAAACCTGTAAATCCGCAAAGTACAATCCAATCAATTGCGCTCAACTAAATACCTTAGTAAGAATAAAGAAAAGTGTGATAAGAATTATTAACTCAATTATTACAAACGAATAAATTATTTTCCAGGAACCAAATAATGGAGGTGCATCTTCTGTTTTATTTTTCGTATCAGGCATTAAATACCCGAGTGAAGAATGTTTATAAATAATTTAATTGCACCTTCAACTCCTGCCGGAATTTCTCTGAAAAAAGATAAACCTGTGTAAATAAAAACTCCTTTGCCATACTTAGCATATAGTATTGAACTGAGTTTTTCACTTTCGCCATTATCATTCATAGATAAAAGGGTTTCATATTTTTCATCCCATTCGTTTGGAAAATATAATCCTCTTTCCTGTATCCATCCTTTGAAATTATTTTCTGATATTTTATAAGGATAGTTAAATATTTTATGTTCCTTGTTCAAAATTTTAACAGTACTGTTTTCATCAGTAACTCTATCGTGTGATATTTTCATTGGAAATATCCCGGGATTCAAGATCAATTGGGCTGTAGTGTTATATTGAGAAATCAGAGTTCCTCCATTTTCAACATACTTGAATAGCTCTTTTTGGAATGCTGCAAGTTCATTTCTGGTATTGTATGCTCTGATACCTGTTATTATTGCATCGTACTGATCTAATTGATTCTGACTGAATTGTTTATCATCGAAAATAACAACATCAAATCCGAGATCGCTTAAGAAATTTGGAATTAAATCACCTGAACCGGATATGTATCCAATTTTCTTTAATTTAGTTTTAGTAAGATCGTACGATTGAAGTAATGCTTTAGAATCCTGAAAAATTGTCTGAGGCATTATATGTTTGTATTGTTTGCGGATAATCTTTTTTGTGTATTCTCTGCCGTCGATTAATATTTTTGCAGTGATCTCAGATTTATCAGTTGATTGACCCGGAGTAACTTTTATAAAGAAATCTTTTTTTTGATTTATTTTCATTTCAGAAAAATCAAATACTGCAGGTTCTATTTTCCATCCGTTATTAATATCAAAACTTACTTTTCCAGATAAATTATCCTTGAAGGATTGTATGGTTACTTTTATTTCTTTTGATGATGAGCCGTTAAAGAAATAAAGATCTTTTTCGATGTTGATTACTGCCGGCGGCGCAATCTTAACTTGGGTGTATAGTTCGCCATCAACCGGATCAGTTATTCGTTTATATAACGGTACTGAAAAATCTATCGTTTCACCGTACATCTCAACTGTAAAAATGCAGTTAAATGGAGCAGCTGATTCAGGCAGTCCAATCATTCTTTGATCATCCACAACAAAACTTCCGATGCGTTGTTCTTTTACTAACCAATAAGGATTAGTGATTGTTGCATCATCAGCAATTGGAATAACAAAATCGCTGGTAAACATTTCACCTTTTTTCAAAATACCATTTTCGATTTTCCGGGTTTCATTATTTACAGAGATATCTCTGAGAATAAAATTCTCAGAACTTCTGTTAACAATCGAAGTTTGGATTTTTATTTGATTGCCAACAGCAGCATATTCATCACTGCCAATCCCTTCAATCCAAATACCGGCACATGAGCGGATTAATTCTTTTACCTCTGTAAGCTTTACTTCTTTCCAATATTCATCTTTAAGATTTTTTATCTTGGAATATATCGGTACTAAATAGGAAATTATTGCAGAAGGATTTTCATCATCAAATTCCGCGATGGCTTTATCAATTAATTTTTGTATTTCTTCACCGCCTTCAATTCTGTTCCAGGAAAAATCAATTTCTTCAAACAAATCTTTTTTAACTGATTCACCTTTAAGCAGTACAAAATAGTTAAGCAGATTATTTCTTGTAGCCGATGAACCAAAACCCTGACTTTTGTGCATTGATCTGCTTAGAGCAGAAATTTCTGTATAGGATTTACCGAGCAGTGGATTATACTCGCCAACATTCACTGTGGGAAGATCTGCTGTATCAATATTTTTATTTTCCAATGTTTTAGCCCAGGCATTCCAGAAAATTCTTTTTGGCTGCCATGTAGTAACATATTTAAGTTGTTCAGGAAAAGCGTTCGGATCGTTTGCTAGATCAAAAGCCTCAGAAGCAAGAATTGCAGAAGCAGTATGATGTCCGTGTCCGCCTTCGCCGGTTTCAGGAAACCTTGCAATAATCACATCTGGTTTAAATTTTCTGATTATCCAGACAACATCGCTTAGTATTGTGTTCTTATCCCAGATTTTAAATGTTTCTTCCGGAGATTTGGAATAACCAAAGTCAAGTGCGCGGGTAAAAAACTGTTTACCACCATCAATCTTTCTTGCTTCAAGTAATTCCTGAGTTCTTATAACTCCAAGCTGTTCGGATTGCTCTGTCCCGATTAGATTTTGTCCTCCATCGCCGCGGGTAATTGAAAGATAAGCTGTTCTTAATAATTTACCCTTTGCCAGATAAGATATTACAGCTGTGTTTTCGTCATCAGGATGAGCTCCTACATATAATACACTGCCAAGAATATTTAATTTTTTCAGACCAAGTTTTATTTCTGATGAATTTAAGTTTGGAAAAGGTTGCGAGTAAATTGATATTAATGCAGTCATACAAAAAATAGCAGTCAGTTTTAATTTCATAAATTCAGAAGTTATTAAATAGATAAAATTTTAAACCGATTATAATTTAATTGATAGAATAATCCAAGATAAAAAATCACAAGTATTTTTATAAAATTTTAATGCAGCATAGTCTTTCATCATGGATTCATCATTTGTCATCCTTAGCTTTCTGTCTGTCATCCAGAGCTAGTCGAAGGATGACTATTTGTTCCTGTCAGTCTGAGCGGAGTCGAAGACTGACCTTTGTTTCCGTCACGTTTGGACTTCGCTCAAAGTGACGTATGGTTTTACTTTTTCTTTATAACACACATTTAGATAGACTCACACTTCTATAAATTCAGTGTGACAATTTTAACCTTCGTCATCCTTAGCTTTCTGCCTGCCATCCTGAGCCAGTTAAAGGATGACTATTTGTTCCTGTCAGTCTGAGCGGAGTCGAAGACTGACCTTTGTTTCCGTCACGTTTGGACTTCGCTCAATGCAACAATACCTTATCATTTTATTTCACCTATAATTCAGTTTTGCTTATTCATTAAGAGCGATATTTTTTTTATTTTCACCAATGAATAACAGAAAAATCTTATGAAAATAAATATCAACCGGATAAAGATAGGTGATAACAATCCTTTTGTATTAATTGCGGGACCTTGTGTTGTTGAAAACGAAAAGATGATATTAGAAACTGCTGAAGCTATTAGTAAAATTACTAATGAGCTTAACATTCCTTTCCTTTTCAAATCGAGTTTTAAAAAGGCAAACAGAACAAATCTAAAATCTTTTACAGGGCTGGGCGATAAAGAGTCAATCCAAATTCTGAAAAAAGTAAAACAAAAGCTCGGGCTTTCAATTGTAACAGATATTCACAAAGAATCTGATATTGAGATGCTTGATGATGCAGCCGACATAATTCAAATACCCGCTTTTCTTTCAAGGCAGACTGATTTGTTAATAGCTGCTGGAAAATCCGGTAAAGTTGTTAATATTAAAAAAGGACAATTTCTTGCACCCGAGGATATGAAACACGCAGCCGAAAAAGTTGCATCAACGGGAAATAATAAAATATTACTCACTGAACGGGGAACCACTTTTGGATATCATAATCTTATTGTTGATATGCGGTCGCTGGTTATAATGAGAGAGCTTGGTTATCCGGTTGTAATGGATGCAACTCATTCAGTTCAATTGCCGAGTAAAGATTTGGTAAGTGGCGGACAGCCAAAATTTATTAAACCGCTTGCCCGTGCAGCAGCAGCAGTTGGTATTGATGCAATCTTTCTGGAGGTTCACCCTGATCCTCAAAATGCACTTAGTGACGCCGCTAGTCAGCTTCCTTTAAATGAATTAAAACCTTTGCTGATTGATTTATTAAAGATTGACCGGTTAATTAAAAATTATTAATCACACTTAGGAAAATAGACTTGAATGATATTATAAAACACGGAAAAGAAGTAATCAGGATCGAAGCTTCAGCCATTACTGATCTTGAAAATAGCATCAATGGAGATTTTGTAGATGCCGTTGAAACAATAATTAATTCAACAGGCAGAGTTGTTTTTACCGGTATGGGTAAATCCGGTCTGATTGCAAGGAAAATAGTTGCAACACTTAACTCAACAGGAACTGCCGCAATTTTTCTACATCCGACTGATGCTTTGCACGGTGATCTTGGAATGGTAAGAAGTGAAGATGTTGTTATTTTGATTTCAAAAAGCGGAAACACTGAAGAAATAGCTAATCTGCTCCCAATGCTTAAGAGATTAAATGTTAAACTTATTGCGATGAGCGGTAACAGAGAATCAAAACTTGCGCGTGAGTGTGATATATTTTTAAGCATAGCAGTAAAAGAAGAAGCCTGCCCTTATGACCTTGCACCAACGGCATCAACAACTGCAACTCTTGTCCTTGGTGATGCACTTGCAGTATCACTGCTTAAAAAAAGAAATTTTACTCCAAAAGATTTTGCTTTCCTTCATCCCGGCGGCAGTCTTGGTAAACGGCTTTCGTTGAAGATTAAAGAAGTTATGATAACTGGAGTTAATATTCCGATTGTAAAACAAGACGCATCAATTAAAGATGTGATTTTTGAAATTACAAGTAAACGATTAGGTACAACTTGTGTTGTTGATTCATCCGGCAAACTAAGTGGTATAATTACTGACGGTGATTTAAGAAGACTTTTGGAAAAGACACTTAATATCAGCGGACTGTTAGCAAAAGATGTAATGACAAAAAATCCAAAAGTGTTGAAGGAAGAATATCTGGCTTCTTTTGCACTTCAGCAGATGGAAAACTTTAAAATTACGAGTCTTGTTATTGTTGATGATCACGAACACCCAATCGGCATTATTCATCTTCATGATCTTATAAATCTCGGGCTGCAAAACAGATGAAGTATATTTTAGTCTTCATCTCATTTCTTGCTCTTTTCCAGTGTTGCTCTTCAAAACGGGTTAAACCTGCAGTTGATGTTAATCTGAACACTCAGGAATTGCCGTCACAGGAAAGCTGGAACTCTGTTGTTACTTTTTCTGATTCCGGAAAAACAAAAGCAATACTTTGGGCAGGGCATCTGAAAAAATTTGATGATAAACGAGAGACTTTTTTGGATCAAAACATCAAAGTTGATTTTTATAATAATGATGAGTTAAAAACATCAACACTTACTTCCAAAAATGGAAGAGTTGATGAAACCACAAATAATTTATTTGCAATTGACAGTGTTGTTGTTTACAGTGATAGTGTAACAATACGCACTGAAGAGATGATGTGGAGAAACAAAGACAGGAAAATTGTTTCTGATAAATTTGTTACTGTTATTTCTCCTCAGGAAAAAATTGAAGGTTATGGATTTGAATCCGATCAGAATCTGAAAAATTATGTTATCTATAATATAACCTATGTTACAAGAGCGGATACTGTTCAATGAAAGTAAAGCTAACATTGATTTGTGTTTTTCTTCTGTCAGTTATATCCATTGCACAGCATAGTAAACTTATTACTGTAATTGGTGATTCACTTGTAGGGCGAATGGTAAACGGAGAATCTACAAGGGAGGTTTACGGGAATGTAGTCTTAACTCAGGGTAAAGTAAGGATTACCTGTAATAAAGCTATTCAATATATTTCGCGTAACGAAGCTGAACTTATCGGAAATGTTATTGCAACTAAAGATACATTAACAATTAAAACCCCGCACGGCTATTACTTTGGTAATCTTGAAAAAACAAAAAGCACTTCCGGTGTTTATCTTGATGATAAAAAGGTTATCCTTACTGCTGACAGTGGAGAATATTATTTTAATGAAGACCGTGCATTTTTTCAATCCAAAGTTAAGCTGTATGATACAACAACAACCTTAACCTCAAATCAACTGACTTATTACCAGCAGCAGAACAGAGCAATTGCAGTGGGGGATGTTCTTATCTTCGATGGTGAAAACCAGATTTATGCTGATACTCTTGAACATTTCAGAAATACAAAAATTACTTTTGCTTTTAGTAATGTAAGATTAGTTAATCTGAAAAATAATTCAGAGATCTTTGGGCAACATCTTGAAGACTATAGGCAGAAAGGATATTCATTAGTAGATCGTGATCCTTTATTTATTCAGGTTGATACAACATTTACACAAAATGAAGACGGAACAGAAACGATTCAGCTTGATACTTTATTTATTAAATCCAGGATAATGGAAGCATACCGGGATTCAGCCGAAAGATTTTTTGCGATTGATTCAGTAAAAATATTAAAAGAAAATTTTGCTTCAATTAATGACCTGACTATATTTTATCGTAATGATGAAAGAATTGTAACAAGCAAAATAAATTCTGAATCAGCACAACCGGTTTTATGGAACGAAAACTCTCAGTTAACAGGAGATTCAATCACGATCTATCTTGTAGAAAATAAGATAAAACAACTTGATGTTGACGGCAGTTCTTTTATGCTCTCACAAAATGAGAATTATCTTAAACGATATGATCAAACTTCAAGCGCACAGATAAAACTTTTTTTTAATCAAGGCAAAATCTTTCGTGCAGAGTTTTATGGTAATGTGTTTTCTATCTATTATATGTATGATGGTGAAACAGCTAATGGATTGACTAAATCAAATTCTGCTTCCACAACTGTTATTTTTGAGAATAACGAAGTAACTGAAGTTAAATTATATAAAGATCCTGCCAGCGAATTCTATCCAGAAAAACAAGTTGCGGGAAATGAAAAGGACTATCTGCTGCCAAGATTTGTTGTTCATAAAAATAAGCCAGTTAAAACTGAAATGTATAATCTTCTGAATAAATTTAAATAAAAAATATGAGTACTACTTTAAGAAGCGAAGACCTTGTTAAGATTTATAAAAAAAGAGCAGTTGTAAACAAAGCATCTGTTAAAGTATCAAAAGGGGAGATTGTGGGTTTGCTGGGTCCTAACGGCGCTGGTAAAACCACAACCTTTTATATGATTACAGGAATGATAAAACCAGAATCAGGCAAAGTATTTCTGGATGAAACAGATATTACAAAAATACCAATGTATAAAAGAGCAAGAATGGGTATCGGATATTTACCCCAGGAAGCATCTATCTTCAGAACCTTATCTGTAGAAAATAATTTACTGGCTGTCCTTGAAATGACTAAGCTGGACGCCAAGGCACGAAAGGAAAAATGTGAAAAACTTCTTGAAGAGCTCTCAATAACTCATATTAGAAAAAGCATCGGATTTCAACTTAGCGGCGGTGAAAGAAGAAGAACTGAAATTGCACGAGCGCTTGCTACTGATCCGAGTTTTATTTTACTGGATGAACCTTTTGCCGGTGTTGACCCGATTGCAGTTGAAGATATTATGAACATTGTTTCTAATCTTAAAAACAGGGGAATAGGAGTTTTGGTTACTGATCATAATGTGCATGAAACATTAAGCATCGTTGATAAGGCTTACATTTTAATCAATGGAGTTATTTTTAAGCAGGGAAGTGCCGATGCGTTAGCAAATGACGAAGAAGTAAGAAAACTATATCTTGGTGAGAAGTTTAAACTGGATAGATATGAGTAAATAAAAGCAGGGCACTATCAGAAAATCTTTTTTACAAGTTCTTCGGCTCTTTGCAATGAATCTATTTTACCAACATCAATCCATTTTATATCATTACAGACGTAAGCATTGATTTCTTCAGTTTTTGCTGCAGTTAAATATGCTTTGATTACATTAAATACTTTCTCCTCAGGAAATTTTTTTATCAGTTCTGGATTAATAAGATGTATTCCGTTAAAAGCTAATTGCTGATAATCCGGCTCTTCTCTTACAACTATTCTTTCATTTTTTCTAATATCTTCCCACCCGCATAAGATATTATCTTTGTTGAACAGTAAATAACGGCTGCTCAGTCTTTTACTTACAACAAGTGATGCGAGTGAATCGTCAGAGAGATGATAATTATAAAACTCGCTCAAGTTCAGGTTTGAAATTATATCAACATTATGAATCAGAACAGGGAGATTATCAAAAAAACGTAATGCGTTTTTAATTCCTCCGCCGGTATCTAATAATAGATCAGTTTCATCTGAAATAAAAATATCTGCGGCAAAAGTATTTGCTTCAATAAAATGTTTTATTTTGTCCGCATGGTGATGAACATTAATAACAATCTTATTAAAGCCATATTCAATCAGGTTTCTTATCGCAGTTTCAAGTAATGTTCTCCCGTAAACTTTGATAAGTGCTTTTGGAGTATCATCTGTTAAAGGTTTCAACCTTGTCCCTAATCCCGCTGCCAAGATCATTGCCTGCATTATCTTACCACCTCTTCTTTAATTCCTTGTTCAATATGTGAAAGAAAAACATTAATATCATACTTATTTTTAAGATACTCATAAAGTTTATCTGCACAATAAACAGATCTATGCTGTCCGCCAGTGCATCCAAAATTAACCATTAAATTTTTAAAACCAAGTTCTAAATATTTCTCTATTGTAGAATCAACTAATTTATATACACTATCCATAAACTCAGCAACATTAGAATTATTTACTAAAAACCTGATCACATCAGAGTCTCTTCCATTTAATAGTTTATATTCAAGATGTCTTCCGGGATTATTCAATCCGCGGCAATCAAATACAAATCCTCCGCCGTTGTCAGCCAGATCAATCGGTATCTCCCGCTTATAAGAAAAACTTGTTATAGTTACTGATAGTTTTTCATTAGGCAGGAATCTTTCTTCATAAATATTAAATTCATCAGATGAGATAATATTTCTAAAAACTTGATGAAGATGGGGAATATCAAAATCAAGTTTTCCGGTTTCAAGCAGATACTTGAGATTCTTTCTGGCAGGCAGAATACTTTTTATAAGATGGACTTTTTTCTCAAATAATCCTCTGAAACCATAAGCCCCCATAGCCTGCATAATTCTTAAAAGAACAAATGCATAAAATGACTTCATAAATTCATCTCTGCTCAGACCATAATCAGATTCGAGTTTATCGAGATAATGATTTAACAATTCTTCTCTAAGATATTGTGGTATTTCTGCTTTTGCATCATACAGAAGAGAAGCAACATCATATTGCAATGCCCCTTTTCTTCCGCCTTGATAGTCAATAAAAAATAATTGTTCATCCTTTATCATTACGTTTCTGGATTGAAAATCCCTGTAAAGGAAATAGTCAGTTTTAATCGAAGACACAAAATCTGCAAATGTCTTAAAATCATTTTCAAGTAATTGTTCGTCAAATGGAATTCTACCAAGTTTTAAAAAATCATACTTAAAATAATTTAAATCCCACACAATAGATTGCCGGTCAAATTTTGCACGCGGATAACAAAAGTTATAATCTATAGATTTATCAGCGGTAATCTGGAATTTTAATAATTGTTCTAATGTTTTTTTATAAAGTTCTATTAGCTGCGGAGCAGAATTATAATCGTGTTTATTTGCGTGAATAACAGAATAGAGAGTAGTATCTCCCAGATCATTTAACAGATAAATATCTTTATTTAGGTCTTCATATAATACCTTGGGAACATTAAGGTTCAGTTTATTAAATGCTTTTGTAAATGATAAAAATGCTTCGTTTTCTTTTCTGTCTTCGTTTATCACTCCTATAACTGTGTGGTTGTTATAAGAGACTCTGTAATATTCTCTGTAAGAAGCAGTTTGAGGAAGCTTGAGGATAAAATCAGCTTTTTTACCGTACCAAGTTTTAAAAGTTTCTCTGATCAAATCGAGTTTAAGATGATTAGCGATCATATTTAAAATCTTTCTTTAATAATCCATAAGTATAATGGGCCTCAAATTTATCATTTTTGAAAACGCTCTCAGGATGAATACCCTCAAGTGAAAATCCGCATTTTAAAAGTACTTTTTTTGAAGCATCATTTCCTTCAAATACTTTGGCTGTTAATCTGTTAAAATTGAATTTTGTAAAAAGAAAATTACAAAAGGTCTTAAGTGCTCCGGATGTAATTCCTTTGTTCCAGAATTCTTTACCGAGCCAAAAACCTACTTCAGCAGTGAATCTATGAACATCAGAATAAGGCGTTGCACTTATTCCACCGATTACCTTATCTTCACTTACGATAGCAAAAAATAAATTTGTATCTTTTTCCAGAGCAAACCTTATCCATTGCCTAGCGTTTTCAATAGTATATGGAAATGGAAAACCTTCTCCGAGATACTTAGTAATATCGGGATGATTTGCATTGTAAGAAAGTGATTCAGCATCTGTTTCCTTATATGATCTAATAAGATAATTGTCAAAATGTAATTCTATCATTACCAGTTTCCTTTAGGTCCTCCATAAGCACCCTGATCATTCCTGCTGCCGTTGTAATCATTAAATACTGAATCAGGATTGCCAGCATCTTTACAAGGCGACAAATAATAAAGTGTCAGATAATCATTATCAAAAAATAATGGATCCATATTTCCAAAAGCAAAGTAATTGTATTGTTCCAGTAAAGTTGAACTGTCTTGTGATGAATAAAAGTAATGATCTATACCCATTCGATTCGTATTCTTAAAAAAGATATTGTTTTGTATTTCTGTTTTAACCGGTTGATATATCAAAATGCCGCCGCAGCTATTATAACCTGTGTTTTTATAAAAAGTATTATTGATTACTTTTATATCAGATTGTTCTGCATAAACAGCTCCCCCATAATTATCTGCAAAATTATCTCTGAAAACATTATTAACAATCTGCACATTTGAATTGGAAATACCTAAACCGCCTCCGCTTAATGCAGAATTTTGATAAATAAAACTATGAAAAATATCGGTTTCTGAATCAAATATTGAAATACTTGAGTTAAAAGTATCTGATTCTTCATGGATATCTTTAATGTATAGAAAATCAATGACAGCTTTTTTATCAGCATTTAATATTTTAATACCTGCCCACTTTTTATTTTTATCATACGAAGCAAATAATATAGTTCTTGTTCTTGTTCCCGAAATTATAAGTTCACCTTTGATTATCAATCTTATTCCTTCCTCGAAAAAAATATCTACTCCGGGATTAACGATTAGCGTTTTACCTGAATCAACAATGAGATCTTCGGTTGCTAAAAAAGGTGAATCGGAAAAATTCAATTCACCCGAGATACTACCTTTGATTTCTGTAAATAAACCAGTTATATCAGGATCGTTAATACCTGTGTATTGTTCCCGATCAGAACAACCTATGGCAATTAGTAAATAAAAAACTAAAATTAATAATATTTTTTTCATAGTCAGTAAAAAGCTTTACTAATTTACTATATTTAGCTTAACAAATTTACACCAATTTTATATGAAAAAGTTTTTACTTTCATTGTTTCTTCTTTCCTTTTTTGAACTTCAACCTCAGGTAAAATGTAAGTTTATTGTTAATTCTAAATTGTCAGATGAAAACTCGGTTATATGTATAACCGGGAATCATAAACTACTTGGCGAGTGGAATCCATCTTTAGTTCAGCTTCTTAAAATTAATGATTCTACCTGGAGCCGTGAATTTGTTTTTGAAAAACATCAAAAGCTTGAGTTTAAATTTACATTGGGCAGTTGGGATATGGAAGCTTTAGATTCAGCTGGGAAAAAGTTTCCTAACTTTCAAATGAATATTACAAATGACACTACACTGGTTTTTAAATTTAATAATTGGGGTAAAGAGCATAATGACTTTAAAGGGAAAATAACCGGGAGTGTACGTTATCATAAAAATTTTATCGGAATAAATATTCCCGCCCGAGATATTATAGTCTGGCTCCCGCCATCTTATGATTCGTTGAAAAATAAAAGATATCCGGTTTTATATATGAACGATGGACAGAATATTGTTGATCCGCTGACTTCTGCATTTGGTATTGATTGGCAGATTGATGAAGCAGCAGATAGTTTAATTAAAAACCATTCGATAAATGAAATGATTATTGTTGGAATTTATAACTCGGATAAAAGAAATTCAGAATATAGTAATACTCCTTTAGGTAATGCTTATATGAATTTTATTGTAAATCAGCTTAAACCATTTATTGATGTAACTTATAGAACTTTAGATAATAGAGAAAATACAACTATATGCGGCTCTTCTCTCGGCGGACTAATTTCTTTTATACTTGTTTGGGAATATGATTATGTTTTCTCAAAAGCTGCTTGTTTTTCACCGGCTTTTAAAATTGATCAATTTGATTATGTTACCTCAGTTGAAAATTATTCGGGAGCAAGGAAAGATATTAAACTCTATTTCTATAATGGTGGAAAAGGAGTTGATGAAAGATTACAGCCTGGTATTAATGAAATGCTTGAAGCTTTATTAAATCGTGGATATGTAACCGGTAAAGATATTTTATATGTTGAAGATAAAAATGCGGATCATTCTGAATCAGCCTGGGCTAAAAGAGTGCCTGAAATGTTAAAATTTCTATTCCCTGCAGATGATTAATTTTTCTTTTCAAAGTGTTGATAATCTTGTGAACTTCTCCAGGTTCCGCCCCATTGCCAGCCTCGTTTTCTAAATTCCTGAACAATTCTGGAATTTTTTAATATTGTTCCTGCAGAGTTAATATCATACTTCCCGTTTACGGGCTGTACAATATTTCGCTTTATATGTGGATTTTGTACTGGGTTTATATCTACTGCCAAGCCATATGAATGAGCAGATAATGTTTTTTGTCCTTTCACTTTTCTATAATTAAATGCCGAGGTATTATTATCATTCATTGAATCCTCATCTGACCATTTATATTTAGCAATAGGTATTACTTTACTTATAGGAAATTTGACTACTATTATAATCTCAAAAATTTCAATAATATCTTTTGCAGCCCTTTTGTGCAATACAATTTGTCCTCTATGCAGTTTATTATCAAAGGAATAATATTCGACGTTCAGCAGCACAAGATTTTTTTTAATAGCTTTAGGTATATCTATTCCTGATAAGGCTTCCTCAAGTGAATAATTGCAGTCAACTATTACTTCTTCATCATGATTAAAAGTTTGTGCTTCAGTATTTAAACTATATAATACAAACAGCACGGTGCTAATTATGCTAAACAGGATTTTCATACTTTTAATTATCTATGTTTTATTTACATAAATAGATATATTCACACCTCAATTTAAAGGAAATTTTATGAAAAGTATTCTCATTGTTCTTCTTAGTGCTGTTTTAATTTATGGCTGTTCTGGCGACCCTGATTTTATAACACTTAAATCCGGTTTGAAATATTTTGACGATAAACAAGGCGAAGGTTATAGTGCAAAAAATGGTGATCTTATCGAAATAAATTATAGGGGATGGATTATTAAAGATTCTGCAAATTTGTTTGGTGATTGGGTAGTTGATACTACAAAAAATAATGATTTGATTGCTAATTCTTATATGATGAATCAACCGATAAAGTTTGTTCTCGGATCTGATTCCTTTATTAAAGGTTCTGAAGAAGGAATGGTAGGGATGAAACCAGGCGGTAAAAGAACGATCATTATTCCATCAAATCTAGCTTATGGAAAAGAAGGAATGGGACCGATTCCTCCCAACACAGACATTAAAGTTGTTATAGAATTATTATTGGCAAAAGAAGTTCCTGCTGTTAATATGTGGGATGTTGATTCAACTTCATTAAAGACAACTCCAAGCGGATTAAAATATTTTATACTTCAGGAAGGTACCGGTGAAAATGTTAAGCCTGCTCAAACTGTTGTTGTTCACTACAGCGGATTTTTACTTGATGGAACTAAATTTGATTCCAGTGTTGAACGCGATGAGCCAATAACTTTTGTTGCAGGGGTTGGCCAGGTAATTCCCGGCTGGGACGAAGGTTTGCTGCTTCTGAAAAAAGGCAGTAAAGCAAGATTTGTTATACCTGCTAATCTAGCTTATGGTCAGCGTGATATGGGGAAGATACCGCCAAATTCAACTTTGATCTTTGATGTTGAAATGGTAGATATAGTTCCTGCACAAGATCAGCAATAAAGTCTATTTGCAGATGATAAAATTATCAGAAGTGTAATTACGATTTTATTAAAATTATTTTTATGTCACCCTAAGCTTGCTATGGGTGACATAAATTAATCCTGCTAATATTCGATTGAATTTATTTACCCTACTAAATAATTTAGATTCATATTCTTAATTATCAGAGTTAATCCAAATCTGTTATAATCTAAACAAAGAAGTTGCTTCTTGTTAAATCAAAGAATTAAGAATAATATTTCATCAGGTTAAGAGCTTGTCCATAGTATCCGCCTCCGAATAAATTCAGATGATTGAGAACGTGATAAAGTTTATAAATGTTTTCTCTGTATAGATAACCATCATCAAAAGGGAATACTTCGTTGTAAGCACCGTAAAATACCTGATCAAATCCACCAAATAATTTTGTCATAGCCAGATCAGCTTCGCGGTTGCCATAATAAACAGCCGGATCAATTAAACACACATTACCATTTATATCAATAATAAAATTTCCACTCCAAAGGTCACCATGTAGCAGGGAAGGAGTGAAAAGTTCATTCCCAAGTATTTTAAAAATATTCTTTTCAAGTTTTCCAAATGCTGATTTTAATATTGAATCAGCATAACCGTTTTTTTCGGCTAACCTGAATTGAAACAATAATCTTTTATTAAAATAAAATTCGCACCAATCAGTTTTTTCATTTTCTTCTGGTAAATTCAATTGTGGAGTTGAGCCAATATAATTATCTTCCCAAAAACCATAGGACTCGCCAGAATATTTATGCAGTTTTGCAAAGTTTCTGCCAAAATCTTCCCAAAAGGTTTTTCCTTTATTACCTTGTTCTATCATCTCCAATAATAGATAGTCATTATCAATTGATATTACATCTGGAACTCTGATTACACTTGGTTTCTTTAGTTCAATTAAGCCATTAGCTTCTTTTTGAAACATATCCTTGTTAGAAAACAAATTGAATTTTAAAAAGTATTTTTTTCTCCTTTCTGTAGTTAGTATCTGTGAATCATTTATGCAGCCGCCTGCAACGGATTTGCAATCTTTAATATTATCAGAAAGAAAATTTTCTATCTTATTTAATACTTCTCTTTTCAATTTCTTTGCGGATAAATTTTATAAAATTATCTATACTGTCTTCAAGAATGTCTAACACATTTTCGAATTCTTCGCTTGTCCCACAATAAGGATCAGGCACTTCACGAATTTCTTTGTGTGAAGAAAAGTCTGTTGTTCTTAATATTTTTTTCTTGAACTTATTACTTGTATCCATTCTGGTCAAAGCATCGTAATTATAATCATCCATTATTAGAATATAATTGAATTTATCTCCATCAATATTCGGATCGAATATTCTGGCAAGATGGTCAAGTGTGTAGCCTCTATTTAAAGCATGCATTTGCATCCTTTCGTCTGGTAGTTCATTGGTATGGTATCCGATTGTTCCTGCCGAATCAACTTCAACATATTTGTCTAATCCTGAATCAATTAATTTCTTTTTCATAATTCCTTCTGCAGCAGGGGAACGGCATATATTACCAGTGCAAACAAATAAAACTTTTATCAATTAAATCCTCCTTTTCTATTTATTGATTTTTCAATATCGCAAATTAAAAAAACATTTAATATCGTTCTATTTTTTCTACACCTATTTGTTTGATTCTGAATACATACACCTGATAAACAATGAAATTTCTTTAAGAACATCAAAGAATATTATGGCACTAAGATTGGTTTAGCTCAAAATAAATCAAATGGTGATTTATGAAACGCTTATCATTATTACTTGTATTTATTAATCTATCTGTATTTGGGCAATGGAATACAGGCGCGGTAAAACTCGGTTACTTCAATCCATCGGCATCAGATGGCGGTTTTATATTAGGGATTGAAGGCGGCAAACATGTTGACAAATTCTTTAGCTGGAACTGGAGCCTTGATTGGTTTAGCAGAAATTATGTTGATAAAAAACTTGTGACTGAATTAAATTACTATTATCCCGGCGCACTCGGTGAGGTTAATGAATTAAGGGCTTCAACTAATATTCATGATTTTCCTTTAATGTTCGGTTTAACAGCACGCTTTCCAACATCTAATCATTCACAATTTTATGCCGCTGGTTTTATGGGTGCTGAATTGTTAATTATTAATTATCGAAATTTTCAAGATCCAATGGATGATGAATTTGAAGCAGCGTTTGACTTTAACTGGCGTGTAACAATTGGTGCAGCGGTTGCCATTAGTCCCCGCTCGGAGTTGTTTGGTGAAATAACTTATCATAGATCGCATCCAAGTTGGACTTACAAAGATGACAGATTTGATTTTCCAGCTACTGTTTTGGAAAGATCATATAATATGAGTGGATTTATGAGTAGAATTGGTATAAGATTTTTTTATTAGTAATCTTCAGCAGTCTTAACAATTCTTTTTGGTATTTATAAAGATAACTCAGTTAAAAGTCAGTGGGTTTGTTTTATTACAATTATCCTCTGTTTTCAAACCTGTCTCAATCCTTTTTCGGCTGATTGTCTAAACTGTTTCGTTCTGTGATATTGCTTTTCAGATCTTTCTACTTCAGCTGTAATCTCTGTGCTCAGATAAATATATATACAGCAGGCAACAAGTTTTAATCTTCTGTTAGTTATAGAAATTGTTATTGAGTTCTCAAAATTGAGGTCTTGAAGTGTGAAGAATATGGTTACTTCCTACCAAGTTATTAGTATAATTATTTTATTAGCTGCAAATTCAAAAATGAAAATATCCACATTAACTCTTGTATCGTAATCATCAGTTTAGTTTATTTACAACAAGGCAAATGTATATCCAATTATAAATTATTAAGACTGGCTTTATTTTTTTATTTCGGTAAGACAAAAGAGTTTGATCTGCAATTAAATGGAATCCACATTTATGAGGTTTTAAATTTATTCCTTTTTGAATTCACAACTGTCATAAAAAAAATAACAAAATATAATTCTTACTGTTAGCTTAAAAATCTCTAAAAGGTTTTATATAATTATTCAGGTACGTGCACTAAGAAATACTCTTTTGCTGTCTCGCCGATTGATTTTGCTTCATTCAATGTCATGTGTATTCCATCAGGAGTATCTTCATCGTGTCCTGCCTCAATAATTGCCAGGTCTGCTCCTTTTGCTTGTTTTACAAGTTCGAGACAATATGCAGTATCGCCACCATAACAGATATTCTTTTTTTCAAAAGTAAATTTAAAACCAAGTGAAGGTACCTGTCTTGTTGTTTTCTTATCAAATAAATACTCTTTATGGACTACCGGGAATGGGGTCACTTTCACTTTGTTTGTGACAAAAGGCTTGCTTTTATCAATCTCATTTAGTTTTATTTTGTAAGGCAGATCATCTCCATACACTTTTTTAAATGCATTGTGTATATGTAAAATCTCAATACATCCTTTGGGAAAATGAATCGTAAGCAGAGATGTTTTATTCATAACACGCAGATATGTCAATAAAGACCAAACACCTCCAACATGATCGTGATGTCCGTGTGTAATAAAAATGTCTGATACTTGTAATATCTGATTTGGCTTTAGTTCTTTATTAAGGTCTCTTAATATACCATCACCCGGATCAACTATAAAAAAGGTTTCAGATGCTTTAACAAGTATTCCTGTTGCAATATTCGGTATCGAACAGAAAATCTTTATTGAAAAATTATCTTTGCTCCAGCTTATTGGATATTTAATTTTTTTCATAGTCTAAGGTGTGTTTGTTTATAAGATTATTTCTTCGTGCGGCAGTCTTTTTTATTCTTACATCTGGCAAAAATATTAAAGGAATAGCTATCCAATTCATAACCCAGTTTCTCGCTGATCTCTTTAGGCATTATGTTTAATCTTGGATCCGAAAACTCAACTATCTTTCCGCAGTCAACACAAATCAGATGATCGTGGGTTTGGCGTTTGTAATTGCTTTCATATCTTGTAATATTGTCACCAAAATTACGCTTACTTAAAAGATCACAATGTGCTAAAAGTTCCAAGGTGTTGTAAACTGTTGCTCGAGACACCTTGGATTTTGATGTCTTTAGTTTAATAAAAAGATCATCAGCTCCAAAATGTCCTTCATGTTCAAGTGCTTCATCAAGGACTTCAAATCTTTCAGGTGTTATCCGGTTTTTACCTTTTTTTAAAAATTCCCTGAATACCTCTGCTGCTTTTTCGTTTCTCACTTTTTTAACTCAATTATTATCATAAAAGAATACTTTAATGCTGCTTTAATATCAGACATATTATTTACCTAAGCAATACCTGCATATCTTAATACATTAACAGTAAAAAATGTAAGTATGTACGCGGTTGAAGTAAATATCACAATCTGTAAAATGGGAATTCTCCATCCGCCTGTTTCTTTTCTTGAAACAGCAACCGTTGACAAACACTGCAATGCAAACATAAAAAAAACAATTAACCCCAAAGTAGTAGCCGGAGTAAATAACTGCTCACCTGTCTCTTCAATTTTTGCATTTCTCATTGCTGAAATCATTGATGCCCGAATATCACCACTGTCTGTTACTTTGAAGATTAATACTAAGGAACTAACAAATACTTCCCTAGCTGCAAATGCTGAAATCAATGCAACACCAACTCTCCAGTCCATTCCTAAAGGAGTCATAACCGGCTGGATAAATTTACCCATATCTGCAGCGTAGGATGTTGCAAGTCTTTCTGATTTTATCATCTGTTCAATTTCTTCATTATTTAATCCTGCTTCGTCTATAACCGGGCTATGATTCGGGAAATAAGTAAGAAACCAAATCATCATTGATAAAACCATTATTACAGGGCCAGCTCTTAGGATATACTGCTTTGCGTTATCATAAGAATTTCTGATTACGACTCTTGCTTTTGGCATTCTATAAGCAGGTAGCTCTAATATAAAGGAAGAATTATCTTCTGCTTTAATTAATCTTTTATTGAATTTATTTATAATTGCTGCAATTATCAACGAAGCAATCGTGCTGGCAATATATATAATTGCTAATACGATACCACCTATCCATAATTTATCTGACGGTGTTAAGAATGCAATTAATAATGCATATATAGGCAAACGGGCGCTGCAGCTCATTAATGGTATTATGAAAATAGTAAGCAGCCTTTCTCTCCGGTTAGAAATTGTACGTGCAGAAAGTATTGCTGGGATTGCACAAGCGAATCCTGATAGCATTGGAACAAATGATTTACCATTCAATCCAATTTTTGATAAAGGTTTATCAATTAACATTGCACCACGAGCTAAATATCCTGTATCCTCTAATAAACCAAGTATTAAGAATAATATTAAAATCTGCGGCAAAAATACTAACACTGAACCTGTGCCGCTTATAATTCCATCAGCAATTAAATCACCGTACCATGTGTCACCAAAATACTCTGCAGTAATTGAAGAGAGCCATCCAAAAAACCCATCTATCCAATTCATAAATGGATCAGCAGCCCAAAAAATAGATGTAAACATCAATGACATAATTAGAAAGAAAAATATTAATCCCAAGCGTTTATCAAGCAGATATTTATCTATCTTCAATGTTAATTCATCAGGCTGATTATTCCCCGATCTTAATGTTGGGTTTAATATCTTAAGACTTTTGTTAGCATTCAGCAAATTCTTTTCTGATAAAGCCGGCAGGGGAGTTATTACCTTTTTTTCAATTTCCTCAATATCAGAATATAGCTTTAACAACTGCTCTTTTCCAGCATTTTCAAAAATCTTTTTCGGTACTTTTTCTATAGTCTGATTATTCGATTTTGATGCAGAACCATTATCACCAGTTTTATGTTTCAACTGATTCACTAATTCATCTATTCCGGCACCTGTTCTACCATTTACTTTAATTACATTGCATCCAAGTTCTTCTGAAAGTTTTTTCTCATCAACCTTAAACCCTCTTTTTTCCATAATGTCGTTCATTGTTAGCACAACTATTACATCAAAACCAGATGAAATAAGCTGCATAGATAATAATAAATGCCGTGATATCTGACTTGCATCAACAGTAGTTATTACCAAATTCGGTGAACCATAAATTGGATGATGGTAAAGAGAGTTTACAGAAATTTCTTCGTCAGGAGAATTTGGATTTAAACTAATTATGCCAGGTGAATCAAGTATATCTGCATTTATATCAAATCTACTTTGTATTTTACCAATTGAATATTCAACTGTAGAGCCGGGATAGTTTACTGTCTTTAAATTTTTTCCACTTAGTAAATTAAAAAGAGTTGTTTTACCGGAGTTTGGCGGACCTACTAATGTTATTAACTGCAGCTTAACTGCTGAGTCATTATTCATCACACTCTCAGGATAAAATTATACAATCAGCTTCTTGTTTCCTTATTGCAATTAAAGTTCCTCTTAAAGAAAAGGCTAATGGATCATTAAATGCAGATGAGTTTATTAATTGTATTTCCTGACCTGGAGTAAAACCGATTTCTAATATTCTTCTAAATGACGGATGTGTATTATCTATATCAGATATAATCCCTTTTTCACCGAAATTTAATTTTGAAGCTGTTTTCATAAGTTCTTGCAAATTATTTAGATTAAGTCTATATAAAGATAGATAATACTTTTCTCACTGTCAAGTAGATGTGAAGTTGCTGATCTAGGAATTAGGTTAATGCAGGTTGGAGATTGATCAGCAGCTTATGAACATTAATTATTTATAAATGGTTATTATTTGTCATTTGACTAACTACACATTATATAATGATTACTCAATTGCAATCATATATTTAAGTTAAATCTCAATTTAAATATCTTTTTTTAATATTTGATTTTTCCACATTCAGACAAAAATTTCTTCTTATGTAAAATAAATTACCTGAAATAATTTTTTACATACCAATTAACCATTGATTGTATCAGGTAGAATATTCATGCAAAAAGTATATTAACAGAAAATAATTTTGTTGAAAATAAGTTTTCTTCTTTTTTATTTGTTAAACAAGGTTTTATGCGTCACTTTTGACACCCTATAATTATTTCACCTGTATATTTTACTTCTAAATTCAAATTATCAACTAAGCTTATTTCTGTCTAAATCATGGCACTAATATTGAAAATCTTTGATAGAAAATTTATCAATAATTTGTTAGTCGGAGAATAATGATGGAAATTGCAAAATTAGCTTTTCTTGAAACCTATACACTTAATGATAATGGCGGAGTGATGGGAGCCATTCTTGTAACTGATGCAGAAACAAAACCGCTGGAATTCAGGGTTACAGCACCAATAAAGCCTACCAGCTTTCAGAAAACATTATACGGTGATGTTTTATTAGAACATATTTTGGTTGAATTAATATCTGTACCTTTGCTAAATGCTGTTAATGAACAAATAGATCTGATAATTGTGAAAGATCCGCTATTTCTCGGTGCTAACCAGAAACAGGGAATAAGAGTTATTCGTCTTCTTTCTGATGAAAAACAGAAATCAATCAGTAATACTGCACTTGAGGCACTCAATACTCCTATGAACGGAGCAGCAAAAGGTTTTATCGAAACTTCAAAAAAGTTTGCTGAAGAACTAAAGGGTATTAAAGCAAGTCTGGAAAAAATATCAGAATCACGCAACTTATCTGAACCATTCGAAAGGCTTAAAGCTGCTTGCGAACAGGTACAGCTACAGCGCACTAACGATTAAGTATCAATATGATCCGGACAGCACGATCTAAAATAGCGTCTAAAGTTGCTAAGATAGATCTTACAGATGATTTCCATTTTGCAAAATGGCTTAGACCTCCGCGTATTAAAAACCATGAGGTAAAAGCTCTTTACTATTCTGAAGTGCTGGATGGCTTTGAAGTTGAACAGCTTAAATTACCTAACTCACTTAAATTAAAATTCAAGCTTGATATCCTTGATATACCTGCTTTAAAACAAAAATATCTACTGGAACATCCAAGAGCTTATCTGATATTTTTTGGTCTTACAAAACCTCAATTGTTTACTCTTAAAGAAAGATTGCTTGATGAAGTAAAGATTTACAGTCTCAACTCTCAACTTCCTCAGATTCCTAAGGTAGTTGATCAGTCTTCTTTATTTATAGGTGAGCAGACAAAAGTATTGGATCAATCACCTTTGTTTATTGTAAGTAAATCAGAGACAAGTGATAAGTCAGACACATTTATTTTACAGTCTGTCCCGCATTCAAATCCCGATTTCGAAATTGAAGAGAAACCAATAAAGGAAGTTCCATATTTGATTTCACTACCGGAGGTTAAAGATTATCTGGCTGATCTGATTCCAGAAGTTTTTAATATTGATCTGCTTAGTGTCGAACAATTTGAAGAGTCGCTTTCTATATCTGATGATCTGAATAATTCATATATATCGTTGCCCGATGTCGCACAAATTAAAGTGCCCGGTATTGATGATATTATTAACAGTACAGCAGTTTCACATTTTATTCCGTTTGATTATCTGATTCCTGCAGATGTGCAGTTTTATTCGCCGTCTTTCGATATACCTCATCCGGTATTTAAAGTGCGAATAGATTTACCCAGAACAATAGTCAAAAAAGTTGTAGTCAAACAAAAGAATTTTGATCCTGTAATTATTGATGCCCTTAATGATGAGCGGATTACAGAGGGTACAAAAAATATTATTAACAGTCTTCTATCTTCTTATCGGGAATTAAGCTGGACAGATTTTTCATCTTCACTTAATCAACTTGATCCTTATGATATAAGTCAGGGTGAATTTCTAACATCCAATCCCTTTGCAGTATTGTGTGATGAACTGGGCTGCGAAAAATTTAATTCTGTTGCTGCTTCGCTTTCATACTTATTCAAGAAGGGCAGTATTAAATCTATTCTTCTTATAAGTGAGAAGAACAGATTTAAAGAATTCTGGTCATATTCATTTAAACAGTTTACACGAGAATTAAAGATAAAAAAATATGAACCCGGTACAACAAGAAAAGTTAAAGGGGCATCTGTTATCTGGTTTGCAGATATTGATGATCTTGGTAGATCAGAGCTAAAGGATTTTGATAAAATTGATCTGGTTTTATTTGATGAACTAATCAATTATCGTTATGCATCTCAGCAGATAGATCAGATTATTACCCATATTGAACCAACTTATATTTGGTTTTTATCTGCAATTAATAATCAGAAAGCGCTTAAAAAACATCTTGAGGAATTACCTTTCACACAAAAAATAGAATTAGCTTTTTTTGGTAATACGATTAAAGATCTAAGGAAAGGAAAACATACTGCTTTAATAAAAGATATTTGGTTATCACCAGATGAAATGCAGTTATTTGAATACAATGAAGCAATAACTCAAGCGAAGGAAGAACTTAATACTCTGTTTGACAGCCCGAATCCAATCAGGTTTCAGAGTAATATATTTACAATCATTCACAAACTAAAACAGATACTCAATTTCTCCTCATTCCGGAATATAAGTCCAAAAGCCAATCTGTTAACTGAACAACTAAATGCTGTTCATAGCAACAAGAAAAAAGCTGTTGTGTTTACTCAGTACGATGAGAATGGAATGAAAAAATTAGAGAAGGTTTTTGATGCGAATAATGTAAGATTTGTTGTCGGACGTAATGGTATGTCTGCAGAGGACCTTAAAAACTCACTCGATAATTTTTACGACAGAAGCGATGTAACCGTTCTGCTGACAAATCTGAAACCATCTCGATTAAAACTTAATCTTTCCAAAGTATCATATATATTTAATTTTGATCTGTGGTGGAATCCTGTTACTGTATGGCAAAATGATGATGAAATTGGTATAAATGATCCAGCTGCATCTTCAGTGGTAATGTACAATTATAACATCCGTCAAACATTTGAAGAAGATCTGCTTTATGTACTTGAAGAAAAAGGTTTTTCAAACAGATATCTTTTTGATAATATAAAAAGTGAAACATTATCAGAATTAATTACGCCTGATGACTGGCTTACTATTTTCGGTATGAATGATGGTTACAAAAAGTCACTTAACAATGATCGTAATAAAGTGCTTAATAAACTACAATCAATTGATCTTAGCGGATACAAAGCAATAATGAAGTATTTTTTCAGTTTCCTCGGCTACCGCGATATTACAATTATGGATATTGATGATGAACCTATGTTTTATATTATCGGTAAAGCACGTAAAGGATCTACACCGGTTAATCTGCATTGTAAATGTCTGCTTACAACCAATGTTAGAAAAGAAGACTATGAAGAAGTAGTCCATTTTAAACCAGCAGCAAATGAGATTAAAAGGAAATTTATCATTACTAACGGAGAATTTAACGAACGTATCACTAACGGCACAATGTATATTGACGGCAGAGAGCTTGCAAATTTAATTATAACTCTGGATCTTAAAGCACAACTTACAAGAAAAAAAGCCGGGTAGCTGATCAAAAGGGGATAGGGGAGATTGGAGATGGCTTTAAAGTAATTAAGTCATTGGGTCATTTGTGGTCATTTAATCGTAAAACTTCTTACTTCTGACTTCTTTCCTCTCACCTCAAGCCCTGTAAACTCACCTAACCTCTCTTGAAAAGAGAGGTATAGCGCAGAAGGAAAAAGTCATTAGGTCATTGGTGGTCATTTATTGTTTTTTTACTTATTGCTTCTAACTATTTGAACTCACCTAACCTCTCTTGAAAAGAGAGGGATAGGGCAGAAGGAAAAAGTCATTAGGTCATTTTTAGTCATTGATTATCCTTGTTCCGGTCTTTACTCTATATTTAACTCACAGCAAATAGATAAAACAGATTTAACAGATCAGTAAATAATTGTTATTCTTTAGTCAGAATTATTGCTGAATTTCTCTAATTCATCCAGATCGGCGATATCTTTTTTTCGATTACTTGCCTTTTTGTTCTTTATCAAATCAGATTTAGAAATAAAATTTGCAAAAACTTTTCCAAATTGAAATGTTTCTTTGTTTTTAAATGCGCTCAAAAAATCAACTCCATCAATTTCATTAATTATATCAATTCTAACAGGTGATACACCGAGTTGAATCATCCTGCCTTTTGTAGTGAAATCATTTTCTTTAATACCTGTGCTTTCAAATCCAAATTCACTGATAACTTTTATAAGCAGTTTTGCATTATTAAGGGTATTATTTATAAATATATCAATATCACCAGTGTTTCTTGGACGGGCATATAATGCAAGAGCATAAGCACCTATAATCATATATTCAACATTAAACTTGTTTAATAATTCTATAAACTCTTCGAAGTCTTTTTCTGCTTTCAGCATACTCTTCCTCTTTGTTGTATAATGTAATATATTGTTCTCTCAGTATTTGAATAATCGATAATTTTTCAGCGTAAGATTTGTTATTCCAGAATTTTATTTCTTCTGTTTCTGCTTCGCTTCTATATATTATTTTTGCTTCTTTAACCATTTTAATGCTCTTTTATACAAAAATAAACTTTTATTTAAATAGTTAACAGCTAATAGTTATTGCAGGCTAGAGCGGACTATTTTAATAATTAAGATATGAAATAAGTCATACGTTGGAATAGAGTTAAGGTTATTGGGTCATTTGTAGTCATTTAATCGTAAAACTTCTTACTTCTGACTTCTTTCCTCAAGCCTCTCGCCTCAAGCCCTATAAACTCACCTAACCTCTCTTGAAAAGAGAGGGATAGGGCAAACACAAGTCGGTAGGTCATTGGTGGTCATTTATTGTTTTACTTCTTGCTTCTAATCATTTGAACTCACCTAACCTCTCTTACAAAAAAAGGACAGAGCAAAGGAGAAAGTCATTAGGTCATTGGTGGTCATTTATTGTTTTACTTCTTGCTTCTAATCATTTGAACTCACCTAACCTCTCTTGCAAAGAGAGGGACAGGACAAATACAAGTCATTAGGTCATTGGTGGTCATTTATTGTTTTACTTCTTGCTTCTAACCATTTGAACTCACCTAACCTCTCTTACAAAAAAAGGACAGAGCAAAGGAAAAAGTCATTAGGTCATTGGTGGTCATTTATTGTTTTTCTTCTTGCTTCTAATCATTTGAACTCACCTAACCTCTCTTACAAAAAAAAAGGACAGAGCAAAGGAAAAAGTCATTAGGTCATTGGTGGTCATTTATTGTTTTTACTTCTTGCTTCTAACCATTTGAACTCACCTAACCTCTTTTGAAAAGAGAGGGATAGAACAAAAAGAAAAGTCATTAGGTCATTAGTGGTCATTTATTGTTTTTTATTTCTTGCTTCTAATCATTTGAACTCACCTAACCTCTCTTACAAAAAATGACAGAGCAAAGGAAAAGTCATTAGGTCATTTGTAGTCATTTATTATTTTTACTTATTGCTTCTAATCATTTGAACTCACCTAACCTCTCTTACAAAAAAAAAGGACAGAGCAAAGGAAAAAGTCATTAGGTCATTGGTGGTCATTTATTGTTTTTACTTATAGCTTCTCGCTTATCAATTACTTGCCCTAATTGTTTTTCTATTACATTGTAATTTCTGAATTCTAAATCGTAAATTGCCACACACAATTTTCAGGATCATAAAAACAATGCCTACTGCAGTAGTAACAGGCGGTTCAGGATTTCTTGGCTCGCATTTATGTGATAGATTAATTAAAGAAGGATTTTCAGTTATCTGTATTGATAATCTGCTTACAGGTAGTATTGGTAACATAGAGCATCTTTATAGTAGCTCTAAGTTCACTTTTATCAATCACGATGTAACAAATTATATTCACATAACTGTTGATGTTGATTATATCCTTCACTTCGCTTCTCCTGCAAGCCCGCTTGATTATCAGCAGCTTCCTATAGAAACTCTTAAAGTCGGTTCAATGGGTACACTAAATGCGCTTGGACTTGCAAAGAAAAAAGGTGCGCGTTTTCTGCTCGCTTCTACTTCTGAAGTTTATGGTGACCCTCTTTCTCATCCACAGAAAGAAGATTACTGGGGAAATGTAAATCCAATTGGTCCACGCGGAGTATATGACGAAGCAAAGCGATTTGCAGAAGCTCTTACAATGGCTTATAACCGCACTCATAACATAAGCACTTGTATTGCACGAATATTTAATACTTACGGTCCACGAATGCGGGTTAATGATGGAAGAGCAATTCCTGCTTTTTTTATACAGGCAATTAACAATCAGCCTGTTACAATCTTTGGTGACGGCAGCCAGACCCGCAGTTTTATTTATATTGAAGATCAGGTGGAAGGTATTATAAAGTTGTTAATGTCTGATGTAACCGAGCCGGTTAATATCGGTAACCCTGAAGAAATTAGTGTTAAAAAAATGGCAAAGGAGATTATCAACCTTACAAATTCATCAAGTGAATTGGTTTTCAAAGATCTACCGGTTGATGATCCGCGTGTTAGACAACCAGATATATCCCGCGCAAAAGCTTTATTGAATTGGCAGCCAGTAATTTCTTTGCAAAAAGGTCTTCAGCTAACCTATGAGTATTTTAAAAGTTTCAAGTGAAGTGATGATAGGTATTAAATTCATTTACTCATTCAAATTAGCTGCATTAGTTATATCAATCTTTATCAATTGCTCAAACTGAAATTTCCACAGAATATTGATCACTTTTAATTTTTTATTTTGTATATCTACCTGCATTTTGCACCTGACAATTATTAATTCTTATATTCGATCTTGTAAATGCAAAAATTACTAACTGCAAAAAATATTGCATCCTATCTTTTACTGACACTATTGCTGCTTAATTTCTCTGTTGCAGGGATATCAAATTCCACAGTATCTGCTTTGATACTTAAAATATTATCCTCTTCAATTTTATTGGCGGTCTTTTTTATTCACATCAGACAAAATAATGAATCGTTACTGGTCTTTTTAAAATCAAAAAATATTAAGCGTCTAAGTAAAATTCTTTTGGTTATTGTATTTTATCTTATAGTTACAATACTATACTCTTTAAATCCAAAATACGGTACACACAAAGTGATTAACATACTTGTAAGTATTATCCCAAATATGCTGGTAACATATTATCTCATTACAAGCAGAAGCAGGGAGTATTTGTCATACTTTTTACACATAATTATAGCGGGATTTTTATTCACACTTTTAAGCATTATAATTCTTCAGCCATTTGATCATTCAACTGTATATCAGTTTTCGCCGTTAAGATGGAGCCACGTTTTTATTGCGAGAACGATTTCATTTTTAACATTGATAGTTTTTCTGATTTTGCTGACAGCAAAAGAAATAAAAAAAATATTATTCTACTACCTGATATTTATTATTGGATTTTCGATTACTTATCTCACTGGTTTACGATCTGCTATCATCGGAATAATTATCTTTTCAGCTTTTGGTTTTTTATGGCAACTTTTAAGGAAAAGGATTACTATCAATCATTTATATAGTGTTATTCTGATGATAATATTTTTAATAGCACTTGTATATATTGCACCTGAACAGTTTGAAACAGGGCAGCGTCTTCAGAATTTGTTAAGGATTGATGACGGTGAATTTGGAGGTGATGGCGCAATCTTAAGCAGAATTCAAACTTATACTTTAAGCTTGCAGATGATAAAAGATAAACCAATCCTTGGATGGGGACTTGGATCATTTAATGGATTTAATAATCTTCATTGGACTACATTGCAGAAATATCCGCATAATATTGTTCTGGAACTTCTATCAGAAACAGGTGCCGTAGGTTTGCTGCTATTTATGTTTGTGTGCTTTTTAATTTTGAAAAATTTATTCAACAACAAATATTTAATTTTCAATCAAAGTCTATCAATCAGAATATTCCTGGTTATTACTTTTCTCTTTTCACTTTTTATGGCGATGTTTTCGAAAGATATCAGTACTCAGAGTTTTTTATGGCTGTTTTTGATTTTTTTGTGACAAAGATTAATTGCAAAGTATTTGAACGCACCTAACCTCTCTTACAAAAAAAAGGACAGGGCAAAGGATAAAGTCATTGAGTCATTGGGTTATTGATAGTCATTCAATCGTAAAACTACTTACTTCTGAGTTCTGACTCCTTAGTTCTGAGTTCTAGCTTCTAGCCTCTTACCTCTCACTAACAATACTTTAATATTTCTTCTAAACATCTGCCGGCGGTTCGACCATCCCATAATGCAGGTCTCTCAGGTCTTCTGGATTCTTTAAGTGTTCGGAAAAACTCTTCTCTGATACGATCTATATCGTTACCAACTAAAACACTCGCTCCGCCGTACTCACGTAATGTAACAGGTCTTTCAGTGTTCCACCTTAATGTTAAGCAGGGTGTACCAAGAACTGTGCATTCTTCCTGTAAACCGCCGCTGTCTGTAAGCATTATTTTAGCGTGCTTATTAAGTTTAAGCATATCGTGATAACCTAAGGGATTTACTAAAAATATATCCGGCACCTGAATAAGCTTATTCCATAAATTAAATAATTTAAGTTGTTTTTCTGTCCTTGGATGAATTGCCCAGATAACAGGCAGAACATCTGAAATCTCTTTTGAGATAAAACCGACTAAAGAAGTTAATATTTCTTTATCATCAACATTCGATGGTCTGTGCAAAGTGATAACTGCATAGTTATCCTGAGTAATAGATACTTCTTTCAGGTTGGAAATAATATTGGATTTAACAATCTGCTTTACATCAAGTTCATCAGATTTTGCCCGGTTATTCTCCAGTGTGTCTATCATAATATTTCCAACAAAGCGAATTGATGAATCAGGAATCCCTTCTTTCTTAAGATTCTCGACTGATAATAAATCAGGAGTTAATAGTAAATCAGCAAGCCTGTCGGTTACAAGTCTGTTAATCTCTTCGGGCATTTTCAGATCACCGCTGCGTAAACCTGCTTCAATATGACAAACTTTAATAAGTAATTTTTTAGCTGTAATCGAGGCTGCTAAAGTTGCGTTAACATCACCATAAATAATTACCCAATCCGGTTTTTCCTTCTGAAAAACTTTTTCTAATTCAATCATTGAATTGCCGACCTGCTCAGCATGTGAACCTGATCCTATACCAAGATTTATATCAGCTTCAGGAATGTTCAAATCATTAAAAAATTTTTGAGACATAAGATCATCATAATGCTGACCTGTATGAACCAGCAGATGAAAAATCTGTTCACGGTTAGTTTTTAACGATTCCAGATTATACCGGTTGATTTCAAAAATGAACGGTGCAACTTTCATAAAATTTGGTCGTGCACCTACTACACTTATTATTTTCATATATGTTTAAAGTTAAATTATCAATTAGTCAGAAAGTATAAATAATACCGAAAGAAACACCTGGCAAAATATCTTCATCACCCTGATAAATCTTCCAGCCAATTATTGACGCAATATCTAAAGATACTTCAATGGATTCTGAAATAGAATAATTGTTTTGTATTCCAATGTTTATACAACCTTGTAACTTATTCAGTAAAATATTATTGAAGATGCCCAGGCTTGTATGTATCAGAAGATTCCAATCTTTATTATTCCTCGAATTAACAGCTAGATTTATAAGATTAATTGAAGAGCCGAGATAGACAAAACTATAGTTATGTTTCGACTCATCAGCTATATAATTAAAATAAAACCCCTTGATACCAATATGAAATGCAAGAAGCGGAGATATTCGTCTCCCAAAGGTGATATTAATTAAAGGTGAATAATTGGAACTAACAAAATCTTCATCCTTTATACCTGACATCTGAGCACCGACACTGGCACTAATAAACCATTTGTTAGCGGAATCAGATAGAGATTCAAATTCAGTCTGAGAATGAAGCTCAGTAACTGATAGTAAAAAAAATAAATTTATAATAAAAAATCTTAACACTCTATTTTAGTAATGCTGATAAAAACTAGTATAATTTTTCTATTTGATTAATTCTTTTTATTGTACTCTCAAAATCCAATCCAATAATTTCTAAATACCATTTTATACTCTCATATCTAGTTTTATTTTCTTCATTAACTAGGTTAAGGGCAGTAGCTCGGTCAAGCATACCTTCTCTTATTTGATTACTCCTGAAAGTATCAAATTCACTGAAACCGGCAACAGTATAATAATTGTAATTATAAAAAGCTGCTGTGCCATCACCAATACGCCAGGTTGTGTTTGTATCAATTGACTTTTCCCATTTATACTCATTAATTATAAGATCTTCAACCTCATTTTCATCCCATCTGTAATAATCAAACATATGATAATAATGTCCTTTTTTTACCAAATACCTTGATAAAAACGAACCAAAAGTATCTATCATAGATCCATTAATATAAGACGGATTTGTAAGCAAATTTTTTCCGACATAGCTAAATAATCTTATCTGATTTTTAACTGATAAAGAGTAGATGGTTTTTTTATTAAAGCAGGGTGGAACATTGCAAAAACCAACTTTAAAGTCTGTATTCTCTAATGGATTAATACCCCAAAAATTTAAGTCAACATTGTTTTGTTTCTTAATCTTTTCAGTGTAGTAAAAAAAATACTTATCTCCAGCCATAAATAGTGGTATCATACCAAGTTCTGGTTTTTTTAACCATGCTACTATATTCTTTCTAATATTTTTTCGCTTCGATCTAATATCAGCTGAGACAATGATATTTTCTACGCCCATTTTACCGGTTACACGTGCGATATTTCTTCTAGCCAAATCAGTTACCATTCCCCAATCGTATGTAAATGCAATGGGATTCATTTTTAAAATGTTTTTGACTATGTGAAGTGTATAAGTACTGTCTCTTCCTCCGCTGAAAGGGACAAGACAATCTGGTTTTCCATTTTTATTTCTATATGGTTCTACCAGTTCTTTTAGTTCTTCAATCGGCTTTGGCTGATTTTTCTTTACATAGTTATTGCAAATATTACATACACCGTTTTTATCAAACTCTATAAAAGGAAATGTTTCCGGCAGGATACACTTTGTGCATCGTTTAAGTTTTGAGATACTGCTAATATTATATTCGAGGAGTTTTTTCTCTGAGTTTGCTTGAATACTGTTGGTAAATTTTCCAGAATCTAAAACTGCATGAAGTTGATGTTTATGAGGGTGATAGTTAGATATCTTTATATCAAATATTTCATTACTATTTTCAGGAAGCTTAAGTTCTGTATCCTGCGCTAAATCAAAACCATGGATTTTAAATTCATTATAGCTGACTATAAATCCATTATTAGCAGAAACCTGTTCTATCGTAAGATCGTTGTTAGTAAGCTTATTATTTTTATTGACAAGCCGGTTTAATATATTTTTTTCAGATGCATAAATAAATATGTCTTTCTGATTTGTTAAAACATATAAAGAGCCGTTGTTAGTATATACTACAAATTCATTTCTATCAGCAATCATAAACCCGGTTGAAACAGTACCGAAAAGTTCACTATTTGTATGTCTGATAGCCGTAATACTATTATTGAGGTTAGTTAAATGATAGCTGAACAGTGAATAAATAACTTCAGTATCAATATTATATTTCTTCTTTAATTCAGGATATTTACTCCACAATTCAGATTCATTAACAATAATACCATTATGTACCCCTACAATTCTATTTTTAACTACCGGTTGATTATTATCATCTTCTAATTGGGTACCGTTTGTTACCAATCTTGCATGACCTAGTGCCGCAAATATCTTATTTGAGTTATTGTTATTCTCATAAATTATTTTTTGTCTAAAGTTTTTATAATCATTGGTTTGTAGTAAGTTATCAATTGATACAGGACCGCGTAGTACTTCTATACTTTTTGTAGATTCAAATCTGTAGGCTAATCCGGATGAATCTTTACCTCTAACTTGTGATAGCTTAGCTAAATCTTCAAGTATCTTTACTAAAGTCTTTTTATTGTAACTATCTTCTTTTGCTATTAAACCAAATATTCCGCACATATAAGTTTCTATTTAATTGAATTGTACAATTTCTTATATCTATGTGCTATGATATCCAAACGATATTCATTTTTTAACTTTTCAAATGCTTTCACTGATTTTGTTTCCATTGTTGAATAATTTTCTAAAGCCCAGTGTATCTTATTTGCGAGATCTTGGTGGTCCTTATTTCTAAAAAATAAAACTTCACTCTCATTAAATATGGCTTTATTTGAAGCGATATCGCTTGCGATAATAGGGGTTTTACACGATGCCGCTTCAAGAAGCATCATAGACATTGCCTCAAAGAGAGATGGAAAAATAAATAATTTTGCATTATTTATATATTTTAACAATTCTTTCTTGTCTTTTATCAGACCAAGAAATTCAATATCTAAATTTTTTGCGCTCAATAATATTTTTGACCTGTAAGATTTTATCTGATCTAGATCGCCTGCAATCTTTATTTTAATTGGTACATTAATCAATTTTACTGCATCTAATAAAATATCCAAACCCTTAATCTCATATATTCTTGCTGCCGCAAAAAATAAATAATCATCTTGAGGCTTCACCTTATTTTCTAGTAATGTAATGCCATTTGGAATATAAATAACATCTTTGTGATATTTATTTTTAAGATCTTGAGCATCGATGGATGATACAGAGATAATTAAATTAGAATATTTCATATTCAATTTCTCAGATAACCGGAAGAATGAATTAATAAAGCGATTGAATTTTGGATCAGTTTTATTAAAGAAGACACCGTGAAATGTGGTAATAACTTTATTTTTTATTCTTAAGAATGGAGTAATAAACCCACTCTCTGAATGATGAAGGTGAATTAAATCAAATTTATTTACAAATAAACAATAAAGCAATGATTTTAAATAATAAGCAAATGTAGTTAAAGCATTTTTCTTGCGCCCTTTGAAGACAATTTGATTTATACCATTATAATTACCTGTTTTAAGATCTGTGTATGGTTGAGTACTAAGAACTGTAAATTCAAATTGATCTTTTAATTGCGTAATAATGTTTTCACCGACTGAGGCTGCACCACCAAAGGCAGGTAAACCTTTTAGACCTATTACGGCTATTTTAGGCTTTGAATTCATTTTCAATTAGATTGATATATCGTTTTCTGAATATTTCAGATGAAAAATTCTTACTGATAAACTCATAACTTTTCTTTCCCATTGATGTACGCATATCAGAGTTAGAACAAAGTAATAATAGTTTTTCAGCGATAGAACTTAAGTTTTTTATCGGTAATAAAAATCCATTTTCACCATCAACAACTATTTGGTTATTATCTCCAACATCTGTTGCAATTATCGGAAGAGAATATGACATCGCTTCGAGTATAGAATTCGACATACCTTCAAATAATGACGTGCTAAGATATACATTGCTTGTACGATAATATAAGCTAACATTTGTTGGATTTTCAATAACCTTAACTATTTCTTGCAATGACAATAATTTAATTTTTTTCAGAATCTGTTTTTTCAATTTACCATATCCAACTATATAATATTCTAATTTTATTGATCTAGGAATTTTTTCGCTAATTGACTTAATAATTAAAAGTGAAGTAAAATAATCCTTTGATTTATCAAATCGCGCAACAGTCAATATTCTGATCGCTTTATCATCTGTGTGATTTATTGATTCTGGTATAGGTTCAACGCTATTTGGAATAACTACAATTTTTGAATAACTAAAACCATTGTTAACTAAGTAATTTTTCGCTGCATAACTATTCGTAATGGTTTTAGTATGAAGAAATAGGTGCAATATTTTCTGGACAAATAATTTTATTAAAGGCAATCTGGCGCTTCTTATACCCCCATAAATGAATTCAATACCTGCTAACCGACCGCAAATACCACTTATTAAATTACCTTTAAGCAGATAAGAAAAAACCATATCAATTTCATTGTCTCTAAATATTCTAAATAATGCAATTATCTTTTTTAATAAATTTCCTTTGATAAGGATAAGGTTAATATTATTAAATTTTATAAAATCTAAGTATTCTTTCTCAACTTGATCACCGTATAACACTATTAGAAAAATATTATATCTATCCTTTAGATTATTAACTAATAATAGACTTTGCTTTTCTGCACCACCTTTTAAAAGCGTATTACTAATTACTGCAATATTCATTTAATTAGTTTGTTATTAAGTTTTGAAATGAATGCAAATAGATAAAAAAGTGATTTCCACATAAAAGATTTAATGAAATTATTTTCAAAAGATTTAATTTTCATCCCATAAATACGACTTCCTGAATATGTTACATCAATTCCACCATTCTTGTTTAAACTTTCATAATAAATTGGACTGATGCGTGATATTCTTGAACAAGGTTTAGAAGGATTATTCTTAATTTTCCTTCTTGATTGCTTTGATAAGTCCTTGGCTGCAGTGGTCATTTTATAACCAATTATTTTTGATAATTCTATGCCAACTTTAGTGCCACTGCCACCGGGCCAGCATAAAAAATTAACTTTCTTTTTAAGTCGATTTTCTAAAATATTTTTACTTGAAGTTAATTCATGTTTTATTCTTTCATAATATTCATTTTCAGTTTCAACACAATCAATAATTTCATTGTTTGCTCTATATTCTTCTACCTTTTGATATAAAATATTTTGCCAATCTGTATTACCAAAAAATAATTTACCTCCATTTTCTCTTACAAATGTAAGAAGAAAATCTTTCAATTTATCATCAGGGAAATATCTTGGAGCACTTAAACTTTTTGAATATTTATAAACGGGTGCACCTAATTCAATTAATTTCTTATCATCAGTTTGAAGATAAGGCTTTTTATCTATGTTATCGTTCCATGTCATCCAAATGTAATTATCGTCTGGATGACGAAAATCAACAATCTCGTTTGAAATAGGATACCAGGTATGAGTTAAAGCATGTGATTGAAAATCAAAAATATTATCTGCAAACATCTCTTCGATTTCTTCCCAAGATAAAAAACCATCAGTCTCAAGTTTAGATATGTCATCTGTTTGATCAAATTGTTTCCGTTTAATAAGTCGTGGATCGACAAATTCAGGATTAATAAATATGGTACCTTTTAATCCATATTTTTTTAACAAAGGATAGGCAAACACATAATTATCCAAGTAACCATCATCAAAAGTTAATACTATTGGTTTATCTGGCAAAGTCTTACCAGCGTAAATAAAACTATATAAATCGTCAAGGTGAATTGTTGTATAGCCATTATTTTTAATCCACTGCATTTGATCTTCAAAAATCATCCATGGACATGTCAAAAAATTCCAATGCCATTTTTTATTTGGTATGCCAACACTATGATACATAATTACTGGAATATTTTTGTTACTCATTATTTTCAAGAATAGTTAAATATTGGGTTAACATTACTTCATAATTATAGTTCTCGATAAATGTACGTTTTGCATTAGCACGAATAGTTTCTTCGCTTTCACTTTTAATTGAGTACGCAATTATTTCTGCAAGATTCCTGGCATCACCAGTTTTAAATAAGTAACCGTTAAACCCATTTTGGATTATATTATTAATACCTGGTGAGTCCGAGCCAATTACTGTTAAGTTATTAAACAATGCCTCAAGCAAAGACAATGGAGTACCCTCGTATTCTGATGAAATGATAAAATAATCACTTGCAGTATAATATAGCGGGACAATTGTGCGTTCAATAATTCCTTTAATGATAACTCTTTCAGATAATTTATTGTCCAATGTGAAATTGATCAATTCTTCTTTTAGTGGGCCATCACCTATCATAAATAAATAAATATTATGTTCTTGCAAAAAACTTAATCCAAGTATGCTTAGTGCTTCTAGGATAGTCTTTGGATCCTTTAGCTTTTTTAGGGATCCAACGTATAAGAATACAAGACTATTTGGTAGTAAATTTAACTCCATTTTAGATTCATTTTTTGATTTGGTTTGAACGCTAAATGGAATTAATGGTGGTATATAAAGTACTTTTTTGGATGTCCTTAGTTTATATTCATCACATATTCGATTTGAGATACCAATAATTTCATGTGCGTATTTGAATAATTTCTTATGTGGTGTTTTAAAAATCCACTTTGACAAACCACCACCATGAATAATGATTATATAATTTATATCGAACAATTGTTTTAATAATGGATATGGCCACCAATTAATCCATTTTGATCTACTGTATGTCAATATTAATGTTGGATGTTTTGATTTTAGGGTTATGATTTTAATAAATGCAAATATTGAAAAAAATATTCCAGCTGGTTTAATGTTTGGGATTTTAAAGAATCCAATGTTATCATAGATTTTAGGTCGTTTATATTGGCTCACGCAATAAACATTTAGAAATCTGGAAAGTGACAACATCAAATAATAGTTGAATATTTCTGTACCTCCAACATCAAAAGGGTATAGGTTCCCACAAATGAATATTAAATCTTTAGATTTTTTTTTGTGCGTAAAATTTGTCATACAAGTAAAATAAAAAACCTGCCGGAAATGATACTAAAATAAGTATCTTACTTAGAATAGGTTTTATTCCTTTAATTTCTATTTTTTTGCAATGAAGCGACCAACGTGTATATAGTATACTATGGATAAAGAACTCATATGGATTTTTCTCGAAATAATCTATATGTTCATTAAGTATATACATATGTGAAATTTTTTTTGAATACGCATTAGGTAATTTTCTTTTTGATAAACCATCAGAATGATATCTAACAATTTTTAATGGCTTATTTATGTATCTAGTTTTGTATTTTTTTGCAATCTCTCCAAAAATTGTAATTTCAGGATAGTAATTTAATTTCATTGAAGGTACAGGATATTTATATTGCTTGCGTATTTTGGTTAATTGACATCCCCACTTATCACCTTTTATTTTAAACTTATAATACATTTCAATAGGATCTGAATCAATAATATCTTCCGGGAAAGCATCACCAATAACTTTTCCCTCTGGATCAATACATAATCCTGTGACTGCAGAAAAATATGGTTTTACAACTTCAGGTATGTCCTCGTAAGTTGATATCAGTAAAGACAGTGCATTGTTTAGTGGTAAATCATCATCATCTAGTGGTAAAAAGAAAATCCCATTTGCTAAATCTAAAGCTTTGTTAGTGGCAGCATGTTTACCTTTATGTTCTTGGTAAATGTATTTGATACTAATTTTATTTTCTTCCACAAAATTTTCAATTATTTTTTGAGTGTTATCAGAAGAACCATCATCTATAATCAGCCATTCAAAACTTTTAAAAGTCTGGTTTAATAAAGCTTCGTAAAGCTTGGGTAGAAATTTTGCACGATTGAATGTTGCTGTAAAAACTGAAAACGTAGGTTGCGTAAACATAATCAGACTAGTCAATTATTAATTTTTGAAATAACGAAACGGTACTTACCATTTGAACTTGTGTTTATATTTGCAACTTCATTAATAGTTACTTCCATATCTATACCTAATTTACTTTTTAATTCAACTGTCAGTTTATTCCTTTCAAATTTGTCAAATTTATCATCACATATAATGTTAAAAATAATTGTGCCTGGTTGTTCCTGTAACACTTGAAATTTAAGTATCCCTTTCACTTTATTTCTTAAAAGTGTAAAATAATTACCGGAAACTCTATTTCCGTTTGTTCCAATAATTAAATCAAACGTTCTACCTTCCACTGATGTAAGTAACGGCGTTTGCCTCCCGCACTTGCAATTATCCTTTGAAAATATTCCAATATCACCGATTCTGTATCTAACAAAGGGGAAAATATAATTTTCTAAATCAGTTATTATTATTTCACCTAATTCACCAGGCTGGGTCTGTTCAAGTCTTTCATTTATTATTTCTAAGAATATCCGATCAGTGTGTATATGTAATCCCTGTTGTTCCTGGCATTCACTGGCTATCACTCCAAACTCTCTGCTGCCGTATCTTCTTAATACTTTACATTGAAAAACCTCTTGAATCGTTGCCTTTTGAAAATCGTACAAGGTTTCTCCTCCTATTACAATGACTCGAGGATAATGCACTAGTCCCCCCTTACTTCTGATATAATTTGAAATAAAATCAAGTGTAGATGGGTAAGCTGAAATCAGCACAGGTTTAAATAAATTTATTGTGTTAATTATCTCGGTTAAATCGTCATTTGTTAAGTAATACGAAGACAAAATTTTAGTATTAAATAAAAATTTTGAATGTGCGATTTTTCGCGACAGTTTTTTATTGATGTCTCTTTCGGCACCCCAAATTATCAGTCGTGGTTCGCCTAATTCCCATCCTGAAAATGAATCTCCGAATTCAGCGTATGCCATACGTCTATATCTTAATTTTACATCACTGAAAAATTTTAGAGTTTCACCTGTTGAGCCACTTGTTGAATCTAATATAAATCTTGAAGCAGAGTAGCTCGGATTTTTAAGATTTATAAAATTGCTCCTAATAATTTCTTTAGTCAAAAAAGGCAAATTAAAGAAGTTATCCTCCTTTATATTTAATGATCTATAATACGGAACTTCTTCTCTGATAATCTCCCAGAAATGTACTAATTTATCTTTTGAAGATTTTTTTTGATCCTCTCCAAATTTTATGGCCTGATATTCATTAAAAAATTTTGAAGTGAATAATTTAAAAAGTAGTGCGTTTTTCATTGGCAATTCAATGATTATTATTTGATACGATCTTACTGTTCGGATACAAGCGCAATGGTAACAAAGTTGCATATAATAGTGCGTAGTAAATTATTCCGATATCGCTCACAAAAGAAGTAATAAATAGATAAGGGATTGCTATGAATAGAAAATCAATAGTGCTAAATAATTTTTTCCCACTATTATATATTTTCCAATAACTCAAGAGAAATAGAAAAAGTGCAATAAGCCCGGCATTATAAATAACTTGAATATAAAAATTATGTGCCGCATAATATGCATTATTCCAAGTGATCATTATATCCTTGTCAGTACCTCGAAGATATATTAGCGGATTCTTCTCAAAAAATGCAAAATATAAAATCCATTTTCCAATCCTGTTTGCTCCGGTCTGTGTATCTAGCTGTAATCCGGATAACAAAACTCGCTCAAAAAGTATCACCCAAAATGAAAAAGTTGAAACTACAGTAAGTAGTAAAAAAAATAATACTTTACCTTTGATTTTCACTTTTGTTTTTCTCAACATGAATAATAAAAAAACTGTTGTTAATGCAAAAAATGCAGTCCGTGATCCTGTTAATGCTAATGCAAATAATGAAGTACAAATTAATGTAAACAAAATGTAATTATTATAGTATTGATATTTTAAGATTAGATATCCAATACTCATTGCAAAAAAAACACCTAACGTATTTGTGTCACCATCAGCCATAATACCAGCAAATCTGTCAAATGTCATTTCTGAAATAACTATACCGGTGGATTTTAGACCTAGATCGGGCAAAATTGGACTAATAAATGTAAAAATGGACATATTTACTATACCATAAGTTACTGCAATTGAAATTTCATTTTTAATTATTGGACTTTTTTTAATTATCAGAATTAGAGGTACCAACAAAGCTATTATTCCAATCACTTTCATTGTAGCTAAATCACTGTTATATGTATCTCCGATACCCCAAATTGCATTTTTAATAGCAGTGTATGTTTGGTAAATAGTTAGCACAAAAAGTAAAGCAATTATACTATTAAGATATTTCTTCTCGACTTTGTCTTTTCCATTAAACTTGATTAATAATAATGGTATCATTACAAAGAAAGACAAAATCTGTTTTAGTCCTAATACACCGCCTATATAAATCTCTCTTGGGAAAATCCCGTTTGTTGGTAAAAAAACTATTGTTAAAAAAATAATATATTTATTATTAATAAAAGTGAGTATAACTAATCCAAATATTAGTAAATACAGTGCGTACTGATGCTTACCAATAACTGAAAAAGAAATTATGAGAGCGACACTAAGTATATAGAGTAAAAAATAATTTTTGTTAGAATCCATAAATCTATCGTAACTTGCTTAAAAAAATATTTTACACAATTGTCGGATTTTTTCTTTATAGGGAATAATATCCAATATATATTCGAAAATACCAACTAATACGCTATAAATTACAAAACTGAACAATAAAAATAACAGGTCGTTATTCACAAGTAAATGTAAGTAAATAAATACAGGTAGCGGGATAATAGAGATTATTGATATTTTAACAATCGTGGTGTATGGCAACATTTTTAATAAACCTACCTTTAGTAATCTTGACTCCGCAGCTAATTGCAAAATTATAGGTGTGATTATTGAAACTGATGCAGTAATTATACCTCCTAAAAGTTTGTATCTCGGTATAATAATAAATCCAACTATTAATACAACTAGGCAGGCTGCAAAGTTAGTGTAAAATATAATTTTTGTTTTATTAGATGCACGAAGAATAAGACCAGATGATGTCATTAAAAGCAAAAATGTTATGATAAAAATTCTATAATATGGTATTGCATTTTCAAATCTTGATGTAAATAAAACTATTATAACTTTGTCTGCAAAGGTGAAAAAAAAAACAACCATTGGTATTACTATAGCAGAGGTAGTTGATACAATTTTTTTATATAAAATAATCATCCCATAAATATCACCATTTTTGTACATTTCTACATATTTTGGGATAGATACATTGTTAATTGAGGAAATTAGGTTTGCCAACAGTGGTACACTTAAAAACGATATACTGTAAATACCATAATCAGTAGACGTGATGTATTGGTTTACTAATACTTTGTCAAATTTTTGAGATAATGTATAAATTAACAATCCCCCAAAAAATGGTGCACAATATTTAATTTGATCCAAAATATTTTTCTTTTTTATTATAATATGAAAGTTTCCTAAATATTTTACATAAATATAAGTTGACACAAGTGTTAATTTTAATACCACATATAAAAAATATCCAAATATTGCACCTTCAAAATTTTTATTATTTATTGCACAGATAATTACAAAAACTAAATAAACTGTTTTTTCTATAGGGGCAAATAGTAAAATGAACCAAACTTTTTTTTCAAGGATAAAGATATTCTCAGAGATCGTGCTTACTAAGAAGATACTCATTGATAAAAATAGCCATTTATTCACCTGATTCAGTTCATTAAAATTAAGAAAGAGCAATAATTCATTCTTAAATAAAATAAACAGGGTTGCTGCAAAAATACCTATTACTATTAATAATAAATAAGTTTGGATTACAAAGGATTTTTTGTCCAACTCATTGGATATGGGGTAAAAATAATAGAGACTGGTAACTAATGTAAAACCAAATATTGGTGTAAACGTAGTAATCAACAAATTAAATTGTTGGAAGACTCCATAATCATTTGTATTAAGTATTCTAACTAATATAAATGTAGATAAGTAATATATTACAAATGCAGTTACTTGCCCTATAAATAGAACAGTACTAAGTTTTTTGAGAGAAGCAGATTCTAGCCGAAAAAGATTTGATAATTGCATTTAAACTTGAACTACCTTTTGGAAGCTCGTTAATGTCATTCTAATCCCAATATTGAAATCAACCTTAGGATTAAAACCAAGCTCGTGCTGAATTTTAGTAATGTCTGCAAAAGAGTGTAATATATCACCCGGTCTTTTATCAGCATAAAATGGTTTAATATCTTTATCCAGCAGAACATTCAACTCATGCACCAATGAATTCAAGGTTATCTGTCCGTGGCAGGCACAATTCATAACCAACCCACTTTCAACATCTTTTGTAGCGGCAAGAATATTTGCTTCTACAACATTAGCAACATAAGTAAAATCCCTGCTCTGTTTGCCGTCGCCAAATATTATTGGCTGCTTATCATTCATAATAGCTTTTATAAATAATGGAATTACTGCAGAGTACTGTGAGTTAGGATCCTGTCTTGGACCGAATACATTAAAATATCTTAATGCAACAGTTTCAATTCCGTATAATCGGGAATACACACTGCAGTATTTTTCGCCCGCTAATTTGCTTACAGCATAAGGAGATAATGGATTTGGAATCATTCCTTCATGCTTCGGCAGCTCGGGGTTATCACCATACACAGATGATGACGACGCATAAACTACACGTTTTACTCCCGCATCCTTAGAAGCTTCTAAAATATTTAATGTTCCGACAACATTAACTTCATTGCTTGTTATTGGGTCTTTAATAGAGCGGGGGACGGAAGGCAAAGCCGCCTGATGAAGAATTACATCAATACCTTTAACAGCCTGCTGTACAATATGAAATGAGCGGATATCACCTTCGATTAAATCAATATCCTTTGTAAAGTCTTTTAAGTTTTCACGTTTACCTGTAGCGAAATTATCTAATACACGAACGGTATTTCCACGCTGCAATAATTCTTCAACTATATTTGAGCCTATAAATCCGGCTCCGCCGGTAACTAAGAATTTCAAAATATTCCCTATTAAAAATTTTCTGTAGTCAATTTACAAATTTTCAGAATTAATAACTGAATTTTTTTTCATCTAACTCAAGAGGGGGGAGGAGGAAAGAACTCGGAACTCAGGACTCAGAAGTAAGAAGTCAGGAGTCAGAACACAGAACTCAGAAGTATTATGATTAAATGACTACAAATAATTTAATGACTTTTTTTTGTCCTATCCCTCTCTTTATAAGAGAGGTTAGGTGAGTTTGTTTTGGCTAGAAATAAGAAGCAAGAAATAAATCACTGAATGGCTTTAATGATCAAATGCTTTTTATTTTCTGTCCTATCCCTCTCTTTATAAGAGAGGCTAGGAGAGTTTGTTTTGGCTAAAAATAAGAAGCAAGAAGTAAAACACTGAATGGCTTTATTGATCAAATGCTTTTTATTTTCTGTCCTATCCCTCTCTTTATAAGAGAGATTAGGTGAGTTTGTTTTGGCTAAAAATAAGAAGCAAGAAGTAAAACACTGAATGGCTTTATTGATCAAATGCTTTTTATTTTCTGTCCTATCCCTCTCTTTATAAGAGAGGTTAGGTGAGTTTGTTTTGGTTAGAAGCTTGAAGTATTGCGAATAACGACCCAATGCACCTAATCCTATCTCCGGTTCACAATCAAACTACTTAGCAGCGTAATAATAATAGTACTTATACTTATAATATGTTCCATAAGCACTATTAGTATCAAACCCATTAAGCACAATACCAATCAAAGTAGTATTATCGTGCTGAATAAGCTGATTAGCTCTTTCCATCATACGATATTCGGTTACCTCTGAAGATACAACAAGTATAGTTCCATCCACTTTTTTTGTTAATATCTCAGCATCCGTAACTGCAATAATGGGAGGGGAATCTATTATTACATAATCAAACTTATCTCTAACAAGTTTTAGAAATTCATCCATCTGTATTGAATCAAGCATCTCAGCAGGGTTTGGCGGAATTGTACCTGAAGTTATATAGTACAAATTTTTCAGTGTGCTTTTATGAATAACTTCATCAAGAGTTTTTTCACCGACAAGATAATCAATCAGTCCGGGATCTTTTTGAGCTTCGAATATACGGTGTACCCTCGGCTTTCTAAGATCGCAGTCAACTAAAAGAACTTTCTTTTCCGCCTGTGCAAAACTTCCTGCAAGGTTTACCGTAACAAAAGTTTTTCCTTCCTGTGGTGCCGGTGAAGTAAGGACGATTGTTTTTAGATTTTCTTTATCAGGTCTGGAAAACTGAATTCTGGTTCGTAGTGCTCTGAATGATTCACTTGTTACTGAATCAGGTTTGTGTGAAATAATAAAATCAATTTTACTGTTCTCTTTGTCAATAAGTTCATCAACCTGTGGTATCCATCCAAGCAGATTCATTTTGCTATTCTGAATATCTTCAGGAGTTTTAACAGTGTTATCAAAATAATTTTTAAGAAAGACATACGCAAATGCTAATCCAAATCCGATAAATATACCCACAATAATTATAAGTACTCTGTTTGGTTTGCTTGGATTGTCGGGAATACGTGCGTTATCAATTATCAGCACGTTGCCCGGCTGAGATTGCTCATTAATCAATGCTTCCTGATATCTCTCTTCAACCAGAGTATAAAGCTTTTCTAAAGATTCTCTGTTTCTCTGAAACCTTGCAAGTTCAATAGATGTTTTTGGCAGTCTGTTAAATCTTTCATCGTATCTTTTTACCACTATATTTAATTCTGCTAATGTTGTATGCAGTGATCCGTTTTTAATCTCTTCCTCAATTATTTTCTGGCTAAGATTTTTTACCTCCTCAGGGCTGCTGGCAAAAATACCTGCTTTCAGCACTTTAATTTTTTCATCAAGTTTCTTTTTAAGTTCGTTTATTTTTATGTCATATTCTTTCAACTGAGTTGTAAAATTACTCTTGGGCTCAGCATTTGTCATAGATAGATCGCGGCGTATCTGAAGTTCTGCAATCTGATTCTGAAGTGCTTTGATATAAGCTTCAGATGTTGCGCTGGTCAGATAATCTGCAAGTTTTGGATCCTGCTGCTGAAGTTCATTTCTATATTGTTTTAATATTTCATTAGATGCTTCAAGCTCAATTTGTACAGCGTTTCTCTGAGCTTCAAATTGTGCAAGCTGTTGTATTAAAGTTTGTGCCTGTTGATCAAGTGCTATTATTCCGCCTTTTTCCTGATATGATCTTAATATTTCTTCAGCTTCATTAAGTTGTTCCTTTTTCTCCTGCCTTTGATTATCCAGAAACTTCCGAACAAATATCAATTGATTCCTGTTTATTTCTAAATTATATATAAGATATTCTTTAGCATATACATTTGCTATCAAAACAGCTTCAGCAGGTTCTTTCGATTGAACGCTTATATCAATTATATCAAGCCCGCGCTTTTGTTCTATTTGAACAGCATCTTCAAGTATTTTAGCTGCTTCAGGTACACTTGCAGGTGTTTTATCTTTCCCCAGTTCGTTAATAAGCAATAATGAGAAATCTTCCCTGTCAGGACTTTTTAAAAGGGAGTCTGTTAAAATTTTTGCAATTCGTTCTCGCAGGTTATAGCTTTTAAGTATTTCAATTTCATTAGCAATAAATCTGTCATTGCCAAAATCATTTATCTCCGGAAGCAGTGGTGATTGTAAAATGCTGCCGCCGGGTTTTGTTATCTTCAATGCAGTAGTTGTTTTAAATATATCAGGTGCAGTTAAAGCATATATTATTGATATAATAAGACTTGCCGCCAATATTGTTAATACAGGTTTAAGATTAACGCTGAATAATATTAAATAATCTTTTAATGTACTGCTTTGCTGTTCTTCAAAGCCAGGTTCAAATGAATTCTGATTGTTCATAATAAAATTTTATTTGGTTAAACTGATGATTATTGCAACAATTGATGCCAGGGCAGTTGTGATTGACAGGTAGAACGATACATCTTGTCTTAAGAAGTACCTTGGTTCACCCGGAACAATTACTACGTCTCCGGCAATTAATTTTGGAAAGCTTATTTCAGTAAGTATAGTGTCCTCCCAAAGCAGGTCATTAAAATTGAATTTAAACAGTTCAAGTTTTTCGTCTGATTTTCTGTATATCTTCACATCTTCCATCAATGCGTCTTCTAATGGACCACCGGCAAACGAAATAAGGTCATTCATACTGCAGTATGATGGAATTATGTAGTAACCGGGATATTTAACATACCCCCATAATTGTACCTTAATATTTATACCTGACGGATCAGAGTAATCAAATAATCCGCCTTGAGTCTGTCTGTAATTGTTCAGATTACTGCCTATCTGCACATCATCCTGTGCATTTAATAGTATTGAAAATGAAAATAATATAAAAAGTAAAAAACAAATTTTATTCATGATTAAATTGTTAATATTGTTAGTGTTTCAAATATAGGGAAATTTTGAATTTAGTTAAATCCGGGATAGAATTATTACCGCAGCCCTCGAAACATTATCTAAAGAGTAAAGTAAAGAATAACTTTCTTCCTCCCAAAGGTATATTACTTAAGAATCAGTTTAAAATGGTTACTCAACCGGAATGGTAATATCATAACAAAAAATTTCAGAAGTCTTTAATAATACTATCATCATTCCCCAAAACTATTACATCACCATTCCAATATTTCATAATACCATTGTCCAATAGTGATCGTTCTAATCCAACTTTTGTCTTATTGAATCTTCTATTAAGAAAATAGCTATAGAAAAAAAAGACATACACATTGTTCATTTAATATTTTAACTTAAAGTGAGCTGCCTACTTTAACTCTAATATTCACAAAGAAAGAGGAAAATCCGATTCCGCCGCCTTTTAAGTTTGTAATAATAATACTTGGTCCGATTGCAATGGAACTGTAAGCCCAATAGTCAAATATCTTTTGAATTGCGATATCCATTACAAATTGATTATTGCGTATTGGACTGTTGAACATATAATCCATTCTAAGATCAAACACGCTTCCGGCTAGTGTAAGCTCTCTGCCTGTAAAACCAATGTGGTATTCATCAATAAAGTAAGCCGCATAAAATTTGCTCCGAAGTGCTCCTAATATTTTAACAGGATATCTGAATTCCCAATTTACAAATCCTCCGTCTAATAAATAAGGTTGGTATTTAATTGTTCCATCAGGATTTCTGACAATGTTACCTTTATTAACAGTGTTCTTCTGGTATTTTCTAATCAAAGAAGAGTCAAATTCTGAAGTAGTACTTAAATATCCAACTTCAAAGAAGTTGCCAAATGGTATAGTATAAGACATTTGGATTCCACTAGTTACATAAAGATTATTATGATTCTCAGAGCTTTTAAGCTCTGTCATTGCATCGACACTTAAATAAGCCCCTACCTTAGCTCCAAGAATATGGAAATTCACCTCAGAGTAGTTTGTTTCTAGTGCTCCGGAGTAGGGTGTTCCAAAACCAATTGATAATCCAATATCTTTCTTCAATGGAATTCCAAACCTTTCACCACCCATTACTTGCACATAAGGGTTGATATAGCCTAATGTGGGTGATATCTGAAATACAGTTGGCGGATTCAATATGTTATTAAAACGTAATTTATCTACAACTCTTGTAAATACACTTCCAAAATTTATAGTTTCTTCCAGATTAAGTTTAAAAGGGTAAGTTATTATTCTTGCACGTGTTTCAGGTTTTAATGCGAGTAATGGATAGAGACTACCTTTTACTGATATTGTTTGATCAGTAACATTTCTCAGATCAACTACTATTTCTGCTTTTGGATCTGGAGGATCTATAAACAGCTCTTCCTGAATATGAATGAATAAACTATCATCAAGGGGTTCCATTTGATAATATAAAATCTGTTCTTCTTCCTCCTGAGCATTAATTAATATTGGAAAAAGAACAACAATTAAAATTAACATTATAAATGATGGTATTTTCATTTTGTTATTTCTCTATCAGATTATTGTTTATCTATAAATAATGATTTGTTATTCAAAAAGCTTTTTCAACTATACAAAAATTAATTTTCGTTTTAGAAGTCTCAAAGACTTATTAAAACAATTTTCAGACCGAAAATAGTCTCTTATTTTGAGCAGAATAATCAACTTATAGTAAAATTTACTAACATATCAGACTATTTGTAAACAAAAATAAAGATTTCCTCTGTCATATTAAATTATCAGTGAAAACAAAAACTGTTTTTCTTTTTTCCACTTGAATCCATAAAAAATTTTCACTTAGCCAAACAAGTCTTTTTGTTGGCGAGACTTCTTAACGCTAAACCAATTTATGAGAAAAGTTGAACAGAAAATTTACATTTTGTTAATAGGCTATCATAAGCCCATTTCATTGTAGGGGCTAGGTTGGAATAAGTTCAAATAAGACTCAATAACTAAATTGACTCACAATTTTGAAGAAAGCCGTACAACTTAATCTTTAATAGAAGAATAAATCTATCCGTGTTGTAATTATATTAAAATAATGATTCTTAATTGTCTGGTCTTTATTTTTTTTGTTTAACGTAACTCTAAATTTTTTGATAATAATAAAAATCTTTAACTGGTGATTTCTGCAATTGAAATTTTACTAAAAAACTTATCATATGTTGTGAGTTTTATAATTTCTAAGACTGAATAACCTAGGGGAGTATAATGAGGCAGGAAAAATTTTATATACAAAAAGATAGGATATATGTGAGATTAATCTTTATCTGTTTGTTTCTAAAGATATAACAGAAATGTTAATTAAAAAAAGAAAATTTATTTATCTGACTGCCGATTAAATGTAAATGAGAAGAAAAATATAACTCTTTATAAAATATCAAGTTAAATGATTTATTTAATCGCTTATAACATGGTTATTCGTTAGAGTGTAAGTCTTCCCAGATTTTTCACAAAATGCGTTACCATTTTCATCAAATCTTAATTTTTTTCCCGCTTCAGACACCCAGCCAACAACTCTTCCAGGATTTCCGATTACAAGTGCGAAATCCGGTACGTCTTTAGTTACAACAGAGCCTGCTCCTATCATACAATGTTTACCGATTGTATGTCCGCAAACAATAGTAGCATTTGCACCTATTGATGCACCTTCTTTCACCAATGTTTTAACATAGTATTTTGCACCGACTTGCGGATATTTACATCGGGGATCTAATATGTTTGTAAAAACCATTGAGGGACCGCAAAAAACATAGTCTTCTAATGTTACTCCTTCATAAATAGAAACATTATTCTGGATTTTACAATAATTTCCGATCGAAACATTATTTCCAACATTAACATTCTGTCCGAATACACAATTCTTACCAATACGGCTTCCGCTTTGTATATGTGAGAAGTGCCAAATTTTAGTTCCTTCTCCAATCTCAACATTATCATCTACAACTGCATGCTCGTTTATATAAAAGATAGGTTTTTCGTTCATGGTTTTTCCTTATAGTGATCAGTTTTTATTTCCATTTTATTTAATTAGCATTGGATGCAATAGTTCTTTAATATTTGAAACAGAAAGATGTCTTATTGTATAAGCTGTTTCAATAGATGCTCTGGCAGTTTCAATCCCAAATCCTTTACCTTGTAATATTTCTTCATATATCTTGGTATGCAGATCTGTAAAGCCATCAGTAAATTCAAGTTCATTTCCATCTATTGTTATTGAGCGGTGTGTAGTTTTATTTTTTTTTATTGCTTCTTGCGGAAGGTCTTTGGAATCTATAGACAAATACCATTTAACATTAGCATTTTTTAATTCAATATATCCTGAAGCCTTATTAAAAGATTTTAGAAACAAATAATTTTGCTTTACTTCTCCAAACAACCACAGTAATAAATCGAAGAAGTGAATTCCGATATTTGTTGCAACACCGCCCGAAATATCTTCTCTGCCTTTCCACGAGAAATTATACCAGGGTCCTCTTGATGTAATATATGTAAGCTCAACATTGTATTTATTTCTAGAAATAGTTTTATCTATCTTATCTTTTATTGCTATCAGAGCAGGGTGGACTCTCAATTGGAGAACTGTAAATACTTTTTTACCCGTTTCTTTTTCAATTTCCTGCAATTGATCCAGATTCCAGGGATTAAGCACAAGTGGTTTTTCACAAATAGCATCTGCTCCTACACGTAAAGCAAGCCTGATATGTGCATCATGCAGATTGTTTGGGGAGCAAATGGAAAGATAATCTACTTTTTCATCTGAATGGGTACGTCTTAGTTTTTCCAAATGTCTATCAAATCTCTCGAACTCAGTAAAAAAACTTGTTTTTGGAAAATATTTATCCAATATTCCAACTGAATCGTGGGGATCCACTGCAGCAACAAGTCTGTTGCCTGTATCTTTGATTGCCTGTAAATGTCTTGGAGCAATGTAGCCTGCTACACCGGTTAAAGCAAAATTTTTCATATCAAAATTCTATTTCCATTATTAATTTTATTTCATCAGTTTAACAGTCTGATATTATGTTAGGCTTTGTATATTTTATCCGATTTAATTCCAGCTCTTTCAAATGCATTTCGTGTATCTAATATAAGTTTAGAGGCTGAATTAATAAATTTATAATTATAGTCAGAATGATCAGTACTTAATAAAATCAAATCATATTTAGCAAGATTATTTTTTGTTAACTCAACAGATCTCATATCATACTGATATTTTCTGGTTTTTGGGAGCTGAGGTACAAAAGGGTCATTATAATCTATCTTAGCACCTTTATCTCTAAAAATTTCTATTAGTTTAAGTGAAGGTGATTCACGCATATCATCTACATCTTTTTTATAAGAAGCACCAAGTATAAGTATTTTAGATCCATTGATAGATTTCTTGAATTTATTTAATACCTCGGATGCCTTTTCGACAACATAATATGGCATAAAGGTATTGATCTCACCGGCAAGTTCAATAAACTTAGTACTGATTTCAAATTCTCTTGCTTTCCAAGTTAGATAAAAAGGGTCTATTGGAATGCAATGTCCGCCTAAGCCTGGTCCCGGATAGAATGGCTGAAATCCGAATGGTTTAGTACTAGCTGCATTAACTACTTCCCAAATATCAATATTCATCTTGTCAAAGACCATTTTAAGTTCATTGACAAGCGCTATATTTATTGAGCGGTAAATATTTTCCAGCAGTTTGGTTGCTTCTGCTGCACGAGGCGAAGTAACAGGAACAGTTTTTATTATTACTTTATTGTAAAGAGCTAAAGCTATCTTCAGACAATTTGGTGTAACCCCTCCAACAACTTTTGGAATAGTAGCTGTTGAGTATTTAAGATTATTTGGGTCTTCTCTTTCCGGAGAAAATGCTAAATAAAAATCTTTTCCAACTACAAATTTTTGAGTACTTATTTTCTGTGTTAACGGTGCATTTTCAAACATCGGCAGAAGAATTTCTTCTGTAGTCCCTGGATAGGTTGATGATTCTAACGAAACAAACTGACCTTTTTTCAGATATTCAGCTATAATCTTTCCTGAATTAATAATGTAAGTCATATCAGGTTCGCGGTGTTCATTTAATGGAGTTGGGACACAAATTATAATTGCATCAGTTTCTGTTAATCTAGAAAAGTCGGCTGTTGCAATAAATTTTCTGGCTCTTATTACTTTCTGAATCTTTTCTTTTTTAATATGCTTTATATAGCTTTTACCTGAATTTAGTATTGGTATCTTTTTTTCATCCACATCAAAACCGATTGTTTTAAAACCTTTTAATGCATATTCAAGAGCTAAAGGTAATCCTACATAACCAAGACCTATTACACCAATTACCCCTGAATTATTTTCTATCTTCTTTAATAGATTATTATTCATAAAATCCTTTTTCTTGTTAATATAATTGATTTACTTTTTAATGATCTGTTTTAGTAAGTAAAAAGTCCAATCGTTATTACGACTTTTTTTAATTTATGCTTATCCCAAATTTAGTAAAAAAAATCAGACATTTTTAATTGATGTGAATAGTCGAATGATTTTTTAATATTCATTTAATTAAACACGCAAGTCTGTCCAGGTTGTCATTCTTGAATTAAAATTAATTTTGATAAAATAATATATACTATCTTCTAAGTTTATGACTCATTCCAACCCATCACTTACAGATGGAAGAACTTATTAATTCTTATAGACTAATGTAAATTTTCTTTCAGAATATGCTTATAAATCGGTTTATTGTTGACAAGCTTCTCCCACTGCATTTAAGAGCTTAGAGAAAGTTATTTTTATCTCGTAGAGATATTAACTCACAACATTTAATCTATATTCCGCTTAATTATTTGTTATACCATCACAGCATAGTTATTTTTGAAGAAACAATTTTATACAATATATAATCAGGTATGAAATGAATACTACTACAAGAAGCACCCCAATTGATTTTAAAATGGTTACCCAAAAAATAAAGGAAAGTAAACTGGAAAGCCCTGGCAAAGCATCAATTCGTGAGATCAAAAAACTAATTGATGATATTGAAAAAGCAACCGGAGAAAAATTTGTCAGGATGGAAATGGGTGTTCCGGGTTTACCTCCAACAAGAATTGGTATTGAAGCTGAGATAGAAGCTTTGAAAACCGGTATTGCAGCTATTTATCCGGATATTTATGGAATACCACAACTTAAAACAGAAACTTCCAGGTTTGTAAAATTATTCATGGATATTGATGTTAGTCCTGAAGGTTGCATCCCAACTTGCGGCTCAATGATGGGAAGTTTAGCAGCCTTTATGACGATCAACAGATGCAATCCTGAAAAAGATACTACATTATTAATTGATCCTGGTTTTCCGGTTCATCGTCAGCAGTTGAAAGTACTTAATCAGAAGATGGTATCTTTTGATGTTTATAATTATCGTGGAAATAAATTAAGAGATAAACTTGAATCAATTTTAAGCAAAAGAAATATTTCCTGTCTGCTTTATTCTAATCCCAATAATCCATCATGGATATGTTTTACTGAAACTGAATTAGAAATAATTGGTGATCTCTGCAATAAATATGATGTAATTGTAATAGAAGATTTAGCTTATTTTGCTATGGATTTCAGAAGAGATTTATCAAAACCAGGAGAACCGCCTTACCAGCCTACGGTAGCAAAATACACGAATAATTACATACTTACCATTTCCAGTTCAAAAGTTTTTAGCTATGCCGGACAAAGAATTGGTATGCTTGTAATTTCAGATGAGATTTTTAACCGGAGTTATCCGGATTTAAAAAAATATTATGCAAGAGATTTATTTGGTCATTCAATTATTTTTGGGACAATTTATGCTTTAAGTGCTGGTATTACTCATTCAACACAGTACGCTCTCGCCGCAATCTTTAAAGCTGCAAATGATGGTAAACTTAATTTTGTTGAAGAGGTTAAAGAGTATGGTGAAAAGGCACATATCATGAAAAACCTTTTTATTAATAATGGATTTAAAATCGTATATGATAAAGATGAAGACGAACCAATCGCTGATGGATTCTATTTTACATTTTCATATCCAGGTTTTACAGGTGAAGAATTATTAAATGAGCTTTTATATTATGGTATTAGTGCAATCTCTTTGGCAATTACCGGCAGTGAAAGACTTGAAGGAATTAGAGCTTGTGTTTCTTTAGTTAAGCGAGAGCAATTTAAGGACTTAGAATACAGGCTGAAGAAGTTTAATGAAGATCATAAGAAATAAAATGAATTTGTTAGTAGTGTATTGATTGATTAAATCTAATTGATTTTAAGTTTTTTGAAATCTTTCCTGGAATTAAAAAAAGCAGATATCAAATTGAAATCTATTTTCTGGTGTAAATGACAAACCCAATTTTTTTAGAAATTGGGTTTGTTTTTACTGAGTAAAAAGTAAAACTCTTGAAGCAGTTAAATTATAATCAAAATCAGAAAATCATTTTATCCCATAAAGAAACTTAGGAGAATACCTGCAACAACTGCACTTCCAATTACTCCAGCAACATTAGGTGCCATGGCATGCATTAACAAGTGATTTGTTTTATCATATTCCAACCCCACTACTTGAGATACGCGAGCACTATCAGGTACTGCAGATACACCAGCATTACCAATTAGTGGATTAATTTTATTCCCTTCTTTTAAGAAAAGATTCATAACTTTAGCAAACATCACTCCGCCACAAGTAGCTATCATAAATGAAACAGCACCAAGTGCAAATATTCCAACTGATTTTGCAGTTAAAAAAGTAGTTGCTTGTGTAGATGCTCCAACTGTCAGTCCAATTAAAATAGTAACGATGTCTATCATTGCTCCTTTTGCAGTATCAGCTAATCTTTTAGTAACCCCGCTTTCTTTTAATAAGTTTCCAAAAAATAACATACCTAATAAAGGCATAGCGCTTGGACTGATTAAGGTTGTCAAAATAAGCCCTACAATAGGGAACAGTATTTTTTCTAATCTTGAAACAGAACGCGGTGGTTTCATTCTAATAACACGTTCCTTATCAGTTGTCAACAATCTCATTATTGGCGGTTGAATAACCGGAACCAGTGCCATATAAGAATAAGCTGAAACAGCTATTGCACCCACTAAATCAGGTGCAAGTTTAGATGCAAGAAATATTGCAGTGGGTCCATCTGCACCGCCGATAATACCAATTGCAGCAGCTTGCTCGGGCAAGTAACCTAATGAAAGTGCGATTATGTACGCACCAAAAATTCCTAACTGAGCAGCAGCACCAAGTAAAAGAAGTTTTGGATTTGATAGCAGAGTTGAAAAATCAGTCATTGCACCAATACCTAAAAAGATCAGCGGAGGATATATTCCTTTTATTACTCCGAAATAAAGATAGCTCATTACACTGCCAGGTTCATAGACGCCTATCTGCAAATTGGCATCTTGTAAAAAGGGAATATTACCAATCAGAATTCCGAAACCTATTGGAATAAGTAATAATGGTTCATACTCCTTTTTAATAGCAAGATGGATAAATGCCAGGGCTACTATTATCATTACGATGTGACCAATTGTAAAATGAGGGAAAGCAGTATATTGGAAAAACTGCTCGAAACCGTGAGTCATAAAATCAAATAAATTTCCCATAATTATTCTCCGATTTCTACAAGTACTTCACCCTCAAGAACAGAGTCACCAGTTTTAACTTTAATTGCTTTTACCACACCTTCTTTATCAGCATTAATATTGTTTTCCATTTTCATTGCTTCAAGTGTTATCAGTTTTGTTCCAACTTTAATCTGATCACCTTCTTTAACGTGAATATTAAGTATGACACCTGGTAGTGGTGATTTGACAAATCCAGCACCTTTTGGTGAGGTTGGTGCACTTGTTTTTTGTTGGGATGGGGCAATATCAGTTGAAGGTACGGCTACTGATCTTACAAGCTTAGGTGTTTTACTTTGTGCGATTACTTTATCTAACTCAACTTTATATGTTGCACCGTTTACTTCAATTTCAGCAATGTTTTCTTCAACAGTAATGATATTTACATCGTATTTATTACCCTGAATAGTAAACTTAAATTTTTTCATAATTTTTTATCCTCTAAAATCTGGGATGTTGTCTTAATCCGTAGATCTTTGAACTCCACGGAGAGTAAGTTCTTGATACTTTACTTATTGTTAAAACGGTATCTTCTTTATCATGCATTTCTGAATAGTAAAGATGGATAGCCATTGCAATTGCAGCATTAACCTCGCCCGATATACTTTGCTCTTCTTTAATATCTTCGGTTTTTCCTTCTCTTCTCAAAATTCTTTTAATATTAAGATTAAGAGCTTTTGTTAAATTGGCAAAAATCAGATATAGAAATAATAGTGCTGCAAATACTACTAAATAACCGATAACTGCCATACCAATACCCCAGGGATCCAACTCTAAAAACTTAATTGAATTTTTATGAATTACAGCCGCTGAAGAATCTGTTGCAGTTTGTTGTATTAATCCTAAAAACATTTTAGCTCCTTTCTACAATGGAAGATTAGAATGTTTTTTCGGAGGATTTGTATCCTTCTTTGTAGCAAGTGATTGCAAAGCTCTTATAACTCTGAATCTTGTGTTTCTCGGTTCAATTACATCATCAATATATCCATATTTTGCTGCAACATAAGGAGTAGCAAATTTCTTTCTGTAATCTTCTTCGCGATCCTTAACAAATTTAATTCTCTCTTCTGGATCTGTAATCAATTGAAGTTCTTTTTGATGAAGAACTTCTATCGCACCTTTTGGACCCATTACAGCAATTTCAGCTCCGGGCCATGCATAATTAATATCACCTCTTAGATGTTTTGAACTCATCACATCGTACGCACCACCATAAGCTTTACGCAAAATGACTGTAACTTTGGGAACAGTAGCTTCACCAAAAGCAAATAATAATTTTGCACCATGTATAATGATTCCACCGTATTCCTGTGTTGTGCCTGGCAAAAATCCCGGAACATCAACAAAAGTAACAATTGGAATATTAAATGCATCGCAAAATCTTACAAACCTTGCTGCTTTACGTGAAGAGTTAATATCAAGTACACCTGCAAGATAGTTTGGTTGATTAGCAACAATACCGACTGGCATTCCATTAAATCTTGCAAATCCAATAACTATGTTAGGAGCATAATGTCTCTGAATTTCTAAAAATTCGTGCTGATCTACTACCGCGTGAATTACATCCTTAACATCATAAGGTTTATTAGTCTGCTCAGGTATAAGTGTATTAAGTGCATCTTCAAGTCTATCAATTGGATCATCAGAAGGAAGAACAGGTGGGTCTTCAAGATTGTTTTGAGGTAAATAACTCAAAAGTTTTCTGATTAATTGTATTCCTTCTTCTTCAGTATCAGCTACGAAATGCGTAACTCCGGATTTTGCACCGTGAATCATTGCACCGCCAAGTTCTTCTTCGCTTACTGTTTCGCCTGTAACTGTTTTAACTACTTTTGGACCAGTTACAAACATATAACTGGTTTTGTTTGACATTACAATAAAGTCTGTTAAGGCAGGTGAATAAACAGCACCGCCGGCACAAGGTCCAAATATTGCAGATATTTGGGGAACGACACCAGAGGCTAAAATATTCCGCTGAAAAATATCTGCATATCCGCCAAGTGATTTAACACCCTCTTGAATTCTGGCACCGCCGCTATCATTTATTCCGATTACAGGTGCACCAACTTTGAGTGCTTTATCCATAACCTTACATATTTTTTGAGCATACATTTCAGATAGCGATCCGCCAAAGACTGTAAAGTCCTGTGAAAAAACATATACTAATCGTCCGTCTATTGTTCCATAACCGGTAACAACTCCATCCGACAGATATGATTCTTTATCTAATCCAAAATCAATGCTTCTATGGCAAACGAACATATCAAATTCTTCAAAACTGCCCTCATCCAGCAGCAGTTCAAGTCTTTCTCTGGCAGTAAGTTTGCCTTTCTTGTGTTGTGATGCAATACGCTTTTCACCGCCGCCAAGCTTGGCTTGCTGACGCAGCGCCATCAACTCTTTTATTTTATTTTCCATAGCTATTTTGCTTTCTGTAATACTTTTTAGTTATTCTAAAATAATTTCAGCTTTACAAATCGTGGTAAATTGAATTTATAGTCAGTTTAATTATGGTTTTTCACAAAGCTCGGTTAATACACCAAATGTAGATTTAGGATGAAGAAAAGCAATGTTTAGTCCCTCTGCACCTTTTCTACCTTTCTCATCTATTAAAACTATATTTTTGGATTTAGCTTCATCCAATGAATCTTGCAATCCTTTTACTGCAAATGCAAGATGATGGATACCTTCGCCTTTTTTTTCTATAAACTTTCCGATTGGTCCATCAGGCGAGGTTGATTCAAGTAATTCTATTTTTGTTTGACCAACCATAAAAAATGCAGTTTTAACTTTTTGATCAGCTACTTCTTCAATGGAATAACATTTTAATCCAAGTACTCCCTCATAATATTTTTTTGCTTCATCAATGTTTTTAACTGCAATACCGATATGTTCAATGTGTGTTATATTCATCTTTGTTACTTTTTTGATTAATTAAATGATAAGTAAATAATTAAAATCGCTGTATTTTTGCAAAGTTAGTGCCAGCATTGATTAATTAAATATAAGTGGAATTATGCTTATTTGTTGAATTTGATAATTGTTAATCAATCCTTATTACAAGAAAAATCAATTATTGATATTCCTGTTTATGAGAAATAAAGTATTTCAGTTAGAGTTTTGCTTTTCATTAATGTTATAAGTGATTAAGTAAAAACTTCTTAAACTTTCTTGCACAGAATAGTCAAATTATCTATTTTTACACTCTAATTTTTAATACTGTTTGTAACTTTTTTGTTGCCGGGGTGGCGGAATTGGTAGACGCACAGGACTTAAAATCCTGTGGGAACTTGTTCCCGTGCCGGTTCGAGTCCGGCCCTCGGTACCAAATATAATGTTAATTAAAGATGTACAGTTATTAGGTTAATTGTGCATTTTTAATTTATTGGGCAATTTATAATTCTTTTAACTCAATTGACAGAGCGTTGCAACTTTGTTTGCAAGGTCAAAGATTACGAAGCAATATTAAAAATAAATATTGGGCTCTTAGCTCAGTTGGTTAGAGCGTCTGCTTGACGTGCAGGAGGTCAAAGGTTCGACTCCTTTAGAGCCCACAACTGATTTGAATAGTTTTCGGAGTCAACTCCGATTTTTTTAGGTGATATATGCAAAAAATTAAAATAACATTTCCGGATGGTGCTGTTAAAGAATATGACAGCGGAATAACTGGATATCAGATTGCTCAATCAATTTCACAAAGATTAGCTGACGATATATTAGCCGTAAAATTTAATGATATAGTGATTGACTTAAACAGAGCAATCACTTCAGATGGAAATGTAAAGTTTTTAACTTTTGAAGATAAAGAAGGAAAAGAAATTTACTGGCATTCATCTTCGCATCTTATGGCACATGCAATTCAGGATATTTTTCCGGAAGCAAAGTTTGGTGTTGGACCAGCGATAGATGCAGGTTTTTACTATGATATAGACATTAATACTCAATTGTCCGAAAATCATCTTAAGCTGATAGAAGATAGAATGATTGAACTTTCAAAAGCTGATTCCAAATTTGAAAGGGAAGAACTATCTAAGCAGGAAGCAATTGATTATTTTAAAAAGAAGGGCGATCAATACAAAGTGGAGCTTTTATCTGAAATGGATGAAAGCAAAGAAACAATCAGTATTTACAAAGAAGGCTCATTTACTGATTTATGCAGAGGTCCTCATCTTCCTAATCCCGGTAAGATAAAATATATTAAACTGCTTAATATATCAGGTTCTTATTGGCGAGGTGATGAAAAGAATAAGCAATTGCAAAGGATATATGGTATTACTTTTCCTAAAAAGAAAATGCTTGATGATTATCTTTACATGCTTGAAGAAGCAAAAAAGAGAGATCACAGAAAACTTGGTAAAGCATTGGAGTTGTTTTTCTTTTCACCTAACGTTGGCACTGGTTTACCAATCTGGCTGCCCAAAGGAACAATATTAAGAGAAACTTTGGAAAGGTTTTTAAGAGAAGAACAAACCAAACGAGGCTATTTACCTGTTATTACTCCTCACATTGGAAATATAAATCTTTATAAAACCAGTGGACATTATCCGTATTATAGTGACAGTCAGTTTCCTCCAATGAAATTTGGTGATAGGGAAGAAGAATATCTGTTAAAACCTATGAACTGTCCTCATCACTTTCAAATTTACGCTTCAAAACCAAGAAGCTACAGAGATTTGCCTATTCGATATTCAGAATTTGGAACTGTATATCGTTATGAACAATCTGGTGAGCTTAACGGATTAACCAGGGTACGATGTTTTTCAGTTGATGATTCTCATATGTTTGTCAGACAGGATCAACTTAAAGAAGAATTATTTAGTGTAATAGAATTGATTCAATATGTTTTTAAGGTTATGGGTTTTGCTGATTTTACAACACAACTTTCTTTTAGAGATGAGAATTCTGAAAAATACGGTGGAGATATTTTACTTTGGGAAAAAGCTCAGGCAGAAATTAAAGAAGCTGCAGATGAGATGAAATTAGTTTATACAATTGAAGAGGGTGAAGCTGCCTTTTATGGTCCTAAAATAGATTTTATGGTTAAAGATGCTTTAGGCAGAAAATGGCAGTTGGGAACTGTTCAGATTGATTATGTTATGCCTGAAAGATTCGATTTGGAATATGTTGGAAGTGATGGACAGAAACACCGCCCGGTTGTGATACATCGTGCGCCATTTGGTTCACTTGAAAGATTTATCGGCGTTCTTATCGAACATTTAGCCGGAGAATTTCCATTGTGGCTTGCACCGACACAAGCTGCCATTATTCCTGTATCTCAAAATTTTGTTGAATATGGAAATAAAGTTGCAGAGAGCTTTAGAAAAGCCGGAATTAGATTTGAGATAGATGAAAGGAATGAAAAGATTGGTTACAAGATCCGTGATTGGGAAATGAAAAAGGTTCCTTATATGTTAATTGTTGGTGAAAAGGAAATGGAATCATGTTCTGTTTCAGTAAGAAAGCATAAAATTGGAGATCAAGGTTCTTTGAATTTATCAGATTTTATTGATAAAATTGTAGTCGAAATAAATAATAAAGTGTAATTACATTCTTTAACAAGGCAAGAGGTTTATATCACACAGAAACAATCAGTCAGGGTAAACGAAGAAATAAAGGCACCAAAAATAAGGGTGATAGATATTGATGGAACACAATTGGGAGTATATACTGTTAGAGATGCTTTAAGATTTGCAGAAGAAAGAGGACAAGATCTGGTCGAGATTGCACCACAGGCTGTTCCGCCAGTATGTAAGATAATTGATTTTGGTAAATATAAATATGAGCAGCAGAAACGGGAAAAAATTCAAAAGAAAAATCAGATTGTTTCGGTTTTAAAAGAAATAAGATTACACCCTAATACTGATGTACATGATTTTGATTTTAAAGTAAAACACGCTCTAAATTTTCTGGAAGATGGTAACAAGGTTAAAGTAAGTGTGATGTTTAAAGGTCGGGAGATGGCTTATACTGAACAAGGGGAAGAATTATTGAAAAAATTTATTGAAAAACTGGAAGACATATCTAAAGTTGAGTCTCCCATAAAACTTGAAGGAAGAAATATGGCTACCATATTAGTTCCTCAATCTAAAAAAGGTAAGAAAACTAATAAGCAGGAATAATTATATATGCCAAAAATGAAAAGCAATCGTGGTGCATCTAAAACATTTAAAAAGACTGCATCAGGAAAATTCAAAAGAAAAAAAGCTTATAAAAGCCACATTCTAACTTCTAAATCTACAAAGAGAAAAAGAAGTTTAAGAAAAGGAACATTAGTAAGCGATGCAGAACAAAAACGCGTAAAGATAATGGTTCAATAAAGGAGTAATGATAAAATGCCAAGATCAAGAAATAAAGTTGCTTCACATAGAAGAAGAAGAAAACTGTTAAAACTGTCAAAAGGGTATTGGGGTAATCAAGGTAATGTTTTAACCTCAGCAAAAAATGCAATCGAAAAAGGTTTAACCCATGCGTACAGAGATAGAAGATTGAAGAAGAGAGTTTTTAGATCTTTATGGATAACCAGAATTAATGCAGCAGCAAGATCTAACGGTACAACTTATTCAAGATTGATAGATGCACTGAATAAAAAAGGTGTTGATATCAACAGAAAAGTTCTGGCAAGTCTTGCAGTTGAAAATCCTTCAGCTTTTGCTGAAGTTGTTAAGTTTTCCAATAATTAATTTTATACCCTCTTCGGATTTATTGAAAATTATTTTATCCGTCGGGGGTATTTTCTATTTAAAGAAATCTTATGCTCGAAAAAAACATTACTGAAATAAAAGACAGTTTTTTAGCAGATATTAAATCTGTTAATTCGTTAAAAGATATTGAAGAAATAAGGATTAAATATTTCAGCAGAAACGGATTAGTATCACAACTTTTTGAACAGCTTAAAGAAACTGCGAAAGAAGAAAAACCAATACTCGGTAAAAAATTAAATCAGCTTAGAGACGAAGTATCTGCACATTTTGAAGAAATGAAAGAAAGAATTGCTTCACTTCAATATAACAAAGAAAAAAAAATAGATTTAACCTTACCTGGTAATCAATATATTATCGGAAGCAAACACATCTTAACTCAAACTCTTGACGAAATTAAATCCATATTTAAGGGATTGGGGTTTTCTGTAGTTACAGGACCAGAACTTGAATCTGACTATTATAACTTTGAATCATTAAATTTTCCATCCGACCATCCGGCAAGAGATATGCAGGATACTTTTTTTGTCAGTAAAGATTTCTTACTTCGTACACATACCACTCCGGTTCAAATAAGAATTATGGAAAAGCAAGCACCGCCTGTACGTGCTATTATGCCCGGCAGGGTTTATCGCAATGAAGCAGTTAGTGCAAGAAGTTATTGTATGTTCCATCAGGTAGATGGAATTTATGTTGATACAGATGTAACCTTTGCAGAACTTAAAGGAACATTGGTATCCTTTGCTAAACAGTTTTATGGCTCGGATCTAAAATACAGATTCCGTCCAAGTTTCTTCCCATTTACTGAGCCAAGTGCCGAAATGGATATTACCTGTTATTTATGTAAAGGTAAAGGATGCAAGATTTGTAAAGATTCCGGCTGGCTCGAAATTCTTGGCTGCGGTATGGTTGATCCAAATGTGTATAAATTTGTTAATTATGATTCTGAAAAATTTTCCGGATATGCTTTCGGAATGGGTATTGAAAGAATTGCATTGCTAAAATATGGTATTACCGATATCAGAATCTTTTTTGATAACGATATCAGATTCTTAAAACAGTTTTAATTCGGAATAAGAAATGAAAATTTTACTAAGCTGGATAAAAGAATTAGTTAATCTGGAGGGCATTACAACAGATGAAATTGTTTCCAAACTAACAATGTCCGGGCTGGAAGTTGAAGATGTAATTAATCAGGCAAACCTTTATAAAAGTTTTGTTGTTGGATTTGTAAAAGAAACAGAAAAACATCCCAATGCAGATAAACTTACTATATGTAAAGTTTTTGACGGTAAAGAAGTCTTGCAAGTTGTCTGTGGTGCTTCAAATGTAAAAGCTGGTCAGAAAATTGTTTTTGCACCAATTGGCACCGAAATTCCTAACGGAAATTTTGTAATTAAAAAAGCAAAGATCAGAGGAGTTGAATCAAATGGAATGATCTGTGCTGAAGATGAACTTTTATTAAGTGATGATCATTCTGGTATTATGGTTTTGGATGAAAATCTTGAAACCGGGACACCGATAACTGAAGCATTAAATCTTAATGATGTAATACTTGATATCGCAATTACTCCAAATCGTCCAGATGCGCTTTCATTCATAGGAGTTGCACGAGACCTTGCGGCTTTATTCGATAGAGATTTGCGAATGCCTGAAGTGACTTATTCCGATAAAGGAGAAGATGCGGGTAAAGAAGCTTCCGTAATAATTGAAGATGCAATCAATTGTCCGCGTTATATTGCAAAGGTTATTAGGAATGTTCAGATTAAAGAATCACCTGAGTGGCTGAAAGACAGATTAGAAAAGATCGGATTGAGACCGAGGAACAATATTGTTGATATTACTAATTTTGTTTTATACGAGTGCGGGCAGCCATTACATGCTTTTGATCTTGATAAGCTTGCTGATAAAAAAATAATTGTTAAAAGTACAAAAACAGAAAAAGACTTTACAACGCTTGATTCAAAAGAAAGAAAACTGCCTGTTAATACTTTAATGATTTGTGATGGAAAAAGAGAAGTAGCTATCGCCGGAGTAATGGGTGGGGAGAATTCTGAAATAACCGAATCAACAAAAAATATATTGATTGAGAGTGCCTACTTTAATCCATCAAGTGTAAGGAAAACTTCAAAGGCTCTTGCTTTAAGCACAGATGCCTCTTATCGTTTTGAAAGAGGAACTGATCCCAATATTACAAAGTTTGCTGCAGAAAGATGTGCAAGTTTAATAGAACAGTTAGCAGACGGTAAAATTGTTGATGGTTTAATTGATGTTTATCCAAAAGTAATCCTGCCCAAAGAAATTAAATTAAGATTCTCCAGAACAGCTAAGATTCTAGGTTATGAAGTTTCGCATAATAAAATAAAAACAATTTTATCTCGGCTTGGTTTAGTAATTAAAGTTTTGGATGATGATAACTTACTTGTTTCTGTTCCAACATATCGCCCTGATATTGAACGGGAGATTGATCTTATTGAGGAAATAGCGAGAATTAATGGCTATGATAATATTCCTACTGTTCCTAAAATAAATATTACACTTGAGCAGAAGCACGATGAAACTGAAATTGATGAGACGATAAGACAAGTAGCTTGTGGATTAGGACTTTTTGAAATGATCAATAATCCGTTGCAGTCTGAAAATGATGTTAAAATTTTTGGGAATCCAGTAAAAGTTTCAAATCCCTTAAGTGTTGATATGGAGTATTTACGAACTACATTGATTTCTGGTGCATTATTAACAGTATCAAGAAATCTGAGACAAGGTGTTAAGGAAATAAATCTTTTTGAGATTGGAAATGTTTTTAATAAAAAGACTGAAAACGGAATTAAATCTTTTGATGATTTTTCAGAAAATCAGAATCTTTTGTTTTTAATAAGCGGTAAAGAACAGCTGAAAGGCTGGAATATATCAGAAAAAGAATCTGATATTTTTAATCTTAAAGGTATTGTTGATTCATTTTTACTTAAGTTATCACTTGACAATGTTTTAATTGATTCCTATTATTCCACTGCAAATGAAATTTTCGCTTATTATTTTAAGAAAAACTATAATAATGTGGAAATTGGTTCGGGTGGGAAAATAAAAAAGGAAGTTCTTAAACAATTTGATATTAATCAGGATGTTTACTGTTTTGAGTTCAATTTAACCGAGCTTAAGAATGTAAGTACTCAAAAAAGAAGATTTACAGAACCACTAAAATATCCTAAAGTTATTCGTGATTTTGCATTTATCTTCGATGAATCGGTAAAATATCTTGATATTAAAGAGTTTATTAAAAAGAAAAGCTCTCAACTTCTTAAAGAAGTCTCAGTTTTTGATTTGTTTGAAAGTGAATTGTTAGGACAAGGAAAGAAAAGTATTGCTTTTACGCTTGAATATTATGATAATAACAGAACATTGACCGAAGAAGAAGTTGAGAAAGATTTTAATAACTTAATTACTTTAGTTACAAAAGAATTTAATGCTCAATTAAGAGGTAAATAGTTGGTAGATCTGGCTAAATACGATACCATAATTCAGGATCTTTCTGCAATCGAAGCAGAGATTGCCACAATTGGCAGCAGATTAAAAGATACTGAAATACGCAAAACCGAACTTGAAATACAAATTGCAAAACTTCGTCAGGAAAACGCGTTTCTGCAAAAAAAAATTATAGATATGGAGCAGGAAATTGTTTTAGTTAAACAGGACGAAGAAGGAAATATATTTAATTCTTTAAATAGCAAGGAGAAAGAAAACTTAAAACTAAAATTACAGGATATTATTTCTAAAATTGATTTTCATCTGTCTGGTTCCAGGCAGGTTTAAGTTCTTATAAATTAAATGATTGTTTGATGGTGAAGATAGTTCAATGACAGAAAAAAAGAAGCTTAAAATTAAAATATTTGATAAAGAATATTCTCTTTTGGTTGAGAATGAAGAAATTGCAAAAGAACTGGCACTTTATGTTAATAAAGTGATGGAAGAAACTAAGGATGAATTGCCAGATCAGCCGGCACAGACTATTGCAATTATTGCCTGTTTGAATATTGCTTATGATTTATTTATCGAGAAGAATAAAAACCGTGAATTTCTAATTCAAGCTACAGATAAGATTAAAAGAATAAAGCTTCTTCTTAAAGAACCTGAAATGTCTGACCCATCTTAAGTTTACCGCACTGCCGTTTTTTTAATGAAAAACTAACAGTTAAATTAAACAGGGATTGTGAACTTCGGAGTGTATTACAGGCCTCACCCCGACTTGTCGGAGATTCTGAACTTGTTTCAGAGCAGTGGAAGTAAAAAGCTTTCGAGCGCTTTCCCACCGTGCTTATAGGGTTTTTCCTATTAGCGGCGGCAGTGTCGGTATTTAATAAACTATACAGCCGGAGAATGTTAATATGGATCTGATTATTATAATACCAATGATAGTAGTGCTGATTGTTCTGTTCTTTTATTTAGGATGGATGTTCAACACTAGAGTTGGCAAAAAAAGTATTAGTGCAGCAGAAGAAAAAGCCGAACAAGTAATTCAGGATGCCAAAAAAGAAGCTGCGAATCTTAAAAGAGAAAAACTTCTTGAAGTTAAAGACGAGTGGTACAAGAAAAAAGTTGAATTTGACAATGAAGTAAATCAGAAAAAACAAAAATTACAAAATCTTGAAAAACAAGTTCAACAACGTGAAGAAAACAGCGAGAAAAAATTTGATCTGGTGCTTCAAAAAGAAAAAGAATTAAGAAAACTTGAAAAACAACTTCAGGATTTTAAAATAAATCTTGATGAAAAAAATGTTGAGATTAAAAAGCTTGAAGCTGAACAGAATGACAAACTTGAGAAGATTTCAGGTTTGACCTCTGAAGAAGCAAAGAAAATGCTGGTTGAAAACATGATTAATCAGGCAAAGATTGATGCTTCACAAACCATTAAAGAAATACACGACCGCGCAAAAACTGATGCTAAAAAAGAAGCTCAGAAAATAATTGTTCAGGCTATTCAAAGAACTGCAGCCGATTATTCTATTGAAACTACTGTTTCGGTAGTTCAAATTCAAAACGATGAAATGAAGGGAAGAATAATCGGTAAAGAGGGAAGAAATATACGTGCTTTTGAATCCGCCACAGGTGTTGATGTTATCGTTGATGATACTCCGGAAGCTGTTATCCTTTCATCTTTTGATCAGTTTAGAAGAGAGATTGCAAGATTATCACTAGAAAGATTGATTGCTGACGGCAGAATACATCCTGCAAGAATTGAAGAAGTTGTTGAAAAAGTTACTCAGGAACTCGAAGAAGAAATTCAACGAGAAGGTGAAAATACTATTCTGCAGCTTGGACTTCATAATATGCATTCTGATCTTATTAAGTTTGTTGGCAAAATGAAATACAGATCCAGCTATGGACAGAATCTGTTACAGCACAGTATTGAGGTAGGATATCTTACAGGAATTATGGCGGCTGAACTGGGACTTGATCCCATACTTGCAAAAAGAGCCGGATTATTACATGATGTTGGTAAAACAGTTGATAAGAATGTTGAGGGTCCGCATGCTTTACTTGGTTATGATCTTACTAAGAAATACAAAGAGCATCCTATTGTTGTAAATGCAGTTGGATCACATCATGAAGATATTGAAATGGAGCATCCGATTGCAGCATTGGTTCAAGCTGCTGACGCAATAAGCGGTGCAAGACCCGGTGCACGAAGAGAGCCATTGGAAAGCTATGTTAAACGATTGGAAAATCTGGAACAAATGGCTAAATCATTTGAAGGTGTTGCTAAAACTTATGCAATACAAGCTGGTAGAGAAATAAGAGTTATGGTCGAAAATGATAAAGTTGATGATATCGTTGCAGATAGATTAGCCCGTGAAATCGCTCAGAAGATTGAGGAAGAGATGGAATATCCGGGACAAATTAAAGTGGTAGTTATACGTGAAGTAAGAAAGATCGGAATTGCAAAGTAAGTTAATATGGTATTGTTTATGAGCTTAATTTAAAAAATGAAAATTGCTATCACCGGAAATATCGGATCTGGTAAAAGCCTCTTTTCTTCTTTTGCTGAGAAAAAGGGATTTATTGTTTTAAAAGCCGATGATATTTCAAAAGAAATCCTAAGTAAGGATTCTGAAGTTCGTAATGAAATAATTAAAGCTTTTGGAAAACAATCATTTATAAACAATAAACCTGATATTAAATATCTAGCTCAAAAGGTTTTTTCTGATCCTGTTAGTTTGAATAAGATTGAATCTATACTTCATCCAAGAGTTATCAAATCGATTAATGATACAATTAAGAGTCTGGAAAAAGATAATAAAACAGTTTTTGTGGAATCTGCTTTGATATACGAAGCCGATATGGAAAGAATGTTTGATTATGTAGTGTTGATAATTTCTGACAGAAATATTCGTTTACAAAGAAAGCTTAAATCGGGTATAACAGAAGAAGATTTTGTTAAACGCGAATCCAGCCAAATTGCTGAAGATGAAAAAAGAAAACGTGCTGATTTTATCTTTGCCAATGACGGGAGTATTGATGATTTGCATTCCAAATTTAACTTGCTGCTTCTATCGTTAGGTATTTTGTAGTACAGCTTCTTTCATTCAATTCAAACCTGAGTTTATTAAAGATATTATTAAACCTATGGTAATTTTAATATTCTGCTAAACAAACAAACACAACAAAAAAACACAAAACTGTATTTTTATTACATCTGTAAAATACACTAAATTTGTAAAGCAAAAATTCAGGAGTATTTTGTGGAAGCTATCAATCATCTTATCGTTAAAATTGTACAACTGATGCCTAAACCGGTTGTTGGATTCTTTTCTAAAAAATATATCGCTGGTGTTACACTTCAAGCTGCTGTTGATTATGTAAAAAAATTAAATTCAATAGGTATTTACGCAACAATGGATGTACTTGGCGAATCAGTCTCTAATAAAGAAGAAGCAATCCGTTGTAAAAATGAAGCTATTGAAGTTTTAGAAGCTATCGAACAAAATAAGTTAAAAGCTAATCTGTCAATCAAACCAACACAAATGGGTCTGGCAATCGATGAAGAATTTGCTTACCAGCAGATCTTTGAAATTGTTAAAAAAGCAGCTGAGATTAAGAACTTTGTGCGTATTGATATGGAAGATTCTCCATATACAGATAAGACAATCAATGTTTATAAGCGTATTTATCAGGATTATAAAAATGTTGGTGTTGTTATTCAATCGTATATGCGCCGGTCTTATGATGATGTTATTACATTAAATAAAATTGGAACTAATTACAGACTTTGTAAAGGAATTTATGTTGAGTCGGCTTCAATTGCTTATAAGGATAAACAAGAAGTTAGAAATAATTATTTAAAGCTTCTTGATGCAATGTTTAAGGATGGAAATTATGTAGGTATTGCTACTCACGACAAATACCTTATTGATGAAGCATATAAGCGAATCAAAGAAAAAAATATTTCTAAAGATAAGTTTGAATTCCAAATGCTGCTTGGTGTAAGAGAAGATTTACGCGACAAGATAAACAATGATGGTTATAAAATTAGAATTTATGTACCATTTGGTAAAGATTGGTATGCATACTCAGTAAGACGCTTAAAAGAAAATCCATCAGTTGCTGGTCATATAGCCAAGAGCTTTTTAACTTTCGGTAAAAGATGATTGTTCTCGGTATTGAAAGTTCTTGTGATGAAACTTCAGTAGCTGTAATAAAAGATGATATACTTTCTGCAAACCTGATCTCTTCTCAGGATTTTCATAAAAATTATGGCGGTGTTGTACCTGAACTATCCAGCCGTGCACATCTGCAAATTGTTAATCCGCTAGTTAAGGATGCTTTAAAAAAATCCGGAATAGATTTAATTGATGTTGATTTAATTGCTGCAACTGCAGGACCCGGTTTAATTGGTGCTTTATTAGTTGGACTAACTTATGCAAAAGGTCTTGCACTTGGAATGAATAAACCATTCATAGGTGTTAATCATATTGAAGGACATATTTTCTCAGGGTTTTTAATGCCTCAAAAACCTGAGTTTCCATTTCTGTGTCTTGTTGTTTCAGGCGGGCATACACTTTTGCTTTTGGTAAAAGGTTTTACTGAAATATATAAGCTTGGCAATACCGTTGATGATGCAGTTGGCGAAGCTTTTGATAAAGTAGCTAAGCTGCTCGGTTTGGGTTATCCCGGCGGACCGAAGATACAAAATGCTGCAAAGTTTGGTGATGCTGACAAAATTAACTTTCCGGTTTCTGATCTTAAACAAAAATTAAACTTCTCTTTCAGCGGATTAAAAACTGCAGTGCTTCGTTATATACAATCGCAGGGCGGTGTTGAGAGATTGAGTGAACAGAATAAAAATGATATCGCTGCTTGTTTTCAATCTGCTGCGGTTAATGCTTTAACCAGAAATGTTAAGCGTGCGCTTGAACAATATGAAGTTAAATCAATTTCAGTTGTAGGCGGAGTTGCGGCAAACTCTCATTTAAAATCCGAAATGACAAAAATTGCCGAGAAGTACAAAAAGATTTTAGTTGTTCCCGATTTACAATTTTGTGGTGATAATGCTGCAATGATAGCATTCAGAGGAAAATCACTTTTTGAAAATGGAGTTAGAGATACGCTTTCTTGTAAAACATTTCCTGCTTTGAGTGAAAATCATTTTTTAATAATGTAATCGCAAAAGTTCTAAGTTTTATTTTAGGTATTGGATTAAAGTTTCAAGTTTAAATAAAGATGATTACATACAGAACTATGGGCTATTATTCTCAATTAACTATTTTATATTACCACTTAATAATTTATTCACTCTAAAAAATCAATAATAAAGTATTTGTCTGTAAAACTATCCGACATATTCAACAAGTTTCAATGGGTAATGATTATTTCTGTTTTTTTAGCAATACTTGGTGCAGGTTATTATACTTTTTTTACCCCAAATCACTTTGATAAAAGTGCACCTTTTACTTTTGAAATTAAAGAAGGTGAAACTTTTTCAAATGTAACAGATAGACTTTATAACGAAGGAATAATCCCGGGTAAATTTAATTTTAAATTGGCTGCATTTATTTATGGCGCAGAAACAAAAATAAAAGCTGCAAGATTTAAGATTCCAAATGATCTTAGTTACTTGGATCTGCTTGATTTGTTTGTTAATGGTCCAGCAGATTATTTGCGATCTATCCGTATAAATGATGGACAAACGCTTAAATGGCTTGGTGCTAAAGTGAAAAGAGATGTTAAAATTGATTCGGCAGCATTTGTAAATCTTGCAAATGATAAAGAGTTCATAAAATCACTTGGGCTAAATGTTAACACGCTTGAAGGATATTTATTTTCTAAAACTTATAAGATTTACGAAAACTCTTCACCCGAAGAAGCGATAAAAATATTTTACAAAGCATTTACAGATTTTTTTAATGACTCATTACAAAAAAGAGCATCACAAATCGGATTTACAGTTCACGAGGTTTTAACACTCGCTTCCATCATTAAAGGAGAAACAAATCAGCCTGATGAGATGCCGATAATATCAGGTGTTTATCATAACAGACTTAGGATCGGTATGCGTCTTCAGGCAGATCCAACTATCCAGTACTTGCTGACCGGTGGATGGAGAAGATTAACTTATACTGATTTGAAAATTGAATCGCCTTATAACACTTATAAATATTCAGGTTTACCTCCCGGTCCGATTAACAACCCGGGCGCTGATGCAATTCTTGCTGCACTTTATCCCGAAAAGAATAATTATTTGTATTTTGTAGCTGATGGAAATGGCGCACATAAATTTGCAAAAACTTATTCTGAACATTTAAAATATGTTGCTGAGTACCGGAAAATTGTCAGAGAGAAAAACAACAAATGAGAACAATATTATTTTCTTTATCGTTTTTATTTTTAGTTAGCTGTGCTAATCAGCTTCCCCCAGGCGGAGGAGAGATTGATTTAATTCCACCTGAAATAGTTTTTACGTATCCTGAAAATGAAGCCATCAACTTTGATGATGATTATATAGAATTTGAATTTTCTGAATATGTTGATAAAAGGACATTTAAAGAAGCTTTATTTATTTCACCAGCTTTGGATAAGGAACCAGAAATTAACTGGAGCGGGAAATCAGTTGAGGTTTATTTTCCAGAAGGACTAAAAGACGGTGTAACTTATGTTGTTACAATCGGAACCGATGTAGTTGATGTAAATAATAAAAACAGAATGGCTGATGCTTTTTCAATTACATTTTCTAAAAGCAATAAGATTGATAAAAGAGTAATTAGCGGAAAAGTATATGGTAAAGATGCCGGCGGCACTTTGATTTATGCTTATAGATTTAAAGATGATACTACAAAATATCTTTCACGAAAACCTGATTATATTTCACAGGTTGGATCTAAAGGTGATTATCAACTTAAAGGCTTGGCAGAAGCTGAATATAGAGTGTTTGCAGTAAAAGATCAGTTTCGTGATCTTCTTTATCAGGCTGATCAGGATTTGATAGGAATGCCGTTTATTGATATCCCATTGTTAAATAGTGATTCATCATTTGCTGGCTTAGATTTTTTTCTTACTAAAATTGATACTGTTAAACCCCGTATTCACAATATTGTTATGACTGATAGAAATCATATTTTAATTACTTTAAGTGAAGAATGTGATTCTGTTACATATACACCGGAGAATTATTCTATTATTGATTCGACTTTAAATCAAATTATTTCAGTAGAATTTTCTTATTTAAACAAATCAAAGAAAACCGAACTTGTTCTTGTATTTAATCATCAGCTTATAAAAGAAAACTTGTACTATCTTAGAGGAAGGTTTTTAACTGATGCATCAGGTAATAGATTTGAGAATGAAATGAATGAGTTGATTATTTCTGAAAGACCGGATACCAATTCACCCCAAATTATCAATACTTTGCCTGGTAAGGGGAATACAACTGATTTTAAAAATCCTGAAATATTTATTCACTTTGATGATGCTATTTCAAATAAAGATGTTAAAAATCTTATACAGTTTTCTGATACTCTAAAAAACAATCTTTCATTTAACTGCACTTTTATTGATAACGCTATTTTGAAAATCAAACCGGAAAAAGATCTTAAACCGGACACTGATTACTTAGTTACGCTTAATCTTTCAGGATTTTATGATGCTGCTGGAAATAAAAAAGATTCGGTTTTTACATTGAAGTTTTCAACGATAACAGGAATTGAGTTTACAGGTCTTTCAGGTAAAATAAACACTAAGAAAGAAAATGTTAAAATAATTTTACAAAACTTAAAAGATGAGAAAATAATTTTTACTGCAATCCCTGACAATACATCTGTTTATTCTTTCGAAAGGATTAATCCCGGTATCTATACTTTATGGGTGTATTCTGATAAAGACAGCAGTAATAATTATTCTAAAGGTTACCCTGAGCCATTTGAGTTTTCGGAAGAGTTTAAAGTTATTACCGATACTTTAAATCTTAGACCAAGATGGAGTGTGAATGATTATAACATTGAGTTTTAGTAAAAGTGTCTTAGCTGCTAATTATCTTTGAAAAATTATTTCGCCGTTTTTAATTGTATGAGTAACCAGATTTCTTCCGGCATTGTATATAATTTCTGAATAATCTTCAACATCAAACACTGCAAAATCAGCATTCTTATCCAGCTCAATACTGCCGATTGCATTTTCCCTATTAAGTGCCTTTGCCGCATTAATTGTAACAGCATTGATTACTTCTTCCATTTTCATTTTCATTTTTATAGAAGCCAGACTCATAATTAAATGCAGGTTAAGAATATGAGATGAGCCGGGATTATAGTCAGTCGCCAAAGCAACAATAGCATTGTTTTCAATCAATTTTCTCGCAGGTGCAAAATCATAATCAAGAAACAAAGAAACACCCGGCAATAAAACTGCAACTGTTTCAGAATCCGCAAATCTACTTAAATCCTTTTCAGCAATTACCTCAAGATGATCTACGCTTACAGCATTATGTTTAATGGCTATATCTAAACCACCTACATTATTAAACTGCTCAGTATGCAGTTTAAGTTTTAATCCCGATTTTTCAGCAGAAGTAAATATCTGATCAATTTCTTCGGAATTAAATGCTGTTGCTTCACAAAATCCATCACAAAATTCTGCAAGATTATTTTTTGCTATATGCGGAATCATCTTATCAATAATCAGATCAACATATCCTTTATGATTATCTTTAAAATCAGATGGAAAAGTATGAGCACCTAAAAAAGTAGGTACGATATCTATCGGAAAGATTTCATCAAGAAAATTAATAGCATGAAGTAATTTAATTTCATTCTCAAAATCCAATCCATAACCGCTCTTAATTTCAAGTGTAGTAACACCTTGTGCAATAAATTCCTGAACTCTTGGTTTAATCAGTTCAATTAAATCCTTAAATGATGAACTTCTAACTGCATTTACAGTTGTTAAAATTCCACCGCCGCGTTTTGCAATTTCCTCATAGTGTACACCCGCTATCTTTTCCTTAAATTCTTTTGCCCGTGAACCGGCAAATGCTGTATGTGTATGACAATCAATTAAACCTGGCAGAATAGTTCTGCCTTTGAAATTTAAGTTTTGTTCTGCTTTTATATTACCTATTGAAGAATCCGGTATGATGTCTTTAATTATTTCATCTTCAATAATTATAGAGTGATTTTCAAGAGCAGTAATATCGGAAAGGTAATTACCCCGTTTACAATTATTGCCGTTTGTATTACAGGTAATTATTTGTGCAAAACCTGTTAGCAGCTTCCTCATTATTCAAACTTATTTATCTTATCTTTTATTACTTTTGCTTCAAGATAACCTTGCTGATTTAACTTGAATCTAAGTTCATTTGCGTTTCGCTCAGAATCGAAATCGCCCATTTTTACTTTATAAAAAGGCGGTTCAAAATCAATATAAACTTCTTCGGATTTATTACTAAAATATATTTCTGAACGTACTTGATTCGCTTCATCAATATCATCAGTAATTAAAATCAAAACTCTGAAACCATCTGCGCTTCCAACAATAGTTTTTTTCTTTGCTTCGTTAGAGTTTGACTTATATGTAAACCAAATTTCATCAGAAACAGATTCAGTAGTTTTCTTCTCAGCGATTGTGATTTTCGTTTTATAAGGCGTTATATCAAAATCTTCGTTTAATTTTTCTTCATCTTTTTGAGTAGTACTTTTATGTTTGTCATTATTAACCCTATTGTTTTCATTTTCATACCGGCTTCCGGTTGATGCTGAACAGGATACCAATACAAAATAAAGGACTAAAACGAAAGAATAATAAACTCTTGATTTTAGCATTTAAAATTTCTCAATAATTTTAATCAAATATAATCTTTTTATACATAGAATTAAATTCCAAATAAATCTGAAACTCAGTAATCTTTAACAGATAATCAGATCTGCGATTAAAATCCTACAATGGAATAAGTGATGTTAACTCTAATTATTAATCAATAAAAAACTGAGGTTTCTAAGATGATTATATAACTTTTAGATTTAATAATCATTCAACCGAGAAGTTAGATTTCAAAAAAAAACTGTCAATTATTAAAAATTTAATTGAACTATAAATCCATTTTTGCTTATTGATAGTTTAATCAACAATGAAATTAGCAATCATTACTAATGATTGAAAGCTGTAAATCTTTGAGAAACATATGCTTTTTAGTATTTTTGTAAGTCAAATAATTAAAGAAATACAAAAATGGCTGCAAAAAAACTTAAAATATTGTTTGTAACATCAGAAGTAGTTCCATTTGTAAAAACAGGTGGATTAGCTGATGTATCCTCAGCATTGCCTCAAATGCTTTCTGAATTGGGACACGAAGTAAGAATCGTTGTACCCAAATATGGTGCAGTTGACGAAAGAAAATTTAAGATTCATGAAATCGTGAGATTAAAAGATCTGCAAGTAAAGATAGGGGATAAAGATGTTGTTTTTTCTTTAAAGTCTTGTTTTTTGCCTGGACCTAGAGTACGGGTTCAGATTTACTTTCTGGATAATCAAGAATATTTCGGCAGCCGGAATAGTCTTTATACAGATCCAAGAACAGGAAAAGATTATCCGGATAACGATGAAAGATTTATTCTATTAAGCCGCGCTGTAATGGAATTAATTATTAAACTTGGATGGATACCTGATGTAATTCATCTGAATGACTGGCAGTGCGGATTAATACCTGCATATCTAAAAACAATTTACAAAGACCACGAAAGTTTTGATAAGTTTAACACACTATTCACAATTCATAACCTGGCTTATCAGGGCGAATTTCCTATTGCAACTTTTCATAAAACCGGTCTTCCGAAAGAATTAGAGAGTGCTTCTAAAGGTATTGTGCATAACGGAAAAATAAACTTTATGAAAAGCGGACTTATGTTTGCGGATGTAATTAATACTGTAAGTCGAACTTATGCCAATGAAATAAGGACAAAAGAAGAATATGGCGAAGGACTTAAGGAAGTTCTGTCCAAGAGAAAAGATTCATTATTTGGTATTGTAAATGGAATTGATAAAAATGTTTGGAATCCTGAAAAAGATAAGTTGATTCCTGCTAAGTTCTCGGTTAAGAATATTGAAGCAAAACTTGAGAATAAAAAAGAGCTTGCTGATAGATTCGGATTAAAGTTCAGAGAAGATGTGCCGATAATTGGATTAATTTCGCGTTTGTTTAATTCAAAAGGTATTGATCTTCTTCAAAAAGCTTTTCCGGATTTAATGAAATTAAATATTCAGTTAATAGTTCTTGGAACAGGAGATTCTAAATATCATTCTTTCTTCGAAAAAATGGCAATGAAACATTCCGAAAAATTTGCAGTTTATCTTGGATTTAATGATGAGCTTGCGCATTTAATTGAAGCAGGAGCAGACATATTTTTAATGCCGTCTAAATATGAACCTTGCGGATTAAATCAGATGTACAGCCTTGCCTATGGTACTGTGCCTATTGTTCGTGAAACAGGCGGATTAGCCGATACAGTGATAAAGTATAACGAAAAAACGGAAGAAGGTACTGGTTTCGTTTTTAAGAAGTATGATTCTATCGAAATGTTAAAGGAAATTAAAAGAGCAGTAAAAGTATTTGCAAATAAAAAAGTTTGGCAGAGGATAATGCGTAACGGAATGAAGATGGATTTTAGCTGGGATGTTTCTGCAAAACAATATATTGAACTTTACAAGTCAATGATTAATACCGAATAATTTAATGCTGAATAAAGCTGTTTTTTTGGATCGTGATGGTACGCTTAACTTTGATACTGGTTATATCGGTGATGCTGAAAAAGTTGAATTGTTTCCAGATGTTGGCAAATGTTTGGCAGAGCTTAAGAATATCTATCATTTCAAATTGATTGTAATATCAAATCAATCCGGAATTGCCAGAGGTTTGATTACCAAAGAACAGGTCGAAAAAATAAATGAAGCCATCAATACCAAGCTAAAAGAATTTAATGTACAAATTGATGCCTTTTTTTATTGTCCTTATCATCCCGATTTTAATGATATAGAACTATGTAAATGCAGAAAGCCAGAAATCGGAATGATCATCGAAGCCGTAAATAAATTTAATGTTGATTTATCAAAATCATATTTTGTAGGTGATTCAGAAGTTGATATTTTAGCTGCTAAAAATGCAGGCTTGAAATCAATTCTTGTTAGAACAGGAAAAGGTGATCTAAGTTTTTCTATCTTGCAAAATGACAATAATTTTCCAAGTTTTGTAGCCGAAAATTTTACTGAAGCATCTAAACATATAATTAACGATTCCACCGGAGTTTAATTGATATTTAAAAAAATATTTTCATTTCTAGCCTTAATTATAACAGGTATTTTATTATCCCATTGTAATGATTCTCCAACTGATTTAGGAAGTAATTTTCTTAATCAGGATGGTGTTGAAGTAAAGAAATTTGACTCAATGGTTGATTCTATATCACAAAACTCATTTGACTTCAAAAAAGTTTATATTCTTGGCAATGCATCGCATGTTTTATTAGGTAAAACTGAAAATGTAACTTCGCATATTTTATTAAAGTTTGCCTTTCTTTTACCTGACTCAATAGTTAGTGAAATTAAATCTCAGACTATAAATGTTATTGATTCATACGTTACATTAACTAAAGATTATTCCTTTGGAAATTCAAATGGCAGTTTTGATTATAAAGTATTTAAGATTAATGAGTTTTGGAGTTCTTCTGATTTTACCTCAGATGATTTTGCCTCTCTGTCTGTTGATAATGTTGATTTAAGTTCTAACAGAACATCATTAAACGATACAACCTATACATTTCATCTTAGCAACGAACTAGCAACATCCTGGCTGAAGAATTATGCTGATACTTCATTAGGTAACAATTATGGTATCTTACTTTCACCTGAGGATAATACACAGAAAGTACTGGGTTTTACGGCATATAATGTAAGTGATGTTAATGTTCCTATCCTGAGAGTTGTGGTTCAGAAACCCGGAGCTTATATAGACACTTTGATAGGGTATATTACTTTAGATGTTAGTGCAATAATTGGTTCAGTGGCAGATGTTGGAACTGAAAATCTTGCTATACAATCAAGTCTTACATCTGAAATGCAGCTTAACTTTGATTTTTCTGTTTTACCTAAAGATATTGCTATTAATTCAGCAAAACTGACTTTGACTATTGACACACTCCAATCAAAATTTGGCAGTGATTTTGAAAATTCGTTGAGTGTTTTCCTTATTGCTGATTCAACTAAAGATAGCTTGAATAAAAATTATTCTTATAAATTAAGTAGAAATGGTAACACTTTTTCAGGTGATATAACTTATATTATCCGTGCATTTAACAATAATGTGGATAATCAGGGAATTTTGATAAAATCAACACAGGAGTTTTGGGGATTAGAGATTTTTGCAATTAAAGGAAGCAATGCTTCTAATATTTCTGATCGTCCAAGGCTGGAAATAATTTATTCCAAAGGAGGTAAACGATAATGAAAACTCTGTTATCAACCTCCATTTTTTTAATTATTCTTTCTGAAATTCTTTTTGCCCAGAACTCTTCTGTTTATTCCAGATATGGAATTGGTGATTTTGAATATAGTTACTCATCTAAGCTTATTTCTATTGGAGATATTGGTGCTGCACTTCTGGATCAGGATCATTTATTGGTTGCAAATCCTGCCGGGTGGACTGTAATGTCCAAAACAAGAATTGAATTTGGTTTTGGTTACAAAGGTGTTTTAATCTCTGATGCAAATCGCTCAGTATATAATAGTGAAACAGATTTTAAAGGATTTACTTTCGGTTTTCCTATTAGTCGGGATCTTGGTATTGGAGTTGTGACTGGTCTTGTTCCATTTTCACGGGTTAGTTATAAAGCTAAAGAGAATTTTTCAGCACAAAGTGAAATTCCGGAATACTCTGTTGAGTATGAAGGCAAAGGCGGTATTTCTAAATTATTTGTCGGATCGTCTGTTTATTTACCTTTAGGTTTTTCTGCTGGTGCATCACTGGATTATTACTTTGGTAATATTGACTATATCTCTAATATTAATTTTAATCAAAGTGAAACTCTTATTAATACAAAGTACGAAAGTCTGCGAAGATCAACAGGATTTGGAGGTTCATTTGGAATCATTTCTCCAAATCTGGCAAATGAGCTTTCAATTTCATTTTTAGATGATTTAAGACTTGGTTTTTCATATAATGTATTGGGAAATCTGGATACTGATACTCTTTTTACCTCTACATCGCTCTATTTGGTGGACACTATTTCTTCAGGGCAGACAAAAATGAAGATTCCACAAAGATTTAACGGCGGCATAAGTTTTGTTTTTAATGAATTGTTTTCTTTTAATTTTGATTATATGTATCAGCCAATGAGTGAATATACTTTTAATGAAAAAACAGAAATTAATCTGCGAGATATAAATAAATTCAGTGTAGGTTTTGAATATAAACCTAAGAAAGGTATGGGAATGAGTGAATGGGAACAAATTATCTGGCGTTTGGGTTTAAGTTTAGAACAAACACAATATATTTTTAATGGTACAGGAATAGATCAGCTAGGAGCTTTTGTTGGCTTTTCTTATCCATTAGGTGCAGAAAATTCAATTGATGTTGCGCTGCAATATTCGAAACGCGGGACTACAGAAAACAGCTTATTAAATGAAAATTCAATAAGAGTTTACCTTGGCTTAAGTCTTGGCGAACTCTGGTTTTTGAGATATGATAAATAGTTCACTAATAATCACAAAGGTGCATAAAGTGAAAACACTAATACAAACTATAACATTAACATTGATTATAAGTACTGTTGTTACATTTGGACAAACTGCTGATTCAATGAAAATAATTACTGATTATAGCTTAGGTACTGAGTATCATAAGAATAAGGACTTTGAAAGCGCAATGCCTTATTTCTGGTCAGTTGTTGAAGCAAATCCGGTAAAATTCAGTAAATGGATATATTATAAAATGGAAGAATCACTATGGGCAATACACGATTCTTCTACTACTTCTCAAGAAATGGTTAAAGAAGTGCAGGATACAATTTTATATTTTTATGATCTTGCAATTAAATACAGACCAGAGGATAGAGGATATTTTCAAGCTCGCAAAGCTTATGTTTCGGAAATATGGCTGCATTTGCCAGCTTCAATTACAATTCCGGATTACGAACAGGCAATTCAATGGCAGCCTGATTTATCTTCATTCTATTATAACAGATTAGGTCAGCTTTATATAAATAATGATGATGGTACGAACGATTTTAAGCAAAAAGCAATTGATATCTATACATTGCTTTCTGAAAGAGAACCTGATAATCCGGTTTGGGGAAGTATTGTTACCGAATTGTTTGGAAGTATTGATGAAATATTAGCTTTTCAGAAGGAAGCCTGGCAAAAAGATCCTGAAAATATAAAGAAGGCTAAAGCATTAGCTGCTACTGCAATTCAGGCAAGCGAGTGGAATGAAGCAATTGCACCTTTGGAGTTTTTAATAAGTAAAGAACCAGATAATGTGGGATTCTTAACTCAACTTGGTAATGCATATACAAAGTTAGATAATACTAAAAAATCTGAAGAAGTTTTCTCCAAGCTAATTAAACTCGAACCAGAAAATAAGGATCATTACTTCTATTATGGTAAAGCTTTAATGGATGCCGGAAAATATTCTCAGGCAAGAACTCAATTTTTAAAAGCAAGTGAACTAGGGAATAACTGGGCTTTACCTATTTTTTATGAAGGATTTTTATATGAACAATCTGCAAATAGTTGTTCGGATTTTGATAGAAAACTTGTTTATTTGTTAGCTCAACAAACATACAGAAAAGCATTAAATATGGATCCCAATCTTAATGAAGCTAAAGATAGAATAAATGCTTTATCTGGTGTTGTTCCAACTAAAGAAGATTTATTCTTTAGAAATATTAAATCAGGCACTTCCATACCAATAACTTGTGTTGGTTGGATCGGTAGAAGTGTTACTGTACAATAGCTCACTTTTGTTAATTTTCGTTAAAAAGGTTTCTTGAGATTTCAGGAAACCTTTTCTAATTTTACTTCATTCATTCATCAAATTAAGCGGTTAAAATGGAATCACATCTAAAAAAAGACTCAGAATTATTTAATGTCCTGCAATTAGAAATTGATAGACAAAAGAATAAACTTGAATTGATTGCTTCGGAAAATTATGTAAGCCCAGCAGTCCTGGAAGCCTCTGGTACAGTACTTATGAATAAATATGCTGAAGGTTATCCGGGTAAAAGGTATTATGGTGGTTGTGAGTTTGTTGATCAGGCAGAAGATATTGCCAGAGAAAGATTAAAGAAACTTTTTAATGCTGAGTATGTTAATGTACAGCCTCATAGCGGCTCTCAGGCAAATATGGCTGTTCTAATGACTTTTCTAAAACCAGGAGATAAATTTCTCGGGTTAAGTTTAGCCCATGGTGGGCACTTAACACATGGCTCACCTGTTAACTTTTCAGGTAAGCTTTATGAAGCAGTAGGGTATGAATTAAATGAACAGACCGGTTTACTTGATTATGATAAAATCTCTGATATGGCTAATAAAGAAAAACCAAAACTGATCATTACAGGTGCAAGTGCATATTCAAGAGATTGGGATTATAAAAAGTTCAGAGAAATAGCAGATTCTGTTGGTGCTTTATTGATGTGCGATATGGCTCATCCTGCAGGTTTAATTGCTAAAGGATTGCTTAATAATCCGTTAAAATATTGTGATGCGGTTACTTCAACTACACATAAAACTTTAAGAGGACCAAGAGGCGGTATAATTCTCATTGGAAAAGATAAAGAGAATCCATGGGGATTGACTACACCAAAAGGTGATAGAGTAAAAATGATGTCTGAATTAATTGACAGTATGGTTATGCCGGGAATTCAGGGAGGACCATTGATGCACATCATTATGGCAAAAGGAGTTTCATTTGGAGAAGCACTTTCTGATTCATTCAAAGATTATGTTTTACAGGTAAGAAAAAATGCTCAGACATTAGCAGCAAAATTGATTGAATATAATTTTGATATTGTTTCCGGTGGAACAGATAATCATCTTATGCTGATTGATTTATCAAATAAAAATATTACCGGCAAACAAGCTGAAATAGCTCTTGAAGATGCCGGAATTACAGTCAACAAAAATATGGTGCCTTTTGATAAGAGAAGTCCGTTTGTTACAAGCGGAATTAGGATTGGTTCTTCTGCTCTAACTTCCCGTGGAATGAAAGAAAAGGAAATGGAAATAATTGCAGATATAATTAATAAAGCAATCAATGGTTTCGAGAACAAAAAAATACTTAGCGATTTACAGCAAGAAGTAAAGAAATTAACTGCACCATTCCCATTATTTGCAGAAATGAAGTAATATTCTATTATCGTGACTGAAGAATTAGCAAAAGAAGATATAAAACAGGAGGATGCAGCTTCTGAAAGAGAAATGACGTTTCTTGAACATCTTGAGGAACTCAGGTGGAGAATAATTTATTCGCTTATTGGTGTTGTTGTCGGGACAATTGTTGCCTGGATATTTATTGATTTTCTTGTTGATGTAGTTTTACTAAAACCTGCTAAAGATTCAAATGCTTCACTACAGAATTTAAAACCATTCGGTCAGTTATTTTTATATGTGCAAATTGCGATAATGGTCGGGATAATTCTTAGTATTCCAAATCTGTTTTATCAACTATGGCAGTTTATTGCACCAGCATTAAGAAAACAAGAACGAAGATATATACTTTGGATTGTTATCTTTTCTTCACTTTGTTTCTTAGCCGGTATAGCATTTGCGTATTTTGTAATGCTTCCTTTATCTCTTAAGTTTGCAGCACAATTTGGATCTGAGTCAATTAAGAATGAGTTTGCAGTAGATGAGTATATGTCAATTATTATAAGTGTTATGCTTGCAGCTGGATTAGTATTTGAGTTGCCTATGATTTCATTTTTTTTATCTAAACTTGGAATCCTTAAACCGAGTTTTATGAGAAAATACAGAAGACATGCATTCGTTTTTATTTTGGTTGCTGCTGCTTTTTTGACTCCCGGAACCGATCCCGTATCACAAATAGTTTTAGCAGTTCCATTAGTGCTGTTATATGAAATAAGTATTTTGATATCCAAATTTTCACAAAAAAAGTCTTGATAATGTCTTCTCTTACTAAAATAAGCCGACCAATTAAAAATGAATTAGCTCAATTTGAAGAAATATTCAAAACTGCTATGCGTTCTAATGTTGGAATTGTTGATCTGGTTGCAAGATACATTATCAGACAGAAAGGAAAGAAGATTCGCCCAATACTTGTTCTTCTTTCTGCTAAAATATCCGGCGGAATAACTGAAAGAACTTTTCGCGGTGCCAACCTTGTAGAATTACTTCATACAGCTACACTTATTCATGATGATGTTGTAGATAATGCTGATAAGAGAAGGGGAATATGGTCTATCAACGCAATCTTTAAAAATAAAGTTGCGGTACTAATGGGTGATTATTTACTCTCACGCGGTCTGATGATTTCTGTTGAAGGTAAGGATTATGATTTTCTAAAAGTTATTACAGAAGCAGTAAAAAGAATGTCTGAGGGAGAGCTGCTGCAAATCCAGAAAACAAGAAAGCTTGATATTGATGAAGAAACTTATTTTAAAGTTATTTCAGATAAAACTGCTTCTTTGTTGGAGACTTGCTGCCTGATTGGCTCTATGAGTACAACCAGTAATTCAGAATTTATTGAAGCTATGAAAAAGTTTGGTCACTCAATAGGAATGGCATTTCAGATCAGAGATGACATTCTCGATTATGAAGGAACAACTAATTTAATTGGCAAACCTGTAGGCGGTGATATTAAAGAAAAGAAAATAACTCTTCCTTTAATTTATGCTCTTAACAAAGTATCTAAAAGTGAAGCAGCAAGAATAAGGAATATCCTTAAGAATGGTAATGACAAGACTAAAGTAAAGGAAATTATTGGTTTTGTAAAAGCTAATAACGGAATCGATTATGCTTTGAAGATTTCACAAGATTATTCTGTTCAAGCCAAAGATGCTCTTAATATCTTCCCCGAATCTGAGATGAAATCATCTCTGATAAATTTAGTTGACTTTGTTACACAAAGAGAAAACTAATCAGAAAAACCGCTTTATTGAAATTATCCTTATTAATCAAAAAACTTTCCTGTCAAATCAGATTTGATATTATTATTAAATTATATAACAGAAAATTTACTAAGCTTTATTGTTTTCTTCCTTATGATTATAACCTTTAATTGGTTCGCGCAATGTTAAAACAGGACAAGGTGCTTTTCTTACAACCTTCTCAGCAGTGCTTCCGAATATTATATGCTCTACACCTGTATGACCATGAGTTGCAATTATAATCAAGTCAATATCTTCCTCTTTTGCTGTCTCAATGATCTCAAGAAATGGTTTTCCCGTTTTAATTATAGTTTTTACATTTGAATTAATTTCTTTCTTAGCAAGTTTATCAAGCTCCTCTTTTGCACGTGTATCCCATTCAGTACTAAAAGAAGGCATAGCAATCTGACCCATACTAAAATCCAAAGGATATATAACAGGTTCGACAACATATATCAGAATAATTTCAGCATTAAAAAGTTTTGAGAAATTAACTGCATATTTTAATGCACTTTTGGAATAGTCAGAAAAATCAATAGGTACAAGAACTTTTTTAATTGTTGATTCCATCTTCATTCCCTTTCTCTTGTGGTTTATTGTATTGCAGATTATGGAAATCTTCGTTGACTGTTCTTAATCTTAATGCAAGAATATTGCAAATACCGGTAAGAATTTTTATCCCTTTCTTTGGATACTTCTCAATAAATTCGTCCAGATCAGGTTTGAATATTACAGATATTTTACAAGCTGTTTTAGCAACAGCCGATGCAGATCTTTTCTCACCATCAACCAGTGCAAGTTCTCCAAAAAAATCACCTCGCGAAAAAACAGCAAGTGTATTTTCTAGACCAAAATCATTAGTCCTTTTGATTTCAACTTCTCCTTCACGGATAAGGTAAAGACCAATTCCGGGATCACCCTGATAAAATATAATTTCGCCGGCAACATAAGTACGGCTATGAATAATACTCATCAGTGATGTGATATCTCTTTTATTAAGCTCTTTGAATATAGGAATAGATTTAAGTGAATTTATTAAATCAGTTTCTTCAGTAGGTGAATTAAAAATATTTACCCAAAAACTACTATGAACAACTTTTTCTTTTTCCATATAAAATCCTCAGTTAAATAATCCGGATTCAGCTACCCGCCATAATTTCTGGCAGGGGAATCTGTTTTCATAAAATGCTCTTCCAATAATAACAGAATCTATTCCAATCGGAATTAATTCTTGAAGATCAAATAATTCATCTTTATTTCGAACTCCGCCTGAGTGAGTTACTTTTACTTTGCATTTTTCAGCAATAGATTTAGATAACTGTATATTAGGTCCTTGCATAACCCCGTTACGATTAACGTCTGTAACAATAACCCGGTCAATTCCTATTTGTATCATCTCCTTAACAAAGTCAAAATAATTTAAATCTGATTGTTTTTGTCTGCCGCGGGATACAAGCTTATTATTAAGAATATCTATTGAAAGTACTATTTTGGTGGGTCCGAATTTTTCAAATAATTTTATAAACTCAGGACGGTTTTCCAATGCCATTGTATTGATAGCGATACGATAAACTCCAAGATCAAAGATTGCTTTAGCTTCATCAATACTTCTTACACCACCTGCAAATTCAATTGGTATGATTACGGAATTACATATTTCTTTAATTATATCCTGATTTTTATTAGAATGATCAAATGCTCCATCAAAATCAACTATATGCAGCATCTTTGCATTTTCTGCACGCCAAAGCATTGCCATCTCAACAGGATCATCATCGTATTCACGGCAGTCTAGTTCAGGAATTCCTTTAATAATTCTGACAGTTTTTCCATTTTGAATATCGATAGATGGAATAACTAACAGTTGCTTTTTAATTGAAGCCATATCTTAATGAACACAGTTATTTATTTAAGATAAAAAATAACTAAATCAATTGACAAAGTAAAAGAAGAATATAATTACCTTAGAACTGCAATTTGTTAATAAATACTGTCTGAAATTAACCGGAAAATGAGAAAAGATTCAATTTATTAACTGCTTGAAAATGAATAGATAAATTTAATTCTTATGATATAAAAAAGTTGTAAAAAAAGGGCATTAAACTTAACTTTGTTACTTAAATTATAACTAATAAGGTAAAAAATGAGCGAGATAAAAGGCAAAATTATTCAGATTATCGGACCTGTTGTTGATATCGAATTTGAAGGTGGTCATCTTCCAAATATTTATAACTCAATAAGAATTCCAAGAGTCTCTACAGAAGGCAAAAGTGAGGATCTTGTGGTTGAAGTTCAGCAGCATCTCGGTGAAGATAGAGTAAGAGCAGTTGCTATGGATTCAACTGATGGATTAGTTAGAGGTATGGATGTGTTTGATACCGGTAAACCAATAACTGTTCCTGTTGGACCTGCAACTCTCGGTAGATTGATTAATGTAATTGGTGATGGAATTGACGGACTTGGCGAAATAAAATCAGAAAAACGATATCCAATTCATAGAGCTGCCCCTGCGTTCAAAAATTTAACTACTAATACACAGATGTTTGAAACCGGTATTAAGGTGATTGACTTGATGGAACCATACAGCCGTGGTGGTAAAACAGGGCTATTTGGCGGTGCAGGTGTTGGTAAAACAGTAATCATTCAAGAATTGATTGACAATATTGCAAAACAACACGGAGGTTATTCTGTATTTGCCGGTGTAGGTGAAAGAACACGTGAAGGAAATGATCTTTGGCTCGAAATGAAAGAGTCGGGTGTAATTGATAAAACTGCATTGGTATTTGGTCAGATGAATGAACCGCCTGGCGCAAGATTGCGTGTAGCTTTAACAGGATTAACGATTGCTGAATATTTTAGAGATGAAGAGGGAAGAGATGTTCTTTTATTTGTTGATAACATTTTCCGTTTCACTCAGGCAGGTTCAGAAGTATCCGCACTTTTAGGAAGAATGCCTTCAGCTGTTGGTTATCAGCCTAATCTTGCTACTGAAATGGGTGCACTACAGGAAAGAATTACTTCTACAGATAAAGGATCAATTACATCTGTTCAGGCAATTTATGTTCCTGCAGATGATTTAACTGACCCTGCTCCTGCAGCTGCATTTGCCCACCTTGATGCAACAACTGTGTTAAGCCGTCAGATTTCAGAGCTTGGTATTTACCCTGCTGTTGATCCGCTCGAATCAACTTCAAGAATTCTTGAGCCTGGCATTTTAGGACAAGAGCATTACGATGTTGCAAAAAACTGTAAAGAGATCCTTCAGCATTACAAAGACCTTCAGGATATCATTAACATTCTTGGTATGGACGAGCTTTCTGATGATGATAAAATTGTAGTAAGAAGAGCCAGAAGAATACAGAGATTTTTTAGTCAGCCTTTCCACGTAGCTGAAGCATTTACAGGTAAAGCAGGAAAATATGTTAAGTTGGAAGATACAATCCGCGGTTTCAAGGGAATCATTGATGGTAAGTATGATGATCTTCCTGAATCAGCGTTTATGTATGTCGGTACAATTGAAGAGGCAATTGAAAATGCTAAAAAGATGGCTGGATAATGTTTGAATTAAATTTAGAAATAATTACTCCATCAAAGTCTGCTTTTAATGGTGAGATAAAAGCAATTACAGTCCCGGGAACAAAGGGCAGATTTCAGGTACTAAAAAATCACGCTCCAATAATCAGTACTTTCGAAGTCGGAATGATTAAAGTTGATCTGCCTGATGGAAAATCAGATTACTATGCAACAGCAGGCGGCACAATTGAAGTTCTTGACAACAAGGTTCTTGTGTTAGCTGATTCAATTGAAGAAGTATCTGAAATAGATGAAGAACGTGCATTAAAAGCTAAACAAAGAGCAGAAGAGAGATTATCTGCAAAGAACAGCAAGATAAATATTACAAGGGCTGAGGCTGCACTGGCAAGAGCTAATAATAGAATCCAGATCAAGGAAAAGTATAAATAGGTAACAGACTTTTTTAGATTAAATTATTGACAGATATTGATCGCTTATCTCTGCTATTTATATAAGTGATTCTTATTCGAATGTGTATTAATGAATTTCCCAGTTAACTTTACTTTATTAAAGTAGCTAATCCTTACCATCCAAAGTTTTTTTCGTTATTTTGCAGGGAAGCACTCACTTACGGAAGACAGGATTTCTGGACAACAACTTCAAACAAGCAGTTGAATTTTGTTCAGCATGTACGATCAATGCTCAAAGCAGATGGCAAAGCTGCAGTAGTTGTTCCTGATAATGTTTTGTTGAAGGCGGTGCAGGAGAAACAGTTAGAAAAAGACTGCTGAAAATGTAGAAACAGGACTGGCAAGCTTTAAGGAAATTATTGAAGGATTGAATGGGAAAGGGTGAGATTTACAAATAGCCGGTTATGTTATTAAGTGAGAATCCGAAAAATTAATATCATAACTTTTTAAGAAAATATTCTTAATTCAAATATCCATTATTCATTATAATGCGTTTCAGGTTTTCTGCAGCAGATACTTTCTCTTTAATCGATAGAAAATAATTTATCAGATAAGTTAATCTGTCGTTTTCATTTTTCAGGATTAAAAATTCCTGTTGCTGCTCATAACTAAGTCCCGATTTTTCTGCAATCTTGTACGATTTAAGCTCTGCATTTTTGAAATTATTCCAGAATGATTCTTCCAGTTTATAGTTTGCTAATTCAACAATTTCTTCAAATTTCGATTTCAAATAAGAGATAAGACTGTCATCAATATTAAAACTGGCATCAGTATATTTTTCAACTTCAGCAATACTATATCCATCAGGATGAGTATAAATATTAGCAATCAAAAATCTTTCAATCCCTGTAACAACAATATCTGATTCCCCGTTATCATAGTATTTCAATACTGAATCTATTAATACATAAACACCTACATCAGATATTTTATTATCAAATGAAGAAACAATTCCGAATCCTGATTTTTCCCTCAGACATTTTTGAATTAAAATCTTGTATCGTTCTTCAAATATGTGTAATGGATATTTTGAACCTGGGAATACTACTAAGTTTAACGGGAAAATAGGTATTGTTTTCATATTATTTAAGATGCAAATAAAATGGAATAATCAAATAATAGAGCAATGTAATAAAGAAGTAGTGGAGTGATGGAAATTTTAATAATGTTTTATTCCAAAACTCCACTATTTCAAAAGAGACTTATGCTTTAGAAAAAAGCTCGTTAACTTTATCCCAGTTAACAACATTCCACCAATTATCAACATATTCAGGTCTTCTGTTCTGATACTTCAGATAATAAGCGTGTTCCCAAACATCAATACCTAAGATTGGTGTACCTTTAACTTCAGCAACATCCATTAAAGGATTATCCTGATTTGGAGTTGAAGAAACAACAAGTTTTCCATCCTGAACAAGTAACCAAGCCCATCCGGAACCAAAACGAGTTGCAGCAGCAGTATTGAATTTAGATTTAAATTCGTCAAATGAACCAAAAGCTGAGTTAATTGCATCAGCAACTTTACCGTTTGGTTTTCCGCCGCCATTCTGTTTCATCAATGTCCAAAACAAGGAATGGTTCCAGTGACCGCCGCCGTTATTTCTAACTCCGGCAGGAAGTTTTGAAATCATTGTAAACATTTCTTCTAAAGATTTTCCCTCGTGTTCAGTTCCTTCCAATGCTTTATTAAGATTTGTAACATAAGCGTTGTGATGTTTTGTATGATGAATTTCCATTGTCATTTTATCAATGTAAGGTTCAAGTGCATCATACGAATAGGGAAGTTGGGGTAATTCAAATTTAGCCATAGTATTTCTCCTTATATATTTATTGATTTTATTTAACTTGTCTTCTGTATTACTAATCAAAGAAACAGCGGGAATACTACCCAATGCAATAATAAACTTTCTTCTTTGCATAAATGTTACCTCTCTGTTTATTTCAAATTAACCTTCACAACCACAGCTTTTAGTATCGTTAGGATTTTTAAAAACAAATCCCTTTCCATTCAAACCATCAGAATAATCTAACTGGATACCGCTTAGATAAAATAAACTTTTACCATCTATCAAAAGTTTAAGTCCGTTTTGTTCGATAATTGTATCACCATCTCTTGTGTCAGGATCAAATCCTAAAGAATATGTTAATCCTGCAGCTCCACCGCCTTTTACTCCGATTCTCAATCCAAATTCCGGAGTAATTTTATTTTCCTCCATAATTTTTTTTATCTCGTTTACTGCTTTTTCAGTAACGGTAATTTCAGCTTCTGTTTTATCTGTATTCATATTTTCTCATTATTTTACTCAGACAGAAGTGTGAGTATTGTTAGATTAAAATGAAAAAGGATCACCTGGTTTTGTTGTAACAAATTGCGGATAATTCAATCTCCAGCCTATTTTACTTGTTTTAACAAATATGCCGGTTGATTCAAAGTAATCAGAAAAAAGTTTAGAAAGCTCTTCGAGTTTTTGGTACGATAGGTATATTCCTCTTTTTTCAAGAAAGCTTTCTAATCCATATTCAAAATCTCTTGAAAAAACATTTGAATTATGAAATAGAGGAAATTTAGCTTTCAGATAATTCAAGAAAATTTCATTTTCCATTTTTAAGCTTTCAAATAAGCTCTGAACATTTTTGTTACTCATATTATTACACTCTTCTTTGATTTATAAAATTTACTTTTACTTAAATAATATGTGATAGCTTAGTTTCTAAAAATACTTTATCAATTTTCTGCTGAACAGATGCAAGCGGATCCTTTATTGTGCAGTGTTCTTCATAGCAGCAAGATTTTTTGCTTTCATATCTTAAGCATTCTGCAATTTGATAATCAGGCTCAACTGCTTTGATCAAATCTATTAGTGAAATATCAATCGGTGATTTTGATAAAACATATCCGCCTTTAACACCTTTATAAGAAACCACGATCTGATTTTTTGATAAGCTTTGTAAAACTTTGGATATCAACTCATACGAGAGATTAAAACTATTTGCAATTTCTTTGGCTGTAATTGCAGTTCCCTGATTTTTAACTGCCATATATCCGGCAGCCATCAATGCATATTCAGATTTTTTTGAAAGTTTTAGCATATTGAAATAAGACTAAATTAGTCGGTTATCAACTTAAAATAAAATAGTTTTATTATCAACCTGGTGTGATTAAAATCCTAATAACTGTACTGACTCTTTAGCAAAGTTTACCAATGGACTAAAATAAACCCCAAGTACTAATGTAGGGATAGCCATAAACATCAACACAACAAAACTAAGCGGGTTCAAATTAATAGAAACAGTTTTTTCAGATTTAATCAAGTACATCACTCTTAAAACTCTTATATAATAGTAAAGTGAAACGACAGTGTTCAGCAAAGCGATAATTGCAACAGTTATCATGTTTGCATCAACTAATGCAATGAAGAGATAAAGTTTACCGATAAATCCGGCAGTAGGAGGTAATCCTGTCAGTGAGACCAAAAACAATCCTAATAAGGTTCCAAGAAATGGAAGTGAATAACCGAGCCCCTTATAATCTTCAATATCTTCTGAATTGATTTTATTTGCAATAAGCATAACAACGTAAAAAGCGCCAAGGTTCATAAACATGTAAATAAAGAAGTAAACCAATACTGCAATTAAACCTTGATCAGAAAAAACAGATACTCCGAGCATTAAATAACCGGCATGAGCAATGCTTGAATAAGCCAGCATTCTTTTCAAATTATCCTGCCAAAGAGCTGCAAAGTTTCCAAAGGTCATTGTAATAATCGCAATAATAATCAGAAGAATTTGCCAGTCAATATAACCAATCAATTGCCAGTAACCATTTCCGGTTAATGAATCAATAAATGTAACCTTAAGAAAGCGTATCAGCACTGCAAAACCAGCAGCTTTACTTGCTACAGAAAGGAAAGCAGTTATAGTAATCGGAGCGCCTTCATAAACATCGGGTGTCCAGAAGTGAAAAGGAACTACAGAAATTTTAAATCCGATACCGGCAAAAATTAAAATAACAGATATTAAAAAAGTAAGCTGACTTGCTGCAGGGGTGTTAATCAGTGCATTTATTTCCTGAAGATTTGTCGAGCCAAAAATTCCAAATAAAATAGATATACCAAAAAGCATAATACCTGATGATGCTGCACCGTAAATAAGGTATTTCAACGAAGCTTCGCTGTTTCTAAGAGAAGTTTTTACAAATCCTGCAAGGATATAAGATGAAAGTGAAAGAAGCTCTAATGATAAATAAATCAGAATGAGATCGTTTGCAGAGATCATAAAGAACATACCGATTATCATTCCAAATATCAGTCCGTAATATTCACCGTGTCTGTTTAAACCAGTTTCAATTTCTTTTGATGACATTGAAAACAAAATGATTAAGAACGAACTAATAAGTATGATGACTTTGAAGAACAAAGAAAACGGATCGAGTGAAAGAAGACTCAATTGTGCTGAAACAGGGAAAGCGGGATCAGATTTACCAAATTGATTTATTAAAAATACAAAAGTTGTTATCAGTCCGATTAAGGCAATATACGGCAGATATTTTTTGTTTTTATGAAATATCAAATCTGATAGAATAATTGCAACTAAGGTAAGAGATAGTACTATCTCAGGTAAAATAGAATTAAGACTATTTATTAAATCTGGTATAATCAATTTATTCACTTCAAATAATTAGAATGAATTAAAAGCACTATAAACTCCCTGTGCATCAGTAATAAACTTAACCATTGCATTTACAGATGTATTCATCAAATCAAGCATAGGCGAGGGATAAACACCTAAAAAGATAACAATAGCTGTAAGCGGGACAAGCATAAAATACTCTCTTGTAGTAAGATCTTTCAGTTCTTTCCATTTTTCATTTAATGAGCCGAGATATACTCTCTGCATAGTCCAGAGCATATAAGTTGCACCCAATAAAATACCAAGTGTTGATATTGCTGTAAAGACACGTGTAGTAGCTGAACCAAATCCGCCTAAAAATACCAAAGCTTCAGAAATGAAACCGCTCAAACCAGGTAATCCGATTGCTGCAAAGAATGCTATCGTTACAAATCCGGTATATATAGGCATTTGTTTACCTAAACCACCAAAAGCGTCTAAGTCTCTGATATGGGCACGGTCATAAATTACTCCGACAATTAAAAAGAGCATAGCAGTAATTGTTCCGTGGTTAAACATCTGAAGAATTGCTCCAGATATACCAATAGTATTTAGACCTGACATACCAAGTAATACAAATCCCATGTGCGAAACAGATGAATATGCAATTAGCTTTTTAAAATCCTTTTGAGCCATAGCGGTTAATGCGCCATAAATAATGTTGATCATACCAAACATTGCAATCCACCATGCAAGCTGATATGTAATTTCCGGAAAAACAGGAAAACACAATCTTAGTATTCCGTAGGTTCCCATTTTAAGCAGCACTCCGGCAAGAATAACACTGATTGCTGTAGGAGCTTCTACGTGTGCATCTGGTAACCAGGTATGGAAGGGGAACATAGGAATTTTAATTGCAAAGCCGGCAAAAAGAGCAATGTATGCTAAAAGTCTTAAGTTATTCGGATTCAATGGAGATAATATTCCGTTAGAAGTATAATTAGCTGGATTCATCATCTCAAGCATATTAAATGTAAACACTCTTGTACCATCGGCAAGTGTTTCCATTGAGCTGAAATATAAACCTATCATTACCAGTAAAATGAAAATACTTCCAAATAAAGTATAGAGGAAAAACTTAATTGCAGCATATTCTCTTCTTGCTCCGCCCCAAATACCAATTAAGAAATACATTGGGAGTAACATCAATTCCCAGAAAACATAGAATAAAAAGAAATCAAGGGCAACAAATGTTCCCATCATGCCGGTATCAAGCAAAAGAAACATTGCAAAATATCCTTTGACAGATTTATCAATACTCCAGGATGATATTGTTGCAATAAAAACTACAATAGCTGTAAGCAGCACTAACGGCGTGCTTAATCCGTCAACGCCGAGAAAATAGTCAATTTTAATTTTACCAATCCAAGCAAAGCCGGTAATATCAATCCATCTGAATTTTTCTACAAACTGAAAGGAGGCTGGGTCATTAATACCTGCAGCAGAAAAATTATAGCCCATTAAAAGAAAGATTGATAATACTATCTGTATTCCTGTAACTAATAGAGTAGTTATCTTAATTGATTGCACCTGCTTTTTGGGAAGCAGAAGAACAATAACCATTCCTAGTATAGGCAGGAAGGTTAAAAAAGTTAGTATCGGAAAATTATTCATTTTTGTATTACCTGTTTTTCAAACTTTTATTTTAAAAGAAAAAGAAAAAAATTATAATCGAGAATATAACCAGTACGATGTATGTCTGAACTTTTCCGGTTTGTACTCTTCTGAAAAGTAATCCGAAAAAGCCGCTTAAATACGCCATAAAATTTACAAATCTGTCAACAACGTATTTATCAAATCCGCCCATAAATGTTGAGAGAGCATGCGTAACTGCTGCTGAACCATTTACAATTCCATCAACAATTTTTGAATCAAACCAGTACATAAGTCTGCTGAAGCTGAATAATCCAGCAACAAATGTTTTTTGATAAAACTCATCAAAGAACCATTTGTTAAGTGAAAAATTATATAATGGTTTTAATGAACCTTTAAGTTTATCAACGTCAACTTTTTTCCATTGATAAAACACAAATGCAGTAAAGATTCCAAGTACTGCAACAAATAATGATAAGAGCATTGCTGGATAATGAGCGCCGTGCATTGCTTCAGTATATTGTTCAGAATACAAAATCGAATTATGTTCAGAAACAGAAGCTTGTTCAACCATATCAGATTGCATAAAATCAAAACGTGTCGAATTAGGAGAATGTAATTCAGGATTATTAATCCATTTGGTTAAAAACCATCCTTGTTCTGCACTTAAAGGATTTGGAGTATAGAAAATAAAAACTGATAATGCTGCTAACACTGCTAATGGCATTGCCATCACAAAAGGTGATTCTTTTGCGTGTTCATATTTATGCTGATCTTTTGGTCCACCATGAAATGTAACAATGATCAATCTAAACATATAGAAAGCAGTTAAAAGTGCAACAAGAAGACCTACTATTGTAAAGATCCAATAACCTGTTAACGATCCGAAAGCAAAAGTGCTTGCAAGTATTCCATCTTTACTTAAAAATCCTGATGTTAACGGAATACCTGAAATAGCTAATGATGAAATCAGGAAAGTAGCATAAGTTAAAGGCATCTTTTTTCTAAGCCCACCCATATTTCTAATATCCTGTTCGTGGTGCATAGAATGAATAACAGAACCAGAACCCAGAAATAAACAGGCTTTAAAGAAAGCATGAGTAACCAGGTGGAAGAAAGCAAATTTATAAGCTCCGACTCCAAGTGCCATAACCATATATCCAAGCTGTGAAACAGTAGAGTAAGCCAGAACTTTTTTAATATCATTTTGTGTTAAAGCTATTGTTGCCGGTATAAATGCTGATAACATTCCAATAATCGCAATAAACATCATTGCATCAGCGGTAAGCAAGCCGAATATTCTGATAGTAAGATAAACACCCGCAGCAACCATTGTAGCAGCATGAATTAAAGCACTAACTGGAGTGGGACCTTCCATTGCATCAGGTAACCAAACGTGAAGAGGGAATTGAGCAGATTTTCCAATCGCACCCATAAAAAGAAGAATACCAGCCATTGTCAGCCAGAATTCTGAATTGAACGGCAAAACACCGGAGCTTATAGAAGCAAATATCTGATCAAATGAAAAAGTGTGATAGGTTAGGTATAAAATTAAAATTCCAATTAACATTCCGGTATCACCGATTCTATTTACGAGGAATGCTTTTTTACCGGCATCAGCAGCAGATTTTTTCTCAAACCAAAATCCAATCAGTAAATAAGATGAAAGACCGACCAGCTCCCAGAACATATACATCATTATAATGCTGTGTGTCAGAACGATTCCATTCATAGAAAAAGTAAACAAACCAAGATATGCAAAGTAACGGTTATATCTTTCATCACCCTTCATATATGCAATAGAAAAGTAATGAACAAGTCCGCTAATAAGTGCAACAACAAACAGCATCAGCACTGTAATATTGTCAATCAAAAAACCAAGTTTAATTGCGAAGGTATCTGTAAGCCTGAACCATTCGAACTCTGCTGTAATTTTATCATCAACGAAGTAAGATAACTTACCAAAGGCTAATACAATTGATGCTATCAGAACAATAGTCAGAATAAAAACTTCAAAAAGAAAAATTGATTTAACTTTTTTACCAAGTAGAAGGGTTACAACAAAACCCAGCAGGGGCAGGAATAAGATAGCATTTGATAAATTTATTAAAACTGATTCTGTCATTATTAATCTTTCAGATTATCAATCTCATCTATATTTACAGTTGATAATGTTTTATAAATATTTAAAACGATTGCCAGTGCTATTGCAGCTTCGGCGGCTGCAAGCACAATAACAAATAATGCTATCAGATGACCCTGTAATCCGAAATTACCAAATCGTGAAAATGCGATAAAATTAATATTTGCTGAATTAAGGATTAATTCGATTCCCATTAAAACCAGAATAGCATTTTTTCTTGTTACGATTGCATAAATACCCATTGAGAACAACAAGGTACTTACAACTAAAAAATGATTTAAGCCTACTTCCATTATTTTTCTCTTCTTGCCATTGATGCTGCACCTACAAGTGCAATCAATAAAATAATTCCAAGTAATTCAAAGATCAGTGCATACTCTTGAATAAGCAAAGTACCGAGTGCTTTTGTTGTTGGCTCAGGTGCTGCAGTAGATACTGTTAACCAAGATGAATTTATCAAAGCAGCCAGTAATGAACCGGTTAATAAACCAATAGCTATTGTAGCAGGATAAATGTTAATGGTACCGGTTTTAATTTCTACATTAGTAATCGTGTTTGTAAGCATCACACCAAAGAGCAGTAATATCAGAATGCCGCCCACATAAACAATCAACTGCACTATAGCAACAAAGTCTGCACCAAGTAAAACATAAATACCAGCAACACCAAAGAATGTGAACAATAAAAAGAAACCGGAGTAGATGATATTTCTGTTAGTTACAACAAAAAAACCAGAAATAACTGTCAATGCAGCAAACAAGTAAAACATTAAATCGTAAAGGTTCAATTCATTATTCCTTTGGTTAATCTTTTTTCTGCTCAGCTTCAGCTTTTGGTTTTGTTTCAGATGCAGCTTTTAACTTTTCAGCTTCTTTTTCTGCATTAAACTTAGCCAGATTATCGCGCTTCTGCTGTCTTTCTTCAGGAGTTAAGGTTACAAAATCAAAAATAAGGTCATCACGCTGATATTCTGAAAATTCATAAACATCAGTCATATAAATACAATCAGTTGGACAAGGAAAAACACATAACTGACAATAACAGCATTTAGAAAAATCAATAGTAAATCCTGTAACCCATAAGGCTTTCTTTTTTCCATTTGAAGTTTTTCCAAGATCCTCTGAAGGCAGACCTTTGGTAGTTTCAATTTGAATACAGCTTACAGGACATGCTCTTGCACACTGGTCGCATCCTATACAATCATCCATGTTTACATATAATCTATTTCTTTCGCGCTCAGGTAATTCAGGTTTTACATCCGGATATTGTATTGTTACAGATGGAACAAACAAATGCTTTAATGTTACTTTCATACCGATAAAGATTGTTACCAGAGCTGTATAAATATTTGAGAAATATTCTTTCATTTCAAACTTTAAATTAACGTAATAAAACCAATGGTTATAAGATTTACAAATGCAATTGGAATCAGATACTTCCAGCTTACTGCCATTAACTGATCAACACGCAGTCTGGGTAATGTCCATCGGAGCCACATTTGTACGAAAACAAAGAACAATCCCTTTGCAGTAAACCAAAAAAACTGTTCAATCGGTATAAGCCATTCAACGCCTAACAAATTTCCAATATACCCGACAGGTGATTGATAACCTCCAAAAAACAGTGCAGCAACAATAGCAGAAACAGCATACATATTTGCATATTCAGCTAAAAAGAACATTGCAAATTTCATCCCTGAATATTCTGTATGATAACCAGCTACAAGTTCAGATTCGGCTTCAGGGATATCGAAAGGAACGCGGTTAACTTCAGCCAAGGTGCTTATATAGATAATAATAAATCCAATCAGCATTGATGGAATGAGTAAAAATTTAGTGAGACCAAAGCCGGGACCGCCAAAGATATACCAATTCCAGAAATATCCGGTCTGCATTTCACTTAGTTTATGCAGACTCATAGTTTCACTAACCATTACCAGACTAAGCACAACCAGCATAGTTGGAATTTCATAACTTACAATCTGTGCAACTGATCTCATTGAGCCGAGCAGCGAGTATTTGTTATTTGATGCCCAGCCTGCCATTAATATTCCGGCAACTACTAATCCCGTAACTGCAATAATATAAAATATACCTAAGTCAACTTCTGAGCCTATATAATAACTACTGAATGGAATAGCGGCAAAAGCAGCATAGCTTCCAGCAAAAACAAGAACGGGTGCAAAATTAAACAATGGTTTATCTGTATCAGAAGCAACAATATCTTCTTTCTGAATAAGTTTTATTATATCAGCAATAGTTTGGTTCCAGCCATGCCAGCCGATTCTCATCGGACCAAGCCTGTCCTGCATATGTGCTGAAACTTTTCGTTCAGCCAAAACTGCAAAGAGAGCATAAGGCAGAATAAACAAAAACAACGGCAGCAGGCTCATAAGAATTCCCGAAGCTATTGCTGCAATAACAGTATTTCCAAATAAATCAACAAAAAAATCGTACATCATCTGTCAATCTCTCCTAATACAATATCAATACTACCGAGAATTGTAATAACATCAGCTATCATATAACCTTTACACAATTCTCCAAGCACCTGCAATGTAACAAATGAAGGAGCTCTTACTTTAACTCTGTAGGGAGTTGTAGAGCCATCACTAATAATAAAATATCCTAATTCTCCTCTAGGATTTTCAACTCTGCCATAAACCTGCCCTGCATTTGGTTTAATTCTTTTTGGGATTGCTGATTGCACATCACCTTCAGGCAGCTGATCTAACGCCTGTTCAATGATTTTAAGACTTTCTTCCATTTCTAAAATTCGTACGAAATATCTATCCCAGCTATCACCAACGGATCCGTGCGTTCCTTTGCCGACAGGAATATCAAAATCAAATTTATTATAAACAGAATACGGATCATCTTTTCTTATATCCCACTTAATTCCTGATGCTCTTAAATTTGGACCTGAAACTCCAAAATTAATTGCTGTTTTAACCGGCAGGATACCAACATTTGCAGTACGATCGATAAAAATCTTATTATAACTTAACAGATCATTAAGCTCTTTAATAGTTGGTCTGAATTCTTTAACAAAATCTCTTGCTTTTCTAACAAAGTCAGGATGTAAATCGTGAGATAATCCACCGACCCATATATAATTATAAAGTAATCTTGCACCGCAGGTAATTTCAAACAGATGTAAAATTTTTTCTCTATCTCTAAAACAATAAAGGAATGGGGTAAAAGCTCCTATATCAGCTCCATAAGTACCCAAAGCAACAAGGTGTGAAGCAATTCTCTGAAACTCAGCCATTATCACCCTGATATATTCAACTCTTTGAGGAACTTCAATACCAAGAAGTTTTTCCATTGCTACAGCATAGCCAAATTCATTACCCATTGATGCTAAATAATCCATACGATCTGTATAAGGAACTATTTGAGGATAAGTCATTGCTTCACAATGCTTTTCAAAACATCTGTGTAAGTAGCCTATATGAGGAGTAACCTTAGTTATAATTTCACCTTCAATAGTAAGCTCTAATCTTAATACTCCGTGTGTGGATGGGTGTTGAGGACCCATATTAAGAACCATTTCTTCGGTGCGGATTACAGAGCTTTTAGTATTTGTCAGTAAATCTTGTGACATAATTAATATGGTACCTTCATTCCCTGGTAAAACTCAGGATTTTCATAATCTTTTCTTAAAGGATAGCCGGCTTCCCAATCATAAGGCATCAGGATTCTTCTTAGGTCAGGGTGATTTAAAAATTTAATTCCAAACATATCATAAGCTTCGCGTTCGTGCCAATTAGCGCCTTGCCAGATATCAACAACGGATGCTACTTCCGGATTATTTCTATCTGTTACTACTTTCAAAACTAATTTATGTTTTAATTCTGTTGATTCGAGATGATAATACACGCTTAATTGATTTGCTTTAATTTCATCAACTCCGGATAAATTGATTAACGAATCAAAATTAAGCTCGGCAGTATCGTGTAAAAAGTGTGCTACTTTGTCAATTACTAACGAACTACAAATAATAAAACTTTCAACAGGTAAATCTGATTTAAGTTCAAAACTAAAATCTGGAAAACTATCTTTTAATACCTGTAAAATTTCTTCAGTGTTTTTCATGTTGATTTTTTTACTAAACTTGTTTTCCGGATCTTCTCCTGAAGTTTAATTAATCCTTCCAATAATGCTTCAGGTCTTGGTGGGCAACCTGGTACATAAACATCAACCGGAATTACTCTATCAATACCTTTAAGAACGTGATAACCATGCTCCCAGTAAGGTCCTCCGCTATTAGAACAACTGCCCATCGAGATAATATACTTTGGTTCAGGCATTTGTTCATAAAGTCTTTTAATCCGGGTTGCCATTTTTAATGTAACAGTACCAGATATGATAATAATATCTGCATGTCTTGGAGAAGGGCGGGGAATAACTCCAAATCTGTCAAAATCATAATGCGATGCTGATGTTGCCATCATTTCGATTGCACAACAGGCTAATCCAAAACTAACTTGCCATAATGATGACAATCTTGCCCAGTTCATTAAGTCTTCAGCTTTAGCTATAACAATGTTACCATCAGTAAATTCTTTATCGAGTAAACCCATTAAACCTCAACTAATTCTTCTTCTACTTTTGCTGCAGGCTGCTTATTTATTACCGGAGGTTGAACTTTTGGCTTTTCCCATTCCAGATCACCTTTACGCCACTCATAAGCCATACCGATACCTAAGAGCACTAAGAATACTAAGCCAACTAAGAAGCCGGTCATTCCAAATGCTTTGTAACCTAAAGCCCAGGGAATAAGCAATACAACCTCAACATCAAAAATCAGGAAGATAAGAGCGACAACATAAAATCTAATATTAAATTTTATCCAAGGTGAGCCTTCCGGATTTTCACCGCATTCATAAGTCAATAACTTTTCTTTTGTTGGTCTGTGGGGACGAATAAGTTTTGAAAGGAATACAAGCCCAATAACAAATATCATTGCTATTAAAATAAAAATAAAAGCTTTTCCGAATTCTGTTAGCATAACTTTTAAAAATTATTGGCTCAAAGTTACCATTGCCTTTGTGGAATGTCAAGAATTCTTAAATAAAAACATTGATGATTCAGAAAAGTTGATAATTATTGTTAGTAAATTATTGTGTCAATTGCTGTTTCACACTAATCTTTATTTTAGATTTTCTGCTTCTTCAAAGCTTATTCTGTTATTTTGCATACATTGGAACACGGATTTAACTGATTTAACAGATATAAACTGATTAATCAATAATAATAGTCTTTTATGTTTCCTTAACCAGTTTTGTATTTGCTTTTTTTCTTTCAAGTACTCTTTGAGTAATATTTTAAATGTAGATAGGGTTAAAGTAGGTAAAGCATAATTTATGTTTTTAATTAACTGATTTAATTCTCTGATAATAATTTTAAAATACATTGTGCATTTCAGTAAAAGACTTTCCTTCTTTTAAGGCTGATGTTATGAATACGAATCTTAGACAATAATTATTAATAATCTCAGCAGTAAAAGTTTAGCATTTTCAATTTTCTTACGGCACGTTTTATCAAATAGCAATATTTTCGTAAATTTTATCAGTAAACCTTAACAATTTCTAAAAAAGCAATTCAAGATATTTATGCGTCCAACAAAAGCTTTAATTAGTGCTGTAAATCTTAAAAAGAATTATCTGAACATCCGGAAGAAAGTTGGCAATGTAAAAGTTATGGCAGTTGTCAAAGCAGATGCTTACGGACATAATGTAAAGTTTGTTGTTCAAACATTAAATTCGCTTGGAAATAAAAAACCTGATTACTATGCAGTTGCCACTATTGAAGAAGGGATAGAATTAAAAAAATTAAAAGTTACTCAACCTGTAGTTATTTTTGATCTTATTGACGAAGATTCAGTAAAAGATATTATTGAGATGGATTTAATAACAACTGTTTTTACTGAGAGGCACATAAAGGTATTAACTGACGAACTCAAAAAAACAAATTCAAAAAGAAAAATAAAGGTGCATGTAAATATTGATACAGGAATGCGCAGATTAGGTGTTGATTTTCAGGATGCATTTGAATTTATAAAGAGATTATCAAAAGTTAAACAAATTATTATCGATGGAATCTATACACACTTTGCAACCTCAGATGAAGCAGGAAGTAAATTTGCAAAACTGCAAATAAAAAGATTTGATTCTGTTATAAATAAACTTAAAGAAAATAAAATAAACTTCGGATTTGCATATTCAGCTAACTCCGGTGCAATATTAGATTTTCCTGAAGCATATTATGATATGGTTAGACCTGGAATTTCTTTATATGGATATTATCCATCATTGGAAACATCAAAAAAGTTAAAATTAAATCCGGTAATGTCAGTAATTTCAAAAGTAGGCTCTATTAAGATTGTTAATAAGGGTGAATCAATAAGCTATGGCAGAAAGTACTATACTAAACGGAAAACAAAAATTATTACAATACCGATGGGTTACGCTGATGGTTTTTCAAGAAATTTAACCAACAAAGCTAAAGCAATTATTAAAGGTAAATTATACAATCAGGTTGGTATTGTTACGATGGACAGAGTAATGTTTGATGTAGGACGTGATGATATAAAAATCGGCGACGAAGTAATTTTAATTGGTAAAAACGGTAAATTAGCAATAGACGCATGGGATTGGTCTGAAAAACTTAATACAATTCCTTATGAAGTTCTTTGTGGAATTAGTAAAAGAGTTCCAAGAGTATTAGTAAAATAATGGATCTGATTAAAAACTATATTAACCAGAGTATATCAATAGCAGCAAATAACCTGCGGTTAAACAATCAGCAGATTGAAGTTGTTGCATTGCTTAAAGAAACTATTACCAAATCGGATAAGCTTAGTGATGATCTTATTAATATGAAAAAAATAACAGAGCTTTCCACACTGGCTATCAGATTAAACGATATATATAATTCATTAACACAGAATCCAATAGACTTCTTAAAAATGTCTGATCAATTTAAAGAGCACAGCAGGTATTTAATAAAAGATTTAGGGCATATGCTTGATATTTGCACACCGGCTATTTTTAAAACTGCAATTGAAAAATTAAGAGGGACTGATACTGATTCTAATGAGGAAATAAAAGTTGATTTATCTAAACGGGTTTATGATGATCAGCAATTTGAAAAATCTGAAACAGATGAAATAAAAGAAGAAATTATCTTCGAAGAAGCTGAGGAAACAGAAACTGAAGAGATTATTCAGAATTTTGAATCAATAATTTTAAGTCCTATTAAACCATTAGATAACCTATTAAAAAAATTATCCGATAATGATGTTGAATATGAAGAGCTGATTAAGTTCTCAAAAATAATGGATGAAAATGCATCATTATCCAGAAAGATCGGATTTGAAATTTTATCAGGCATGCATAGAATTGTTTCTAAAGCTCTGATCCTGATTAAGAATCGGGATTTGATGCCAGGTAAAGAAGTAATAGAAAGTTTAAGAGCTTGTTTAATTGTTATTGTAGCAGTAGTACGCGGTAAAGATGTTGATATTAATAATTATTTAAATAAAGCAGAACGGTTTGGCAATCAATTATTAAAAATAAAAAGCAAGGATACTAAGTAATGAATTTATATGCTGTAATTATGGCAGGCGGTGTTGGCTCACGTTTCTGGCCAAGAAGCAAAAAGAGAATGCCTAAACAATTATTAAATATATTTGGTGATGATACGATGATTCAGGCTACTGTTAAACGATTGACAGGAATGGTTGAAAAAGATAAGATCTATATTATTACAAATGAGCTTCAAAGTTCTGAGATAAAAAAACAATTGCCTGATTTACCGGTTGAAAATATTATCGAAGAACCGTTTGGAAGAAATACTGCTGCCTGTATCGGACTTGCTTCTGTAATGATTAAATCAAAAGACCCGGATGCAATTACCGTTGTTTTGCCCGCAGATCATATCATAAAAGATGTTGATGAATTTAAAAACATAATTGAAAATGCTGCAAGATTTGCAAATGAGTCAAAAGGATTAGTTACTATCGGTATTAAACCAACGCGCCCTGAAACCGGTTATGGTTATATTCAAATTGATGATAAACCTGTTGCAGATAATATTTTTAAAGTTTTTACCTTTGCCGAAAAACCAAATTATGCTACAGCTGTCCGGTTTGTAGAAAGCGGCGATTTTCTTTGGAACTCGGGGATGTTTATTTGGAGAGTTGATGTAATACTTGATGAAATAAAAAATTTAATGATAGATCTGCACGAAGGATTGGTTGATATCGAAAAAAGTCTGTTTTCAAATAACTTTAAAGAAGAATTAAAAAATATTTATGCCCAGCTTAAAAAAATTTCTATAGATTACGGTATAATGGAAAGATCATCCAAAGTGTATCTTACAAAAGGCTCGTTCAGTTGGAGTGATGTTGGCAGCTGGGAAGAGGTTTATCAATTATCGCCTAAAAATGAAAATGGTGTTGCTTCCTTTGGGCAAGTTTATACTAATATGGTTAATGATTCATATATTTATTCACCCGATAAAATGACTGCGGTTATCGGACTTGATAATGTAATTGTAATTAATCAGGGCGATACATTGCTTGTATGCCGGCGGGATAAGGCTCAGGATGTTAAAGAAATTGTTGATTATCTGAAAATCAACAAAATGGATGAACATCTGTAAAAAAATTATTCGGAAATTTAACTGAAACATTTTAGTTTTAGTAAGAAGTTTTATTTTAATATTATCCAACAATAATTTCCTAAAATCAAAACACGTTTAGTAAAGGAATAAACTTGCTCATTGTAAACTCTCCGGTTGTAGAGACTATACAAATTCACGAAAATATTTTTATACAAAAGATACTTTCACCTGAAATTGCACAAAATATTAATCCGGGACAGTTTCTTAATATCAGGGTTTCTGAAACAACAAATCCATTGTTGAGAAGACCTTTCAGCATTTGCGATGTTGATGGTGATAATATTTTTATTTTGTTCAATGTAATGGGCGAGGGGACTAAAATACTTGCTTGCAGGCAACCTGGCAGTTTAGTGGATATATTAGGTCCGCTTGGCAACGGATTTAATTTGAATGATGATTTTGAAACTGCTGTTTTAGTTGCCGGTGGTTTAGGCTCAGCACCATTTCCTTATCTTACAAGAAAAATTGGACAATCAAAAAAAATAATTTCTTTTGTTGGCGGTAGAAGTAAAAAAGATTTAATTACATATTCAATGTTGAATTTTCATACTTCAACTGATGATGGTTCTGAAGGATATAAGGGAAATGTGGTAAAATTACTTGAAAAAAACCGGGATAAACTGGATAAAGATAAAATTAAAATTTTTGGATGCGGTCCTAATGCAATGTTAAGGAGTTTAAAAGAGTTCTGCCTTAAATACGATTATAACTGTGAGATTTCAACTGAGTCAGCAATGGCATGCGGATTTGGAATATGCCAGGGATGTCCGATTGAATCAACCAAAGACCCTGATAAGTATTTGCTTGTCTGCAAAGACGGTCCTGTATTCAATGTCAAAGATGTTAATATATGAGTACTATTGATTTATCAGTAACTATCGGAAAACTAAAACTTCGTAATCCGATTATGCTTGCTTCGGGCACAGTTGGTTATGGTAATGAAATATCGGAATTCTCAGATTTAAATAAGCTTGGTGCAATAGTAACAAAATCACTTTCGCTGAAACCAAGGAAAGGTAATCCTCCGCAGAGAATTGTAGAAACTCCCTCAGGCATGTTAAATGCAATTGGTCTGGCTAATGTTGGAGTTGATGTCTTTTTAAAAGAAAAAATTCCGTTTTTAAAAAAGTACGATGTTCCGCTCGTTTGTAATGTTGCTGCAAGCAGTGTTGAAGAATATGTTGAATGTGTAAAAATACTTGATTCAGAAGAAACAGTAAAAGCCTTTGAGATAAATGTATCTTGCCCGAATGTTAAAGACGGAGGATTACAATTCGGAAATGATATTAAAGCAGTTGGCTTGATTACTTCAAAAGTTCGTGCGGTAACTAATAAACCATTGATTATTAAACTATCGCCTAATGTATCTTATATTTCAGAATTTGCACAGGTAGTTAAAGATGAAGGCGGAGATGCAGTTTCAGCAATTAATACTCTGGTCGGAACAGCATTTAATATCATAACTAAAAAACCTAAAATTTATAATATTAACGGCGGACTTTCAGGACCGGCAATTAAACCTGTTGCACTAGCTAAAGTATTAGAGATTTCACGTAAAGTTAATATTCCGATAATTGGAATCGGCGGTATTATGAATTGGAAAGATGTTATTGAATTTATGATTGTCGGTGCATCAGCAATTCAAACAGGAACATTAAATTTTATTGATCCCGCTGCACCTGAAAAAATGATAAAAGAATTAGAAGATTTTTGTGTATCAAACCAGATTAATAAAATTTCAGATTTAACAGCATCGTATATAATTTAATGGATATTCAAGACTCATTAAATAAACTGTTTGCTCTTCATCAGTTTGATGTAAAGCTTGGACTTGATAATATCAAAGGATTTCTTGATGCTATTGGTAATCCTCAGAAAAAATTAAATGCCATACACATTGCAGGTTCAAATGGAAAGGGCAGTACTGCTTCGTTTACTGCCAGTATTTTGATGGAATCCGGATATAAAACAGGTTTATATACCTCTCCGCATTTCGTAAAATTTAATGAACGAATTTCAATTGACGGAAAGCTGATCTCTGATGATTACATAGCAAATTTTATTGATCGCAATCAGAAAAAGATGGAAGAGTATCATCTTACTTTCTTTGAAGTAACTACTGCAATGGCTTTTGAATATTTCGTTTTTATGGGTGTAGATATTGCCGTTATAGAAACCGGTTTGGGTGGAAGACTTGATGCTACTAATGTACTGAATCCATTAGCTTGTATAATTACACCGCTAAGTCTTGAACATACTAATATACTTGGCGAAGATTTAGAACATATTGCATTTGAGAAATCTGAAATAATTAAACCCGGATGCAAAACTTTTATTGGGCTGATTCCGGAAGAAGCAATCAAAGTAATAGAAAAGAAAGTTAATACTGTAAAAGCTGAGTTGTTTTGTCTTGAAGAATATATTGTAGAAAAGAATAATAATATTCAACTATACACAGAGGAAATTCAATTTGATGAATGGGAAGTTCCATTAATTGGTAAACATCAGAAATATAACGCTGCACTTGCTGCGCTTTGTTTTACCAAATCCTTTCACATTGATGATCCTTCAATTATAATAAATGGAATAAAAAATGTAGTTAAGAATACACGAATTCAGGGCAGATATGAAATTGCTCTGAATAAACCCCGTATTATTCTTGATTCAGCACATAATCCTCAAGGTATTGAATCTCTGGTTAATACATTCAAAATTGAAAAGAATAATTACCAAAAATCTACTTTATTGTTTAGTGTAATGAAGGATAAAAACATCAAACAGATGCTTTTATCTGTTAAAGCTGTATTTGATGAAGTTTGCTTTTATGAATTGTCTTATGAAAGAGCAGCAGATATAGAAACACTTAAATCTATTGCGGATTCAATTTCAATCAAATATTCAATTATCAATGATCTGAGATTCTTTTTGACTCAATATATCAATGGGACAAAAGAAAATTGCCTTGTGGCTGCCGGAAGTATGTATTTATTAGGTGAAGTTAAGCCAATTTTGACTGAACTTCTTTCTTGACAATATAAATCTAAGTATTTAATTTTGGGTTAAGACCTCGAGTTCCTTTCATACGTACAGAAATACCACGAGAGCTTATCAGGATAATACCAGTTTGAAAAAAAAATCATAAATAAAATCAATTAACAAAATAACAGGTGCTTAAGATGCCGATGGACATTTCCGATCTTAAATCGAAAAAGATTGTAGAGCTTAATGAAATAGCAAAAGAACTTAACATTGCTGGTTACAGTGATTTGAGAAAGCAGGAGCTTATCTTCAAAATTCTGGAAGCTCAAAGTGTTAAAGATGGTCTAACTTTCTCAAAAGGTGTTTTGGAAGTTCTTCCGGATGGTTATGGTTTTCTCAGATCTTCGGATTATAATTATCTCCCTTCACCAGATGATATTTATGTTTCTCCATCTCAAATAAAAAAATTCAGCCTTCGTACTGGCGATTTTGTAAGCGGTCAAGTAAGACCTCCGAAGGAAGGCGAAAGGTTCTTTGCTTTGCTGAGAGTAGAGGCTGTTAATGGTCAATCACCTGATCATATAAGAAACAGAACTTTATTTGATAACCTTACACCTGTTTATCCTACCAAAAAGTTAATTCTTGAATCAGTCCCCGGTGAATACTCCACACGAATTATGGATATGCTTGCACCAATTGGTAAAGGGCAGCGCGGACTTATTGTATCACCGCCTAAAAGTGGAAAGACAGTGCTGCTTCAAAAGATTGCCAACTCTATTACCAGAAATCATCCTGAAGTAAAACTAATAATCCTTCTTATTGATGAAAGACCGGAAGAAGTTACTGATATGGAACGTTCGGTAAAAGCAGAGGTTATCAGTTCCACTTTTGATGAACCAGCTGACCGGCACGTACAGGTTGCTGATATGGTTATTGAAAAGGCAAAAAGACTTGTCGAAGCTAAAGAAGATGTGGTTATTCTATTAGATAGTATTACCAGATTAGCCCGTGCACATAATATAGTTATTCCGCATAGCGGAAGAATATTATCAGGTGGTGTTGATTCCAATGCACTACATAAACCAAAAAGATTTTTTGGTGCTGCAAGAAATACTGAAGACGGCGGAAGCCTTACTATTATCGCTACTGCTTTGATTGATACTGGAAGCAGAATGGATGATGTTATCTTTGAGGAATTCAAAGGAACAGGTAATATGGAGCTTGTTCTTAACAGGGATTTAAGCGATAGAAGAATCTTTCCTGCAATTGATGTAAACAGATCAGGCACCAGAAGAGAAGATTTATTAATGAAAGAAGATGAGCTTGCTAAGGTTTGGATCTTAAGGAAAATACTAAGCGATTTTAATCCTGTTGAAGCAATGGAATTTTTGTTGGATAAAGTAAGGGGAACAAAAAACAATAAAGAGTTCTTAAATAATATGAATAGTTAAATATCTTATTTTTAATTATTTATTATCAGGGCAATTAGTCTTCCGGTTTTAATTAATCGATTGCTTTTTTATTATCAGCTTTTATACTTTGTGCCAGAATGAAAAAATTATTTTTTGTCATAATTCTGCTTACTTACAGTACCTTTGCACAATCAGAGTTTCGCAGCAATCGGGAAGTCATTCAATCAGGTAAGTATTATAATTCTGAGATACATTTTTTTCCTGCCAGCGGAAGTTTTAATGTTTTTTACATTTATAAGATTTCTAATTCACAACTTTTTTTTGAAAAAATATCTGATCAATTTAAAGCGGGAATTGCAGTTAATATAGAAATAAAAGATTCTGCTGGACAAATTGTTGACAGAGGTTTTGATAAACAAAATGTGTCCACCAAAGACTTTGATGAATCAAATTCAGATCAGCTTTTTATAAATGGACTTATAAAATTTAATTTACCAAAAGGTAAATATTCTTTTTTCCCTTTTATTTCTGATTTGATATCCAAAAGAGAAAGAAAGTTATCTTCCATTCAGATTGATATTTCTGATTCCAATTTAATTCTTAATCCGATTGTTATTAATCCAAGTGTAAATATCTGTTCTGATGAATCTGAATTTTATCAGATAATTAATAATTCTTCTGCAGTACCTTTTAATCAGCCATCGAACTCTTTATTAATCCCTGTTACTCAGAATAATATAAATAAATTAAGGTATTCAATCTTTAGTGCTGAAAGCAGCATCGTTAAAGATCAGGTAATAGACGAGATGGTCTTTCTAAATAATAATATTTCAATTTGTGATAAGAATGCTGTATTGAGAAAATCAGCAGGACAGGACTCGCTTAAATACTTCGTCATTAAAAATTTTTCGTCCAGACTTACCGAGTCTCCTATCAAAATTGAAATTGCAATAGACAGCTTAAATACATACAAGCAAATATTCAATGTTGATGTTATTTGGATTCATAAACCAAATTCATTGAGTGATTCTGAACAGGCGATTAAATTTCTTGAAAACATTGAACCGAAAGAAAAAGTAGCCGAATTGCTGAGTAAAAAAGATTATACAAATACGCTATATCAATATTGGAAAACAAAAGACCCAACACCCGAGACAAATTATAATGAATTGATGAATGAATTTTATTCGCGTATTGATTATTGTGAAGTGAAGTTTAAACCGATAAGCGGAAATAGTGGTGCAAAAACTGATCGAGGGAAAATATTTATTAAATATGGGTCTCCCGATACTATTAAACGGGATTCTGATATAAACGATAAAGTTGTAGAAACCTGGTTCTTTAAGCAATTAAATAGATCATTTATCTTTATTGATAGTGATGGCACCGGAAAATTTCAGTTGGTTGGTAATCAATGAGCAGAGCTGTATTTACCTGCGGAGATACAAATGGTATCGGACCAGAAATAGCAATCAAACTCTTTTCAAAACTATTCAGATCTGAATCCAGAAAAACAATAGCCTTTGTTTGCCCATTAAATGTATTTGAATACTATTATAAACTACTGAAAGCTGATTTTAAATATCATCTTTTCGATAGAGAATTGAGTAATGGTTCATCTTTAAACTTAATACCGATAGAAAATTCAAAACTAACAATTGGTAAAGCAACAAAGGATTCAGGTAAAGCAGCATACAAATCAATTGTAAAATCAATTGAATTTTTAAAAGAAGGATTTGCTGACGTATTAGTAACTGCACCAATTTCAAAAACAGCTTTTAATTTAGCTGGAATAAAATTTCCTGGACACACTGAATTGTTAGCTGCATCAGAAAAACAGAATAAATATTTGATGATGTTCTTATCGAAAAAAGTTAATGTTGCTTTGTTAACAATTCATGAACCGTTAAATAAAATACCTTCTCTTGTATCAAAAGCAAAAATCATTGAGGCTTTAATCATTATTCAAAAGACTGCAATAAATGATCTTGCTATGCACAATCCAAGAATTGCAGTGCTTGGATTAAACCCACATTCCGGAGAAAACGGGAATATCGGCACTGAGGAAAAAGAAATAATCACTCCTGTTGTTAAATTGTTAGGTAAGAAGATTAATGCTGCCGGTCCTTTTGTTCCCGATGCATTTTGGGGTGCAAAATTATTCAAGCAATTTGATTTTGTATTGGGTATGTATCACGATCAGGTATTGATACCATTTAAATTACTGAACTTTGATAGAGGAGTTAATTATACAGCAGGACTAAAGATGATAAGAACCTCTCCTGATCACGGTACAGCGTTTGATATTGCTGGAAGAGGAATAGCTAACGAAGCAAGCTTTTACGAAGCATATCGTACTGCATTAAAGATTTATTATAGCAGGAAGAGAATAATTGAAAAAGAAAAATCATATTGATCCTTATAAGTATGTTTCTTCAATTTACATTCATTTAATGGATTTTGTTGACTATAAATGGTGGGCAAAATATATCTACTCCATCACTGCAAACCATTTAAGTAAATCTCCTTCAGTGCTTGAGTTAGGAGCAGGTAACTGCAAATTAGCAAATCATCTATCAAAAAATTATAAGGACTATATTGCTTCAGATATTTCCCTTAGTATGCTTTCCGGAGCTGATAATAAAATCAAAAAAGTTTGCTGCGATATGACGGCAATACCGTTTAATAAAAAATTTGATTTGATATTTTCAGCCTTCGACAGTATTAATTATCTTACAAATAAAGCAAAACTAAAATCTTTATTAGATGCTGTTAATGCTCATCTTTCGGATAATGGAATATTTACATTTGATGCAGCATTAATTAATAATAGTTTGAAGCATCAAAAAACGGCATCAATTAATGGATATCATAATGGTATAGAATATAGTCGGATTAGCAAGTTTTATCCGTTTAGCCGAATACATAAAAACATATTCAGGATTATCCATTCTGGAAAAACAATTACTGAAACTCATAAACAAAAAATTTTTGATTTTGAAACTTATTTTGAAATTGCAGATAAATGTAATTTGTATGTTGCAGAGTGTTTTAAAGCTTTTACATTTCAAAAGGGAAAACCGACTTCAGATAGAGTTCAGTTTATTATGAAAAGGATTACTTAATGCTATCAATACAAAATGTATCTTTTAATTATGAAAATCAGCCGTTGTTTGTAAATGTAAGTCTTGAGCTTGGTGCAGGAGAATTTGCATTTCTAATTGGTAAAAGCGGATCAGGTAAAACCACATTGCTCCAAATGGTTTATATGAATGTACTACCGGATTCGGGATCAGTATCGGTAGGTGATTTTAACAGTAAAACCATTAAAAAAAGTGAGCTGCCATATCTAAGAAGAAAGATTGGAATTGTTTTTCAGGATTTTAAACTATTAACTGATAGAAATGTTTTTGAGAATCTGTCCTTTGTTCTTGAAGTAACTGCAACTCATAAAAAAGAGATTAAAAAAAGAGTTAATGATGTTCTGAATGAAGTTGGACTTTCTCACAAGAGACTGACAAAACCCGATAAACTTTCTGGCGGAGAAAAACAAAAAGTAGCAATTGCAAGAGCGATTCTGAACAATCCGTTGATTATTCTTGCGGATGAACCCACAGGTAATTTAGACCCGGAAACTTCAAATGAAATTCTTGATTTGCTTCAGAAGATCAACAAACGAGGGACTGCTATTCTGGTAGCTACACATAATTATGATATGGTAAGAAAAGGGAATACACGAGTATTCAAGATTGAATCAGGAAAAATTCTAAAAGGATATCTAAAACCAAAAGATCAGTGATAAAGATTCTTTGCTTTTAATGATTCAATTATTTTTTTATTAACATTTTCAATTGTATCAAGTCCGTTTACCTCTATTACCCTGCCTTTGCTTTTGTAATAATCCAGAACAGGCATAGTTGTAGATTTAAAAACTTCCAATCTGTTTTTAATTACATCTTCTTTATCGTCATTACGTAAATAGAAACTGTTTTTTGCTCCACAATTAGGACAAGTATTCAAGTTTTCGATATCCTTTAGAACATAAATACTTCCGCACTGTTTACAAGCGCGCCGGTTGTTCAATCTTTTGATAATCTCATTTTCATCTGCTGTAATGTATATTAAAACCGCGTCACTAATTTCAATTTGTGAAAACAATTTATCAAGTGCTATCGCCTGAACTGTTGTTCTTGGAAAACCATCTAAAATAAAACCATTCACACATTCAGCAGAAGTAAGCACCTCTTTAATTAAAGCAATCATCAGATCATCAGGAACAAGTTCACCCCGCGACATTATTTCGCCTGCTTTTTTTCCAAGTTCAGTTTGTTCTTTAACTGCTTTGCGTAAAATATCACCGGTTGAAATATGAGGAATGTTAAAGTTTTTTGAAATGATTTTTGCTTGTGTGCCTTTACCCACGCCTGGTGAGCCGAAAAGTATTATTCGCATAATTTATTTTTTTTTTTTATGCAAATTAGATTTATTTAAATACCTAAGCAAGGTTTTATGAATCTGTCAGGATATTTTTTCTGCCCCCTTTCTGTGTTGATTAAAAAATGTTTTTAATAATTGTTCACTTTCTTTTGCTAAGATTCCGCTAAATACCTTGATATTGTGATTTGTCAGGGAATTTTCAGCAAGGTTATGAATACTTCCGCAGGCACCGGATTTTAGATCACTGATACCATAAAAAAGCCGATTAATTCTTGAAGACAATAAAGCACCTGTACACATAATGCAAGGTTCCAAGGTTACATAAATATCACATTCATTTAATCGCCAATTACCAAGATGATTAGAAGCTGAGGTTAAAGCAATCATTTCAGCATGTGCAGTTGCATCTTTCAATTTTTCTACCTGATTATAACCTTTTCCAATGATTTTATTATTATGAACAACAACTGCTCCAACCGGAACTTCATTCTCCTCAAAAGCTTTTTCTGCTTCCTGTAGAGCCGCATACATAAAACGATATTGATATTCTTCAAATAACATGAAAAGATAACCTGCTTGAATTGTTCTTTAAGGATTAGATCCAATTTTTATTGTAAAAATAACCAATAATTTTTTATAAATGATTACTATCATTTGAAAATTCTCTGTTCAATCTTTTTCTCAATCAGGTTTGATGATGAACGGTAAATAAATCCTGCCTGCTAATGAAGTACATACAAACAGGTACGATCTTAAATATTATATTTTTATAGTAACTGCCTTTATTAAAAGAATTTATAAGAACAGTCTGAAAGTAAATATTGCCATAGAGGATTATTATCAGATCTAAGATGTTATGATGAGTGGTAGTAATATTTTGAAGATAAAAAAGTAAGTTTGTAAGTGTAAATATTTTTCATATAAATTAAGGAATATTTGAAATGATTAAGACATATATAAAATTCTTCATTCTTATTGCTATTACAATTTCTTTCTCACAATTATCATTTGCACAAAACATATCTAATTCCAATAACCCCGAAGTCATAAGGGAAATAAACCAATATCTAAAAACTGTAAATCTTGATAAAGGCAGTATATCAAGTAAAGAAAATTTGAACAATTTTCTTGCTGATGCGTTTAAAGATGGCTGGAATAATGAGATTCAATTCTGGGTCTCTGCTCAATGGGGAACGATAGAGTATAAAGGCTTTGTCTCCAAACAATTTGAATTAAAAGGCAATCATCTTACCTCAATCGGAAACGGAAATAGACCAGCTAAAATATCTGAGGGTAAATATTTCGGGATTAATTTCGATGGAGATAATGATTACTGGGTAAATTCATCATTTAAAACTGTGCAGCCATTTAGCATTTTTATTGTTTATAAAACTGATGATACAAAAACAGAGAGTGTTTTATTGGAATCAGCAGGAGCAAAAGTTAATCAAATCAGAGTTGAAAACGGGAAAGATGGAAAACCAGAATTAGTTATTGAAAGTGCTGGAACTTATAGAATACCAGGACTGACTAATGGCATTAATTATATTTTGATTGAATATAATATGAAAGATTCTCGAGTTTTTATAAATGAAAAACTTGTTTATAATAATTTTATTGGTCTAAGTGATTTCGACGGCATTCAGATTGGTAAGGGAACAGTAAATAATAAATATAACCACTTAAAAGGTTCCATTTATGAAATAGGTATTATACAGAATTCTTTAAACGAACAAGCACGCAATAATCTTTTCAATTTGATGAAGAAAACTTATGATTTAAAATAAGGGATGATTATTTAATTTAACCCGCAATAATTCTTGATTAAATGGAATTGCTGCGGGATTTTTATTTTAAACATTTATTTAGAAAGATGATAGGAAATATTAGTTTTTAATAATTTAATCTCAAACTTGAAAATCTTTACTAATAGACTAAATTCACAATAACATTACACCTAAGTACACCCGGAAGGATTCGAACCCTCAACCCTTTGATCCGAAGTCAAATGCTCTGTCCAGTTGAGCTACGGGTGCGTGTGCAAAATTAACATTAAGAATATTTTGTTCAAAATTGGAGTTATAGGTTTCTTGACTGCAAACAAAAATAAAACGATATTCGTTACCAAAATTCATAAACATAAAATTTACTAACGATGGAAGAGATAAGAGAAAAAATAAACACTATTGATAACCAGATTTTGAAACTACTGGGCGATAGAAGACAATTGAGCATTGAAATTATCAAATTAAAAAATCAGGATAGATCTTCAATCCGTGATAAGGACCGCGAAAAACAACTATTAACAAGATTAATTGAAGCCGGCAGAGAATATGGATTAGATAAACACTTTATAACAAAAGTGTTTTATGAAATAATAAACGATTCAATAAGGATTCAAAATAAATTTGTACTCGTAAGTAACGACGCAGAGGATAAATCCGGTGTAATAAAGATATCAATTCAGGGAATTGAAGGATCATACAGTTATCTTGCTTCACAGCAGTTCTTCAGTAATTCAGGAAAATCAGTACACTATTTTAAGTTAAATAGTTTTGATGAAGCAGTTGAATCTGTTGTTGATGCAACTTCAGATTATGCAGTACTGCCTATAGAAAACACAACCAGCGGAAGTATCAACGATGTATATGATGCATTAATGAGCGGTAATCTTCATATTGTGGGTGAAGAGATTTTTCAGGTTAAGCACTGTCTGCTGGCACTTGATACGATACCATTAAATAGTATTAAAAAAATTTTTACTCATTATCAGGCAGCAAGACAATGCAGTAAATTTTTAAAATCAATTCCAAATGCGGAAGTTGAACTTTTACAGGATACAGCCAGATCTGTTGAGTACATTATGAATAAAGGTGATAAGACATTTGCTGCAATTGCAAGTAAAGAAGCATCAGATATTTTTAATACAACAGTGTTACGTGAAGACATCGCAAATCAGCAGGGCAATTTTACTCGTTTTATTATTTGTTCGCGTGAACCAATAATTGTTGATGAACGGATACCAGCTAAAACATCTTTAATCCTGGCTACTTCTCAAAAACCCGGATCACTTGTCGAAGTATTATCGGTTTTTAAGGATTTTAATTTTAATCTAACCAAACTTGAATCCAGACCAATAATAGGTAACCCGTGGGAAGAAATGTTTTATCTCGATTTTCAAGGAAACATACAAGATCAGAAAGTTAAATCTTTACTTGATGAAGTTGGTAAACACACAAGATATTTAAAAGTTTTGGGATGTTATCCAATGAAAGAAGCTGATAATACAAAGATAGAGAGTATTCCGGTTAGGAATGGCGAGAGTATCAAGAAAAATATTCCGGAGCAAAAAGCTGTTGATAAAAAATCTCAGAAAAGAGTTGCATATAAACTCGCCAGCAGGGAGTATAAAGAAGAAGATACCGTGATTACTGTAAAGGATGTTAAAATCGGCGGTGATAATTTCGTTATAATTGCCGGACCTTGTTCTGTTGAATCCTACGATCAGATTATGCAATGTGCCAGAGAGGTTAAAGAAAATTTTGCACAAGTTTTAAGAGGCGGTTGTTTTAAACCACGAACTTCTCCTTATGCATTTCAAGGACTTGGTTTTGAAGCTCTCAATTATTTAAAGTCTGCTGGTAATAATTATGATTTGCCGATTATAACTGAAGTAATTTCGATTGATCAGGTAGAAAAAGTTGCTGCTCAATCTGATATACTTCAGATAGGTGCTAGAAATATGCAGAACTTTTCATTGCTTTCGGAAGTTGGTAAATCATTCAGACCTGTTTTACTTAAACGCGGTTTAATGGCATCAATAGAGGAGTTTTTAAATGCGGCTGAATATATCCTTGCAAGAGGAAACAGACAAGTAATTTTATGTGAACGCGGAATCAGAACTTTTGAAACAGCAACCCGAAATACATTGGACTTGAGTGCAATTCCTGTCCTGAAAGAATTAACTCACCTACCAATTATTGTTGATCCCTCACATGCTATCGGACAAAGAGATAAGGTTATCCCGCTTGCAAAAGCTGCAAAAGCAGTTGGTGCTGATGGCATAATGGTTGAAATACATCCTGAACCTGAGAAAGCACTTAGTGACGGTGAACAATCTATGAGATTTGACCAATTCAGACAAATGACATACGAGCTTCAGAAAATGAATTGAGGAAAAGTGGGGATTACTATAATTCAGTTTGAATTATAACAAAGTGCATGATAGAATTATTTTTAATGTTTGAATTATTATCTATCTTCTCAATACTAATTCAGTATATTCAATAAATTAAGCTAATGAAAATCGTAGTTCACATACTATTATATTTAATCTTATTTAATGTTCAAGCATTATCACAAAGACAATTATTTTTCAGTCTATCTGTTCAGGATGGTCTGTCTGATAGTGATGTCAATTGCATAATTCAGGATAGAATGGGATTCTTATGGATTGGAACTGAAAGCGGGCTAAATAGATATGATGGTTATGAATTTAAGGTGTTCAAAAATAAACAAAATGATCCTGCTAGTTTACCATATAATAGCATTTGGTCGCTTTATGAAGATAGAACCGGAAATATTTGGATCGGGACTAAAAATGGAGACTTAGTTAAATATTCTCCTTTTGTTGATAAGTTTACCACAATTGAGTTCGAGGATTCAGAGAATACTGGAAATAGCATTACATCAATCCTGGAAGATGTAAAAGGGAATATCTGGTTTGGATCTTACTCTAAAGGATTATTCAGATATCAAGTAACAAGCGGGCAAATTACAAATTGGCAGTATGAAGAAAATAAACCAAATGGTTTAAGTAATAACTATATCACTTCATTATTACTTGATAAAAACGGTGGAATCTGGATATCAACATATAACGGATTGAATTACTTGAATCCGGATGAAAATAAAATTACACTTTTTAAGAACATAAAAAACAATTCAAACTCAATACCAGGTAACCTGGTCTGGAAGATTTTACAGTCAAAATTTGATAATAACCTGTTATTTATCTGCACCTCTGACGGTTTGTGTACTTATAATTTGATCAGCAAAAAATTTGAACAGATAAATTTCAATATCGAATTCCCATCACAATTCAGCAAAAGTATTGCTTCTGTTGTTGAAGATAGAAGTGATGGCAAAAAAGCACTATGGATCGCTACATACGGGGGAATATATCACTTAGACTTAAATACACATAAATCAAAACAATATGTGGCTGATAAAAAGAATATCTCCGGTTTACTTAACAATCAAATTGATCAGCTTATAATTGATAAATCTGGTGTTCTGTGGTTAGCTACTGATAACGGATTAAACTATCTACCTGCTAGTACAAAAAAAATAAATTATATTTTTTCAGAATATTTGACTCAGCCATTGGTGCAGGATCTTTTGAGTGCTGATATAAAATCAGTTTTAAGTTTAGACAATAATACTACATTACTTGGGACAAATGACGGGATGTTTTCAGTTATCATAAAAAATGATGAAGTCTCTGTTTCTAAAATTGATAAACTGAACGGTTTAAATATTTGGTCGCTCGAAAAAGGTGAAGGTAGCTCTATCTGGATCGGTACTTATGGTAAAGGACTTTTTAATTATAATTTCAAAACGCAAACTTTAGTAAAGTATCCTATTGTATCTCCAACATTTCAAACATCAGCATTTGAATATATTAAAGCTCTGAGATTAAGTAAGGATGGAATACTTTGGATTGGTTTTTGGGGCGGCGGATTAGCTGCATTAAATAGTTCATCAGGAAAATATAAGATATGGATAAATGATAAAAAGGATCCGAACAGCCTCAGTTATAACGATGTCTGGTATATACATTTGGATAAATTTGGCAGAGTTTGGATTGCTACCAATGGCGGCGGATTAAATCTCTTTCTGCCAAGAAATAATGGTGAGTTTTTGCATTGGACAAGCTTTGATACTGAACAAGCAGGCCTGCTTAATAATAGTATTCAAAGTATTGCAGAAGGACAAGCTGATAATACAGACGAGACTATTCTATATATCGGAACCGATGCCGGATTAAATAAGATGACTATAAAAAATCATAGTAATGATATTTACAATTTTGATGCAAGTTTTGATATCCTTTCTTATCAACATAACATTACTGATGCTTCAATAAGAAGTATTGTGGTTAACTCTAATGAACTGTGGATGAGTACCAATAAGGGTATTTATAAATATAAAACTGATAGTAAGGAACTTTTAGATTTTAGAATTTCTGAGGGTTACGGTTCAGAAATTTTTAATTCAGGTGCTGGTACCGGAATTATGAATAACATTATTGTTTTTGGCAGTGTAAAAGGTCCGACATTTTTTAATCCGGAAAAAATTAAACAATCTGATTATGATCCTGATATAGTTATTACTGATTTCTTAGTTTTTAATAAAAGTGTTTCAAGTAACGATAACAAAATTCTTGATTCAAGTATTTCATATTCCAAAATTGTTAGACTAGAGAGTGATGAAAATGCTCTGACATTCAAATTTTCTTCTTTGGATTTTAATTCAAGAGAAAATATTAAGTATGCTTATAAAATGGAGGGATTTGACAAAGATTGGATTTATTCAAACACATCAAACATTGCTGTTTACACAAATCTAAATCCTGGCAATTATGTTTTTAAGATACGGGGTACTAATAGTGATGGACAATGGGGCACAAATAAGGCGGAGATACAAGTAATCATTAAATTTCCATGGTGGCGCTCCGGTTGGGCTTATGTAATGTTTGTAATTGTAATTATGAGTATCCTGTTCTTTATTAGAAAGTTTGAAATTAACAGAACAAAACTTAGAAATGAGATAAAGAATCTTGAGTTTGAAACTAAAAAGCAAAAGGAAATTGAAACGCTTAAATCAAGATTCTTTGCAAATATTTCACACGAATTCAGAACCCCATTAATGCTGATTAAGGGACCACTTGAACAATTACTCATGAAAAAAGGTAATGCTGATGAACATACCAGACTTGCTTATAACAATACAGAAAAATTGAAATTGTTAATAGATCAGCTGCTTGATATATCAAAACTTGAATCAAACTTAATTCCGTTAGATGCCCGCGAAGAAGACATATCTACTTTATTAAAAGGACTTGTTGTTTTATTTAATTCAATTACAGAGCAGAAAGAAATCTCGCTTACACTAGATTGCCCTGATGAAAAGTTTATCGCGATGGTTGATTCTGATAAATTTGAAAAGATAATAAATAACCTGTTATCAAATGCCTATAAGTTTACAGACAAAAAGGGTTCAATTTCAGTTAGTCTTAAAAAAAGATTCTCGGAAGAAAAAACATTCTTCGATTTAATTATTAAAGATAATGGGATAGGAATTGATGAAGATAAATTGCCTAAAATATTTGACAGGTTTTATCAGGTTGATGATTCCTCAAGCAGAAGTTATGGCGGTTCAGGTATTGGTTTATCTTTAGTTAAGGAGTTTGTGGATTTACATCATTGGAGTATTTCTGTGAAAAGCAGCTTAGGGATTGGAACTGAATTCTTAATCTCAATACCAAGTGTTGAAGCTGTAGCATTAAAAAGTACTTCTGTTGATAAAAAAGCTTATGAAAGCTCAAACAATTTAGTAAAAACATTTCAGGATATTCAGATTAATGATTTTGAAACTACTGAGAGTGATACCGATAAAAAGGCAGTTATACTATTAGTTGAGGATTCACAAGAGGTAAGACAGTTTTTAAAAGGAATACTATTTGAAAATTTCACTATACTCGAAGCTGAAAATGGAAGAAGCGGTTTAGAAATAGCCTCTGAAAAATCACCTGATCTTATTATCAGTGATGTTATGATGCCTTCGATGGATGGATTTGAGTTCTGCAAAAAAATAAAGACTGATTGGCAGACGAGTCATATTCCTGTAATACTCTTGACTGCTAAAGCATCATCTGAAAGTAAGATTGAAGGACTTGAAACAGGTGCTGACGATTATCTGACTAAACCATTCAGTTCAAAAGAATTATTAGTTCGTGTAAAAAACCTTCTTGAGCAAAGAAGAAAATTACGTGAAAAGTTCAGTAAAGAAATTGAAATCGAACCAGCATCAATTACAGTAAATGCGATTGATAATGAATTCCTCGAAAAAGCTTTTGCAGTCGTGGAGAAAAATCTTTCCAACACCGGATTCAGTTCAGAATTATTTGCACAAGAAATGTTTGTAAGTAGAAGTCAGCTTCACCGGAAACTACTGGCAATCACCGGTCAGGCACCGGGAGAATTTGCAAGATCTTTCAGACTTAAAAAAGCAGCTTCACTTATATTGGAAAAAAGATTCAGCATGACTCAAATTGCATTTGAAGTTGGATTCAGCAGTCCATCTCATTTCACAAAAGCATTCCGACAGCAATTTAATTGCCTGCCAACAGAGTTCGCCAATAGGGTATAAGGAAACAGGGTATAAGGTATAAGTTAACAAGATTCTTAAAAACTGATAATCCTACCCTATACCCTTATACCCTCATATTCTATACCTTTTTTCCACAATTTGCAACAAAACCGCTAAACATTGACACATCTGCGACAGCAAACGCCTGCCATAAAAATTAACTTTCTTCTAATAATTTTAATAATTCTTTCAGGAGTTAAGTATGAAACATTTTTTACCAAGAAAGCTCGTTTTGAAAATTGGCTGTACTGTTATTTCAATTTTAGCACTATCCTTTTGTGATGCTTTAGCCCAACAACCGGAATTAATCTGGCTCGGCACACTTGGCGGAAATAACAGTGAAGCACGATCAGTATCTTCAGATGGTTCAGTTATTGTTGGAGTTGCTAATGATCAGAACGGTAATCCCCGTGCTTTCAGATGGACAGTACAAAGCGGAATCCAGGATCTTGGGACGTTAGGGGGTGACTGGAGCGAAGCTACTGATGTATCTGCTGATGGTTCTGTTATCGTCGGTTGGTCTTATGATGCTAATAATATTTACCGTGCATTTAAATGGACTGCTGGAACCGGTATACAGGATTTAGGTGCCGGTGATTATAGCAAAGCCCTTGGTATTTCAGCAGACGGTGCAGCAATTATAATTGATATCTATCCAAGTGCTTATCGCTGGACACAAGCTGGAGGTATTCAAGACTTAGGTACTCTCGGTGGTAGTTTATCTGGTGTGACTGATATATCGGCTGATGGTTCAAAAATTTGTGGTTATTCTTATGTCAGTGCTGGAGATCCTTATGCATTTCGCTGGGTTGATGGTGTTGGAATGGAACAGATTGGTACTTTCTACAGTTTTGCATTAGGCATATCTGAAGATGGAAATACAATTACCGGTTTTGAGACAGGCAGTGCCGGGATTTACAAAGCATTTCGTTGGACACAAAGCGGTGGTTTTGAGTTTAACATTGCAGGAAATTTCAGCCAGGGAAATGCTGTATCCGGAGATGGAAGTATTATTGTTGGATCTTTTGGTGATGGTGCATTTCGGCTTTCTAATGCTGGTGGACTGGATTCACTGAACCAGGTTTATTCAAGCTTGCTTACAACTGGTTCTGAGTTATCTACTGCTCTTGATATTTCTTCCGATGGTCAATTTATAGTTGGTCAGGGAACGAATGGTTTGACTTCACAGAATGAGGGATATCTGTTGGCAATCAATGGAATAAGTTCAATCAACGAGTTATCCGATTATCCATCGGATTTTGAGTTAAGTCAAAACTACCCTAATCCTTTTAACCCATCAACAACAGTTTCTTTTTCTATTCCTGAAGAAGAATTCGTTTCACTGAAAGTTTTCAATTCTCTTGGAGAAGAAGTTGCTGAACTAATTAATGAAACCAAGCCTGCTGGTAATTATCAAGTTGATTTCAATGCAACAGGATTATCATCCGGTGTTTATTTCTACACACTACAGTCAGGTACTTTTAATCAAATAAGAAAAATGATTTTATTGAAGTAAGCGCCCATTCAATTTTAAATTAAAATTTAAAGGAGTTAAAAAATGAAAAACTATTTATTATTTCTGATCATAATTTATTTACTACTTGCTTCAAATGAAATATTCTCCCAATGGATGTCAACTTCATTAACAGAGATAACGCCTGCATTAGCTCCAAAATATGATACTGCCGGAACAGACTTGTATGCAGGCACCTTTCGAGGAATTTACAATTCGAGTGATAGTGGTGCTAATTGGGATACGTTATGGGCAGTTCAAACTGATACTCTTGTTTATTGTTTGGCAACAGCTAATGATTGGATTTTTGCCGGAACTAAAAATGGCGGATTGATAAGATCATCGAATAATGGACAGAACTGGTCATTAAGCAGTAATGGTCTGCCATCTTTCAATATCAGAGGAGTTGAAATTGTCGCTAACAATTTAGGCGATACTACTCTTTTTGCTGCGACTTTTGGAGGAGGGATTTTCAAATCCACCGATTTCGCGTCGAATTGGTTACCAGCGAATAATGGAATTTCAAATCTTTATCTTTTTTCCTTCATTACATTAGGCAATGGTACTTCTGATCCACAGATTTTTGCAGCTTCAAATGGTGATGGGATTTATAAATCAACAGACTTTGGCAATTCCTGGTTCACCTCAAACAATGGTCTCAATCATCTTGATGTTAGAGTATTCGCATCAAACATTACTTCTGGTGTTACTAACTTATTTGCCGGAACACATAATGGTGGAATGTATCTATCAACAAACGAGGGTGATAGCTGGACTCAGATTAATAACGGAGTTATCAGTAATTGGATTTGGGCACTCACTTCAACTCCGGGCGATTCATCTGCACCAATAGTTTTTGCGGGGTCAGATTTGGGTGGTTGTTATAGAACTACGAATAACGGTTTGCTTTGGGAGGATTATGGTCCCGTAAATCCAAATACAAACAATTATGTATTCGCCATAAACGGTGATTATATTTTAGCAGGAACACAGGATGGAGTTCTAAGAAGACTGATTGATGAGACTTCTGATATAAGTAACTTAAATAATAATCTTCCGGGTGTTTTTACTTTGAATCAAAATTACCCTAATCCATTTAATCCATCAACAACAATTTCCTTTTCGATTCCGGAAGAAGAATTTGTTTCTCTTAAAGTTTTCAATTCTCTGGGAGAAGAAGTTGCTGAATTAATAAGCGAGACCAAACCTGCTGGTAATTATTCTGTCTCATGCAATGCCTCAGAACTTTCAACTGGTGTTTATTTATACAAGTTCTCAACCGGTTCATTTACACAGGTTAAAAAAATGATTTACATCAAATAAAAAAAGGAGTATAAAAATGAAAACAAATAAAAATATCTCTTTGCTTGCCGTATTCATTTTATTCCTGGTAATCACATCTCAATCAAACGCTCAACTGAATATGACTGTTAACTCTTTAGCAGATGATGAATATGCTTATGCGTATGATGATCCAAACACAACTGCTGATGAATCAGAAGATGGAATATGTCAGGATGAATTGGGAAGATGTACAATACGGGCAGCTATCGATGAATCGAATAATATGGATCAATCGCTGACTCTTTTCTTTTCAGTAAATGGGCAAATTAACTTGATGGATGCGCTTTATCCTGTAGATGGATCAGAGATTCTTGGTAATGATCAGGTTGAAATAACTGGTAATGCCGGCTTCGAGCTTGAAAATGATTGTCAAATTGAACGATTGATTTTTAATGGATTGACATACTCTGCTATTACCATCCATGGTGATAATAATACAATTGGTTCCACTAATATTTTTTTAAATAACTCCTTTGCTGTCGATATATGGGGTGACTCAAATTCGGTTGGTTTTAACCGCTTTGGAATTGATCAAAATAATAATCTGGGACCCAATGCTATAGCTATTAATATTACTGGTTCTGCCAATACGATTGCCTCAAATATAATTTGTGGCAGTAGCTTGGTGGGGATATCAATTGGTGAAGGTAGTGATAACGTTATCAGAAAAAATTATATAGGAACAAATTCCCAGGGTCAATCAGGACTTGGAAATACGATTGGAATCAGTATCGACGGATCAGACTACAACCTTATCGGGGGAGAAACTCTTGATGAGAAAAATGTTATATCCGGAAATTCAGTTGCCGGAATTACTTTAGGCGGTGTACCGCCTGATAACTATTCTATTGCAAATGGAGTATGGAGCAATATCATAGGTTTGGATCCTACCGAATCATATGTAATACCAAATGGGAAAGGCATCATTATAACAAATGGCGCAAGAATTGAATTTCTGAGTCGAAACATAATTGCCGGAAATTCAACTAGTGGTATTCACATTTTCGGTTTTGATAATGAAACAAAAACTTATGGGCATACAATTGCTGAGAACAAGATAGGTGTTAATTCAAATAATGTTCAATTCCCAAATGGAATGGATGGTATAACCATCCAGGGAAATGTTGAGGAGGTAACTATTGGAACAAATTTAGCTGGATTGCATTTGCCTAACAGCATTATTGGAAATCAAAATAGGGGAATAGCAGTTATGTCTGATTTTGGTTACAACCCTTCAAAAATTCAATTCAGAAAAAATATTATATATCAGAATAATTCAGCAAATGTATTTATGTCATCTCAGGCTAATAATGGATTATTACCACCATATGGTTTATCGTTTAACAACAATACCATTGCAGGGATTTGCGATGTTTCTGGTGCACTTATAGATATTTATAAGGCAAACATAAATGAATTTTCTTCATCAGCTTATGAGTGGATTGGATCAACTACAGTCGGTTCGAACAATGTTTTTTCTTATGAAATTACCGATCCGTCAATAGAAGCAGTTTCATTAACTGCAACAACAAGTACAGGGAATACATCTGCTTTTGGATATCTTGAATTAATAACCGATGTTGAAAAAGTAGATGATAAAATCCCGACTGAATTTGCGCTTCTGCAAAATTATCCGAATCCTTTCAATCCAACGACAACTATAAACTTTTCAATCCCGGAAGAGGAATTTGTTTCACTGAAAGTCTTTAATTCTCTGGGAGAAGAAGTTGCTGAACTAATTAAAGAAGAAATATCAACTGGCAGTTATTCTATCTCCTTTAATGCAAGCTTATTATCAAGTGGAATTTATTTCTACAAACTAACTGCCGGAAGTTTTTCAGATATAAAAAAGATGATTTATCTTAGGTAAAAATCAGAAGAATATGATAATGAAATCAAAAAAAATATTTGTTTGCTTTATTCATTACACTTCTGATAATGATGCTGCAGTTGAATGCTCAACTAAATATGACTATTAACTCTTTAGCCGATGATGAATATGCACGGACAATATGTTTGCCGTTTAGAATGTAGTGAATTTGTTCAGATAAAATAATTTTAACTAAATAATTTTCTAATAATAATAAAGGATTAAAATATGAAATGTTTAACTGTCTGTTGCTTTTATTTATTTATGTCCTATTCATTTAATCTGAATGCTCAGATTACAAATAATGGATTTGAGAATTGGGAAACAGACTCTGCAGGAAATTATAACCCTGTGGGCTGGCAAACAACTAATGATTTCCCATTAATTAATGTTGAGCCTTTTTCTCCCGGTTGTCAGGGGCAATTTGCAATGACTGTAAAAACAATAAATGCCGGATTTGCATTTCCGGGCTTTGCACTTTTAGAGACTGCCATAAACTTCAATGAGAGACCAACTAAGTTTTATGCATGTGTTAAGTCAAATATTATGTCAGGTGACCAAGTTCTTATAATGATTGCATTAATGAAGGGTGATAGTGCAGTAGCAGTTATGGATAGCTGCACTTTTAAAATCGATTCAACTATAACGCAGTTTACTAATCTAGAATTTCCTATTACTTATCAGTCTAATTTGATACCGGATTCCTTGATTATAATAGTATCCTCTGGCTTTGTAAATGTACAAGTTGGAACTGAATTAACCATTGATGAAATTGGATTTATAAATGGTTCATCAGATATTTCAAGTGATGAAAATCTATTAAACGAATTTGAATTATTTCAAAACTTTCCGAATCCTTTCAATCCGATAACATCAATTAGATATCAAATACCAGTAAGTGCTGATGTTGAAATCAAAGTATTTGATTTATTAGGAAAGGATGTAGGAACCCTAGTAAATGAATTTAAAAATGCCGGTAAATATGAAATTAATTTTAATGCTAATCAGTTTTCGAGCGGAGTTTACTTTTATAAGATCACAGCAGGAAATTTTTCAGATACAAAAAAGCTTATTATATTAAGGTAATAAATAACTAACTAACTAAATTAATTTATAAACTAATTAAGGAACTAAAATGAAAAACATAAAATTTGTTTTTTTCTTTCTCTCACTACTTTCAGTAGTACTATTTATAAGTTGTTCGAAAAGTGATTCAAATAACCCTGTTAATCCTGGCGGCGGAGGTAATAACGGCGGAGGCGGAAGTAGTAATGAAGCAAAATTAACCCTGAATGGTGATACTTTTAATAACCAGGTAGTTACATTAAAAAATGGAACAGCAGGATATTCTGTATCAGATACAGCAACTGTAGCTCTTTTTATGGGCACAGTAAATTCTGACTCTTTATACTTTTATATTGTGTTTAAAGGTAAACAAACTGGAGCTCAAAATTGGGGAGGTGATTTTGGTGTAATGCTGTCGAAAAAAAGTTCTTCAGCAATGAGCTACTATTTAGGTTCACAGCAAGGGACAACTACTGTTTCAAATTATGGAGCAGTTGGTGGTAAGATAGAAGGCAGTGTCTCAGGAAAATTGATTCTTCAAACCGCTGCCCTTACTGAGGTTTCTGTAAGTGGAAATTTTTCTGCAACCAGAGTGCCCGACGTTAACTAATATATTTAGTCTGAGGATAGCAGCAATTATGCAATATCCTCAGACATCTACTTTTAATTGTTTTTTTCAACACTCAATTATTTTTAGAATAATTATTTATAAGAATTATTTTTATTTAGTTAAATTTGATTTATTCAAATGAAAATTAGATTTAATGAATCAAGTTCTACTCAAAATAATTACTGCTTTCTCAATTATTCTATTTCTTGTCATTTTCTATTCATTTTTTAGAGATGCTGACCTAACAATTAGCAATTCTTTCAATAAAATTATAGGGGAGAGACAACCTGACTCTTCAATTATTATTATTCATATAACCGACAATGATATTCAGCAGATTGGACCCTGGCCAATTAAAAGAAGTTATTATGCTTTGCTACTTCAATATTTGGATCAATTGGAAACTAAAAAAGTTGGGTTTGAAATATTTTTAAGTGCAAAGTTTGCTTCTCAGTCTGTTTATGATCGAGTTCTTCAAAAGGAATTAGAAAAGTTTGATAGCTTAGTTTTGAGTTCTGTTGCTGGAGATATTAAAGAAAATGATAATCAATATTTTACTGACTCCTTGAGCTTACCTAGTCCAAAATTATTAAATAGCAGTATAAATTCAGGGCATACTAATTTTATTCGTGAGTTTGGAATTAAAATTCCCTTAAGTATCAGATATGGCAATAATTCCGAAAAAGCCTTTTCTTTGAATCTGTTTGATAAAAATATTGAAAGACCGGATATAAAAATAAACTTTATTTCTAACTGGAATAGGTTTACTAATTATTCTTTTATAGAATTTCTTCAGATGGTACAATCGAAAAATTCTCAACTGAATTTGTTCAAGCATAAAATAGTTTTGATAGGAATCAGTGACAGACAACTCTCATCCGGTATCTCTACAACTTTTGACGATGTCATTCCAGGTGTTGCATTGCATGCTTTTGCTCTTGATAACTTAATTAATAACAGATTTATCTTAGATGAGTATTATGATTTTTCAATCCCTGTATTTATAATATTTTCATTAGCACTAATTTTTATATTCAGAAATACAAGATTGCACTGGAAATTAATTACAGTTCTCTCTCTTTTATTTTTATTACTTACAATTAGCAGGATTTTAAATATTGAACTCGCTTACACTTATTTTCTGATTCCTGCTTTAGCTCAGATTGTTGTGGAAGTTTATTATAAAACAAAAGAAAGCAGGGCAGTAATCAGCGGATACTTTAATGAAACTGAAGTCTTAAAAAATCTGCTGGTAAAATATGAGAAACAATTATTTCAGCTGGAAAAAGAAATGGATCTAACTGCAAACGGAGATTCAAGTTTGCTTTTGGGTAAAATCCGGGAACTAAAAAACAGTTTAGCCATTTTAAAAAAATCTGAGGAAGATCTTAAAGAAACAATCCTTGAAAGCAATGCAAACTTCAATAATTTTTATGGGATAGTTTATAAATCACCTAAGATGCAATTGGTTGTTGATTTGATAAAGAAGGCTGCACCAACCGATGCAACAATATTAATAACAGGTGAAAGCGGAACAGGTAAAGAATTAGCTGCAAGAGCTATTCATCAACTAAGTAAAAGAAGTGAACAGAAATTTGTAGCTGTAAATTGTGCTGCCTTAACTGAATCTTTGCTTGAAAGCGAATTGTTCGGACATGTAAAAGGAGCATTTACAGGAGCCTATAATAATAAACTGGGTAAGTTTGAACTCGCGGATAAAGGTTCGATCTTTTTGGATGAGATTGGAGAAACTTCTGAAAATTTTCAGGTTAAATTACTTCGTGTTTTACAATCGGGTGAGTTTGATAAAGTCGGCTCTGAAAATACTTCTAAAGTTGATGTTAGAATAATTGCTGCAACAAATAAAGATTTGATGAAGTTAATCAATGAGAATAAATTTAGAGAAGATCTTTACTACAGATTAAATGTAATCAACATACATATAGAACCGCTGAGAGACAGAAAGGAAGATATAGAGGTATTAATAAGTTATTTCCTGACAGAAGAAGAAATTAAATATCAAATATCTTTGGCGGCTAAAGATGTATTAATAAATCATGATTGGAAAGGAAATGTTCGTGAGCTCGAATCAACATTAAAAAGGGCAAAGGTCTTCTGCCAGACTGATAATCGTATATTAATCCAACTAAATGATCTTCCCAAAGAGCTAGTACAAACAGGAAAACATGGTTTTGAAGAAATGGTACTTGAATCACTCAGAAGTAAAAGATTTTCACATTCTGCAATTAACGAAACTGCTAAGGAGCTAGGGAATGTCAGCAGAACATTGATATCAGAAAATTTCAGGGGTTATTCGCTTAAATTATATTCTGAGACTAATTATGATATTGAAAAAGCTGTAAATATTATTTCACAAACAAGTGATGTGGATGTAAATATTAAAGTTAAATCAAAACTTGAAACCTGGCTGGCAAACATTAAAAAAGATGTTGATAAATGTAAATCAAAAGATTTTGACGTTGTAAAGTCGGAATTAATTTCAAAGTATAAAAACCTGCCTCAAAAATATCACGCATATCTTGATCTTGTTATTAAAGAACTTCTAAATAAACACTAATCTTTCAATAATAATTTGCTAATTGAATTTATTTTGCTTTCAACTTCTTCTTTTTGATCACTTGAGAGATTTAGTTTTTTTATAGAAATAAAATCCTCTAATGCCTCGTCATAAAGTTTTTTTGAAAACAACAAATTCGCGAAGTAAATACGATTATCAGGTTCTTTACTCGTTTCAGGATATTTTCTGAAAATTTCTTTTGCGGCAATAATTGAGGATTCGATATAGCCATTTTCTGCGAGCTGTTTTGCACCTTTTATTCGTTTCCAACCGAAATCATTTGAAAGTATTACTTCATTTGAAGCGGAAAGATTATTACCATACACACTTGTTGATTCTGATTTAAGTTTCTCTTTTTGCCTCGGAGCATTCAGTACACGGTCAAGAGCAAGTGCCATAATTAATTCATCCAGAGATATTTTTTTAATACTCGAGATGTTGAGTGCCGAGTTGTCTTTCAATATAAAATTTAATCCTTCTCCGGTAATTTTTGCTTTTGAATTATTATCTGTGCTTACGATAGTATTTTCTGAAACAGATGTTTTGGTATTTACCTTTTGCCAGTTATTTTGTTCAGGCAAAATGAATTTAACGTCACCCTTTAGTTTTTCAATCTCGTAATCCTGAGCTGGAAGTATTCTAATCAGAATTAATACTATAATTATTATTTTCATTTTATCACCTAATAAATCTCAATAAATATCTATTATTTCAACCTTGTCAGTAATTAGACCAAAGTTATTTATTGCATCATTGTTAAACTTTGCAGCAGCAATTGACCAGGCATCATTAAAATCAGTTAAACTTGTTGTTTCAATAGGTATCCAGATTTCATCATCACCCTTAGCATTTTTTCTTAAAAAATATTTTGTATCATTTGCTCCAAGCAGATATCCCTGTTCCGGATTTAATTTTGTATTTAGCAATACACTAACATGCCTTATAGAGCCATCAGATTTATAATCTATAAGTGCAGTCTCAATTCCTATACTTTCCAGGAGAGAACTGTAACAGACGCTTAAGTCATCACAATCGCCGCCTTTTAATTCAAGTGTCTGTTGAGGATACTGCACATATTCTCCGGTTGCTCTCGGATCTGCAATGTAAGTCATGTTTTTAACAAATGAATTAAAAATTATTTCCGCTTTCCGAAAGGTAAGTAATGAGCTAATAGTGGAATCTAAAAGTGATTTATATCCAGAAAGAATATTTTTTGAATATTTAATAGAGAAATCCAGATCATTCTTAATAAAATATTTTAAGTTAATTACTTTACCATCCCACGCATTTATACCATTAATTAATAATGGCTTTTGTATTTCATCATCAATAAAATCATTAGAAGTTGAAATCAAAAAATCAGCATAAGTCAAATCAGGATTGGCAGAGCGATAATTTTCCGGAATTATCAGATAATATTTAACATCAGCAGTATCAAAAGCATTAATGACAACTGGAGAAGAAGAAAATATTTCATTGCTGAAATTGTTTATTCTTATTGAAGGATTAACCTCAATCTTTGTCTCAGTAAGATTTATTACTTTTGCTGTAGCAAATGGCTCATCAAGATAAAGATCTGAAAGTGCCGGATAAATACTTTTAATTATTTCAATATCAAGGAATTTTACTTTCTGTTCATTTAAAGTGTTTATTTTGAATACAGCATTCAATAATATTTTATCATTACTGAATTGATTATTTATAATGTTTGATATTCCTTGTCCTGTAAATTCATTTAAATCGTAACTAGAAGTTCTATTTGAAAAATATTTTAACCAGGTTAAAGCGAGATCAAAATATTTAGTGATAATTAAACCGGATAAATTAATCCCTGCAAAAAAAGGATTCTGTTTTTTATCATGAAAACTAGAGATTGAAAGTCCGGCATTAAATGGACCAATATTATGCAATGCATTAAAACCAAAAATAAAACTTGAACTAGTTTCATAAGAAAGATTTAAACTAAATTGATCAATAAGGCTATAGCTTAAACCAACTAATAATTCTTTTTCTTGTTTTAATCTCAGGTTTTGATATTCACTTTGATTAGCATTCTCTGTCAGATTCAGCAGGTTAACTGAACAAATATTAATGTTAATATCTTTTGTTAAATCCCAAACCAATCCAAGATCAATTTTCCAATTATTAAAAATATTTTGTTCCGTTTCTGGAATAAAATATACAGTATCAGAAAAAATTGTTGTAACTATATCCTTGTAAAATTCTTCTTTTAAATACCTTACATTGAATCCCGCAGAAATCTTTTCATTAAACTTGTACGAGTATCCGGCTGAAAATAGTTCCTTAAAAAGATATCTGGTTTCAAGAGTTGATTTATTTTCATTTCCATAAATCACTTGCTGTTCAGATTTTATCACAAATTCTTTTTGAAATCCAGGTGAATATCTTAATTGTAAATAGTGATCATTAATTTTTTTGCCTGCAGAAATCTGATAAAGACTGCTGTAAAAATTCCTTGATAAAACTTCACCACCTAATGTAAAAGAAAATGCCCAGTCTTTTATCACATTATAATTTGAGGGATTAAACTCTATTGAATTAATAGATGAGAAAGACAATTCAGAAATTGAATTTACTGGATTTAGTCCCAATGCAGATTGAGCATATATTTCACCTAATGAAATCATAAGTATTGTTATTATAATTAATCTCAAGGAATATCTACCAAAATTGTGTGAACACTTTGAGAAACAACATAAAGCTCATTTTCATTTAGACTTTTAACTCCACTATACTTGCGGACCAGACTTATTGCAAACTTGTTAAACTTATTTCTTGGGATATTCTTAAGCAAATAATCAGGAATGATCAGCCTACCGTCGTCATTTGTTTTTATTTTATAAAACGGAAAAGCTTTATTGTTCGCTGATTTTATTCCGCCAAGTATTAAATAGAAATTATCTACCGATTCACCATCCCAGTTAATTTCAATAAATGGATTGTTTTGTTTTCCGTGATTGATAAACTTAATAGTTCCGGTTATCTCTTTGGGAGTAGTTATTTCAAAGTTTGAATTTTGTCCTCCAAGAAATGCATTATAATTAAAGTCGATATTTGCATTATACTTAAATATGAAAGGATCAAAGAATGGTCTGTTATTGAGATTAAAAAGTTCGTATTTTTTTCCAAGAACTGTATCAATCAAGTTTCCTGCTTCCCGAAATCTGATTCTGTAATCAGACAACCGAGCAACAACATTATCAAAACGAATTATACCCGGAATAATTGTTCCATAACCAAGCAGAACATTATTTATTGGTGAACGAAAAGGTTTTGATTTATCAAAAACAAAAACCTGAGCCGAAGAAATGTTGTCTGTTCTTCCGTTGCTAGTGATCTTTATTCCACTTACAGATATAACACTTGAATAGTTTAGGATTTCATTTGGTACACCGCTGGTATCATATCCGTTTGTGTAATATTCATTTTCAATATCTTTTCCTAGTATTTCCACTTCAAACGAATCATTATCAACTAATTCAGTTGGAGCCGGTTCATCACAAGCTGTGTAAAAAAATAGCGGAATGATTAACAGTATAAAAAAATATTTTTTCATTTGTATTTAATCTTTAAGTTCTGATAACTTTAGTAAAACTAAGCAAACCCAATTTCTTTTGGAAATCGGGTTTGCTTTATAACCATTAATTTAATTATGGTCTAACAAAATATGGTATTCCCCAGGATTCCATTTCAACTGGTGTTGCATCATCAAAAACGACCTGTTTCGGCATTGCATTAATTATTGCATGATAAAATCCTACATACTGATGTGTTCTGTAAGTCTGTTCATAAATTTTATTGAATACACTACCATTTTGAGTTGAAGAAATTAACTCAAATTTTTTCTTTGTTCTGTGCATTCCAAATCGATTTGCACCGTAAGTTAAGGTAACAAAATCTGTATCAGCATAAGCAGAAGTTAGTTCAACTCGTAGTAATACATCTTGATTTTGGGGAATTACCGGTATATGATGCCATCTCCACCAGAAGCCCCAATGTCTTACAAGATAATAATCATTTGGTGAATTTATTTCGAGTGTATCTCCATTAGGTAAGAATGCAGTTAATTTTGTGATGTTTATATTTGAACTTTGAGTTCCGCCTTCAGGCAAAGATATAGCAGCAATTTTCCAATTAAGTAATGGATGACGAGTATTCGCAATCTTAACAAAAACAATATTCCTGGTAACAACGGAAGTAAAAGGTTTAGTGATTAGTGTATCAGGATTAGTTGCATTAGGGTCATACGATCCTTTAATATAAAGTATTCCTTCAAAAGTATTCGTAATCAATCCGTATGCTGTATCACCAACAATATTTATGTTCACATTACGATTTACTAATCTCATTTTATGACCAACTCTGAATGGATAAATTTCAGTATTCGTTTTTTGAAGAATATCCATATCACCGCCTTCGTTATAGTTTGGCTCGAAGGAAGTTAATACTGAATCTTCTGAAACAATTTTTACCAGTGCCTCCTGGTCAGTTGCAGGATCATCGGTAGTTTGAACTGTCATATCATCCTGGCATCCGACAAAAATAGATACCATTGCAAATACAAGTATTATCCAAAATTTTTTGAATAATTGAGAGTTTTTATTTATGCGAATCATTTTATTCTCCTGTTTTTATTGAAAGATGTTTTGTTTTTGAAAATCACCTTCCAAAGAATTGTGCCAACTGGAAAATTCAAAATACTCTTAATAAATATGTTAAAAATAGTAGTTTCATGCATTTAGAAATGCATGGAAAATTAGGTTATTTGCATGACGTATTAAAAAGTTTCCGGCATTTAATGCAATATATAAACCACTTCTTAGACATATTGCTATGTTTACAATTATCTTAATAATATTTACTGAATTTGATTCTCTCTCTGTTAAAGGTATAAATTTGAATTATTTGGCTGAGTGCTGATTATGTTTAATAAAGATTTAAATATGGAGGGAAATAGACAATATTTTTTTATAACCATTTTAAAGGATAATTAATTACTTTTACGATAACAATTGATCATTACATTAATAAACCAACTTTAAGACAGTATTTCAATGAGAAAAACATTTTTCTTGACCTTGTTATTTTTACTTTCGTTAGACATTTGTTTGAATGCTCAATCAATACAGAAGTTCTATCAGATAAATAGTTTTGAAACAGAAGCCGGCTATACTATCAATAATTGTAAAATTGGCTATAGAACTTTCGGCTCTATTAGTAAAGATTCATCCAATGTTGTGCTTTATTGCAGCTGGTTCGGAGGCAACTCAGAAGCGATCGGAATCCTGATAAATAAATACAAGTTTATTGATACAACAAAATATTTTATAATTGCAGTGGATGCATTAGGAAATGGAGTATCATCCTCGATTTCAAACTCTGATATATCCGATTCTGTGTTTTATAGCTTATCAATTTCTGATATGGTAAATGCAAATTACAAATTGCTTACTGAACATTTCGGATTAAATAGAATTTATGCAGCAATCGGCGGGTCGATGGGTAGCATGCAGGTTCTTCAAATGGCTGTTACATATCCTGAGTTTGCTAAAAAAATAATTGGTTATGTCGCTACACCACGATTAAGCAGTTCAGATCTTTTATGGATGGCAACTCAACAAAATCTGATTGAGTCATCTTTAAATTGCGGAATGAGTGAAAGGGAGGTAACCAGGTTATCAGAAATACTATCAGCTAACTTTGCCAGAACTCCTGATTATGTTACTAAAGATATTGACAGGTCTGAATTTCAAAATTATCTGGATTCATTTGATAAGGAATCAAAAAAGATTTTTACATTACAAAATTATCTTACACAATTAAAAGCTATGATGAAACATGATATTTCCAGAGATACAAATGAATCAATGACAGAAGCATCTGAAAAGATCATAGCTAAAATGTTCATCATTGTAAGCAAATCGGATTTATTGCTAAACCCTTCTGAAGCAATTGATCTTGCTAACTTAACTTCATCGAGACTTTTAGTACTTGATAATAATTGCGGTCATCTCGCAGTTTCATGTGAAATAGACAGAGTGAGAGAGGAGATTGCAAATTTTTTAGATTAGTAAAGAATATAGGAGTATTTGTATTATGGAATAATATATATATCAGGATACATCAATCCACTATTCAGTTATTCAATTATTCCATAAGATTAATTCGCTTTTTCAGCTTGTGGAAATTTTCCTGTAACTTTTCCTGTAACTTTATCAATCCAGCGGTGAAACTTATGAATTGATTTTACCGGTTCAACAAACATCAAAATACATTCGCCTGATACAACCAGCATTCCGTTTTCTTTACAGTAGTTAATAGCATTATTCGATTCTGATCCTTGCTGCATCCAGATAAATTTTATACCTAACTCTTTGGCTTCTTTAACTATATTTTCTGTTTCAAATGGCGGCACAACAGTAATAACTCCATCAATAGTATGTTCAATAGAAGAAAGTGAATTATAAAGTTTAATATCATTTAAGGTCCCGCCGTTCTTATTAACAGCAAAAGCATTATAGTTGTTATCTTTCAGATGTTTAAAAACTGAGGCTCCAAATCCTTTGCCTTTTGACGATACACCAACAACAGCTATATTCTTTTGTTTTGTAAATGATTCTATTACTGATAAATCCATTATAAAATTCCTTTTATTTTTACATTAAAATTAAAATAATTCATTCACAAAAGAATTATTCTTTTTAAAAAAATATTTACAGTAATTTCAAATTTCATAAAATATGTACTATTACTTAATTTTGTTTATAATTTTTTCATACTAAATCGGATTAAAATGAATTACATAGAAGATAAACCTATTTCTTATTGCGGTATATTTGGGATATATGGTTATGAAGGTGCTTCTGCTCAGGTATATTATGGGTTGCATGCTTTACAGCATCGGGGACAGGAAGCCAGCGGAATTGTTACAAGGTCGTTTAATGGTGATAATAAACCTCACTTTAATATTGTTAAAGGTGAGGGATTAGTTTCGGAAGTATTTGAAGATCTGTCATTACTTTCAGATGTTTTGATTGGTAATTCAGCAATCGGACATAATAGATACTCTACAACAGGCACTGCTAAATCAAGAAAGAATATTCAGCCGTTTATGGTTAATTATCGAATGGGGAATCTGGCTGTTGCACATAACGGAAATCTGACAAATGCAAAAGAACTTCGTGAAGAGTTAGTAAATGAAGGTGCTATTTTTCAAACTACAAGCGATACAGAAGTTATCCTACATTTAATTGCTCGAAGCAGACTTGATAATCAGATTGATCAGATAGTAGAAGCATTGAGACGAATTGAAGGCGCGTATTGCCTTGTTATTTTAACTGATGATAAATTAATTGCAGCAAGGGATCCGCTTGGATTCAGACCATTATCAATCGGAAAACTTGGTAATGCTTTTTTGGCTGCCTCTGAAACCTGTGCATTTGACATTCAACATGCAGACTTTGTCAGAGAAGTTGAACCAGGTGAACTTATAGTTATTGATGATGAAGTTATTAAGACCAAACAAATAAAATCTTATAAAATAAATGGCGACCATCAGCCAAAGAAATATTGTGTTTTCGAATATATATATTTTTCACGCCCCGATAGTTTTATCTTCGGACATAATGTTGATAAAATGCGCAGAAGACTAGGAAAGGTTCTTGCAAAAAATCATCCTGTTGTGGACCCTGATGGAGATAAAGTTTTTGTAATTAGTGTTCCTGATAGTTCAAACACTACTGCATTAGGATATGCACGGGAATTAGAAAAGATGGGAATTGATTCAAGATTAGAAATCGGTTTGATAAGGAGTCATTATATTGGGCGAACTTTTATTAAACCTGGTCAATCAAACAGAGAAATGGGAGTAAGAATCAAGTTTAATATCGTTAAAGGTGTTCTCGAAGGTAGAACAATAGTTCTTGTTGATGATTCGATTGTCCGCGGTACTACATCAAAACAACTTGTTCACTTAATTAAAGAAGCAAAACCAAAAGCTGTTCATCTAAGAATATCATCTCCACCAATAATGTATCCCTGTTTTTATGGGATGGATTTTCCAAGCAGTGAGGAATTAATTGCTTTCCAAAAAAAAGGAGATATAAAAGAGATTAAAAAGTATCTTGAAGTAGATAGCTTGGAATACTTAACTATCGAAGAGATGTTGGAAGCAGTTTCTGAAGCAGGTAAAGATAATTTTTGTACAGCTTGTTTTTCAGGTCAGTATCCAACAAAAATAGATACTAGCTTCAAAAAGGAGATGTATGAAGTTTAATCCAGCTTTTCTTTTTATCACATCAATACTTTTTTCGGTTACATCAATAGCACAAACAACATTTTTTATTAAATATAAAAACAATGTACCACTTAGTATTATAGCTGACAAAGTTTCGGAACAGAAAATCTCTGATACATTTGCAAACAGACAAATTAATTTTCCCGAATTTCAAATTAACTATTTTGCAAAAGGTCTCGGGATGGGAGATGAAGTATTGGAGAGAATTCTGAAAATAAAATTTTTTGAAAATGTTGATGCAGAAAATCTCAACTCAATATTTTCTAATGATCCTGATATTGAATACATACAACAAGCAAATAATTACAAGATTGATTTTATACCTAATGACAGTCTTGTCTCTCAGCAATGGGCATTGGAAAAGATACAAGCATTCAATGCATGGGATATTACTCAAGGTTCTGATACAGTTTTGCTTGCTATTATTGATACCGGAATGGATTATGATCATCCTGACTTAAAAAATAAAATTTATATAAACTCCGGTGAAATTGGAATCGATCAATTTGGAAATGATAAAAGAACAAACGGAATTGATGATGATGGAAATGGTTTTATCGATGATTATATGGGATGGGATTTTACTGATAGATTGGGATTTCCTTTCGATTCAACCGGAGGAGATTATTTAGACTGGGACAATGATCCTTTTGATGAAAATGGGCATGGAACTTATATTGCAGGAATAGCAGCAGCTCAAACAAATAATTTTTCTGGCATATCCGGGGCAGCTCCGCTGATTAAAGTACTTAATCTGCGCGCCTTTGATCCTGGAGGATACGGTGAAGAAGATGATGCCGCCGCTGCAATTCTTTACGCAGTACAAATAGGTGCAAAAGTTATTAATATGAGTTTTGGTGATAATGCATTTTCGTATGTACTGCGTGATGTTATCAGGTATGCCTACAGTCAAGGGGTTGTGCTTGTAGCAAGTGCCGGAAATACAGGTTCGAATTTGCCGCATTATCCATCTGGTTATTCGGAAGTAATTTCTGTTGGTAATTCTACCCGTGAAGATTATGTTGCAGGAAGTTCAAATTACGGTTCTACAATTGATCTGGTTGCCCCTGGTTCTTCAATTTTAACAACTGCCCGTAATAATGGTTATGCTGAAATTAGCGGAACTTCAGCATCAGCACCTTTTGTTTCTGCAGCCGCTGCTTTAATTCTTTCACTTAATAATTTTACTAATGAAGAAGTAAAACAGATTATTAAATCTACAACTGATGATATTGGTGAACCTGGCTGGGATATAAAAAGTGGAGCAGGAAGATTAAATTTATTTAAAGTTCTCTCGGTTACTGCTCCATCCGCAATAAAATTTCATTCGCCAACTCAGGATTTTGCAACCTCTGGCAATAATATTCCGATTAAAGTTTCAGTTCTGTCTCCTTATTTTTCATCATTTAGTATGGATTATGGAATTGGACTTAATCCTAAAAATTGGATCAGCTTGATTAGCAATCAGCAATATCAGATTGCAAATGAAGAAATATTGGATTTGGATGTTTCAGGATTTGCAGATACAGTTTATACTTTAAGGTTAATTGTAAATCAGACAACAGGGAGGACGCTTGAAGAAAGAATTAATTTTTATGTTGACAGAAGTGCGCCTGTTACTGAGTTGATTTCAATAATTCCAGCATTCTATGGTGATAAAACAACTATACTTGCTTCTGTTTATACTGATGATCCTTCAATCGTGCGTCTTTATTATAAGCTTTATGGAACTGCCGATTATAATTTTGTTACCTTGGATGGATTTACTATTAATAATCAATTTGTTAAGTCTATTCATTATGGTTTCATCCCAAAAGATCTGATTGTACAAAACTCTTTATATCAGATTTACTTAGAAGCTGAAAATCTTGTTGGATTAAAAACGATAATAAAAGATAATAACACAGATTTCTTGATTTCAACTTCATTTGAAGCTGAACTTTCTACAGATTATATACAATCATTTACTTTACCGCCCGGTAGTGTTTTTGAAAATCAAATTTCTTTATCAAATAACTCAAAAGATATTATCATAAGAAAAAATACATCACCAAAAGTATCATCAATTTATTCTTTTCAGAATAATGAATTTGTTCTCGTAGATTCACTTAATGATAGAATTGTGAAAGCGGCTGGCGACTTTAATAATAATGGTTTAACAGACTTGTTAGATTATTTTGTTCGGGATGGCTTTATAGATGAACAAAGCAGTTCTAACTCTTATTCTTTTACAGAAAAATATTCTAATGTTGGCGGTAAGTTTTGGCCGATTTTAGCAAAGGATGTTGATAATGATGGTATTACTGAAATATTTAGTGTTTTGAATGACTCAACCATTGAAGTATGGGAAGTAAATTCATCATTAAATCTTAATAAAGTAGCTACACTTACTAATTTCTCACCTTCAGGATTTGGTTTCAATATAATTAATTCTCCTAATGCTGTAATTACTGATATAGATGGGGATGCAATAAATGAATTCTGGATGGTAGATCAGGATGGTGATATTTTTGGATATAAAATTACTGGAAATAATAAATTCGAAAAGGGCTTCGTAATCCGGACAGGTTTTCTTGGTTCTTCTGCACATCTTACTTCTGGTGATTTTGATGGTGATGGAAAACAAGAATTAGCTGTCTTATTACATTCAGTTGAGGATCTCGATATTTCACCGTTCTATAGACTTGTTGTATTTAATATTTTAAATAATCAGGTTAATTTCTTATTTGATAAAGCTTTAATAGATGCTTCTACAGAATTTAATAACACATTTAGAAGATCTGAAAATAGTATCAGACTTAAAGACCTTGATAATGATGGTTCAGATGAGTTAATTCTTTTTGTTTTTCCATACTCTTATATCTTCAAATATGATTTTGGATCTGTCAGGGTAGTTTCATACAGAGAGAATATAAATTCAAATTCGATTTTTGTTGGCGATTTGAACGATAACGGTGTACCTGAAGTTGCTTTCCCCACAGAAAACGGAATACAGTTTATCGAATTTACTTTTTCTGAGCAGGCTCCTAAACCACTTGGCTTAAATGGTTTTAGTATATCTGCTTCGGCTATACAGTTAAAATGGTCTGCTCTTGCAGAACGGTTTTATATTTACAAAGGATTAACTCCCGATAATTTGATTTTGATTGACTCACTTGTTTTTGAACCAAGCTATATTGATAATTTTGTAGAGCCAGATAAGAATTATTATTATGGAGTTCGGTCGTATAATCCTTTTAACCTGATTCCGCTTTCGGGAATGAGTAATATTATCAGTGTATATTCCCATACACCTGCAATCGCTATTAATGCTGTCAGCAACAGTAACAGAAGTGTTATTGTTACTTTTTCAGAAAAGATGAAAAACACAATTGATAATCTTCAGTCATTTAATGTTTTAGGTTTTGGTTATCCTAATTCTATCACTGCAAATAATCAATATTCATATTTATTAACTTTTAATTCAGATTTTTCAAACGGTGAGCATCAGATCGTTATAAAAGATATTAGAGATTTTTATGGTTCGCCGATTCAAACAGATACTTTAACTTTTACAACGATATCCAGCCCGGAAGATCCTTCATTTTATGTTTCAAATTTTGAAATTATAAATTCATATAAAATAAAACTCACATTTAATTTTCCGGTAGATCAAAATTCAGCTTTAAATACAAATAATTATATTTTTACTCCAGATAACAAAGTTTCATCAGTATATATAGATCAAACAGATCCCAAAATCATTTATCTTGATTTAACTGGTAATAAACCAGTAGGTTCAATAGGGAAGGAGTATGTTTTAAGAATTAAAGATCTTATTTCTGATGCAGCATCCGGTGGAGTTACCATAAACTCGGGAGCCGGCAGTTACCTGGTATTATCAACATTTGCAAAAGATTTATCAGGTGTTTTTGTATATCCAAATCCAACGAAAGAAAACGCAGAAAAGATAACATTCGCAAATCTTCCTCAAAGGGCTAAGATTACAATCTGGTCTATAGATGGACAAATAATATATGAATTAGAAGAAAATGATGGTAATGGTGGTGTAGATTTTTATCTAAAAGATTTTTCAGGAAATAGAATATCGAGCGGTGTATATATTTATCGTATTGTTCAACTGGATAATATGAGAAATGAAGGTGAGGAAAAACTCGGAAAGTTTGCAATCATAAGATGAAATTTTCCAGTCAGGAAATATTTACGATATCAAACGGAATTAGTTTACTTAGACTTCTTTTGGTAATTCCTCTTTGGTTTTTGCTTGATCATTATGAATTGCAATCAGTAAGATATATTACATTTGCCTTGTGTCTGTTTGCTGCTGCTACTGATATCCTTGATGGATATCTTGCCAGAAAATTAAATCAAATAACAGAGTTAGGTAAAATTATTGATCCATTAGCTGATAAAGCTGCAATGGCAGTTGTTGTAATTAAATTGTTTTTAATTGGCGAAATAAATTTATTCTTTTTCCTGACAATATTTCTTCGTGATATACTTATTTTTTTTGGCGGTTTAATCGTTACCAAAATACTTGGAACTGTTTTACCTTCAAACATACTTGGCAAGATTACCGTATTGTGCATCGGTATGGTAGTACTTTTAATATTGCTGGGAATTGATAGAAATAGTTTAATATTTACTTTGTTCTATTTTTCAAGTATTGTTTTAATGTTTATTTCATTTCTTGCTTATGTTTACAGAGCAGTTGAATTTATAAAAAAGAAAAAAAATGAGTCTGTTTAAAAATTTTAATCTAAATAAATTAAAAGAAGGTTTAAGTAAAACCCGAAATAAAATTGTTAATTCGATTACAGAAGTTGTAACAGGTAAAGCTGTACTTGACGAAGTATCAATTGATCAAATTGAAGAAATACTTTTAAGTTCTGATATAGGATTTGATACAACTGAAAGAATAATTGAAAATGTCAGGAAAAATCTTAAATTAGAAAAAGAAAGGTCAAGTGAAAAAATAATTGAAGTTGTTAAAGAAGAATTAACAAAAGTTGTTTCTTATAATTCAGTTTCAAATGGTTTTGACGAAAATGTACCATTTGTTATTCTTATTATAGGGGTTAACGGAGCAGGGAAGACAACAACAGTAGGTAAATTAGCACATAATTACAAAAAGATAGGCAAAAAAGTTATTATTGGCTCTGCTGATACATTTCGTGCTGCTGCTAATGAGCAACTTGAAATCTGGGCTGAACGAGCTGAAGTAGATATTATTCAAAGCACAAAAGGTACTGATCCATCTTCTGTTGTTTTTGATACATTAAAAAAGGCAGTTGACGAAAAATATGATGTTGTTTTAATTGATACTGCTGGTCGTTTGCATAATAAAACTAATCTTATGAACGAGCTTGATAAGATAAGACGGGTTATTAAAAAAATTATACCTCTTGCTCCAAATGAAACTTTTTTAGTTTTGGATGGTAATACGGGACAAAATGCGGTTAAACAAACTGAAGAATTCTCAAAAGTTACCAACGTTACTGGTTTAGTTGTTACTAAATTGGATGGCACTGCTAAAGGCGGAGTAGTTTTCCAGATTGTAGCTGCTCATAAAATTCCGGTTAAATTTATCGGAGTTGGTGAAGGTATTGACGACCTTATGGAATTTAATCCTGATTCATTTGTAAATGCAATATTTAATTAGGTTCGAACATGTTAATGAAAAGACCCAGACACAGAATTTTTGATTATCCATTCAGGCATTATAAACCTGAAGAAGATGAACAAGAACGAAGAAAACGGAAACTTGGGTTTACAAGCTACAGGAAATACACGCGTAAGAAAAAGAATCCTGTTTTATGGTTAGTATTTATACTTGCAGTACTTTTTATCATTTACAAACTTAGCGTTAGATAAGGTAGTCCAATAGTTTACATAATATACATTATCGGACAGATTACCATTCCTTGGTTTTTTCAATATTTTCATCTTTACCAAATAAAACCAATATATCGTCAGTCTCTATGATATAATCGTGTCCTGGCATCACTATCTTTTCTTTCAATCCGGATTCATCAAACATTTCATCATATTTTTTTATCATCAAAATTTCTAATCCATATATATTTCGGATTCTTAATTCCTTCAGAGTCTTTCCAATAAATTCATACTTAGGTTTTCTCTCAACAATAGAATAACCATCTGAAATTTTAGAAGTCCTCGATTCATTTAGAGTGGAAATCTCTCTTGTCAGTCCTTCAGCCAAATCACTTTTCAAGCTCAGGTTATTATAAATTGATAGTATATCATTTCTGGTTATTACTCCGATTATATTTCTATTAATTGAATTGTTTATCACAGGTAATTCCTCAATTTCACCCTTAGTTAAAATTTTTAAAGCATAATCAAGATCCTGATCTTTAATTACATAAGCCGGCTTGTTATCAGCGATATCACTGGCAATAAGTGACATTTTTAAAGAATCGAATTCAGTGATTAGATTTCGAACATGTTTATCAGATATAACACCCGTAAGGCTTTTATTAGAATCAACAGTATAGATTCTGTGAAATTTAGATTTCATTAAACTTGTAACAACTTCTTGTAATGTAACGTTTTGATCTATAAGGACAGGATTCTTTTGCATATAGTGTTCAGCAATCATATTTTTCAGAATACTTGTTTCTTTTGCGGATGTTAGTTTAAAACCTTGTCTTTCTAATCTTTTTAAATGAACCGGACCTTTAAAAACAATTTGAGTGATAGTTGAACTGACAATAACAGCAAGCATAAGCGGTAAAATTAAAGAGTATTCCCTTGTCATTTCAAAAATCATTAGTATTGCAGTAATTGGAATAGAATTAATACCTCCTAAAACTGCGCCCATCCCAACTAAAGTGTATGTTGTCGAATCAAGCTTTAAACCAAATAAAACGGACATTAAAACAGAAAAAAGGTACCCTAAAGCTGCTCCCATAAATAATGAAGGAGCAAAAGTACCGCCAAAACCACCTGAGTTTAAAGTTAAAGGGACCAGAAAAAACTTCAGTAACAGTAAAACAAGCACTACTCTCCAGTCTAAAACTGATTTTAGTATTTGGTTAATTCCAGTATAACCAATTCCGAATATCTCTTTATAAAAATAGCCACTGACGCCTACTAAAAGCCCAATAATAATCATAAGCATCCATTTTGGAATTACTTTACGGATTTTATTCTTTATTATTCTTTCAGAGAAAAAATCAAATTTCAAAAACAGAATTGATAAAATACCACCAAGAAGACCTAAGATTATAAAAAGATATAAATAATAGTAACCTCCGATATCCGGTACATTAAACATAAAAACTGAATTGTTACCTAAGAATATTCTTGCGATTGCACTAGCTGTAACAGAAGCCAGAATTAAAGCTGAAAAAGTTGGGGTATGATAATCATTAAGTAAAATTATCTCGAGAGCAAAAAACACTCCGCCTAATGGAGTATTGAAAATTGCAGCAATGGCAGCGCCTGAGCCTGCAGTTGTAAATACTCTTCTTCGTTGATCAGAAACTTTTAATAAGGTTGCAATCTTACTGGCAACACCCCCACCTATCTGAGCAGCAGGTCCCTCAGGTCCTACAGTACCTCCGGAGCCAATCGAAATAACCGGTGCAAAGAAGTGGAAAATTGTAGTTCTGAAAGAAATGATTCCATCTCTTGTAGCTACCGATTTAATTATATCCAACACTCCCCTTCTTTTAGAAACTTCGGGTGCGGCTTTAATCATCAGAAACTGAATAAACATTCCAATTGCTGGTAACAGGATAACAGCTGCTGCACCTAAGAAAAACAAACCACCGGCTGTTCTTTCAAAAAAGATTCTGTTAAAAAATTCTATTGAAAGATGAAAGAATACTGCCGATAACCCCGCAGCTACACCAATTATAATAGCATAAATGCTGAAAGAAATATATTCAGGGAATGAATGTCTTTCGAAATAATCTTTTACTGAATTTATTCTTTTAGAAATTATAATTTTATCCTCAATTACTTTCAGTCATATTTATAAAATCCCTCACCAGTTTTTCTGCCAAGTTTATTTGCAGCAACCATTTTTTTTAACAACGGGCAAGGTCTGTATTTAGAATCATTGTAACCCTCATAAATAACATTCATTATTGCAAGACAAACATCCAATCCAATAAAATCAGCTAAAGTTAAGGGACCCATTGGATGAGCCATTCCAAGTTTCATAACTGAATCGATAGATTCTTTGGAGGCAACACCTTCCATTAGTGCAAAAACAGCTTCATTTATCATCGGCATTAAAATACGATTGGATATAAATCCTGGGTAATCAAATACTTCTACTGGCTCCTTGCCTAATTTATAAGATAATTCCTTTATTGTATTGTATGTTTGATCTGAAGTAGAATAAGCACGAATGACTTCAACTAATTTCATAACTGGAACCGGATTCATAAAATGCATTCCTATAAATTTATCAGGTCTGCAAACTGCAGAAAGCTCAGTTATAGAAATTGAAGATGTGTTTGAAGCAAAGATACAATCTTCATTTATTCGATTCTCTAACTCCTTAAAAAGAGCTATCTTTATCTCCTTATTCTCAAAAATAGCTTCTATTATTAATTGTACATCAGACGGAATTTTTTCAACACCAACAGTGCTAATTATTCTTTTTAATGTTTCAGATTTCTGAGTCTCTGAAATAATTTGCTTTTTAACCTGTCTATCTAAATTAGAAGTAATCGTATTGATTGCTCTGTTAACAAGTGTTTCAGATGTTTCAGTTAAATGAACTTCAAAATTATTTAATGCAAATACATGAGCAATTCCATTTCCCATAGTACCGCCTCCAATAACAGCAACTTTTTTGATATCCATTTTTAACTCCTTATTATAAATAATTTTTTACTATAACTGCAGATGCTTCTCCCCCGCCTATACATAAAGATGCTAATCCTAAATTTAGTTTCCTTCTTTTCATTTCATGAATAAGAGTTACAAGTATTCTTGCCCCGCTTGCCCCAATCGGATGACCTAAAGCAATTGCACCTCCATTTACATTAACGTTTTCGGTTGTTAGTCCCAATAACTTATTTACTGCCAATGATACAACAGCAAAAGCTTCATTAATTTCCCAGAGGTCTATATCATTTATTTTCATACCAGCTTTTTTCAATACTTTATTTATTGCATCAGCTGGTGCAGTCGTAAATTCGATCGGTGCTTTAGCTGCAGATCCTTGTGCAACAATTTCAACTAAAGGAGTAATATTAAGTTCTTTGGCTTTTTCTTCACTCATAATAATGAGTGCTGCTGCACCATCATTAATACTTGAAGCATTGGCAGCAGTTACAACTCCGTTCTTATCAAAAACAGGTCTAAGTGAAGGGATCTTATCATATTTTACTTTGCCAGGTTCCTCATCTTTATTAATAATGATTTCGCCTGATTTAGAAGTTTGTTTTATTGGATATATTTCTTCTTCAAATTTTCCCGAATTTACTGCTTCATTTGCTCTCTTGTAAGATTCAATTGCAAAATGATCAAGTTCTTCTCTTGTAAAAGAAAAATCTCTTGCACAAGATTCAGCACAATTACCCATATGAATATTATTATAAACATCCCACAATCCATCAGTAATTATAGAATCTTTTAATTCTCCGTGTCCTAAACGATAACCATTTCTTGCACTTGAAAGAAGATATGGAGCGTTGGTCATACTTTCCTGTCCTCCGGCTATTACAATATCAGCATCGCCTAATGCTATTGCCTGCTGTGCTAGCATTACTGCTTTCAATCCACTGCCACACATTTTATTTATTGTTAAACATTCAGTTTTTACCGGAAGACCTGCGTACAACGCTGCTTGTCTGGCTGGTGCTTGTCCCTGTCCAGCCATTAAAACATTTCCCATTATTACTTCATCCACAATCTTAGGATCAAGTTTAGAATCTTCTAAAACAGATTTAATGGCAAAACTGCCTAATTGTGCTGCTGAAAAAGGTGATAAGACACCGTTAAATGAACCAATAGCTGTTCTTTTTGCAGATACAATAACTACTTTCTTCATAATACCCTCGGTTTAAATAGTTAATATTATTTTATCAAAAATAAAAAAATAAATGCTAAAAGAATTACAATTCGGAAGAATAATTATGAAGTAATCAAAGAGATTTGTGCAATAACATTACTAACTGCAACATTCAGATTAATATTATTCCTGGTATAGTTGGAGATGTTATCAAGTTTACTAATTACAGATTGAATATTTGCTTCTGGAAATTTCTCGTGGAATTTTTGAAAAGTGTCCAAATATCCCTTAAAATACAACTTAGAATTTGAGTTATACCGATATCGCTGCAAGTCATTGAACCAGGTTAATATCAAGCGGATTATTAGATTAAATTTTAACAAGTCTGATTCTGAAACTATTTCTTCAAACTCAGCAAGTGCAGAATTATATCTTTTCCCGAAAGAATATCTAAGAATTTTGATAACTTTTTCTAATAATTCAAAAAGATTACTTTCAATTAAAGATAATGCCGTTTGAACTGAACCTTCTGAAAATGGGATAACTTCATCAGCTAATTCTTCTTCAATGTTAAATCTTTCAACTAATATCTTCTTTAATTCCTGCTCGGGTATTGGTTGAAAAGCAATATTCCAGCAACGGGATTTAATAGTTTCTCTAAGTTTTTCTGGTGCTGAAGTTGTTAAAATAAATACAACTCCGTTTGGTGGTTCTTCAAGGTTTTTAAGTAAGGCATTTTGCGATTCTTCATTCATTAAATGAGCTTGTGAAATCAAAATTATCCGATAGTTTATATCATCATAGTTTAATGTTAAAAACTTTTTGATATCACGAATACTACTTACTTTTATTTGATTAGCCTTAGGTATTCGAATTTTGTAATATGGATTATTAGATTTTACTTGAAATTCAGAATTGACTATATCCATTTCATCCTGTGATAATCTTTCTAAAGGACCATTCTGATCAGTTTCGTTTTTTCCTCTGGGAAGCGGAAAAATATATTTAATATAAGGTTCTGATAAGTGATTAATAAATTGAACAAGTTTTGAGTTTCTTAACTCATCATTACTATTAATCAGAGTGAGTTCTTTAGCAAAACTAATTGCAGCATTGTCTTTACCGAGTCCCTCATTTCCAGAAAATAAAAAAGCGTGAGGAATATTTTTACTTCTAAGAATATTAGCCAGCACTAATTTTACTTTTTGATTACCTGCTATTTCATTCAAAAAACTATTCATAAAAAAAGGCGCTCAAGGCGCCTGCACTTAATTATCTTCATCGTTATAGAAAAAATCTTCATCAGAAGGATAATCTGGCCAAATATCCTCAATTGATTCGTAGGGTTCATCCGAATCTTCAAGCTCTTTTAAATTTTCAATTACTTCATAAGGGGCACCAATTCTATCAGCATATTCTAATAGTTCTTCTTTAGTTGCGGGCCAGGGAGCATCGTCAAGAAAAGCCGCTAGTTCAACTGTCCAGATCATTTAAGTAAAAATCCTCCAACTTTATTAGCACTTAATTAGATTCAAAATAATTATATTCATCAAAAAAGAAATCAACAGGATTCAGGTTTTCTCCATTGTGCAGAACTTCATAATGCAAATGCGGACCAGTAGAAAGACCAGTATTGCCTGTCTTTGCAATAATCTCACCTCTTTTAACACTCTGTCCCTCACGAACTAGGATTTTGGATAAGTGAGCATAAATTGTTCTATAACCAAATCCATGATCAATTTCTACTGCCAACCCATAGCCTTGTTTTGGTCCAGAAAAGATTACTTTACCTTTACCAGAGGATTTAACATTTGTCCCAACATCAGCAATAATGTCAATACCATTGTGCATTTTATTAACACCTAAGACTGGATGTATTCTCATTCCATAACTTTCACTACTATAATTTCCATTGGTAGGTAAAATAGCCGGAATTCTTTCATAGAAATCTTTATTTTCATTTAGCTTGATCACAATCTCATTATACTGCGACTTTTCAAATTCAAATCTTTTTGTAACTTTATCAATATAATTCAAAGCATCAGATACTTCCCCAGAAAAATCGTGATACAAATTTTCTATTGTACTGCTTCCGCCAATACCAAATATTCTTTCTTCAGGGTTAATGGGTGTTAAATTGGTTGCAAGTCTTAATTCGTTACTGATCTCTGTAACTGAAGATAATTCTTTTTCTAAATCAGAATACTTCTGGGATAATTTTAAAATTTTTCCCTTCAGTTCTTTATTTTCATTTTTTAAAATTGCAACATCATTCTCGTTGTTAAGAAGTCCTGTAACGAGATAAAATATTCCAAATATCACTGCACTTAAAACAAATACAGATACAGTAAAATAAGTTACAAGCTTTTTCTTGAAATGCTTTATTTCAAGGAAATTGAGGCTTTTTTCAGAGAAATAGTAAAACTTTTTCATAAATTGTGGTGCAACTTAAAGAAATGAGTCTGCTTTGTCAATATCAAAAAGATAGAAAAAACTCATTCGAAATCATGTTCGAAATAATCAACTTCTCTGCTTAAAGCGGAATTTTTACTTTTTAGTTTTTCATTCAGTTTGCTTTGAAATACCTTTGCAGCATCGTATCCATAATGCTTTAGTAAATAGTTTAATCCAATAATTTCCAGGATAACTGTAATATTTTTGCCGGGAATAATCGGTAATTTAATGTAAGGAATATCTACATCCATTATATTCATAGTTTTATCCTCTAATCCAGTTCTGGTATAATCAGAATTATCATCCCAGAATTCTAATTCTACAACAATCTCAAGTCTTTTTTGTAATCTAATGGCTCTTATTCCAAAAATGCTTTGAATATCAATTATTCCTAATCCCCTTATTTCCATAAATTTCTGACCAATTTCAGTTGCAGAACCAATCAAAATTCCTTCACCTTTTTTTGTAAGAATAATAACATCATCAGCTACTAAGCGATGACCTCTTTCGATAAGGTCTAATGCAACTTCACTTTTTCCAATTCCTGATTTTCCAATAACCATAATACCTACACCATAAACATCAATAAAGGATCCGTGGAATGACATTCGTGGAGAAAACTGATCGTCTAAAAAATCGCTTAAGAAATAAACTAGTTTTGTGGTAGAATAGCTGGTTTGAAACAATGGGATACGAAATTTATTTGCTTTTTCTATTAATAAAGGGATTGGTTTATTATTATCGGTTAGAATAATACAGGGGATGTTAAACTTAAAAATTTTTTCAAGTGATTCATTCAATTTTTCAGGTGTTAAATGTTCTAAATATCTCATTTCAGTATTACCAAAAACCTGAACCCTGGTGTAAGAAAACAAATCAACAAAACCGGCCAGGGCTAAACCTGACCGGTGTAAGTTTTGTTCATATATTTTTTTTTCAAAATCGTTGTTTTCACTCAATAGTTCTAACTTGCAAATCTTTTTTGCGTTTTCAAAAAGAAATCCTACTGTAATAGATTCTTTTCGACTAACAGCATTCTGATCAAACTTCATCATCTTGCTTTAGAAACTCTTTTTGATTTTATAGTTTTTAACTGTCTCCTTAGTTTTTCAGCAGCAGAACTTATAGCTACTTTAAATTCTTCTGATTGATCTGCTGCATTTAATGTTTGCCCAGGGATGTACAAAACAACTTCTGCTTTTTTTATACTATTCTGATTATTCTGATAACTAAGGATTACGTCTGCTCCGATGATATCATCATTAAATTTTTCAAGTGCAGTAATTTCATCCCTGATAAATTCTTTTAAGGTATCATGAGCTTTGAACTTTCTGGCTGTTATCTGAATATTCATTTTATCCTCCGTTAATTATGATTTTGGATGAGATTTTTTATATGTAGTTTTTAATCTTTCTATACTTACATGTGTATAGATTTGTGTTGTTGATAAATTTTCGTGTCCTAATATTTCTTTTACAGCTCTCAAATCAGCACCCTTATCCAGCATATGTGTTGCGGCACTATGACGTAGAATATGAGGACTTTTCTTTTTAATGTCTGAAACTCTCGATAAATATTTGTTAACAATCCGATAAACAAATCTTGGGTAAAGTTTATCATTTTTTTTTGTTCTAATCAAGTAATCATTCTTTGAAGCAACAGGATTTAATTCCAAATATTTTGAAATTGCAAGCATTGCTTTTTCTCCAACCGGTACTATGCGGGTTTTATTTCCTTTACCAGTAACAAGAAACTGTCCTTTATTTGAATTATACTCTTTATACTTCAGATTACAAAGCTCACTAACCCTTAAAGCAGATCCGTATAAAATCTCAAAAATAACTGATATTAGCTCTGGTTTTTCATTTGTCTCTTTAACATTATCAAGTAATTCCGGAAAAGTTGCATCAGATATTATTTCCGGCAATTTTCTTTTTGATTTTGGATTTTTAATTAATTGTACAGGATTTTCTTCTATCAGATCATTTTGAAAAGCATACTTAAAAAGACTTCTGATTGCTGCTAATTTTCTTGAAATTGTTTTTTTGTCAAGTTCTTTTTCATTTAAGTATACCAAATACGATTTTAAGAACCGCTCTGTAATATCAGAATTTTTAAACTTTCCTTTAAGAGTACAATATTTTTCAAACTCAGCAAGATCATTGGTATAAGCCTTAAGTGTATGCTCAGAATACCTGCTAATGTTGCGTAAATTTGACAAAAAATTATTTATCAGCGATTCTATTGTCACAATATTTAGAAATCAAAACTATGGTTAAATTACAATGACTGTATGATATGATCCGGAAAAAATATTTATACATCGGGATCAATTGAGGTTTATATTAATTGATTAAAATCTGATTACAATTAAGTAAAATTAATTTTCGAAAGCAATCTGTTTTCTAACCTTTTCATTATTTTTTTTTCACTCGGTGTTTTATCATCATAACCGGTCAAATGTAAAATACCGTGAATAACGAGTCTTTTTATCTCGGTTTCAAAGCTTACTTTGAATTTTTTTGAGTTTGTTAATGCTTCATCTAACGAGATATAGATTTCTGCATCAATTGATTCTTTATCATTTGAATAATCAAATGTTAATATATCTGTAGTATAATCGTGTGATAAGTGCTTTTTGTTTAACTCTCTTATCTCTTTATTATTTATAAAGTTTATTTGCAAAACTTGTACAGAAAAACTGATTTCTTTTGATAAATAATAAACTAATTGATGAATTTTTTTTTTATTCAGGGATTTTGTTTTATCAGATATACTAAGGTTCTTCATCCTAAAGACTCAAATGAACTTAATAATGAATCAACAGTAATTTCTGTGTAACCGGCATATCTTAAAGCTGATTTTTCAAATTCATTTATCTCTGCTTCAGTTAAATCTCTCACAATCTTAGCCGGTACACCAGCAACTAATTTTCCGGCAGGAACCACAAAATTTTGTTTAACTACAGAACCAGCAGCAACCATTGCCTTTTCTTCAATCACTGCCCCATCTAATACTATAGCACCAATTCCAATTAAACAAAGATCCATTAAAGTACAACCGTGTAATTTAACAGCATGACCAACTGTAACTTTATTACCGATATTCAGTGGGAATCTTCCATTTGTTACATGCAGCATTGAATTATCCTGAATATTTGTTGTTGACCCGATCTTTACATAATGTACATCACCTCTTATTACAGTATTGTACCAGATACTTGAGTCTTTATCAATTTTAACATCACCAACAATTTTTACTCCTGAAGCAAGAAAAACTGTTTTATCTATCTTTGGAAATAAATCTTTATAAGGAAAAAGTTTAACTTCATTATAATGTTTATTTAATCTTTGTATTTTGGAGGCATCCATTCTTTCTTATTCCAGTTTTTTAATTCTAATGTAATACTTCCAATTATTACCTGCATCTTAGCACGAATCGGAATTGCAAATTCGTCATTTGAAAACCATCCTTCAAAATAACCCGTTAAACCAAAAATACCTCTGAATTCTGTTTCACCATCAAGATAAACACAATCAATATCGTAATTAACCGCATCAATATCCCGGTCTTCATTATCCTTATAGAAATTAATATTAGTTTTTTCAAATTTTTCATTAATAAAAACCGGGACAGATAATTTTTTCTGAAGTCCGGTTCTCATTCGGGCATAATAAAACAACGATAAACCATCCAGATAATCTTTATCTGATTTACCTAATGAATCTGTCCAGATTTCATTTGTTCCTTCGCGACCCTTTTTAACATGAATTGTTTTTTTATTTTTATCATACTGATAGATTGTAAAGGTTGTATCGCTTTTTATTATCGTTCCTTTGAAGTAACGGGAATGCTGCTTTTGATCAAACTTTGTTTCATAGATTTGATGCAGATCTACAAAAGGTATCCCGTAATATGAATCAATAAAAGCAATTGCACTGTAAATTGTATCATTTTTTTCTGTAGTTGCACTAGTAACTTTTAATCTTATCTCCCCTATTTCAAAAGCAAGGTATTTTACGACATAGGTTATATCCTCACCAACAATTATTTTTTTAGGTTTATAATCATTAGTGAAACTATACACCTTATTTGATGAGGGTAAAGAACAAAATAAAATTATAAAAGATAAAATCAGAAAAAAATATTTTTTCAATTTAATTCAGCTATGTTTTTTGCTTCGTCAAACAGAGTTAAAGCTTTGTTCATTTGTTCATCAGCAGTTAACAATATTGAATACCAGCCTTCATTTTTCCAATAATTTCTTGCTATTTGAGCTTTTAATCTGGCAATAATATAATCTTTATCTTCATTAAATTCTTTTTCATCAAACTCAACATCTTTTGATTTAGCATAATCTATAAAGTTTTTTACGAACGAATCAGATATTATAAAACTATCTTTAAATGATTTAAGATCCGGATATTTTTCCTTAATCATTCCATTATTTTTATCGAGATATGAAAGTATGTAAGTATAAAAAATATTTTTTCTTAATAAGTTTTGAGTAAACAATGTTACAGATTTTGATTTGATAATATAATCAGGAGTTATACCACCGCCTCCATAAACAAGTCTTCCTTTTTTAGTTTTATAAACAGGTTTAACAGAGTCTTTTTCTGCAGTGTGGTACAGATTTTCACCCTCAGTAGTATCTTCTTCATTCAACTCGGAATAATATTCAGTCTTATCTTTTTTGTTTTTATAGTCCCTCTGTATCAATCTTCCGCTTGGTGTATAGTATCGTGATATTGTTAATCTTAGTGCAGAGTTATCCGGTAAATCAAATTGTCTTTGAACAAGACCCTTACCAAACGAAGTTTCACCTACAATCAAACCTCTATCCCAATCCTGAACTGCGCCGGATACTATTTCACTTGCAGAAGCACTGCCGTGATTAATCAATATAATAATTGGAGTTTTTTCAAAGATAGATGATTCTGAAGCAAAATATTGTTCATCAAATTCCTGTCTTCTTCCTTCAGTGTAAACGATCTTTTTCTTACCATCAATAAAAAGGTCAGATATCTTTACTGCCTGATTTAAATATCCACCAGGATTACTTCTTAAATCAAGAACAAGTTGTTTCATTCCATCTTTATTAAGTGTTTGTAATGCTTTATTAAGTTCATCATAGGTAGTTTCTGAAAACCTTGAAACACTTACATAACCAGTGTTGTTATCAATCATAAAATATGTATCAACCGAATAGAGCGGAATTTTATCTCTTACAATTGTGTATTCAATTACTTTTGCAATTCCTGTTCTAATAATTGAAACATTAACTTCAGTACCGGCTTTACCTCTTAATTTTTTTCTAACAACGTCATTAGTAATACCAATTATGTTTTCGCCATCAATTTTCACTATTCGATCACCGGGTAATATTCCGAGCGCTTCACTAGGACCGCCAGAGATTGCTGAAACAACAGTTAAGGTATCGTTTACTATCTGAAATTCAATTCCGATGCCTTCAAAATCACCTCTGAAAGATTCTTCAACCTGTGTAAACTGTTCAGGTGAGATGTAAACTGAATGAGGGTCTAATTCATTAAGCATTCCATTTATTGCAGATTCAACAAGCTTTTGTGTATCAACCTCTTCAACATAATACTTCTCGGTAAAAGTCAATACATCGTTAAATTTTCTTATGCTTTCGCGAAGATTATCAACGGAGAAAGCTTTATTTAAGAACACACCCAGGACAATGCCTATTACAGTTGCAAACAGAAGATAAGGAAATTTTACAGATCTGAACATTTAGTTAAATACTCCATAATTTCAGTTTATAGATAAATAAAAAACATCAACTTAAATAGTCAAATATTAATCTTTTTAACTTTTTACTTCCGGTTTCATCTGAGGAAAAAAGATTACATCTCTGATAGAAGGTTGATTAGTAAAAAGCATAACAATTCTGTCTATACCAATTCCCAACCCAGCTGTTGGCGGCATTCCATATTCAAGTGCGCGAAGAAAATCTTCATCAATCTGATGAGCTTCTTCGTCACCAGCTTCACGCATCTTAACTTGTTCTTCAAATCTTTTTCTTTGATCAATCGGATCATTAAGTTCGGAGAAAGCATTACAGATTTCTCTGCCCATAACATACCCTTCAAATCTTTCCACAACTCCTTCTTTAGTCCGGTGTTTTTTTGCCAATGGTGAAAGTTCAATTGGATAATCTATAATAAATGTAGGCTGTATTAATGTTGGTTCTACAGTCGCACTAAACAATTCATCAACTAATTTAGCTCTAGAATTATTAACAGAAACATCTAAGCCTTGTTTCTTTGCAGTGTTTTTTAAGTCTTCAAGTGAACAGTTTAAAATATTTAAACCGGTTTTATTCTGAATCTCTTCAATCATCGATACTCTTTTCCAGGGTGCTTTAAAACTTACAAGTTTATCATCAATCTGAAACTCAAGTGTATTAAAAACACTTTTACAAATATGTTCAAACATTGATTCAACAAATTCCATCATCCAGTTATAATCTTTGTAAGGAACATAGAGTTCCATCATAGTAAACTCAGGATTATGCGATCTATCCATTCCTTCATTTCTAAAATCTTTAGATATTTCATAAACTCCGTTAAATCCACCAACAATTAATCTTTTAAGGTAAAGCTCATCGGCAATTCTTAAATAAAGCTGGGTATCAAGCGTATTATGATAAGTAATGAACGGTCTTGCAGAAGCCCCTCCATAAAGCGGCTGCAAAACAGGAGTTTCTACTTCAAGATAATTATTTGAATCCAGAAAATTCCTCATTGAAGAAATAATTTTACTTCTTTTGATAAAAACATCTTTGATTTCAGGATTAACGATCAAATCAAGGTATCTTCTTCTGTATCGTAATTCTTTATCAGCAAACTGATCGAAAATAGTTTTATTACCCTGTTCGTCAACAACTTCTTTTGCAATAGGAAGCGGCAATAGGGATTTACTCAATAACTTCATAAGCTTGGTGTGGACAGAAATCTCACCGGTTTTTGTTTTAAACACAAATCCTTCTACACCAATTATGTCACCTATATCCATCAATTTAAAAATATCATAATACTCGCCAATATCATCTTTCTTTAAATAGATTTGAATTCTTCCTTTATGATCTTGAATATGAGCAAAGGACGCTTTACCCATTCGGCGTATTGCCATAATTCTGCCGGCAATACTTACGTTCATTTCATTACCTTCAACAAAGGTGCTTTTTATTGTTTCTGAATCTGAATTGACATTGAAAGAATATTCAAAAGGTTGTATTCCTTTTTTTAAAAGTTCATCAAGTTCTTCATATCTTCTTTTTATAAGTTCATTAATTGAAGGTTGAACAGTGTTCTCCAAAATTATTTTCTCCTGAAATTAGTTAATCTTAAACAGACAAGATCCTGAATATTATCAGCAAGCTTGATTGGAACATTAAAATTGTTAGCAATGATTGAAAAAGCAACCGGTTCGCTATCACCTGTAAAAGCATAACCGGAAAGACTTCTTACGTGACTGATAAATCCTGTTTTTGCTCTTACATTATTTTCTGCCGAAGTATTATTCATTCTCTTCCCTATAGTTCCATCAACTCCGGCAATTGGCAGGGAATTAAAAAAATCGGGATATATTTTATTATTTGAGTAAATATATTTTAACAATTCAACAATTTGTCGTGGCGTAACCATATTTATGTATGATAATCCGCTTCCATCCACCATTACAATATTTTCCGGATTCAATCCAATTTCGCTGAACAGTTCTTTAAGCACAGCAATTCCATTTGCTGCTGATCCAAAACCTTTCTTTTCAAGCCCAATAGTTTTTAATAGCTGTTCAGCAAAGAAATTCTGGCTTCCTTTATTAATTACTTTAATTATTTCTCTTAGCGGCTCAGAATACCAAGTAAACAATAATTCAAGGTCATTATAATTTATCTCTCTGTCATAGTCATCTATATCAATTGAGTAGCCATTAACTCTTATTTTACGTTGTTCGAGCCTGTTTTTAAATGCCATTATCATAAACTGTGTAGGATTCATCACAGTTGAATATGTTATAAGACTGTCTGAATTCTTTCTGAAAGTTCCTGATACTGTAACTACATTAGTTCCACGTTCCCTGTAAACATCAATCGAAGTTTTCTCATTCTTTGAAGCAACAGAAACATTATTCAACAATACAATATTTCTTAAAGCAGGGTTATAATTCACAAATACAGAATCAGTTATAGGATCATATTTAATTGTAATATCAATGCAATTATCATTGTAAGATAAAGCGCTGGATTGTGCTGCGTACCAATCTGTTTCATAATCCCATGCCCATCCATTGCCAAGTCCGGTATCTTCAAATAAATTATCATCACCGACAATATTTCCTTTAATATTTTTAATACCCATTTCCAGTAAAGAATCTATCCAGTTATCAAAGACATAATTTAAATCGTTGTTATAAAATCTGCCTGATATTGTTGGATCCCCTCTTCCCTGAATTATTAGATCGCCGTAAAGTGTTGAGCCTGATTGATAACCGTTTGTTAAAACATTGGTTGAAAATTTATAATCACTTCCTAAAAGCAGTAATCCACCGGAGCTTGTAAAAAGTTTTAAGTTAGAAGCAGGAATAAAAAATTTATCTTCATTCCTTTTATAAAAATACTCTCCATTATTCAGCGATTGAATAACAACACCCCAATTTGCGTTTCTGAAACTATTGTCATCAAAAATATCATTCAGTTCTTTTTGCAGATCGGATATAGTTGAATAAGAGTAAGTTTTAAGTGAATCCTTAAGCAAATAGGTACTATCCTGTGCTGGTACATTGTTGTAGGCAAAATATGAAATACTTAAAATTATAAAACTATTTACTAAGCTTCTGAATTTCATTTTGTTTTAACTTTCTATAAGAACCTACTGGTATATCTGCTGTTATTCCTGCAAAACTTTTCCGGTTCAATTTTTCAACTGTATAATTAAGGGTCGAAAACATCTTTTTAACAAAGTGATTTCTGCCTTCGGTGCATTTTACAATTACATTTTTACCAAAGGATTTTTTACCGTAAGATATTTCTGAAAATCGGCTTCGCTTGCCATCGATAAAAACCCCTTTGATTAATTTTTTTTCATCTTCTAATGATAGCTCTTTATCAAGTGTTACTTCATACTCTCGAATTATATTATGTTTTGGATGCAATAATTTCTGGGCAAAATCACCATCGTTGGTAAGGATTAAAACACCGGTAGTATTATAATCCAATCTCCCGACAGGAAAAACTTTCTGTTTTGAAATTATCAGATCAACAACAGTTTTTCTTTTCTTTTCATCGTCTGTGGTAGTAACAACTCCCTTTGGCTTATTCAAAAGATAATAAACATGCTCAGCTGGCTGTATTTTTTCTCCATCCACAAAAACATTATCAATATCAGGATCAACTTCAAAGGCAAGTTTAGTGATAGTTTTATTATTAACAGTTACCCTTCCCTGAAGTATAAGTTCCTCAGCTTTACGTCTTGAAGTCAGCCCGCTTTCGGCAATATATTTATTCAGTCTGGTCGTAGTTTTTATCTTCACCAATTTCTTTTTCCAGAGATTCTTCGACAAAGTTCATCATTATTTTATTTTTTTGTTCAATGAAATCTTCGTCTTTCATAATTTCCTCAATTTCACGAGGTTTGGGTAGATCACTCAAATTATACAACCCAAAATATTTTAAAAATTCTGTTGTAGTACCATAAAGCAATGGTCTTCCGATACTTTCTGCCCTGCCTATAATTGTTATAAGATTTTTTTCCAATAATGTTGTGAGGATGTAATCTGAATTCACACCTCTAATTTGTTCTAGCTCTGGTTTTGTAACCGGCTGCTTATAAGCTATAATAGCAAGAGTTTCTAATGCAGCCTGGCTTAATCTTCTTTTTGATTTTTCAGATGAAAGATAACCGACGTATTTTGCAAATATTTCTGTCGTAACAAAGACAAAGCCGTTAGCAATTTTTTTAATTCTAAAAGATCTGCTGCTATCTTCATAAGATTTATTTAATTGCTCAATAGTTTCATAAACATTTTCTGAACTGATTTCGATATCTTCGCCATCAATTCCCTTGATAGCTCGAATAATTTCGTTTTCTGAAATCGGTTCATCAGAAGAAAAAATAAGCACTTCAATTATAGAACTGTAAGATTTATCCATTTGCTAATCCGTATATAACAAAATCATTAAACTCAGATGATTCTTTTATTCCAATCCTTCCTATCTTAGTTAATTCGAGCAATGCAATAAAGGTTATCACTATTCTGATTTTTTCTTTCATACCGTAAACAAGACTTAAAAAATGAATTTCACCTTTTTCTAAGATCCTATCCAGTATATATTTTATCTGATCATCAATACTGATGTTTATTTTTTTAATTTCATGAACAACCTGCGGTTTAACTCCATCAATTGCCTTTTTGAATGCTTTAGCTAAATCATAAATAGAAATATTTTTCAATAATATATCATACTCTGGTGGAGCAGTCTTTTCATCAGCAGAAAAGTAACCTCTGTAATTAAGCTTACGCTGATTTGATTCAAGAAATGTAAGATCTTCAGCAACTTCTTTATACTTTTTATATTCAAGTAAAGCCTTAATCAAATCTGCACGCGGATCAATTTCATCACCTTTTTCATTAACTTCTCGGGGCAATAGCATCCTAACTTTTATGTGCATCAATGTGGAAGCCATAAGAATAAAATCACCGGCAACTTCTAAATCCATAAGTTTAATAAGATTCACATATTCCAGAAACTCACTTGTTATTCTTGAAATAGGAATATCATAAATATTCAGTTCATCTCTTTTTATAAAAAAGAGAAGTAAATCAAGCGGTCCTTCAAATTGTTCTAATTTAATTTTATACATTATCCAAGCTTCATCTTATCATGAACTTCACTCATTGTTTTAACGGCAACTTGTTTAGCTTTCTTTTCACCATCTGCAAGAATATCTTTTACTTCATTCATGTTTGATTCAAAATGTTTTCTTTTTTCAATAATTGGTGAAAGGAACTCAGATATTTTTTCAGCACATTTCATTTTACACTCAAAACAACTGATTGTACCGCCTCTGCAAGCCTCATCAATTTCTTTAGCTGCTTCCTTATTAAAAAATTTATGATATGAAAATACTGTACAAATATCAGGATTTCCCGGAGTTTCTTTTTTAGTTTTATTCGGATCAATAGCAGCTTTTCTCATTTTCTTCTGCACTATTTCAGGTTCATCAGAAAGCAATATTGCATTGCCCAGCGACTTACTCATTTTTGCATTTCCATCCAAACCGGATAACCTTGGAAATTTTGTGAGCAAAGGTTCTGGCTCAGGAAAGACATTGCCATATTGTTTATTGAACCTTCGAGCAATTTCCCTTGTAATTTCAACATGCGGCACCTGATCATCACCAACGGGTACAACACTTCCCTTATACAATAGTATATCTGCAGCCTGAAGTACAGGATATCCCAAATGTCCATATACAGTATTCTGAATATGTAAGTCCCGAATTTGATCCTTCAAAGTTGGATTTCTCTCAAGTCTGCTTACTGTTATCAACATGCTGCAAATCAAATTCAATTCTGTATGTTCTTTAATCTGAGACTGTCTGAACATCGGACTTTGATCAGCATTAAGCCCAACAGCTAACCAGTCTATCAGCATATCAATTGAATTCTGATAAATATCTTTTGTATCCAAATTAGTTGTGAGAACATGATAATCTGCAATCAGGAAAAAACTATCGTACTGATTCTGCAAAGCAATCCAGTTTTCCAAAGCACCTGCGTAATGACCGAGATGAAGCTTGCCAGTCGGTCTCATTCCGCTTAAAATTCTTTTTTTCGGCATCTTAACTATTTTTTGTTTTTAACTGTTAAAGATACAAATAATGATAAAAACTTTCAGGACAGATATAGATACGGTTTCCATCTATCATCAAGCCGGCTTACAACATTCTTAATAAAAAGAATATGGCTTGGCTTAAAAGGGCGTGATAATAATTTCATATTTGCTTCTTCAGGAGTGCGGTCACCTTTTCTGTTGTTACAAACGGTACAGGCAGTTATAAGATTTTCCCATGTATCATCTCCGCCGCGTGCTTTTGGGAAGATATGATCAACAGTAAGAGGAATATCTGACCTGCCGCAATAGGCACATTTAAAAGAATCTCTTCTTAAAATATTTTTTCTGGTAAGAATAACTTTTTTGTAGGGCAGTTTAATGAACTTATTAATTCTGATAACACTTGGCCAGGGATATTCACGTGATATGGAATGAAGATTTTTTCTCTCATCGTTTATTACTGATTCCGCTTTGCCAAGATATATTAGTATAAATGCTTTACGAATACTGCAAATTGATAACGGCTCATAACTATTATTTAAGACAAGCACTTTAGAATTCAATTTACCATTTACTGGAACAGACCGTTCGAAGACTATCTCCTTAATCAGATTTTCTGGAGGATTTAATTAAATAAATTCTGGCAACAATGCGAAGAATAAATATTATTATCATTATTATAAGTACTGGTACGAACCAGCTTCTGGGCACCAAGTTGAAAAACAATAACACTGCAGCCACTACAGCTAAAATGATAGATGAATAGTTAAAATAGTTGTACCAATTTTTTTGCATCTGAATCACAATTTTGTTAAAACAAAACTACAAATTGTAAAACAGTTTATCAATAAATAAAAAGTAATTTATTTATTTCATATATATCAGCGCAACACAAGCTACGTAATTGTCAGAATGGCTAATAGAAATTTTTATTTCTTTATCATTGGAAAGATAATCTTTTAGTTTGCCAAAAAACTTAACAACAGGCAATCCGTTTTGTTCATTGGTTATCTCAATATTTTTCCAGCTTGCAACTTTGTCCCACGTGCCAGATAATGCTTTGTAGATAGCTTCTTTTGCAGCAAACCTTGCTGCAAGATGCTGATACTTGTTGAATTTTGCCAAACAATAATTTATTTCGTTTTGAGTATAGATTTTATTTAAAAATATATCACCAAATTTATTAACACTGTCTTTTATTCTATCAATTTCTATTATATCAATTCCAATTCCAATGATCATAACTATCCTTTAATAACCTGCTGCTTTACCATAACCTCTGGGATCCGTAGCACCATAAAAGACTTTTTTCATTACATCAAAATATATTCCTTCAACTCTTCCCAGTGATCGTTCATTGCCAATAGAATGCCCCATTTCAATCAATGAATTTTTAACATCAGCAGTTAATCCAAAACTTTCATAATCAATCTGATCAGGCATCAATTGATGATGAATTCTTGGTTTGTTTATGGCTTGCTGTATATCCATTCCAAAATTCAGGACATTCAGGATAACCTGCAAAACAACAGTCGAAATAGTAGAACCACCCGGAGACCCAACGATAAGAACTGGTATATTATCCTTCAGCACTATTGTCGGACTCATTGAACTTTGCATTCTTTTATTTGGTTCAATTCTATTTGCGTAACTTCCAAGTAAACCAAATTGATTTGGTTCACCAACCTTCGAACTAAAATCATCCATTTCATTATTTAAAAAGAAGCCAGCTCCATCAACAACAACTTTTGAACCGTAAGATGAGTTAATAGTAGTTGTAGTACTAACAGCATTTCCAAATCTATCTACTATTGAGTAATGAGTTGTCTCTTCACTTTCATATTGACTTTTAAAATTACCCGGTAAGATTTGCAGAGAAGGTACTGCATTGCTGCCTATCTTGGAAAAAATATTTTTAGTGTAAAATTCAGATAAGATAGAATCAATAGGAATATCTATAAAATCAGGATCGCCGATATATTTAGATCTGTCAGCAAAAGAATACTTCATACTTTCAACCAAAGCGTGAATATAATTACTGCTACCCCATTCTTCTTTTGTGAAATTATAATTTTCCAGAATATTTAGCATTTCAAGCAGGCTTACACCACCACCGCTTGGCGGACCCATTGTAATTACTTTATAACCGTTGTATTGAATTGAAATAGGTTCTCTTTCTATTGGTTTATAATTTTCAAGATCATTTTTTGAAATATATCCATTATCTGAATTAATTTGTTTTACAATAAGCTCAGCGGTTTCACCTTTGTAAAAACCATCCAAACCAAATTTGCTGATAAGTTTTAATGTCTTAGCAAGATCTTTTTGAATCAGCAGCTCGCCTTCTGAAAATGCTAATCCATTTTTTGTAAATATTTTCCTGGTTGATTCAACCTTATTAAATTCTTCCAGCTCAAATTCTAGTGACTGTGCAAATCTATTCTCAATAAGAAAACCGTTCTCTGCAAGATCAATAGCAGGTTGAATTATCTCATCCAAAGACAGTGTTCCATATTTATTTAAGGCATATATTAATCCTGCAACACTGCCCGGAACCCCGGATGATGTTACACCGTATTGACTTAACTCTGGGATAAAGGCACCTGAAGAATCCTGATACATTGTTTCGAAAGAAGTGCCTGGGGCTTTTTCACGATAATCAATTGTTGTATTTTTTCCATCAGAAAGATGGATTACCATAAATCCACCTCCGCCAAGATTTCCGGCTGATGGATAAGTAACAGCTAGTGCAAATCCAACTGCAACAGCAGCGTCAACAGCATTACCTCCCTTTTTCAAAATCTCTAAACCAACATCTGAAGCAATTTTACTAGCAGTTACAACTATTCCGTTTTTTCCTCTAACCGGATCTTGTAATGCTGCGGTATTTTCGGGTGCGTAATAAAAAAAAATCAGATAAAAAACTGATAATGATCTAAAAAATATTTGCATCAACATTAATTCCATCATTTTTAAGCTGGTCAATCAAGACAGAAGTTAGCTCGTTTACCTGTTCTAAAGTTTTATTCAGCTTATCAAATAAATCTTTATCGTAAAGTAGTTTGCCGATATTATTCTGCTGATTTACTGTTTCACTTGTTATTGTATTCAAATCAGCTAAAAGTTCATCGCTTTTTTTAACCAACGATTTTAAATCAGCTAATAACACATTGATATTTTCTGTATTATCAGTAAGCAATTTATTGGTCTTCTCAGAAAGCTCCACAGCATTTGTTGTAAGTTTTTTTATATCATTTCTGTTTTCGTTCAGTATTGAATTAACTTTATCAGTTAGCACAACAAGATTAGATATAGATTTTCTAACATCATTATTAAAATTATCATCACTCACAATTTTATTTAACGAACCTAAAGATATCTTAACATCTTTAAGAACTGTAACCAGATCATCCTGCACGGAACCAAATAAAGACATAGCGGAAGGTATATCGGAATAAAAAACTCCATTTGCAATTTTTGATTTATCAAAATTTATATTTGATTTACCGGGAAATATCTCAACTTTTTTTCCACCCATTAAATCAAGCATTGAGACAGCAAATGTTGCATCCTCTTTTAAAATAATATCGTTATCAATTGATAGTTCAACTAAAACGCTATTTGCTCCGACTTTCATATCCTGAACAAAACCTTTCTTCATTCCATTAACTGTTACCTGATCACCAATTTCCAGTCCAGATACATTATCAAACCTGACATTTATTTTATAAGAATTTGAACTTAAAGAAAAATTCTTTGTCCATCCAAAAATCCATAGTAAAACTAGTAATCCAATAACTACAGTAATACCGACTTTAATTTCTGTTTTGCGCTCATTTTTCATTTTGATCACTTAAGAATTTTTCCTGCTAGTGAATAAGTAAAATTAAATAAAAAAGGATGAATAAATTTAATTATTCATCCGTTAATTCTAAATATTTTCCGAATATAATTTAGAAAGGCAGATCCTCGTTTGAGTCAACTGAAGACATGCTTTCATTCTGAATATTGTTTTCGGAATTTGAATCTGATAATCCGGAACTTTCGCCGCTTCCTTCTAATGGAATAATCTTTTCAGAAATAACTTCAGTTGAATACCGTTTAATTCCATCTTTATCAGTGTATTCACCTTTTTTTAACCTTCCTTCAACATAAATTTTCTTGCCTTTTTTCAAATGATCTTTCATAAAATCTGAAAGATTATAAGCAGTAACATTATGCCAGGTAGTTTCATTTACCCATTCTCCGTTTTTGCCCTTATAACTATGAGTAGTTGCAAGTGAGAAGCTGGAAATTGAAAGAGTATCACCAGTAAATCTGGTTTCAACATCTCTACCCAAATTGCCAATCAACATAATCCGGTTTAATGAAAAAGCCATTAGTGCCTCCTGTTTATTTATTGTTAGATAAGTTGATTAAGAAAGACAATATATATTTCACAATTTAAATGATGTTAAATTAAAATGCCACAAAAAAAAATTAATAATATGATGTAATCTTTTGCTGTAATATTTACCGACTAATTTTGCGCATAACTTAGCAGATACTGTCAAGATTTGTTGACAAAAGAAACCTTTATTTTCAAAGAGTATTTACAGAATAAATATCAATCACTTTCTCATTATAAAACACAAAAATGGATATTAAAAATATAATAAGACGTTAAAACCATATAATCTTTGGCTTAATACTTGAATCTAAGAAGAGAAAAAAATATGGATGTTTAAATGAATACTGGTCAGTCAATGCTTGCTATGGGTGCTATGATGTTGTTATCATTTTTAGTACTACGATTTAATAGCATCCAACTTACTTCATCACAAGCCTCATATAATGCAAAGTTTGGAATTGTTGCAACATCATTAGCTAATTCTTTGATTGAAGAGGCAAAGGATAAAGTCTTTGATGCAGTTGTTCTTGATACTACAAAGTCAATTACATCTGCTTCAGATTTTTCTTCTGTTTTAGGTTTGGAAAGTGGTGAGGTTTATCCAGACTTTGATGATTTTGATGATTACAATAATCTCTTCTACCCTGATACAGTGTCACTAAAAGATCCCCTGACCGGTGCGGCTACTCGTTTTGATATCAGAGCTAAAGTTGAATATGTCAATGATGCAAACCCTGATATAAAAGCAGCCGGTAAAACTTATCATAAAAAAATAACAGTATCAGTATCTAGTACTGCTTTGGTTGATACAATAAGAATATCTTCTGTTTTTAGTTACTGGACACTTTTAGAATAAATAATTTGAAGGATTAAAAATGGGATTCACAACAATAATTGATATCCTCGGTGCTGCAATTATAGGAGGGCTGTTACTAATCAATCTTCTCAAATTGAATGAAAATGTTTATCAGGTAGATAGCGCAACCGGTCATGATGTCAGTCTTCAGGTTGAAGTTATTAATATTGCAAATATCGTGGATTCTGATTTCAATAAAATTGGATATTGTGCTAATCCACTTAATATGAACGATGATCCAAAGGTTATACTTGCTGATACTTCGTCAATAAAAATTGTCTTTGATGTTGATAAAGATGGAGTTTATGATACAGTTTACTACTATGTAAGTGACACAAATTATCTTAATAACACACCTAATCCAAGAGATAGGATATTATATCGGAAAGTCAATTCAGATTATCCATTTATTGTTAGCAATAATGTAACAGAATTCAAATTGCAATATTTAGATGCACTTTACGATACCCTAACTACTCCTTTAGCATCACCCGGATTAGCAACATACATAAAAATTAGTTTTAGAGTAGAAGATCCATTTGCTTATGATGAAAAATATACTGAGGCATTCTGGAGACGATTAACTGTAACTTCAAAAAATTTAAAAAGAAACTGAGAGGTTGATATGGGCGGCAAAGTGTCTTTAATATTAGTTATGTCTTTTAGTGTTTTATTCGCATTGGTTGGAAGAAATATTTTAAGTAATAGTGTTACTATTACTGAAAATTATAGCGAATATTACAGTTCAACAAGGGCATCAAGTATTGCTATTAGCGGTGCAAATATTGCAATTAATAAATTATATCTTAATAAAAACTGGATGGCAGGAATCTCCAACTTGTCTTTTGCTGATGGAAAAATAGATGTTGATATTGATACTGTCGGATGGAATAGCAGAAAAATTGTTTCTATAGGAAATTATAATGGAAAAACTAAAACCGTAGAAGTAATTCTTGAACCAGAAAATTTTTCCATCTTCGGTAACTTCTATAATGTTATGGGTGGTGTTTGGTGGGCAACTGGTGATACCTTAGAGGGTAGATTTCATGCAAATGACTGGATAAATTGTTATGGTGATCCTATTTTCTTAGGACCAGCAACTACCTCCAAAGGTGTAAAAAAATATGATAAATACTCACATCCAGAATTTCACGGTGGTACAAAAGTAACTGAACCAATACCATTAGAGTTTGACACATCTGTAATTCGGATTGCTGCCTATACTAACGGAAAAGTATTTAGTGATACAACAAATAAGGGAAAATTAACAACAGTTGATTTGAATTTTCTTGCTTCAGGAGAAGTTCAATACAGGATAAAAATTGGTACTGGTGCTTATACTGCTTATAAAACAGTTCCACTTAATACATTAGCTCCCAATGGGGTTATTTATGTTGAGAGGGGTAATATAAATCTTCAAGGAGTTTTAGACGGAAGAGCAACACTTGTTGCATCTCAAAAAGGAAATTCTTCCGCTGGACAAGTTTTTATCAATAATAGTATTGAGTATAAAGATAACCCACTTACTAATCCTAATAGTGATGATATGCTGGGGATAGTTGCAGAGAATAAAGTTACCGTAACTTATGACAATTCAAGAGGAGATATAAATATTCATGCTTCAATATTCTCTCAGAAAGATGGATTAGTTGTGGAAAACTATGAAGGTTACACTACTGCTCACAAAATGAATTTGATCGGTGGAATCGTTGGGCAAAAAGTTCAGCCAACAGCAAAATATCAGTTAGTTGGTGGGAAGTATATACCTATAAAAGGATATAGTTATGTTCATAAATTTGATTCAAGATTTACTAAAGTAACACCTCCCTACTTTCCAAGTACAAAATTCTTCAGGGTTGTAAGCTGGTATGAAGATTAGTAATAATTGTTTTATTTATTAAGGCTGTCTTACAAAGGCAGCCTTTTTTTATTTATTAACGGTCAAAATCCATGCATCAACAAATTCTGTAATACTCCAAAGATTATTTCTAACTTCTTCAGCTTCTGTCCTGGACTTAAAGAATGGAATAACTTGAACTAAATGCAGCTTTAAACTTTCACTGTAAACAACACTGAATTTGTAATTTGTTTTTTTTCTGCTCATTTCTGCAAAAGAATTTGCCTTTTCTTCAGTAGTATATGCACCAACCTGAACAACATAATATGTTTCTTTAATATTTGGATACTCCCCTGTTTTAGGTACATCAATCGTTTTATCCTCCGGCACTTCATCAAAAACATATACTTGCTTTTGTTCTTCAGTATCCTGATGCAAAGTTGTACATCCAGCAAGTAAAAAGACAGCAAACAAAATAAAAAGACTTTTTTTCATAATTTGAGAAAACCTCCCATCTATAGAATGAGATGGATAACCATCTCATCCCATAGTAAAAGAAAACTTAAAATAACAAATGATCAAAAAGGTTATGAGGAATTATCGGAAAACTATTTTGGTAACTATATTTTGCATTAAAGAAAATACTACCTGGTATTGAACCAACATCAACTAAAGGGATATTAGCTTTGAATTTTGAATTAATTACTTTGATGAATTCATTTGCAATAATTCCGTGTGCCTGACTTGATGGATGAACACCATCTAAACTAAATAAACCACCCTGAACATATGTGGTTTTAAAAGGAATACCATTGATTATAGTACCTCCTGAAAAGTCCGCTGCTCTTAGTTCATTAAATTTTGTATTTATGTCAACAACAAAGAAACTACTTTGTTGAGCCACACCAGCAATAACATTATTAAAACCAGTAACAGCATTGTTTGAGGTTGCTATTTCATCTGGATCAAGAACAAAAGCATCCGGGAAAGGATTTTGTGGATGGAAGCCAAATGGTTTTGTAGTATCTACTCCTAATGGTATTGCAATATTGTTATCTCGATAAAATTTTCCTGTTAATTGTCCAAGTAGTCCCGCATAAGTCTGCCCTTTTAATGTAATAAGTGTACTGCCTGATAATAAAGCTGCTGAATCAGCAAAATTAATTTTATAAGGAAGCATACCTAAATTAGTTCCGCCCTCGTGGCTGGCATATATTAAACCAGTTAATGGTAATCCACTACCCTGCTGCATCAATCTTATTTGCCACCATTTAACAGCCGGGTTTACAGCAAGTGCTGGTCCTACAGTAGTAAAAAATGGAATAGCAGAAACATTTGGAATATTTCCAACTAAGACTCCCGGATTAGTACCTGATTGAGTTTTGTACTGTTGAATTCCTTGTGCAATTCCGCCAAATAATTGAGTAAACTGAGGAATACTAGTTGGTGCAGCAGGCGATGTTCCACCGGAAGTAGCATAACCCAATACATCATTATTTCCGATCCAGATTGTAATAAATGTTGGAGATAAGGATAAAGCTTGTTCTAATTGTGTTCCTTTGCCGCGTAAAATAAAATCAAAATATGGATTAGCAGAACCTGAAAATACGAATGAAGCACAGGTAGTTGAACTTCTCGCAAACAAAACATCATATGTAAGTGCACCCGGAATACCTAAATTATTGTATGCTTTCGGATAACTGGCATTTAACGGCATTCCACTGGAGGTATTAGTAAAAAGAGTAAAAGGACTTAAGCTCTGTACTTCCATTCTTCCGCCTAAACCAGGATCAGAAACATAGGGTATCTGATAATCTGTACCAACTTGTTTGGCAATTAAATTACCATAACTATACATCTGTGCGGATTCATAAATTGTTCCGCTCTGATATCCTGCAGTTATGCTGTTGCCAATTGTTACAAAACGGGTAAAATCAGCAGTACCGCTAACTTGATCTTTAACAACCGGTGTTAGATCAGAATAATCATCACAACCAATAAAAATCAGAGCTAATAAAAACAACGATACAAAAAATTTAACTTTCAATTTCATGTTAATCTTCCTCCTTAAAAACTATAAACAAAACCAAGTGAAAATATATTTGCACTTGAATTATAGGTGCCATTAAAGGTACTGTTTAAACCTGAATAAATTTCCTTAGAATCACTAACAGTTAGCTGTTTTGCGCGGATAAAAAGATATGAACCTGTAATAGTGAAATTATCAAATAATCTTCCTTCAATTCCACAGCTTAAACCTAATCTGTCAGACTCAGGTAAAGAGGGGTTTAAATACTCTGTTGATACAGGATTTTTATCAAAGTAAACACCTCCCATTAAACTAACCTGTTTATTAAGCCTGTAATCAGCACCAAATCTTATAATATAAGAATCATCGTACAATCTTGGACTGGTACTTTTTGTTCCTGTTTCTTCAAAAGTAACTTCAAGTTTATCATAACTTGACCAGCCAACCATCTGATAATCAGCACTTACTTTTAAATCTTTAGTAATATCAACTGCGATACCTACAGCAATATTTTGCGGAGTTGTAAGCTCTGCCGAAATATCACCAGAGGGTAACTGAGATTGAAGTTGTGCAGGTCCTGTAGAAGTTGCTGTACCGGTAAATCCATATTTTACTTCACTATGATATGAAGCACCAATCGTAAGATACGCTAAGGGTTTAATCATTATCCCAGCATTAAAACCAAATGCAGCGTTATCATTACCTTCCAATGAAACATAAGCATCATTAGCAAGGATTGTGCTCGGCTGAACTTTTCTTTCAATAACAACATTTGCAAAACTATAAACAAATCCTGCACTTAAAGCTATTTGTTTAATGGGTGCATAAGTTACAACCGGACTCATAGTAAAAGTCATAAGTTGAGTTTTTACTGCAAGATATCTTCCAATCCAATCATTATCCCATTCAGTTCCCAAACCGAATGGAGTTGTGAAACCAAAACCAACAGAGAATTTTTCATTAAAGGAATGAGTACCAAAAAAGTGCGAAGGAAAGAACACTAAATTCATAGCTCTGTATTTAGTAATATCAGGGTAAACACCACGGAAAGAACTTTGAGGTGCTATCAGAGAGGTGCCAAACATCAGGTGTGTTCCGGAAAACTGGGATAAACCAGCACCATTCCAATAAACAGCGGAAGGATCATTTGCAATTGCTGTAAATGCCCCTCCCATAGCAAGAGCTTTAGCTCCGTGCTCGTTAAGTTGAAATCCACCGGCAAAAGTATTTGTAGATATCAACAATAGTGTAACAATTAGAAGAAGTAACTTTGATTTCACTTTTTTTATCTCCTGAATTTAATTAGTTGATAATTAATTAAGCTAAAATTGTTAAAAATTTTCTAATAACAAATTATTTAACAGTAAATAAAGAAATATTTTTTTCGATTGCCGCACCTTCACTAACATGTATTTCTTCTAGTATACCATCAGCTGGAGATTTGATTTCGTTTTCCATTTTCATCGCTTCAAGTATTAACACTGCCTCCCCTTTTTTTAGAGATTCACCTTTTTGTTTTTTTATTTTTAAAACTAATCCTGGCATTGGAGATTTTACTTCAATTTTATTGTGATCTATGCTTTTAGATTTTGATAATAATTGAAATGCTTTTTCTTCAAGACTGGATTTTGTGTTTGCAATTACAGATGTACCATTTATTACAAATGACAGTTTACCATTTGAATTTGATATAACTGAAGAGTGAAAGAGCTTATCATTTAGCTTCAAAAGAAAATTATTATCATCAATAGCAAGTATTTGATATTCTACATCGACTCCATCAATCTCAGCATTTGACTCATCAATGATTTTTACGTTTTTAATCTTATCGTTTAATCTAACTACAAACTCATTCATGATTTAAATCCCACCATTTTGAGTAATTGTTTACATTTTTCTTTACACTAACAGAGGATTTTTTATCTTTCATTAAAGCAGCAAATAAAGCAGAAGAATCTTCAATATCATTCAATTGTTTTTCTTTAAAGTCAACTTCTGTTAAATCCATTGTATCGATAAAATTTATATCATAATCACCTTTGATAAACTTTGGATGATCAAGAATATGATAAAGAAAATCTTTATTTGTAACGATTCCTGCTATAATGTATTCAGCTAAAGCTCTTTTCATACGCAGAATGGAACTGGCTCTATCTTTATCCCAGCATATTAATTTTGCGATCATTGGATCATAATAAATTGATATCTCGGAATTTTCAGAAAACCCTGAATCCACTCTTACCCCTGGACCATTTGGTTCCACATATTTTAATAGTTTTCCGCTAGAGGGCAAAAAATTATTAGCTGAATCTTCTGCATATATTCTGCACTCAAGTGCAAATCCTTTAATTGAGATATCTTCTTGCATAAAAGAGATTTTATTTCCCGCAGCAATTGAGATTTGTTCGCGGACAAGATCAATACCGGAGATAAGTTCGGTAACAGGATGTTCAACCTGTATTCTTGTATTCATTTCAAGAAAATAAAAATTTTTATTCTGATCCATTAAAAATTCAATCGTTCCTGCGTTAAAATAATCACAAGCTCTTGCAGCATTAATTGCAGAGGTAACAAGTTTTTCCCTGGTTGCTTCATCCACAAAAGATGATGGTGCTTCTTCAATAATTTTTTGATGTCTTCTTTGTATCGAACATTCTCTTTCAAATATGTGTCTGAAATTCCCAAACTTGTCAGATATAATTTGAACTTCAATATGCTTAGGTTTTTCAATAAATTTTTCAATATAGATATCGTCATTTGCAAATGCTTTTAATGCTTCTCTTTTGGTCGATTCAAAAGCCGCTTCAAACTCTTCTGCTGAGCTAACTTTCCGCATACCCTTTCCACCACCGCCTGCAGAGGCTTTTAACAAAATTGGGAACCCGATTTCCTTAGCATAATCTAAACCTTCTTTAATGCTGCCTATCGGTTCAGTGCCTCCTGGAACAATGGGAACATTGCTTTTCTTCATTAAAGCCCGTGCAGAAGTTTTACTGCCAATCATCTTTACAGACCTGGATGAAGGTCCGATAAAAGTAATTCCTGCTCTTTCAACATCTTCAATAAAAGAAGCGTTTTCTGCGAAGAAGCCGTAACCCGGATGGATTGCATCAGCTGAGATTCTTTTTGCCAGCTCAATTATTTTATTTTTATTAAGATAAGAGTCTGAAACATCAGATGAACCGATATGATATGATTCATCTGCAAGTTTGGAATGCATAGAAGTAATATCAATATCGGAATAAATTGCTGCTGCCTTAATACCTAACTCTTTACAGGCTTTGATAATTCTAACAGCAATTTCACCTCTGTTTGCAATAAGAATTTTATTAAACAATATCTCTCCTAAATTAATTCAACTATCGTAATACCTTCACCACCAAATTCAATTGCAGCATAATAATAATTTTTAATTTTATCGTGATGTTTCAAAATATCCCAAACAGTTTTCTTTAATACTCCGGTACCTTTTCCATGTAAAATTTCTACTTTATCCAAAGAAGCCTGATATGCTTCATCAACAAAACGGATTACTTTATACTCGGCTTCCTCCGGCCGCTCACCTCTTATATCCAATCTGTAGTTAATTTCAGTAACCGGAAAATTATTAAAAGTTTCTTTATGTACAGATTTACTTTCAACTGCTTCAATCAGTTCAGATAATTTAACTTTCATTTTTATAGCACCAACCAGAATAGTTGCATATTCTTTTTCAGTATTTATGTCCACAATTTTTCCAACAGTTGATGAATTTTTAATACCAACTGTATCACCAACTTTATATTGTCTGTTGTTGTCAGTTTTATCATTCAGAAAAATAAAAATATTTTTGTTTTCTTCTTTAATATCTTTAATGATTTTTTTTGCTTCTTTTATAACTTCTTTACTGGCATCTTTTTCCCTGATTTCCTTAATCACTTTCTCTATTTGTTTATTTACACTATCTAAATACAAGTCACTTTCTGTTTTTACTTTCTTTAATATCTCCTTTTTTTCATTTTCAATTTTTTCATAGCTCCTTTTATACAAAGCTGATAAACCTTTAAGTCTTGTATTTTCTATTTCAAGTTCATTCAACTTTTTGTTCAATTTATTTGATTTTTCCTCAAGTTCAGAAAGAAATCTTTCCAGACTATACTTATCGTCATCAATATTTTTTTTTGCATTATTAAGAATTGATTCACTAATTCCACTCCTTTGTGCTATTTCAAAAGCATAACTTGATCCGGGTATACCGAGATGAAACCGATATGTTGGGGATAAATTAGAATGATCGAACTCCATAGCGGCATTTTGCATTTTCTTATGATTAAATGCAAAAACTTTAAGACTACCATGATGAGTTGTAGCAAAAACCAAGGAGCCTTTCTTCTGCAGTTCTTCCAATATTGAAGCAGCTAATGCAGAACCTTCAGCAGGTTCTGTTCCTGTTCCGATTTCATCCAAGAGTATAAGTGTTTTGGAATCTGATGAATTTATAATATGAGCTAAATTTTTCAAATGAGAACTAAAAGTTGAAAGATCATCTTCAATAGACTGCTGATCTCCGATGTCAATCAGAATATTATCAAATATATGAAAATTGGACTCTGAATTTACCGGAACATGAATTCCTGCCTGAAGCATCAAATTCAGTAATCCAATCGTTTTTAAAACAACTGTTTTACCTCCGGCATTGGGACCTGTAATTACAACTATATCTATGTCATTTAATTCAAAACTAAGAGGAACTGTATTTTGTCTTCCAAGTTTTTTTAATAACAACGGATGTCTGGCTTCAGATAAATACAAAGGTTTGTTGTTATCTATTCCGGGACATTCTCCAATAATCTCTAAAGAGTATTTTGCTCTCGCAAAGATTGAATCTATCTCAGCTAAAATTTCAAGTGAATCTATTAATTGTTCAGCTGATTGACCAATTACTTTTGTTAATTCTTTAAGTATTCTTTCAATTTCTCTTTTTTCTGCAAATGATGTAGAGATTATGTCATTGTTTAAATCGAGTGTTTCTTCAGGTTCGATATATACAGTCTGTCCTGTGGAAGATTCGGAATGAATGAAACCTCTTAGGTGACGCTTATGTTCAACTTTAACGGGAATAACCATCCTTCCATCCCGCAAAGTAAGATAATCTTCGCGGACAATATCTTCTTCTTTAAGCGATTTAATAATGCGATTAATTGATTTTACAAGCTCTGATTTTTTATTGTTTATTTCTTTTCTAAGCCTTGCCAACTCATTACTTGCATTTTCTTTAACTTCGCCTTGTTCAGTAATAATTTTTTCTATTCTATTCTCAAATAATTTATCCGAAAACAAACCGTATGCTTTTTGCTTAAGACTTGAATTTTCTTTTGCTTCCTGAAAAATATATTGTCTAAGCAATCTGGATGTTTTAGCTAATTTTAAAATCTCTAACAGTTTAATGCCGGTAATTACTGCTCCATCAATTCTGGTTTCTGACAAAACAGCAAATATCTCTGATAAATATTCAATAGGAGGATAGCCGACTTTATTGATTAATTCTTTAGCTTCATTTATTACATCTCCTTCATTTTTAATAAAGCTCAGGTTACTTACAGGTAGAAGACTCAGAACTTTTTTTCTGCCGGATTCAGTAATGGCGTATCTCGAAATGAAGTCTAGAACTTTAGGAAACTCCAATTTTTCTATAACTGATTTATTAATCATTTAAGAGTATCTTTTTCATTTATATACTCTTTTATTATGTCTTCAGTATCAGGAGTATAAGCTTTTAGAAAATCTATTGAATGTGGAATAACACCGTAGGCATATTTATAGAGGAGTGAGGAATTCTGAGTTTTTACATCAGGAAAATTAAAAACATTAAGCAGCAAAAAAATGGCGCTGATAAAAAACAGAAGCTGGATAACGCCAACCACTCCGCCAATTATCTGATTTATAAAATTGTTAACTTTATCAAAAGGATGGATTACCCTTTTAAGAATAGTGGTTACTATCATTAAGGCTATAAATAAAATCATTCCTGCCATAATTTCAGCGAGGTAATATTCAATATTCAGAACAGACTCAATTACTCTCCCGAAATGTGAAGATAAAAGTATTGCAACAATAACTGCAATTATAAAACCAATAATACCAATCAGCTTTCTAACAAAACCATCTTTAAATCCAAGCAGAAACCCTGTAAGAATAGCTAATAGTATTATAATATCAATATAATTCAATTTGATGCCAGAAAGTTTTCAACAATTGATTTAACAATTTTACCATCAGCTTTACCTTTAAGTTCTTTCATAACTAAGGGCATCAGTTTTGAAAAATCCTCCTTAGATTTTGCTCCGATTTGTGATGCTAATTTTACAACTTCTGCTTTAATTTCATCTTCATTAAGTTGTTTAGGAAGATATTCCTGCAGTACTTTTAGTTCTTTTTCTTCTTGATCAGCTAGATCATTTCTGCCGGCATTTCTAAACTGTTCAATAGAATCTTTTCTTTTTTTTGCAGCGGTAGTAAGCATCTGTAATTCATCTTCGGAGTTTAATGCTCTGCCGATACCGCTCTTTTCAAATTCCAGGATTAGTGCTCTGATTGATCTGACAACAGCCAGTTTGGTTTTATCTCCGGATTTCATAGCATCTTTAAGATCGTTATTTATTTTTTCTTTTAGATTCATAAATGCCCTCTATAAATTGAAAAGGCAGGTGATAAATCGAACCTGCCTTAGAAAAAGAATATTTCAATATCACTAACTTTTAATCAAAGCAGAATAATTGATCCTGAGACAATAAGCTTTTCTTAGAGCTTGTTGGATATCAGTAATTACTCCCATATCAACACTTTGATCAGATCTTAAAGAAACAATTACTTCTGGTAAAGCTTTTCTCTTTAAGTACATTATCTCTTCAACCTTACCAAGATCAATTAGTGAATCATTAATTTGAATTTTTTTATCCTTACCAACCCAGATATAAGAAACAATTCTTTTATTTTCAATTTTCTCAATAGCCTTCGCTTCAGGCAATTTAAATTGAACAAGAACATCAACCTCTCTCATAGTAGTAACGCACATAAAAAACATAAGAAGCATAAACACAATATCAGGCATTGATGTAGTAGGAATTTCTTGTTTTGTCTGGGCACGTCTTTTTTCGAATGTCATAATAAAACCTTGTTATTTCTTTATTGATTCTGGTTCTGCCAATGAGATTATAATAGGCACTGCATCCTTTACATCATCTTGCTGCTCTTGATTCACGTCATTGAACTTTTTTCCAAATTTTCCATTTGAATATTCATCTCTGACTTCAAAAAACGCCTGTTTAATTTGATCCAAAGCTGCAATATAGACGTTATAAACCGTCTTTCGATCAGTTTTAAGTGAAACAATCATTTTCTTATTAAGCGGCAGACTAATTTTAGATTCAATTCTTGGTTTTAATAAATCTTTAATTTTAAATACAGGTACAATATTTCCGTCAATTAAAACTTCGCCGTTTTCATTAACTAAAACAGCTGCCATTCTGCTTGGATCTACTTTTACTTCTATTTGCTCGTCAGGCGGAACATATTCAGGCAAGACTAAGCCTAATCCTGTATCAACATCTATTACAGTTGAAACAAGAAAGAAGAGTAACAGAAGAAATGCCAAATCAGCTTGAGAGGCAGTCGGAATTTCGGCATCCGGAATTTTTCTTTTCTTAATCATTTAACTTCCCTTAAAAAATTACTTCTTTGGAGATTTCATTTCATATAAAGCATCTATCAATTCAATAGAAGTTTGTTCCATATCTCCAACCAGTCTGTCAATTCTTGATACGAAATAATTATAGAAAACTTGAAGTATCATTGCTACTACAAGACCAAAAAGAGTTGTTAAAAGAGCAATAGCAATACCATCAGCAACGATTGCAGGAGAAATCTGAGCAGCTTCTTTAATCGCATCAAATGCCTCAATCATACCTTGCACCGTACCGGTAAAACCAAGCATAGGTGCTAATGTAATAAATGTGGAAATCCAAATAAGTCCTCTTTCAAGAAATCCCATTTCAATTCCGCCGTAAGCAGAAATTGCTTTTTCAGCTGCATCTAATCCTTCATTATATCTTAATAATCCAGCATAAAAAACTGAAGCCACTGGACCCCGGGTATTTTCACATATTTTTTTTGCTGCTTCAATACCGCCGTTATTTAATGCCTTTTTAACATCAACAATAAACTTCTTAGTATTGGTTCTTGCTCTGGTCAATGTCCAAAGTCTTTCAAAACAGAATCCTAAACCGATAATAAGTGATGCAAGAATTGGATGCATAAAAATACCACCAGCAACATATTTCTCGGTGAGCCAATTCATTACCCCACTATCATTAGTAGCTTGGGCAATAACATTGAAAATTGAAGCGATAGTTAGTACTAAATCCATAAAAGATAACCTCCTGGTATATTAGACAAATCTAATTATGTAATTAACAAATAATTTTCTTAAAAACGTGGTTCTACAATAAGTATTTCAAAAAACAAAGTCAATAAAATAGTTTAGTTAGACTCCTGAAAAATGATTGTTGAAACTATCCTGAATCAGTTTCAGAATCACAATAAAGAGATTCTAAAATAGTCTGCTTTTGCAGACAGAATGACATTCTATAACTTTAAGTTTTCATAATAATTTCTCAGAAGTATGACAGTCTTTAGTTAAAATAAAATTTATACATTTCTATTTATTAAATCTGTATTTTAACCTTAAAATATTTCCTGAAACAAAATTATGATTTTCAATCAAAGAATAAACTAACTCCCCTATTTCATTCGATTTTATCCATGTAGTATAATCTGCATTTTTTTGCCATTCTCTGTTTGATGGTGTATCAATTATGTAGGGTGCTATTGCATTTACTGAAAGATTTATACTTTTTCCTTCATCAGCAAGAGATTGAACAAGATAATTAAGTGCTGATTTTGATGCACCATAAACAAATTTAAGCTTTTCAGGCTGTAAAGATGTAAATGCGGATGTAAAGCAAATTGAACCACTATAACTTCTTTTAACAAGTGATACAAAATGTTTGGCTATAAAGAAATTTGATTTCACATTAATATTTATCATTCTATCGAAATCTTGTTCTTCAGTTTCCCAAACACTTGTTCCTCCGTAATATCCGCCAATAGTGGAAAAGAGATGCAATTGTGTTTTGTCTGATGTATTAACTTCGTGCAAAGCAGCTAGAACATTGTTTTCCACACTCATATCTTTAATATTATATGTTTTTATCCTTTCATCAGAAAATGTTTCTTCAAATTTTCTATCGAAAAGAATTATTTCTTTAAATGGTTTTTGGATAAGAGTTTTGACAACACCTTTACCAAGAGCACCTGAAGCACCAAAAACAATTAATTTTCTGTCAATCATTTTTTTCGTCCAATAATTTAAATTTTGCAATAACAGGAAAATGATCGCTGTAACCGCCAAGGTATCTGTTTCCGCCATAAGTTGGAAATGGTGCACCTTTAAATTTACCTGTTCGGGTAATCATAAAATCCGGTTTATAAACTTCAAATGAATTGCACTCGTAAACTATATCAGAGCCAACAACCAATTCCTTTGAAACAATAATCTGATCAAGCATATTGAAACTATCTTGATAAAAATAACTACCAAATCCATCAGACCAGGCTTTATACGAAGTGTTGAATAGGGTTGTTCCAGAATCCTCCGAAAATGAACTGGAATCTATACTGTCACATAAAAACGAAGAAGCTCCGAGGGTTTCAGTAATGGATACATTGGTTGGTTCATCGTTAAAATCACCGACAATAATAATTTTGCTATTGGGATTATTATTAAAAATTGAATCAACAATTGCTTTATGAGTTTGAGCAACTTTAATTCTTCTTGGTTCAGATTCCTGCTGTCCTCCTCTTCGTGAAGGCCAATGATTTACAAAAAAATAAATCGTATCGGTTTTATCAAACAAAAAAGTTCCTAATAATATTATCCTTGTATTATAATTATCATTAAACTTTGTTTCATATCCTTTTACATTCAATAATGAAAGTCTATCAGAATTATAAATAATACCGTTATCTATTCCTCTGAAATCTGGAGATTCAAGTGAAACTGCTTTGTAATTTTTATCTGATAGAAAACTTTTAACCAATGAATCAAGCAGATATTCATGTTCGGATTCACATACTCCAAGCAAGTCCGGTCCGTTATTGTTATTCATAGATCTGATAACGCGGGCAAGATTATAGAGTTTACGCTCAAGTCTTTCGTTTGTCCATTCTTTCTTACCGGTACTCAGGAATTCTTCATCGCTTGTTTTTGAGTCATCTATTGTATCGAATAGATTTTCAATATTCCAGTGGGCAACAAATAACTCATTCTTTGCTATCTGAGCACAAGAAAGATTAACTGTTAACAATACTAACAATAAAACTTTTGATAAATTCATTTTAATCCGTTTAATTATTATTAAATCTCGATTCTCGTAACAACACCATGTAATTTATTATATGGGAAATCAAAATAACTAACCCAATTCGGCGCAATCTTTTTAAGCAAAATAAATATTTTCAATGGAAACTTATTAGTTTTGATTTCTTCTGCCCCATAAAAAATAGCTTTTTCATTAAATCCCCATTTCTTAAATAATTCAGGTAGATTTAGGACTTCCATATAACCATAAAAAATATTTGCTACAAATAATCCCTTTGAAACTTCTTCGTAACGTTCAAGTTTAACTCCATAAGGCTGATCTGTATTTTCAACTGAAACTAACACATTTTTTTCATACATAATACCTGTTCTGAACATACAATGTAAAATATAGGGTGAAACTATATTAATATTTTTTGTAAAAAATAGTGCTTCACCTGAAAGATAATTACCAGTCTGGTAAATCTGATTAAAACTTTCCTGAAATGTTTCGAGATCAACCGATTTTAACGATTTTCTCAATCTACTCATACCTGTGATCCATAATCCCATAATTAATAAAACAATTATTGCAATAACCAGTGACCAATATCCTCCGTGAGGTATTTTTTGTGTAACCGCTACCAGATACGATGAAGTAATTATAAGAACTATTGCAGCGAGCGACATCTTCCAATATTCTTTTCTATACTTTAAAATAGTAATAATAAAAATTGAACTTATAAACATAGTAGCTGTAACTGCCAATCCATAAGCTGCGGCTAAATTATTTGACTCTCTGAAAATCAAAACCATAAATATTACTGCTATTAGCAGCAGCCAGTTAACTGCAGGAATGTAAATCTGAGATCTCATTTCAGTTGATGTGTATTTAATCCTCATCAGAGGAAATATTCCAATATTAATACCTTGAAATATCAAGGACATAACAGCACTGATCATAGATTGTGATGCAATAATCGTGGCAATCAAAGTTAAGATTAAAAAAGGCACATAAAAAAATTGTGAAAAAGTACTAACTAATTTGAATAAAACCTGTGAAGAATCATTGTGTTCATAAATATATGCTCCCTGCCCCAAATAATTAATTATCAAAGCAAAAAACACAAATGTCCAGGCTTCTCTAATTGGTTTTGCGCCTAAATGCCCCATATCTGCATAAAGAGCTTCACCACCAGTAGCACATAATATTACTTCACTTAAAATAAAGAAACCAGAAAATCCATTTTCTGCAAAAAAATCAAAAGCATAGTATGGATTAAGAGCAAGAAAAATATCCGGTGTATGAATCAGATAGAACAGACCTGAAAGAAACAGACTTATAAACCATAATAACATAATCGGGCCAAATGATAAAGCAACCTTTGTTGTTCCTTTATATTGTATTGCAAAAAGCAATATGGTAATAAATATTGTAATCAGGATTATCGTGTTCGTTCCGATGGAATGCAGACCAGGAATCAACTTTAATCCTTCAACAGCTGATAAAATTGTAATTGCGGGTGTTATTACCCCATCACCAAATAAAAGTGAAATTCCGATATATCCTAAAAATGATACGACGCCAATTTTTCTCCCTTTCTTTAAAATAGATGTTAGTATCTCTTTTAATACAATTATTCCACCTTCACCTCTTATACTTAAGCTCATTGCAAGCCAGGAATACTGAATTGTAACCAAAGCTATCAATGTCCAGACAATCAGTGATAGTATTCCAAATATATTTTCTTTTGTGGGAGTAACAAGCGTAAACACAATCGGTAGAGTATAGATAGGGCTTGTACCAATATCTCCAAATACAATTCCCATTGCTTTAATAATATTCTTTGCAGAACTTACAGTAGATTTTTCCATATAGTGCTCTTCAAACTGAATAATTTGAGAAGCTGTTATTCCTTATGATTTTTTGACTTATCAAAAATATACTATTTTATTACTGCATTGAAATATTAAATCACTTTATTTTTATTTCAATTTTACTAACTAATCATTATTTTCTGATCGGAGATTATTTCTAATTACTGTTACTGAATGAAAAAAAATAAATTTGTAATAATAGATGCAATGGCGCTTGCATACCGGGGTTATTATGCATTTATAAATCGACCATTGACAACCAGCCAGGGAGAATCAACTTCAGCTGTTTACGGTTTTATTAACCAGCTAATTAAAGTATTAGAAGATCAAAAACCTGACTATCTTGCTGTAGCATTTGATTCAAAAGAAAAGACATTCAGACACGAAAGATATGAAGCTTACAAATCTTCCCGCCAGGCAATGCCTGAAGATATGATTCCTCAGATTCAAAGAATAAAAGATATTGTTAATGCATTAAACATTCCGCTTTATATTTTACCTGGTTATGAAGCAGATGACATAATAGGCTCTGCAGTTAAGTTAGCTGAAAAAAAAGGGTTTATTTCTTACGCAGTTACACCGGATAAAGATTATTTTCAGTTAATTTCTGATAAAGTATTTATTATCAGACCAGGTAAAAAATCGGATGAGGCAGTAATTTATGATAAACAAAAAGTAATTGATGAGCTGGGTTTTGAACCAAAATTTATGGTTGATTATTTAGCTATTGTTGGTGATAATAGTGATGATATACCGGGAGTTAAAGGCATTGGTCCAAAAGGAGCTGTTCCTCTTATTCAAAAATTCGGAACACTTGAAAAGATTTACAAACATATTGATGAAATTGATAAAGCCGCTATAAAAAGCAAATTAGAAACCAGCAAAGAATCAGCATTCCTTTCAAAAGAACTAGCTACTATCCATTGTGAAGTTCCAATTGATTTTAACTTTGATGATTCACGTTTTTCCGATCCTGATTTTGTGAAACTTAAGCAATTATTGTTTGAGCTTGAATTTAAAACAATTTATACCAGGCTGATGAAGCTTTATAAAAATAGTTCATCAGTTAGTAATGCTGATAAGGAAGTATCATCAGTAAATGATGGACAACTTAAATCATTTGATAAATCATCTGTTAAGTATTCGCTTATCACAAAAGAACACGATGCAAGGAAACTTGCCGCTAAATTGCTTGAATCTGATCTATTTGTATTTGATACGGAAACAGATAATCTTAATACTTTTGAAGTTAATATAGCCGGTGTTGCTTTTTGTATTCATCCTGCAGAAGCATACTTTGTTGCGATCAATCCTTTTGAAGAAGAAGATAATCTGTTTACAACACAGACCGCTGAAAGGTTACATATCAGTACATTCAGAAAAATTTTTAAGAAAGTGTTCGAAAATCCGGAAATAAAAAAAGTCTGTCAGAACGGTAAATACGATATATCAGTATTGAAAAGTATTGAAATAGATGTAAGTAACTTTTACTTTGATACTATGCTTGCAAGCTATGTTATTGATGCAGATCAAAAACATGGTATGGATGATCTTTCTGAAAAATATCTTGATTACTCTCCTATATCATTAACCACAATAATCGGTGAAAAGAAAGACCCTGCTGAAATATTTAATGCAGATCTTGAAGCGTTAAAGGATTACTCTGCTGAAGATGCTGATGTAACTTATCGACTGTATCAGCGTTTGGATCAAGAGATGAAAAAAGAAGGTATTGAGAAGGTAGCTTATGAAATAGAATTTCCGCTTGCTCCTGTTCTCGGAGCAATGGAATATGAAGGAGTAAAAATTGATACAAAAGCATTAAAATCATTCAGTAAAGATCTTCAGATTTTATTGGATAATTATACAACTGAAATTTTCAAATCAGCCGGCTCAGAATTTAATATTAACTCACCCAAACAATTACAGGAAATACTTTTTGACAAACTGAATCTATCAACAGGAAGAAAAACCAAGACAGGATTTTCAACTGATGCACGTGCTCTTGAAAATCTTAGAGGCGAACACGAAATTATTGATTTAATATTAGGTTACAGACAAGCAGCAAAATTAAAATCTACTTATGCTGATACCCTGCCTAATCTTATTAATCCAAAAACAGGCAGGATTCACACAAGTTATAACCAGACTATAGCATCAACCGGCAGACTTTCAAGTATTGATCCAAATCTGCAGAATATTCCTATAAGAACAGAAATGGGTAGAGAAATCAGAAAAGCTTTTGTACCAAGAAATGATGATTATCTGATCTTAAGTGCAGATTACAGTCAGATTGAACTGAGAATAATGGCTTCAATATGCGGTGACGAAACATTGATCAAAGCATTTAACAAGGGTGAAGATATTCATCGTAGTACTGCTGCTCTTGTTTTTGAAGTAAAACCTGAAGAAGTAACACCTGATATGAGAAGAAAAGCTAAAGAGGTTAACTTTGGAATATTATATGGGATTGGAGCTTTTGGATTAAAAACCAGATTAGGTATTACTCAAACTCACGCTAAGGAAATAATCGAAACATACTTTAAAACGTTTAAGAGAGTTAGAGAATTTATGGACAACTCTGTAAAGTTTGCTCAGGAAAACGGATATGCTGAAACCTTAATGAAACGCCGGAGATATTTAAAAAATATAAACAGCAATAACAGGGTTGTAAGACAATTTGAGGAAAGAGTTGCAATCAATATGCCTATTCAGGGTTCCGCAGCAGATATGATAAAGCTTGCTATGATTAGTATCCATAACGAACTGAAAAGAAGAAATTCAAAATCAAAAATGATATTACAAGTACACGATGAATTGGTTTTTGATATGCACAAGAATGAAATTGATGATCTAATTCCTGTCATCAAAGGAATGATGGAAAAAGCTCTCCCATTAAAAGTTCCGGTAATTGTTGAAACCGGTATTGGGAAAAACTGGTTAGATGCTCATTAGACTTCGGTTAATAAATAATTATGAAAATAAATCCAGATAAAGTTTCTAAAATACTTATAATAAAACCACGGGGAATCGGAGATATTGTTTTATCAACAATTGTGTTGGATAACCTGCACTACAATTATAAAAATGTCAAGATTGATTATCTGACAGAATATTTTGCAAAGCATTCAGTTTCAAACAATCCTCTCGTAAATAAAGTACTTACAATGTACAAAAAGGATAATGTTATTAAAGTTGCCCTGAAAATCAGAAAAGAAAAATACGATATGATTATTGACCTCTGGTCAAATCCTAAAACAGCTCAAATAACATTTTTAACACGTGCTAAATATAGAGTTGGTTTTGCTTACCGTGGCAGAAAATACGCCTATAATATTTTAGGAACCTCTGAAAGAGGAACACATCATTCTGCAGAACATAATCTTGAATTACTGAAAGCAATAAATGTAGAGATTATCTCTAAAAGAATTCATTACTATACTGGCAGCCAGGAAAAGGATTTTGCTGATGAATTCTTTAGAAAAACTTTTAATGACGATGATATTGTATTTGGAATTATACCCTCAGGTAGCTGGGATTCCAAGAGATGCACTAAGCAGAAATGGTTAGAAATCTGTAATGCACTAATCCAAGAATTTAATTCTAAAGTATTGATTCTTTGGGGTCCCGGTGATGAAGTTGATGCTGAGTTTCTTCAGACTAATCTGAAAGAAAAAAGTATATTGGCTCCTAAGTCCAGTATTTTACAATTAGCTGCATTGATATCAAAATGTTATGCTGTTATCTCGAATGATTCTGGTCCGATGCATATTTCAGCAGCATTAGGCGTTCCGACAATTGGTTTATTTGGGCCAACTAACCCTCGTGGTCACAGACCATATTCAGAAACTTCAGACTTTGTAATTAAAGATGATCTTTGGTGTATCTGTTGTGACAAATTAGTTTGTCCATACAAACACGAATGTATGACTGAATTACCTGTTCAGCAGGTAATAGCAAAGCTTCAAAAAATTATTGAATTAAAATACAACAGAAAATAAATTGAATATTAAAAACAAAATAGTGTACTATGCTTGATTCTGTGAAAAAGTCAGTTGATTCAATTTTCAGAAATAGCAAATTTAAATAAATCAAATGTAGAAGATTTGATCAGTCTAAACAACTTGTAGAAAGATATTATTAACAATTAAGCTATAAAAGGTTATGAAAAAAAATATTGATGATAAGAGTGATGTTTTCTCTTGTAAAAGATTTAGCGGCTATAAACCGTGTTACCCTGACCATAATTGTTGGGAGAATGGCTGTAAAGATAAATTAACAATTGGCACAAGGATTTTAATTATTAATCTGGATGCTATGGGCGATGTTTTGATGACCACTGCTCAATTACCGGCAATCAAAAGAAAATTTCCTGAATCTAGTATTTACTGGATAACACTTAAATCAACTTCTCCCCTGCTTAATAATAACGGGTATATTGATAAAGTTTTTAATTGGGATGCTGAGTCTCTGATGATCTTAAACCAGATGGAGTTTGATTATGTATTTAATGTTGACAAATCACAAAGATCCTGTGCATTATTGAACTCAATTAATGCAAAGAATAAGTTAGGTTTTGCGTTACATAAAAATGGTGCGATAATTCCAGCAAACAAAAGCGCAAAATATAATTATGATCTCGGAATGGATGACCACTTAAAATTTAAGGTTAATCAGAGAACAGGTCAGGATTATCTGGCAGAGACTTTTGAATTGGATTATCAACGTGATGAATACATATTCAATTTTACCACAGATGAATTAAGATTTATTGAAAATTTCAAAAAAGAATTTCATCTGAGAGATACCAATAAAATAATCGGATTTAATACAGGCTGTTCTGATCTTTATCCAAATAAAAAAATGTCAGTTGGTCAGCATATCTTTTTAATCAATAGACTACTTGCAAAAAAGAAATATAAAATTATGCTTCTTGGAGGACCGGAAGATACTGCCAGAAATAAAGAAATTGCAGATCATTTTAAGGGCAGAGTAATCAATACTCCGACTAATGAAGGTATTAGAAAAGGTGCTTGTTATGAATCGATTCCACAGCTGATTGTTACCGGAGATACTTTTGGAATGCACTTAGCAATTGCATTAAAAAAATATGTAATTGCGTGGTTTGGATTGAGCTGTTGGACTGAAATAGATTTGTATGATAGAGGAGTTAAAATTTACCAACCGGACTTGTTTTGCTCTCCTTGCTGGAAAAAAGAATGTCCATACGATCTTGAATGTATAAAGAATCTGGATCTGAATCGAATTCTTAATGAGATTGAAGATTATTATTCGACTTTTGATAAAATTAAAATCCACGAAAGACTAAATCCTTTTGAAAGAGCCAAAACAATAAACAGACCTTTAATTCTTGATGGTGCTATGGGAAGTATGCTTCAGGAAAAAAAGTTAACATCAAATAAAAGAGTCTGGAGTGCAACTGCAAATGATGATTCTAAGCTGGAGGTGATTACTCTTCATAAAGACTATATACGTGCCGGGGCTGATATCATAACTACTAATACATTTAGGACAAATCCATATACTCTTATATCGACAGGCATTACAGATATCAACGAAAGTGTAAAAAATGCTGTTGAGCTTGCAAAAAAAGCAAGAGGAAAATCAACAATATTTATAGCTGGCTCAAATCCGCCTGCTGAAGATTGTTATAAGGTTGAACGAACAATTTCTCAGAAAGATCTTGAATGGAATCATAAAGTTCATATAGATTTACTCATAGAAGCGGGATGTGATTTTATTTTAAATGAAACTCAAAGTCATTTTGATGAAATTAAATTTATTTCAAAATATTGCGGAGAAAATAATATTCCATTTATTATGAGCTTTTTCTTAAAAGATAAACCTAAGCTGTTATCTGGAGAAAACCTGACTGATGCAATTGAATATGTAATGAAGTACAACCCTCTTGCGATTGGTTTTAATTGTATGACTTTTGAGGTATTGGAACAAGCAGTAAAAAGGATTAAACCTGAAATGAACTGGGGATTTTATCTCAACTGCGGTGGCGGAAATTTTACTGACGCTAAAATTGAATGTGCTATTTCACCGGTTGAATACTCTGATAAAGTTAAAGGATATTTAAAATATAATCCATCGTTTATTGGTGCCTGCTGCGGTTCAAATGCTAATCATATTAAAAAACTTAAACATTTAATTGATGGATAATATTAAAATAAAATCTCCTGCAAAAATTAATATCGGATTAAACATCATTAATAAAAGAGAAGATGGTTATCATAACTTAGAAACTATTTTTTATCCTTTAGATCTTTTTGATGAAATAACCATTACAAAAAGCAACAGTTTTTCTTTTGACAGTAATGATAAACAACTGAATCTTGAAAAAACCAACCTTATCATAAAAACTAAAGAGATTTTAGAAAACTTTTTTCAGACTACTTTTAATGTTAATATTTTTCTAAAAAAAGAAATTCCTATTGGATCAGGCTTAGGTGGAGGCAGTTCAAACGCTGCTTCAACATTAATTGGATTCAACAAATTGTTTGATCTCAAAATATCTAATTCAGACTTATCCAGATTAGCACTTTCATTAGGTTCAGATGTGCCTTTTTTTCTAAATCCTGTTCCTTCGTTTGCTGAGTCAAGAGGAGAAACGCTTTATCCACTTAATATTATTACTAAAAAGTTTTTGCTTATTGTAAATCCGGGGATTCATATTTCTACAAAATGGGCTTTCGGATTGATTAAACCCTCATTGCCTAAATCCAGCCTTAAATTATTTACATTAAAACAGAATATATCCATAGATGAAATTATTACCTCTGCCTCAAATGATTTTGAGAATATAGTCTTCACTCATTTCCCTGTGGTTTCTGAAGTAAAAGAGAAAATGATCGAACTTGGAGCAAAGCAAAGTATGATGACTGGGACTGGTTCAACTGTTTGGGGAATGTTCGATGAAAAAGAAGCAGCCTTCCAAACAGAATTATACTTCAAAAGGAAAAATTATTTTGTATTTATACAGGAAACTATTTAACTGCTGCTTCAACAAATTCAACAATGCCTTTTGAAGCGTTAAGATTTACTTTGATACCAAATGGTATTGTAACAAAATCTTTAATGTGCCCGTGCGGAAATGTGTAAATTGAAGGTTTCTTCAATGAACTAATATAATGTTCGATTACTTCTCCTAATGTTAAAGTCTTTTTATTAGGATCATATTCATGGCAGTCAACAAATCTTCCAATAATTACTCCCTTAACTTTATTAAAAGCTCCAGAAAGTCTAAGTTGATTTAACATCCTGTCTATTCGATAAGGTAATTCACCAATATCTTCAATCAATAAAATTTTTCCAGTAAGGTTTGGAAAATAAGGTGTTCCGAGCAAAGCAGTAAAAACTGCCAGATTACCTCCTATAATTCTTCCTGCAGCAATTCCTTTAACCAGGCAAGATGGTTTTTGCTCTTCAGGGTAAGTAAGCTTCCCTAATTTTTTATTTGAGGTAATTGTTGCCCAAAACATTTCATTTGTAAATGGACTTATATCTTGATAAAAATCAACAGCTACCATCGGACCAGCAAATGTTATCAATCCAGATTTTTCTAAAAAAGCCATTTGTAAAGCTGTGATTTCGCTATAACCAACAAATATTTTAGGATTACTTTTTATTAAGTTAAAATTAATTTTATCCAGCATTCTGAAAGCACCATATCCGCCGCGCAAAGTAAAAATCGCTTTAACATTTTTATCTTTAAACATTGAGTGTAAATCATCTAATCTTTCCTGGTCTGTGCCTGCTAAATAACCATATCCTTTACCAACATTATTCCCAACCTTAACCCTATAACCTAAGCTTTCAAGATACTTAACCCCCTTCTCTACTCTTAAAAACTCATCTGGTGAAGAAGCGGGTGATATCAAACCAATAACATCTTTTGGGTTTAATCGCTTGGGTTTGAGTGGTACCATATTATTTCCTTTAATCATTTTCTTACTAATTGCAATTTAATGAAACATAAAAATCTGAACAAACTTTAACTAATAGACTTTTGAAAAAATGTTACCAAATTTAATCCGAGCTAGTTAAAATTTGAATTTGAAGAATTTTAAAATAATCAATAATGTGGGAAAGAATGCTAATCTCCATTTTTGATAATTCTACATAATTTCTCAGGAGTCTCTAAAAACAACTGATAATGACTCAGCACAATTCAAATTCAATAAATTTGCTGAAAATCATTATATTTTGAATGGTTTTTTAAAGATTATAACAAATTAATATTTCATTATAGTCTTTTTGCAGTTAAATGGTTTTAATGAATTTAATTAAAATACAGGAATGACTAAACCTAAAATTCTGTTTATCGGCGGATCGCTCAATCAGACAACAATGATGCATAAAATTGCACAGGAGCTTCCTGAGTGTGATGCTTATTTTACCCCTTATTATGCCAGCGGTCCATTATGGTTATTGACTAAACTAAAAATGCTTGAGTTTACAATATTGGGCGGTGAATTTAAAAGAAAAACTTTAAATTATTTAAAATCAAATAACCTAAAAATTGATTATGAAGGTAAAAACGATAATTATGATTTGGTTTTTACTTGTCAGGATCTGATTATTCCCAGAAAAATAAAAAAATTTAAAACAATTCTAGTTCAGGAAGGAATGGTAGATCCACCTGACTGGCGTTATCATGTTACTCGTTTCTTTGGATTAGGAAGATGGTGTGCCAGCACATCAATGACAGGTTTATCTCATCAGTATGATTATTTTTGTGTAGCATCTGAGGGATTTAAGGAATTATTTGTTGAGCGCGGAGTTAATCCAAAAAAAATCCGTGTAACAGGAATTCCTAATTTTGATAACTTTGCTAAAATAAAAGATCTTGAGTTTGAGCATAAAAATTTTGTTCTTGTTACAACTTCAGATAGCAGAGAAACTACTAAATACGAAAACCGTAAAAAGTTTTTATTAAACTCAAAAAAAATTGCCCGGGATAAAAAAATAATCGTAAAACTTCATCCAAATGAAATTTTAGAAAAACGGACTGCAGAAGTAAAAAGATATCTGCCGGATGCATTAGTTTATCAAGATGTATGTATTGATCCGATAATTGCTAATTGCGATACACTAGTTACAAGATTTTCAAGTACAATTTTCCCTGCCCTTGCACTCGGCAAAGAAGTTTACAGCCATATTGATGCTGAGGAAATCAAAAAGTTAACTCCAATCCAGAATGACGGAACTTCTGCAAAAGAAATTGCTAATGTTGCGCTGGAATTACTAGCTTCAACTGAGCCAATAAACAGGACGAAAGAAAAAAATAAATATCTGGAAGATTTAAAGGACAATCTAAAGCAATTACTTAAAAGAAAACTCGCACTTAAATAATGTCCCAAATTGAATAAACCAATCAAAATAGTAACTATCATTCAAGCCCGAACTGGTTCGAGCAGATTAGCAAATAAAATATTTTTAACGCTTACTGGCAAACCTTTACTCTATAGAATGTTTGAACGAGTTGCTGCATCCAGATTAAAAGGAACAATTGTTATTGCAACAACAACAGATAGCAGTGATAATAAAGTTGAATCATTTTGTAAAGATCATCAATTGAAATATTTCAGGGGTCATCAGACTGATCTATTGGATAGACATTATCAAGCCGCTAAAATGTTTTCTGCTGATGCAGTTATAAAAATTCCATCTGACTGTCCTCTAATAGATGCAAAAGTAATTGATAAAGTAATTCAGTTTTATTTAGACAACATAGATAATTATGATTATGTAAGTAATCTTCATCCGGCAACTTATCCTGATGGAAATGATGTTGAGATAATGAGTTTTGATGCCTTGAGAAAAGCCTGGAATAGTGCAAAACGTGAATTTGAAAGAGAGCATACTACACCGTTTATCTGGGAAAATCCGGATATATTCAGAATTGGAAATGTTGTTTGGGAAACAGGATATGATTATTCAATGACTCATAGATTTACAATTGATTATCCGGAAGATTATGAATTCATTAAAAAAGTTTATGATGAGTTGTATATAAAAAAACCTGATTTTTCACTTGAAGATATATTAAATTTGCTGAATGAAAATCCGGAGATCAAAAAAATTAACGCAAAGTATATCGGTATTAATTGGTATCGAAATCATTTAAAAGAATTAAAAACAATTACATCAAATCAAACAAAGATTTTGTAGAAAAAATAAAATGCCAAACAAAATTAAATTTAATAAAGACTACCCTGTTATTAAAAAGTCTGATGAATACTATAAAATAGCCCTTGATTTAATTCCAGCTCAGACTCAAACTCTTGCTAAAGGAACAGGACAAAACATTAAAGGGGTTGCACCAAAATTTTTACAAAAAGGTAAAGGTTCTCATGTTTGGGATGTGGATGGAAATGAATACATAGATTATACAATGGGTGTTGGCCCATTATCGCTTGGTTATGCCTACGAAAAGGTGGATGAAGCAATATCAGAACAATTAAAAAATGGTATTACTTTCTCGATGCCTCATCCCCTTGAAGTTGAAGTTGCAGAGTTGATTCATAAGATTATTCCAAACGCTGAATCAATTCGATATAGCCGCGGAGGAGCTGAGGTTGTTTCCGGAGCTGTTAGAGTTTCAAGAGCTTATACAGGAAAAAATAAAGTTCTTTGCTGTGGATATCATGGATGGCACGATTGGTATATTTCAGTAACTGATCGTAATAAGGGTATTCCGCAATCAATTCAGGATATGACTTTTACTTTTAACTATAACGATATACAATCTGTAATTGATTCAATTGATGATGATACTGCCTGCGTAATTTTAGAACCATTTGTATTTGAAGAACCAAAAGATAATTTTCTTCAAAAGCTACGCGATGTCTGCACAAAAAAAGGAATTGTTTTAGTTTTTGATGAGATGTGGACTGGATTTAGAATCTCATTAGGCGGCGCTCAAGAATTTTTTGGCATAAAAGCAGATTTAGCATGTTTTTCAAAAGCTGTTGCTAATGGAATGCCGTTATCAGTTTTAACTGGTAAAAAAGAAATTATGTCTTTGTTTGAAAAAGATGTTTTCTTCTTCAATACGTTTGGCGGAGAAGCTTTATCTTTGGCTGCAGCCAAAGCAACAATAAATGAGATGATAGAAAAAAATGTTCAATCTCAATTAGCCAAGCAAGGAAATAAATTAAAAGCTGGTTATAATAGCATCACAGAAAAACTTGGTCTGAATTACACAAAATGTTCCGGTTATGATTGCAGAACAATTATCACTTTTGACGCTGAAAAGTCCGGCCGTAATCCTCTTGAGATGAAATCACTCGTTCAACAGGAAATGATAAAACGAGGAATTTTATGGGGCGGGTTTCACAATATTTCTTTCTCTCATTCAGATAATGATGTTAATTACACATTAAAAGCTTATGAGGATGTTCTTCCAATCCTAAAAAAAGCAGTTGATGAAAAGGACATAAAAAAATATTTGAAAGGCGAACCGGTCGAGCCAGTGTTCCGAAAAGTAGGTAATTTTAATTTAAAACCAAGAAATAAATAATTGAATCATATTTTCTCATACAAAAAACAACTAATAGAATTATTTATAATTGCTAAATAGTCGTCACATTTATGAACTCATTAGAATTATTTTCTTTAAAAGATAAAGTTGCAATTGTAACCGGTGCTTTGGGTTTGCTTGGTAAAAACCATTGTTCTGCATTAGCTGAAGCAGGAGCTAACATTATAGTGTGTGATATTGATGAAAAGAAATGTGAAGAGTTTTCCAAATCATTACCGGTAAAATCTTTAGGAGTTGGTGTAGATATTACGGACAAATCGGCAGTGAAAAACTTAAGAGATCAAACAATTAAAAAATTTGGAAGGATTGATATACTAGTTAACAATGCTGCAATAAATGATATGTTCGAAAATCCGCAATCTGCTGCTGAACAATCTATGTTTGAAAATTATCCGATTGAACTGTGGCAAAAGTCTTTAGATGTAAATTTAACCGGTACTTTTCTTTGCTCGCAGATTATTGGAAGTGAAATGGCACAAGCTGGTAAAGGCAGTATAATTAATATTGCATCAACGTATGGATTGGTAGGACCGGATCAATCAATCTATAAAAAACATGATGATTCACAATCATTTTATAAATCCCCTGCCTATCCAACAACAAAAGGAGCGATAATTAACTTCACAAGATATCTTGCAGCTTACTGGGGCAATAAGGGAGTACGGGTTAATACTTTAACTCCCGGCGGTGTTGAAAATAATCAAGAAGCATATTTTATAAAAAACTATTCTGAAAAAACTCCTTTAGGAAGAATGGCTTATCCAACTGATTATAAAGGAGCAATTATTTTTTTAGCAAGTGATGCTTCATCATATATGACCGGAGCAAATTTAATTGTAGATGGAGGCTGGACAGCATGGTAATTGATAAAATATTAAGAGATAAGAATTTCAGGTTCAAAGAAAAAGCAGAAAAGATAAAAGTTATTCTTACAGATGTAGATGGAGTTTTAACTGACACTGGGATTTATTATGGTCCACAAGGTGAAGCATTAAAAAGATATTCTGTGCGCGATGGAATGGGCATTGAAAGATTAAGACGATATACCGGAATTGAAACGATCATTATAACAGGTGAAAATTCTGCTGCTGTAAAATCGAGAGCAGAAAAGTTAAAAATGGCGGAATATTATTTAGGTGTTAAAGATAAAACTGAAGTACTTGAAATCATCAAGAAAAAAAATGGTTTCTTAAAAGAAGAAATTGCATATATCGGAGATGATTCAAATGATTATGATGTTATTCAACAATGCGGTTTTACTGCTACACCTGCTGATGGAATGAGCTTTATAAAAGAAATAGTTGATTATGTATGTGAAACAAAAGCCGGATATGGAGCTTTCAGAGAATTTGCTGAATTAATAATTGCATTCAAAAATGTTACATAGTATAATTTTGATTCTTAATGAGTAAAAGAGAAATAAAAGTAAATGATCGTTTTATTGGTGACGGTCATCCGATCTTCGTAATTGGTGAAATTGGAATAAACCATAACGGTGATGTAAATATTGCAAAAAAAATAATCGCTGGAGCAAAACACTCAGGTGTTGATGCTGTAAAATTTCAAAAACGCACTCCTGAAATTTGTGTTCATAAAGATCAATGGAATATTGAAAGAGATACTCCCTGGGGCAGAATGACATACATTGATTACCGGCATAGGATTGAGTTTGGTGAAAAAGAATACGCAGAGATTGATAGGTATTGTAAACAAATCGGGATAACCTGGTTTGCTTCCTGTTGGGATGAACCATCGGTTGATTTTATTGAAAAGTTTGATCCGCCTTTATACAAAACTTCATCTGCTTGCTTAACTGATTTTTCCTTGTTAGAAAAAATCAGAAAATTAAATAGACCGGTTATGATGTCAACTGGAATGTCAACAATGGAAGAAATTGAAAATGCAATTTCAATTATGGATCAGAAGAATTTAATGATTGCTCACACAACATCTTCATATCCCTGCAAAAACGAAGAGCTTAATCTTAGGATGATCGAAACTCTTAAAAATAAATACAAAAACATTCCAATTGGTTACAGCGGACACGAAGTTGGACTGGCTCCTACCTGGGCAGCAGTTGCTCTTGGTGCTTGTTTTATTGAAAGACACATAACCCTTGATAGAGCAATGTGGGGCACGGATCAGGCTGCCTCGGTAGAAATCGGAGGAATGGAAAGATTGATTTCTAATATCCGCGATATTGAACTTGCTTTAGGTGATGGTGTTAAAAAAGTTTATAACAGTGAGTTGTGTCAAATCCAGAAATTAAGAAGAATAAAAGGATTAAAATAAATTACTTCATCAGAATAAGTAATCTGAATGCAAAAAGGATCAGTGAATGCAGGCAAATATGATATCAGATATAGTTGATGCAATAAGCAGTTATTTTCTGAACATCTCAAATGCTGAAAAATATTCGATGCTGATAATTGCAGCTACAGCGATTCTCTTTGTTATTCTAGAAAGATTTTTCCCGTACACTAAAGGACAAAAAGTTCTACGTGAAGGTTTCTTCGACGATCTTGCACTTTACACAATTGCTCAAAGTTATATTCTAAGTATTATTATCTTCAGTTTTATCATTAGTTATATTGATGAAACTACGGGTTTATCAAGGTTGAAACTGTTTGCTGATATTCCGGTTTGGATTCAACTGGTTTTCTTTACAGTAACACACGACATATATATTTATTTTATGCACCGCTGGCAGCACAGCAATAAATGGCTATGGCGCATACACGAAGCTCACCATTCACCCAAAAAAGTTGATTGGCTTTCTGGTTCAAGATCTCATGCTTTAGAAATTTTAATCAACCAGACAATTGAATTTCTTCCGATTGTTTTGCTTGGTTCACCGCCTGAAGTAATCGCGTACAAAGGAGTGATAAGTGCTGTTTGGGGAATGTACATTCACTCAAACTTAAATGTGCAAACAGGCTGGCTGCAAAAAATAATAAACGGTCCTGAAATGCATAGATGGCATCACTCAACTGGTAAAGGAAGGAACAGAAACTTTGCAACAAAATTTGCAATTTGGGATTGGATTTTTGGAACAGCATATCTGCCCGATACAAAACCTGATGAATATGGATTAAAGACTTACTTTCCTGCTCATTATTTCAATCAGACTTTATATGCATTCCGAAGATTTAAGAAGAAAGAATAAAAATATCTCTGTTAAATATTTACCTCATCTTCAATATTTTATTTCTTAATTTTCACAAATTATTTTATCAGATTCATTTTATTATTAACTGCTCTGTCACCAACGCAGATAGAATAAATATAAACTCCGCTGCTTACTTTATTTCCACCGGCATTATCACCTTCCCATTTGGTTAAATAATTTCCTGCAGGAAGATTTTCACTTACCAGTGTTTTTACAAGACTTCCATTAATATCATATATCTTCAGTTCAACAAATGAGTTTGTTAAATCATAAGGAATTGAAAAAGAAATTATCGTATACGGATTAAACGGATTCGGATAATTGTTCAGCAGAATTTGCGATTGAGGAATAACCGGGTTTTTATCTTGCTCAACAGAAGTTATTAACTTGGGTCCGCTTCCTCTTGTATTACCAAGACTATTAGCGAGATAAATGTTAACCCATTCAGGTCTCAAAGCAGATTGGAGATAAGTATTTTCCCATTCGTCATCAGTTAATCTGAAAAAGTCAGTTGTTCTGTATTCATAATAACTCATCAAAGGTCCAACAAAAGCAGTTGGTTCACCGAGATGATTATCAGTAACAAAAACTCCAAGATTAATATTACCTGTTCCTACGTGTGAGATAGCACCGATATAACCACCACTACAATTAGTTGGTGTGGTGTGAATGTCTGCAACGATATGATCGCTTTCCATTAAACCTTCATATCCCAGCTCTCCACGAAATACATCATTATAAAAAAGATTTGGGTACCATCCATCTAATGAAACTCCGCTTTGTCCCGTTTGGTAAATCATTCCGGCTAAAAACGCTTGTTCGCCTCCACTAAAAGGAATTCCTGCAAGTTCTTTTTCACAAATTGTTTGAAGCGTATCAGTTATGCCTTTACATCTTCCAAAGTAATAGATGATTTTATTTTTAATTCCTGGGTTGGGAAAATTTAGACTTGTGAAATAGTTGAGCGCATCAGTAGAATATGCGTTAAGTGTTGCGTAAAACTCCGGGAACGGTTCGACAAAACTATAAGGATATGAACAAATTGTACCACCAGTGTAAGATTGTTTTGCATAAAGAAGATTATCGTGCCTGAGTTCAGTCCAAGAAGCAAGCTGTGTATTCATCTTCTGCTGCCAGAAAGCGGCTGTCCTCATAAATTCTGGTAACCCGTTTCGATCTTCCGGCGGATTTAATTTTCTGATTGAATTCAACCAGTAATTATAAATAGAACTTCCCCAGAAATTCTGATCATAGTGATCGATTAAATATCTGAGCGCAGCAAGATTTGTTGAATAATGAAATTGATTTAACTCTTCTACAAGAAGTTGAGCTGATGCGCTGTTACCAAGCGAGAACAGAACATCGAGAGTTGAAGGAAATAATCTGCAAATTTTATTTCCATAGTACAAAATCCTGTCGAACACTACAGTGCCGGTTACATAAGAATCAATTACAAATCTCTGTCCGAATATCATAAATGCTGAAGCCGGAACAATCGTGTCAGGACTCATCGGATTACTAAATAAAATCTGGGAAAGTATTAGTTGGTATGCAAAAGCCTGATTGCTCAACGTATCCTGGAACTCAACCATCTTCAAACTGTCGAGTAGTTCGGTTGGATTATTTAATGAGATTGCTTGTTTTAAGTAATCAAGATTATCAAGTGTTACATTATCGGATTCACCAACGAAAAACTTAAGAATGTTTTCCATCTCTTCATAAATCGGAGCAGCATTTGCAATATCAAATAATTCATCAATCAGGAATGCATCAATAGCTTGTCTCTGGATATCCTGAAATTTTTGATTCGGACATTGAACAGGATATGAAGATGGTGCGGTAAGATATAGTTCAATTCTCCCAAGCCACATCATTGCTCTGAAGTAACCTTCGAGATCAATCTGAGTTGAAGGATTGTACACGTAATGTCCTCTGGGTTTAAACTGACTCCAGTCCATAACACGACATGTTGATGAAAAAATCTTTGAAGATATACCTCCCTGTTCATTATCAATCCAGTTCAGGATTGAATCTATCATTACATTATTTTCCGGATAGTATGGCTGAACGTTTTCCTCCAATAATAGAAGTGGAACTGTCACATAGAGATCAACATCCTGCAGCATGGTAATCATATCAGGATTGCTGCCGTAATTATTATGCAACTGGCTGATTGAGTTTCTCAGATTCCAGAGAAGTTCAGTAAGTCTGTCTTCAAGCAGTCCAGCTTCCATATCGGTTAATATTCTGTCGTAAGAAATATGGAATGCGTGCAGTATTGCATCTGTTGAAACGAAGACAGGAAAATCCTGATTAAATATTTCAAGTAATGATTCTCCGAATGAAATTCTCTTTAATCTCTCACTAACCATAAATCCATGATCTTGAATCAGAGATTTTTCATACTCGGAAAAATTGTAATAACCATTGAGAGAATCGAAATAAAGCGCATCACCATAACTTGTGTTAATTTGATCAGAAAAGAATCCCGCATCATGCATTTGCAGGAGTTCTTCAGTACTCATATTCTGATGCTGTTGAAGAAACAGTTTATAATCTTCGATATTAAAAACTTGTGAGTAAGTTTTGAGTTGCAGGAAAAGCAGAACAAATGTGAAAAACCGGATTTGGATAATAGGTTTCATTACATTTCTCCATCTTTTTTCAAACTTAACAAAAGGAAATTGAAATAACTATTTCCAATTAGCAATAAAAAAAGCCTCAGCAAGATACTGAGGCTTAAGTGACCCCAAGGAGATTTGAACTCCTGTTACCGCCGTGAAAGGGCGATGTCCTAACCACTAGACGATGGGGCCAAGGAAATTTTTCAATTTAACAGCGCATTAAAACAACATTTGGGTGAGCGATGGGATTTGAACCCACGACCCCCAGGGCCACAACCTGGTGCTCTAACCAACTGAGCTACGCTCACCATCAAAAGAACAATCTAATATCGTACGCCCGAGTGGACTCGAACCACTAACCCTCAGCTTAGAAGGCTGATGCTCTATCCAATTGAGCTACGGGCGCAACTCAGAATATAATTTTGAACATCTAAAGTCGGGGCGGCAGGATTCGAACCTGCGGCCTTCCCGATCAAATCGGGACGCGATAGCCGACAACTTAAAATCGATAACTATTTTCAAGAACAACTTAATTGATTAAGCTGCTATGTCGGGGCGGCAGGATTCGAACCTGCGGCCTTCCCGATCAAATCGGGACGCGATAGCCGACAACTTAAAATCGATAACTATTTTCAAGAACAACTTAATTGATTAAGCTACTATGTCGGGGCGGCAGGATTCGAACCTGCGGCCTTCCCGATCAAATCGGGACGCGATAGCCGACAACTTAAAATCGATAACTATTTTCAAGAACAACTTAATTGATTAAGCTACTATGTCGGGGCGGCAGGATTCGAACCTGCGGCCTTCCCGATCAAATCGGGACGCGATAGCCGACAACTTAAAATCGATAACTATTTTCAAGAACAACTTAATTGATTAAGCTGCTATGTCGGGGCGGCAGGATTCGAACCTGCGGCCTCTTGCTCCCAAAGCAAGCGCGATAGCCGGACTACGCTACGCCCCGATAATTATACTTTGTTTGAATTTCTCAACCCCGAATAACCTAACATCCAATCCCAAAACATAATTTTCAAAAAATAGATTGAAAATATATACCATTGATACTTTAAAAACAATTTTTTGGTAATTGGATAATACTTAAATTACAAATAGAAACTTCAAAAAAGTTATTGTTATTATCTCTTTGGAGTTGTCTCGAAATTAAAATCAAAGATTTTGAAACCATCCATTTTCGATAGAAAGTGTGATCTACTTAAGTTTTTGATTTTTAGAACAAATTCTCAAAAGTATGAAGCAACTAAAATCTACTTACTTTTAATGAAATTCCCGTTATTTATATCAACAAGATATATTTTTTCTAATAAAGATTCGAGATTACTAAATCTTATATCTGTAATTGCAATTATTGGAATCAGTCTGGGAGTTGCAACACTTATTATTGCTCTAAGTGTATTAAATGGATTTGAAAATACTCTAACTGAAAAAATTATAGATTTTGATTCTCATATTAGAATTTCTTCGTTTAAAGAAGATTTGCCCAATTACAAATCCAATATTGACAAAATTTCAAATAAAATTTCAAACCAACTAGATTACATATCCCCTTTCGTTTCTAAGCTGGCAATAATTTCTTCAAAGCATCGTAAGGAAGGAATTAACCTGCAAGGATTAATTGAAGATAAACATATCAAAAGAATTCAATCAAATATTATCGTTGGTGAATATCTGGAAAACAGCGATACTTCTATTTTACTCGGTAAAACTTTAGCAACTAAACTTCTTGTTAAACCCGGAGATAAAGTAAAACTTTTTGCTCTAAAAAATGATAAACTCCCTACTACTTTCAATTTACCAAATATAAAAGTCTTTACGATATCCGGAATTTATGAAAGTGGTATGGCTGATTATGACAATCTGATTGGATTCACAAGTTTAAAAGCATCACAATCTCTTTTTTCTATGCAAGATGAAATAAATGGTTTGGATATAAAACTTAAATCGGTAGCTAAAATTGATAGTTTATCAACTCTTATCAGAAAAGAATTAAAATATCCTTATTATGCAAGAACGATTTTTGAAATCCACAGAAATATTTTTACATGGATTGATTTGCAAAAAAAACCAATTCCAATTGTTCTGGGATTAATAATAATCGTTGCTGTTTTTAATATTATCAGCACATTATTGATGCTGGTATTGGAAAAAACAAAATCCATTGGAATATTAAAATCACTCGGTGCAAAGAGCAGGGAAATTATTAGAATATTTGTTTACCAGGGAATTTATTTAAGCTTAATTGGAATTATTTCTGGTAACATCTTAGCCTGGCTTTTAATGAGTATCCAATTAAAGTTTAATATTATTAAAATTCCATCTAGTGTGTATTTTGTAACCAGAGTACCTATAGAAATGGATATAAAATTCTTCATCCTTATTTCGGTGATTACTTTTGTTTTATCTTTAATCTCTTCTATCCTTCCAAGTTATTTTGCTTCTAAAACAAATCCTGTAACTGCATTAAGGTTTGACTGATGAACTACGAACGATTTATTGCTAAAAGATATTTGTTTTCGAAACACAAGCTTAATTTTATTACAATCATTTCTTTGATATCAATTACTGGAATTACGATTGGGGTAGCAGCATTAATAGTCGTTCTTTCAGTATTTAACGGATTTGGAAGTCTTGTTACAAAATTTTTAACAAATTTTGATCCCGATTTAAGAATAGAATTTCAAACAGAAAAAGCATTGAACACAAGTGAAGATATAATATCAGCTATGAAACATATTGAAGATATAAATTCTTATGCACCTTTCGTCAGTGGAAAAGTTCTTGCTTATGCCAGTGGGATAACACAAGTAATTTCGCTTAAAGGCATTGATACATCAGCAGTAAACAAATTATATAAAATTAAAAATAGTATTCTTTATGGTGATGATAGTTTTTCTGTATCTGATAATCTTTCTGGAGCAATAATTGGGCTTAGATTAGCCGACAGACTACAAACACTGATTGGTGATACAATAACTATTGTTTCAGCAGAAGGAATCGAAAGAGCGATAACCCAGTTTGGTATGCCTAATATGCAAAAATTTGTGGTCAGTGGAATTTTCAGTTCGCAAAATAATGAATATGATGGAAACTTAATGTTTGTTCCATTGGATGACGCTCAATATTTATTGGGATATGATGATAGTTATCAGGGGTACGATATTAAACTTAATAATTTTAATAACTCGTTTAAAGTTAAAGATCAACTTGAAGCATTGCTTGGCACTGAGAATTATTCAATAAACACGTGGTATGATTTTCATAAAGAACTTTATTCGATGATGCAAATTGAAAGATGGGTCGCATATATTTTACTTTCGCTTATTATTGCAGTTGCGTCTTTTAACATTCTTGGTTCACTTTCAATGTCTGTAATTGAAAAGAAAAGAGATATTGGTATTTTAAGATCAATGGGTTCAAAAGAAAAATCAATCTTAAAAATTTTTATGTATGAAGGATTGATGATTGGATTAACCGGAACTCTTTTAGGAGTGATCCTCGGTTATTTAATTTGTTATTTACAACTGCAATACAATATTTATCCATTAGACCCAACACAGTACAAGATTGACTCACTGCCAATGGAACTTAGAGTAACAGATTTTTTCTTTATCACAGGAATTTCAATTTTACTTGCATTGATTGCAGCTTATATTCCTGCAAAGCGAGCTGCAAAAGTAGATGCATTACAATCTATCAAATGGGAGTAAATAAATGAGTATAATTTTAAGTGCAAATAATCTTAATAAATCATATCTGGTAAATAAAGAAAACAAACTTAATGTTCTTAAGGATATTTCGGTTGATATTGAGGAGCAGAAAATATCTGTTATAGTTGGAGCCTCTGGTGCAGGCAAATCGACATTGTTACATTTACTCGGTGGTCTTGATAGACCTGACAGCGGAAATGTTCTGTTTGAGAACAGCAACATTTATAAATTTAGTAATGACAAACTTGCAAAGTTCAGAAATGAAAATATGGGATTTGTGTTTCAGTTTCATCATTTATTACCAGAATTTACTGCACTTGAAAATGCTGCAATTCCGATGATGATTAACGGCAAAAACTTAAAATCAGCTTTAAGAGAATCTGAGAAACTATTAGAAATAGTTGGTCTTGCCCAAAGAAAAAACCATAAACCTGCTGAACTCTCAGGCGGCGAACAGCAAAGAGTAGCTGTTGCAAGAGCAATTGCAAATAATCCTAAAATTATTCTTGCTGATGAGCCAACCGGGAATCTTGATTCGGTTAATAGTGATTCAATTCATAAACTATTGTTTGAACTTAGAGATAAATATCAAAAAACATTTGTAATCGTTACACATAATCCTGACCTAATGAAACTTGCCGATGTGATTTTCGAAATTAAAGATGGAATGATAAAACAAACTAATAATCAATCTGTTAAATAGAACTTTAATTATTTTTAGATATAATTGCTCTATTGACTGATTAAAAATAAATATTGTACAATAATAAATTCATATTTTGTTTGACAGGTAGTCAAACAATAATCTTACACCAAAACCTGTCATATATTTTTTTGTATAACTTTTTGATGAATTATTAATTGCTGGACCAGCTATATCAAGATGAGTCCAGGGAATATTTTTATCAACAAAATGCTCAAGAAACTTAGCAGCTGTAATTGCTCCAGCCCATCTGGTTGAACCCAGATTAGCCACATCTGCAACATCACTTTTAATTAATTCATTAAAATCGTCCCACAATGGCAAACGCCATACTCTGTCATAAGTCTTCATTCCACTTTTATAAAGTCGGTCAGCCATTTGTTCATCCTTAGTAAACATACCAGCTACAAATTCTCCAAGTGCAACTACACAAGCGCCGGTTAATGTAGCAAGGTCAATAATCTGATCAGGTTTCAACTGCGAAGCATAATGAAGTGCATCGGCTAATACTACTCTACCTTCAGCGTCTGTATCTTCAATCTCTACACTCTTTCCATTTGAAATTTTTACAATATCTCCGGGTCTTATCGATTCTCCTGAACACATATTTTCTGCTGCAGGAATAATACCATATAAATGAACTTTCAGATTTGATTTAGCAGCAGCGCTTAATGTTCCAACAACAACGGCGGCACCGGACATATCTGCTTTCATTGCACCCATACCTTTTGAAGGCTTCAGAGAAATTCCACCGGTATCAAAAGTAATTCCCTTTCCAACCAAAGCGATAGTCTTTACATCTTCTTTTTTATTCCTTTTTGATTTTAGCGCAGGTTTGTATTCAAGAATAATAAACTTTGGCTTGTTGATACTTCCCTGCCCGATTGCGATCAAACCGCCCATCTTTCTTCTTTGAATTTCTTTTTGTCCGAACACAGTTGTCTTAATACCAAGTTTACGCAGCTCATTCGATACTCTGTTTGCAAAAATATCCGGTGTAAGATTATTTGCCGGCTCATTTTGCAGATCACGTGTAAGTGCAACTGAAGAAATTATATTAAAAGCATTTTTTAATGCAGACTTAAGTTTCCTTTCATCTTCTGCATAAAAACAAACATTCAGAGATTTCTGTTTTTGTTTTTCTTTTTTATACTTATCAAAAGAATAATTACCCAGCAATACACCTTCTGCAAGTGACTGATAATAATATTCTTCACTATCAAAATACTTTTTTACAACAGAAAAGGATGGTATAAATATGTACAAGTTTTCTATCACTTCAGACTGCAGATTAACTATAAACTCTGCTAATTGATTTCTAAAATAATCTGGATTTAAATCATCTGGTTTTATTTTAAACAATATTATTTCATCCGGTTTTCCAGTGGGCTTTGTAATTCGGATTTTATTAACATCAGAGGATAGAAAGCTTTTCTTTTGAAGTTCAGAAAATTTTATGTTAAAAATCTTTTCTAGATTTGGGAGACTCTTTTCAAGTTTATTATCATCAATCAAATATTTAAGAGTAATTGATAATGGCTTATAAGAAATTTTTGTCCCGCCAGAGGAAAGACTTATTTTATACATATTTACAACCTTGACTATTTAAGATAACTTTTTGCTTTAGCAAGAATTACAGGTATCATTTTCTGCATATTATTTGTAAAGAACCTTGCACCTGATGCGTTAATATGTCCTCCGCCGCCGAACTCTCTTGCAAGAAGATTAACAGGGATATCTCCCTTTGAACGGATACTAACTTTGAAACCATCTTTAAGTTCAATAAATATTATTCCGATTACAACATTTTCAACAGAAAGATTAAAGTTAACAAAATTTTCAGTATCACTTTCTAAAGCACCAAGCTCATCAAAATCTTTTTGAGTTAACATCATATAACCTATTCTGCCTTCTGCATCCAACTTTACAGAATCCAGTGCTCGCCCGAGTAATTTTATTTTACTGAATTTACTTTGATCATAAAGCTGATCATAAATTTCCCAGGGGCAAACCCCAAGATCAAGTAATTCTGCTGTTATTCTATGCACTTCAGCCGTAGTTCTCTCAAATCTAAACGAGCCTGTATCAGTCATAATTGCGGCATATATTGGATTTGCAATTTGTAAATCAAGTTCTACGATATTTGTTTGTTTTATGAAATCAAAAATAATCTGTCCTGTTGCACAATAGTTACTATCAATAAAAAGATGATCAACAAAATCTTCAGGCAACTGATGGTGATCAATACAAATTTTTAATTTATCAGAATTCATAAAAGGTTCCTGCATACTAACAACCCGATCAGAGCGGTTGAAATCAAGTGCTACAAGTACATCAACACTATTAAACAAATTCTTATGAAGATTTTCATCATACTTATGCAGGATTTTATCTTTATTGAAAAACTCCATGTTGTAGGGAGTTTCGCTGTGATTGATTATGTATGCTTGTTTCCCAAGTTTTTTCAGCAGATAATAAAATGCTGCTTCTGAACCAATAGCATCAGCATCCGGATTAACATGAGTTGTAAGTAGAAACGAGTTATTATTCAGAACTATTTCTTTAAGTTTAGAAAAATCTATCATATATCATTTAAAAATAAAAGGGCTTGACAATAATTCAAGCCCCGAAAAATAAATATAAGCTTAATAAAAATTCAAAATTGAAAAGTTCAATTAACTTCCCAGGTATTACTGCCAAACAATACTTTTTTCAAGTCACCTTCGCCTTTTTGCTTCTTAATATCTTCTATTTGTTCAGTAAGTCCCTGACCATAAGTTGGCTTAAAGATTTGTCTGAATACACCAACCGGAGTTGGAAAACCTGGTGTAGTAGTAAAACTTGATAATATAGTTGCACGCATCGGAGATTCATCAAACTCGTCGTGGACTAAGACATCATTGATGGAATATTTCCCGTTCGATAAATCAACGACAATTGGTTTTAGTCCATCAATTTTAATTCCTTTATCTTTATTTTTTCCAAATACCATCGGCTGATTATGTTCCAACATTAAAACATTATCATCCTTTGTATCTTTTTCAGTAAGCAGAGCGAATGCTCCGTCGTTAAAGATATTACAATTCTGATATATTTCCAGAAAAGCTAATCCTTTATGTTTTGCAACTCTTTTTATCATTTCTTGTAAATGTTTTGTATTCCGATCGATCGAACGTGCAATAAATGTAGCATCAGCACCTGTTGCAAGCATTGTAGGGTTAAACGGATAATCCACACTTCCATAAGGTGTAGTCTTTGTAACCTTTCCTCTTTCGGATGTAGGTGAATACTGTCCTTTTGTTAAACCATAGATTTGATTATTGAACAGAAGCACTTTCAAATCAATATTTTTTCTACAAGCGTGTATAAAATGATTACCACCGATACTGAGTAAATCACCATCTCCTGTAGCAACCCAAACATCTAACTTTGGATTTGCAAGTTTTACACCTGCTGCTAATACTGGTGCTCTTCCATGAATTCCATGGAATCCATAAGTATCCATATAATATGGGAATCGGCTGGAACATCCAATTCCAGATATCCAAACTATATTTTCTTTTGGCACTTCAATTATTTCAGGAAAAGTTCTTTGAACCTGAGCAAGAATAGAGTAATTACCACATCCGGGACACCACCTTACTTCCTGATCCGATGCAAAATCTTTAGCTGTTAACTTCTTTGTATTCATCTCAACTTTACTTTCCATTACTTCCTCCGTGGATTTCTTTAATCTTATTTAAAATATAGGATACTCTTAACGGCAATCCTCTCATCATATTAAACTGTTCTACTTCTATGAGATATTCGCTTCTTAATAATTTAGCTAACTGCCCGAGATTGATTTCAGGTACAAGCACCTTTTTAAAACTTTTAAGAACTTCTCCGGTATTTTTTGGAAAAGGATTCAGATATTGCAGATGTGCCTGAGAAACCTTATAACCTAAAATCCTTGCCTTAATAACTGCTTCTTTAATTGAACCGTATGTTCCACCCCAGCCAAGGACCAAAAGATCGCCTGATTGGTCGCCATCAACTTCAAGAAGTGGAATATCATTTTCAATATTTTTTATTTTCTCAGCTCTAAGTCGGGACATTTTATTATGGTTCTCGGGATCATAACTCACATTTCCTGTAATATCTGCTTTTTCAAGACCACCGATTCTGTGTTCGAGATTTGGAGTACCAGGTACTGCCCAAGGTCTTGCAAGAAATTCATTTCTTAAATAAGGATAAAATCCATCTGCTTCAGTTCTTAATTTCACATCGATTTTAGGCAGACTATCTATATTGGGAATTCTCCAGGGTTCACTGCCATTTGCCAGATAACCATCGGTTAAAAGAATAACCGGTGTCATATATTTTAATGCAATTCTTGAAGCTTCAATCGCCATATAGAAACAATCTCTCGGTGTTTTAGCAGCAACAACTGCAACAGGAGATTCACCATTTCTTCCTAAAACAGCCTGCAAAAGATCTGCTTGCTCTGTTTTTGTAGGCAAACCAGTACTAGGACCTCCTCTTTGGACATTTATAATAACCAAAGGTAATTCAGTCATTACAGCAAGACCAATTGCTTCAGTTTTTAATGCTAATCCTGGACCGCTGGTTGAAGTAATTGCAAGATTACCAGCAAACGAAGCACCAATAGCAGTAGCAATTCCGGCGATCTCATCTTCTGCCTGAAATGTTTTAACTCCAAAATTTTTATATGTACTTAAGAACTGTAATATTTCTGTAGCAGGAGTAATTGGATAAGAACCTAAAAACAAAGGTAATCCGCTTTTCACTGATGCTGTAAGGAATCCTAATGCTGTAGCTTCGTTACCAGAAATATTTCTGTAAGTGCCTTTTGGCAGTTTTGCAGGTTCAACTGCATAACGTGTTGTAAAAACTTCTGTCATTTCGCCGTAATTATATCCGGCATGCAAGGCTTTTGTATTTGCTTCAATAAATTCAGGACTTTTAGCAAACTTTTCTTCGATCCATTTTTCTGTATTTTCAAGTGGTCTGTTATACAACCAATACATTAATCCAAGTGCAAAAAAGTTTTTGCATCTTGCAATTTCTTTTACTGATAATTTAGTTTCTTTTAATGCATTTTCAGTTAATGAACTTATTGGTACAGTAAATACTGTTATACCTTCAAGTGAATTATCTTCCAACGGATTTGAATCATAGTGAGCAAGTTTTAAATTCTTTGAATCAAAAGCATCGCTGTTAACGATTATCATTCCGTTTTTCTTTAACTCAGAAAGATTTTTCTTTAAAGCTGCAGGATTCATTGCAACTAAAACATCCGGCTGATCGCCAGGTGTATGGATATTTTCACTGCTGAAATGTAATTGAAATCCACTAACGCCGTAAATTGTTCCGGCAGGTGCGCGTATTTCAGCGGGATAATCAGGCAGGGTTTTTAGATCATTACCTACCCAAGCTGTTGTATCACTAAATTGAGAACCAGTAAGCTGCATTCCATCGCCTGAATCTCCAGCAAATCTTACGGTAACCTCTTCAATTATTTGTAATTCTTTTTCATTTGTCATGTCATTTACTCTAAAAATTAATAATTTGCTAATGCTAAACTAATAAGACTGTTTAGATTTTACAATCTATTTTGCAGTCAACTATTTTAAAGTGGAAAAACTGTCAGGTCCGCCAGCCTTGAACAATAGGATATCTTCTGCCATATCCAAAGGCTTTTGATGATATTCGAAGTACAGGTGCAGACTGATTACGCTTAAATTCACTTGTATCAACCATCCTTAGAACCTTTTTCACCAATGCTCCATCATTAATAACTTTATTGATTTCATTAAATTCTTTATTCTCTTCCAGATACATTTTTAAAATTTTATCGAGTATTTCATAAGGAGGTAAAGTATCCTGATCAGTTTGATTTGGTTTTAATTCTGCTGATGGTGCTTTATCAATAATATTTTTTGGAATTATCTCGTCATTTCTGTTAATATAATTTGCAATTTTATATACATCTGTTTTGTACACATCAGCAATAACAGCAATACCGCCGCACATATCTCCATATAAAGTACAATAACCAACTGCACTTTCAGATTTGTTACCGGTTGTTAGTAAAAGATGACCAAAATTATTCGAGTATGCCATCAGATAAATTCCTCTTACTCGTGCCTGTAAGTTTTCTTCTGTTATTGATTTTGAGTTTGAATTCAAAATATTATCCAACTGCTTTAATGTTTCATCAACTACGGGTTGGATGCTTACATTATCAGATTTAATATTCAAATTTTTTATTAATTCTTCTGCATCTTTTATACTTTGTTTACTTGAGTACTTTGATGGCATAACCAACACATTAACATTTTCTGCTCCTATTGCTTTAACAGCAATATAAGTTACAAGCGCCGAATCCATTCCGCCGCTTAATCCGACTACAACTTTCTTAAAACTAAGTTTTGAACAATACTCTCTTAATCCATAGATAAGGGAGTTAAGAACCTCTTCTTCAAATGTTTCTTCACACTTAAAAATTGGATTTAATTTTTCATCAGTATCAAATACAATAAAATCTTCCTCGTAAGCTTTCCCAAGTTTTACCAGATTTCCATCTTTATCAAAACACATACTTGTGCCGTCAAATATCAGATCAGTTTGTGCACCGACACAGCAAGCATACACAAGAGGAGTTTTATCTTTTTTCGATAAAGCTGACAGCATTTCTTTTCTGGTAGAGCGTTTGCCGTAATAATAAGGACTTGCAGAGATGTTAATCAACAATGATGTACCCTGATCTATTAAATCCTTAATTGGATTTCTCCGGTATCTTCTTCTATACCAGTAGTTTTCATCATTCCAAATATCCTCACAAATCGAAATACCAAGTTTTTCTCCTTTGAATTCAAATACATCAACACTTTTAGCTGAATTAAAATAACGCATCTCATCAAACACATCATAATTTGGAATCAGTGTTTTATGCTGGATAAATTGAATTTTACCGTTGAAGCAAAGCAGAGCTGAATTATAAATATCTGTTCCGACCTTATTCAATTCTTCAGTGATAGCTCCAAAAATCAATCCAACAGAATCTGTTTGTGATGCAATTTCGTCAGCAGCATTTTTAACAGCAAGTCTGAATTCAGATTTTTCAATCAGGTCTAATGGAGGATAACCAACAAGTGCAAGTTCTGGAAAAACAGCTAAATCAACTTTTGCTTTAACCGCTTTATTATATTCTTCTAAAATTTTTTTCTTATTGTATTCGAGATTCCCTACAATAGGGTTTATCTGACAAAGAGCTATTTTCATAAAGAAGTTTTAATCTCAATATTAAATAAAATACTGTATCTAAAATAAGATAAGTTTTTCTGAATGCAATAATTTTAGCAGTGTTATCCACCATTCACCGATACTATTCGCCCGAAAATAAATTGTTTTTTCCTGTTCTAATCCTGCATAACCATTCATACTATAAAAACAACCTTCTATCTATTTATATATTAGTTTTGCATCAGGAATTTGATTTAGAAAGGAATTCTGAAATGAACAAAAAACTATATCGGTCAGTTACAGATAAAATGTTAGGTGGTGTTTGCGGCGGTATTGCTGAATATTTTGGCATTGACCCTGTTATTATCAGACTTACTTTTGTTTTGGCAGTTATCTTTGGCGGTAGCGGAATATTAGCTTATATAATTTTATGGATTATTATTCCTCAGAAGCCATACATTATTACTCCTTTTAATCAGGAAAATAAATCTGATGATAACTTAAATGATGTCGAGAGTGAAAAAAAAACTTCAAATGATCTGCAATCAAATTTGTTTTACAAAAACATAAGTAATAACAAAACTGTTTTCGCTGGAGTATTTCTTATTGTTTTAGGTGTGATTATTTTATTAAGTAATTTTATTCCTGGATTTTATTTTAAAGATTATTGGCCTGTTGTCTTAATAATTCTTGGATTAGCGATAATCTATAAAGCAAAAAATAATAAAACTAATGAGGTGATTTAATGAAACCATCAAGCATTTTTTGGGGAGTATTCTTTTTAGCAATAGGTGTTTTATTACTGCTTGGTAATTATGCCAACTTAACTTTTACTTGGGATTCTGCCTGGAAATTCTGGCCAACTGTGCTGGTTCTTATAGGTGTTTCAATTCTTGTAAAAAATCAAATCGGTAAAGCAATAGTAGCTGGGTTAGCTGCATTAGTTTTGGCATTAACCATATATGCATCAGTTAGTGCAACTACAAATTTATTTAATGATGACTTTGAGATAAATTTTGATAACGGAACCACAATGTATGATACTACTTATTTTTCAAAAGAGTTTAGTGACTCAATAAAAAGTGCAGCATTAAATTTTAGTGCCGGAGCCGGCAGTTTTAAGATATTAGTTCCGACAGAAAAACTTTTTGATTTTAAAACCGAAGGATCAAAAAATAAATATAAACTCAATCTTCAGCGGGAAGATTTTGATTCCCATGCTGAAATTAATTTTCAAATGAAAAGTACCAAATTCAACATTGGTGATAAAAATTATAAGAACCTTGTTGAAATGTCATTAAATACAAAACCTGAATGGGAATTAAATTTTTCAGTGGGTGCAGCATCAGTTGATCTTGATCTTACACATTATAAAATCAAAAAACTTGATGTTGATATGGGAGCCGCAAAATTAAATGTAAAACTTGGTAACCTTTCGGATATAACCAAAATAGATATAGATGCTGGTGCTTCTGATATAAATATTCTTATTCCGGATTCTGTAAGCTGTGAAATTAGATCTGATGCAGCATTATCCGCCAGAAACTATGAAGGCTTTGTTAAAACCGGTAATGATTTATACCGAACAGAGGATTTTGATAAGTATCCAAAAAAAATATATATCGAAATTGACTGCGGAGTTTCTTCAATAGATGTAAAGAGATACTAAAAAGCAAAGTAACTACATCTAAAAAAAAAGCGGTTCATTCGAGCCGCTTTTTTTGTATTCTTAAATGATTTAATAGAACTAATAGGTAAGATAGATTTATTATTTATTCCTGTTGTAATAAATTATTTATCATATTTTTTGAAAGTTAAATACTTAATCAAACTACGGTTCTTAATACTTTTTTACATTTATAACAATCTTAACTGATCTACCCTGATCATCCATACAAACAATAGTATGTTTTCCTTCATCAAATCTGTGAAACACCTTTTCTGAAGAACTTGCTCTTCTGATTAATTTGTCATCAACATACCAGTAAACTTGTTTTGCCTTATAATCTGCAACAGCTTGTAGAGTAATTTCCTGCGGATCATTCCGATCAATAAAGTATTCAAAATTCTCAGATGGAGAAATTATTTTAAGTTCACCGTCATATTTTAATCTTGCACATTCAGGATTATGAAATGGAACTTTATCATAATTAATAAACTGCTTTTTGATAAAGTCTTGATATTCTACTTTGTAAACTGTATAAATTTTCTTTTTATAATTACTAGTGGGTAAACACTCAAAACAATATTGAATACTCTCTTCTTCATTTACAAATACTTCCTGATGAATATCACAATAAGAATTATGAGAGCGGTCTTCAATAGCAATATCGTTTATCTGTTCTTTACAAAATTGCAAAGGCAGCAGCCCTGATTCAGAGCAGACTTTCCGGGTAATAACTTTTTCAGGTTTATCAAACCATTTAATTCCACTGTTATAATCAATTGCATTAAACAACTCTGCTAATAAAGGTAATGCTGCATCTGCACCAATCAAAAAAGGTGATCCATCATTATTAAAATTACCAACCCAAACAACTATCGTATAATTTGGATTAAAACCGGCAGACCAGGCATCTCTTTTACCATAAGATGTTCCTGTTTTCCATGCAAATTTTGGCAGTTTAGAAAAATCAATTCCGGCATTTATATCATTACGGCTTAGCCCTGAAAGTATATCTGCTATTAGATAATTTGTTTCTTCCGAGAAAATTCTTTTTGTCTCATCATCATTCTGTGTTTTTGTGTATTTAAGTGTTTTAAATATTCCCTTTCTTCCAAAAGTTGAATATAGATTTGTAAGCTCTTCCAGGGTTACACCACAACCGCCGAGTATCATTGATAATCCTAATTTATTTTTTTGTGAATTCAGTTTTTTGAATTCAAGGCTATTTAATAGCTCAATAAATTTATTTACACCTATTTCATTTAGCAGATTTACTGCTGGAATGTTTAGCGAATTTACAAGCGCATATTGTGCTGTTACCATTCCGTTAAATTTCTGATTAAAATTCTCCGGTTCATATCCGCCAAATTCCATAGGAACATCAAGCATTTTTGTACCAGTAGTTAAAAAACCCTGTTCAATCGCCTCGGCATATAATGCAGGTTTTAATGTAGAACCTGGAGATCGTACAGCTAAAATCCCGTTAACTTCTCCTTGATTTTGTTTATCAAAAAAAGCTGCTGAACCACAATAAGCAACCACTTCAGATTTCATATTATCAACTACAATTACAGCTCCGTTAGAAATATTTTTATCACGTATCCTGTTTATGTAATTAAATAAAATATTTTCTGTTATTTTTTGTACGTTAAGGTTCAATGTTGAAAACACCTCATCATCTTCTTCCTTATTATAATTCTTAACATAATTAGAAAAATGAGGCGCATAATTTCTCATGTTATATCTCTTCTGAACAATCGGCTCATTAAGTGCATCTTTCAAATCAGTTTGACTGAAGATATTTAACTTCATAAATCTCTTGATCCAATAATCCCGCTGTGCACCAACACCATTATTTATTCTATCAAGACGTAGTTTATTCGGGTTAGCAGGAATGATTGAAATCAATATTGCCTGTGAAAGACTTAAAGTATTTGGGGGATGATTGAAATAAAAAAAGGAGGCTGATTTTACACCTTCAATATTTCCTCCCAAAGGAAGATGACTGAGATAAATACTTAGTATTTCTTTTTTTGAGTAATGAACCTCAAATTGAATTGATCTGAGTGCTTCTAACATCTTATTGATGATCGTTCGCTTTTTCGGTTCAAGGATCCTTACAACCTGCATTGTAATTGTTGATGCACCCGTTACAACTTTACCTTGAGTTAAATTTTTTATCCCGGATCTTATAATTGCAAAAAAATCAACACCCCTGTGAAAAAAGAAGTTCTTGTCCTCTTTGGTAATTATTGCTTTGATAAGATCAGGTGAAACATCCTCAATATTTGTTCTTAACCTCCACTTATGATCTTCAGTAAGATATGCAGTTAAAAGAGTTCCATCAGAAGCATAAATAGCTTTTGAATATGGTTTTAAATCAGGTAACGGAAATAATAAGTCGAGTAAGAAAAGGAAAACTATCAGAAATAATATTAATAAGAATAGTTTTTTTTTCTTACTCGTATCAAAAGCTTTTTTAATGAAAGCAGTATAATCCATAAATATCCTGCTTAACCAATAATTTGATTAATTCTTTGCATTAACTTTAATTGTGCCTGCACCGTTATAAGAGTGATAATCTCTGTCATACATTGCTTCAGCACCAATTACCGGTAACTGAAAAGTCCCCTGACTTACAGCTCTCAATAAATAGAAATACTCAGTCCATCTTGTTTCAGCATTAGTGAAGATAATCAACCGGTCATCCCTAATATCAAGTGAATTAATTCTCATCGGGAATTTTGATACCCAATCAAGTTTTGTGCTTGTACCGAGTCTCGGATTATCAATTTCAAATCCTGCCGGAACTATATCAGTTATTACAACATTTTCTGCACTTTTATCAATTCCCGTTATAGAAATTTTACATATTATCAATTCGCCTTGTGTAAAGTTACTGTTTGTTATATGAGATTTTGTTTTGAAGCTATAATACTCTCTTCTGACTCTTAGATTTGAATCTTCTTCTTTTACTTTTTGATTAAGTTTTATCCCTTCAGTACTCCAGAAATAAAATAATTCTCCTTTTCCACTGGCTTTCAGTGTAACCTTAGCCTGGTTTAATGCAGCATCTTTTATATTAATATCACTGCCGGTGTAAGATTTAATAACTTTATCATTAACAATGACATCAATTTTCATATCAGTTGCTGAAACATTTCTTGCGGCTTTACCAAGAGCTAAAAATACAAATGCGTTTTCTTGTGTTGAGTATGCTCTATCAATCTTGTTTACCAGATATTTAGTTATTGTCGGAACTAGTTTATTTGAAGGCTCGGTATCCAGTAAAACGTTTAACATAATTGCATTTGCTCTTACATCAGAATCAAAGCTGCCACCCATAGTTCTTTCAGGATGAACAGATTGAAATGAATTAGGAATAATTTCATAGTAAGAATTCCATTTACCTATTGCAGCATAAGATCCGGCAAGTAAATATTTTGAATCTTCAGAAAGAAGATGCATCCTGGCTTTGTAATAGTTCATTGTAGAGATATCTTCTTTTTTAGCAAGGGCAAGAACATAAAGTGAATAAAGTATTTCTTTACTGGCAATCTTTGTTATTGTCCTTTTGTTTTCAACTGAATAAGTTACATAATCATAGGTTGATGGCTCTTTTGCTTTTTTGCCGATATACGATAAAAGATTATTTAAGACAGTCTCAGAAACATTATACTTGGCTTTACGGGCTTCGATAAGAAAATGAGCTGCATAAACAGTTGCCCACCAATTTGAGTAATTATCTCCCTGCCAATACGCTATCGAACCATCATATAACTGCATTGACTCAATTTTCTTAATTCCCTCTTTTACATAATAAACAGGATTAGTTGTTTTGTAATATTCCGGCGCAGCAAGTTTTGCAAGATCTTCAAAATACAGTTGTGGAAAAAGTCTCGAGACAGTTTGCTCGGCACAACCATAAGGATAGCCAATCAGTGCTTTTAACTGTTTAGCAAATTTAATTGCCGGAAACTTACTGATAGTAAGCATTGTATTTTGAGTATTGGCAAGAAAATCTTTAGGGATGTTTATAACTTTAGTTTCACCTGCTTTTATACTTCCGTTTCCTGATTCAACATACAAAGGAGATATTGGTTTAACAGCAATATCAATTTCTTCTTTAGCTTTTGCATCTCCGGTTACAGTAAAGATAATTTTAGCAGCTCCGATTTCGGATTGTGCATTAATCCCAAATGAAACAAATGCAGAAGACTTTGGTTTAATCTTTACATTCATTTGTGATTCACCATCAATTTTTAATGGTCCTTCAACATTCAGATTTATCTTAATATTCTTTTCATTGTCTGTTGTATTAAGTAAAGTAACAACTGAATTTAGTTTATCATTTTGTGATAACGTTCTCGGAACCTGCGGTTCAATTATTATATCATCAGCAACAAGCATATTTTTTTCTGCACTTCCAAAACTTTGATCAGAATAAGCAACTACCATCAGCCTTACATTTCCGTTAAACTGCGGAATGTAAACAGGAATATTGATATTCCCGTCATTACCTGTTGTTTTTATTCCGCTCCAGTATGAAAGAAGTTTAAATCTTTTAACTGTTATCGGATTTACTCTTTTCTCTAATGGGCTTTCAGTTCCGTCACCGCCGGTTGATGATGATTTTTTGAACTCCGGTAACAGCAATTCGTAAAGATCATAAGATGAAACACCTAGAGGTCTTTTTGCAAACATAAATTCAAAAGGATCCGGAGTTTCATAATTTTTTATCTGTAAAATACCTTCATCAACAGCAGCCAATGTTACTTTCAATTTTTTTGACTGATTGGTCTTTATGGTTATAGTCTGGGTTACATTTGGTTTAATCTTATCAGGTGCATTGATCTTAATATCAATTTTATTTTCATTTTTAATTACACCTAAAGAAGTAAATCCATGACCAACAAATAATGGTGATTCCTGATCAGATGAATGCTCCTTAAATAGTGTAGCTGTTACATACACATTCGGCATAAATTCATCTTTTAGTTTAACACTTAACTCGACAGATTTATTTTTAACATCAACGTATTCATAAGAATAAACATTATTTCTCTCGAGCGTTACTAACATTTTACCTGAAAACGGACATGTAAATAGAAGTTTAGCTGTTTCACCGGGCTGATATTCCTTTTTATCGGGTGTAATTTCAACTCTGCCTTCTCTATCAACTTTAAATGAAGTTGATGTTGAACTGCCCCATCCCCAGGCATAAAAATTCCGGGCTACAAACTCGTCGCTATCTTTTTTATAAACTCTTAACTCATACTTTCCGGATTTGCTTACTTTAAAACTAAACTGAGTTTTTTCACTTATTGATATCTCTTTTTCCCACTCACTGATATATTTTTCTTCTGAAGTATAATAATATTTTCCTGAGCCATCTTTTTTTAATACTGTCTGCCACTCAAGTTTAAAGAGTTTTGCTTTAGCACTAAAACCTTGAATTATCTGATCATTGGAATTAACAGCAATAAGATCAAAATTAATTTTTTCATTTACATTGAAGTAATCTCCACCTGGTTTTATACCAATAAAATAATCTCTGGTGTAAATACTAAAATCAACAGACCTGTTAATGGTTCTCCCTGTAGGATCAAAAACACTTACAAAAGCAGTTGTATTTATATATCCGCTGCTGCTTAGTTTATCAGGTATCTGAAGTTTATCAGTCGCTTTACCGTCTTCATCAAGTTTTCCTTCTACATTAATATCATTCATAGAAGAATTTTTTATTGATGTTCTACTGAAACTATAGACGGGGTAATTTTTGCTTTTATAAGGCAGATGACTGAACTTGTAATAAATCTGGTAATCTAATCCAGAACCTTTTGCGCCATAAAGATATTCTGCCACAATTGATAAATTAACTATTCCATTGGGTAAATATTTCTGTTTATCGGTTTTAACATCAGCACGTATTTTATCCGGAACAAATTCTTCGGTACTAAAATAATAAGACTCGATAAATTGTTTGCTTCCTGAGTAAACTTCAGCAGCATATTGACCAGTTTGAGCAAATACAGGCAGATTAAATTTCAGATCAAAGGCACCCTGCTCATCAATGTCTTTTTTAAATTCATCAAAAATTTTTCCCGAGGGATTAATAATCTTAATAATTAAAGGGAAGTCTTTAATTATTTCAAATTTTTCATTTCTCAAAATACCTGAGATATTCACGTCATCGCCAGGTCTGTAAAGATTTCTAGTACCGTATAGAAATAATTTATAATCAGCCTGGGGCGTTGATAAACCGCCAACATCAAATCTGGAAGTATTCACTTTTGTTTTACTGAAGTTCAGGAAATTATAATCATCATCTTTTTCCACAATAACTAAAGAAGGTTCAAACCCCTTTATTGATTCATCTTTTAAATTGCATTTTAAAATTCCATTTCTATCAGTAATACCTTCAAATAATTTCTGATTATTTCTTGAAATAATTTTTACAGTGGCGCCGCTTACACTTTCTGTGGTGTTAATCTGATTCACAAATACAATTATCTCATCGCTGACACTTTTTGCAATTATTCCGAGATTTGATAGTGAAATTATTTTAGAATCACTTATATATCTTTTATCAGCTGACCTTACTGTAATAACATAGATGCCTTTAAACTGTTTATTAAGTTTCTCTTTTATATCAAGATTAACTTTAGTGAGGAGATTATTTTTGTTATCTATTTTAACTTTTTCAGTAAAGATTTGTTTGCCATAATTTCCAATTGAATATGAGTTACCACTGGAGTAATAGTAATCAGTATAATCATATTGATCATCATCATAACTATCATCATAATAGCTGTCATAATAATAATCGCCACCGTAATAATTACCGGAATAGCTGCCATTCAAGAAGTGTATAAGATTATTATCAAACACCTGCAAGTAAGTTACTTCCATCTCTTTTACATTTACAGCATCTATAACAAGTTTCTGACTTCCGCCTCTTAAAAGATACAGCCCATGTTGATCATTGAATCTGAGTGAAGGTGTAACATTAGCTAAAACAATATCCTGGCTAAATTCACTTTCGAGTTTTCCGCCGTATAATCCAGGCATACCGGACTTAATTGTAAGGCTAACATTTTGCTGAGTAAATTTTAGTAATTCCAATCTGATGTTGTTATCATTAATCATTATATCAAAATCAATTTTAGGTTCTAATACAATAAATGATTTTATATTTTCTTCAACTTTCTGAGTAGTATATATCTCTATCCAGGGAGTTTCACCAGAAAATCCTGAGGTAACATCAGTAATAACCAGTTTTGTAATCGGCGGTAATTCACTGTCAAAAGTTCTTTCATCCTCTAAGGGTTTCTTTCCATAGACAGAATACAAACCTTTTTTAATCTTTATACTGAATAATTGTTTTTTATCTTTCTGTTTAACTTCACCAAAATTTACTGCTATGACATCTGAAATCTGTTCAGAAACTATCTGATAATTATCTATCACTTGTCCATCATTTTTTACTTCGATCATACCTTGTAATTTTTTTGGATCAACTGGATAATTAAAAACAATGTTTGCCTGAACACTTAGTTTATAATCCTGATGAGGAATATTTGTCCAGAAATACTCTACTTTATTTACATCAAAATCCGGAGTGTTAAATGAAAATTTTTTAAAATCTGAGTTTAGTTTTGTATTGAATAATACCTTATCGGTTATAATAGCAGTGTATTTTTGGATTGGACTCAGCTGGCTTTCAGCAGAAAACACTAATGTATTAGCTGAGGACCACATAAATTTGCCATTAATCTGCGGTTCAAATTCTATAAATTTGGTATCAATCCATTGACCGATCAATTCTGCAGGCGCAAGATCGTGTGAAAATTCAATAGTAAAATTTGAAAGTTGTTCAATTTTTCCTTGCGGTGAAAATGAAATTACTTCAACATTATTAAATGAACAGCTAAATACTATTGCAATACTAATAACCGCACTAAAAATAATGTGTTTCATAAGAACCCCTCTGAAAAGATAAGATATTGAATTTATTAAAATCTAAAACGGATATGTTAAAAGTCTTAAATCAGTTTATCTAAATACAATAATACACTGTAAAAGTTAGTTAATTAAATATTTGCAATCAATCAATTATCACTTTTTCTTTGGTTTCCAAAGATGCTTATCCAGTCTTACACAGCCTTTTTCATCAAACTCAATTCCTTCGCTTCGTAAAAGTTCTTCCATCAGATTGGGATCTCCAAAATGAAATTTTCCTGTTAATGCTCCATAACGATTGACAACACGGTGAGCCGGAATATCAGATGCACAACCGTTTAATGCCCAGCCAACTGTTCTTGCAGCAGAACGAATCCCACAAGCTTCAGCGATGTCGCCATAAGTTGTTACTTTACCATAAGGAATCTTTTTTGTGATCTTATAAACTTTATTAAAAAAATCTTTGTGTGTTTGATCCTTTTTCTGGGTTAACTTCTTTTTCTTTTTCACAATGTAAATGATTTATTTTTATCTGATACTTTAATGCAATAATTTTGAATGCAAAATCACAATAAAACATAATTATGGCAAGTTTAAAACGAAGACTATTAAAATATCTGATATGGTTTAAAGAACTTTTTAGATTTTGTCCGATAAGTTATTCTAAAGTTGATAGAGATAATCTATTTCTGATTTGCGGGCATCGCGGATCTCCGGTTAATGAACCAGAAAATACTATTCCCTCTTTCGAGCGTGCTGTCAGAGAAGGTGCAAATTCACTTGAAGTTGATATTTGTATAACAAAAGATAACGTGGTTATACTTTGGCATGATTGGAATCCGGATGATTTAGTAGCGTTATTAAGAGAAAAAGGTCTTGAACCAGAAGTAGCTTACAAACCTGATTTTCCTGCACCGTTTAGTGGATTTAGAAATAAAACATCAGAGTTGACTTTACAGGAGATGCGAAAACATTTTAACTATATTAAAAAAGGTGAATCATTTCCCGTCAATGCACATATCCCGACTTTAAAAGAGTTTATTATCTGGCTTAAAGAGAAACCCCAAGTACAATTTGTCTTTCTTGATATAAAAGTTCCTAAAGATGAAAAAGAATTAATTTTAGTTATCCTTGAACAATTAGATACGTATAAGAATGAATTCAATTTGAAGACTAACTTTATAGTTGAAACTTTCTTTCCAGAAGTACTGGAAATTGCAAAAAGTAAATACCCGGACTTAAATTATAGCTTGGATGTTGAAATCCCGCCAGGTTTTATCTTTATGCCCAAAATACACAGCACAATTAAGGTTGCCGCCAAAAATAATAACAATGTTGCAATTATAATGAGACCGCGTCAAATTACTATTGCTAGTTGGATGACTTTTAGAAGAGTTATTTGGTACGATGTTAGGAGGAGATTAAAACTGAATAGAACTTTGAATACACAGAAAATAGATTTTCTTATCGGGTGTACAATTAATGATAAACGTGAAATGGAATGCTTGATTAAATCGGGGATAAATGGAATGCAAACCGACTATCCAAGAAGATTAAAAAATCTTGCAAATCAGTATAACTTAAAGGCAAAGTAAAAAGATTTTATTTTTTTATCATTACCAAAGTTTTATTGTCTTTAATTTGCTTATCAAATATTTGCCAATCCTGCTTCAGATCAGATGAAGATATACCGTCAAACCACTCCTTCCATTCAATCAGTATGGAAATATTCTCGCTAGCAATATAGTTATATAAATAATTACCTTTAACTGCATTTAATGCTTTGTCGTTAACCTTACCATCAAGATTTATAACGTTATCGAAAAAAAATCCTGATATTCCGCTTTGAGCCATTCCGACTTTTTCGTTATTAAAATTGTTTTCTTTTAAAAAAGATGTTCTTAAAGCTAAACTGGTTATCTGTTTTGGATAATGGAAATAATATCCGGTATTTAAGAAGAATACCAGCACAACGATTGTTATAAAGCTGTATTTGATTTTTGTTGTTCTGTTTTCAAGTAAATTTAAAATCAGTAAAGCTAAAAATGGTATGGCAATCAATATATGGACAGATAAATATCTGAAAAAGAAATATGGTTGCGATGCAAATAGTAAGTACACAACTGAAATAATAAAGATTGCAACAGACCAGAATTTTATAACCGGTATTTCAAAAAACTTTTTAACGAATACTTTTTGGTATTTGTACAAATATCCGATGAAGATTAGTGTAAAGAAATAAATTATTACCGATTGAGTATAACCAGAATGCAGCCATGGTAGATAATTACTAAATATCGAATAAAAGAACTGATCAATACGATATGAAAACTCTATACTTATCAATCCTGTTTGAACAGATGCAGAAGAAGGGATTATACTTTGTTGAGTAATAAAAACAAAACAAAACCATGGAAGAATAGTGAGAAATAATATCAGCAAAATCAGAGCAAATTCTTTTTTGCCTAAAGCTCCGGTAAACAATAAAGTAAATAGTACCGATACAGCAATAAGTATAAAATCAATTCTTGCTAAAACTGTTAATCCAAGTACAAATCCAAATAGAGATATCTGACTTAAATTTTTCTTTTGTTCAGTAATTTTTTTAGTCAGAATCATCGCAAGAACAAGAAAAGTCAAATATATCCCTGTTTCCAATCCATTGAACAGGTTAAGAAGTATTTTAAAATTAAAAAGAACCAGCAGTAATATTATGATCAACAGAATATTATGATGTTCTTTCCTTTCAAACTGCTTTGTTAAGTGATAGATGAAAAATGATAACAACAATGCAGTAAAACCTGAGATCAGAATTACAAAACGCAAAAAAGTAATTTTATCACCTCCAAAATCAGAGATGATAAAAGCAAATAATGAAAGCAGAAAAACATATAATGGCTGGAAACCGGTTGTCGGTTGATTAAAGTTATAAGTTATTCCCTTCCCTGTTCCAATATTCCATGCAATCTTTAATGAATAAAACCCATCTTCAGTTAATGGTCTTTCTGACAGATATGGGAAATATGAGTTGTTAAATTCAGAATCTGGAAAATTACCTTTTGAGAAAAGTGATAAAACAATCACATATAAAATGAATATTAAAAGAAGAGTATATTTCATAAAACTTTGTAAAAAAGTTACTGGTTATTATTTTTTAACAAGTAAGCTTTAATAAATCTTTCGAGCTCACCATCCATCACTCCCTGTACATCAGAAGTTTCTTCATCAGTTCTGTGATCTTTTACCAAATTGTATGGATGAAAAACATAACTTCTTATCTGGCTGCCCCATTCAATTTTCATTTTATTCTTTTCAATTTCATCTTGTTCAGCGGCTTGCTTATCTAATTCTAACTGATATAACCTTGATTTTAAAAGTTTCATAGCATTTGTTCTGTTCTGAAGCTGAGATCGTTCAGTTTGGCAAGCAGCAACTATTCCAGTCGGGATATGAGTAATTCTAACAGCAGTTTCAACCTTGTTTACATTTTGTCCGCCTTTACCACCGGAACGATAAGTATCAATTCTAAGATCAGCAGGATTTATATCAATCTCTATTGTATCATCAATTTCCGGAATTACAAATACAGAAGCAAAAGAAGTGTGTCTCCTTTTATTTGAATCGAATGGAGAAATTCTGACTAAGCGATGAACTCCGTTTTCAGCTTTAAGATAGCCATAAGCATATTCACCTTCAACTTCAACTGTTGCTGATTTAATCCCCGCTCCATCACCATCCAGCATATCAAGAATAGTCATTTTAAATCCATTCTGTTCACCATATCTTAAATACATCCTCAGTAGCATATCAGCCCAATCCTGCGCTTCAGTTCCACCTGCACCGGAATGAATAGTTAATATGCAGTTTTTATTATCATCTTTTCCACTGAGCATATTTTTAAACTCAGCATCTTCAATTGCCTTATCTAATTTATCTAATTCTGCATTTACCTCATCGTAAAGAGTTTCATCATCATCCATCTGTGCAAGTTGAATAAGTTCATCAACCTCTTCAGCTTTTTTGTTAACTGATTTCCAGAGGTCAATCCAGGTTTGAAGCGTTTTAATCTCCTGAAGAATTTTTTGTGCATTCAGTTGATCGTTCCAGAAATTGGGTTCTTCAGTTTTTCTATGAAGTTCTTCGGTCTTAGCTATTTTGCGGTCAACGTCAAAGATAGCTCCGTAAATTATCTATCCTAACTTTATAATTATTCAACGATTTAATCTCTTCTTCGTACATTATATCTCCAAATTATTATTTTCAATTTCTAATTCCATTCTGAGTAAAGCTGCTGCTAAAGTTTTTCCCTGTGCATCGTGTTTTAGTGAAACTGTTCCACCTCCTCCAAGAGTATTGTGCAACAAAAAATTCAAGGCTCTTAGGTTTGGTAATTCAAACCTTTCAACTTTGCCAAAGCATATTCCTTCAAAATGTTTTTTAACTTTTTCTGCAGTAAGATATTTATTGATAAAATTATATCCATTATCATCATATGCAATTATACCTACATTAGCAGCATCACCTTTGTCGCCGCTTCTTCCATGAGCTATTTCAATCAACTTAATTTTCCTCATTTATAACTCCATAATTGTGATTATAGGTTTTACAAATTTGTTATCAATAAGTGCAGGCCAATAAGCAACAACTTCGCTAGGCTTAGGCCTTCCTCCGGCAAAACCGGTAACGCTTGGCGGTCCTGTTAAAATAAGCGGAGCAATCTCCTTACCAAATCTTTCTACAGAGCTGTAATCATGCGATCTTACACCAATTCTTAAAACGATTTCATTTATTTCTTCTTCATCAAGTTCTTTAGCTAATGGTCCGTGAGTAGAATTGTAACCTACAAACTCTGTTCTTATTTCATCAAACTGCAAATTAAGATTAGCTAATCGCTTGCGTAAAATTTCATCAGCGGCTTTTGCTTTAGTAAGTGCCTGTGGCCAGGAATAAGTTAACGAAGATATTGCACTGAAACCATCAGCATAGGAACATGAAACCTTGTAGAATTGAGTTTCGGGGAAACCTTTAACATCAAATACTTTTACTTTATCATTTCCCAGATCCTGCAGTTTAATAGATGTAAAATCAGCAACACAATCCGGAGTGATATAAGATTTCGGATCACCTATTTCATAAAGTAATTGTTCTGCAACTGTTTCAAATGAAACTCTGCCTCCTGTATTCGGATGCTTTGTTATAATTACATTACCGTTGGGATAAGCTTCTGCAATTGGAAATCCAATCTCGGCAAAATTTGGTATTGATTGCCAATCACCTAAAAAATTTCCGCCGCTTGATTGGGCACCACATTCCAGTATATGCCCGGCAACAGTACCGGCAGAAAGCAAATCGTAGTCAGTTTTTTTCCAGCCAAATTCATAAATCATCGGAGCAAGAGTTAATCCTGTATCTGTTGTTCTTCCGGTAATAATAATATCAGCACCTTTTTCAAGTGCTTCTACGATCGGGAAGGCACCAAAGTAAACATTTGCACTTAAAATTTTATCTTTAACCAATTCAATTGGTTCATCTGTTTCCATATTTTTTAATTTTGCGCCTTCATTAATTAATTCATCAAGATTATCTTTAATATTATCACCAAGCACTACACCAATTTTTAGTTTTTTTATTCCAAGATTTTTTGCCGTTTGTAGAACAGCATTTGCACATGCAACAGGATTAACTCCCCCTCCGTTTGTTATTACTTTAATATTATTTTCTTTAATAATCGGAAGAATTCTTTTCATCAAATCGGGAATATCTTTTGCATAACCAAGTTCAGGATTTTTATTCTTCTGTTTTTGCAGTATTGACATAGTTACTTCAGCAAGATAGTCCATTACAAGATAATCAATATCGCCTTTTGTAACTTGATGATACGGCGCATCGATTAGATCTCCCCAAAATCCTTGTCCGGATGCAATTTTAATTTTTTCTTTCATTTACTTCCTTTGCAATTTTTTCAGCAAGATTATTTAAATCACTTTCATCATTAATATTAAACCATTTAATTCTTTTGTCAGCTTTAAACCAAGTCATCTGCCTTTTAGCATAATGTCTTGTGTTTCTTTTTATAAGCTCAACAGCTCTTTTAAAAGTAATTTGATTGTCAAGATATTTTATTATTTCTTTATAGCCAACAGTGTTCAATGCATTCAGTGTTCTTGAATATCCCATATCCAATACAGTTTTAACTTCATCAATCAATCCGGTTTCAATCATTTTATCAACTCGGGTTTCTATATTATTATAAAGAATTTCTCTTTGCCAATTTAACCCAATTTGATTAAAAGAAAATTCCCTTTCAGTTTGTTGACTCTGATAATGCTGCCAGATTGGTTTACCGGTAAGTTTAAAAACCTCAATAGCCCGGATTACTCTTTTCCAGTTTTGCGGAAGCATTTTTTCAGCGCTTACCATATCAACTTTTTTCAGCTCGTTATACAGATACTCATTTCCTTTTTTATTTCGAAGTGCAAGTAATTCTGCTCTCAATTCAGAATTTGTATCAGCAGAATCAGCTATTCCATCAATCAATGCTTTTATATATAATCCTGATCCGCCGACTACGATTGGAATCTTCTTTCTCTCAAGAAGTTTTTTAATTATCTCAACGGCATCTACAGCAAATTTGCTTGCATTATAATCCTGATCAGGATTTATTTTATCAATTAAATGATGTTTAACTCTATTTAATTCTACCCTTGCAGGCTTTGCAGTTCCAATATCAAGAAGTTTAAAAATCTGTCTGCTATCAGCAGAGATTATCTCTGAATTGATTAGTTCAGCAAGTTTTAAACTTAATTTAGTTTTCCCGGAACAAGTTGGTCCAACTATTACAATTACACTTTCCAACCTTCTCGTCCAATCAAAGGAACAAAAGCAAATTCAGGAATTACTTCAGAATCAAATTCGGTATCAGATTTTTTTATCAAAAGATATAGTTTTTGTGAAACACGATCACCAACAGGAATAACCATCCTGCCTCCAATACTTAACTGATCTTTTAATTTTTGCGGTACGGTTGGTGAGCCGGCAGTAACAATTATTCCATCAAAAGGTGCAAACTCTGTCCAGCCAATCGTTCCATCACCATATTTTGCATGAACTCTTATTCCCAGTTTATCAAAAAGTTTCGCAGCCCGATGATGTAAATCCATATTCCTTTCAATACTATAAACATCACATCCCATTTCATCCAAAATTGCAGCCTGATAGCCTGAACCAGTTCCAATTTCCAGAACTTTTAAACCAGGTTTTTTAATTTTCAATAATTGAGTCATAAAAGCTACAGTATATGGTTGAGATATTGTTTGTTCATATCCAATCGGCAATGCTACATCTTTATATGCAAAATGACGCATAGTCTTTGGGATGAACTTTTCTCTTTCAACACTTCCAATTGCTTTAATTACTGCTAAATCAGAAATTCCTTTTTTTGTCAATTCATCTACTAATTCTTCACGTTGAACTTTAAACATTTTAACCAAGTTTTTTTTTAGATTTACAAAGCAAAGATAAAACTTTTTGTAAAAGTAACTTAATACAATAACAATAATACGGTTATAATGTTAGAATCAGTTTTCGGTGCGCTTTTAATAATGCTGATGCGTATTTGTGATGTCTCAATCGGTACAATGCGTACAATACTTGTTGTTCAGGGGCGTAAATATCTTGCAGGACTTGCCGGTACAATAGAAGTATTAATATGGGTTTTTGCAATCAGATATATATTTCAAAATCTTGATCAGGTCTTAAATCTCTTTGGTTATTCTATTGGATTTGGACTTGGAAATATTCTTGGAATTACTCTTGAACAAAAAATTGGATTAGGATTTGCCCAGCTTAATATCATTTCCAAAATCGCATCTGAAAAAATTGCAGATATTCTGCGAAAAGAAAAATACGGTGTTACTCAGCTTCCTGCTACAGGTGTATCCGGTGATGTATCTTTATTAGTTGTAATTGTTCAGAGAAAAAATCAGAAAAAAGTAATCTCGCTGATAGAATCAATAGATCCCAAAGCATTTATTACTGTTCAACATTCTTTACCCTATAGGGGATTTATTCATGGAGTAAGAAAATAATATTTAAAAATTCTTGATGTTTGTTTTTAAATTATTTAATATCAATCAGAAATTAAAATAATTTACATCTTTTTAGAAGAAACTATTTCAATCTTTTAAATAACTATATCAACTAACATAACCATGGAGTACTTATGAAAAAGTTAAATACCTTTTTCCTCTTATTATGCTTTTCTGCTTTTTCTTTTGCACAAAATTTTTCAGTTCTTCAGAACACAAAGCCGGGCGGATCTCCAAATGTATCTGAAACGCTTGTAACAATTAATTATGATGGCAATAATTCAAATGCAATTGGCGATGGAGGAACGACTTTTATTGGCGGCGCAAGATTCACTACCGCAATCTTAGGTCCTTTAAGTAGTGGTGAACTGCAATTTGTTCAATTTTATTATGCTCAAGCTGCTACAGGTTTAACAATAAAAATTTATGATACCGGTACATCATCCGCTCCTGGTGCACTTTTATTGGATCAGCCTTTGAATTTATCATCTTTAACCATGCCAGGATGGAACGAAATTGAATTAAGCACTTATATTCCAATTACAGGTAATGATTTATGGATATGTTTAGAAGTTGCTGATTCAACTGGAGCAAATTATCCTTTTGGATGCGATGCAGGACCGGGAAACCCGGATGGTGATTGGGTAAATGATACTGGAGTATGGGAACATCTATCAGGTTTTGGCTTAAATTATAATTGGAATATTCGTGGAGTTGTTGAGGATTCTCCGGTTTCTTCTTCAATTCTGTTTGCCGATAATTTTGATTCCTACACTGCCGGAACAGGATTAGCTGCTCAGAACCCTTCATTCTGGACAACCTGGGATGGTGGTGCCGGTCAAGACCCGTTAGTTTCCAATGCTTATTCAAACAGTTCTCCAAATTCTGTAGTTATAATTCAGGATAATGATTTGGTAAAAACTTTTGGATCTACACCATATTCAACAGGAAAATATAAAATCAGCTTTTACGCATATATTCCTGCAGGTAAATCAGGATATTTCAATACACTTGCTCTTTTTGATGGTAATAATACTAAATGGTCAATGGAATGCTATTTTGATCTTGGTGGAAATGGCAGAATGTTTGGCGGATCTTCTACAGCAGTTACTTTTACCTGGCCTATAGCAACCTGGTTTCCTGTAGAGGTTAATGTTGACCTGGATGCTGATCTTGGTATAATAACAATTAATGGAAATTCAGTTCTTAGTTGGCAATGGTCTCTTGGTGCAAATGGTACAGTAACGCCAAAAACTTTACACGCAAGTGATTTCTTTGGTGATAATGCTAATTGCCAAATGTTTATCGACGATTATGCAGTAGAAGATCTCAATGTTGTTCCGGTCGAACTTTCAGCTTTTACAGCTAATGTTAACAAAAACACAGTAACACTAAACTGGACTACTGAATCTGAATTAAATAATAATGGATTTGAAATTCAGAGAAAATTTGCTGATGATCAGTTTATTACAATTGGAATAGTTCAAGGTGCAGGCACAACTACCAAAAGAACTCACTATTCATATACAGATGTAGATTTAGTTGACGGAAATTATTCATACAGACTAAAACAGGTTGATTTTAGCGGAGCTTTTGAATACAGTGATGAAATATTTGTTGAAGTTAATGCCCCGACTATATTTGGAGTTGCACAAAATTATCCAAATCCCTTCAACCCAACAACAAATATTAAATACTCTATTACAGAACCATCATTAGTTAAATTGGCAGTTTATAATATGTTAGGTGAAGAAGTTTCAGTACTAAAGAATGAGTATATGACTTCGGGAACATTTAACGCAACTTTTGATGCTGCATCATTACCAAGTGGAATTTATATCTGCAAGCTGGAAACATCATATGCTGTTAGTGCGATTAAAATGATGTTGATGAAGTAATTCTTAATTGCATTTTTAGAAAGAGCCGCTTATTGCGGCTCTTTTATTTTAAAATATTGCAAAATAAACTGCTGGATATTATATTTCGCCCACGTTTTTTGATTTGTTGATTAATTTAATTGCGGGAATAGCTCAGTTGGTAGAGCGCAACCTTGCCAAGGTTGATGTCGCGGGTTCGAGTCCCGTTTCCCGCTCAAAATCCACTTAGGTGGATTTTTATTTTTATAATGATGGCGCTGTACCCAAGTGGCTTAAGGGGAAGGTCTGCAAAACCTTTATTCGTCGGTTCGAATCCGACCGGCGCCTCAATATTCAATTCTCTTTCTCTACTTTTGAAACATCTATCTGATTGTTCTTTTTTTGAGACTCAATTTTCTATCTCAATTTATTTTAAAACAAATTTTCTGTAGGTTTTAATCTGGCATACAAGTGGTGAGATATTATATCAAAACTATTTCAAAATGCTTAAAACACTTTTATTAATTATCATCATTTTTGCAACCGGATTCTTTTGCGAGGTTTATCCCCAGTCTGTTGCTGATACTTCAAAAGTTTTGCTTAGGTTCAGTGAGCCGATGTCCAGAGATGGTATTTTTGATATTTCCAATTACACTATTTTTAGAGATGATAATACTCCCGTTAGAATTTTCAAAATTGGAGTTGTACCCGGTGATTCAGCGGTTGTTTTATTTACAGAAAAACATATTCCAAACTGTAAATACAAAGTCATTATTAGTAACCTAAGAGATAAATCCGGTAATCTTATAAGTGAAGATCATAATATAGCTTCCTATTGATTTATTTTCCCTCTTTATTTCACTACAGAAAAATAATTATCTTTAAACAACACAATTATAGGTTTATTGTTGGATTACTTTATCAGCAGTCTATTAGGCTATTTATTCGGGTCAATTCCTACAGCATATATTGTTCTAAAGAAAGCAAAAGGTATTGATGTAACAAAAAGCGGAACCGGCAATGTTGGTGCAATGAATTCCTATGAGGTATCAGGCTCAAAAATGCTGGGTATTTTAGTTTTTGTTGTTGATTTTCTGAAAGGAGTTATTCCTGTTTTAATTATTTTACAATTATTTGGTTACAAGTTTTCTTTTGCTGGTTTAACACTTGTATTCTCCATATTTGCACATTGTTTTAATCCATGGCTTAACTTTAAAGGTGGTCGCGGTTTGGCAACAGCTGCTGGCGGCAGCCTTGTGCTGGCACCTTTACTATTAATAATATGGATAATTATCTGGTTAGTTTTTTATTTAATTAAAAAAGATATTTTGATAGCAAATATTTTTGCAACTATATTAACATTAGTAACTGTAATGATCGGTAATAATTTTTATATAGAATACTCAATAATTACTGATAAAAATGTAAATGAATTAGTAATGTTATCTTCAGTTACATTAATTTTAGTTTTCATCAAACATATCGGTCCATTAAACGAAATAATTAAAAAAAATAATAAGAATTCAAATGATTAGTAAAAAAGTCTTCATATCATCAGTCATTTCACTGATAATAGGTGTATCAGGTGCATTCATCTATCTAAATTCAAAAATAAATAACGATTTTGTTAACATTCAGAAAAAAGGAAATCTTACTCTAACAAATTTAGAGTTAGCAAGAAAATTTAACGATGATATAACTAATTCAAGAAAAAATATTATTACTGAAACTGTTCAGAAAGTTAGTCCCGCAATAGTTGGTATCAATGTTATTGAGATTAGGAAGGTAAGGGATCCCTTCAGCTCTTTTTTTGATGACCCATTTTTCAGACAATTTTTTGGAAACAGAGGTAATTATAATCAAAAGGTACAGGGACTTGGCTCAGGATATATTATCTCACCTGATGGTTACATTGTTACAAATGATCACGTAGCAGGTAATGCTGCTGAAATTACAATTACAATGACTGACGGCTCACATCATAAAGCAGAGATTATAGGCAGCGATCCAACTTCAGATATTTGTCTGCTAAAAATTGATGGAAAAGATTTACCTTATGTCGAATTGGGTTCATCAAACGATTTAATAATCGGTGAATGGGTTATTGCATTAGGTAATCCTTTCGGTTTGTTTGAACTAAACGATAAACCTACAGTAACACTTGGAGTTATCTCCGCAATTGGGATGAACCTTGAGCCGATAAATGACAGATATTATTTAAATATGATTCAAACAGATGCTGCAATAAACGGAGGTAACAGCGGCGGTGCATTAGTAAATTCAATTGGTCAGGTAATTGGAATGAATACTTTAATTTATACTGCCGGCGGCAATCAAGGTAATATTGGACTTGGATTCGCAATCCCAATAGATAAAGTTAAACGAATTGTTACTGAACTTAAAACCAGCGGTAAGATTGATAGGGATTTTCAGATAGGTATGAGCATTCAATCTATCGATGCAGGCATAGCTAATTATTATGATCTTAAAAACACTAAAGGAGTAATAATTACAAAAGTTATCGCTAATACCCCTGCTGATAGAGCAGGATTGAAAACAGGCGATATTATTGTAGAAATTGAAGGTTACAAGATTAATAATGAGCAGACAATTTTTGGAGTGTTTCAGGAATTCAGAGCCGGACAGGAAATTTCTGTTAAGATAATCAGAGATAACTCGGAGTTAACAAAAAAAATGAAACTGGATAAAAAATAATGATTGAAAGATATACTCTTCCTGAAATGGGAAAAATATGGGATGACAAATTTAAATTTGAAACTTGGCTTAATATTGAAATATATGCTTGTGAAGCTCGTGCTCAATTGGGCGAAATTCCTGCTGAAGATGTTAATGTGATTAAAACTAAAGCTAACTTTGATGTAAAACGGATTCTGGAAATAGAAGAGACTACTAAGCATGATGTAATAGCTTTTCTGACTAATGTTGCCGAATATGTTGGACCTGAATCAAGACACATTCACTATGGTATGACTTCTTCCGATATTCTTGACACAACACTTTCTTATCAAATGAAAGTAGCAGGCAATTTACTATTAACCAGATTATCTGATTTGAAATCTACATTAAAGAAAAGAGCATTAGAACATAAAAATACTATCTGTGTCGGCAGATCTCACGGAATACACGCTGAAGCTACAACAATGGGATTAAAGTTTGCTTTATGGTACGAAGAAACAAAAAGAAATATTGAAAGACTAAACAGTGCTGTTGAAACAATAAGTGTCGGACAGATTTCCGGTGCAGTCGGAACTTTCGAACATCTTTCACCCAAGGTTGAAGAATATGTTTGCAATAAAATGGGTTTAAAACCTGCCCCGATATCAACACAAGTAATCCAAAGAGACAGACATGCTGAGTTTATGTCTGTTATCGCTATTATAGGTGCAACTTTAGAGAAAATAGCGGTTGAAATCAGACATTTGCAACGTACCGAAGTACTTGAGGCAGAAGAATATTTTTCCAAAGGTCAAAAAGGTTCTTCAGCTATGCCGCATAAACGTAATCCAATCATTAGTGAAAGAATAACCGGATTAGCTAGAATTCTAAGAAGCAATTCAATAGCGGCTTTGGAAAATATCCCACTATGGCACGAACGCGATATATCACATTCATCAGTTGAAAGAATAATTATTCCGGATAGTTGTATTGCCCTGGATTATATGTTGGATCTGATGATTAGATTAATTTCTAATTTAATCATATATCCTGAAAATATGATTAAGAATTTAAATCTGACCAGAGGTTTAATTTATTCTCAGACAGTACTTCTAAAACTTGTTTCAAAAGGTATTTCACGAGAAGATGCATATAAATTAGTTCAGGATTGTGCTATGAAAGTATGGCAGGATCAATCACTGAATCTAAGGGATGAGCTGTTAAAATCTGATAACATAAAAAATGTAATATCTGAATCTGAAATAGCTGGAATTTTTGAAAGTAAGAATATGCTGAAAAATGTCGATTATATTTTCAACAGAACAATCTACAAAGATGAATTGTAGCTGATCAGGTAAAATAATTACGTTGTAGTAAACAGATATGTAATAATCGAGTAAAGTTATTACAAATTATTCTTCATCTTTTTTCGAAAACATTTTATATAATCCATAACCAGCCACAGTTAATCCCAATAAACCGCCGGTAGTTTGTAACACTTTAGAATTAGCTAACTTTTCAAAACTCATTCCACTACCAATCTGTTTCATCTCTTCATTTGCATAAATAGAATTCATAAACTCTACTCTGTCTTTTAGTGACTTGAAAGCGATGATAATTTTTGCAGAATCATTTAGAGGTGTAAATTGGATAGCACATTTATCAGAATCAGTCTCGTCAATATCCTCAAGAGGTTCAAACTCCCATTTACCCCTGAAGATAGAATAATTTATTATACTCCTTGGTTCTCGTGAAAAAAGCGGATCATTAAAGACAAAAATCTTTTTCCCGTCCTTCTCAATAACTTCAACCTCATCTTTATTTTCAATACTATTTTGAATATCGGAAAATATATCTTCAACAGATGCACTTAACGGGTCTGTATATTGCGCTTTTCTTCTTAATATTTCTCTTACTTTTGCCATTACCAAACCATTATTAAACTTCTGATCAAAGTTAAAAAAGTTTTTAATCATTTTTCTGTAACTAAACTTTATTTGTTAGGGAACACATTATTCGTCACAGAAGTCTTAATATCTTGAAATTTCTGAACTAATTGTATATTTATTGTGCAAGTTAGATGAGTTTTTACATTTATTTATTAGTCTGAGCACTTAATGAAAAAAATAAACATAGTATTATTAGGTTTAATCACAATCTTAACATTAAGTTTTTCGATTTCTGGCTCTCGAAGTGTTATATCACATACAGATTCGAGAGATACACTTACAATACTTCAGCCGCTTAATCATTATAAAATCGAAAGCCAATTACTTGTTTCACTATTGTCGCGTTATCATTACAAACAAATTGAAATAAATGATTCGTTATCTGAAAAGATCTTTGATCGGTATCTGAAAGTTTTAGATAATGGGAAAAATTATTTTTTAAAATCGGATATAGATAAACTTACTTTTTATAAAGATAAACTAGATGATAATCTGCTTGATGGCAATCTGGATTTTTACTTTGAAACATTTAATCTGTATCGTCAAAGGTTCAACGAGAGACTGCATATAATTGATTCGCTGTTGAATACTGAATTCGATTATTCTGCCGATGAAAGTTTTGAATATAATCGTGATAAATCAAACTGGGCTAAAGATAAATCTGAGTTGGATGAGCTATGGAGGAAACGACTGAAAAATGATGCACTTACATATAAGTTAAATGGTAAGGATTGGGAGTTTATTCAAAAGACACTTAGAAAGCGTTATAGAAATCTGGCAAATTTTATAAATCAATACAAACCGGAAGATGTATTTCAATTTGCAATGAATTCTTTTACAGAAAATATTGACCCGCATACAAATTATTTATCACCAGTTTCCTCTGAAAATTTTAAAATCGATATGAGTCTTTCACTTGAGGGTATTGGTGCAAGGCTACAAACTGAAGATGATTATACGAAGATAGTTGAAATTATTCCCGGTGGTCCTGCACATAAAAGCAAATTACTTAAAGCAGACGATAAAATTATTGGAGTTGCACAAGGCAATGACGGTGAATTTGAAGATATAATAGGATGGCGGATTACAGACGCGGTAAAGCTAATACGAGGCAAATCCGGTACAACGGTAAGGTTACAAATTATCAAAGCCGGCAGCGATTTAAATTCCAAACCTATCGAGATAACCTTAGTTAGGGATAAAATTAAACTTGAAGATCAGGCAGCTACAGGTAAAGTACTAGAAATCCTTAATGATGATAAACCTTTTAGAATAGGAGTTATTGATATTCCTAAATTCTATAGTGATTTTGAAGCTCAAAGAAAAGGAGACGGAGATTTTAGAAGTACTACCCGTGATGTAAGAAAACTTATCGACTCTTTATCCAAAGAAAATATTTCAGGAATTATCATTGACCTGAGAGAAGATGGCGGCGGCTCGTTGCAGGAAGCAATTGAGTTAACAGGTCTGTTTATAAAAGATGGACCAGTGGTTCAGGTTAAAAATTCAGATGGAAAAATTGATATTGCAAAAGATCCAGATCCACAAATAGTGTATGATGGACCACTGGCAGTGCTTGTAAATAGATTTAGTGCTTCAGCTTCAGAAATTTTTGCGGGAGCAATTCAGGATTATCAAAGAGGAATTATTATTGGAGAACAAACTTTTGGTAAAGGTACAGTTCAAAATCTTATAGATCTGAACAGAGTTTCTTCAAATAAAAATAATACCCTTGGTCAGCTTAAGATTACTATCGCAAAATATTATAGAGTAAGCGGTGCCAGTACTCAGAATCTTGGGGTTATTCCTGACATAACTTTTCCCTCAGCGATTGACCCGAAAGACTTTGGTGAAAGCGCTGAACCAAGTGCTTTGCCTTACGATGAAATTAATCCGGCTTCATTTAACAAATTTGAAGATCTGAAGAAATTTATCCCCGAATTAAAGATTAAACACGATGTTAGAATTTCTAATGATCAGGATTTTAACTATTTGAAAGAGGATATTAAGTTATATCAGGAAAATAAACTTAAAACTTCAATTTCTTTGAATGAAGATAAAAGAAAGATCGAAAAAGAAAATGAAGAACAAAGAAAATATGCAAGGAATGATGAAACAGACGGAAATACAGAAATTGAACTTTTAGATGGCGAAGTTCGGGTTATTGATAATCAAAAGAAAGATTTTATTCTTGATGAAACCGGAAAAATTTTATCTGATCTGATTATGCTTACATCCGGTTAAAGATAAGGTTCTAATCCGTTAACTGATGCTAATAATTTTTCTTTAATTACAGGAAACATTGTTTCCTTGAATGGAAAATCAAGTTCAGTTCTGCAAACATATATCATCGGATCAAACAATGTTCTGGAGTTTTCTACAAATTCGTTCATTAATTCTTCAAGTGATTGACTGACTAATTTTACAGGAATAGATCTGAGCAATGTCATTTCCAGATATTCAACAGGATTATTTATAGACCAGTTTATAGAAAGATCATAAAGATATATTTTATAAACACTTAATATATTATCCGGAATTAAAATATATCCCTTCCCTCTGTATTTATCCTTATTACAGCAGGCAGATATATCAATATTCTCACAAACAAATTGTTTAACTATTCCTGCTTCATTTAGGATTTCCTGATTTTCATTTAATGCCCATTTTACAAAGTCAATTAACTTATCCAATTGTGAGCTTATCTGATGAGCTTTCTCGAGGATCACAAGTTTATTATCTACAAAAGTTCCCCTTACTTCATTTTCCAACCAGGATTTTGATTCAATGTTTTCATTAAGTATATCATTAAATCTTAATTGCAGTTGATCAACATATTCAATTACCGGATAAAGTTTATTTTGATGGATTTCACTTCTCCAGCTTTTTAAGGTTTGTAAAAAAGTGTACCGATTAGTTTCCCAATCAGATCCGCAAGAAGTTATTTTGGTTATATCTAAATTCATTTCAATATTTTTTATTCCCGTATAAACAAATGTCAGGCCACTTAATGAAATGTATCAGCAATTGAACATGACAGAATTGACCAAAGTAACTTAATCGTTGTTTGAGATTTCAAGTGAAAAACGAATTAATAAAAGCGGAAAATAATTCAGGTAATTTTTTCTTATAGAAATTTGAAATAAAAACATAAAGGGAAGTAAAATTTTACAACCTTACTTCCCTTTTTTACAATTGGAAATCTTAAATATCGAATTTAATCCCTTGAGCTAATGGAAGTTTTGTTCCGAAGTTTATTGTATTGGTTTGTCTTCGCATATAAGTCTTCCAGGCATCAGAACCCGATTCTCTACCGCCGCCGGTTTCCTTTTCACCACCAAAAGCTCCGCCTATTTCTGCACCTGAAGTACCTATATTCACGTTTGCAATTCCACAATCAGAACCTTCTGCAGAAAGGAACATTTCAACCTCACGCATATTGTTTGTAAATATGGAAGAAGATAAGCCTTGAACAACTCCATTCTGTAATTCAATAGCATTTTTAACATCTCCGGAATATTTTATCAGATATAATATTGGAGCAAATGTTTCTTCCTGAACAATTTTATAGTGATTTTCTGCTTCAACAATTGCAGGAACCACATAAGAACCAGACTTGTATTGTTCGCCTTCCAGTACAGTTCCACCATAAACAATTTTTCCGCCTTCTTCCTGAACCTGCTTAAGAGCATTAGTAAAATCTTTTACAGCTGTTTTATCTATAAGCGGACCAACATGATTATTTTCATCCAGTGGATTTCCAATTTTCAATCCACTATAAGCTTTAATTAAAGCATCTTTTACTTTATTATAAATAGACTCGTGCACAATTAACCTTCTTGTGGTTGTACATCTCTGTCCGGCAGTGCCGACTGCCCCAAACACAACTGCAGGCATTGCCATTTTTAAATCTGCATCAGGAGTCATTATGATTGCATTATTTCCGCCAAGCTCAAGAATTGCCCTACCAAATCTTTTTGCGATTACTTCAGCTGCATGTCTTCCAACATTTGTAGAACCTGTTACTGAAATTAATGGAATACGTTTTTCATTAAGTATTTTCTCACCAATAGTAGAACCTTTACCAATTATCAAAGTAAATATTCCTTCGGGCAGATTGTTTTCAATCAATACATCTTTTAAAATATTCTGACAAGCAATGGCTGAAAGCGGGACCTTGGAAGAAGGTTTCCAGATATTTACATCGCCGCAAACTGCCGCTATCATAGCATTCCATGACCAAACTGCAACCGGAAAATTAAAAGCTGAAATTGTACATACAGTACCCAGGGGATGGTATTGATCATACATTCTGTGCATTGGTCTTTCTGACTGCATTGTAAAACCATAAAGCTGTCTCGATTGTCCTACTGCAAAATCACAAATATCAATCATCTCCTGAACTTCACCCATTCCTTCTTGTAATGATTTCCCCATTTCAAATGACACAAGAGTACCAAGGTCTTTTTTAAACTCCCTTAACTTATTGGCTATTTGTCTTACTATCTCCCCCCTTTTAGGTGCTGGTAATGTTCTCCAAAATATAAATGCTTTATCAGTTACATCAAGCAGGTTATTAAAATCGTCTTCAGAAGCCTGATAAACTGAAGCAATAAACTCGCCGGTAGCAGGAGAATAAATTTTCAATTCTCCCTGATCAGTAGTTTTATTCCATACTGTACCAGTACAGCATCCAAAGTTTTTTTCTTTAATACCAAGTCTTTTTAAGAATTCCATATTCACTCCTTATTTAATATTATTTAATATGTCATTTAATGTTATATTTTCCATTTTATTTTCAATTTCAACCTGAATATCAGAAAACAGATTAAGAAAGAAGTTATTAATCTTTTTTGAATTTGAAGATTGATTTAACTTCTCTTTATTTACATTAAGATAAAAAGCTTTTCTATCTTCAATAGCACAATAAATTTCCTGTAAATGAATTTTATCCGGTGTTTTATTTAAAGAAAAGCCGCCCAGCATTCCACTATCGCTTTTAACAATTCCGGCTTTTCCAAGCATAGCCATTAGTCTTCTTATTTTGGAAGCGTTAATTCCAATAGCATCTGCAATATCATTACTGTTTTTTGATATGGAATTTTCTGCGAGAAAACATAAAGCTTTTACAGATGTTGATAATTTTGTGGATGCAGACATAATTTTTGTAATTGTTACACTAAGTGTAACTATTCCAATAACAAAAATCAACAAAAAAAAAGCCGCTCAAAACTGAGCGGCTTAATTAACAAGATAACTAACAAAGAATTACTTCATCAGCATCATTTTCTTTACAGAAGAAAAGTTCTTTGTTCCATCTAAAGAATTTGCTTCAATAGTATATAAATAGATGCCAGATGCTAATTTACCGGCATTCCAATTTATATCGTGATAACCAGCTTCTTTTGTTCCTTCAAACAGTATATCAACCTTTTCGCCTAGCAAATTGTAAACTAAAATTTTAACACTGCTCTCGAAAGGCAATGCAAATTTAATTAAAGTTGCAGGATTGAAAGGATTAGGATAGTTCTGATACAAAGCATATTCTTTTGGAGTAAAATCTAACTCAACTGAGATAACATTTGAATAAGAAATAGTTCCATTGTAATCGATTTGTTTCAGTCTATACTGTGCTGTTCCCTGATATGATGTATAAGAAAACTTATCGTTGTACGAATATTTTGTTTCTTCTAACTTAGTTCCCATTCCTTCAATGAATGCTAACTTCTGCCATTCGCCATCGAGTTTTCTTTCAAGATCAAATCCCTTGTTATTCAATTCAGTAGCAGTTGTCCAGGATATCAACACTTCACTTTCACTAATGTTAGCTGCAAATGAAGTTAATTCAACTGGGATTATTGTAGTAGCTGTTACTTCATTACTATATAGTGAGAAACCAAGCTGATTAAATGCTCTTACTCTGTAAGTATAAGTAGTATTTGGTGTCCTGCCTAAATCATTGTAAGAAGTTACATTTGCACCAACTGAATCAATTTCAACAAATGGATCAACACTTAAAGAATCACCATTTTTTCTCTCAATCTTAAATCCAAGTTCAGTTGCAGAGTTATCATCCCAATTCAACAATATTGCAAATGTATCTGCTACTGCCGTTAAGTTGGATGGTGCTGTTGGAACCTGTGCAACATCAAAACTGAAATCGTCAAAACTTAAGTACCATGGAACTCCAGTGGCGTTAACTCTGATAGCAAAATAATATGTTCCATTTGCTGATGGTGCAAATGTATATAAAAATTGCTGATATGTTTTTGTAGTTGTCGTTCCACTTTCAACAAATGAAGTTCCAATCTGAGCAGCACCTGTTGATACTTGTGATGTATTCATAAATACATCTCCTGTCCAACCTGCGTAATTATCCCCTGCCCACCAGAATGAGAAATCATATAATGTTCCTGCTGTAAGTTGGAAACCAGGAGTCCACATATATTCATTTGTTGCTGTATAAGATTCACGCAAGAATTGTGTACCAGTGCGGGCATCTGCATCATAAGTAGAATTAGCATTATTTGTTGTTACCCAATCACCATTCTCCCTAAACCAGCAATCAGGAAATGCAGGTATTGTAACAGTCTCGAAACTTTCGTTCCAGGGGAAAGTAGATATTGGTAAACAAGGTGTTGTAGCGTTTGCTGAAACACCTGGTGAGTAATCAGTTCCATCATAAGAGAATAACTTATAATAATAAGTTGTTAACTGAGTTAACCCTAAATGCGAGAATGGAGCGGTTGTTGTTATTGCAATAACTTCACCACCTGCTAATGGCTGACCAACTGTTGGAGTACCGGTTGGTGCAGTGAATGTGCCAGTAAGATTATATACAATTACAACATTATTATTGCTTGGATTTGGTGTAAACGAAATATCTATCTGTTCTCCACTGATTGCAATTGCAGAAACAGCGGTAGGATCAACAACTGTTGGTAAAACAAAAGTGTATTCATCAGCACCTATATCAGGTGTAGTTGCGTTTCTTGAATCATTATCAATGTCTGTAAGAACTGCAGCAATAGGCTGAGCTTTACCATCTACAACATTATACTGTGTTTGAATATGTAAATCAGTTGTACTTTCAAATTGAGGATTTGCTGAGATACTGTTTACATCTTTACCGGTAGCAGTCTGCCAGGCTGTGAGATCAGTTTGGTCACCACCAAGATAACCAACTCTTGGTCCGACGCCATCTACAAAATAATCGTTATAGTTTATATCTGTAAAAGCAGTGTTGGCACTTGCAGAGTAAACACCGAATGTAGTATTAGTTCTTGTTGAGCCAGGATATGAATCCATTGAATTCTGGAATATGTTATTCCTGAAGTCCAATAAAGTAATACCCGATGCAATTGAAACACAGATACTTCTTCCGTTGTAGGTGGTACCTCTTCCAAGTGTACTGCCAGACATATAAATTGAATTATAATACAAGTTTATGTTTCCACCGGAGATAATATAAATACCAGACGGAGAGAAATTTTGACTTGAAACATCGCCATCAGATTTAATATTACTAATAAAGTTATTAGATATCTCGGTAACGGTTGTTGCATCAGAATTATACCGGATCCCAAAGCATCCGTATCCTGATGTACCAGTATAGTAGAAATCGTGGATTTTATTTTTGGTAATCTTACTGGATGTTGAGCCAGCTAATAATGAAATTCCATATTGAGCGGTATTGGTATTACCATCAATCTCACCAAAAATATCATTTTCAGTAATTGTTAAATTATCAACATAACCAGCAAGAATACCACCTTGTTTTATTGGCTTAGTAACTTCTCCAATTATGTTCCCGGAAATTAAACCGTCATTAGTCTTACTTCCGTCAACACCAACAAATTGAATTCCTACTCTTACATTTTGAATTTTATTGTTAATAAAAGAAGTATTATGATAAGCACCACCGTTTGCATTTAGAAACAAACCGTAACTGCTTGTAGGTGTTGGAGAACCTTCAATAATACAATTTTTAACAGTAGTGTTGGTTGCAACTTTACCACCGCCGTTCCATAAGACAACTCCAAGATTGAAACTTCCGCCTGTATAACTGTTGATAATAGTTAAATCTCTGCTTGTACCACCAACAGTATTTGAGCCATCAATGGTTACATAACTATCATATATACCAAACACATTTTGTGCAGTTGAGCCAGTAATTGTAGCTGTTACACCTGTATTTGGTTTAAAGGTAACAGTATTTGTTGCGGTAGGAAGTGCATTATTTGTAATATAAACTGTTATAGGGAATGTTTCACCACTTGAATATGATGCATCTGTTAATAAGAATCTGACCGGAGCAGAAACACCTCGAAGATTCAAATCAGCAACAGCTGCAGTGATGGTAGAATAAATACCATCTACACCGTCCGGGAAATTCAATTCAGGATGTTCAGATTTCTTTACATATAAATCGCCCGTATATGGTTGTCCATTTGAATAAGCAATCCAGGTAGTTTCTTCAACTTCCATTAGTTGTTTTTCAGTAATTGGAGCTGCAGAAGTCTTTTGGGTAACTTGTCCCTTTTCATCTTTTATTTCAGGGGCTGCAACTAAAACATCAACTTCTTTCACTACCTTATTTACTACTTTTTCAAATGATAAATTTAGACCAGTAATCCGGTTAAACAATGCTGTCCCGACAGTATAATCGCCGGCAAGCGGAACATCAATAATAAAATAATCGCTGGGATCAGTTGGCGGTATTGATGCAGCAGGCGGATTAGCAGTAAAACCACCAGCTCCGCTAGAAGGTGATGCTCCTACATTTGGTACAGAGGCATTATCCTGTGCAACAATGTAATAAAATACTGTATCATTCAATACTACACCACTACCAAATGTAAAGGAATAATCATCTCCGCTTAAATAAGTTCCGGTAGCTGAAGTATAACTTCCGCTTACTCCTATTTTCCAATATAAGACAGGTAATCCTAAACCGGAAGTTGGTACTCCGCTGGCATCAACGATTGTTGCTGTTAAAGTTCTGCTAGAAAGTGAGCTTGTATTCAATAGAGGTGTATATGAAATAAGAGGAGAAGATAAGTCTAATCCCATACCAGAAAACTCATCAGCACCAATATCGGGAGTAGAAGCATTTCTTGTATCTCCGTCAAAATCCTCAACTACTGCTATTGGTGAGCTTATCGGAATGCCCCCGCTTTCAATTTGAGTAGGTACATTAGTCTTTAGATGAAGATCAAAAGGTGCTGTAGTTATATCTTCAAAAGGTGGATTCTCACTGAAAGAAGCAGCATCTCTTGGACTAACTCTTGTTTTATAATCAGCAATTGTTGAATCAAAGTTAGTACCATCTGAAAATATCAGGTTTGTTGCTGAAGGTAATCCTGCATAAAAATCATTGTTATTAGATGCACTATTGTAATTTGTTAATGTAGTGCTGCTTCTTCTATAGGCAACTGTTAAACCTGTACCGGATGGTGTAGAAGTATTAACAATAATGTTATTTCTCATATCAAGTGATGCTGTTGTAGCTGTACCACTTGTTGTATGAAAAACACCTGAGCTTCCAAAGTTTGCACCTGTGGATAAAGCATTAAGGAATATTGTATTATAATACAAACCAATAACCGAGGAAGCAGTTGCACTTGTAATATTTATTCCTCTGATAGCATCTGTGCCTGCTGATTGAGGAGCTTTTAAATCAGATATAAAATTGTTGTAAAAATATACCGGATTTCCAGAAGCAATTGTAATTCCGTTTACAGAGGCAGCAGTAGTTGCAGCAGTATTATTTGTAAGATTATAGATATCGTTATTATAAATACTGGCATTACCAAGACTAGTACGAATTCCATTTACACTACCTGATACTGCCGTAAGCCCATAAATATTATTATTAAATATACTTTTTACATCGCCAGCAATTGTATTTGAGTAAATACCATCATTATAAGAAGTAGTAGAAGTATTTGTACCACTAACAGAATTATTATAAATATTATTGTGATGTATATTTTCAACTGTCGGAGAGCCAAAATTATAGTACCCATATATTGTTGCAGCAGTTGTTCCACTGCTATTTGGAATACTATTATTAAAAAGATTATTGTTGTGATAATTAACAATAGATGTACTTGCATAAGAAAGATACATACTGCCTGAAGCACCTGTTTTCTGGTTATTACTAACGGTATTCTGCTGAACAAGCAAGTTAGGGCAGGCTCCACTGTAAATACCATAAAATCCACCTGTTCCTGCCGATATATTATTATTAACAGTATTCTGAATTATATTTACATTTTCTGCTGAAGCAGTATTATAAATAGAATAGAAAGTTCCGCTGGTAGCAGTAAGATATTGGCAGTTTTCAACAGTGTTATTAATGATGTTAACAGTATTTCCTGCAGCAGTTGAACCCATAGCATTATTGATACCATAAAGAGCGCTTGCTGTAGCAGTACTGGAAACTGTTATGTAGTTATTTACAATATCAACATTTGAACTTGTACCCGTAGAACAAAAAATCCCATAAAGAGTTGAAGCTCCAGTACCACTTATAGAATTATTTTCAACATTAATATTATTCTGATAAATAGAATATATTCCATAAGCTGTAGCACTTCCACCACCAAAATTAGTAATTGTATTTCCTCCAATACTACCAATATCATTGTTTTGATCGTAAAGGGTAAATGGTGATGTAGCAGCATAGCCACCTAATCTGATGCCTGTATAAGCACTGTTTATGGTATTACTATAGAACCCGCAATTATTCATTGCATCAGAAGGGTCTGTTATAGTTAAAGAAGTAGTAGCTGTTGCAATATGATTTCCTGCATAAATACCAACAGAACTGGTATTTAAATTACTTAAAGTAATAGTACAGTTTTTTATAGTAACATACTGGCAGCCATCAAATGGTGCAGTATTATTCAGTTTTACTAAAGCGTATCCCCATTCCATTAGCTCAGTAGCTGTAATATTACTTGAATTCTCCTGTAGATCTATCCCATCAATTGTAACATAATCTGTTCCTTGTATTTTCCAGATTCCATCAACAGTGGTGGATGTTCCAGGAGTAAATGCAGTAATCAACGGATTAACTCCGGTACTGCTTTTTTGAAATACAATCTGATTACTTGCTGAAGTGGTAGCATTCAAAACTGTACTTCCGAGTAAATAGCCATTTGCCGGTGCGGTTTCTGTATATCCGGCAGCAATGTTAAAAGTAACATCGCCTGCTCCGACTCCCACAAGATTCAAAGAATCTATTGCTTCTTTAATTGTGGAAAAAGGAGTACCAGGGATTGTAAAATTGCCTGTTAGTTGTGCAAATGTATGTACAGGATACATAAGCAGCAGAGCAAAAAGAACAAAAAGTAACCTGCGTAAAGTGTGTCTCATTTGACTCTCCCTATTTTTATTTATTGTTTATTTATTAATTAAGCTTGGAAAGCAAGTCTTCTTTTTCAATTGAAAGATTTTTTCAGTAATACTTTATTAAAAATAAATCTTAAGCCAAAGTATATTTTGTCGGTTACCGAATAGTTAAAAATAATCCCTTTTATTAAACAAATCTAAATATTGTTCAGTATTTACTCATTTTTTTAATCAAAATCAAAGAATATTATTCAATAATTTGATAATTGGAGTCTACTGAAAAAATACAAAGAATTTTAATCCTGCAATTTCTTGCATAATCTAAAATCCATTGGAAGGAAGAGTTTAATTTAAGCATCATTCAAAGTCTTAATTCAGAGCTTACAGCAGCAACCTCAACCAATATTTTTCATTAAATCCAAATTGAAATTATCAGCAGTTTTTGTGTATATTGGAACTAAGAATAAAAAAATTATGATTACTTGGAATAAAAATCTAAAATTCTCTCTACGAAGTTATTTCGTATCCAGCTTCGAAAATCTATTCTAATTGTCCCCTGCTCTTCAATTATAATTTCCAATAGTTTTAACCTTAAAGAGGAGTCAAAAATGAATTCTTTAATTTCTGATAAAATAACTTCAAATATTTATAAACCTGAAATAGATGCTAAAGATGTTCTTTCTGTATTAAGCAAACATATATTGGCTGATGGTTTTGAAATCGTATTAGACTTGGAGAAAAGTAACGGAATAACCTTAGTTGATCAGGTTACTGGAGATGAGTATTATGATTTTTTTACATTCTTTGCATCTTCTGCAATTGGATTAAATCATCCATTCCTTAATTCTGATAAAATAAAATGCACACTTGGTAAAGTTGCAGTTAACAAACCATCAAACTCTGATATTTATACTACATATATGGCTGACTTTGTTGAAACATTCGCTAAAGTTGCAAAACCAGATTATATGAAGTATTTATTTTTCATTTCAGGCGGTGCGCTTGCAGTTGAGAACGGTTTGAAGGTAGCCTTTGACTGGAAGGTCAGAAAAAACTTTCTCAAAGGTTATAAAGAAGAAAAAGGTCATCAGGTCATTCACTTTAAAGAGGCATTCCATGGACGTAGCGGTTATACAATGTCTTTAACAAACACTGACCCGACTAAGGTAAAATTGTTTCCAAAATTTAACTGGCCAAGAATTGATAATCCTAAAATTAAGTTTCCTTTAGAAAATAATTTAGACGAAATTATCAAAAGTGAAGAAACCGCTATTCAACAAATTAATCAGGCGATAAAAAATAATCCCGATGATATTGCAGTAATAATTATCGAACCAGTACAAGGCGAAGGCGGAGATAATTTTTTCAGACCGGAATTCTTTAAACAACTACGACAGATTGCAGATGAAAATGAAATTCTATTAATGTTTGATGAAGTGCAGACAGGTTTTGGATTAACAGGAAAATTCTGGGCATACGAGTATTATGTTAAACCGGATATAATCGCTTTCGGTAAAAAAGCACAGGTTTGCGGTATAATGGTTTCAGATAGAATTGATGACATTAATGATCACGTTTTTAAAGTCTCAAGCAGAATTAACTCAACCTGGGGTGCAAATCTTACTGATATGGTTAGAGCCAAGTTCATTCTTGATGTAATTCAAAAAGATAATCTTGTCGAAAATGCAAGGATAGTTGGTGAGCATTTAAAAAGTGAACTGATGAAAATTAAAAATGAATTTCCTCAACTACTTTCAAATGTCAGAGGTTTAGGCTTGATGTGTTCATTTGATTTTCCATCAAGTGAACAAAGGGATAAGTTTAGAAATATATGCTACAAAGAGAAATTAATAATACTGGGCTGTGGTGAGAAATCTGTTCGTTTCAGACCTCCACTAACAATTACTAAAGATGAAATAGATAAGGGCTTGAATATTGTTAGAAAAGTTCTGAAATTAGTCTCGTCAAAATAACAATATAAATAAACTACTTGCACGGTGCGGCTCCTAAGTTGGAGCCGTTGCTGTTTTAAAGTAATTTAGAGTATGAAATTATACATTGTAAGCACTCCGATCGGCAATCTTAAGGATATTACTTTGAGAGCTATAGAAACTCTTAAAGAAGTGGATTTTATCTTATGTGAGGATACAAGAGTTTCTGTAAATCTTCTTAATCACTACGGAATCAACAAAGATCTTGTTTCTTTAAATGCTGTAAACGAAAGTCATAAAATTCAATCAATAATCACCAGACTAAAATCAAATCAATCTGTAGCTTTAATTTCAGATGCGGGCACTCCGTTGATTTCGGATCCTGGGATCAGATTAGTTTCAGCTTGTATTGAAAATGAAATTGAGGTCATCCCTATTCCAGGCGCTTCTGCAGTTTTATCAGCCTTAAGCATGAGCGGATTACCCACAGATTCTTTTGTGTTTGAAGGATTTCTCCCACAAAAAAAAGGGCGTCAGACAAAACTTAAACAATTAGCAGCAGAAGAACGGACAATTGTTCTGTATGAATCAATGTATAGAATTGAAAAGCTTCTGAATGAACTTAATGAATTTCTGCCTGAAAGATATATTGTCGTTTGCAGAGAGATCACAAAAAAGTTTGAAGAAACCTGGCGCGGATTTGCAAAAGATGTTTTACTGAATTTTTCAGATAAAGTTGTTAAGGGAGAATTTGTAGTTGTAATTGCACCCCAAAACTGGAAAATCAAAAATCTTACTTAGAATTTAAATGAGTGTAATCCCTAATAACAGTATTTAGAAATCTTATTCCGTTTGTATCAGGTTCAACGCCCATCTTCAGTGCAATTCGTTCTTTAGTTTTGTCAATCAGGTTTTGATATACAATCTGGTTTGTATCAACTTTGTGACTAAGTACATCTTTAATTATTTGAATATCATTATCTGATAAAACACTTACCTGAGGATATTCTGTATTATAATTTTCCTTCAACTCCGGGACTAAAATATCTTCAAGTTTAACGTATGCTTTTATTTTGATAACAGTTGTATTAGCAGCTAGATCACCAAGGCGCTGACCTTTTCCATTAATCAGAATAGTTATAATTGCTACAGCGCCATAAGTAAAAAAAACATCTATTGGTTTAAGAATCCATCTTAAGAAATAACTGCCAATACCCGGTTGTGTTCCATCAATTTTTACAACCTTTATCTTCATTATTTTTTTTCCAAGTGATTGACCATTAAAAAATACTTCGAAAATAAAATCATATAAAAACGCAGGCAGAAAAAGTATTATAAACAGAGCTACCGGATAGAAGTAAGGACTGTTAGAATATGAATCAAATAGATATATCCATAAAATAATTAGTGCAAAGAAGTATCCCCAGATTATTAACGTATCAAGAATTTGAGCTATTACCCGATCACCTAAGCTGGCAATTCTATAATTAATATCAACATTCTGGGTAGTTTCAATTCCAATCTTTTCCATTAAATCATAGCTCTGGCTTTTAATTCCAAATATTTATTTATCGTATTAATTGATAATTTTTGAGGAGTAGTTAAAATAGATTGTATTCCAAGCAAAGCTAATTCTTTTCGAATAACTCTTTTTTCATAAGCGAATTTTTCTGCAATTGTTTTATGATAGATTTCATCGAGGGATTTTGCTTTACCATAAAGAAGCTCATCCAATCCTACATTAAAAAAGAATATAACAATCAGCAGATGAGACTTTGCGAGGCTATTAAAATAAGGTAATTGTCGCTTTAACGAGTTAGCAGTTTCAAAGTTAGTAAAGAAGAGCAATAAACTTCTTTGTTTTATTTTCGTTCTTATAACTCCGGCAAGTCTTTCATAATCTGATTCCAGATAATCTGTTTCTTGTTTATATAACAAATCAAGTATTTTTTTCATTTGAACGGAATTTCTTTCAGCCGGCAACATAGAGTTTACTTTACTGTTAAATGTTACTATTCCTGCTTTATCCTGCTTCAACAAAGCAATATTTGAGATAACAAGTGAAGTGTTTATTGCATAATCCAACAACGACATTTTATTAAAAGGCATCTTCATTGTTCTGCCCATATCAATAATTGAATAAATCTGCTGTGCTCTTTCATCAACGTAATGATTAACCATCAGTTGTCTTTTTCTTGCAGTTGCTTTCCAATTAATTGTACGATAGTCATCTCCTCTTACATAATCTTTAATCTGTTCAAATTCCATCGAGTGACCGATTTTCCTTACTTTCTTTACACCAACTTCAATCAGCCTGTCTGATATAGCCATGATCTGATATTTTCTCATCTGAATATACGAAGGATATACTTTGACACTTTTACTTTGATCAATCCTTAATCTTCTGCTTACTATATTCAAGATTGTTGAGACATATATATTTAAATAACCAAACTGATATTCACCTCTTTTAACCGGATGAATTATGAAAGAAAATATCTTTGTATTTCCTTGTTTAATTTTTGAAAATATTTCAAAATCTCTTATCTGAAAAATGAATGGCAGTTCATCAATAATCCGGATATTAACATCAAATGTATAATTGTTAGTTACAACAATTTTAATTTCATTATCATCACCGTTAGAAAGCCGTTCTGATAAAACTCTTTCGGCAAAAATATTTTTTTTATTTGTAAAAAGAATTAATGTTTCAACAAATATTACCGTAATAAATGATATCAATAATATTTTTGCGGTAAAAAATAACGGATCGAAAAAATAACCAAAGAAAAACAACAGCACTATAATTGCTGTAATCAATAAAAAGCGGGAGGTGAGATAAAATTCTTTTAAGAATTTCATTACCTCGGCACCTCAACACGATTCAATATTTGTTGTAAAATATCATCAGGATTTTTCCCTTCCATTTCTTTTTCTGCGGTAAGCATAACTCTGTGTCTTAGAGCAGGATAGGTAATTTCTTTAACATCATCAGGAATAACAAAATCCCTGCCTTTTATTGCTGCCAATGATTTTGCACCCATCATAATTGCGATTGAAGCTCTTGGTGAAGCACCAAGATATAAATCACCTGATTTTCTTGTCTGATTAACAATGCTGGCAATATAAGATGCTATCTTTTCTTCAATATGGATTGATCTTATGATTGACCTGAAGTTATTTAAATCAGATTGTGTAAATATCTTATTTATTTGGTCTAAATCGTTTACAGATTTCCTGTTGTTGAATTCGAGTAATATTTTAATCTCTTCTGAAAGTTCCGGATAATTCATTTCAATCTTAAATAAAAATCTATCGAGCTGTGCTTCAGGAAGTTTATATGTTCCTTCGTGTTCTATAGGATTTTGAGTGGCAAACACAATAAATGGCTCATTCATTTTATAAGTTTTGCCGTCAATTGTAATTTGCTTTTCTTCCATCACCTCAAATAAAGCAGCTTGAGTTTTAGCGGGTGATCTGTTGATCTCATCTATCAAAATGATGTTTGCAAATATGGGACCTTTCTTGAATTCAAACTCTGATGACTTCATATTAAAAATTGAAGTACCAAGGATATCCGAAGGCATTAAGTCCGGGGTAAATTGTATGCGCGAAAAATCTGCTGATATTGTCTTTGTCAAGATTTTTGCAATCAGTGTTTTTGCAATACCAGGAACGCCTTCAATTAAAACATGTCCATCTGCAAAAACAGCGGCAAGCAGCAGCTCAATTACTTTATCCTGCCCTACTATAATTTTCTTTATTTCTGTTTTAACTTTTTCAATTGAATTTTGTAATTCAGTTAAGTCTGTTCTGTTTGACAAATTATTTTCCATAAGCACCTGTTTTTAAATAAAAATTTTCTAATAGAGTATTTAGTTCAATCAAGGTTTCTTTTTTTACTGAAGAAGAGCTGTCAACAATAGTTATAATATTCCTGATTTTATTTAATTCACTTACATCATAATTGCTTTTTTCGGATAGTTGTTTAATTACATCATTATTTAATTCTGTTGTACGCATCGCATATTTGTTTCTTATATGATCTAAAAAATAAACGATTCTCTTCTTTGCAATATTTTTATGATTTGACTGTTTCAAATATACATTTCCAACTGTTTGAATAAACTCTAACGTAGTATTTGTTAATGGTTTAATTACAGGAATTATTCTCTGCTCCCTCTTTCCTTTAAATATCACAAACAGAACCATTGCAAAAAGAAATGTAAAGTATCCCCATTTTAACGAAGGCTGACTTAAGATATACCGTATCGGGGTGCTTTGATATTTATTTACTTCCTTATAATATTCATCCCAGATAACATCTCTGACTTTTAGATATGATAAACTTGTAAAAATATAGTCTCTTTCTTTGTTCAAGAGGTTATAATTTGTAAAAACATTAGGGATTGTGTGTAAGAATAATGTTCCGCTGCCTATTTTCATCTTTATATAATTAGGTGCATCCTGTTCATTTATTCCTAATACTATTGCTTTAGCAGTATCAAACATATAGAAATAATGGTCATAGTTCCCTTTCTTAAAACTGTAATTGTTTTCTCTTTTCAATGCCGGATTTACAAAATTAATTCCAACTGAATCAGAATTGTTAAAGTAAGAAAAGTAAGTTTGTATTTTAAGGGAATCAGAAAGTATAGTACCAAAAGAGGCTGAGGCAATAAAAACATCATTACCATTATTTAACAGTTCAAATAATACTTTCGCATCAAGTTCATCAGGATTGAAATTGTTACAGATAATAATGATGTTCTTGTCTTCAATCTTTCTTTGAATCGAAATATTATAAAACGGCAGGTTTGTTGATTCGATGTTTTTGCCGGGAAACAGATGATTTAATTGTTCATAAAGTATATAAGAGCCATAAGGAGTTTTATCATTTTTTGAATAACTTTGCTCCCAATTGGTAGGCTCTGGAGTAAAAAGTTTAAATACCAGAAATAATACCGCAACAATAATAACAGGTATAACAAATTTATAAGTTTTCATTATTGATATTTCTCCAATAATGAATTAACATCTTTATATCTTGCAATCAATAAAGAATAATTATTCTGATCAACTATAAATCCGCCGTACCAAATATTTTCAAAATCATTTGTAATTATAGAAAAAGAAGAAAACAAAGTTTTTGATTTTATTTCCCTTAAATATTCGTGATTTGTTTTTTCGGGTTTCCAATTAATTATTTGTTTATCGGATAACAATTTCAGTATTCTTAGATAATTAAGTCTAACTGCATATCTGTAGTTTTTATTTTGAACTGCTTCATCAATCATTTTATTGAAATCAATTGAATGAATGTCTTCAATCTCTTCTTTAATAATTATTTGTTTAATACTTTGATTTCCAAAGAACAAACCCTTTATTTCATTTCTGTAAAATCCATAGATTAAAGCCAGAATAGCAAACGCAATTAATAAATATTGAATGATACTCTGTCTTATTCCTTCAGGATCAAGAGAAAAGAGTTTATCAATTTGTTTCTGAATCCAATCCTGAAACTTTTCCCATAATGTTTTAGTGTCTTCGGGATTTTCAAAGTATCTGAAATCTTTGTCCTTCAAATATGATTTTATTATTTGAGAATCAAGTTGTCTAACTTCAATATTAGATGTATCCAAATTAAAACTTCTTCTGATTTCAGAAGCTGATGCAGCATTGGGAAAGTATTCTTCATATTGAACCGAAAGAACAACATTACTTACCAATACAAAAAGGCAGACTAAAAATATTTTATTATTGAATAGATTCAATTTTTTCAATTAAACCTTTTGCTTCTTTTTGTTCAACTAAACTAAAATATAAAAATGCAAATGCAATAATTAGAATTGTAGTTAAAAGATATTGAAACGTTGCAAAGACAGAGGTTAACATAATCAAAATCTCTGTTACTCCCGAAACCCCGCTGCCATCAATGGAGTTGAACATTGTTGCAAACATTACGATGTATTGTGGTATCTGGAAAATAAAACCCATTAAAGACTGAATTATTACTAACACAAAGATCACTCCGAAAGAAAACCACCATTTATTTTTAACTAAATAAAACGATCGTTGAATTGATATCCAGATTCCAGTTCTTTCATACAGCATTATCATATAAGCCAAACACACCTTTACCATTAAGAAAATTAGAAAAATAAATAATATTAAAAACAACAACATTACTAAGCCTATACTGGATGTACCACTTGAAACAGCCGCAATAATCAATGAAAAGAGTAACAGGTATATCAGAGTCAAGAAAAATATTAATGCTGTTAAAGCGAGAATCTTGAAAAAGTTTTGTTTAACACCTTCCCAAACCTCTTCGATTGAAATTGGTGTAAACTCAGGTTTAGACAGATAAATCAAAATATAAGAATATACCGTAGTTAACATCATTTGCATTGTAAATAATATTGAAATAATCATTAATAAAATGACTATTCCCATTTGAGAAATCGAAGTTATCTGAAAAATTGTAAATACACTCTTTTGATAAAAACCTAATAATATTCCGGTTATCAGCAAAAAAGGTCCTACAAGAAAGACAAGTGACTTTAACAATGATAAAAAATTCTGTCTGATAAATTCAAAAGTTGAATTAAGTATCTGTCCAAGATCACGATAACGCTTAAATTCTATTTTACTTTGTGTCATAGTTTCCCTTTTTCTTTAACTTAATAGGATAAAGTATTACGTACCACACAATAAAAGTTATTGAACCACCAATTATCAGAATGTTAATTATTATCGGCATATCTGTAAATCGGGTAACAAAAGATTCAAGGAATCCTGCAATAATAAAGAGCGGAATCAGTCCAACAATAATTTTTATTCCATCTTTTGCTGATAATAAAAAGAACTGTCGTCTTGAATAAGTTTTAGGAAATAGTATAGAATTACCAAGAATTAAACCGGCTGCACCGGCAATTATTATAGATGAAATTTCTAATGTTCCGTGTATCCAAACAACAGATAGTGATTTTAACAACAGATTTTGTGAATAAAACAGATGATGAAAAGTACCGAGCATAATTCCGTTATAAAGCAGCAACAAAATTGTTCCAATAGATAAAAGTAACCCGGCCATAAATGTAAAAAACGAGACCCTGATATTGTTGAAAGTAATCCCCATAAACATATCAATGCCATTCACCTTTTTATAAACTGCAAGCGGATCACCCTGTTTAATATTCTCTAAAGTCATATTAACATAAGAATCGCCAAGAATTAATCTTACAAAACCTGTATCACCAGTTGACGATATTACTCCAATTAAAATTGAAGTTAGAAAAACAAAAAATGAAATGAGTAATTCTTTTCTTCGCCTAAAAAAAACTAGTGGCAATTCGTACTGCCAAAAAGAAATTATTCTGCTTTTTTTTTCTTTTCTATTCTTATAAACAGATTGATGCAGTTTTGCAGTAATTGAGTTCAAGTATTCTGTTGTTTTACTTGCAGGATAAAATGTTTTAGAGTAGGATAGATCATCTGTTAATTGAATAAATAATTCAGCTAATTTATCCGGGTCCTGAAAAGAAGTCTTTTTAGAAAGGAATAATTCTACTTCTTTCCATCGTTCTGAATTGTTTTTTATGAATTGTACTTCTTTCAATTTTATCCAGATATTTATTTTTCATCAACATAATTGACAATAGAACGAATATCATACTTTTTTAATTTCTCCCTTCCTTGTAAGAAGGATAATTCAATAACAAAAGACAATTGAACAATTTCACCGCCAAGCTTTTCAATTAAGCTGCATACTGCATTCATTGTTCCGCCGGTTGCAAGCAGATCATCATGGATTAATACTTTATCTCCCGGTTTAATAGCATCTTTATGAATTTCGAGTTTATCCTCTCCATATTCAAGCGAATAAGAGATTGCAACTTTTTCGGCGGGTAGTTTTCCCGGTTTTCGCACAGGAATAAATCCGGCATTAAGTTTATAAGCCAATACTGCACCAAAAATAAATCCGCGTGATTCTATACCGACTACTTTATCGATTTTTTTATCTTTAATCAAAGAAAATAATAAATCAAGAGTATAATTAAATACTAAAGGATTTTTAAGCAGGGTTGTTATATCACGAAACATAATGCCCGGTTTGGGAAAATTTTCAATATTCCTGATGTAAGATTTTAAATCCATTTACTTATCCTTATTTAAAAAAGAATTAATCCCATTTTTAAAATCTGCAGTTGAACGGCTTATCACATTAAGATTTATACAATGATTAACTGCTTCGCGGACAGAAAGATTAGAAATCTGATTAATCATTTGTTTAGTCTGCTTTATGCTTGCGAATGAGTTTTTATTTAATTTTTCTGAAAGTGACAGAGATTTTTCAAATACATTTTCGCTTAAATAATTTACAAAACCGATTTCATAAGCTCTCTTTCCTGAAATTCTATCTCCTTCCAAAAGCAATTGTTTTGCCATTCCCTCTCCAATTCTTTTAATTAAAAATATTGAAACTATAGCAGGTATAAATCCAATTTTTACTTCGCTGTAACCAAATTTACTTTCTTCGGGATGAGCTAAAATAAAATCACAAACAGAAGCCAGCCCACAACCGCCGGCAATTGCTGCTCCATTAACTGCTGCAATTGTTGGTTTTGGAAATTCGTATATCGTTAAATACATTTCTGCAAGTGATCTTGAATCATCATAGTTTTCAATTGCATTATTATCAGATAAGTTATTCAGATATTCTAAATCAGCACCTGCGCAAAAAGTATTACCTTCACCAGTTATGATTAAAGAATGAACAACATCATTATCAGCAAACTCTTTAAGACTTCCTTTCATCTGCTCAACCATAAAGGGATGTAAAGCATTTCTTTTTTCAGGTCGGTTTAGAGTTATAACCGCTGTATTATTTATAATTTCAGATTTTATCATAAATTGATTATGTATTTAGTTATATAATACATTTGAAGGTAAACTGATATAAATGCTACTAAAATTCCTGTTATAACTTGTGCAATACTATGACATTTTAATTTTACCCTTGACCAGCCGACAAGAAAAACAATCGGGAGAAGCAATAAACCAATCCAGCCAAAAACAAAAATTAGTACTGCAAAAGGACCCGAAACTCCCATTGAATGAGCACTTATCTTCCAATATTTATTAATAAATATTGTAATTATTGTGATAGAAATATAACAAAACCAAAATGCGATTGAAATAATATTAAGATTGAATTTTATCATTAACAATAATCCAATAAAATAAAAAACAATTGCGATTAAAAACGGGAAAGTTCTTTCTTCTTTAATTGAAGCATCCTGATCAGCAAGTTTTCCCTTTTTTCTCAGATATAAAAACAATGCAATAGGTGATGCAAAACCAAAAACAAAGGGTATCACGAATGTCAGGATTTTTTTTGATAAGTCAATTTCAAGTGTGAAAGCAAATATGGTAAAAATGATAATAGTAAAAGATGGCGGAACTAAAATGGTTGATATAACTCGTGCAAAGCTATTTGTAGTAAAGTGATTCAACAATTATCATCATAAATATTATAGTTAGAATATAGATTCAGTTTTCTTTAGCTCTTCTAAAAATCTGAATAAAGTTTCTTTAACCGGATTTAACTCTGTGTACTGCATCAACTCGTTTCTGACACGAGATGCATGATGCATACCTTTTAAATATCCTGAATAAAATTTTCTATGCTCAATTACTGCTCGTCTTTCGCCTTTTATTCCGACGGCAAGTTCTAAATGTCTTAAGCAAGTGTTGATTTTCTTTTCATCGTCAATTTTAGTCTGGATATATCCTTTTGATAAAATTTCCTTAGCTTCCAAAAATATCCATGGATTACCAATTGCTCCGCGGGCAATCATAACACCATCAGCGTTAGTTTCTCTGAAAGCGCGTTTAACATCTCCTGGATAAAGAACATTTCCGTTAAGAACAACCGGAATAGATACTGACTCCTTCACTTTAGGAATCCAGCTCCAGTCGGCATCACCTTTATGCCCCATTGATCTTGTTCTGCAGTGAACAGTTAAAGCCTTTATTCCAATATCTTCAAGTCGTTTTGCTACTTCAACAATTTGAATTGAATTATTATCCCAGCCAATTCTCGTTTTTACAGTTACAGGGCTATCAACTGAATCAACAACTGCTTTTACAAGTTTTGTAAGGTACGGGATATCCTTTAGTAAAGCTGAGCCTGCTCCGCTGCCAACTACATTTTTAACCCAACATCCGGCATTAATATCAATCATATCTGGATTTTCTGCATCTGCAATTTTTGCAGCACCAACCATTGATTCAATATTATTTCCATAGATCTGAATTCCAACTGGTCTTTCAGCTTCAATAATTTTAAGTTTGTTGTGTGTTCGCTCATTTGAGCGGACTAATCCCTCAGAGTTTACAAATTCAGTATAAACTACATCTGCACCAAGCTCTTTGCACACCAAACGAAATGAAACATCTGTAACATCTTCCATTGGTGCAAGAAGAATTGCTTTATCTATTTCAACATTTCCAACTTTAAACATCAGTTATAATATTTTAATACTTTTTATTGGTTAATATAAATAATTGATTTAAAAAATAACGTAGTGCATTTAAGGATAATTCAATTTCTAATCAATTTCTTTTATGTCTATTATTTCTTTTAACTTAGGATTTGTTGAATATTTATTAACTATATCCCTTGTATCCTGAAATGCCTGATTCATTCTTTTTATATCTGCTAATGATAAAGTTATGGTTGAATCATTCTGAAATGTAGAAGGAATTATCACATATTCTCTGCCGTTTAGAGTATTTCCTTTAAATACCCAGGTGGGAAGATAATTTACTTCATTGATAGTAATTTTATTATCATTAAAATCTTTTAAGATATTCAGAGTAATAATAATACCAGCATCTTTAAATCTATCTCTCTGGTTTGAAATAAAGTTTCCCATTGAATAGGCAACAAATCCGGTATCAAGCTTTCCATTTACTGTCCGAAAAAAATCCACAGGCTGAAGAACATGCGGATGTCCTCCAATAATAATATCCGCTCCAAATTCAATCGCTTTATTAACAGCATCTCTCTGAGCTTTAACAGGCTCACGGATATATTCATCTCCAAAATGATAATGAACTAAAACTAATTCAGCTCCATTATTTCTTGCTGTTTTAATATCCTGTTCAATTAAGTTAAAATCAATAAGATTAATTAAATAATTTTTCCCTTTTGGAATTGGATTACCATTTGTTCCATAACTATAAGCAAGAAAAGCAATATTAATTCCTTTAATATCATACACTCTTACAGAATCCCGGTCAGTTTGAGAACTATAAGTGCCAACATAATTAATATTGCGTTTTATCAGTTCATCAATTGTTAAAAGCACACCATTTTCACCTCTATCAATAGAATGATTATTAGCAGTTACAAGTAAATCGAATCCAACAGATTTTAGTGCATCAAGATATTGAGATGGTGAATTAAAAAAAGGATATCCGGTAAAACCTCCGTTTTTTTTCCCAGCAGTAACAGTTTCCAGATTTCCGAAAGTGAAATCGGATGATTCAAGATATCTTTTTACATTTCTGTAAGTAGGAGTAAAATCAAAACTATCTTTACCAACTTTAGCATATTCAAATTGAGGACTGTGGCACATTAAATCACCAACCACAGAAATGGTGATTGTAATAGTACTATCTGTTCTGACAGCACTTTTATAATCATCAAGTATTTGGGTTGATGGAATATTAAATACAAATGTAGATAAAACTGATAATGAGATAATTAAATTTTTCATACAATATAAAACAAGGCTGAGCTATTTCTAACTCAGCCTTTTATAATTCAAATATTTTAAGCTCTTATGGTTTAGGAGCTTTTCTAGCAGCTTTTACTGCCTGAACATCATTTCTGATTTCCTGACATAATTTTCTGAGATCGCTCAAACCTTTGCGTACTCTTGTACCGGCAGCAGCTTGTTCTTTCACATAAAATTTTTGGAAATCACCTTCCAAACTTTGAACGAATTGTACCAATTGATTAAATTTTTCCATACGAACCTCCTATAAATTAGTGAATTAATTATTTTATGTTTTCCAGAATTATTTCTGCAATATCTTTAACAGCAACTTCATCAGTCTTTTCAAAATGTTTTACTCCATCAGTTATCATTGTCATACAAAACGGACAGGCAGAAGCAATTGTATCAGCATTTGTTTCCAAGGCTTCTCTTGTTCTTTCTTCATTTATCCTTCCACCTTCATCATCTTCAAGAAACATTCTTCCACCTCCGGCTCCGCAGCAAAATCCTTTACTCTTATTTCTTTTCATCTCAACAATATCCAAACCAGCAACCTTACTTAACGAATTTCTTGGAGCATCATAAATATTATTATATCTGCCTAAGTAACATGAATCGTGATATGTAACTTTTTGGTTTTCAGATTCATCTTTAATCTGAATTTTGCCTTTTGCAATCAACTCTTCTATAAACACAGTATGATGAGTAACTTCATAATTACCTCCGAACTGAGGAAACTCGTTCTTTAATGAATGAAAACAATGAGGACAAGCTGTTACTACTTTTTTTACACCGTAATTATTCAGGGTTTCAATATTCTCGCGCATCATCATTTGGGCTAAATATTCGTTACCCAATCTCCTTGCTGTATCACCGTTACATTTCTCTTCAGTTCCAAGTATTCTGAAATCAATGCCTGCTTTCTGCATTATAGTGGCAAAAGCTTTTGTAACTTTTTTATATCTGTCATCAAATGAACCAGCACAGCCAACCCAGAATAAAACTTCACCATCCTTATCTTCTGCCATCGTTTTTATGTTCATTCCTTCAGCCCAGGCTGCTCTATCCGCAGCATTAAATGCCCACGGAGTGTAATTAGTTTCAAGGCTCTTAAATACAGGATTTAATTGCGGCGGAAATTCTGATTCTGTTAAAACTAAATTCCTTCTCATATCTACAATTGAATCAACATGTTCAATCATTACCGGACACTCTTGAACACAAGCTAAACAAGTAGTGCACTGCCACAGTACTTTATCCGAAATGTAATTATGAATTAAAGTTTTTTCATAAAGCTCACCCTCAGTTTTCCCTTCAACAATCAATGGAGCTTTATCAAAAGTTCTTCTTCTGATGTCTACAATTAACTCCCTTGGTGATAACGACTTACCTACAATGTTTGCAGGACAATTCCAAGTACATCTTCCGCATTCGGTACAGGAATATCCATCCAATATTTGCTTCCAGCTAAACTGATCAATATCTGCAACTCCAAATGTTTCAATATTTTCATCTTCGAGATCAATTTTCTTAAGTGTATTCCTGACCGGATCAAGATTAGCGAAGAACACATTAGGAATTGAGGTTAAAATATGTAAGTGTTTAGAGTATGGAAGATAGTTTAAGAATCCAAATATCATTAAAACATGCATCCACCAAAATATTTCATAAAGAACTAGTGTATTTGCAGTTTGACCGTTAAAAAATATTCCAGCTATAAATGAAGAGATCGGTCTTAATTCGTGCGGATGATACATCATTCCATTATTGGCAAACCCGGAAGCATTTTGACCATACATTGATATTACAATAAACATAATAAGGATAAGAATAAAAGCAGCATCTTTCATCCCATGTTTATCAACCTGCAATCTAGGTACTTTTTGGATATATCTTCTGTAAAGTGAAAGCAGAACTGAACCAATCACCAGTAATCCAAAAATATCCTGAACCACAGTAATTAAAGAATAAAACGCTCCGAGAAAGGAAAGTGAAAATGATGAATAGAATCCTTGTATAATACTTTCTAGTACAGCAAAAATAAACAGAACAAATCCCCAAAAAATTAAAAGATGGAGCAGACCGGCAAGTGGTTCACGCAATAGTTTTGTTTGAGCAAAGGCAATATTCCATACTCTTTTCAATCTTGTCGGAATATCATCAAATCTATCGTCCTTCTTTTTTGCAACCTTAAGATATTTTATGAGATTATTAACACTATAACCGAAAAAAGCAAAGGTTATAATAAAAATCAGTATGAATATTATGTTTTTTAATTCCATTAAATTAAATCTAAAAAATCAGGATTAAATAAAATTTACATTCAGGAACTCTTTTGTTGTCTGAATGACCAGATCAAATTTCTTATTACTGCCGGTAAAAGGATGCACAATATCAAAAGTATGTCCGCAAGCGGGAATCTTTTTAAACTCTGTAATTGATTTGTTACTCCAGTTATAAATTTGTTCACCTTCAGTAACAGGAACTGTAAGATCTTCAGTTCCATGAATAATTAATAAGGGTTTGTTCAGATTGTTTACTGCTTTTTTAATACTTAATGAATTTTCTTTATTTTTCTCTATATCTTCCAGCATTTCAACATTCATCAGTAACGTTTGCTTTGTGCGTGAATTTACAATATGCATTGTTCCTTTGTTTCTCCATTCAACTTTTTGCCTTTCGGTATATCTATCAAATTTTGCAATCGACGCCCAAACAACATATACATCAGCTTCTTCAATCAGACTACTTAGAATTGCTGTTCCGCCGCCCCGGCTATGACCAATCAATCCAATCTTTTGAGCAACAGTATTTCCAAAAAATCCCGATTTACAAGCTTTGATAATTTGAACAAGTTCAGATACTTCCAGAGATACTGTGTTTTTTGCAAAACTCTCAACATCAAATAAATCCGAACCTGTTTTGTCAACCCCATTATGCGAAAAATTGAAAGAAACAACAAAGTATCCACATTTAGATAGCTGCTCAGATGTAAACGGAAAAAAGCCCCAATCCTTAAATCCTTTAAAACCGTGCACTAAAATCAAACAATGAGCTTTATTAATGTTTTCTAATCCATTGACAGAAATATCAAGAACATTACCCTCATTTGTTTTCAGTCTAAATTCTCTGTTCATTACTTTGAAATATGAGTAATAAACACTGAAAAGTCAATAATTTTTAAAATTTTGAATAAAAATAATTCTTATGGTGTTTGCATACAGAACTTTGCTTTAGTATTTGTTCTTTCTTCAAAAAGTGTGATTTCAAGACTTAAAACGAACTTTTTCATTCATAGTGCTAAAATTCACTGAAAATAATTTTAGTTTTATCAAGAATTATCTCTGTAAAAAATTGAACGTAGATTACTTTTGTTTTCCGAAAGCAGGCATTTATATAAAACTAAATGGTAAATAATGAAAAATCAATAAGTTTATAAGATTTAGATGTACTCAGATTTTTCAATATTTGGTTTAATTTGAAACTTAATCTCAAGCAGTAGAATGATTTTATCAAATATAAAAGGTATTGTCTTTAATGCGGCTGGATAAAAACCAAATAATATTATTCAGAACCTTTTCTTATAAGAGTTCCTGACTTACTAAACCTGATTACAAAAATATCTGGCTGATATTAACGGCAAAAGCATCAGCAGATTTTTTTAATACTACTTCAGTAATAAAAGCTTCTTAGCATCAGTAAATGATTCTGACTGAATTTTATAAAAATAAACTCCGCTTGCAAGATCACCTGCATTAAACTCAACCGTATATGAACCTGCATTTATAACATCGTTATATAACTCTTTAATTTTTTGTCCAAGCAGATCGAAAACGGAGAGTTCGATTTTTTGAGTAAACGGCACGTCAAATCTAATATTTGTAACAGGATTAAACGGGTTCGGATAGTTCTGGTACAAATTAAATTGAACAGGAATTGTCTCAGTAATTTCCTCAATACTTGTTACTAAAGAATCCTGTCCGCCTGCTTCATAATATCTTGCGGCAAATTCCTGCAAATAAAAATTAGCAGTTTGCGCATCTTGAATAATCAATGTGTTTTCATCATTAACATTTTCTGCAGAAGATGACCAGTTATGAGATCCGGTAATAACTGAAGCATTATATCCAAATGGTTCGGCATCAACCACAGCATATTTATGATGCAATAAACCAGTAGTAAATCCTTTTAATCTTATATCTACTCCAGCAGATTGCATATAAAAAAATTGACTGCCTGTATCGGTATTATTACTTAATATCACCCTTGTTTTAGAACCTTTGTTTTTTACTGTAATAATAGTATCTGCAAGATCACGTCTTGTAAACGAAAGTAATGCCACATTTATGGATTTCTCAGCTTTGCCAAGTGTTCTTCCTATCTTTGCAGTTGTTCCGTCACTCGGGCTAAAATATAATTGAACTTTATTACCGGCAATTACAAAATTATGCGGTGTGTTGTTAAGTTTTCTTGGTCCAAATCTTGAATTTGCAGCATTTGGAGAATCAGTATCACTACCCCACTCCTCATTAAATTCCAATGTATAAGCACCGGCTAGAGCAACATCCTGAATAAGTATAAGATTTTGTCTGTCATCATTTGTTCCTGGGTCAGTTGGATTCCAACTTCCGGTGATAACCCAAACACTATCAGGCATACCGCCGCGATAATCTATGATGAAAAACTTATTATGATGAATTCCGCTTCCGTCGTTATTGCCGAATCTATCATTTATATAAGGTATTCCGTTATTGATTAAAGTATTCCATGGTGCAGTAGTTCTGTTATCATACTCACCGATTACTCGGATTTTAACCCCTCGGTTTTTAGCACTTAGAAGAGCAGCTGCAATATTTGCACCCACTGTTCCGCTTAAGCTGTAAAGTGCGGCATCAATAGATCGTTTTGCATTATTAATTCTATCAATAAGAATATTTTGAAAATTGGCATTTCCATTTGCATTAATTCCGGATGATACAGAAGTATTAATTGATTTGTTAAAATAGACCAGGATTTCGCCTGTGGTTGGAAATGCTGAAGCAGTACTTGAAACTATATCACTGGAAAAACTTGTATCTCCATTTGCAACAGAAAAGACCTGAAGATGATAGATTGTTGCTGCTTCAAGTTCATCAACAGTAAGGTAATGATTTGTTCTTAATACATTATCAAGTTCAACCACGCCAAGTTCATAATTAGTTGTTACGCCATATCGTATTCTTGAAGTACCTGGATTTATAGTTGTCCATTCCAAGGAAATAGAATTGCTTGTAAGATTAACTTCTTCAGGATATTTTTCTATTATTGGTCCGTTAGACAGAATATCTGCAGGTACCCGCGGCATTATTTGATATCCACCGATAAAAGGTAAAGAAGGTTTGTATTGACTAAGGACTCCAATAACATCGAACTTTGCTGCAGGAGCAACGAGACCGATAATCTGTGTATCGTTATCAATCCTAATCTGTACAGTATCTGAAGGATTTGAGCCTGTAAGTTTATAATTTTTATAAGCCCAGTTACTTACTGAATTTCCATTTAATTCAGATACAACAACTCCGTTAACTCTTACCAATTTTCCTTCAAAGTTTTCAACTCCATTTATACCATCACCGCTTAAAGCTGCCGGAGTAGTAATAAGGGGTTCAACAGTGTTGCCTGAACTGATGATTGAATGGAGTGTTGGGTTTTCTATCTGATTAAGTCCGTTAAACTGAGCAACAGTACCGGTAACCAGTACTTCATCACCTATTTGCACAGCATTTGAAAAAGCTGAACCAAAAACAGAAATGCCTCCCGTATTATCCTGAATGTAACTTGGTCCTCCAAATTGATTACTGACAGTTACAATACCTCTTAAAGTAACAAGATCGCCTAATCTTAAACCTATTCCTGTGTTATCATTAATTTTAGCATCTGCAATAGGAATCGGAGCACCATAAACCAATAGTGACGGCAGCGGACTAACATCTGCAAGGACTAAGTTTACCCCTGACTGAAATTTAATCTTATATCTGCCTGTATAATGAGGTGCAGTAACTTCATTTACTGTTATAGCTACAGTATCACTGATAAAATTTATATTACTAAAAAATATTGTATCTCCATTGACACTCAAGTTGGAAGTGAAGTTTGAATAATTAATTTCAGATTGAGATTGAGACCACAAAAAATCTTCAGGTATAATAATCCGCAAAGAATTGATATTGTACAGCGGATTTTTTTTATAGGTAAAATTTAAATCAATTATCGAATCACCAACAACAATCTGGGGTAAAAGTGTTGCAGTGCCTGATCCTTCCAACTTTGTTCTTAATGAATTTATCCAGGCAATATTTGCTGCAGAATTACCCAACCCCATTGACGAACCTGCATTAATCGTCCAGTTAGCTGTGTTTGTTAACTTAGATACATCATCTTGAATAAATATTATTGAAGTTCCGCTGGAAGATGCACTTGTAAAATGAACTTTAGGATTAGGAATACTATTAGCATTATTTGTTCCCCAGGATACACCAAACTGATGGACTTGAGAAGAATTTCTAATCTGCAACGCATCAGAAGTTCCGGCAAATGAAAACGGAGTACCTGATAAATAAATTGCATTACTGGATTTAACAATCAGTAAATAATCACTGGGATCAAGATCTTCTGAAAAAGTATTTTCGGCGCGGGCAATAATAATAATTGTGCCTTTTCTCAAATTACTCCATAAAGTATTTGAAGAAAAACTAAGCGGCGCCTGTGGATTGCCAGTACTGCTAAAATCTCTTATATCCCAGTTCCTCAAATCAAGACTATCCTGAACTACTAATAATTCAATCCATTCATCAGTTGTACTTGAATTATAAATTTCATTAATTATTATCGGCTGTGAAAAAGCACTGCTGACTAACAGAAATGCAAATAAAAAAATATTAAGAAGTTTCATTGTGTATCTGTTGATAATTTAAATCTTAGAATCTGATTTTTACCAGCATCAAGTACAAATAGTACTTTATCAAAAAAAGCCACACCGGCTGGTTCAATAAAAAATTCCGATCCTCCAAAGGAATGCATTTCAACGCCGCTCGAATTAAACTTTAACACACTGTCTTTGCCGGCATCTGCGATAAAAATATTTCCTGAAGGATCAATACAAGAGCCGGTTGGTGCCTGAAATCTGTTTGGTTTAACAAAAGCAACTCCATCAATAACAGGATCAAATTTACTGTAATATCTTTCTTCAATTCCCGAAGAATAAAAATAAAACCATTGTGCCTTAAAACTTGATTCACCCGCTAATGTAGCAATAAAATCTATATTTCTTTTATTAAAAGAAGTCATTGAATTAATTCCGTTGGCAGAAATTAAACCGCGGTTTAACGGATCAATAAACGGAACTCTTCCAATCGTAAGTGTATCTTTATCTTTTGGCACTAATAAATCACCGCCGGCATTAAGTTTCTTAGGCGCTATCTTGAAAATTGAATTATCAGGATTGGAAATACTTGAGTTATTCGGACCGGTTCTGGCAACATATAATGAATTGTCATAAAAAACTGTAACTGCAGTATATTTTCTTTGAAGGTTAAAATCAGAATCACGTAAGGGAAGTATCCTGACTACCGGCGCATTTTCTATTTGATGACCCGCAGCAAATAAGTTTATTTTGTAAAGCGCACTGTAGGTAACATTTGCAGTATCAAAATCAGCACACACATAAAGATTAAGATGATAATCCTGAGCAATGGCAACTGGCTTTTTAATAGACAAAGAACCATGCCATTGTCCGGCAACATCAAGCATAACAATCCTGTTATTATCAGTATCGCAAACATAAATAAACGGCTCTTTACCCATCAGTATTGCACGCGGATTATTAAATCCGCCCCAGGGTTCTCCATTTTGAATATATAAAGTATCTCCTCCGATATTAATATTACCAGTATATTGATCGAATTGTGTAATATCAAACTTATCAGAGCAGCTAATAAAAACGAGAATTCCAAAAAGTGAAAGTAAATATTTCTTCATTTTATAAATTTTGTTTTTCAAATTTCCAACCATAAAATAATTAATTCGATTATTCTACAATCCCAACAGAATTGAAAATCTGTGAGCTGAACCTAATCTTACAAAATTTGAATACGCATAATCCAAACTAACATTTGCTATACTAACAGGAACATTTACACCAGCGCCAATTGAAATGTTTTGTTCATCGACATTAAACTTATATCCGGCTCTAAGGTAAAAAGTTTTTTTCCAGTTATACTCAACACCGGTAACTATATTTTCACTATTATCGTTAGGATGATTAAGTTGTATTGAAGTTGTAACTGCGTGTTCTTCATCCTCATAAGGTTCAATCGCAAATCCAATTCTGAATATAGTTGGCGGTGCAAAATCCTGCCATTCAGATTTCTTCCTTTTTCCAATTAAAATAATTTCGCCATCAGGTGCTAAATTGCTGCCAAAATTTGAAACAGCAACTGCAAATCTTGAAGATCCAAGTCCTGTCCAATAATAAGTGCCAAGGTCTATCATAAAGCCACGCATTTTCAACTTATCAAGAGTTTCTTCAATATATCTTACTGTTCCTCCAAAACTAAATTTGTCAGTCATTTTTCTTGAATACGTTACAGCAATAGAGATATCACTAAATCCAAAATATTCTCCAGTTCCAAACGGAGCAAATTCGGTTGTTACCGGCATATCCTGCATTGTAAGCGCAACGAAAGAAACACCAAAGGCATTAGTTTCATCAAGATGATAAACAGCACCCAAAAAGTCATGATTAATATCAACTACCCAATTGTTATGTGAGAACATTATCTGATTCTCAGCAAATTGTGTTAAACCGGCGGGGTTCCAGTAAAGCGAAGAAGCATCATTCGCAACAGCTACAAAAGCATCACCCATTGCGGTTGCTCTGCCGCCTACTCCGATTTTAAGAAACTGAGCTGCTGATATACCGGCGCGCTGACCGCCAAGTACAGGAAAAAGCTGACTAAATCCAGTTGAAGTTAATAGAAAACTGATAATAGTTATTGCAAATATTTTTTTCATCACTTGGTTATAATTCTACTTTTAAAATTTTAAGCTCACACCAAACTTGATATTCCTTCTTGTTAAATATCTTGCCGGATTAAAAGGATACGCAGAAATTGGTGCCTGTAAATCAGGGTATAAAGGATCATTCCACGAAATCGGAGTAGGATCGCCATATTCATAAGCTTTGCCTGTTACAGGATTAATTATAGCTGAGTTTTTTGTGTCCAGAAGATTATTTATTTCCAGAATAATTGAAAACTTGAATTGACCTATTGAAAAATATTTTTCAAAATTAAGATCTATCCAGAACCAATCATTTCCTATTTTGCTATATCTGTCATATCTGCTGGATTCATATTCAGGTCTGCCGGTTTGTGCATCATAGCCAGTAAAGACTACCGGTGTATATCTTTTACCGGACCGAAACTGAGAACGAACGCTTATATTGTAATCATCAAGTATTCCATTGCCAAAACCGAATAGTGCATTATCCCTTTCAACATAAAAATTTGCAAATATAGAAAAGCTAACTGGCCGGTCCCAGGACATATAAAGTTCTTTTACTGATTCATTAATATCGCCTTTCAACACTAAAACACCCTCATCAGGAGTTGTGCTTTTACCTGTTACAATCGAATAAGTGAAATCTGCCGAACCGGTAAACCATCTTCCAATTCGCTTTTTATATTCGATCTCAACTCCTCTTGAACGTGCATAATCCGAATTAACATAAGTTGTAAAACTTTGTGATGATAATCTGATAGAATTGATTTTAGCAGAGCGTGTGCTTACATATTCAAATATATCTTTGTAATAAGCGGTAATTGTAAGAACATCATCATTAGTAAACTGGGTTTTAAGTCCAAGTTCATAAGCAACGGTGGTTTCAGGATTTAAATTGGGATTGCCAAACTTTTGATAAGACGATTGAGCACTTACAGGATTTAACTTTGCATAGACAAACTGTGGTTTTGGCCATTTACTAAAATGTCCATAAGAGAAAAACAATGTTTGATTATCAGAAACAGGATGTGATATTCCTAAACGTGGGCTTAATCTCGCTTTAAATCTTCGGTTCCCAAACCAACTGAATGAGTTTTCTTTATAAGAATCTCTTATCTGATCTGGAATAGTAATTACATCCGGGTTATCAATTGCATCATCAACATATTTACCGGGGAACCAATAATCTAATCTCAGACCAAAATTAAGTATCATCCCGCTGAAATTAATATTATCCTGAGCATAGAATGAGCCCATAGCCGGATGCACTTTATAAATATCATTGTTAAATCCAAGTTCACCGACCCAAGGCTGATAGATATCAATTGACTGCATTTCCTGAAAGTGAAAATCGAAGCCTGCTTTAAATTTGTTCTTTTCATCAAAAAAGCTTGTGAGATCACCTCTGATAGAAAACTCTTCAACATAATGGTCATGCCAGGTAGATGGATTTCCTAAATCCCAAAACCCATCTCCAGGTATTATTCCAAGTGTATCTCTGTTTGTATTATAGTATTGGATAGGAAAATTAGGAATATCCTTCGGTTCGTTATATTGATACCATTTCTTTCCATTTGCATCAGCTCTTAAATGAGTAAAGAAGTAATTTATCTTCAACTCATAAAATGTTTTATTATTAAGTGTATGTGTTAAACTGAAGGTTTGATAAATATTATTATGAGTATATGTATTGGCACTATCTAAAATATTTTGATATGTAAATTGGTAACCGGGGCTCGGCTCAACATATTCAAGATTTGACTGTAATGATTGAGAGTTCTGATTAATATTTACAGATTGATTTATTGAATAATTAAACTTTAAAGTCGGTGAATATTTATAAGTAAATTTACCCATCCAAAACCAATTGTTTTCTGCTCTTGGTGCAAAATCAGAGCCTTTGAATATAGAAGAGTAAACTTTATTTGCTTTCTTTTTAATATAACCCTGAGCAATTCCGTCAGTTAAACCGCCGTAAAAATTTCCAAAGAATGTTAATTCGCCTGGTAGTTTTAATCCAAGTGCTGGCAATAAAAACGAAGTAATCGGCTCTGGTCCGTTAAGGTTTGCTTCCAGAATATCAGTATTAAAAACAAAATTAGATTGTGAACTTCCAAGATGATCAGTTTTGTAAGAAATTGCGCCATGATATTTTTCGCCGCCTTCTCTGGTTCTAACATTCACAACACCCGAAGTAGCCTGTCCATACTCAGCGTTATAACCTCCGGTAATGATCTCAACTTCTTCAATTGAATTAGCACTTAACTGCAGCCCAAATCCGGTACCTGCAAGCGGATCCTGAACAGAAACACCATCCAGCAGAAAAGCATTTTCGTATGAGCGTCCGCCTCTGATATGAATTTCATTATCAGATTTTATTACACCTGCCTGCATACTAACAAGGTCTGTAATGTTTTCAACTGCAGAAAGCTCGATTTCATCTTTGGAAATAGTTCTTTTACTTTGTGTTTCTTCAACATCCATAAGTGGTTTTTCACCAACAACTACAACATCCTGCCCAAGTGTAAGAACGGTTTCTTCAAGTTCAACATCAAGCTTTTTTGTTTGTCCTGCACTAAACTGATAACCGGTAAACTGAACTGACTTATATCCAATCAGAGAAACTTCTACATTATAAGTACCGGGATTTATTGATAGAATACTGAATTTACCATTAACATCAGTAGCGGCGCCATAGTAGGTACCTTTTAAAATAATATTTACACCTGGCAGAGCCTCTCCGGTTTCTTTGTCTGTTATCTTTCCAGTGAGTGCAGCAGTTTGTGCCTTCAACTCCAATTGGCTTACAGAAAACAATATTAAAATCAGGAATAATGTTTTAATATTTTTTGCAGAAGAAGCACAAAACTTAAATGACAGTCTTTTTTTCAGTAAATAAAATTTCATAATGTTAAATTAAAATCCTGAAATAGTACTTGAAATAATAATTTTTTAATACTGCCCGGTTTACCATCAAGTCGTTGTAATGGACCACCAATAAAAAACAAGTTCTTGCTGCTAGTTTCAAATCCGATATGTCCGTTTAATACACCACTCGGAAAATAATACAACGGTTTAACACCAACATCTTTTAACTTAAATGATCTTACCCGCGAGAATGACCGGTAAGTAAGCAGGTGTGGATAATTAAGTGAATCGTGCGAAGCAATACTTGTATTTATTCCGATAGAAGATTTGTAGTAACTTGTATCTGATTCAATTGGTAAAAATCCTTCAATCATTTGCAGATCAATATCATTGGGAAACTGCATTGAGAAAAATATTTTACCGCCATCGTCTAAATAATTCTGAACCGTTACATTTGCTACATCTAATGAAGGATCATTATCTGTGTACCAAATAATTCCATCATATAATTTAATAGTTTCTAAAAATGTAGTATTCAGGTATGGCAGTATATTTATATTCAGGTCAAGAATATCAAATTTGTTAGTTAATCCAAGACTATCCATCATATTTGAGTAAAACTGTGCAGCATCATCAAGCAAGATATAGTCATCAACTATTAAAACTTTACCTTTAGGCTTTTTTACATGCCAGTTTCTTGATGTATCAGGAAGTGATATCCATTCAGATTTCGCTCCTGAAATGTCTTCTGCCTGAACATAAAATCTGTTATTTGAATCGAAGATAAGACCAGGCAGTTTAACAGGGGCAATATTATTTGGATTACCATCGATGTAAATATCCATCAAAGGATTGGAATTGGAAAAATCCTTTGTTCTGACTGTTATTTTTCTTACTCCCCCATTTAATAAAACAGCATTAGTGGTATCATTAAGTGCAATTTTAATATTGGTTATAGTTTCATTTCCATCAAGGTCGAAAATATCCCAGCCAAAAGTCATTGCAGGATAAGACACATCCGGAATAGTACTTAATACATTCCAGGATATGACTGGTGCAGAATTCACAATTGGCAAAACAATTCTTGCAGGATTAGGATCAATGATACCGATATCTGTATAATCTTCGCCAATATCCCAGATTCCATTTCCATTTTTATCTGCAAATGGTTCAGCACCAAAATTTATATTATTCTGAAAAACCTGTGAATCATATTTTTCATTGCCCGAGTTATCTACTGCAGCAACCAGAAAAATAAAAGTAGTATCAACTGCACCGATTTTTAATTCAAACGAACTATCGCTTTTAGTTGTAAAAGTCCAGTTAACACCATCAAAAGAGAAATAATAACCAATTATCAATCCATCCGGATCATCACCTGACCAATGCAGATTAATTTTACTTGGCTGATTAGAAATACTCGAATCAGGATATAAAAAAACTCTGGTAACCGGTGCCTTATTTGTAATTGGGTTATTTGGCATTTCATCATAACAAGAACTTAACATTAATAATACAGCAAGGCTTAAACCTAAAACTATTTTTAGATTATAAGCCCGCCGTAAAAAAGAAGCTCTTGAATAGTTAAATTTGAATCCTGGTTTTACTTCCAAAATAATTCTACCTAAACTGATTTATCAATTATATCACATTTTTCTTACGATCTTTATTTCATAAGAATCATTTTCTTAACATCTGAATGATTATCAGCTTTTACGCTATAAAAATAAATTCCTGATGAAAGTTTAGAAGCGTTGAAATTTATTTTATGAACACCGGCAGACTGAATATCATTCAACAGTGTTGCTACTTCCTGACCTAACACATTATATACTTTAACCGTAACAAATGCTTCATTCGGAATAGAGTATGAAATCACCGTTGAAGGATTAAATGGATTAGGATAATTTTGATTAACTGTAAAGCTGCCTGGAATTAAATTACTCTGATCATCAACACTAACTACAGTGTAATTATTAAAATCATCAGTAATTCTTGGTACTAATTTGTAATAACTGTGTGAAAAGTATAAATATCCTGTAAGACTTGTTAATGTTGCTCCGCTATCAACAGAAACGAAATTAGGATTATTACCTAAGTTAGCATTCCAATCATTATGATATTTATGATTGCCATCCTGTAATTCACATCTGACATTACCGGTACCGTCATTAATAACAATCTCACCAAAATTTCTGCTGCTGCCGCTTCCCGGGTCGGGTCCCGGATTTCCATCTGCATTAACATCTGTAATACTAACATTTTCAAATTTAATTAATACAGATTCCCATTGTTCTGCTGCTACATTATTTGAGGGTAATGTACCGATGCTTCCAGTTGTTACTACGGTTGCCTCCGGCAGCGGATTGTTATTTGAGTTAATATCCAGCACGGAGATATTGTCAAGACGTGTAACATCATAGTCTTCTTTAACAACACCTGTTACTGTAACAAAGTCACCCATCTTTAATCCAAAAACATCTTTAGTTGTATTAGCAGCATTCAGCCATATTCCGCTCCAGGTTCCGGTTCCATCTTGAATTATTATTCTATTTGCGCTGCTTGGTGCACCAAAACCTGTACTAGTAAATCTGCCAACAGTATCAGCGGTTACAATTCCGGAAACAGTAACAGGATAATTGTAATATCCGCTTAATCCATTGCCAAACGGAGAATACTGAACTTCTCTTATTGTTAAAGGTCTGTTTAATACAAAATAAAAATATCTTGAAGTATTAGGATTAAATGGATTGGTCATTGAAGTTCCATTAAGATCAGTTGCTCTAATATAAAAATCAACAAAAGCAGAATCAGCAGAAACCCCTGGTATTGTACCGGTAAACAAAGTATCGCCAGATGTTGCTGCCATATCTACTGAATCAAGTGTACCATTGTTTACTCTATAAAATATTTTAACACTCTGAAGATCTGCCTGAACTCCTTTAGCGATACAGCTTACATCAACCGACTGATTTGGTGCAACTAATACCAAATTTCTTGTAACATTAGTTACTGACGGCGGTAAAATTAAAGGATCACCTAAATCTTCCGGATATAAAGGAACTAACCAATAATCAACGCCTATATTAGCATTTGACCTCATTGTAAGGATACCGCGTATATAAGATAGATAGGTTCCGTTTACAGGTGATTCATAATCCGGTCTGATACCGTCTGAATTCATCTTAAAATATGTAGATTGGGCATATACTATAATATATCTGCCCTGTCCATCATTGATTTTAAAATTTCCTGATGTAGAACCTGTACCTGTAACTCTGTCAGAAGTAATAAGATTATGATTTGCATCTGCAACTAACTCAACATAAGTATTCATATATTTTCTCATAGAGTAATTGCCGGATGTACCTGTATATAAATCTTCTATTGTAATTTGAGTTGGTGCAGGTCGCTCAGGTAAAACTTCAATTTCTTCAATTGGAATTGGAACCGGACTGGTTATCAACAACAGCTGTGTTGTTTGAAAATATGGTTTTACTACTCCAGTAAATTCATATACTGTTGCGGTATCAGCTAAATCAAAAAGAGTCTGCTGCGCATTAGCACTTGATGTGTCTTCCTGCAAAACCACTAATCCTCTCCATTCAGGATTATCTTTATCCTGAATATAACAAGACCATCTTGGACCAGCCCAAATCACCGGTCTTCTATCACCTACACCAGGTTCATCAGAACCAACTACAGTTCTTACCATAGCAACTCCTCTTACTCTAACAGTATCACCAGCTAATGGTGAAAAAGGAAAATTTGGATATAGAGTTGAATCTGCGATATAATTAATGTCATACAATGTTACCAATGGATAGCTTTGACTTAATCCTGTAGTATTAAAAACAAACAACAACAATGTCAGCATCCCAAACATTGAAATCAGGTTTTTAAATCTTTTTTTCATTTTGCTCTCCGATTAAATGATTATTTAATTACTAAAAATTTTCCTGTTTTAATATTTCCATTATTTCTGTTCTTAACAGTAAATAGATACAAGCCGGATGCAATTGCCTGATCATCATCAGTAATTAAATCCCAGCTATGTTCACCGCCTGCAAACTGCTGCTTATTATCGCTTGCGTACTGTTCAAACCATCTTATATTACTTCCGTTTTGTGTAGAAGAATGCTCCATTCTTTTAACAATATCACCTGAAAGAGTATAAATTGTAATATCACACTCAGCAGGCAAATTATAAAAATAAATTTTTCTCAATCGCTCAGAACTTCCATCCCATATTGCATTACCATAATATGGATTCGGATAAACACCAACTTCAACATTTTCATCTTCTACTGCAGGAGTACCGGGCAATACCCTTTTAAGATTAACTAATAAACTCGATTCAAGCGGTTCAAGATTATTAACAAGATCACCTTTATCAAATGCTGTAACAGAGAATAAATACTGCCAGCCATTTAACAAATTAGTTATTTCCATTTTGTAAAAATATCTGGTTGTATCGTTTGGAAAGGTAACTGGTTCTGTTAATTCAACTGCCGAAAAACCTGTATTAAAACCTGTTGATCCGGCACTATCTACTTGCAGCAGTAAAATTAATGATTTTAAGATATCCTGTTTTTCAGTAAGATCAAATCCAGCCTGCGTTCTGTATATTCTGTATCCGGCAAAATCTTTCAAACCTGAAATTGGATCAACAGAGCTCTCAGCTCTTTTATCCCAATAAATTGTAGTTTTATTACTTTCAGGAATTACTTTTACGATTGGAGAATTTGGCGGTGCAGGTAAAATATATCTGTGAATCTTACCATCGCCATAAATATCTTCTTCGGGTTCAATAATGCCGTTTCTATTTCGATCATTGCCAAAATAAGCTCTTAATGCCCAGTCTGCATTATTTGTTAAAATACTTCTTTGTTCAGGTAAATCAAGCGATGCAGGATCGTTGCCATATTTTTTAGCACAGACAATTGCAAAGACAACATTAATAGAATCGCCTGGTGCTAAGTTTCTAAAATATCCTCTGGTTATCATAACTGATCGGTTAGATGCTAACTTTAATACACCGGGAGAAATTCCATGATTATATCTTTTATTACCTCCAAAATATCCCTGCATTTTTCTGTACCGATCATCATCATCTTGAGGAGCAAAAAAATCAGGATCAGATGTATTACCATGAGTCCACGAGTTGAAACTTGTTCCTGTTAATGTATCTCCTGCGGGGATCACAAAACTATCTTCTATTGTTGGCGAAGAACCTAAAAATATTACTCCTATATAACTATCAGTAAAACCGGGGTCACCATCAACATCAAACTCATAAGCCATATTAAGCGAATCAATAAAACCGTCACCGCCATGCGAATAAAATGCAGTTCCACTTGGTCGTCCAGTAAGTTTTGTATTTCGTACTACGGCATCAGTCCATAAACCGACATAAAAACTATCAAGATATTTATTGGTTACATTTTTAATTGAATAATTCAGAATTACAAAAAAATCAGCAAATGGGAAATTCCAGGTATAAGTTTCCTGATGAACAGAAATACCGTAAGGGATATGCTCGGGAATAATCTGTCCATTCAAATATCTTTTATTTGTATCAGCAAAATCCATCAGAAAATCCTGATGAGAGATAGCATCCGGATTATAGAATCTTGAATCAAGCAAGTTTGATCGCTCTGTAATTTTATCTGACTGTGAATTTGTATATTCAAATCCACCGCCTCGGTTTGAACTTATTGTTGAAACATCAATAACTGCTGTGGAAACAAAAGGACCGGTATAGGAAGTACTATTTACACTGTCTTTTTTAAAACCGCCAACCCAAAGTCCGCCTGCAAAAAGATGTTCTATCCCGCTGCCAATGGGATACTCGCAGGATGGTGTATTTGGCCATCCAACCCAGCCGCTGCCATACATTCCAAAATTTGTAACAGATAATCCGATATTTCCTGAATTCGTAAATTTTGAATCATCATATAATGTTTTTGATAGAGTTTGAAGGGTTTGCTGAGCGGTTACTAATGCAGTGCAGAACAAAATTAAATAAATTACTTTATAAAAAAACTTCATTAACAAGATTACTTTATTTTTAGTTAACTAATAAATATTAAGGGCTTAAAAATAACATGTTAAGCAGTAATAAAAAATTAAAAGTTAGAAGAAATTATTTGAGCATCCAGCTTTTGGAATATTATTCTGTCTGCCAAATGCAGATTATTTCAGTATCTCGTTTTTTATGCCTGAACAATCAGCATTTTTCAATGGAATGAAAAAGGAGGTAATTGAAATTTCTGAAAAAATAGTTTTCAATAGTCGCCTTACATCTAAAATTGGGAATCTTATCATTAATCAGCTAATCCACTAAAACTATAGCAGATAAATAACATAAATATCAATCTTTGATCAAATAAAGCGACTCTCTCTAATTTTATCTTCCAAAGGAGTAGAGATGGAATGCTCTCAAAAAAAAAACAAGCAGGTTAAATATTTTATTTCTTCAAAATAATTTTAAGTTGATAAACAATTTTACAGCACAGGAAACAGTATATCTTTTTGTTAAGCACTGTAAAAAATTATAAGCTGCCGTCAAAATTTTCTAATATTTCTTTAACATTCTTCAGGAACAATCCGCCTAACATACCATCAACTAACCGATGATCGTGGGACAATGTCAAAGCCATAATATGTCTTATCGCAATTGTATCTGAATCATTCACTTCTATAACAACAGGTTTTTTCTGGACAGCACCAACTCCAAGTATTGCAACTTCAGGTTGATTGATAATTGGTGTTCCGAATACAGTTCCAAAGACTCCGTAATTTGTAATTGTAAATGTTCCGTTTGAAATATCATCCGGAGTCAATCTTTTTGTACGGGATCTGTTAGCTAAATCTGTAATTGCTCTTGCAAGTCCAATTATATTTCTATCGCCTGCTCCTTTAATATTCGGGACAATTAATCCGGTTGGTTCGATTGCTACTGCAATACCAAGATTAATAAATTTCTTCTGAAGTATTACATTGCCGTCAATAGAAGAATTTACTAATGGATATTTTTTTAATGATTTAACAACAGCATCAGCAATAAAAGCCATGTATGTCAGTTTAGCATTTTCATTTTTTAATAATTCATCTTTTTTAGAATTTATAAAATTATGAATTCTTGTCATATCAACTTCAACCAGCCCAGTTACATGAACAGAAGTATCCCTGCTGAGCACCATATGATCCATTATCCGCTGACGTATGTTATCCATTGGAATTCTGTCAACATCTGCATCGCTGTACACAACCGGTGATAATGCAGGAATAAATTCTGGTGCAGGTGAAGCAGTTTTAATTTCTTTTTTAAACTGAAGCTGAGCCTTAGTAGTTTTTCTTTTCTCTACATAATTTAAAATATCTTTTTTAGTTACTCTTCCCTCCAAACCGGTTCCATCAATTGATTTAAGTTCATCTAAACTTATATTTTCTTTTTGGGCAACGCTTAGTACCAGCGGTGAATAAAAGTCAGCGCTGCTTCCCTTTTCTTCAGAAGATTTTTTAACAGTTTCAGAAATATTATTCTGTAAAGAAACTGGTTTTTCAATAAAAGGTTTTTCCTTTATAACTTCCTGCTGCACTGCTGGTGCAGTTTTAACAGCTGAGCCAACAGCTAACTTTGCAACAACAGTTCCAACTGCAACAGTTTCTTGTTCGCCTACTAAAATTTCAACCAATACTCCGCTTTCCGGAGATGGAATTTCAGTATCAACTTTATCAGTACTTATTTCAAAAATTGTTTCATCTTTCTTTACAGCATCACCGGTTTTCTTATGCCATTTAATTATTGTTCCCTCAACAATTGATTCACCCATTTTTGGCATTGCTATTTCGATCATACTGTCTGTTGACGATTTGGGAATTTCTTTAACTACATCTTCACTTTTTTCAACAGATTCAGCAGCTGGTTTTGTTATACTTTGTAATTTAACTTCCTGAGACGGAATATCTTTTTCCGGTTCTTCAGAAGTCTGAATTCTTGCAACTACACTTCCCACTTCAACCGTTTCCCCTTCTTTTACCAATATTTCAGACAGCACACCTGATTCTGCAGCAGGAATCTCAGTATCAACTTTATCAGTACTTATTTCAAAAATAATTTCATCTCGTTTTACCAGTTCTCCAACTTTTTTATGCCATTTGATTATTGTTCCTTCATTTACGCTCTCACCCATTTTGGGCATAATTACGTCCATATAATTCCTCTTATAAGATTTTATATTCTAAGTAAATATTATCAAAGATTTAAAATTCAAATTAATACTTCAATAAACTTTTTATTCCGTTAAAAATTTCTTCACGATTCGGGAGAATTTCATTTTCAAGTATAGGTGAATAAGGGATATGCGAATCCTTTGCACCAATACGTTTTACAGGAGCATCTAAGTATTGGAAACAATTGTCAGCAATCTTTGCAGCAATTTCAGCTCCAAATCCAGCAAACAAAGTGTCTTCGTGGATGATAATAACTTTATTAGTTTTCTTTACTGAGTTAAAAATTGTCTCTTCATCCAACGGAACAATAGTTCTCAAATCTATTACTTCAACAGAGTAATTTTCATCCTCAAGTTTTTTTGCAGCCAGCATAGAATCCCAAAGAGAAACTCCCCAGGATACAACGGTAACATCTGTTCCTTCTTTTACTACTTTGGCTTTACCAAACGGTAACAAATAATTTTCATCAGGTTCAGGAGTGATAGCGTAGCTTTGTCTGTACAAACCTTTATGCTCACAAAACAAAACTGGGTCTTTAATTCTGCAGGCAGTTTTCAATAATCCTTTTGCATCAGCAGCATTGCTCGGAAAAGCAATTAATATTCCAGGAATATGTGCAAAAAAACTTTCGATACTTTGTGAATGGCACAATCCGCCGTGAATATATCCGCCAACAGCAACCCTTGTAACTACCGGTGCAGACCAAGCATTATTTGATCTGTATCTAATTGATGCCAACTCATTTCGCATTTGCATAAAAGCAGGCCAGATATAATCTCCAAATTGAATTTCAACAACAGGTTTCATTCCTGTCAAAGCCATCCCAACAGCAACACCCATTATACTTGCTTCTGCAAGCGGGGAATTAAATACTCTTTTTCTGGTAAATCGTGCTGATAATCCTTTTGTAGCAGTAAATACTCCGCCTTTTGCATCTTCAATATCTTCACCAAAAATGTACATATCAGGATTTTTTTCCATCTCTTCATGCAACGCATGATTTATTGCATCAACCATTACAATCTTATCACCTGATGGAACTGAGGATTCATAATTAAGTGTTTCTTTAAATCCGCTTTCATCAAACACAAAAGTTTCTGCATCTGCCGGTTTTGGATCAGCAGCTATTATTGCTTTATCTGCTTCTTCATTAATTTCATCAATAGAATTCTGTTTTACAGTTTCGTATTCAGTTTGTGTAATAATATTTTTTGAAATTAATAGTCGAGCAAATTTCTCAATCGGGCATTGTTTCAAGTCTTCTTCAAGTTCTTTCTTATCTCTGTATTTTCTATGATCGTCTGATGAAGAATGTGAATCCAATCTGACAACATCTGCTTCAATCAACGCAGGACCTTTCCCAGATTTTATATATTCAATTGCCTCCTGAACTTTCTCATAAGAAGTAATAAATTCTGTTCCATCAATTCTGGCTCTGAAAAGATTATGATATCCAGCCATCATCTCTGCAATAGAATTATCTTTACCGCCGCTTTGATCTGAAACTTTAACAGAAATTGCATACTTGTTATTCTGAATAACAAAAAGCACAGGTAGTTTTTCCCTGCTTGCCCAATTGACTGCTTCGTGAAACTCGCCTTGTGAAGTAGTTCCTTCGCCGCTGCTTACATAAGCAACGTTTTTTTCTCCCCGCTTTACAATAGACAAAGCAGCACCAACCGCCTGTAAAAATTGTGTACCTGTTGGTGAAGATTGGGAAGGCATATTAAAATTTCTTGCACCCCAATGTGTTGGCATTTGTCTTCCGCCACTTGAAGGATCATCAATTTTTGCAAAACTGCCAAGGAAGACTTCTTTAACAGATATTCCTGCAGTTATTATTGCAGCCAGGTCTCTGTAGTATGGAAACATCCAATCTTTTTTTGGATCAAGAGATAAGCCGATTGCTAATTGAATTGCTTCGTGCCCTGAACTGGAAATATGAAAAAAAGTTTTTCCCTGTCTTAATAAATTCATTGCTTTGTTATTAACATTACGGGCATTTAACATGGTTCTTAAAACATATAGCAATTTTTCTTTATCAAAATCTTTTTTACCGATTTTAATAAAATCATTCTTACCGTTTGTTGGTTTCATTGAAGTTTTATCTTTCGATTTAGCCTGTGTTGAAGTAATATTTTTTGACATTATATCCTTTTGTTTAAGATATTAAAATTTGATATTTAATAATTTAAATATGAATTGCCTCACCATAAGCATTAGCTGCTGCTTCCATTATTGATTCCGAAAGTGTTGGATGAGCATGAATTGTATTTATAATAGAATGTCCTGTAACTTCCATAGCACGCGCTAAGGCAACTTCAGCAATAAGTTCCGTTGCCTCACTCCCAATAATATGACCGCCAAGCAATTCACCATACTTTGCATCAAAAATTAATTTTACAAAACCTTCCCGCTCACCTACTGCAAAAGCTTTTCCGCTTGCCATAAATGGAAATTTACCAATCTTTAATTCATAACCAAGTTCCTTTGCCTTTGTTTCGGTTAATCCTACACTTGCAACCTGCGGCTGGCAGTAGGTACAACCTGGAATGTTATCATAATCAATTTCAGGTTTATTAATTCCTTTTAACATCTCTACACAATGTATTCCCTCAGCAGAAGCTACGTGAGCTAACCAAGGCGGACCAATTACATCTCCAATAGCATAAATATTTGGAATATTTGTCCGGTAATTTCGTTTATCAACTTTTATATGATTTCTATATAATTCAATTCCTAACTCTTCTAAACCAAAGCCTTCAACATTACCTGTAACGCCAATTGCACTTAAAACTTTATCAGCAGATAATTCTTTTTTCAGTCCGTTTTGATTTATAGTAACATTAACTTTCTGACCTTTAACTTCTGCCTTCTCAACTGTTGTTTTGGTATAAATTTCAATACCTCTCTTCTTAAAACTTTTTTCAAGTGCCTGAGATACTTCTTTATCCTCAATGGGAAGAATATTTTCGAGCATTTCAATTACTGTTACTTTTGTTCCTAGAACAGAGTAAAAAAATGCAAACTCAATTCCAATTGCACCGGCACCGATAATTATCAGCTCTTTTGGCTGTTCATCAAGATTCATTGCTTCAGTACTTGTGATAATTTTTTTTCTATCAATTGGGATATTCGGAAGAGTTTTTGGGCGGGCACCTGTTGCAATTATAATATTATCAGCAGTAATAGTATTAGAATTTTTTCCCTCTGTATCTAATATCTGTATCTGATTCTGACTGATCAGTTTACCAAATCCACGAACCCAATCAATCTTGTTTTTCTTGATTAATAGCTCAACGTTTTTTGTAATCCTATCCGAGATGTCACGGCTTCTTTTAATAATTTCATTAAAATTAAATGAAAGCTCCTTTGTGTACAAACCGAAATCTTTACCATGATTTTTAATGCTATCGTAAATCTCAGCATTTTTTAAAAGCGACTTGGTAGGAATACAACCCCAATTCAAACAAATTCCACCTAGGTTATCTTTATCTATTATCACCGACTTGAATCCCAATTGTGCTGCTCTGATTGCCGCAACATACCCTCCGGGACCTCCACCAAGAATAGCAATCTGATAATTATCTGACATTTTTTTTTAACCTTGATTAGTTGATATCTGTAATCCAAATATAGGCAGTACGATTAGAAAATAAAAAGTAATAGGTCACTTTTCCGTTTTACAGTTTAAGAAGCAAAAGTATCACTCAAGTTGTTCTTGCTGCAAAATATTTTTTCGATTGAGATGTAGAACTATATTTAACAGCTTTTTAAAATAGTAAAGATTAAGATTTCATTAACAAGTGATCGCGGAAATTTTTCTTTACAGTTTAATTTAGATCAATCTAATTATTTCGGCTACATTATCAGATAAGTTTATAACACAAGAGTGATGAATAACTATTGCTTAATCTCATTTTTAAGAATCAGATTTTAATAAAACCAGAATGTTGACATAGAAATAATTTTGCTTGAATTTATTCCCCATTTATCTACTTCAAAAACCTATACTTAACACAGACAATTATTGATTCCCATAAATGGAGAAGATTATTCATAGTTCCTAATTTTGATAAAAACAAATGTAGCAACCCTTTATAATTGTCAAAAATAATGCTTGTTATTTCAAATTATCAATGGCATAAAGCTTGAATATTGAGTAAATCTAATTTATAGTAACCACTAAGGTAACAAAAATGAGAAAATCACTATTACTACTTTTAATCCCAACAATTTCTTTGTTTTTTGGTTGTTCAGAAGATAAGGAAGAACAACCTATTGATATTTCACTTAAATCAGTGGCATCGTGTGAAGGTTGCCATACAAACTATGCACATTTAAAGGAAGTCTATACTCCCGATCCTCCATCTTCAGGTGGTGGTGGCTGCGGCGGTGAAGCTCCACACTATGAACCTTATGATAGAGTATTTATGGGTGGTTCAGGTTATGCAGATTTTAAGAGTGATCCACACGGAAAAATTCCTTGCACAGCCTGCCACAATGGAGTAGATAATACTGCTGATAAAAATCTTGCTCACTCCGGAGATTTTTTAGTAAAACCTTCTTTAGATGCAGTTAAGAAGTGCGGAAGTTGTCATGCTGATATAGCAAGTAAATCAGTTAATAATATACATCAGGGATGGGGACAAAAAAGTATGGTCTGCCAAAGAGCTGGTTTGGGAAATGTACCTGGCGGATTTGATTTGTTAACTCAGACTATGAAAGATGGATATAAAGAAAACTGCGGAAAATGTCATGCAACTTGTGGTGATTGTCATATAAACAGACCAAAAGCTGGCGGCGGCGGTTTATATGCTTCACATAGTTTTTTCAAAACCCCGAATATGGTAGATCATTGTACTACTTGTCATGTAAGCCGTGGTGGTCACGCTTATTTTGGTGTTGCTGCAGGAACAGTTCCTGATGTTCACTTAACAAAGGCAGGTTATAATTGTATGAGTTGTCATACAAAACACGAAATTCATGGTGATGGAGTAATGTATGATATGCGATATAAATATCCTGAGTTACCAAAATGTACTAAATGTCATTCAGGTGTAAAGAATTCAAATGCGTATCACACTGCTCATATAAACACATTTAGCTGCTATACCTGTCATTCACAAGATTATAATAATTGCGGCAGCTGTCACGTAGGAAGTCTTGAAGGTGCAAGAATTCACTCTTATCAGGGTTATAAGATTGGAATGAACCCAATTCCACAGACAAAATCACAGTATAAATTTTCGCTGTTAAGAAGATCTTTGATGGCACCTGATAGCTGGCAGAATTACGGAATATCACTATTATCAAACTTTAGTGTTGCTCCTACTTATAAATATACTACACCTCATAATATTATTAAGATCACTAGCCGGACAGGTTATAAAGATACAAATGGTCAGTGGCAAACAAACTCAACCTGTTATGAAGGCTGTCATATTATAAAACAAAATGACGGCACATTTAAGAATAAAGAACTTTACTTATTCGATTCGGATAATATTGAAACTTGGGAAAAAAATTCTAATGGACATATAATAGTAGATGGAAAACTACCAGCAAGCTGGCAAGTTAATTAGAAAATAAAAATAATTATCAAAAAATAATCTGGAGATCAAAAAATGAAAGAAAGAAAACTCAATTTAATGTTTTACTTTTTTATCGCACTAACATTTGCATTCATTAACATCAGTTGTAGTGATGATAAAGATGATCCGGTAATCCCGCCGACAATCATTGAAAGCGAAGAACTTGTAAAATACCTTGAAGGTTCTGACGGCGGTTATATAAATAATGCAATACCTGCTATTATTTCTGCTTCTACAGTTAACACAGATATTTTAGCTAGTGCAAATATCACTATTATTGATGTTAGAGGCGCTAGTGATTATGCTGCCGGTCATATTCAGGGTGCAGTAAATGTTGAAATAAAAGATATTGTTACTTATTATAAAAATAATAACCTGTCAACAAAAGCTAAAGTTATTATCACCTGCTACACTGGTCAGTCAGCGGGTTTAGCTGTTGCAGCTTTAAGATTATCAGGATATTCTAATGTGTACAGCTTAAAATGGGGAATGTGCAGCTGGGCTTATCCAACAAGCTGGAATAATGCAAAAACCTATGGTCAAACAAATCCAATTACAAAACAAACAACTGCAAATGCAAAAAATGCTGCTGGTAACCTTCCGACTTTATCAACTGGCAAAAATACGGGTGCAGAAATATTTGAAAGCAGATTATCTACAGTTTTGAACGAAGGATATTCTGTAATTGGCATTACCCGCGAAACTATCTTCGCTAATCTTAGCAATTATTACATTATAAATTATTGGCCTGTTGCTGAGTACGATCAGGGACATATTGAAGGTGCTATCCAATATACTCCAAAGAATGATTTAAAATTAGCTCAGTTCTTAAAAACTCTTCCAACAAACAAAACTATTGTTGTTTATTGTTATACTGGTCAAACTTCAGCTCAAATTGCTTCATTCTTAAGAATACTTGGATATGATGCAAAATCGCTTCAGTTTGGTGCGAACAGATTGTTTTATGACACTATGCCGGGTTCAAAATGGGATGAAGCTACTGAATGTATGAATTATCCGGTAGTTCAATAAATTTCATTACAAAACTTAAAAGCCTGAAGAGATTCTTCAGGCTTTTTCATTTTTATCAAATCATATCTTAACATTATTGCTTCTGACTAATCAACAGTTTTTCCCTGTGATATGTTTTTGCTTCTTTCAATAGATTGCAATGCAAGATATCTATCGCCAAATTTCTTAAGATTATCTGTTTCAACATCATATTGATCATAATGTCTTTCTTCATCAGCCACAAGACTTTCGAATAGCTGTTTGGTCATCGAATCTGCATTGGCAGAAGCTTCATTTGCCCAAAGATTATATTCATGTGCACTCTCCTGCTCCATCTGTGCAGCCTTGGCAAGCATCTTTTCAGGATCTTTAATCTGTTCTACTTTACCACCGACTTTCATCTCAACTTCACCTTTTAGAAATAAAATTCTTTCGGCAAGTTTTTCAACATGTATCATCTCTTCAATTGCAGTTTTTTTAAATAAACCTGCCAGTAAATCATATCCCTGATCATCCAATAAAAAGTGGAAATACATATATTGGTGAACAGCATAAAGCTCGTCTGCAACTGCTTTATTTAACAGTTCAATACTTTTTTCGAACATAATATTTTACTCCTTAATATTTTTTAATTGTCTGATTGAAATTTACAAAATTAATTCTGGATTTCTAATTTGAATTGCATATCGTATCACACAAATTGTGATATATTGTATTAGCTGAGATTATCAAGCAGCATAAAGTTATTTGGTCTTTTTGATTTTACCATTTCAAAATTTTTATGCTCATATTTACATACTTTAACTAAAGGGCAAACTGAACATATAGGTTTCTGAGCTTTGCAAATTTCTCTGCCCAGCCTTATCAAATTTGTATGAAACGAATGTGCCGTTCCATCGGGCAATTTATTTAAAAGCTTAAAAAATGTTTTTTCCGGACTGCTTGTTTTAACCAGCCCTATACGATTCAATGTTCTATGTACATGTGTATCAACAGGACATACATTTCGGTCTAGTGAAAAAAGCAGAACACAGCTTGCAGTTTTTACACCAATTCCTTTATGAGATGTCAGTTCATTAAGAATATCTTCGTTTGATGCATTTATAATATGTCTTAAAGAAACTTTACCTTGAGTTTTCTTTAAGTTCTTCAGCAATTCATATATAGCTTTTGATTTTTGTTTACCGAGACCGGCAACTTTGATATACTTTTCAATTTGCGATGGCTTAAGAATGGTAAGTTCATCCCACGTCTTAAAATTATCTTTAAGATTTCTGTATGCTTTATACGAATTATTGTCATTTGTATTTTGCGAAAGTATGGTTCCGATAATTGTATCAAGCGGATCAGGAAGTTTTTTCGCTTTTGAAGGCACCCCAAAATGCTCTATTAAAAGCTTGTTTATTATTTCTATTTTCTTCGTCATTGTAAATCTAACTGCAAAGATATTCATTTTAATTGTTATTTTAGTAAAAATTAATTTTGGAGTTTTAATGTCAACACTTATGGTAAGCATTTCGGGCATCAGGGGAATTATTGGTGATGGACTTGATCCTGAAGTGATAGTTGATTACGTAAATGCATATTCAAAATTTATTGGCAGCGGTAAAGTTATTGTTGGAAGAGATGCACGAATTACGGGTGAAATGGTTAATCAGATTGTAACCGGTACACTGTTGTCAAACGGTATCAATGTAGTTGATATTGGAATTTGTCCGACACCAACTGTTCAATTTACTGTTAAATCATTAAACGCTAATGGCGGAATTGCTATTTCTGCAAGCCACAATCCAAATGAATGGAATGCTTTAAAATTGCTGAATAATACCGGACAGTTTATGTCCCCCGATGAACACGAAAAAATGAAAACTTACCTTAATTCTAATCCTTCTTACAAAAGCTGGGATAAAATCGGGAATAGGGTTGTTTTATTCGATGCAATAAAAAATCATGTTAATGAAATTCTCAAACTGCCGGTTATTGAAGTTGATAAAATCAAAAAGAAAAAATTTAAAGTAGTTGCTGATTGTGTAAATGGTGCTGGAGCATATTGCATACCTGATTTATTAAAGTCATTTGGATGTGAAGTAATTGAACTTAATTGTGAGAAGACAGGTATCTTCCCGCGTTTACCTGAGCCGTTACCGGAAAATTTAACTGAAACTATGAAAGCAGTAAAAAAACATAATGCAGATTTTGCTGTTGTTGTTGATCCAGATGTTGATAGACTTGTTTTAATCACAGATAAAGGAGAACCCTTTAGTGAAGAAAACACAATTACAATTGCAGTTGATTTTGTGCTGAGTAAAACAAGTGGTAATGTAGCAGTTAATCTTTCTACCAGCAGATCTGTTGATGATATTGCAAAAAAATATAATACAAGTTGTTTCCGGTCTCCGGTTGGCGAAGCAAATGTTGTAAAAAAGATGAAAGAAGTTAATGCAGTAATAGGGGGTGAAGGAAGCGGCGGGGTTATTTATCCTGTATTACATTATGGACGGGATGCCTTAGTTGGTATCGCAATAGTACTTCAATATCTTACCGATTCAAACAAAAAATTATCTGAGATCAAAGATATTTTACCCCAGTATTATATTTCAAAAAAGAAAATTGATTTATGTAAGGCTTCACCTGATTCTGTATTAAATAAATTAGCCGAGAAATATTCATCTCAAAAAATAAATATCGAAGATGGACTGCGGATAGACTTTGCTGATCACTGGGTTCATTTCAGAAAATCGAATACTGAACCAATAATCAGAATAATAACTGAAGCAAAATCTCAAGTCTATTCAGAGGAGTTATCTAAAAACTATTTTGATGAAATTGGAAATTTAATGAAGCTTTGATCTTTTTTGGATGTAGCTGAATAATGCCTTATCGAAAGCAGTTGAAGTATCAATCAGATTATAATCAAAATTTGAATTCAGACATTCCCGCTTAATCTTTTTAATAAATTCATTCATTGCTTCCTGATACGCTTTCTGAATATGAAATGGCTGGGTTATTAGTTCTTCGCTGGTCTCCAAATCCTTAAATACTGCATCTTTACCAAATCCAAAAGTTCTTTCCATTGGGTCTAATATCTGAAAAATAATCACTTCGTTTTTTTGATGAGAAAAATGCTTAAGTGCTTTAATTACACTGTCAATATCATCAAAAAAATCCGAGATAATAATTATCAATCCGCGCCGTTTTATTTTTTCTGCAACTTGGGTTAATGCTGAGGCAGTATTTGTGCCCGATGATGAGTTAATTGCTGCAAGCTCTTTCAGGATTAAATGCAGATAACTGTATGATGACTTTGCAGGCAGGAATGTATTTAGCTTATCTGAGTAAACTGCCAGGCTTACTGCATCTTGTTGAGTTATCATCAGATAAGTTAAAGCAGCAGCCAATGTAGCAGCATAATTAAGTTTTGATACTTGTTTATCTGAAGCATAACTCATTGACTTGCTGTTATCCAGTATTATATGACATCTTAGATTTGTTTCTTCTTCGTATTGTTTAATAAAATATCTGTCGGTTTTGCCAAATACCCGCCAGTCAACATTCCTAAGATTATCACCCTGCATATATGGGCGGTGCTGAGAAAACTCCACACTAAAACCGTGATAAGGACTTTTATGCAATCCGACCATAAATCCTTCTACAACTAATCTTGCTCTCAGGTCAAGATTTTTAATTTTAGAAATTATTTGCGGATTTAAGAACTCGAGATATTCGGTTGATGATTTAATCAATTATTTGCTGACTGATTTTTATTTATTATTTCATTTGGGTCTATACCCATTATATCAAGCGATTGCTGAACCACCTGTGAGTATTTATGATCAGGATATTTTTCCAAAAAAAGATTGTAGATCCTTGTAGCTTTATCATAATCTTTAAGTTCATTATCATATAAAAACCCGCTCTGAAACAATGATAGTGGTGCTTCTTCACTATCAGGATATTTTTCATAAACAGTATAATAAGTTTCTGCAGCCTTAATAAATGATGCTTTAAAACTAATTCCTTTTATAAGATGCTGCTCATACAAAGATGCTATTCGCATTATTGATTCTGGAGCTGTCTTGCTGTCAGGAAATTCGTTAATTAAATTCTCAAATTCTTTTATCGCTTCAGTGTATTTCTTTTCCTTTAATAGTGTATCTGCTTTGTTAAAATATTCTTGTTCACTTGTTTTGGAACAGGCAATTAAAATAATAATCAGAAAAAAAAGCGATAATAATTTCATTTTGGTCCTTATTTATAAATTATTCCGGTCAAAGTTATTAAATGCTGATTGAACAAACAATGCAAGTATAAGTAAATAAAAAAAGCCGACTCATATTTCAGAGCCGGCTTTTGTTAATGATCTGTTCTATTAAACCAATTATTACTTGGTTAATATCATCTTCTTTGTGGAACTGAATTTCTGTCCGTCTATACCATTGGCTTCTAATCTGTAGAAATATACACCGCTGTTCAATGAACTTGCATCAAAGGAAACCTTCTGGCTGCCGGCTGACATCTGTCCATTTAACAAGCTGGCTACTTCCTGACCCAATACGTTGAATACCTTCAGACTTACTTTGCTATCTACTGCTAAACTGAAGTTTATTGTTGTACTTGGGTTAAATGGGTTTGGATAGTTTTGATCTAATGTATATTCACGTAATCCTAATACTTCCACTTCTACTGCTTTTGAGTATTCAAATGTTCCATCTAAATCTACTTGTTTTAGTCTGTATGTATAGGTACCTGTCTCTAAATTCTGATCTACAAATACATAGCTGTGTGCACTTGTTGAAGTTCCGTGACCTGCTACAAAACCTACTGACTGATAGTCACTGCCATTGCTTCTTTCAATCTGGAAACCACTGTTATTCAATTCGGTTGCAGTTGTCCAGTTTAAGGTTACTGTATTATTATCTGATTTGGCTGTAAATGATGTCAACTCTACTGGTATTACCTGTCTGATACATAAGTTATCCCAATAGATATAATCTATGTTGAATGTGTAACCGTTGTAAGTTATCTGAAGTTGTGCATTCTCTGAACCTGTTGCAGGTGTTGTAAATGTACCTTCAATCAATGCCGGACCAACATTTGCTGTTGGGTCAACTACCTGATATAATACTTCTTCAGTTGTGCCGCCATCATAAGTGATACCTACTGTTACTGTTCCGCTTGGGGCAGCATAATAATCAAGGAAGAAATTAAATGAAAATGTTGATGCTGTATTATTTACTAAAGAAATAGCATTTGATCTAATTAAAGATACACCTGTAAATGATGGAGTCCAGCTCATTCTAAGTTCAGGAGCAGTGCCGCCAGCATTTGCTGAAGGATTTGCTGACCAGTTTGTTAATCCCAATGGTCCTACAATTGTCCAGTTGCTTAAATTATCAAATGGTTCGCAATGTTCAACTAAATTTGGATCTTGCATTGTTCTGAATGCCCAGGTTGAAGAAGAAATATTACAAGTATCAATCTTATTAACTACTTTCCACTGATAACTTGTAAAATAATTTAATGTACCTGGTACTGCCCAGTTTGTTACTGGTGCACCTGAATAAACTGACACCATATTACCAGTAGGACCGAAAAATACTTCAACACTTGTTGGTGGAACTGATCCGGGTCCGCCATTTGACCAGCTTAAATTTACACCGGTAATCGGAAGATCAACAGAGTTATTTGCAGGGGTTGGATTATCAGGTGTTTGAACTGGACATGGAGGTCCGCTATTTCCTAGAACAATAAATGGAATGCCCTGTGGATAAGTACCATCAACAGCAGCAGCCCATCCTGTGCTGGTTAATTGCAAAGCGTCACCAGTAGTTGTTTGACCAACAATTGAAACAGGAGGAGCCCAAGGACCTGATGCTAAAGTGCCGCCAAGACTTACTTCTACCCAATACGTTCCTGGTCCTAATACTAAAGCAGGAGAAAACTGAACAACAACCCTCATAATTGGTCTGTCACTTGCTGAAGGAGAAGTATCTAGTGCTCTATAAATATTTGTCCAACTTGTTGAACTTAAACGGTTAGTAGTAAGGTCTCCAAAAATTATTGTTCCACCAGCATTTGGTGCACCATTCCAAATACGGACGCGGGCATCATTAATAGTAGAAGTTGTACTGGAACCGGTTTGGTATGTAAAGAATTGCAATTCTTCAATATTCCAAGAAGAACCATTGATTGTAAAATCGTCAGCTACAGAATTTCCTGCGCTTATTTGTGCTCCAAAGCCGTATGTACCTAATCCAATTGCTGATTGAAGTGCACTCAAATCAGCACCACCAGATCCCCCACCGGGGTTTGTTACAAGCGGACCGTTGTCAAATAATAAAGCCAATGTACCATCATAAGGTATTGGAATATTATGACCAACAGGCGTTTGAACTTTTGTTTGCGGCCCGGTATAAACATCTTTAACATTGCTGATTGATGATGATTGAGCTGCTATTGAGCCAGTAAATATCAGAGCAATAAGAAGTGTTAAAGAAATTGTACAGATTTTTTTTAGCATAAGACCTCCTAAAATGATGTTGAAAGAAAGTTAATTAGATAAAAACCTCAAAACATTTAAATATTTATCTTAAAGATATGTATAAGATAATATCTTAAATTGATTTATTTAAGCACGGACTACAATACAAATTTTCATAATTTAAGTCAAATATATTTTATTTTTTTTCGACGTATTGAAAAACATATCTATCCCAAATAAGAAGAACTTTCTCTACTCTCTCTTTCAAAATGAGAAACTTTCTAATTGTAAAACGATTTATGAGAATATTCTGATAGAAGATTTACATTAGGCTATAAATATCATTAACCTTTCTCTTTGCAAGGAAGGGCTGGAATGAGTTCAAATAAACTAAAACAGGTTGGGATATTTTATTTCTTCTAATTTAATTTCGAGACAAAACAAATTTTGACAGATTGTTGAAAAATAAAAACTGAATAAGAAAAAATGATTGAAGAGCTATACAGTTAAAATAAATTATTTAAACATTTAAAATTCTTTAAGTTATTTTCAGGAGCTTGCCACTCATTACAGAAACGAGATTCTTTTACTTTTTATATAAAATTTCTAGTATAGTGTAAATGATGATTTATTAATAAGTTTTATACTCGCTAATTCTATGTAATAAAAAAAGCCGACTCATATTTCAGAGCCGGCTTTTATTAATGATCTGTGCTATTAAGCCAATTATTACTTGGTTAATATCATCTTCTTTGTGGAACTGAATTTCTGTCCGTCTATACCATTGGCTTCTAATCTGTAGAAATATACACCGCTGTTCAATGAACTTGCATCAAAGGAAACCTTCTGGCTGCCGGCTGACATCTGTCCATTTAACAAGCTGGCTACTTCCTGACCCAATACGTTGAATACCTTCAGACTTACTTTGCTATCTACTGCTAAACTGAAGTTTATTGTTGTACTTGGGTTAAATGGGTTTGGATAGTTTTGATCTAATGTATATTCACGTAATCCTAATACTTCCACTTCTACTGCTTTTGAGTATTCAAATGTTCCATCTAAATCTACTTGTTTTAGTCTGTATGTATAGGTACCTGTCTCTAAATTCTGATCTACAAATACATAGCTGTGTGCACTTGTTGAAGTTCCGTGACCTGCTACAAAACCTACTGACTGATAGTCACTGCCATTGCTTCTTTCAATCTGGAAACCACTGTTATTCAATTCGGTTGCAGTTGTCCAGTTTAAGGTTACTGTATTATTATCTGATTTGGCTGTAAATGATGTCAACTCTACTGGTATTACCTGTCTGATACATAAGTTATCCCAATAGATATAATCTATGTTGAATGTGTAACCGTTGTAAGTTATCTGAAGTTGTGCATTCTCTGAACCTGTTGCAGGTGTTGTAAATGTACCTTCAATCAATGCCGGACCAACATTTGCTGTTGGGTCAACTACCTGATATAATACTTCTTCAGTTGTGCCGCCATCATAAGTGATACCTACTGTTACTGTTCCGCTTGGGGCAGCATAATAATCAAGGAAGAAATTAAATGAAAATGTTGATGCTGTATTATTTACTAAAGAAATAGCATTTGATCTAATTAAAGATACACCTGTAAATGATGGAGTCCAGCTCATTCTAAGTTCAGGAGCAGTGCCGCCAGCATTTGCTGAAGGATTTGCTGACCAGTTTGTTAATCCCAATGGTCCTACAATTGTCCAGTTGCTTAAATTATCAAATGGTTCGCAATGTTCAACTAAATTTGGATCTTGCATTGTTCTGAATGCCCAGGTTGAAGAAGAAATATTACAAGTATCAATCTTATTAACTACTTTCCACTGATAACTTGTAAAATAATTTAATGTACCTGGTACTGCCCAGTTTGTTACTGGTGCACCTGAATAAACTGATACCATATTACCAGTAGGACCGAAAAATACTTCAACACTTGTTGGTGGAACTGATCCGGGTCCGCCATTTGACCAGCTTAAATTTACACCGGTAATCGGAAGATCAACAGAGTTATTTGCAGGGGTTGGATTATCAGGTGTTTGAACTGGACAAGGAGGTCCGGTTAAAGCCAACTCATAACCGAATAATTTATCTGGTGTGCCTTGTAAAAGACCTCCAAGGATTGCTTTACCTGGTACTAAGTCATCAGTAACAAATAATCCGCCTGCAATACCCTGTGCATTACCAAGACCAACATCAGAAATAACATCGTGCTGAACACCAGTGTAAGTTCCTGTAGTATAATCCATTTGCATTATGTTTTGAGCAGTACCTGCTCCTGCACCCTGAGACCATACCCATAAAAATGGACCCCCAACTGACCAGTTATCATAAGCTATACCATATACACCTGTTACTGTACTAGCGATAGTTCTCAATAATGCACCAGACATACTAAATTCATAAAAGTTAAGATTTGGTGATGTCCAGTTTCCTACTATAATGCTTCCTAAGCCGCCATCACCATCAGGATTGTAAGCAATAGATCTTGCACCATTTGGTGCTGCATTTACTGGAATAGTGCCTATAAGTGACTTTGTAACAGGATCAACTATCTGAACAGTTGAAGTATTTATTGAACAATAAATAAACTGCCCGTCAAAAGCCATGCCTCTTGTGCCAGTAAATGGAAGGTTAAATTGAACATCAAGTGTACCGTCAGAATTCCACTGATGAGCAACAGCAGTTGCCCAACGAGTTGTCCAAAATTTGCCTAAAGTTGGAATATAAATTGCCCCTGCATTACCTGCCGCACCTGTAACTACAGTAGCATCATAATCGAATTCAACATCCCAGGTAGCTTCGGTAACAGGTATTGGTGATTCTATCTTTACTCCCGAAAGATTTGGAGCTATTTCTCTGTTTTGCAGAGACTGTTGAGAAAATATCGTACCCCCAATAAACAAAACAAAGAGAGTAGAAAATGTAAATAGCCTTTTGTGCATAGTACCTCCGTTTAACAAAAATGATTAATTAAATTTAAGTTGACTAGAAGAACAGTTAGATTTTAACTATTTTTTTCATATAAGTCAAGATAAACCTAATAAATTTTTGTGCTGAACTAAATTTCTGATATAATAACTTAATTTATTATTAGTTTAAGTATCGTTGACTCTTATTATAGATAATCATCATTTAAGGAATTATCCTAATAATAATAAAGCTTAAAAATAAAAAAAGCCGACTCATATTTCAGAGCCGGCTTTTGTTAATGATCTGTTCTATTAAACCAATTATTACTTGGTTAATATCATCTTCTTTGTGGAACTGAATTTCTGTCCGTCTATACCATTGGCTTCTAATCTGTAGAAATATACACCGCTGTTCAATGAACTTGCATCAAAGGAAACCTTCTGGCTGCCGGCTGACATCTGTCCATTTAACAAGCTGGCTACTTCCTGACCCAATACGTTGAATACCTTCAGACTTACTTTGCTATCTACTGCTAAACTGAAGTTTATTGTTGTACTTGGGTTAAATGGGTTTGGATAGTTCTGATCTAAAGCAAATACTTCAGGTGCAGTTACATCTGCTTCCACAACATTAGAATAATCAATGTTGCCATTGTAATCTACTTGTTTTAATCTGTAGCTGTAGTGACCGGCTTTTAGATCTTTATCAATAAATGAATAATTATTGATTTTTGTTGATGTACCTTGTCCCTGAACAAATGCAATAGTAAGGAATTCTCCATCAGTATTTCTTTGAACTTCAAACCCCTGATTATTTGTTTCGGTTGCAGTTGTCCAGTTTAAGGTTACTGAATTATTATCTGATTTGGCTGTAAATGATGTCAACTCTACTGGTATTACCTGTCTGATACATAAGTTATCCCAATAGATATAATCTATGTTGAATGTGTAACCGTTGTAAGTTATCTGAAGTTGTGCATTCTCTGAACCTGTTGCAGGTGTTGTAAATGTACCTTCAATCAATGCCGGACCAACATTTGCTGTTGGGTCAACTACCTGATATAATACTTCTTCAGTTGTGCCGCCATCATAAGTGATACCTACTGTTACTGTTCCGCTTGGGGCAGCATAATAATCAAGGAAGAAATTAAATGAAAATGTTGATGCTGTATTATTTACTAAAGAAATAGCATTTGATCTAATTAAAGATACACCTGTAAATGATGGAGTCCAGCTCATTCTAAGTTCAGGAGCAGTGCCGCCAGCATTTGCTGAAGGATTTGCTGACCAGTTTGTTAATCCCAATGGTCCTACAATTGTCCAGTTGCTTAAATTATCAAATGGTTCGCAATGTTCAACTAAATTTGGATCTTGCATTGTTCTGAATGCCCAGGTTGAAGAAGAAATATTACAAGTATCAATCTTATTAACTACTTTCCACTGATAACTTGTAAAATAATTTAATGTACCTGGTACTGCCCAGTTTGTTACTGGTGCACCTGAATAAACTGACACCATATTACCAGTAGGACCGAAAAATACTTCAACACTTGTTGGTGGAACTGATCCGGGTCCGCCATTTGACCAGCTTAAATTTACACCGGTAATCGGAAGATCAACAGAGTTATTTGCAGGGGTTGGATTATCAGGTGTTTGAACTGGACAAGGAGGTCCGGTTAAAGCCAACTCATAACCGAATAATTTATCTGGTGTGCCTTGTAAAAGACCTCCAAGGATTGCTTTACCTGGTACTAAGTCATCAGTAACAAATAATCCGCCTGCAATACCCTGTGCATTACCAAGACCAACATCAGAAATAACATCGTGCTGAACACCAGTGTAAGTTCCTGTAGTATAATCCATTTGCATTATGTTTTGAGCAGTACCTGCTCCTGCACCCTGAGACCATACCCATAAAAATGGACCCCCAACTGACCAGTTATCATAAGCTATACCATATACACCTGTTACTGTACTAGCGATAGTTCTCAATAATGCACCAGACATACTAAATTCATAAAAGTTAAGATTTGGTGATGTCCAGTTTCCTACTATAATGCTTCCTAAGCCGCCATCACCATCAGGATTGTAAGCAATAGATCTTGCACCATTTGGTGCTGCATTTACTGGAATAGTGCCTATAAGTGACTTTGTAACAGGATCAACTATCTGAACAGTTGAAGTATTTATTGAACAATAAATAAACTGCCCGTCAAAAGCCATGCCTCTTGTGCCAGTAAATGGAAGGTTAAATTGAACATCAAGTGTACCGTCAGAATTCCACTGATGAGCAACAGCAGTTGCCCAACGAGTTGTCCAAAATTTGCCTAAAGTTGGAATATAAATTGCCCCTGCATTACCTGCCGCACCTGTAACTACAGTAGCATCATAATCGAATTCAACATCCCAGGTAGCTTCGGTAACAGGTATTGGTGATTCTATCTTTACTCCCGAAAGATTTGGAGCTATTTCTCTGTTTTGCAGAGACTGTTGAGAAAATATCGTACCCCCAATAAACAAAACAAAGAGAGTAGAAAATGTAAATAGCCTTTTGTGCATAGTACCTCCGTTTAACAAAAATGATTAATTAAATTTAAGTTGACTAGAAGAACAGTTAGATTTTAACTATTTTTTTCATATAAGTCAAGATAAACCTAATAAATTTTTGTGCTGAACTAAATTTCTGATATAATAACTTAATTTATTATTAGTTTAAGTATCGTTGACTCTTATTATAGATAATCATCATTTAAGGAATTATCCTAATAATAATAAAGCTTAAAAATAAAAAAAGCCGACTCATATTTCAGAGCCGGCTTTTGTTAATGATCTGTTCTATTAAACCAATTATTACTTGGTTAATATCATCTTCTTTGTGGAACTGAATTTCTGTCCGTCTATACCATTGGCTTCTAATCTGTAGAAATATACACCGCTGTTCAATGAACTTGCATCAAAGGAAACCTTCTGGCTGCCGGCTGACATCTGTCCATTTAACAAGCTGGCTACTTCCTGACCCAATACGTTGAATACCTTCAGACTTACTTTGCTATCTACTGCTAAACTGAAGTTTATTGTTGTACTTGGGTTAAATGGGTTTGGATAGTTTTGATCTAATGTATATTCACGTAATCCTAATACTTCCACTTCTACTGCTTTTGAGTATTCAAATGTTCCATCTAAATCTACTTGTTTTAGTCTGTATGTATAGGTACCTGTCTCTAAATTCTGATCTACAAATACATAGCTGTGTGCACTTGTTGAAGTTCCGTGACCTGCTACAAAACCTACTGACTGATAGTCACTGCCATTGCTTCTTTCAATCTGGAAACCACTGTTATTCAATTCGGTTGCAGTTGTCCAGTTTAAGGTTACTGAATTATTATCTGATTTGGCTGTAAATGATGTCAACTCTACTGGTATTACCTGTCTGATACATAAGTTATCCCAATAGATATAATCTATGTTGAATGTGTAACCGTTGTAAGTTATCTGAAGTTGTGCATTCTCTGAACCTGTTGCAGGTGTTGTAAATGTACCTTCAATCAATGCCGGACCAACATTTGCTGTTGGGTCAACTACCTGATATAATACTTCTTCAGTTGTGCCGCCATCATAAGTGATACCTACTGTTACTGTTCCGCTTGGGGCAGCATAATAATCAAGGAAGAAATTAAATGAAAATGTTGATGCTGTATTATTTACTAAAGAAATAGCATTTGATCTAATTAAAGATACACCTGTAAATGATGGAGTCCAGCTCATTCTAAGTTCAGGAGCAGTGCCGCCAGCATTTGCTGAAGGATTTGCTGACCAGTTTGTTAATCCCAATGGTCCAACAATTGTCCAGTTGCTTAGATTAGCAAATGGTTCGCAATGTTCAACTAAATTTGGATCCTGAATTGTTCTGAATGCCCAGGTTGAAGAAGAGATATTACAAGTATCTATCTTATTAACGACTCTCCACTGATAATTTGTAAAATAATTTAATGTACCCGGTACTGCCCAGTTTGTTACTGGTGCACCTGAATAAACTGATACCATATTACCAGTAGGACCGAAAAATACTTCAACACTTGTTGGTGGAACTGATCCGGGTCCGCCATTTGACCAGCTTAAATTTACACCGGTAATCGGAAGATCAACAGAGTTATTTGCAGGGGTTGGATTATCAGGTGTTTGAACTGGACATGGAGGACCAAGCTGTTCAACAACTGCGGCGATATTCCAATTAACATTAATACTTCCTCCGGTTGCATCATAAAGTCTTTGCCAAGCTCCACTCAGGGCAATCCAATCACCATTAATAACTGCAGGACCCGCATCACAACCGGCTGGATAGGTAGAAGCAGTATGAGTAACTTCATAACCAACCCAAATATCATTCCCGGTAATAGGAACAGGTGTAGCTAAAGTAATTGTATTCCAACTAGTACCTGTAACACTTAAAGTTTCAGAATACAATAATGTTCCGGGAGTAGTAGGTGTACCTTGGTCATAAATTTTTAACACGCAAGGACTTGGAACATCATTTATATAAATTATTACCTGTGTTAATGACTGCCCTGCGTATGCCGCCATCATACTTGCAGGAAAACTTGCAGATACTTCAAATGTACCTCCATTGGTAAGACCAATCGCATCATCATTTACCCCGCTGTCCCATCTTAGTGTAGTTGCTTCAGTATTATTAGGACTATAGGAGTTGTTATGTTTATTAGCAGCAGTAAATGTATTACCGTCTAATATAGTTTTCTTTTGTGCAAAGACGGCAACCGATAAGAAAAGAACCAAACTCCACAATAGAGCAAAACGAAAATATTTAAGCATAATGAACCTCTCAATAAATGTGTTGAAGAAATAATTAATTAGAGTATCTTTTCAAAGTTTAAGTGTAAGCGGATATTAGTTAAACATAAATGTGATGCAAACAACTTAAACAATAATATGTTTTTTTTCTTTTTAATTCAAGGTCTGTATGAATTTAATGATGAACTATTTCTCCTGTAAAAAAACAGGACATTTGGCAATGATTTTTCACAAACATATTTTTTTGAAATCCAAAAACAGTTTCAATAAAAAAAATTGTCAGTCCTTTAATATTTAAAATTTTAATTTATCGTTTTTTGCAAGTGATTCAATTTCAATTTTTTTCTTGTAATCTTTTAATTGAGATAAAACAGTACTATCATAAAGTGCAATTATTTCAACGGCAAGTATCGCTGCATTCTTTGCTCCATTGATTGAAACTGTTGCAACCGGAACTCCCGGAGGCATTTGAACGATTGATAATAGTGAATCCATTCCTTCTAAAGATTTACCTTTAATCGGCACACCGATTACAGGCAGAGTTGTATGGGCTGCGGTTACTCCCGGCAAATGAGCTGCACCTCCAGCAGCAGCGATAATAACTTTCAATCCCCTGTCAACAGCAGATTTTGAATATTCCGCGTGTTGTTCAGGAGTCCGGTGTGCAGATAAAATTTTTACTTCATAACCAATGCTGAATTCTTTAAGAATTTTAATTGCTTCTTCCATAATTGGTAAATCGGAATCACTGCCCATTATTATTCCAACTATAACATTATTTTCCATTCTATTATTTCCTTAGTTGTTTCTCCAATTAATTATTTTAATTTCATTTCCATCTGATTGTAATAAGACTGCACCAGAATGATCAGTCCTTAATATTTTTGAATTAATCCTATTTAAGTTGTCAATTACCTTTTCTGAAGGATGATCAAATTTATTTTTTATCCCGGCACTTATCAATGCAATCTTGGGCAAAACAAGTTTTAAGAAATTCTCTGATGAACCAGTCTCACTACCGTGATGCCCGACTTTCAATACATCTGAATCAAGAATCCGTGAAAAATTAGCTGCAAGATAGTATTCTCCCTGATATTCACAATCCCCGACAAATAAAAAAGAATTATTTCCATAAACAACTTTCAGGATTCCACTTTTATCATTACTTGAAAGGTATTTATATTGAGTTGAATACGGATCGTTGAGAATGTAAACTTTTGTGTTACCTATTTCTAAAACACTTTTATCATAATGATTTGTTTTCAATCTCATATCTTTAAGAAATTTTTCTAACCTTAAAGATTTTTTTGTAGAATCAGGCAGAGGTCTATAAACTTCTTTAATTCTGCCAGAGTAAATTAAAGAGATAAAACCGCCGTAATGATCTAAATCCAAATGTGAAATAAATCCATAGTCAATTTTATCTATGCCCAGATAATCTAATAAAGGCATTATAACCCGTTCACCGTTATCTAAAAATGGATTTGCTTCACCTGCATCAATTAAAGCTGTTTTACCGTTTGGAAATTTTATTAAAAAAGAATCACCCTGTCCAACATCAATCATTAAAACACTTAATTTATTTTTTGCAAAAAAATCTGAATCATCAAAGGAAGAATAAATTATGATTGAAGCAAAAGCAATTAATGTTATGCTGAGTTTAAACAAAAACTTTTTTGAATTATAATAAGCAAGCAGAACAATACTTAAGAAACCATAATAGATCAGAGAGTCAAACAATGAATAATTTCTTATCCATAAAAATGAAAAGTCAAGCTTACCCGCAAAAGTGATTATCTTTGTTAAAACAAATGTTAAAAGATCGTTGGCAACTGCAAAATATACTGCAGCAAAATTGAAAAAGTATCCGGTTATAATTGTTATAATGCCTATCGCAAGAATGATACCGACTGCAGGAATGACTATAAGATTAGCTAATAAAGCAATAACAGACAGCTTGCTGAAATAGGCAAGTGTAAAAGGCAAAGTTCCGATCTGAGCACTTAAAGAAACAGCAGCAAATAAAAAAATATTCTTTATCAATTTTGATTTTATTCTAAAGCTATTAACAGACTTTTGAAAAACAGGATAAATGACTCCAATTGATATCACTGCTGAAAATGATAATTGAAATCCAGGATTATAAATTTCATCAGGTTTAATAAGCAAGATTACAATCGCAGCTAATGAAACAGAATTCAAAAGATTAGTGCTTCTGTTGGTAATGAAAGCAATAATAATAACAATTGACATTATAGTTGCACGGGTTACCGAAGGTGATGCACCGGTAAGCATCATAAAAAATAATAAAGCAAGAACAGTTAAAGTAGCTCTTGTATAAATTCCAAATCTGCCGAAAGCAAAAACTAATATTATCAATATGTAGCCAACATGCAAACCTGAAACAGCTAAGACATGAATTACACCCGTATTAATAAATTCAGTTTTTGTTTCAAAGCTTATCTCACTCCGATCAGCAAGTATCAAACCCCTGAGAAGAGCAGCTGTTTCCTGATTATGTAACTCCTTAATTTTTGTATCAATACTTTTTCTGACAGAAAATAATAATGACTTAAAAATATTCCGCGAATCATTAACAATCTTTGCACTATCGGTATCATATATTGTAAATATCCCCGATATACTTTTTATCTTTAAATATTTATGATAATTAAACTCGCCAGGATTTCTGTCTTCCCTGCCCTTTTGATAGTTACCAGTGAGAAAAACTTTATTACCGGGATTTATACTTTCGTAAAAGTTTTTTCTATCTGACGAATCATTTCTTAGTTTACAAATCAGCAGCTCCTGATTTCTGTAAAGTGAATCAGCAAGCGTCAAAGAATCAATTCTGACTTTAAACTCAATTTCATAGTCTTTTGCTAATTCAACAGAAATTACTTCACCGTATAATTTTGAGTTTTTTTCTTTGTAATATTTTTCAAATACTGATGTAAATTCATTTGATTGTAACTCAGCAATTAGTAATCCTGTAACGATATAAGATAAATAAAGAAAAATTAAGGGGATAAAATTATAAGACGAGCTTAAAAGTTTTTTGTTAAAAAAATAAATCAGAGTGAACGATATTATTACTATGATTAAAAGCCAGCTTTCAGCGTTTATAAACTGATGTAATATAATTCCAACAATAAAACCAATAGTAAACTTTATTATTGGATAATCTTTCACAAGCAATGCTTAAGAATTGTTGGTTTGATATCAGTCAGATCAATTATCTCTCCGGCAAATTTTTCAGCATACTTACCGGATGATATTCCTAATGCAGGATTATTGGTATGAGTTTTAACTGAAAAGTCTTCAAAGTTTCCATGATCAGAACAAATAATTAAAGATAAATCTGAATTCCTAATTTTATTCAAAAGTGTAAAGAGAAAAATATCAAGGTTATAATATATCTGATTAAACTCATCCTGAATTCTGCCATGCCCTAAATGATCAGTTAGGAAAAACTCATACAGTGTAAAATCATTTTTTAATGCAATGTTGATCAATCTCTCAGCAGCACTTTCAGGAGAAATCACATCAAGTTTATAATTTAAATTTTTATTCCATCTTTCATTAGTAATTTCAGCTGTTAGTGCTCTTCCATCAATTACATCATTTACATCATTTAATTTTAGTCCGCTCGACTTAGCAGAAAGTGCAGTTACATTTAGTCTCGTTTTACCTGAATTCAGGTAATCAAAAAATACCTGCGGATATGCATTAGCAAAAAAGGCTTTTTTATGTGTTTCAATATAATCTTTAAAAATATTTGAACTTTCTATTATTGGTATTGTTGTCGAATACGGAAACGGACCAAAATGTTTTCCAACAAACTTTGGAGCATTCATTCCGCAAAATATTGAAACCTGTCCGGTACCGCTTTGCGGCAATCCATCAACACCAAGATTTGCATCAATTGGAAATAAGCAGCAACCATTCTTATTTAATTTTTTATTTTCAAGAGAAGGTATCTCACCGAATATTTGTTCAAATGATTTAAATCCATATTTAAAAAAAGGATTGTGTTGATAATCTTTCTTTCCAATACCAACGCCATCAATAAATATCATTAAGACAGGATTCATTTTGCTCTGTTATTTTTTGATTCAATAATTATTGTAACAGGTCCATCGTTTAATATTTTCACATTCATCATCGCACCAAACACACCAGCCTTAACTTTTTCTTCACCTATATTATTTTTCATCCGTTCAATAAATTTTTCGTAAAGAGGAATTGCAGCTTCAGGTCGGGCTGCATCAATAAAGCTTGGTCTGTTTCCTTTTTGAGCATCTCCATAGAGTGTGAATTGTGAAATAATCAGAGCTTCACCACCAATATCTTTTATTGACAAATTCATCTTTTCGTTTTCATCTTCAAATATCCTAAGTGATGAACATTTATCAGCAACAAATTCTGTATCGGCTAAGTTGTCATCTGATTTAATCCCCAGCAGTATAACCATACCTTTTGAAATTTCGGCACTATAATTTTCTTTTTGGATATAAACTCCGCCTTCTGAAACCCTTTGAATCACTGCTCTCATAAAAGTTCTCCTTTAATTATTCTCTCAATACCTGAATAGTCTTTTATTATCTGCAGATTTGAAAATCCATTTTCGATCATCATTTCAGTAATAAACTTATGCTGCCCTTTTCCGATTTCAAAATAAATCTGTCCGCCTGAGTTTAATAAATGTTTTGAAATGAAAATAATCTTTTTATAAAATGTCAAACCATCTGAATTATCGGTTAAAGATATTTTCGGTTCATAATTTTTTAATTCCGGTTCAAGTTCATTATAATCTTCCAGAGAAATATATGGCGGATTTGAAACAGCCAAATCAAACCTGCCAAGAGTTTCAATGTTATCATTCAGTATATCGAACTTTAAAAAATTAAGATTGTTTTTCTTAAGTAATGTATTTCTGTTTTTCTCGGAAATAGCAATTGCTTCTTCACTGATATCAATTCCAGTTACATCCGAGTCAGGCAATTTGTCAGCAATAACAATTGAAATATTTCCGCACCCGCTGCCGATATCAAGAATTCTTAATTTGCCTGCGCCTGAATTATTTTTAATAATTTGTTCAACCAATAATTCTGTTTCAGGTCTTGGTATTAATACACTTTGGTCAACAAATAATTTATACCCGTAAAAATCAACATAACCCAGAATGTATTGAAGAGGAATTCTCATTCCTCTCTTTTTTAAAAATTCACGATAAGTTTTTACTTCATTCTCACTCAATGGTTTATCAAACGCTAAGTATAGCTCAAGTCTTTTGCATTTAAGGATTTCAGCTAATAATAATTCAGCATTAATTCTTGCTGATTCAACTCCCTTTTGTTCGAGGTATGCTGTTGAAAGTTTAATTGCTTCTAAAACGGTTAACATATTTTTATTTGAAAAAAAAAGAATCGCTACAGTCAATCAATTATTCTGATAAAAACCTGTAAAGAATGTATCCAAAATTAATCTGGAGAGCAGTAAATGTAATTCCGCTTACAACATCATATCTGTTTGTTTCATTGAGCAAATTCGGATCACCATTAGATTGATATTTATCATAAGTATTATCTGCTTTTAATTTATAATAAGCGCTTACTGCCCCAAGTACTACTGCAGTAGCTGCCAGAATATGAAATCCAGATGAATAAAAGAATGATTCCTCTTTTGGAAGCTGTAAAGAATTAAGTGTAACTATGTTTTGTTTTGCAAGATCATCAGCTATTAAACTTTCAACTGAATAGCCGGGCTTGGTTATTGTTAATATTTTTTTGCTGCGTTCAATAAATAAAGGAGTATTACCAAGCAGTGAATCACCATATAAAACGTATGCGTCCTGCGGAGATGTGTTAAGATAAACTTTTTCTTCAGTTTTGAAACTGAGATTTTTAGTTATACATCCTGACAGAAATACTGAATCTTTAAAAAATGTTTTGTCCCAGTTATTGCTATTTTTTACAACTAAGATCTTATACCAGCCATCCTCAAATTCCGAGTCAAATTTATTTGATACAGAAACGAGAGAATCATTAACAAAAATATTTGCAGAATCTAAATCTGTTTCGATTATCAATCTTGATTTACAATCCTGAGAAATTATTTCAGGAATTATAATCAGAGACAGGAAAATAATCTTAATAAATAAATTCATACGCTGATAACTTTCCATCATCATAACCAATTATTAAAATATTATCATACAGCACGGGTGAAAGCTTGCCTCTTCCATTTAACTCGATTGTTTTTCTGATACTTCCATCTAACTTATTTAAAATACTGAATGATCTGTTCAGGTTTACTGCGATTATTTTACTACTTGTAATCAACGGTGTACTTTGAATTAAACCATCAAGTTTTGTTACCCAGTTTAACGAGCCGTTATTTTGATTAATTGAATACAAGTTTCCTCTCAGATTTCCTATATAAAGATTATTATCATCCAAAGCAGGATTTGATATTATCCTATCACCAGTATCATAATTCCAAATTAACTTTCCTGACAATATATCCACACAATACACAACCCCATTATTATCAGCAAAAAATGCTTTGTCATCTTTAGTTGTGATTCCTGAAAAAACCGGACCGGCAATTTTATTTTTATAAATTATTTTTCCAGTCTGATAATCAAGTGCGATAAAGTTACCATTTATATCCGAAAGAAGTATTTTATTATCTGCTAATGCAGGATTAGAATAATTCTTTGAGTTTGTTTTGGTGCTCCAGATTTCTTTAGCAGCGATAGTAATTTTTTGAACTTCACCTCTTTCAGTGCAAAGAATAATATTATCATTTTCCAAAATCATTTCTGAAAGAACTCTGCCTTTAATCTCTATATTAAACAACTCCAAACCCCTGAATAAATCATAAATTATCAGCTCTGTTTTATTTTCGTTATCAATTACAAGTGCATAAACCAGATTGTAATTTCTTATAAGCGGAGCAGAAAAGACTGAACCTTTTGATCTTAGAACTCCAATTTGTCTGCCTGAATAAACATCAAAACAAAAAATTCTTCCGCCAAGATCGCTTGTAAAAATTAATGAATCTTTAACCACAACCGATGAATTATTGAAACCGCCATAAACATCCTGATTCCATACCTCGATCAATGAATCGGATACTTCGACCGGATTATAGAAATTTCTGCCGGAGCTGCCTCCAAACATTAAATGCTGGTTTTCATCTTTATCAAAGGAAATTTTTATCAATGATTTAGCGCATCCATAAAAGAAGATAATTGAAATCAGTATTATTAAATATAAAGGCTGTCTCATCAGAAATCCCATCCGAAGAAAAACTGATAGAACAGACCCGGCTGAAACTGAGTAAAATCTTTTTCAATTTTCTTTCCGATATCATATCTCAAAACTAAAACATTAAACAGGTTAAATCTTATACCTGCGCCTATACTTCCATAAGTAGTTTTATATTCTGTATCCCACGCACTTCCCATATCAAAGAATGCCGCACCGCGTATTCCGAAAAAACCTATATCAAGAATCGGGAACTTAATAACTATCTGATCAATAAGTGGAAATCTGAATTCCAGTGAAGACAACCACATTTTTTCACCTCTGATAGACCAGCGAGGCCAGCCTCTTAAATCCCAGCTTCCGCCCATAAAATATCTGCGTGCTTCTTTTCCTTCGTTATAAAATAAACCTAATCTTAATGCTAATGCTGTTTGATAACTTAATCTCTGATAAATCCTGTAATCAGCTATTATACTGAAATAATTAATATTACTGTATTTTATATCGCTTGTATATCCGAGAAGCAGCATTACTCTTGAACCGTCAATCGGACCGCTAGGACCCCACAATGAATTGTCTTGAATATAAGCAACGGAATTACTTAGCATCAGGGATTTTCGTGATGTTATGCCTTCGATAATTCCGCGATCAGAATTTATAAGTGTTACTGTGTACTCAAGTCTGTTAAACTTAGATATAGGATAGGCAAGAAATACTGATCCGCCAAAACTTCTTTCAAAAAAGAACTCATCTGATTCCCTTATATCATATCTGTTACCGCTGAAATTAAAAACACCGAATCCGTAATTAACTCTTTTGGAGAGATTGATTTTCTGCAGTGCAACATTAAAACTCTTTAATATATCACTTTGAATTGTTGCTGTGTTATAAAGCAGGAATAAATATTTATCATCGCCAAGCATATCACTAAGACCTAGTATAGCTCCGCCGCTCGTCCCAAAAACAGGATTTGTTGAAACAACCCCTGTTGCAATATCAAGTGAGTATTCATTTTCATATTCAACCCTTTTAATATCATAAGTATTCCCATCAAAACCTGCTGTCCATTTACCATACGCTTTACTTAGGTCCATCGTTAAAAATTCTGTTGAGTCAATATTTTCATTATTTAAATACATACTGTAAAGATGGAATGAAAAATTCTGAAAGCCTGCAAAAATTAAGATAGAATCATTCATCAAACGCGGATCAAAGGCACTGGTCAAAAAGTAAGTTACTTTATTCATCACTTTTAAATCAGAATCCTGTGCAAGTTTCATACTCCACACATTCCTTATTCCATCAGCATCCGAAGTAATAAATAATTCCTGCTTGTTATCAGATAAAACCGGATTATAATTATTGAATTGGTTGTATGTCAGATATTTAATTTCATTTGTTGTAAGGTTGTAGCTGAATATATTATAATTTTTTTCAAAAGCGCCGGAAGTTCTGTCAGATGAAAAATAAACTTCTTCATTCAAACCGAAGCTTGGATCTCTGTCGTCATAATAATCATTAGTCAATCTTGATAAAGAATCCTGAATAATATCGTAAACATAAATATCGCTATAACCTTTTTGATCAACAGCCTGAAAAACAATTCTGTTTCCATTTGGTGAAAACTTTGGTGATGTTATATAAATGAGATAATCTTTTTGCAGGGAATTAATAATCTTGTTTTCTTTAACTGAAAAAAAATGAATTGCATCAGTTGCATCACTTTTTGCTGCAAATACCAGCAATCCATCTCTGGAAATATCTATTGCAGATTGAAGTAAATGAAATGCTTCAAGTTCAGATGTCTGCTCAGCAGAAATAACTAATTCCGGATCTTCAGCAGGAACCATATCTTCATTTAGCTCAATCCTGTAGATTGAAGAGTATCCCGTTCTGTTTGCAACAAAGTAAATAAAATCTTTTTTATCCTGTTTATAATGAACAGGTGAAAAATTGAAACCAAAATCAGTTAATTGCTTTGCTCCGACATTAATCGGCATTTCTGATTGATAAAGCGGAAAATATTTTTTTCTGAGATAATACTGCCATTCAATATCAATTTGCTCTATCTTCATTCCCAGTATATTTTCTATTACATCATTAAAAGATGAATACATCCAGAAATTTTCTAACATCAATTCGATTTTATCAGTTCCATATTGTTCACCTACAAACTCAAGAAAACTCTGTCCTTCTTTATACATCAGATAAGTTCCGGAAATTCTCCAGATATTTTCAATTCCGAAATGATAGTTATTTAATACAGCATCACGCATAACCATCTCTGCTTGAGCATCGGGTTTTGTGGAATAATACTCGGCAAGACCTTCTACAAACCATAGAGGCGGCATCCGGTCTGTTGATAATCTATGGTCACGCAGCACTCTGAATATTTTATTTGTCATAAAAACATGAACAAGTTCATGTCTGATTACATGTCTGAAATCTGTCAAAGAACCGGTTGATGGTATAACAACCCTTCCTTTCATAAACTCAAAAAATCCACCAACACCCTCAGGTATAAAACCCGGTGTAACATTGGTTTGCTGAAAATGATTTGAAGTGTTGTAAAATATAAGCGGAATTTTCCTGGTAATTATATTGTTTGTTTTAACTTTCAGCTCATCAAATATTTCTTCTGCAATACCTGCACCAATCTCTGCAATGCCTACATTTTCTCCATAGTAGTAAACATTAAAATGTTCAGTCCGCAGAATCTTCCAGTCAAAATCTTCGTATTGAACTTTATTTCTGCCGAAGTAATAAAACTGCGCATTTGAAATCTGATAAAACATCAGACACAGCAGCAGTGAATATTTCAGTGTGCTTTTCAAAAAAAAATAATTTGTTTTTGTCAGCTTAGTTTTTCTTTAAGCGTGTGGATATTATCAATTTCACTTGGATCATATCCTCTTAATACGCCTGTGTAATAACTTATCCAATCCGAAAGATAAATCAAATCCAATAGCCTGACCTTAAAATTATCTTCATTGCTTTTCAGATCAATGATTTCTACACCGGCTTTTTCAAATAACTCTTTAAGGATGGAAAATCTTTTTTTGGTCTGAGGATGATAACTATCATCTTTTATGTTGATAACCTTTGCATGAAATATCTTTTCCTGATAAGACTCCCAACCAATGATTTCGTTGTGATTCATTTCAGGCACTTCGTGATGAAAAGCATGCAGTTTAGAATTCTCGTTAAGCTGACATTTAAACCTGTAGCCAACTGAGTTTGTAGAATCTGATACAGAATAGATAACCGGAATAAATCCGATAAGTGATTTAGAAATTGCAACAGCATGATTATCTTCAGCTGAGTATAGTAATCCTTTTTGCTGCCAGATTAGTCTGATTTTTTCTACTAAATCTGACTGATCGCTGATTAGTTTTAAATGCTGAAATAATTTGAGAAGTGAAAAGAAACTTAATCCAAGTGCATATCTTGGCTGAAAACCTTTTAGCAGTTTTATATTATAAATGCTGTTAGCTTCAGCAATCTCTGTAATTTTTCCGCCTGTAGAAATACAAATAATTTTACAATTGGATTTTATTGCTTCGTTCAAGGCTGAGATAGTCTCCTCAGTATTCCCTGAATAAGAAGAAGCAATAAACAGTGTTTTCTCATCAGCATATTTTGGCAGATTATAATTTCTGTTAACCGCATAAGGTACAGTCAATTCATCAGCAATAAAATTTCTTAAAAGATCTGCACTTATTGCTGAGCCTCCTAAACCGCTTACGATAATATTGTTTATATCTTTTATATCAATTCCGGTTATGCTTAATTCATTCTTCCATGCATATTCAATTTGCTGATAAGAATTAATTAAAACATCAAATTGATTTTGGGGATCGTACTTTTGAACATATTCTTTAATTTTCATAATTATATAATATTCCTTGTTCTTGAAATTTCATTCTCTTCAAAAAATTTCTGCACTTTCTTTTGGATATCTATTTCAGTTTTACATTGTAAACATTCATTAGCAAGAACTTTTGCTTTTTTAAATTCAAAACTTCTGATAATCCTCTTAGCATTTAGAATTGTAGCAGGGCTCATACTTAAAGAATCTAAGCCCAGCCCGACTAATAAAGGAATTGCAAGTGTATCGGCTGCCATTTCACCGCAAATGCTCACCGGAACTTTACCTTTTTTTGCTTCTCTTACAATATGTGCAATCGTTCTAATTACAACAGGGCTGAATTCCTGATACAGATTTGAAACCAGATCATTACCTCTGTCAACTGCCATTAAATATTGAATTAAATCATTTGTTCCAATGCTAACGAAATCAATTTCATCTGAAAATTCTTTAGCCATAACCGCAGCAGACGGCACCTCTACCATTATACCGATTTTCATCTGATTATCGAATTTAATTTTTTCTTTTCTAAGTTCGCTTTTACATTCCTGAATCAGTTTTATAGACTGCCAAATCTCTTCAAGTGTTGTAATCATCGGAATCATGAATTTAACATTTTTATTTTCGCTTGCTTTTAAAACTGCACGGATCTGAGCTTTAAATAAATTTTCATTTTCCAGCAGAAATCTTATTCCCCGTAAACCAAGAAAAGGATTAGGTTCTTTGTATTCGTTTATTCTGAATTTATCACCGCCAATATCATAAGCCCGGATAGTTAAAATTTTCGGATACATTCTTGAAGCAAGTTTAGAATAAATATCAGTCTGCTCTTTTTCATCTGGAAATGAGCCAAGCTCATTTAAGATTTGTTCTGTACGGTAAAGCCCGATTCCATTTGCACCAGTTGTAAGCACCAGATCAATTTCGCCGGTAACATCAACATTAGCTTCAATATTAATTTCCTTTCCATCTAAAGTTTTAGCCGGCAAATTTTTTAATTCTTCCAAACCTTTTTGAAGTATCAAAAGTCTTTCTTGTTTCTCACGGAAAAACTCTAACTGCACTTCGGTTGGATTGATAATTACATAGCCATGAAAACCATCAACCACGATCTGCTCACCATCTTTTATAAGCTGAGTTGCTTTTTGTGTTCCTACAACTGCCGGCAGATTAAGTGATCTGGAAATAATGGCAGCGTGCGAAGTTAATCCGCCGTGATCAGTAACAAATGCTAATGCTTCTCTCCGTGAGAATAATAAAGTATCAGCAGGAGTTAATGATTCACTAACAACAATAAGGTTTTTTTCAATTTTTGACTGCCATCGTTTCTTCTGCAGATTACGGATTATTCTTTGTTTTATATCTTCAATATCATGTGCGCGCTCTTTCATATAGGATTCGTGTGAAATAATCATCAACTCCTGATATTTAGAAATCTCATCAGCTACAACAAACTCTGGCTGCACCATTTCATTCTGGATTCTTTTCTTAATATGTTCCAAAAGAATCGGATCATCAAGAATCATTAACTGAGCTTCGAATATTGCAGCACGCACTCCATCCATTTTTTCTCGGGCAAACCCAAATATTTTGTTCAGTTCTTTTTTTGAATGTTTTATCGCTTCCTGAAAATTATTAATTGCTTCATCAGCATTTGTAATCGGGGTTTTACTTATTTCAAGCTTTTCTTTGGAAAATAAAAAAGCTTTTCCAATTACAATTCCAGGAGCAGCGGCAATACCAATTATTTTATTATCTGAGCTTTTATAAATTTCTCTAAAAGATTTCATAATTCATCAAATCCCCTTTCAAAGTAAGCTGAAATTTCTTCACAAGCTTGTTGTTCATCAGGTCCGTCAAAAGTCAGTTTTAGCTCTGAACCTATATCAGCAGCTAAAGTCATTACGCCAATAATGCTTTTACCATTAATGTTCATTCCATCTCTGTAAATAAAAAAATCACTTTTGTATTTAGCAGCAAGCTTAACGATAGTTGCTGCAGGTCTTGTATGCAGCCCGGCTTTATTAACAATTTTTACTATTTTTTCAATCATTATTTATTTCTTTTGATTAATAAATCTGCAAGCCAATAGAAAATATCTATACTTAATTTATCTGATAAATTATCAATTGATCTTAAAGCATTTTCAGTACGCTTTTTTATAGCTTTCTTAGCTTCATCCAATACACCTAATCTTTCATAAAGTCTTTTATATTTTTCAATCTGATTTGAGCGAATACCTTTATTCTTAATAACTTTCAATAAGTCTTCTTTATCTTTACCAACTGCTCTATCTAAAGCAACAATGAACAAAAATGTTTTTTTCCCTTCAAGCAGATCTCCGCCGATTCTTTTCCCAAATTCAGCTTTATCTGCGGTGATATCAAGCAGATCATCCTGAATCTGAAAAGCAATTCCTAAATGGTTTCCGTAATCAGCCAATGATTTTATGTCATCATAATTTCCGTTTCCAAGATAAGCACCGATTTCGCAGCAGGTTTGAAGCAAAGCAGCGGTTTTCTTGGATATCATATCAATGTATTCATCAAGTGTAACATTTGCTTTTCTTTCAAATTCAGTATCAAGACTTTGTCCCTCGCAAACTTTAACTAATCCATTTGTAAAAGAACTAATTACCTGTTGGGCATTTATATCGCAGTCTTTTAACAAATACTCGTACGCAACTGCTAAAAGAGAATCACCAGCAAGAATAGCAGTGTTTAAATTATATTTTTTATGTAATGTCAGATTACCTCTTCTAAGGTCGGCATTATCCATTATATCATCATGAACTAAAGTAAAATTATGCAGCATCTCAACAGACAAAGAAGCATTGTAAACCTTCTGTGGTTTAGCGCCAACAGCCATTGCAGATAAGATAACCAGCAGAGGTCTTAATCTCTTTCCGCAGCTTTCCAAAATATAAGATGATGGACCATATAAAGATTCAGGTTTCCTTTTCTTTAAAGCATTCGCAAGTTTTTTGTCAATTACAGCTCTCTGCTGCCCGTAAAACTTATTGAATTTATTATAATCAGAATCTTTCAAAACAAAAATTCCTTCCTGATGATTTTATCTTTTTTTAATTCGCTTAGATTTTTAGAACCAGTTAAAAACATTACATTTTTAAGATAATCAAACCAGCTGATTATAAGAGTATTAACACTTTCTTCACCATTATTTATAAGTGTCTGCAGTATTATTCTTGCGGAAGCAGCTAAATCAGAACCAAGTGCAAATGCAGCAGCAAGATCGTATGCAGAATTTATACCGCCTGAGCCGATAAGATGAAAATCAAATTTCTTTTTAAGAGGATAAATTTCTTTCAAACAATAAGCAGTCGGTAATCCCCAGTCCCAAAAAGTATTTTCATTTTTTTTGTTTCTCAAAATTTCAACACCTGCCCAGCTTGTTCCACCGGCACCAGCCACATCAATCCCTTTTACTCCCGTTTCAAGCAGTTTAATTGCAGCATTTTTACTTATACCTGCACCAACTTCTTTAATAAAGATTGGAACTTTTGATTTACTTATTAACCTTTCAAGTTTTTTTAACAATCCGGTAAAATTTGGTTCACCTTCCTTCTGAAGCAATTCCTGCAATGGATTTAAATGAATATAGAAAGCATCTGCCTCAAGCATATCAATAAGTTTAAGAACTGATTTTAAATCTTTTGATTGCACTAATTGAGCTGCGCCAATATTACCAAAAACAGGAACAGCAGAAGAATTCTTCCTTATTATCTTATAGCTATTATGAAATTTTTCATCTTCTAACGCTTGTCTTTGGCTTCCGACTCCAATAGGAATTTTTAGGTACTGTGCAACATTAGCAAGTCTTTCATTTATAAGCTCTGCTTCACTGGTACCGCCAGTCATACAAGAAATTATAAACGGATACTCGATGTGGTAAGAAAATAATTTAGTTCTAAAAGAAATTTTGGAAAGATCAACTTCAGTTATTGCATTATGGATAAACTCATATTTTTCAAATCCATTTGTTTTGGTTTTGAATGAAACATCATCAGTCAGACAAAGATCAATGTGCTCCTTTTTTCTTTTAGATATATCTGTTATGGATTCTGTCATTTATGAATTGCTATAAACTTTAGGTGCAAAATATATAAAATAAAATAAAGTTGCAGTTGCACTTAAAAGATATGAATGATTTTGAATATTTGTTTTTCCTGAAACCTGTTATCTAAATTAAAATTCATTCTTTATTTTTCATTGTTGATAAATTAATCATTCTAAGGAATAATAATGAATAAACCGCGTCTATCTTTCTGGCAAATCTGGAATATGTCTTTTGGGTTTCTTGGAATCCAGTTTGGTTTTGCTCTGCAGAATGCAAACGTCAGCAGAATCTTTGAAACGCTTGGAGCTAATATAGATGCAATCCCGGTTTTATGGATTGCCGCACCTGTAACCGGATTAATAGTTCAGCCGATTATTGGTCATATAAGCGATAAAACCTGGAATAAACTTGGAAGACGAAGACCTTTCTTTTTAGCAGGCGCACTACTTGCATCGGCTGCTATTGTTATTATGCCTAACTCACCTGTGTTATGGGTTGCTGCCGGAATGCTGTGGATTATGGATGCTTCAATAAATATTTCTATGGAACCATTCAGAGCATTTGTAGGCGATATGCTGCCTTCTGAACAGCGAACAGTTGGTTTTTCTATGCAGAGTTTTTTTATCGGTATCGGAGCAATTGTTGCATCTGCATTGCCATATATGATGACAAATTGGTTCGGTATTTCTAACACTGCTGCTTCCGGTGAAATTCCGGATTCTGTAAAATTCTCATTCTATATCGGCGGTGCTGTTTTTTTACTCGCAGTCCTTTACACTGTTTTCTCAACTAAAGAATATTCACCCGAAGAATTAAAAAATTTCAGTGAGCATGAAAATAAATCAGATATAAGAAAACCTGTTTCCGATAAACCAATCTCTGCATCAGCATTTAATAAATACGGATTGATTTGGATTATAACCGGACTAATAGGTTCAGCAATTCTATATTTTATTCTTAAAGAAAATGATTACGGACTTTATGTTCTATTTATGGGTTCTGTAATTTTTGGTTTACTGCAATTGATTGCGGGGGTTATCACTAATCAAAATAAAACTTCATCTGGCTTAGTTTCTATTCTAAATGATCTTTACAAAATGCCTAAAACAATGAAACAGCTTGCTGTAGTTCAGTTTTTTACTTGGTTCGCTTTATTTGCAATGTGGATTTACACAACGCCGGCAGTAACTCATCATATTTATGGTGCAACTGATCCTGCTTCGGAATTATATAATCAGGGAGCAGATTGGGTTGGTGTGTTAATGGCAGTATATAATGGCTTTGCCGCCATTATGGCTTTTGCAATTATGTGGATCGCAAAATTTACAAATCGTAAAACTGTGCATATGATATCGTTAATTATCGGAGGAATTTCATTTGCTTCTTTTTATGTAATTAAAGATCCAAACCTACTCTTAATTTCAGAACTTGGAATCGGATTAGCCTGGGCATCAATACTTGCAATGCCTTATGCCATTCTTGCCGGCTCACTTCCTGCTGAAAAGATGGGAGTTTACATGGGGATCTTTAATTTTTTTATTGTAATTCCGCAAATAACTGCAGCGGCGATACTGGGATTTTTCGTCAGATCAATTTTTAATGGTGAAGCAATTTATGCACTTTTACTTGGCGGCGTCTCAATGATATTTGCCGGAATCTTTACATTGTTTGTCGATGATGTTGATTAGAATAATTTCTGAATCAGTTCATCTTTTGTAATTGATAATTGATTAATAATCTCCTTTAAAATATTATTGAGAGTTTCAATCTTGATAAGATTATATTTTGGAATAGTAATGTAAAATTGATTTTCTTTCTTTTATCTTTATAGATAGGCAATATTACTTCCTACTTGTATCGATTGATGATAGCGGATCTTATTTAAATTACAAATAAGATCTTTAGTATTAATATCTCGAAGAATTTTCATAATGATATTTGTTCTTCTCTGAGAAATCTTATATTAATAAATGAAGGCAAATCAGCATCATCAAAATGACGGTGAACTGCTATGCTTCCTTGTCTTTGCTCTTTCGTTTATTTGAAAAAGTAACTCTTCTTCTACTCTTCACAACTTCAACAATATTATCGCGGCAATACCAACTATTAAAGCAATTTTGCCAAACAGGTTAATTTTTTCTTTCCAGAAAATATATGCTCCGATTGCTGTCAGCAGTATTACGCCAATGTTTTGAACAGGAAAAACAATAATAGCTGGTAAAGTTAATAATGCGGCTAATAGAAAATGTATTGTTAAAACATTTGGAAGACCAAGAACTAAACCAATCGTATAGGTTTGTTTATCAAATTTTACTTTCGCTGATAATATTCTTGTTAAAGTATAAAGGAATGCAAAGAAAAAGATCAGGAAGACAAATGTTTCTTTCTCAGCAATATCAAAAGTCCTTTCAAATATTTTCATTGAAAAATCAACAACACCAATTCCAATTAACAACAAGAAAAGATAAAAATATTTTTTTACGGAGTTTGCAACACTATCGTGATTTTTAAGTGATAAATAAAACAGAAAGAGTGTCAACAGAACCAGAATAAATCCTGCAATCATATTTTGATTTGGTTTTTCATCAAACAATACGATTGAAAAAATAACCGGAATGATTATAGATAATCTCGCACTAACAGTAGCAAGTGCTGTTCCTGCAAAACTGATCGCTTTTGAATATATCACAAAAGTTTCTGCAAATATTACCCCTAAGATTGCTGCAAACAATGCAGTATTTAATGAAAAATTAAATCCGCCTTTAAATATTATAATACCTAAAGCAAAAACAGAAGCAGTAAGATAATTACCATTTATTAATAGCATTGTATTTGTTTTTCTTACGCTTCCGTATTTAAGGATAAGAGCTAAACTTGATGAGCAGATAATTGTTAAAATTAAATATATCATTTTAAATCCATCGTAGGGAACGAACTCCTGTTCGTTCCTATAAATTTTTTAATTTTGACTGATAATGAACATAAATTACAACACAATTCATTTCATCGTAGGGAATGGACTCCTGTCCATTCCAATTAATTATTTTTATTATTGTTTATAATTTGGATTGATCAGGAGATCAATCACCACATTTTCTAAAATCAATGTCCACCTTTTTGATGTGATACGAGATCAGCAGTTGACCTTGGTTCTTTAATGAACAACCAGAAGACAACTGAAAAACAAACAAAGACCCCACAAAGAATATAAAGCAATTGATAATTTTGTGTTTCTGAAATAATATTTGCTACTCCCTGACTCATCATTTGCGGTAAAACAACGGCAAGATTAAATATTCCCATAAACAATCCCATTTTATTCTGATTTATTCTTTCAGTAACAATTGAAAATACTATAGAGATTACTGCCGACCAACCTATGCCGGTTAAAAACATTCCAGAATAAAAATTAAGTTCCTGTCTTCCAAAAAATGCGATATAAAAATATCCGACTGCACTAAAGACTAAAGCTGCTGTATATGTTCTTACTCTTCCTATCTTTTTTGCTATTGCAGATAATGCCATTGGAAATACTGCACCAACAGCATTGAGGATTAAAAAACCCAAAGAAATAATATTACCGGTTGTTGTATCTTTTGTTTGTTCAACACCGGTTAAGAATTCGGCAAATTTATTAGCAAACACATTTGTAAGATCAAGATTTGGAATGATCTGCTTGTCAATAAAAAAGCCCGTCATCACAAACATACTTTGAAATGCTATCCAGGTAAAAGTGTGGGCAAGCATTATTTTTTGAAACTCAATGTTATCAGATTTATCTGTTTTACTTTTGTATATAATATATATTCCGATTATGACTGTATAGATCAATGCTAAAATCAAAAGCGGATTGTGAATTGTTCTTAATTCAATTTGATAGAAATGAAAAATCAAACTGAACACACCAAAAACTAAAAATCCATAAAGGGGAAAAATTGATTTAAAAATATCCATCACAGTATGAGCATCTTCTTTTGATTCTTTAAGACCTTCTAATTCTTTTGGTTCTTCAATCAACAAGATTGGAAAGACAGAACAAACCAATACAAATACTGCGGCAATTAATAAGAGAGTTTCATTACCAAATACCATAGAAAGAAAATATGCCAATACACCAAAAGTACCTGATATAACCTGCATCCACACATAACCTGCAGTTCTCTTCTTCCCTTCTGGCGTAAGGTCTGCAATAATAGATCTGGCTGGATTGAATGTAACGTTGATAGACAAATCCAGCATCAAAGCTATTACAGAAGCAATTAAAATTATATTAGTAATTCCAGTTGCTTCAGAGATAACACCAATTTGTGGTAAAGCTAAAAACATTAATGCACCAATAATCCCCCCTATAATTATAAAGGGTCTGCGTCTTCCTTTCATAAACCAAACGTTATCGCTTATCATTCCAACAATAACTTGTCCAAATATTCCTGCGAGCGGACCAGCAAGCCAAACAAAGGCAACTTCATGAATGTTTAAACCGAATTTTTTATTTAATATCCAGCTTAAAGCCGCAATCTGTGTTGAAAGTGCAAATCCAACTGCTGTAGCCGGTAATGCAAGTATTGCATAAAAAGTGTTTGTAAGTTTTTTCTGAATTTCTAACATAAATTTTTACCTTGGATTTTTTTCTACATTTCGAGCAAAAATATTTCTGCAGTTTTTCTTTTAATATTTATTTTTCTTTTCTCTGTAATCTCAAGCTCTTCATTTGTTTTAATGTTTTTAATCTTTTTAGTTAAGCCAAGTGTTTCTTTATAATTCTGCAAATCAACTTCTGTATCCGCATCATTTCCATTAATAACAATCATAGTTTTTTCATTTTCTGATATTCTGAAATAAACATATACGTTATTGAACGGATAAAAATGAATCAGTCTGCCTTCTGAAAGTGATCTGTAACTTTTTCTGATTTCAATTAAATTCTTTGTAAAGTAAAAAATATCGTTTTGATAATTATTTCTTCCGCTTTCAGTAAAAGCATTTTGTTTATCATCTTCAAATCCACCTGGGAAACTTGATCTTATTGTACCATGTCTGTTATCACCAATTATTCCAATTTCTGATCCATATAATATTTTTGGTATTCCTCGTGTTGTTAGCAATATCGTTAATGCAGTTTTGTATTTATCAACATCATTGTTTGCAACAAATAAACCTCTTGCTATATCGTGGTTATCAATAAATGTTAACAAACTGCTTGCATCGTGATATAAATAATCTTTAGCGATAGTGTTAAACACTCCCTCAAGATTTTTTTTGCCGCTCAGATAATCTCTCAGAGCATCAGATAAAGCAAAATCTGTAATACACGGTAAATGTGAATCCGGTTTAATACCAAATTTATTCTTCTGTTGATAAGCTGCAAGGAAAGCAGGTTCACCTGTCCAGATTTCTCCAACAATATTTAAAGTCGGATACTCCATTAAAATTTCTTTTGTCCAATCACTCATCGCATACTGATTGCAATATGGATATGTATCCTCCCGGATCCCATCTATGCCTGCGTATTCTATCCACCAGATTGTGTTTTGAATAAGATATTTTTTTAAGAAAGAATTGGACTGGTTCAAATCCGGCATATAATCTTCAAACCATCCATTCCAGGTTTTGTTTACAGCTTCATCCGGACTATAAAGATCGGGAAAAGTCATTTTATTATGATTTGCAGGGAGATGATTTTCTACAGTTCCGTTAATCCAATCTTTAAATGGAAGATCTTTCATCCACCAATGATTTATTCCGATATGATTTGAAACGTGATCAACAATGATTTTTAAACCTTTTTGGTGTGCTTTACTAACAAGTTCCTTGTATAGTTTATTACTTCCAAACCTTGAATCAATTTTATAAAGATCAGTCGCTGCATAACCGTGATAACTCATCCACATATTGTTTTCGAGCATGGGAGTTATCCAGATTGCAGTAACGCCAAGGGTTTTCAGATAATCCAATTTGGAAATTATCCCTTCAATATCTCCGCCCTTTCTTCCGTCCAAATCATTTGAAGTAAATTGTTCCAAGCTGTCATCTATCTTGTTATTTGCAGGATTACCATCACAAAATCTATCTGCCATTATCAGATATACAACATCATTTTGATTAAAGCCATTATATCTGTCTTTACTATTTTCTCTATGCTGGATTGGATATTTAATTACAGTATCTTGTTCACCTAAGCTGAATCCAATTTCAAAGTTATAGTTGGGTTTTAAATTTTCAGGAATAAACACGTCAAGAAAAATGTAATTTGAGTTATCTGCTTTATGAACCTTTACAATTTCAACAGGACCGTGCTGCGGATAGATTTCAACTTCTGAAATATTATTACCATAAACCATTATCTGAACTGTATCATGTTTCAATCCTGTCCACCAGTTTGGCGGTTCAATTCTTTCAATGTTAAAATGCTGCGCAACAACTGAGATTGAAAAAATCAAATTCCAGATAAATAACTTTTTACTCATTTAATTCCGATTTTTACTGAAACAAAATTAGTTAATATTTGTTTTGATTACAGTATATGTTATCAGGATTTTTACAGTTTTCTTCGGATTTATTGGTTTGTTCAGTTTATATATAAAGCGTAATTTTATAATGTTCTTTTTAATATTTTTTAAAAAGAGTGAAGTTCTAGTAATAAACAAAATCAAGGGAGAAAAATCGTGAAAAACAAATCTTTCATTTCTTTAATACTTGTCCTGTCAATTCTTTTTTTTGCCTGCGATAAAGAAGAAGATTCAAAAGATCCAAACATTATAAATGGTGAAACCAATATTGGTATAAATACAGTTGGAAATTCGTTTGGGGCTTCAGTAAAAGTGGGTAATACAAATACCAATATTTGGGATTCAGTTTACATAGTAAGTAATAATAATGGTATAATAACTTTAAAAGTTAAAGCGGATTTAACAAAATCGCCGGCACTTTCATCAATCAATGCTGCAATTCCTGATGTTTATAAGGATCAAAGTGGAAAAATAGACGCAAGTGTTACTTTTAAAAGTACCTCAGAAGGAATACAGGATTATGGACTTTTCAATAAAACTGGGAAATACCATACAATAGCAAAGTATGATGCAGTTGTTGGTGATACTTATCCTATGAAGAAAGATGATGGAACAGAAATAGTAAGAACTGTAACGGAAAGAACAAATCAGGATGATTTCCCTTATGGCTTTTATTCTATCAAAACTATAAAAGTTGAAGAAGACCCTAAGATTCCGGGTATTAAAAAGAAAGTTTACAGAGTTAATCACAAATTTGGTTTAGTATGGTTTGAAATCGAGATGGAAGATGGTTCAAAAGCCAGTTCTTATATCTATGCTAATTATACAAACTAAATTCTGATCACGATGAATATTCTTCTGCCAAGGAAGTTTAGATTAGCAGGATTTATTCTTGCTTTTATTGGAATTGTTCTTGGTGTTATTCGTTTTTACTTTGATATAAAACTAAAGATTTTTGATGTCAAAGTATTTGCAGTTTACTCCAAGTATTTTGAAACTAATTATTTAAGTATAATATCAAATCATGTATCAGAGGAATTGACAGCCTTGTTTTTAATAACCGGGCTGTTTTTTATTTGCTTTTCTAAAGAAAAAGATGAAACTGAAATACTGCAGGAACTTAGGATAAAATCTTTTCTTTTAACGTTCTATTTAAACACTGCGTTCATCCTTTTTTCATTTCTATTTATTTATGGTTTTGTATTTATAAACATACTTATAATTAATCTTTTTAGTCCATTCATTATTTTTATTGTGGTATTTAATTGGCTCAAATTCAGAGCGAAACAAAACAGCAATAACAATCTGAGTATCAGTAAATAAAAACTTTAATCAGGATTCCTTGCATTTTAATACATTTAGTTTGATTTTTGCTTTTCGTTTTGAAGAAAATGAAACAACAAGAAGAAGAGAAAAATATTGCAGTTAACAGGAAAGCCAGACACGAATATGCAATTTTGCAGACATTTGAAGCTGGGATTGTTCTTGCGGGTACAGAGGTAAAATCTCTTCGAGAAGGTAAAGCAAACCTTGTTGATAGTTATGCTCTGATTAAGAATAATGAAATCTGGCTTTTAAGTTTACACATTAGCGAGTATAAACAAGGCAACATCAATAATCACATACCAACCCGTGATAGAAAATTATTGATGAACAGATCTGAAATAAGAAAGCTAATCGGTAAAACGAAAGAAAAAGGGCTAACTTTAATTCCATTAAGATTATATTTCAAAAGCGGCAGAGTTAAAGTTGAATTAGCTTTGGCTAAAGGCAAGAAAGTATATGATAAACGACACGATATAGCCAAAAAGGATTTTCAGAGAGAACAGGAAAGAAAAATTAAATACTAATTGAAGAAGAATTAAAAATTAAAGATGAGCATAGTTAAATTTCCGTCATTAAATGAACAAATGGATGTCATCAAACGGGGAACTGTTGAGATAATTCCTGAAGAAGAACTTGTAAAAAAACTAGAGAAATCATTAAAGACTAATAAACCATTAAATGTAAAGCTTGGATGCGATCCAAGCAGACCTGATCTTCATATTGGTCATTCAGTAGTGATTAGAAAACTTGCTCAATTTCAGGAACTTGGACATCAGGCAATATTAATTGTTGGTGATTTTACAGGAATGATCGGCGATCCATCAGGAAGAAATGCAACCCGCCCTGCCCTTTCACTGGAGCAAACCAGAATAAACGGAGAAAGTTATTTTGAGCAAGCTTCTAAAATTCTGAATAAGGCAAAAACCAAAATCGTTTACAACTCTGAATGGCTCAGTAAAATGTCATTTGAAGATGTAATTAAACTTTCTTCAAAATATACTGTTGCAAGGATGATTGAACGAGATGATTTTACTAAAAGATTTAAATCCGGCGAGCCAATTAGTATTCATGAATTTTTATATCCGCTTGCTCAAGCGATGGATTCAGTTGCAATTGAAAGTGATGTAGAGCTTGGCGGAACTGATCAGAAATTTAATCTATTAGTTGGGCGTGATATTCAAAGAGAATTTGGATTAGAGCCTCAGATTATTCTTACAATGCCTTTACTTGTTGGAACTGATGGTGTGGAAAAGATGAGCAAATCGCTTGATAATTATATCGGTATTACTGATGAGCCATCACAAATTTTCGGAAGGACTTTATCAATTCCAGATAATCTTATTTACACATATTTTGAATTAGCAACAGATGTATCAAGTAATAAGCTTGAAGAATTAAAAACTCAGCTAAAAGATAAAAGTATTAATCCAAGGGATTTAAAGCGTGAACTAGCAAGAACCATCGTTAAAATGTATCATAATCAGGAAGCTGCTGAGTCTGCTCAAAAAGAGTTTGATAATATTTTTATAAACAAAGGCTTACCTGATGAAATAGAAGAATTCAGTATTGGGAATAACAAAGAAATTAATATTTTAGATCTGATTGTTTTAGTAAACTTTGCGCCTTCAAAAGGTGAGGCACGAAGATTAGTTCAACAAGGCGGTGTTTCAATAGATGGTGATAAAATCAGCGATCTGCATCAGATCATTTATGTAAAATCAGGAATGATTTTAAAAGTTGGAAAACGGAAATTCATTAAATTCAATTAACTTAGAATAGAAAGGGAAGAAAATTGTATCTACCAACAAAAGTTTTTTTTACCAAAGGTGTTGGAAGACACAAAGAGTACTTAAGCTCTTTTGAACTTGCACTAAGAAATGCAAAAATAGAAATCTGTAACCTTGTAACTGTAAGCAGTATCTTTCCTGTTGGATGCAAACGCATCTCTGTAGATGAAGGAGTAAAACTTATTACACCCGGTCAGATTACACATTGTGTTATGGCAAGAAACTCTACTAATGAGCCAAATAGATTAATTGCAGCTTCGTTAGGTGTAGCAATTCCTGCAGATAATAATGCCTACGGATATCTTTCAGAACATCATCCATTTGGTCAGACTGAAAAAGTATGCGGAGAGTATGCAGAAGATCTTGCTGCTACAATGCTTGCTACTACTTTGGGCGTTGAATTTGATTCTGAAAAGGATTGGAGTGAAAGAGAAAACATTTACAAAATGTCCGGCAAGATTGTCCGTTCATTTAATGTTACACAGTCTGCTGAAGGAGATAAAAACGGTTTGTGGACTACCGTACTAGCAATAGCAGTTTTTCTTCCATAGAAAGATTACCCTGCCTTGATAGCTGAATCTTCTTATTGGTATTTTTTTTCTGTCATAGTTGCATTGCTTCTGTTTATTGATTTATATGTAACAGATCATAGACGCGGAAAAATAACTTTAAAAGCAAGTCTTATTTGGAGCGGTGTTTGGATATTAACCGCTCTTCTTTTCAATCTATTTATTTTTATTTACATGGAAGATGGTCATCAAAAAGCGATTGAATTTTTGACAGGTTATATAATCGAAAAATCGCTTTCGGTTGATAATCTTTTTGTATTCCTGATGATCTTCAGTATAATGGATGTAAAACCGGAAAATCAACCGCATGTGTTAAAATGGGGTATTATCAGCGCAGTAGTTTTCCGAGTTATCTTTATTTTAGCTGGTGTAACTTTAATAAATCTTTTTGAACCGGTTATTTATGTGTTTGCTGTAATCTTATTGCTTGCTGCTTATAAGATGGCTTTTGGCGGCAATCAAAAAATAGATGTTGAAAATAACTGGCTGTTAAAAATAGCACGAAAATATTTTAAGCTGAACACAACTTATAAGGGCAAAAAGTTATTTATAAAAGATAATCACAAGATTTACGTTACAACAACTTTTCTTGCTCTGCTTTTAATTGAATCATCAGATATAGTATTTGCAGTTGATTCAATTCCTGCAATCATTGCAATAACAAAGGACACTTTTATAATTATATCTTCAAATATTTTTGCTATACTTGGTTTAAGAGCGCTGTATTTTGCTTTGGCTGGTCTTATTGATCTTTTCGTTTATCTTAAATATGGAGTATCCGTTGTGTTGTTTTATGTTGGTATCAAAATGTTAGTTACTGATTTTTATAAAATCCCAACTGAGATATCACTTTTCATAATTGTAGTTGTGCTTGGCGGGTCAATTTTGCTTTCTCTTATTAAACGAAAAAGATTTTCTAATTAAACCTATCAAATGAATTAATAAAGCAACTGAAACCCCTACCAGCATTGGCTCAATTTCATATATAAACCCATGTAAATAATTCCGGATTATCAACCAAACCGTTCCAGATAAAATAGCAAGTATTATCTCAAGCAGAATAATTTTATTTGAAATAATAATTCTGGGATAATAGGCACTTATTACAGGTAAAATAATTCCGGGAATAAACAAAGACCCAATGATATACCAGATTTGCACAACAGATGGGACAGCATAAGCAATGATTACTGACAGAACTGAAGTAACAATTATACCAATTATGGTATAGAATTTAATTTTATCAATTCTTTTTCGGTTGCTGATTCGATAAATAAAATCATTACCAATAGTTGTAGCACTTAAAAACATAAAACTGTTTAGAGTAGAAATTATTGTAGCAAACATAGCAGCATAAAATATTCCCTTTAATCCCGGAGCAAGAATTTTTTCAGCTAATAATGGATACGCCATCATTGGATTTTCCAGATTTGGAATTATCGCCTTTGCATATAAACCGGTTGAAGTGGTAAGAAAATCAAATACAGCCCAAAATATTATAGAAATTAAAATTCCGTATTTAGCAACATTACCAGTCTTGGCTGAATAAGATCGTTGATGAAAGCCGGGATCAGCAAAAGTCCATAAAGCAATAAGAAACCAGACAATTAAAAATGTAATCGAAGCGTCACCGGTTAAAGAAAGGTGTGATTGAGGCAAATTTGATTTGAGGTAATCGATACTACCAAAGTTTAATACTGCAACTAAAACTATTATAATAAATCCGGTAAACATTATAAAAAACTGAAACGCATCGGTAAAAATATTCGATTTGAATCCGCCTTTAATCAGATATGAAGCAGAAAGTATTGTAGCGATAATAAGTGATAATAAATTACCGGTATCAAACACAAGCGATATTAAATTTGCACTCATCAGTAAATAAGGTGCTGGCGAAACAAGTATGAAAACAACAACTGCAGAAAGAAGTGCAGTATTTTTTCCATAAACCTGTTCAAGTTTTTCTGGAATTGTAAATAATGCTGCTTCACGAATTTTTTTTGCGAAAAACAGTGCGAATAAAAAAGCGAAAAAATAATAAGGCAAACCTTGTGTAAACCAGCTTACTAATCCGTAACGATAAGTAAACTCCCCAACTCCGATTATCCCACCATACCATGTAGATACATTAACAAGAACAAATAAAAACAATCCCATATTTCTGCCTGAAAGTAAAAAGCTTTCTGCATCTGATTTTACTTTACGTGAAGATAAAAATCCTATTATCAATAATGCTGAAAAGAACAGGACGATAATTGTTATATCAAACAAACTGAAAGAGATCATACTTTATCAGGCTTTGTAATTCTCTTATAACAAAAGCAACACCATTTTTAACTTCGATTGTTACATTACTATCTACACTAACATTTGAAGTGCTTTCATTAACACCAAAAGCCAGTGAACTGTTATTTAATTTATACTTCAGCCCTGCTGAAGTGACTTTTGTTTTTTTATCAAATGCATAGATAGAAATAATTTCACCAGGAATTGAAGGGAATCTGATTGTATTATTAACAGGAATAAGAAAAGATTTTTCTGCAGCAGTATAAATATTGATACGTGAAAGATACTTGATAACTATTCCTAAATTGCAAATTGTGTGGTCTAATCTGTCACCTGTAACACCTGATAAGACAACCTGAGAGAATTTATTTTTAATTGCGAACTTTATGCTCTTATCAACATCAGTATCGTCTTGTCTATTATATCTTATTACTTTAACTCTCTTGGAATAATATTTCAGATTTGAATCAGTTATAGAATCTAAGTCACCTATAATAAAATCAGGTATTAAATTTAATTTTCGTGCAGAGTTTGCCCCGCCGTCAGCACATATAATTGTAGTGAAACCTTTTTTGTGAAAATATTCTATAGTTTTTTTTGCCGGAGATTTGCCATTTGCTAAAATTAAACAACGCTTCATAATTTATTTTAAATAGTATATAGTTTATAGTAAGTTGACTTCTAATAAATAAAGCGATAGCTATTTATCAGAATCCGAAATTGTTTTATAATCCTAATTGAATACCTGCAATAAAGTTTCTGTCAGCGGCAGGAAAAAACTCTTTACCAATAGCATAAGCAGAATATAAATTATTAAAGATATTATTTACCTGTAAAAATAATTTTGAACTGTTTATACCGCCAAAAAAATTAAAATCATAGCTGCAATAAAAATCTGCTGTAAAATATGAATCATTAACATTGTCGTTATAATCAATAAATCCCGGAAATTTGGACAGATACTTAATTATTTGAGAATCAAAATTATCTGAGTAAAAACTGCTGACATATTTAGCACTTAGTTTAACATATAAATTGTTCGAATGAAATTGTATCCCGGCATTTGCCAGCATTTCCGGAAAACCACCTATTTTATTACCACTAAGATCAATCCAATCCAAATCACTAATAAAATATTTTCCATTATTAATTTTATTCGAGCTAAAAGTAGTATTACCAAAAAACTCTAATGCTCTGACTGGTTTGTAAATAAAACTAATTTCTGTTCCTGCATGTGTTGTTTGATCAACATTGCCTGTAACCGGCTGCCCGAATCTATCAAGTTTTCCGCTTTTAACAATTTCGTTTTCAAAAATCATATAATAGAAATTAACATTAAGTGATAAATCTTCTGATTGAAAAGATAATCCTATCTCGATATCATTCATGGTTTCCGGTTGAACATTTGGCTCCGCAAAATTATAAGTGCCGTTTGCATTTAGTGCAAATTGCGGCTGCTCTCCACCGCTTGATTCTGCTGCGTCGTAATAATTCTTCAACCTTGGTTCTCTCGTAACTCTGGCAAATGATATAAATGAACTGATTGTTTTTGAAAACTTATAATTAAATCCTACTCTTGGATTAACAAATAAATTATCAATTGTAAATTCATTTCCGAGATATCTTTCATTAAATAAATGATATTTGTGATATGTAACCTGTATCTCGCCAAGTAAATTTATATTATCATTCAGATTATAGAGTTCGTGAATAAAGCCGGAAAATATATTTTTCGCACCATTGTAATAATAGTATTTATAGTCTTTATTAACTCCTTCGGGAATATTTTCAGCATAATTTATACTGCCCCAATGTTCTGATTGATGAAATCTGAATTCACCTCCGATAATCAACTGACCATTGAGATGATTAAGACTTACTTTAGGAATCCAGCCAAATTGTTTGTTTTCAACCTGCGCACGAATCAAAGCATTAACAGGAATTTGAGTCGAATCAAATCCATTAGATTTAAGTCTGAAATAATCATCATAATAAACAGACCACGAACCATCATAATCAAAAAAGCCCGAGCCATAAACATAAAACAAAGCAGAATTAAACTTAAGATTATCTTTAAGATAAAATTCATTCAACAATTCAAAATGCGGCTGGGAGAAGTTTTCAATTTCTTCAGGTCTTCTGTTTAACACATAGCTGTATTTGTTTTCAGCTGCTTCCCAATAAGAATAATTAGCTTTTCTTTCTACAGGATCTTTTACAGCAAACTTAGCAATGCCGGTGTAAGCTAATCCATCAGATATCGGACCGCCGTAAAGATTTAGCTGAGTTGTAAAGTTATCATCATATCTTACAAATGACAGATGATATGCATTTAGCTTTGACCAGGATAAATTTCTATAACCTGAACTAAATATCTGAGAAAGCTTTGCATAAACCGAATAACGATTATCTATTAATCCGCTTGCAAATGAAGCACTATATTTTTTTGTATTATATGAACCTGCTGAGACAAGCAAATCAAACCTTGTTCTATCAGAAAAGGGCGATGTAATTATGTTTATTGAACCGCCTACAGATGGAAAGCCGATAACTCCTGAGCCTGAACCTCTCTGAACCTGAAGCAATTCTGTGCTTGCTAGCAGATCAGGAAAATCCAGCCAATACACATTGTGATCTTCAGGATCGTTTTGTGGAATACCGTTAATTGAAACTGAAATTCTTCTCTGATCAAATCCACGAATACTTAAATAATTGTAACCTATTCCATTTCCGTTTTCTGAATAGAATGTTGTTGATGGAAGTTGTGACAAATAACCGGGCACATCCTGAACGACATAATCTCTGCTAATTTTTTCTCTTAGGATTTTGTCAAAAGAAATTGGAGTAACACCCTTTTTTCCAACACTTGCTTCAATAAGAATAGTTTGTGAAGATAAGATTTTACTTTCAAGCGGGATTTGAATTTCTTCCGTATTATTTTTTGCTATCAAAACTTCTTTAGTTTTATAGCCAACAAAACTGATTATGATAATACTTGTATCAGTAAAATTAAAATCAAGAGAAAACAAACCGTTTCCATCAGTAATTGTTCCAACACTTGTTCCTTTTATCAGAATATTAGCTGCTTGCAGAGGTACTTTGGAATCAGAATCAAAGACGATTCCTTTTACAGATTTGATTTGCGGAAATATCTCAAAACAAAAGAATAAAAAAAGAATGATTATTTTTTTCATAATTACTCCAAAAAAAATAGCCGTTCTGGAAAAACGGCTACTTAAAAAATCATTCTTTCACCCGTTTTCCTACGCTGGCATTATCCAGATCAGGTTTTTAGGGTATTATCTCAGATATCCCACGGGTAGGCGGGATAACACCCCTAACGGCTCAGTAAATAAATATTGTTTTTAGTTAACTAAAAGTTTTTGTCCTGCTTGAATATTATTTGATTTTAAGTTGTTTAGTGATTTTATCTTTGCAACTGAAGTATTATAGCGTTGTGCAATTGAGAATAACGATTCACCTTTTTTAACAGTGTAAACCTGATTATTGGTTTTTGAATTCTTAACAGTTGTCTTTGTTTCAGTTGGAATATCATTAATGTTTGCATCAGAATAAATTTTAAGAGTACTGCCAGCTAAAATTTTATTGCCTGATATATTATTCCAGTTTTGAATATCTGAAATCTTTACACCATATTTATCAGCAATCTGTCCGATAGAATCACCAGTTCTAACTTTATAATAGTTTACATTTGATGTATTCTTGGTTGTATTATCACCGTATGTTGAGCTTGAAGTTCCGCTGTAAATTTTTAAAGTGCTGCCGGCAATTACTTTATTATCTGACAGACCATTCCATTTTTTAATCTGGTTGATTGATACTCCAAATTCTTCTGCAATTTTACCGAGGTTATCACCTCTTTTAACTTTGTATTTAAAAATGTTATTCTTAGTAACAGTATTTGTCTTTTCATTATTAGAGGTATAATTGAAATTTCCTTCGGAATAAACTCTCAAATTCTTTCCAGCAACAATTTTATTCCCGGAAATATTATTCCAATCTCTTAATTGATTTACACTTACACCATATTTAGCAGCAATTAAACCTAAAGTTTCACCTCTTTTTATTTTATGGTAAAGGATTCCGGAATTTTTATTTGAATTTTTCGAAACAATATTTTTATTCTTTTCAATTTCTGTAGATTTATCAAGAGAAGCATAATAATCTTTCATTGTTTCAGGAACGTAGATATTTAATGTTTGACCAATTTTAATTGTAGTTGTGTATGGAATATTATTCCAGTTTCTAATATCACTTACTCTTGAATTAAACAAATCAGCAATACCTAATAAACTATCATCATTTTTTACTTTATAAGTTACTGCAACAAAACCTTCCGGAATCATTGAAGCAGTAGATTCCTCAATTAAAGTTTCGATGTTATCAATGTTTTCGTTTGCTGTTGTTTGACCATTCGATATTACTTCATCCTCCTCATCAATTTCCTGAGTTTCATTTAAGGCTAATGTATTATTACCATTAAGATTTGCATAAGGCGAGATATAATCTTCATTTTGATTTTGTGAATTTATATCTTGTGCGATCTGTGTATCGGTGTTATCAGAAAAATCATTTACATTAAGACTGGTTAGAACCGGAATTTTTAATTTGACTCCGGAATATAACTTAGATTTGACGGTAATATTATTTGCATCTGCAAGATCTAATTTAGATATACCATATCTGTTTGCGATCTTAGTAACAGTCTCTCCCTTTTTAACTGTATGAACCAAATAGGTTCTTCTTGCAGACTCAGGAATATTCTGCATCTTTAATACAAAGCTGTTCAATGATCCCTTTGGTATTTTCAATGGATATCCGCCCTGAAAATTTGATGGGGTTGAAAGCTGAGTTAATTCAGGATTCATTTCCTGAAGCAATTGTAATTCAGTATTGGCACATGCTGAAAGGAATTGCAAATCAATTGCACCATCAACAGTATAGACATCATACTCAAAAGGTTTTTGATAATTGATATCAGTAAAACCGTATTTTTCTGGTTCCATTGCAATCATACTTACTGCAATATAAATCGGGACATAGTTTCTTGTTTCTTTTGGTAAATGAGGTCTGACTGACCAAAAAGTATTACCTTTTGATTTTCTCAATGCACGCGTAACTCTTCCTTCACCGCAATTATACGCGGCAAGTGCAAGGTACCAATCACCCAGATTTGTATAAAGATCTTTAAGATGTCTGGCAGCAGCATAAGTAGATTTAACTGGATCCCTTCTTTCATCATAATAAAAACCGGTTTCAAGCCCATATAGCTTACCAGTGGATTTGATGAACTGCCATAAACCAACAGCACTAGCCCAAGATCTTGCAGTTGGATTTAAGCCGCTTTCCATCATACTTAAATAAACCAATTGTTTCGGTGTACCGACTTCTTCGAAAACTTTGGTCATCATCGGAAAATATCTGCCTGAGCGCTCAAGCCATCTTCTCATTGCTGTACTGCCTTTTCCTGTAAAATAACTCAGCCATTGCTCAACGTATGAATTTAATTCCAATGGAATATCAGATGGAATAACTATCCGCTCTGTTTTTTCAAATTCATTATTTGTCAGAACAAGCTCAGGTACCGATGTTTTCATCCATTCTTCATAAGCAGCAAATGAAATTGATTCCGGCAGTTCACTTAATCCATCAATAAAACTTTTATAGTCGTCAATAATTGAGTTTTCTAACTCAACATAGGCAGCGTTATCATCTATGCCCGGATAGTAGCTAAGATTATTAATTATCCTTAAAGCAGCTTCATAATTTTCAACTGTTTCCTTAGTGCTGTTTAATTCCTGCTTTTTTAATGCAAGAACGTAATATTGTCTTGCTTCCTCTAACATTTCGGAAACTATACCAACTCTTTTTGTATTTTCAATTGTATCTGAATGATAATGATTTGTAATTTCTGATGTGGATGAACAAGCTGCAAGTAAAAGCATTGTTAACATCGCTATTGGAATTAGTATGTATTTATTCATCAGCACTCCGAAATAAAATTATGGTTGTTAATATAAGTTTTCATTATTCTTTTTACAAGTAATATTTTAACCAAATCAGATAACATCAATAATAACAATGGCTTATAAAATCAAAGTGGAATATTATTATGTTTTTTTCTAGGATTATTATCTACCTTATTTCTTAATAGATCAAAAGCATTTATTAGTATCTTCTTTGTTTCTTCAGGATCTATAATATCATCCAAAAAACCTCTTTCAGCCGCGATATATGGATTAGCAAACTTTTCGATGTATTCGTTCAGTTTAAGTTCAAGTTCTTGTTCAGGATTTGCTGATGATTCAATCTCCTTCTTGAAAATTATCTCAACGGCTCCTTTTGGACCCATCACTGCAATTTCAGCAGTAGGCCATGCAAAATTGTAATCGCCTCTGATGTGTTTTGAATTCATTACATCATAAGCTCCGCCATAGGCTTTTCTTATAATTAAAGTAACTTTTGGTACAGTGGCTTCGCTAAAAGCAAATAACAATTTGGCTCCATGTCTTATTATTCCATTCCATTCCTGTTCTGTGCCAGGTAAAAACCCAGGAACATCAACTAAAACAAGCAAAGGAATGTTAAACGCATCACAAAATCTGACAAACCTTGCACTTTTTACCGATGCATTAATATCCAAAACTCCCGCCAAAACTTGCGGCTGATTTGCGACAATTCCGACACTCATTCCTCCTAATCTGGCGAAACCGCATATTATGTTTTCAGCATAATTTTTATGAACTTCAAAAAAACTTTCTTCATCAACAATATTGAGAATTACTTCTTTCATATCATAGGGTTTATTTGGATTATCTGGTAATATGTGCTTTAGTTTATCATTCTCAGCAGATAAACCGAAATTAAATTCAACCTGAATTGGTTTTTCCTTAAAGTTTGAAGGAATAAAACTTAAAAGTTTTCTAACATTTAACAATGTTTCTATTTCATTATCATAAACAAAATGAGCAACACCACTTTTTTGACTGTGAGTATCAGCCCCTCCAAGTTCTTCAAAGGTAACATCTTCGTGTGTAACAGTTTTAACAACATTTGGACCGGTTACAAACATATGACTGGTTTTTCTGGTCATAAAAATAAAATCAGTAATTGCCGGTGAATAAACAGCTCCGCCAGCGCAAGGACCAAGAATAACAGATATTTGCGGCACTACACCTGAAGCTAATGTGTTAAGAAGAAAAATATCAGCATATCCTCCTAAGCTATTTACACCTTCCTGTATTCTTGCACCACCGGAATCATTTAATCCAATAATAGGAATGCCGGCTTTCATAGCAAGCTTCATAATTTTCACAATTTTTTCAGCGTGTGTTTCAGACAGTGAACCGCCGAAAACAGTAAAGTCTTGTGAAAACAAAGCAACCGGTCTTCCACTAATTTTAGCAAATCCGGTAACAACGCCATCACCAGGATAATTTTGTTTATCCAATCCAAAATCTTTTGTCCGGTGTTTTACAAACATCCCGATTTCTTCAAAACTGCCTTCATCAACTAAGAGTTCTATCCTTTCACGAGCAGTTAGTTTCCCCTTATCATGCTGACTTTTAATTTTTTGTTCACCACCGCCAAGTTTAGCATCCTCTTTTTTTTGAGATAACTCGTAAAGTTTGTTTTTCATAACAACCCTGTAATAATTAAACAGTGTGATTTAGAAATGGATTAAATATTCTTTCTTTTCCAATTGTACTGGATTGACCATGACCAGGAAAGATAATTGTTTCATCCGGAAGAGTCAGTAGTTTATCCTGAATGCTTTGTATTAAAGTATCGTAATTACCACCCCAAAGATCTGTTCTTCCAATACTTTCACTAAAAAGAACATCACCTGTTATACAAGATTTTATATCAGGAATATAAATGCAAAACTCGCCGGCAGTATGTCCTGGAGTGAATAAAAACTCTATCTCAAATCCACCTATACTAAGTTTTTTATCTTCTGATAGAAAATCATCGGGTCTGATATTTATTGAAAAATCAATTCCAAGCATACCAGCCTGCATAGAAGCGTTTTCAATTAAAGGCAAATCCAATTCAGGTGCTAAATATTTAGGATTATATCTTTTCTTAATAAACTCACATCCGAAGATATGATCTATATGACAATGTGTATTGATAAGATATTTTACTTTAAGATTTTTCCCATCAATAAAATCTGCCAGTATATTTTCTTCTACAGGATTACTGCAGCCCGGATCAACAACAGCGCTTTCTAATAATTTATCATCCCAAATAACAATTGTATTTTCAGAAAATAAATTGAATGTAAATATCTTTATCTGAATCATATTTATCTTTTAAAATTATTTTTTATTCTCGAAAAGAGCTTCTTATTGTAGGAATTGTAATTATCCCTGATTTCTTCCAGGGAATCTCCGCCAAACTTCTGAATAAAATATTTAGCAATAACCCATGCAATCATTGACTCAGCAATTACAGCACAAGCAGGTACAGCAACAAAATCACTGCGTTCTCTTCTTGCGTCAACTTTCTTCATATTAGAGAGATTTACACTTTCAATAGGAGACATCAAAGTTGCAATAGGTTTCATTGCTGCTCTAACAATTATTGGAAGACCTGTGGAAATTCCTCCTTCAATACCACCAGCACGATTTGTATTTCGTGAAAATAATTCTTTATCTAAAATAATCTCGTCATGCGAATTTGAGCCATATTTATCAGCTAATAAAAAACCTTCACCTACTTCAACAGCTTTAACAGCATTTACAGACATTATTGAATAAGCAATCTCAGCATCAAGTTTTGTATCATGATTCATAAAACTTCCAAGACCAACAGGAACTCCGGTTGCAACAGTTACAAAAGTACCGCCTAAAGTATCTCCCTTTTTTTTAGCATTTTTTATTTTATTGATAATTTTTTCTTCCTGTGTATTCTCTAAAACGCGAACTACACTTTTATCAGCTTTATCTGATATAGTTTTTGCAGTAAAGTTTTTTTGCAATCTGTTTTGAAATAATTTTTCTGTGAATGGTTTTTCAGGATAAACCCCGCCGATACTTTCAACAAAACTTCCGATGGTTATCCCGAATTCTTCAAGTAATTTTCTTGCAAAGCAGCCAGCCGCAACACGAGCAGCAGTTTCTCTTGCAGAGGATCTTTCAATCGAGTTTCGTATATCATCAAAATTATATTTTGAAATGCCAACCAGATCAGCATGACCAGGGCGTGGAATAGTCACTTTCTGAATTTTATCATCAACCGGCTCAACTGACATAATAGTTTGCCAGTTTTCCCAATCATTATTTCTGATTAACATCGAAACCGGTGAACCAAGTGTCTTCCCAAATCTAAGCCCGGAAATAATTTCCACATTGTCGGATTCGATTTTCATCCTTAATCCACGACCATAGCCTGATTGTCTTCGCTTAAGCTGAAGATTAATATATTCTTTTGATATTTTTAAGTTAGAAGGAAAGCCGTCAACTATAGTAGTTAATGCTTTTCCGTGCGATTCTCCTGCTGTCAGAAATCTTATCATTTACTTTCCAATATTTGCAGCAAATATAAAAAAAACGTCCCGAATAATCGGGACGTTCACAGAAATTATTTATCGTTTTTTATTCAGGTATTTCCAGACCGATAAATTTTGAGTTACCATCTTTATCCTGAACTTTTAATAACACTGCTTTACCTTTTTTACTGTCAACTATTTTTTCAAATGCAGCAACATCATTAATCTTTTTCTTATCAGCTTCAACAATAACTAAACCGCTTCCAAGTTTTTGTTCTGCTGCTTTACTAAAGTTTTCAACTTTAGTAATAATTATACCTGAGTTAATGTTATAGTTTTCTTTATCCTTTTCGCTAAGATTTTTAACAGTCATTCCAATACTTTCAAAACTGACAGTATTTGATTTAGTTTCACTTTTTGAATTATTCTCACCTTTCATCACAACCGGTTTATTTTTAGCATCTTCATCACGTGCTTTTAGTGTTACTTTTCTATCAAGTTCCTTTCCGTCTCTGAAAATTTTAAGATTAACTGAAGTGCCGGCAGTTTTGGAAGCAATATATCCTTGTAATTCATTTGGCTTATTTAACTCACGCCCATCAACTGACAGAATTATATCTCCTGACTTAAGATCAGTTTCAGACGCAGCACCACCTTCAACAATACCTTGAATAATTATTCCTTTCGGTTTATCAAGACCAACTGACTTTGCCAGAGCATCATTAACTTCTCCAATATTTATGCCGATATATCCACGATTTACTTTTCCATAGGCAATAATTTCTTTAGCAACTGTCTTAACCAGATTGATTGGTATTGCAAATCCATATCCAATATAAGTACCGGTACCACGGGTAGCAATTGCAGAGTTAATACCAACAACTGCACCTGAAAGATCAACTAAGGCACCGCCGCTGTTTCCTGGATTTATCACCGCATCTGTTTGAATAAAATCCTCAATACCATAACTATCATTAATCAATCCCAATTGCCCTCTTCCAATTGCACTAACAATACCAGCAGTTACAGTAGAGGAGAGTGAAAGAGGATTACCAATTGCCATTACCCACTGTCCTACTTTTAGATTATCGGAATCACCAAGATATGCTGATGTTAAATTATCAGCATCAATTTTTATAACAGCTAAATCAGTTAATGGATCAGTACCAACAACCTTTGCACTAAATGTTCTTTTATCTGCTAATCCGACACTTACTTTTGTTGCATTATCAACAACATGATTATTTGTTAATATATAACCATCATCAGAAATTATTATTCCGCTCCCCGATCCCTGCTGCTCTTTAGGTATTTGATCATCGAACGGAAAAAAGAAAAAATCTTTATGCGGGTTTTCCCTCTCAGCCACTACGTTAATCTGTACGATTGCCGGAGTAACTTTTTCAGCAACTTCAATGAATGCTTTTGAAAAAGAAGTAGCATCTGCATCAAGATTAACCGGAGGATGATTTGCACCTAAATTAATATCTGCCCATCCTGGTCTTACTAAACCAAAACCTGAAACGAGTAAAGCTCCAAATAAAATTCCTACTACTACAAGGGCAGCCGCACCTAAAACACCTTTAGTTTTCATTTTTATTCTCCTATTATTTTTTTTTTGTATTATTAGATTCACACTTTATTCATTGGTATCGCAAATGCTGATAATTACCTCTACTTTTTATTTATAAATTCTGAATGATTGTATTCCTTTAAACCCTGTTATATGAAATCTTAAATATTGTTCCATTAAAAAAATGAACTTATCCATTATTCCAACATTAAATTTCTCTGTTAATCTATTGGTTTTTAGACAAAAGATTAAATCAAAAAGTTCCGCAGAGATTGTTTCAACACCTGAATGTGACTTAAAACAATCAGAACATAATATACCGGTATTAAAATCGAAACCGAGAGTCGTCCCGGTAATTAATTTGTTCCCACAAACAGAACATTTATCGGTTGATAACTCATAACCTAATTCTGACAGGAAGAAAAGTAAAAATCTCCCAAATAAAAAAGCAGGATTTTCTTTTTTGTCATTGATAAGATTTAAGATCTTTACTAACCCTTTAAATAATTTTTGGTTAACCTCGTGCTCGACTGTTAGATTTTTTATAAGTTCAATTACTGCAAAACCATATTTTGCCGAATTAAGATCTTCTTTAAGATTTATAAAATGTGAAATCAGGTTAGCATCTGAAAGTATCTGTATATCGCGCGTATTTTTTTTGTAAATGATAATTTGAAGATAATTAATCGGATCAATGATTTTTCCAATTTTTGATTTTGAACTTCTGCCGCCTTTAACAATAGCAGATAATTTACCATCAGTTTCGGTGTAAAGTGTAACTATGCTGCTTGTATCTCCGTAGCTTAGTTTTGAAAGTACAACCGCATCAGTTTTAATTATCTCGCTCATCGTATAAAATTATATGGGAAGGAATAAAAATCTTCTTCGGTAATAATTCCATTTATAAGATGTGCCGGAGTTACATCAAATGCAGGTGAAAAAGTCTGCAAACCCGGATCAGTAATTTGCTTACCATCTAAAGACAATATTTCAGATCCGTTTCTGTATTCAATTTCTATTTCATTTCCAGTTGCAATATTTCTATCAATTGTAGTTGAAGGGGCAGCAATATAAAACGGAATATTATGAAAATTACATAGCACTGCCAGATTGTAGGTACCTATTTTGTTAGCACTATCACCATTAAGCGCAATTCTATCAGCTCCTGTCAAAACCAAATCAACCTTACCCTGCTGCATTAAAACCGCAGCCATTGAATCAGTCTGAACCGTAAATGGAATTCCGTTTTTTATAAGCTCATAAGTTGTTAAGCGCAAACCCTGCAGCAAAGGTCTTGTTTCATCAACAAAGACATGTTTGATAAATCCATCATCAAATCCTTTTTTAATAATTGCGAATGCTGTTCCAAATCCGGCAGCTGCAAGCGAACCTGTATTGCAATGCGTCAGTATATTGGATTTTTTAATGAAAATATTAGCACCAATCTCAGATATTCTTTTAGAGCAATGTTCTTCATAATCAAAAATTGCTTTTGCTTCCTTAATCAGTATTTGATATACATTTGAATAATCAGAAATAATTTCAAAAGTTTTTCTCATTCTATCCAATGCATAAAAAAGATTAACTGCTGTCGGTCTTGTTGAGGCTAATCTATTATAAACTTTTTCAAAATGGTTTTTATGATTAGAAGTAATTCCTTTGAATGAAAGTGCTAATGCAAATGCTGCAGAAATTCCGATTAAAGGTGCACCTCGTAATTCTAATCTTTCGATTGCTGTTGCAATTCTTTCATAATCGTCAGTTTTAATATAAACTTCCTGCAGCGGGAGTTTTGTTTGATCCAAATATGAAAAACTTTCTTCTGAAAATTTTATTGCATAATAATTATTCATCATTTATAAATCACTCTGATTTATTAATTGAGTTTAATACACTTTATGATTAAGTAAATAGAACAATAAGCTCAAAACTAAAGAACCCCTTCTCTTATAAAGAAAGGGGCTTTTCGGAAAAACTATTCTAAATAATTTAATTGCTATTCTTGTTCATCAAATCTGGAAAGAGTCATAAATTCTCTAAAGCGATCTTGTATTTGCAAGTTAGATAATTCTTCGAGACCTTTTGTACTGAATTTCTCTACACAGAAAGATGCCATAGTACTTCCGTAAATAACAGCACGCTTTAAGCTATCAGGTGAGAGACTGCGTGTTTTATAGAGGTAACCAATGAATCCGCCTGCAAACGAATCTCCTGCACCAGTTGGATCAAAAATAGTTTCCATAGGATAAGCAGGAGCAGAAAAAACTATGTCTTCAACAAACAGAAGTGCACCGTGTTCACCTTTTTTAATAATTAAAATTTTTGGACCGAGTCCTCTGATCATTCTTGCTGCACGAATTAAATTTGGTTCGTGAGCGAGCAATCTTGCTTCACTGTCATTAATAATCAGTACATCAACTCTTTTTAAAAGCTTTAATAAGTCATCCTTTTTCCCTTCGATCCAAAAATTCATTGTATCACAAACAACAAACTGCGGATCTTCCATTTGATCTAAAACTCTTGATTGTAATACGGGATCAATATTGCCAAGACATATAAATTTAGATTTTTTAAAATTGTCTGGTATAACCGGATCAAATTTCTCAAATACATTCAACTCGGTTAAAAGAGTATCGCGTACATTTAAATCGTAATGATATTTCCCAGTCCACCGAAAAGTTTTACCGCCTTCTACAATCTGTAATCCTTCAGTATCCACATCATGGTCTTCAATGATTTTTATGTACTCTTTAGGAAAATCACTGCCAACAACGCCAACGAACTCAATAGGTCCGCCAAAATAACTTGCAGCAAGAGAAATATAAGAAGCTGATCCGCCCAAAGCTTCTTCAATTTTATCGAACGGTGTTATTACAGTATCTAAACCGAGTGACCCAACTACTAATAAGCCCAAAACATCTCCTATATATTTTATTTTAATTGATTCAGTAATCTAAAGGAAAAAAATTGTAATTTTTTTTACAAATATCATAAGCAAAATAGAAAAATACTTGATGAATGCACAATCTAAAGAGTAATCTCAATAAAGTTCAGAAACGAATTTCTATTAAGCAGATAATCAACAATTACATCAATAGATTTTCTTTGACCTTCCCAGGCATATAATTTTTTAGCTTGCTCAGGGCTGACCCATTTATATTCAGTATGTTCATTACTTATTTTAACTTTGCTGTTATATTTAACTTTAGCAGCAAAAACAGGCAGCAAACAGATATAATCATTATCCGGTGAGTAAAAAGAATTTACAGTTGGGGCAATCCAAAGTTTCTCTGGTCTTAATCCTGTTTCTTCTTTTATTTCCCTAAGTGCAGATTGATATGCAGTTTCGTTTTTTTTGATCTTTCCGGAAACCATTTGCCACAAATTAGGATAGTTTTGTTCCGGTGATCTTTTAAGCGCAAGAAATTCAAGTTTACCTTTATTAACTCTGAAAATATGTGCTTCAATTAAGTTTGATATAATCTTCATAATTACCTTTAATGATGTCATACATTGATTATGTACAGCATGACAAATTGTTGTTAAAAATATGCTCTTGCTTCAGCCCGTGCAGTATGTATAACCCTGCTTCCACTGCCCTGCACTCTTCCATCGTAACTGATTGTTGTTTGCAAAAATGATGAGAGACGGTAATCAAAATTTAATCTCCAGTAATAATTTTTCCCAATCTGATTGCCATTGGTAAGTTCATAAGGAATTAAATTTTCAGTAGTATTTGATAAAAGCTCATTCCTTTCAATTTCAATTCTTAGTCTGCCAGTACCAAGAAATGAAATATTAAATCTTAACAACTGTGAGTTAAGATCAATTACTGTTGGTGTTTTTGGATGAGTATCCTCACTTCTTCCTGCTTTTATTCTAAAACCGACCTCAATGTTTTTATCAGGGCGGTATGAAAATTCAGAAATTATATTATTGCTATTAATCTCTCTAATCCTGTTTGAATTAACCGGGGCACTGACGTTATCTATCTGGTTAATAAAGTCTGTTTGATTTGAAATTTCTTTTACCATTCTGAATTTTATTCTGATGCTTTGTTCGCGATTGTAATATCTTTCAAAACCGGAACTGAATTCATTTAACGCCTTCCTTTGAGTAAATCTCAATCTTAAAGATAATTCCTGATCATTCTCAAAAATAAAAATATCCTGTTGAATATAATTTGATCCACGAATAGTTGTATTTTCATTTTGAAATGTTGAGAGTTTTAACAAATAAATATTAGCATAATTTAAATCACGACTGTTCTCTTCGATCCTGAATATAGTTTCTGAAGATAACGGACTAATTACTTTTCCGATAAAAGTATTTTTATCAACCAGTTCAGAAAAATTTACTTTCCACCGGGTGCTTGTTTTCAGATCAATGACTGGAAACAATTCATCTGTCGGCAGAGTAACCTGAATAAAATCTCCATCAAACAATGCGGGTTCAAATTCATTCTCATCAGCAATTCCATTGTTGTTAATATCTCCAAGATAAGCAAAGTTGCCTGTTCCCTGTTCTACTCTTACGAATACTTTTTGTAAACGGGCAGATTTTTGTGTTGATACTTCATAATACAAATCACCATTTAGAAGCCGCTGCCAAAAGTTAAATTTTGTTCTGGATCGTATTAGTATTGTTTCGTTATCAAGAAAACCTTTTTGTTTAAGCTGTTCCTGATATCTCTTATTTCTGAAAGTAAGTACAAGATTTGTATTTACTTCTTTTATTCCGCTGTAATTAATTTCGAGTGTAAATGTTTTTGATCTGGATTCTTTTATCATTTTGCCATTTAAAGGTAAATGATCATCTCTGAGGGTAAACTTTGTTAAAGCTTTAATACCCGAAATTTCTATTAGTTCAATGAAAGGTGAATATTCGAAATACTTCAAACTTCCATTTAGTAAAGAATCTTTTGCAGTCTGTTTATCTTGTTTATCTTCAGCCATAAACTCAAAACCGGGTTTTAGAAACCAGACTGAATAATATGTATTTCCTTTATGCCTTAACCAATTGCTTTTTAGCAATGAAGTTTTTGAATTAACAATATCCAGATTGTATTCAACATTATAAGATTTCATATCAGAAAATCTGATTATATTATTAAAGCGGTCAGATGAAAAATCATTACCTTTCCTCAGAAATCCGGCAGATGAATTTACTGTTAGCTCATTTATTGGCTGAAGCAGCAATCCTATTTCTCTTAAAGATTCATCTTGTTGTTTTGTTTGTGCTGATGTATTGTAATTTCTGTTAAACTCAACTTCATCAAATCTATCTAAAGATGTAAACTTACCTTGTTTGTATCGGTCTTTGTATGAAAATCCAGCTCTGCCAAGATTCAATTCCCCGATCGTTATTTGTGAAGGTGAAACTTTTAATAAAACATTTCTTGCATAACCATAATTATCACCATCATCGTAAGAAGATAATCTATTCTTATCCCAAAGGCTTCCTGAATACTCAAGGCTTAATGAAATATTTTCAAAAGGAAGAATATCAATTGCTACGCTGCCAAGTTGTTTTAGCTGTGGAAGCGGCAAATAAATTATTGGCAGATAGCTTCCTTTTCCTATGCCGGTAAAATTATAATAACCAATACTCTGTCTTGAATAATCTCCGTTACCATCGCCGACAAAACTAAAGCTGACATTATACAGTGAAGCTGAATCACCCGGATTGTAAACATAATATGAAAACTGGTTTCCATTAATTATAGTATCAACCTTTGTATAAATACCTTTTATTTGCCCAAGTGAATCAGGTTCAGCAAGTTTTACACCGGATTTAACTGCCTTATCACGATCATCACCTGCAAGTGATAAAATATTTTTATCATCTTCACTAAGTGATAAATCAATAGGTGAATCCTGATCATCCCCTTCACGTAAATATTGAACTTTAAGATTTGCTTTTTCATTAAATAGCTTAACCGAAGTTCCTGCGCCAAAAAAACTTCTTGCAAATTGTCTGTCAGTATATTCAAAGTCCACACTTATCCTGCTGGCAGATGTTATTAATTTGTTTGGGGTAAAAGTAATTGTTGCATTTGAGTATTCGATTGCATAATCATTATTGTCACCTCGTTTCATTTCAACACCATCAAGAAATACTTTTTCGGTGCCGGCAATAATGATTATATCTCTTTCATTATTCAGTCCACTTAATCTGTATGGACCCTGCACACCATCCGAGCCATTAAAACTGTTAGTGTTAAACTTACCTCTTGAGTTTGCAATTGATACATAACCTGAAACATTACCGTAATTGAAATCTCCCATCAAGCCCTGAAGCTTTCTATCAATAACTCCAAACTCACCATACCTTTGCTTTAGCTGATAGTCACCAAATGTTCCTGTAACATTTTTATGCTTCATCTGAATAAAAACTTTATCAAGCTCTTCCAATCTCTCAGTATTCCCTTCAGGTTGGATTGGAGTGTTTTCATCAGTAAGGGCAGCAACAATTTCAATGTCATCAGAAATTTTGCCAGAAAGCTGTAAACGCAATCCACTGGTAAGTGAAAAATCCTTTGTTGTTCCTACAGTAAATCCTCTTACTATAGTTCCGCTTTTGTGCATATCCGAACCAAATATTGCATCGGGTGAAAATCCGCCCGAAGCTGATGAAAGCACCATAACAGTATCGCCTGTTTTATCATCAAATTTAAGAACCAGACTCTTTTTATAATATTCCTTTTTTAATGAAAGTTTAAAGGATCTGTATTTCACAATAAGAGTATCAAAAATAGAATAAGGCAGTGAGGGTGAAAGTTTGAAGTATCCCTGTGAATATAAAAACTCGTAATCTTCTGAAGTTAATTGTTTTCCTTTAAGATAAATCTGTTCTGAATTAGGGATGATATTAACCTGTGAAATCGGATAATGATTATTAAAGTTTATCGTAATTGTATCAGAGACAATAATTGTAGAGTAATCGCTTTGCGCTTTAGAAAGATTAGACCACAAGCTGCAAAAGAATAAAATCAGATATAAATATTTTACAGATTTCAAACAGTAGTAGATTTTTTTTTGAAAACTAATTTAAGCTATTGGTTAAATCAATGCTAAATAATTAACTACTTTCAATATCTCAGAAAAATTTTGAAAATATTTTAAAGTTAATGCGTCAGATAAAAAATGATCTCTATATTCAGTTTACTTTAAACTGAATTAATATTCTATAAGGATTTTAAAGTAATGTAAGACAGTTAAATACTTAACTATATAAAGTTTTAGCTTATTATGCTTAAAACAATTGTGAGATGACAACAATTAGATGATTGTGATATACTGAAAATCAAGAAAAATTATTTAGATAAAATGACTGGTATTGTTTAATTTTGCAATAAAGTAAAATCTAATTAGATTAGAATAAATTTTTAAGAGTGATATTCATAAAATCAAAAAACCAATATGCAAAGTTCAAAAATTGATTTTTTAAGTAAATACAACGAATTAATACAAGCAGCTGTTCGCTCTGCCGCAGATTTCCCCGGAAAGCTTTGTGATTTTCTTGTAAAAGAATTTGAATTAGAAGCAACAGCATTGTTCAAATTAAAAAGTAATGGCAGCCTGGAAGTAATCGGAAAATCATTAACATCTAAGAAAACATTAACTAATGAAGTTCAGATCAATTGTCCGAATTGCGCAAATTTAACTGCCAAACAACAGTTCCAGCGTTTTACTATACAATCCAACTGCGCTTTTAATATTACAGATCATTTAATGAATGAAGGTTGTGTGCTTTTTAATCTTGGTGATGGTCAAATCGCTTTGTTAAAAATTGCAAAGAAATCTTCTTTTACACAAAGTGATTCTGATAATATTGAGCTGATAAGCGAAGGAATAAAAAATCTTATTAAACTCTGGATCGGCAGTAAAGGAAATCTTAATAATTCTTTAAGCTCAATTATAGCTGGTATAGCTCAGGAATTGAGAACCCCAACTAATAGCATAATGGGTTTTGCCTCATTACTTAATGAAGAAAATCTTTCACCTTCACAGACAGAATATGTTGGAACTTTAAAGGATAATGCTTTTGAACTTCTTTCGGTAATAAACGATTTGATTGATCTGAGTAAACTTGAAAGCGGAATAACCAAAATAAATTTTACAAATACAAACTTCAGAGATTACTTAAATGAGATCATATCATTGTTTAGCTCGAAGATTGATAAATCCAGAATAGAATTTTTATTTGAAATAGATAAAAACATTCCTGATAACATAAAGATCGATACTCAAAAACTCAGATATGTTCTGCTTAACATTATAACTAACTCTGTTAGATTGACAGAACATGGTAAAATTTCAATAATAGCTTCTGCTCCCACAAATAAAAAACTGGTTTTCAGAATAACTGATACAAGTCAGGGTCTTAATGCTAAAAAAACTACCGAATTCTTTCAACCTTTTGCAATGAATGAATTACAGATATCTAAGTTTGGTAATTTAACAGGACTTGGTTTGACTCTTACCAGAAAGTATATAGAATTTTTAAATGGTGATATCAGTATTTCGAGTGGTATTGGAAAAGGAATTACTTATACTATTTCAGTTTCGGCAGAAATTGGCAGCACAATAGAAAGTCAGCTTTCAGGTTTACCAAAGCCAATCGGTACCAAAAATAAAGTACTGGTAGTTGAAGATGATTATGCTACATCTAAACTGCTAAGTAATTACCTGACCAAATGGGGTTATGAACCTACAATTGTAAATTCAGCACAGCAAGCAATGAGGATTGTTGAAACTCAGCAGTACTTAGCTGTAATAATGGACATAATCCTGCCAGATGCAAATGGATTTGAACTTTTAAAACAATTTAGAGAAAGCCCGATTACCAAGCATATACCTATAATAGTCTGCTCTGTTGAAGCAGAACAGCAAAAAGCTTTTATGATGGGTGCTGTTGAATATTTTGTTAAACCGATCAATTATAAATATCTCGTTGAAGTCTTAACAAGTTATCGGCTGAAGAAAGATTCAAATATTCTCGTTGTTGATGATGACATTCCTACATTAAATCTGATTAAAGAAGCTGTAGAACAAGCAGGATTTAATGCGATTGCAGAACATCAGTCATCAAAAGTTATTGGTATGATTGAAAATCTTAATCTTGATCTTGCAATTATTGATCTTGATATGCCCGTTGTTAATGGTTTTGATCTTATAAAAATGATAAAATCAAATAAGAGCTTTTCTAAACTACCTATTATTATTTATACAGGTAAAGAAACTTATCAGGATGATCTGAAGAAAATAGATGGATTATTTTCTGATCTGCTCCACAAGAGCAGTTCTAATATTGAAGATCTGGCAGAAACAGTTAGCGCGTTTATAAACAGATACGATGAACCGGCAACTCCCGATGAAGTTAAAAAAAACAAGGATACCGTAAAAATACTTTTAGTAGAAGATTACAAACACTCACAAATTATTGTTACCAGATTGTTGAAGAAAAATAATTTTGAATCAATTGTTGTTGTTGAAAATGGATTGCAGGCTTATGAACAAGTACAGGAACAAAAGTATGATCTTATTTTAATGGATATGCAAATGCCTGTAATGAATGGCTTTGAAGCAACACAAAAAATCAGGGAACTTGATGATTATAAAGATACACCTATAATTGCCTTAACTGCATTTGCTATGAAAGGTGATCGTGAAAAATGTCTTGAAGCTGGAGCAACTGATTATATACCAAAACCAATTGACAGCCAGGAATTTATTGAAAAGGTCAGGTATTATACTGAAAACAAAATTACCAAAGATTAGCATGCTTTCTGATAGCTGATCATTTTGTGATGTACCAGAAAATTTTTTTCTCTTCTGCTTTTTTTACACAGGAATACTCAAATGATTAGTGAAACTATACGAGTTCGATTTGCACCTAGTCCAACTGGATATTTACATGTTGGTGGATTGCGGACTGCTTTATATAATTATTTATTTGCAAAAAAAAACAACGGAACTTTTGTTTTAAGAATTGAAGATACTGATAGGAACCGTTATGTTGAAGGTGCTGTAGAGAATCTTATAAAAGCTCTTAAATGGGCTGGATTACAGTTTGATGAAGGACCTGAAATCGGAGGAAGTTTTAAACCTTACCTGCAGTCAGAAAGACTTGAGATTTATAAGAAATACTCCGATGAACTGTTACTAAAAGGAAAAGCATATTATTGTTTTTGCACCCCTGAAAGGCTGCAGATATTAAGAGAAGAACAGGAAAAACAAAAACTCCCTCAGTCAAAATATGATAAACATTGTCTCCATCTGTCAAAAGAAGAAATCGAAAAAAATCTTTCATCAGGTATTCCAAAAGTTATAAGATTAAATGTCGAATCAAATCAAGTAATTAAATTTGATGATGTAATCCGTGAACATGTTGAGTTTGAAAGCAATAATGTTGATGATCAGGTTTTAATTAAAAGCGATGGCTACCCTACTTATCATCTTGCAAATGTTGTAGATGATCATTTGATGAAAATTACTCATGTTATCCGCGGTGAAGAATGGCTATCTTCAACTCCAAAACATGTTTTACTTTATGATGCTTTTGGTTGGGAGAGACCGGTTTTTGCTCACCTGCCACTACTATTAAATCCCGATCGATCCAAGCTTTCTAAAAGACAAGGCGATGTTGCAGTTGAAGATTATCGTGATAAAGGATTTTTGAAAGAAGCTCTTATCAACTTTGTTGCTTTGCTCGGCTGGAATGCCGGCGATGACAAAGAGTTTTATTATTTGGATCAACTGATTGATAGTTTTTCATTGGAAAGAGTTAATAAAGCAGGAGCAGTTTTCGATCTTCAGAAATTAAATTGGCTCAATGCAGAGCATTTACGCAAAAAAGCCAACAGTGATTTAATTACAATGCTGAAAGAAGAGCTTCATAAATCCAGATATAAAGATCAAAGTTTTTCTGATAACTACCTGTTACTGATTATTGAAGCAATGAAAGAACGCGTATCTTTTGTAAAAGACTTTATAGATAACTGCACATATTTTTATGAACCTCCAAAGGAGTATGAACAAAAATCTATTGATAAAAACTGGAAACCGGAAACTCCTGACCATCTTAAAAAACTAAAAAGTGAATTTGAGAATCTGACTAATCCAACAAAAGAAGATTTTGAATACGCCCTTAGTAAAACTTCTGAAGAACTTAATGTTGGGAAAGGCAAACTTATCCATCCATTACGATTAGCTGTATCCGGACAAAGCACTGGTCCAGGAATGTTTGATCTGCTGTTTATACTTGGTAAAGATGAAGTGATTAAAAGAATAGATAAAGCGATAGAAAATATTTCTCTATGATATTAAGAAAGTAAGTTTAGTGTTTCAATAGCAAGCAGAGCAATGGTAATCCCGATTGCAAAACTTAAAAGTGTCCCAATTAAAACATACTCTACCAAAACCTTATCGTTATTATTTTTTATCTCGCCATACCTTAAAATTGATTTAGCAGTAATTAAAAAACCAACTATGGTTGGAAGATTTGCAAGGAATAAAATCAAAATAGCAAACCGTTCTAAATATCCTATAACTCTACCGGTATTTATTTCATCTTTATTGTTGTTTTCATCTTTAAATATTTTTATTTGGAAAGGCTTTATTATATAACTGATTATTATACCGCTGAATTTTGTTACCAGGATAATCGAAGTTACAATTGTTAATAATCTCAGATAATTATTCCCAAATAAATTATTCCAGTATAGATTTATGTATTCAGTTTTAATTTTATCACTTAAATAAAATGATAATAATATTATCACTAAATAATGAGCTGATTGATCAAGCCCAAACAATAATAAAGAATCATTCTTAAATGATTTTTTTAGGGAATCAATAATAAGATGTGAGAGTAATATTATAATTGGTATTAATAAACTATTCCATACGCCAGCCAGAATGTAGCTCAGGATTGTTACAATGATAATATGTTTCCCAAATATCAGATAGCTTTTTTTATTCCTTACATCCTTATCAGTTTGAAATATAAAATCACCGAGGAAGTGTGCAGCCAATAAAGGTATCAATATTTGAATAAACTCTGTTTTCATAAAATATTATTTATTGGTTATGCAGATAATTCATATAACCTTTAACACTTATTTAGCTTTAATATAAGATTAACGTTCGATCAACTATTCCTGTTATTTGACAGCAATCAAGAGATACAACCTTTTAGGGTTGTATATAGTTAATACAACCTTTTAAGGTTGTATTTATAAAAACAACAATATTCATTTGCTGATAATATCAGATAATATTCCTGTTGTCGCTTAATAAAACACTAATAAAGAACTCAATATTATTAGAAATAATATTCCAGCCTGCTGAATCCAATTGTTTAGAAACTGCTTGTTGTGATATTTTTAGTTTAAGAGCAATTTTATTCTGATCATAATCTTGCAGGGCAAGTAGAATAATTTTACTCTGGTTCCTTGTCCACCTTGACGAAATAAAATCTGAGTTATAAATAATTAAATCAATAACTTCAGGATTCTTTAGAATCTCCGACACAAATTTAATCTTGCGTTTACCCTTTTTATCCAAAGCTTTTCCGGAAATCTTATACGCATCTCCCACGCCAACAGAAGATTCAATATAATCGACTGTACCAACAGATACTGCCATTCTTGCATCAATTTTATTAACCATCAAATTGGCTTTTAAATATGCACGATAAAACAGAGCAATACTTAAAGCCTTTTCAGGTTTTTGAATTAATAATTGCCAGCTATCACCACGGAATAATTCAGGCTCGTATTTAAGTGCACCGGGAAAAACCTTCAATACTTCTCTTGAACAATTTCTTAAAACTTTTACAAGTTTTTTGTGCATCTCTATACTCAGTTTTGAAGACTTGATAATATCTCCTGTAATCACTGAATATAATTTTGGATTTTTATTCTGCGGCATAATTAAACTAATTATTATAATTCTATTTTTTATTTACAGTTTTAGCCCAGGTATCTTTTAAAGTTACTGTTCTGTTGAAAACTAATTTTGAGCTATCAGTGAATTTTGTATCAATACAAAAATATCCCAGTCTTTCAAACTGAAACTTTTCTCCAGGTTTAAAATTTTGGACAAAGGGTTCAAGCTTAGCATTTGAGATTATTTTAAGCGATTCAGGATTCACTAAATCTCTGTAATCTTTTTCTTTTACGCCTGAGGGATCTTCAACAGTAAACAAACGGTCATACAATCTCACTTCACAGTTTACTGCATCTCTAACATTAACCCAGTGGATTGTGCCTTTAACTTTTTTTGTACTTGTTCCTGTTCCGCTTCTGGTATCAGGATCATAACTGCAGTTAAGCTGAACTATATCTCCTTTATCATTTTTTATAACTTCATCACATTTAATAATATATGCATAGCGTAATCTTACTTCAGCACCCGGAGCCAAACGATGGAAACCTTTAATTGGATTTTCCATAAAGTCATTTTTTTCAATATAAATTTCCTTTGAAAAACTAATCTTACGATGTCCCATCGAAGCATCTTCAGGATTATTAACTGCTTCCAATAGTTCCTGACCGTTATAATTAGTGATTACAACTTTTAATGGATCAAGAACAGCCATTATTCTTTGAACTTTTTTATTTAGATCTTCACGGACAGCAAACTCAAGTAATGCAACATCGGTCATCGCATCACGCTTTGCTACACCGATTATTTCTGCAAAGTTCTGAATTGCCTCAGGTGTATAGCCTCTTCTTCTGTAACCTGAAATAGTCGGCATTCTTGGGTCATCCCATCCATCAACAAATTTTTGTTCAACAAGCTCAAGTAATTTTCTTTTACTCATAACTGTATAAGTCAGGTTTAATCTGGCAAATTCAATTTGCTGCGGATGATAAATTTCCAATTCTTTTAAGAACCAATCATACAATGGTCTATGAACTTCAAATTCGAGTGTACAGATAGAGTGAGTAATCCCTTCTATTGAATCTTCTAACCCATGCGCCCAATCATAAGTTGGATAAATACACCATCTATTTCCAGTTCTATGATGTTCAGAATGAATAATTCTATACATTACAGGATCTCGTAAAAGCATATTGGGTGATGACATATCAATCTTTGCACGAAGGACTTTTTCACCATTCTTAAACTCGCCGTTTTTCATTCTTTCGAATAAATTTAGATTTTCATCAATAGAACGATTACGGTTCGGACTTTCTTTTCCAGCTTCAGTGATAGTACCTCTCAGACCTCGCATAGTTTCCGGATCAGAATCATCAACATAAGCTTTGCCTTTTTTAATTAGCTTTACTGCCCATTGAAACATCTGCTCAAAATAATCTGAAGCATAGAAAACTCTGTCTTCAAAATCTCCGCCGAGCCATTTTACATCTTCAATAATTGAATCAACATATTCCTGATCTTCTTTGGTAGGATTTGTATCATCAAATCTTAAATTAAATTTACCGTTATAATCACGGGCAATTCCGGAATTAAGACAAATTGATTTAGCATGCCCAATATGAAGATATCCGTTTGGTTCAGGTGGAAATCTGGTATGAACTCTCCCATTCCATTTATTTGTTTTCAGATCTTCATCAATTATTTCATAGATAAAGTTTTTAGATTTTGATTTCGATGAATCATTTTTATTTGATAAGTTGTTTTCCATATTTCAATATCGTTGTTTGATACAAAAATACAGAAAGATGATTTAAAGAGTAATAGCTGTCAGGAAGTAATTTATGAGTGAAGGCTCAGGGGACAAGTAGTAAATAAAAGTTTAAACCCGTCCCGAGACCTTATAAATATTGAGCAATTGAAGAAAATATTCGATCTTATTTCTATCTAATAAGTTTGGGATCTTTTTAAAATTTGAATATACTTTTGTAATACCGGTTAATCTTCCAAACTCATTAACCATCTTCTGGATAACTCTGCCGTCATCTTCAATATCGTAATGACCGTCTTGTCCGATATAAGTTTTACTCATTTTGATACCTGTTGTTTTTAATCAAAAATAATATACTCTGGTTTCTCAATTTCTTCTATATATGATATTTCCGGAATATTATTCTCTTCGAGAAGATCTTCAATTTCTTCTTCTGAATAATCTTCTATATTATCCCACTTGCTAACAAGAATAAACATATCCTGCTTCTTGTTAAATTTTTTTGTTTTGTTGTTGTAAGTTTTTTTCATGATAACTCCTGTTGTTTTAAACTATGCTATTCAATCACTGTGCCATAAACCGGTGCTAACTTATTATCGAAAGAAGTTTCAAAAACTTTATACCATTTAGAGAGAATTCTATTATTGAAGCACTATTTTGTTAGTTAGTTAAATTAAGTTTTTTTATCTTTTGCACATCATTTTTGGAAATTTGTATTGATACAAAGCTTCAAAAAGATTTGATTTAGTGAATTTATTTATGCCGAAGTGGCGGAATTGGTAGACGCGCTGGACTCAAAATCCAGTCTGGCTTACACCAGGTGCCGGTTCGAGTCCGGCCTTCGGTACTCAATTCTCGAAAGGTCTTGTAATACAAGGCCTTTCTAATTTTAAACTTTCCTCGCGTGTCAAATACGTGTCAATTTTTTAACTTAGAGTTAGGAATATTTAGGAAAAATAATGAAAGTACCTGTTGTAAAACTAGTTCCAGTAAGGCGCAAAAATAAAATATCATATCAGCTTGATTATAACCTAAATGGAAAAAGAATAAGAGAAATTGTTGCTCACAATAAAAGAGATGCTGAATTAATAAGAGCGGATAGGCAACAAAAACTTACATTAGGAATTCATGGCATTTATCCTGCTCAATCAAAGATCATTTCCTTAAAAGAACTGATAGCTCAGTATTTAAATACTAAATCAGGTATTGTTCGAAAAACAACTTATAGTAGATACAAAAATTATTTTGATGGATTTGAAAAGTTTATGTATAAATATTTTTCTCCAGCATGTGAAAATATTATACTAATATCTTCAAAATATTTGCAGGCGTGTTTTAATAGATTAACCAATGAACCAGTTAATAAGAAGAAGCCATGGCATAAAAATACTGTTAATATACTCCGAGATTTATTGATTGAAATGTTTAATAATGCTATTAAGGAGAAATATATTGATACCAATCCAGCATCTGAAACTGTTCCCTTTAAAGTGCCAAAGACAAACACTGTTAAATATTATACTGATGATCAGCTAAAAGTAATCTGGGAAAATCTTGATCCATACTGGGTTCCAATCTTTAAATTTTATGTCTATACAGGTTTGCGCAAAAAGGAACTAATAAATTTAACATGGGATAATGTTTCCATGGATGAAAATAATCCTACGATGACTATTATCTCTACAGATGAATTTCAAACTAAATCGGGAAAAATACACACAATTCGAATGACTAAAACTGCCTTTGAAATATTGAAACAACAAGTTGGTAAACACTCTCGCTATGTATTTGTGAATGAAAAGGGCAAGAAAATCCGCCAAGCCACTCCTAATGAAAAGCTAAATAAAGTATTGTCTAAAACTGATTTTAAAGGGACCATTCATATGCTCAGACATACGTTTGGAGCTAATTTTGTTATGAAGATTGGTAGTTACCATGAGCTGATGAATTTCTTATCTCATTCCGACTTAGAATCAACAAAAATTTATGCTCACTTTTCACCTGATTACATGAGAGAAACGGCAGAGAAACTAGATAAAATTCAGAATGGCAACTAAAACTTAAAAATCTTTCTCAACATTTCTAAAAGTCAGGCTGATTCTTGTTCCCCTTTCAATTCCTTTATCTTTCAAACGAGCAGGTATGCTATGCTTCCAAATTGATCTTGCATCACCATACATTATCACCAAAGATCTTCGATCTAGTAGTATTTCCTTCTTTGGTTTTCCTTCAAGAGTAAATTCCATTATCGCAGTGCTTCCTAATGACAAGCTGAATATTCTTGGTCCAAAACAACTTTCACAATCGATGTGTGCAGATATCCCTTGCCCTGGCTGATACTCATTCACAATAACCTGGTCTGGAGCTTCTTCACACAAGCCATCATTATGTAATTGAACAGCCAGATCATTTAACCACTTAGGTAAAGCTCCAATGTACATCTCAGGAGTCACTGTTCTGGCTTTATAGTCGTATCGATAACCATAATGCTGCACTCGTCTGCTTAGTGTATTATCCCACTGCTGTTTATTTATTGTTTTTAATAGAGTTGATTCTTCATCGGACGTGATATAATCTGGAATGTACAATAGTCCTGATATTCCGAACATAAAATTATTCCTTTTTATAATATGGAATATAAAAAATTAACCCCCACAATCAGCAGGGGTTATTTGATTAAAGCTCAATAAATATATGACATATACTTTTCAATAAAGTTAGCGCTGACAGCCATTAATCTTTCATCCAACCTTTTATAAATCTCTACCTTAATCTCTTGCGGAACTCCGCCATAAAAAGCTTCTGCTATTGATCCGTTAATTGCAGCAAGTGTATCAGAATCACCGCCGATATAAATTGCTTTCCTAATTGAGTCTTCGAAAGAATCTGAGATTAAAAAAGTGAAGATTGCTTGAGGTACAGTATCCTGGCAACTTTCATTGAAGCGATAATTTTCTCTTAATTCTTCAAGATCCAAATCTAGATTATACTCAAAATTCTTTTCTACGAATTCTTTTATTTCTTTTTTGGAATTTTTTGTGCGTGCAAGAAATATTGAAGCAGCAGTTGATTGAGCACCCTTAATTCCTTGAGGATGATTATGCGTTACTTCTGCACTCTCTTTTGCTTTTTGTAAGACTGTTTCAAGATCATTATAAGCCCAGCCAACAGGACTAACCCGCATAGCTGATCCGTTTCCCCAGCTATTATAAGGCTGTGGGTTTTTACTGTTTACCCATTCGTGAAATCTTAATCCATAGCTACAATCCGGATACTGATGGTAATACTCGAGAAGTTTTATTCTATAAACAGTGCCAGATAATATACTGTCAGCCAAAGCAACAGTTAAAACCGAATCATCTGTAAAGAAGGATTCATTAGTAAACAGAGTGAAATCCATTTCTGGTTTCGTGTCTATGAATTCATAGATCGAACCAATTATGTCGCCTGTTATTGCGCCGAGCATATTTATTTAATTTTTCAAATTATAGAATTATTTAATCTTATCCCACCGACTCTTGAATTTATCATTGTTAATTAAATACATATTCAATATCCCTCTGGTTGAATACTCTTTTATATTTCTCTTTGCCTCAGCAGCAGTACAAATAAAATATACCGGCTCTTCCATCTTATCAGCATTAAGATTTACGAAAACATAAAAATGATTTCTTTTAACTTTACTTTTAAGTATTGGCCAACCTACATTTTTCTTTTTGTAAATAGATTTCACTTGTATTGGAAAGGTCTTCCCTTTTTTCTCAGCAATTAAATCTATTGCCTTTGCGTTGCCCATAGTTATTGCAACATTAAATCCCCTACGAAGCAATTCAGCTGCAACAAAATATTCGCCTGATAAACCTGTGCTATTTCTTGCTATTTCTGCCATTATTTTTCAACTAAATTTAATAATTTTCTAAATCTCTAAGTTAAACGCTAATTCTTCAGTAAGTTTGCTGGGCAAGGGAATTCTTTCCGAGATTTTATCCGTTGATTTGACATCTGCTTTATAATTATCGCCCATTACAATCTTGAACCATTTCTCTCTATCCATAACTACTCTATACATTTTTTCATCCTGGGTTTCAGATACATATGGAATAAAAACATTGATTGATTTTCCAGATCTTTCAGTTTTTGAGCCAATTCTATCAATGCGACCAGTTCTTTGTTCCAGTGTACTAGGATTCCAAGATAAATCGTGGTGAATTATAAATCGACAGTTTAAATGTAAATCAACTCCTTCTGCTAGAACACTGCTTGTAATTAATATATCTGGATAAAATGGAGTATTGAAGGTCAACATCAGATTTTGCCGGGTTTCTGACTTTGTATCTCCATTTACCAATCTTACATTGGGTATTAGTAGTTCAGTCCTTTCGTTTTGAATTTCATCATCCATCAAAAATTTGCGTGCATCAGCACTTAGTATATTTCCTGTTTGTATATCCAATAAAGCTCCGATATACTTTTCTCTTTCATTCACTCCACACTTATTTTCCAGAAAATTAAAAAAGTCAAGAATCGTTTCTCTTAATGTAATTCCGGAAAGATCCTTATTTCCCATTGCCTCCAAAAGTGTTTCTTTGCTGAATCTCTCCTGCATATCAAGTGGGAAAAATCTAATCAGAAATGAAGGCGTCCTTATATATCTTTTTATAATTTCAATCACATCATCTTTATGCTTTTTAATTGAATGATAGTTCTTTATCATCGTGTTCATTTCATTCTCAAAGGCCAACATGAATTGCGAATCCTTAGTTGAGAATCGTTTGCCGATATTATCAAGTCTCTTCTCTGTCTCTGATAAGTCACATCCTAGTTTTTTAGCTGCTTCTTCCTGAATATATTTATTGAGTGAATAAGAGATATATTGTCTTAAAGACTTTCCAGTAGCTATATAGTGACAAAATATTAATACTTTTTCACCTTTCATCCATAGCTCTACTGCTTTTTTGACTGTGGCTGATACTTTAGGATGAGTAATTTCAGATGAATTTTGTAATTCAGTAGAAATATACTTTTCTATATTTGAATGATACCACTCATTATAATTATCTATTGAAATTTCTTCATCATCACTATCGGTTGTAACCTTTGACTTTCTAGTATTTAAGAAAGCCTCATAACTAGATGCCAATCCCTCGGCAAACACAGGCCTTGCTGCAGCATTAAGCACAGCTGCTCTCGATGCCAGCAGGAATGGTAATATGCAATTATCTTTAATGCTCAATCCATCAATCTCATCTGAAGACGTTATGTCATCAAGTATTGCTTTACCAATAAGATTCTCTCGTCGTTTAACATTAGCAAAATCTCCAGGCAAATATTTGCTCTTATTGTGTCTTATAACATATTTCTTCAACAATATTTCCGCATTTTTCACACTACTTTTTACATCTTCAATCTTTTGAATTAGATCATCTATATCAGGGTCCTTATTTCCTTTATCAAGAATCCTATCCCACCAAGTATCAACATCTATTGAATTATTGGATTTAATTTGCATTCTGCTCCAGGCAGATTCCAATCTCAATGAGCTTACTTGCGTTTTATCTAATCTGCTTCTTAATTCATCAATTTCAGTTTTATACTCAGTAAGTGTAATTGATGGTGATCTTTGTCCCGACCAAGAGATACCGGAAAATCGATCAAGAACTGAACAAAGTTCATGATGGCCCAATTGAAAAGGAGTGGCTGTTAGAAAAAGCATTCTTTCGAATATTCCTGATAATGAACCCTTAGAAAACTCATCTGCATCTTCAATTGAATCTTCCGTATTAAATAGTGAGGCCAGTCGAGTTCGTGCATTTTTTAAATGATGAGCCTCGTCCAGTATAAGCAACGGTAATTTAACACTTAGTGATCTGACTGTTTTTTCCCAAATGTCTCTTATGTTTTCATTTAATATTGCACGTGTAGTTTTTATTCTTTCATTCAGATATGGAGATGATTTCTTAGGAATATTGCAAATGGCTTGATATAATTCTTCAAAATAAATTGTTGGTAATTCTTCAAGAACTTTTGTTATTGCTTCTGGTACGGGGTCATCATCCGATGAGCTGTCATTGTCTCCTTCGGGATCAACTCCATAATCACGAATTATATTTAACCACTTCTCTGTATGGCTTTCTAATAAATCAATCCACATATTTTCATCTTTGGTTGCCCATTTTAGAAATAGCAAATCTCCTAGAATACGTGATAATGCTTTTTTCAATAAACGAGTATCTTTCCTGTTAAACAGAGCACGTTTTATAATAGCCAGTTTAACCCACCCATCAGTAAGACCTCGACTCATAGCCCCGTGAGTAAGAAAAACAATTGACTTCATTCTCTCTTTAGGATCATCCAGGAATTTCAAAAAATCAACTGCTTTATCCGAAAAACCATATGTAAGTTTGTTAGATAAATTTAGCGGCAAACACTTTTCTTTAAATAAATTAAAGTCTTTAGGCCATTTATCTCTGAGCGAGGTTGGCACCATAACAACGACTGGTCTTTTTTGAGAATCCTGCAATGCTATTGAAACAGCCACTGCTAACGCGATAAATGTTTTACCCATTCCAACTTCATCTGCAAGTATGAGTCCTGGTTGGTTTTCTAACCTCATCAGAATTTCCCGAGTGGTCGCCATTTGCCTCTTAGCATCCTCAAAAGAAATTCTGTCCTTTACAAAAAGATCTATATTATTTTCAAAACTGTAGCTATAACTCATTTCTCAATTTCCTGGAAAACACTCGTAATGTAGTCGTTCAACTGTTGGTCCTTAGTTAAATCCAGATTGTCAATTTCCTTTTTTAACTCACTAGTTATTTCATCTATAGTTTTCTTGTACTCTGACTTGCTTATAGTCTCTTTGGAAATATGCGGTTTTACATTTTTTAACTCAAAAACAATTTCAGTGAGTAGAAAAGCTTTTTCTTCCTCTGATTTTGCGGTCTCGGTAATTGCTTTACAAAGTGCTTTTACACCAACTGGTCCGAATATTCGCCAATTCAAACTTTCAATGGTATATATCGGTTTTTGAAGTTTTTCTTTTAATGCAGTTAGCGCATAAGAAATTTTTCTTGTTCTTTGCAGAAGAAATGTTGAAGTGTTAACTCGTTTATGCGGATCTATAAGTGGACTGGCGTCAGATTCACCATTTGTTTTCTTTTGTTTCTTTAACCATTCGCTAATCACTCTATGCGGAGGTTTCGAGGAGGATAGCACATTGAGCAGCACTTCTAATGGTAAATCTTTGAGCTCCTCAGGTGGTGGAAGAACTGAAGAATTTAATATGTTTATCGGCCACCAAACTGTTACACTTAACTTATCCCATTTTACAAATAGTCCAGAAGGTGGTCTTTGCTCTTCATATTCAATAATTACATTTGAAGGTTTTCCAACATTTTTCCATTCATCTGAATTATATAATTCTTTTTTCATCAGCTCATCATAAATGTAAAATGATTTAGGCATTATCTCCTGATCAAGGTCTAACTCAATAATAAACTTATCCCTTTTGAAATTTAACGAAGCCGATTTGAAAGCTTTATGAAGAGTAGGTAGTTGGTCTTCTGTAGACTTATCCTCATCTTCTCTGGGAATCCATTCAAGTATTAACCCATCATCAATTAATTCACCATCCATATAGGCATTAATTAATGATTTTTCTCCATCTTTGTTTTTTATTGAATTTGTTACATATAAAATGTTTGCTTCATAATTCTTTTGTTTTCCCAAGGCTAATCCGGCTGATGTGAAGTTACTTGAACCAATTATATAGAAATACCAATTTTCGTTTTCAAGAAAAATGGATTTCATATGTATTGGTCTGTACCGTTTATTTTCCCACTCACTAAGTGTTGCAAAATTCACATATGCTTCACTTCGGTTTTCAGGTGCGTAGTCTAAACTTTCGGGAGCATAAAGTACCAGCTTATTTTCAACTGCTTTATCATCTTCGGCAATTATATTGTATTGAACTTCAGCATTTCCCCTTTGATTAAGAATCTCCCATATTTTTTTCGCAGGTTTATTCTCAGCATTGGGAGGATCGAAAAAGGGACTATTTATATATGCCCACTTAGGAGGTCTTGTCGCATATTCATACCATACTTTTTTAACCTGATTTAACAAATCGTTTGAATTTTGATGAGTAAAGATCGGATGAATTGCAACATCTTTTTTCTTATTAAATTTCTTTTCTTTATTCCAACTACGCGAATTTTTAGTAACCAGAGTTATAAATTCTCTATATCGATCTACTGCCGTACTTTGAATATCGTATTGGCTTTGTTCAATTAATAAACTTAAATACTCAAGAGTCTGAGTTAAAAAATCGTAAGGCGCTTCTGAATCCTGATAGAAATCAACAACACCAAAAACCTCCTGATTTTTTCTATAACCATCCTCAGTAAGATTAGCAGAACCTATTATAATTCTTACATAATTTACCCAATACAATAGCGAAATCTTTGCGTGAAGTACTCCATGGTTAGATTTAAAAGGTAAAAGATCCCATCGCAGACTTCTTTTCCCTCTACAATGGTTTGCATCAACCAAAACCGAAGCACATTTTAATGCTGAGAATTTTTCTTCACGTTCTATTAAATAAGCGGGACCATCCGAAAAAGCATCTGATTCCATTTTAACGAATCTTGTAAGACATTGTTCCTCAAAGAAACTAGAATCAAATGTAAAAGTTGTAGCAATACAACCAATTGGTTCTTTAATGTTATCAGGAGGTTCCCAGTAGTCTAATAATTTTTGAATACCCTGATTATTATTCTTAGCCATCTCTATATTTTACCTAAATCTTTCAGAAATGATACTAAAGGAGTCGTGCGATAATAATGAACATATAAGTCCTCACCTGTGGGACTTTCATCTCGTCGATTTCCCGGATAAATTAAAAATCTGCTATCATTAGTTCTTTCAAACCATGGTCTTTTTCCATTAGGTGGCTTATTCTTTTGTGTAGTTTCATGATGCTCGAATAGTAAATTAATCCAGTCAGGAACCGATACCGCTTTTTCAAATGTGGAAAATCGCTCTTCAAATTGAAATGACAATCCATATTCACTTATTGCATCAATTGCTTTTTTATAACTATCACTAACTTTTTTACCTGCCTTAGTAATTTCAGTATTATTTTTTAAGTCATTAATTCTCGTTGACGAGCGACCACTCATTACGTATAAGCAAGAATCAAATGCATCCTGTAGCAGGCGTGCAAATTCTTCGTACTGAAAAATTGCTTTAAGTAAATGTTTTAAATCATTGGTTGCTGAAGAAAACAAAATTTTATGAATTTCTTTTTCAGAACCGGTATCATTCCAGATTTTTTGAACTTCACTTAACTCAATTGTTTTAATTACCTGATATCGATATGAGTCTATTTCTCCAATTATTTTGTTATAAAGCAGTTTCCGTTCAATGGGATTAATTTTGTATGGTGCTATGTGTTCAGCCAATTCATAAAAAGCATTCCAATTTCTATTTCTTGCGATTGAAGTAGTTTTTAGCGAATCATTAATGGCATTGTAAAATTGCTTTCTTAAATCCCTTCCCGAACCGAATGGCGAAGAATAAAATCCCTCCAGATTTTCCTCTTTCTCCCATGTTCTTATAAGCTCATCTCCGAATTCCCCCAGAATGTTTGTATCAATTAGTTTTAAATCCTTAGCAAGAGTCCTGTAAACACCGTGAAAACCGAATACGGTTGCCATTTTGAGATAAGAAGATGGATTCAAAGATATATTTGCATTGTATGCTTTCTTTGCTTTATCTATTCCGGGTAAACCGATTAGCTGAGTCTCATCATCTGTTCTATACTTTGCATATAAAGCGTGAACTGCATACCACTCATAAATTTGCCAGGGTTCTGTTCTATCATCTGAGGCAGCAATGTCTTCATCAAATTCACTGCAAATAACCATTCCAGCAGCGATAGTTGTAAGATATCTTGGATGACGCATTCTTTCTCTAAAACCCGGGACTAATTTTGTAGCTAATTGATCTGAAATTGGGTAAAGCCCTAATGGGTCCAGACTTCCTTCACTGGATGTACTTTCATCGTATTCTGATAGATATGGACTTAACATAATGTGTAAACATTAATTTTATTGATTATTATCCTTAAAACGTTCCAAATAATCATAAATATTATTAATGATGCTCTCCTCTGCACCACTGAGACTGCCGGTTGGTTTATATTGTCCCAACTTGCGTTTAAATTCATTTCTATCGTGATTTAATAGCTCAATTGGATTGCTATAAATTTGAGGGAAATGATTCCTGAGCTGCTCTTCAAGATTTTCAATTGCTCTTAATCGGATTTTGGGATCTTTGAGGTTGCGTGATGAAATATCTTGTCGCAACGCCGATTTGATATGGATCCATAAAATTTTCTTCGATTGTGAGTCCATAATTTCTCTTCCTTTTGTTTAGCATTCAATTGAATTAAAATCCGTTATCGTAACCCTATGGCCTACTAACAGATCTAAATATTTTTTTTCTGAATCAATTATTAAATTTCTTGGTTGACCGCAGGTTGGACAAATAGTATAAATCAAATAAGGAAACAAGGAGATGAAGTCCGTTTTATCAGAGTTAAAGATTAACATTTCATTCTTACTATTTAATATTTCTTGTCTTGGAATAGACTTCTTTATTCGATATTCTTTTTTTACAAAAACCGGGTTATCACCATTTACCTCTGATGCTATTAACTTAAATGAATCTATTCCTCTATCAAAAGTGCAACGATCAACCATTAATAATTTCTGACTTAAAAACTTTCGCAAGACTTTTATTAATTCAGTTACAGTAGGGTAATATTCCTGGAAATACTTTTGTAACTGAAAAGGGGGTAAAGTGTATGCGTGACCCTTGGTATCGTTTCTCAACTTTACCAATTCGGTTCTGCAGATGAGAGAATGTGCCTCTTTTAACGAGGAATAATAATTAGAAAAAAAAGAATCTTGGGTACTCTCCAGTTGAACTTTAGCCTCATTTAACCCACTAACCCAATCACCTAAGGAGGGATTCCCTCTTTCGGTTACATTCAAATAATCTGGGATTATCTCTTTTAATCTTGATGATAAAATTATCGTTGATACTCTTACAGAAACATCAAAAAGGTCTAGCAGCAAGCTAAATTTTTCTCTTATATCGGGTTCGTGCTTTAATTTTCTAATGTAAATAGAAACAGGAAAGATTATCTCCTGTTCGTTGGGTTCATCGGTAACTGATATTTTATTAAAAGCATAATTTCTTGCTAACTCGAGTAACTTAAAGGTTGCATCTAATTTTTCGCCACTTATATGGCTTTGTAACATTTCAACACATCGAGGGCAAATGTATGCAGTTAATATCTTCAGATTTATATCCGTCTTCCAACCACACATATCGTGAATACAACCTATCGGGGGTTCGTGAGCAAAGTTGTAGTCTGAATGATAAACTAATTGTTCTAATAGATTTTCTATCAATTCCAATGTTAGAAATGATTCAATATTAAGATGTGAAATAAATTCCCAATCATTAGTAGTAATTAAACTAGCTTTCTCTTCAAATCTTGTAACACTAAACCAATTATTTTCTAATGGTAAACTAAATATTCCAATTGCATTGTCATTTTCTGTATTTGATTTGTATTGCTTTAATAATTCGAAACCTTGATCCCATTCAATTGACTCTTTAAGACTCTGCCTATCTTCACTCCGACCTTGCTGATACTCAAATTTAAACTCTGATTGGGTATCGTTCATTTTTTCAACTACACCTTTTAGTGTCTTTTTAGAGTTCGAAGTAAAATCAATCACAACAATTTTCATTGTATTTACCTCACTTCTTCCAAATCAATATTATACTCAGCCTTAATAAAATCTCTCATTGCTTTAACTACCGTAGATTGTTTTTCTTGAATGAATCCACATTCTCTCCTGCCTATTTCACGACAGAATTTATCCCATTCATGTTGAGGTTTTTGACTTTCTTCAATTTCCTTCAGATGATCAAGAACCATTTGATTAACATCAGTGAATTTTGAGTAGATTTCCTGATTTAAAAGAAGCAACTTACGATCAACAAGTTTAGTTGTATCTGTATTCCAGTCTTTTAAATTTTGATAGGTAATATAAGATGTAGGTAGGACTGGAAGGTTATTCCCATCTTTTTTATACAATGTAACATGATATAATACAGACATAGCTTCAGCAATCTGAAGACATCCATTCATTCGCATTGTGAATAACTCTTTATCGCGATTTAAATAACCTTGTTCATTATATATTTCTTTAAGTGTCCTACGTTGGAGTCTTTGACCTATAATAGCACCTATTATAGTAGCTAAAGCTGCAATTGCTGCTGCTATTAGAGCTATGAACCATGATTCTTCATAGAAAGTCTTATTACTTTCTAAAAGGTTTATTTTTAAAGTATCCGGAATGGAAAGGTTGTTTTTAATTGAATCAACAATAACAATCACATTTTTTAGTGTATCAATAACTGCCATAGGTATGCACATTTTTTATTAAATGAAAAACTTAATTTTTCTCCTTCTTTTCTCGCTTCATCATATACTGAGCCCAATTAGTATTTTCTTGCGAGACTAGTGTTTCAACTCTCTGAACTAATAGATTAAATGAATCATCGTGCCCGTAAGGTTCGGCTCCTGTTTTAAATAAAAACTTTTCTTTCTTCAAGCTTTCGCATACAGTTCTGTATTCAATCCAGTGTTCTTGAAATTGACCTAGACTTAAAACCCCAGCTATTATGGCGATAATAACTCCTGCTAAACCAAGAAGTATTAAACCTGTTTTCTCAAACCCTTCATAACTTGCAGTAATACCACTTATAAAAGGTATCATGGCAGCAATAATTATTTCAGCAGTGCGTAATCCTTTAAACCAATACTGATTGTTTTTACTTTTTTGATCGTACCATTTTATTTGATCATCCACTCTTTCCTTTAGATATCCTTCAGTCGTCATATCAGTACTCCTCAATATTGATTAATAAAACTTTTCATTAAAATATTAGTATGACATTATTAAAGATCCGGTCTTACCTTAACCTTTTTAGCAATTGGTTCACCTCTTTTATTATAAGCCTGATCTATATACTGCTCTGGATTTTTACAAAAATCATCCCAATCAACTAACACACAATATCTGTCTTCTTCTGACCAAGAACATTTACTATGAGGTATAAAATAATTGTAACTAAATTCTCTAATTACAGTTGAATTATTTACTATAACTAAATTGTGAGAGTTACTGCAAGTGACGCATTGTATGGATCCTTTGAATATCACATCTTTCATTTCTGGCAATACTACTCCCAATATTCCACTTCTGGAATTATTTTTTCCATCATACAATGATGCCTGCAATTCTCTTTTAATAAACCTTTGTTCCCACCATCCTCTTGATTCAGCGCCATATAAACCGATTAAATGAATAGTCACTGTCGAATCTGAAAGATAATCATCGCGGATTTTCTGCATAATGTAGTCTTCATCCTGTGATTCTATCGGTTCATCTAAGGATTTGTCTATCATATCAATATTCAAGTTTTCTTGAATGTGTTTTTTATAGTCTTCGTCTTCAGCCTTAAATGATATGTAGCATTTATGTCCCATGGTTATACCCTTTGATTAAAATTAGTTATTTCACTCTCCAAACAACCCTCCCTGTCCATATTTCTCTTGTTGTTCTCTTACTTCAGTTGCTTTTGTTTTCTTCTTTGAGGTTTTCTTCTCCCACAACCCTTTTGCGACTTCCTCTTCGTGGATTTTGTGGTTGAGTTCTAATAATCTCTTCAATATTTCTTTACGTGCTTCTGGGGAAATGGTGTAACGGACTCTGTCGTTTTCTGGTAAGTAGTCTACTTCGTAAAAGTTGTGAGCGAGGTTGATGTCTGTCCAGCCGTAGGCTTTTAGGACTGCCTCATCCATTTGTTTGTGGAGTGCTCTAAGTTTTTCTATTCTTTCTATTGCTTCTTCTATTGGTATTTGCAGGTTGGCACTCTTAATCTCCCTTATCTCTTTTGCTAACTGAACATTGAGCATTGAACATTGAGGATTATGAAATAGGTTATAAGTTTTTGTTAGGCCAAGCTGCATATCCAGCATAAGCTGGCGGCGGAACTCGTGGTATTCTTCTCCTATTTTTTCAAGCTCTTCTTCGGTCTCTTTTGTGTGGTTTTGGGGAAATGGAAAAGTATCAAAGCAATCTGAAACCGCATAACGTTGTCTTGTTTCAAGAGTTGAACTAAATTCTTTTACCCATATTTCGTGTGTAAAACTTTGTAGAATGCAAAAATATTTGTTTTTATCAGTAGAGATGACAATTGTTGCATTTGAAAATATCATATCAATAGCTGTTTTTACAAAAAGAATATATTTAGATGTAAAACAAGTGACTAAAACATATTTTAGGTCATTAATCGATTCATAAATTTGTTCTGCAGGCGAAGTATATAACCACCATTTTTCTCTTCTTCTTTTACTTCCACTTTCTTGTCTTTCTGGGAATATTCGCTCTTTCGCTATTTGATAAATCTCAGGATAGTTTTGTAGTTGTTCCTCTGATAATTTTTGAAAATAGAATACCTTTCTTGATGGTTCAACTTTAGGATTTGTTAATACATCATCACCATTTAGAAAAGGTTTGATTAGCTCCGAATAATTATTATTTGAATTAATAAGGATCATTGCTTCATTGTTCTCTAAGAAAAATCCTTTACCGTATACAGTTGTTCCTAGAGAGGCTAAAATTGGCTGCGTTAAAGTATTTGGTTTTACACTCTTATTTTCTAATGAGAGCCAGGAATCAATGTTGAGAACTTCTTTGAAGTTAAGATATTTTGGTCCCTTCCATTTACCTTTAAATATAGAACACAATGATACGTGAAGATTTGCAACACCAGGCCATTTTATTGAAGAAACTGCCATTACAATGGATCCATTAGTTTCATTAATTTTTTCGAGTCCAGTTTCTCTTGTATCACCCTCCGAAATTGAGTTTGTTCCGATTAAAGATATAAACCGTTTTTCATTTATTAGGAAGAATGTTCGTCTAAAAAAGTAAGCTACTAAATCTGTAGTAGCCCCAGCATTTGAAATTGAAGTCTTTATATAATTAGTGTAATCAGCACCATAATCATTTGTTATAAAAAGCCCTCCTCTAAATGGTGGATTCCCAAGAATACAATCAAATCCACCTTCCTGCATCACTTCCGGGAACTCCAAAAACCAATGGAAGAATCTTTTCTCTACAGCAACTGCCATTGCTTGCGAGATTTTGCGTGTATTTACTTCCTTTTTCTGTCCTGCAAAAATTCTAAAGTATTCTGCATCAGTGGTTAAAAACTCTTTGTTAGCATTTGTCTTATCAATAAAGAACTGTGCAGACTGTATATCTGCAAGCTCTTTTAATTTCATCCAGTCGCTGCCTTTAAGCAGGTTGTATTCCTGCTGTTTCTTTTTAACTTCATCAACGGTTGTATCGGGGAGTAAATTAAAGTGCTTAAACTTTACAGAGATTGTATTAAGGTTGTTAATAATTTCTTCAGTATCGGTAAGCTTTAACTGTGTCCTGTTTTCTCTTTCTGTTTTGTTCTGCTTTCTGAAAGATGCTGCAATATCCTTATCATAACCGGGCAGAGTTTTAAATGCTTCGGTAGCAATTCCGTTCTGCAACTCTTCAATGCGTGCAAGTCCCACAATAGAATCTCCGCATTTAATTTTATGGTCTAAAAAGTTAAGAGGCATTCCGGGATTATGTGCTTCAAGCCATAAAGCAACTTTACAGAGCTCTACAGCGAGAGGATTTTTATCAACTCCGTAAATGCAATGGTTAATAACATCACGTATTGCCTGTCTGTACGGTTCGGGAGAGGGCTGGTCTTCGCCGGTTCTTACTTTTGCTAATTCCTGTGCAATTCTTCTTGCTGCTGATAAAAGGATATGTCCGCTTCCGCACGCAACATCACAGACTTTGATGGAGAGGAGGGCATTTTCTTTTTCCTTTTTAATTTCTTCAGCAGATTGCTTCGCTCCGCTCGCAATGACAGCTTTTATTTTATCTTCGATGACGTAATCAAGAGAATGTTTAATTAATGGCTGGACTAATTCTTCAGGTGTGTAATGGGAACCGGAAGATGAGCGTTCAGTTCCTTCAACAAATGAAAATGAATAATGCTGTCCGTCAAAATTTATTGAAGGAGCTTTTTCTAAAAGTCCTTCATACACGGAGCCAAATTCTTCAACATTTAGAGCAGAGTAATTAACTCTTATTATGCTTTTGGTGTCTTTATCATCAAACTGACTTAAGTTTTTAATGCATTGTAATAAAGTCCTGTTATCAATATCGGAATCACTCAACACACCCAGAGAACCATAATCAAATAAATCACCATCCAGCGGATAAAGTTTAATTTTTGCAGCAAGATTTTCACTTCCGAATATTTTGAACGTATTTCTTAGTGAAATCCACAGATCAAAAAGTTTTTCATCAAAGAAGAAAATTTTTTCAGATAGTCTTCTTAACCTCTGCAGACTGTAATATTCGTAGTAAAGATCTTTGTAATATTTCGTATTACCATTACCGTCATCATTCGGATAGACAATATCTCTTTCTTCAAGCACCATAAGGAAAAGTATGCGGTAAACAAGTCTGAGCAGACGCTGATAAAAAGCATTTGCAGACATTTGTCCGGATTTTATCAGTTCAATCAATTCCTGGTTCTTGGGATTGCTGAGGAATCCATTGCCAAGTACTTTAATTGAATCTTCAACAGCACCGCTGAGTTTTTCTCGTATCCTTGCACCTGCTTCAAGTGAATCCTGATGATACTGCTCTATTAAAGATATATCACCTTCACTCATCTTTTGCGGCATTCGGGTAATGTGAAGAAGTCTGTAGAGAATTGAAAACTCAGCATAAAGATCTTCTTCCATCATCTTCTGAAGATCAAACTCAACAAATGTAAGCCGGACTAATTTACCTGAGTCGCGCAGCAGTCGGAGTTTATAACCATTTGTTACAAATCCATAAATATGTTCTGTGAGATTCAGATATTCCTGCACCAGTGCGTGAGGAGATAAACGTGGACCGGAAGATTCTCTTTTTCTATCAAGACTATCATTGAAACTTACTATGTGGATCGGGAAGCCATCAATATTCATATCACGATGGCTTATTGCGTAGGAGTTTTCGTTAACAATTTCTGCTCTTGAAACAGTAACATTATAACCAAGAAAACTAAGCAGTGGAATTATCCAGTATCTTCTTGTTTCGGAAGTTCCGGATTCTTCTTCAGTTAACGGTTCAATGTAACGCTTAAAAATTTTCCACTGATCTTTTGCATTTGCCCAGGCTCTTTGAATTTCTTCTTTAACTTTTACCTTAGCATCAAATCCGTAATCTTTAGGTGATTGACCTTTAATTTCTCCCGAATCGAGATTATCAAAAATCTCCGGTGAAATTATTTGTCCTTCAACTTTTATTGCGGTTGTTTTCATTGCTAATTTTCAGCTGGTAAAAATTTTGAATACCAATCCCATAACTCTGATAATTTATTTACTCTTGGAGGGTTGTTTGGTGCCCACCATTTAGCTTGCATATAGTTTTCCCAAAATACTTCACCAGTTCTTCTTGGAAATCTCATTATTGTGGAGTCAAAAAAATCATTATACACCTCATAGTGATGACTGAAAATAAATTCATTCCAAGTATCTGCTAATTCATATCTATCTTTTATGTCTATGATCTCAAACTGTGTAAATCTTTGATTTTCTGGATTGCCATAAGCTTTCTTCATAATTTTTATTGCTTCAACATCCGATTTCGGAGCTGAATACCCAAAGACTGTTACACGAGCTGGTTTTTTGAGCCCTTGCGATAAAAGATTCCATTGATCAGCAATGTAAGGATTGGTTGCATAATCCTTTTTTGTGATTGGATATAAAAGTTTAGTCGGCAGGAAAGGTTTTTTACTTTTATTACTTAGTTTATATTTAGGGCCAAAACTTTTGTCCTCCTCACATACGCCGACCGCAACATTTCCGTGAAGGAAAGCAAGTTTTGGCAAATTATCGGTAAAATCCATATTTCTTACAAATGCTTGCCATAAAAATGGATCCCAGTTGAATGTCGCTATAATATCTTTACTTCTTAAAGATAAAATTAGATAATCGTAGATAGTTGGAGTATCAGGCAGGCTTAAACTATCAAAATAATTATATACTTCTGTTTCCAAATCTTTTATTAATGAAGAATCTTTATTTTCTTCATATAATGATGAAAATAATAATTCGAAGTTTCTTGAATTATATTTTTTGATATTACTACTAAGCATACCCTCTAAACCAATAATATCAATTAAATTATCCATAGAGGGAAGAAGTTTTCCATTCTTTTCTGGATTATCACAAACAGAAGCTATGCTTGCACCAGCACCCAAAATAACAACGTGGCTTAATCCTTTATACACAGTCTTTACTTGATCTTCCGCTGTAAATCCAAAATCATTCATACTAATTTTTGACTATTGGTAATAAGATATATACTCCTAGTATATCGGGAGGTAGAACAGGTTCAACCACATCATACTTTCTGCCTGTAACTAATTTTCTGAATCGTTCGTGTGCTTCAATAAGTTTTTGGGAACGCTCACGAACAATCTGATTAAAATTGGTATTCAATCTTTTAACAATTTCCATTTCACTGTCGAGTTGTGATTCCTGTCGTGGTTTTGGTAATTCAACATCAGCAGTGGAATTGATTAATAACTCTTTTGCTTCATCGTGACTTAAGAAATCATTTTCAGAAGGACTATTCCTATAACCCCAAAGCATCATTTCTTCAGCAATTAGTTCGTTCTTTCTTACTTTATCTGAGATCAGCATTCTTACTCGTAATTGTAAGATTGTAGTTTTAGTTTTTACTTTATTTGTACTGATCACCGAAGCTCTGGAAATAATTTTTTCTTTTTCAACAGAAAGTGCATCGTTAAGAAGATACTGGCATAAGTATTCAACGAAGGGATGATTTCTACCTATGTAAATAAATCCTTCAGGTGTTGGTGATTCAAAAGATATTTTAACTTCATCCTGGTAATCAAAGAATGATCTGAATAAGGGGGATAAGTTTGTAGTATATAGCAGATATCCTTTTTTAACGGTCTGGATTTGTGCACCAAGTTCATTTAATGAACGGATGAAAAATTCCCTTACTGTATTTGTATCACCTATTGCTTCATCCGATTGTTTTAAGTCTTCTTCAATTTCGTTTACTTTAATTGAGTGCTGAGCAAAAATACTGTGAGTGAGCTTATCTCTTTCCGCTGCTTTTTCATAAGCATTTGTAACCTGCAAAGATTTATCTTCAATATCAGGTGCATCTAAATCAAGCTTAAGCTGATACTCATCAAATACCGCATTTGGATTCAGTATAACTGCATTAATTAAAGCATCAAGGATTCCCTGGCTGTCTTCAGGAAATGGGACGGAGATCCCGGTTTGTTTTCTTATCTCCCTGGCTTTTCTCAAAAGAACTTTCAACACAACAGAATCTATCGGATTGTCTTTTCCATAAAGCATATATGCTTTTACTACTTCTGCTGATTGACCAAACCTGTCAACTCTTCCTTCCCGCTGCTCTAAACGATTTGGATTCCAGGGCAAGTCATAATGAAGAACTGCAGTAAAAAATTCCTGGAGATTTATTCCTTCGCTTAAGCAGTCAGTTGTTATAAGCACTCTTTTATTTTTTGATTTACCTATCTCCTGGATTTTTTCTTTTCTTAATTCATCTACCATCTCACCGGTTATGACAAGCATATCAGTATTCTTTGGTAGTTTCTCCTTAAAGTAATCGCCTAAATATTTTGCCGTGGAAATGAAACGACAAAACACTATCGGATTAAATCCTTCTTTAATCCATTTGCTTACCTGTGTAAGTGCCACTTCTGCTTTGTTATCTTTTACATTCTCAAGTTTGACAGCTATGTCGGTAAGTGTTTTATATTCTGAAGTTGTTAAATCCGCTTTATCAAGAATGTTTGTTGGAGTTGAATCAGAATCGCTTTCATCAGAATCAGCAACCGGGTTTTCAATTACTTCCTCTGTCTGAATTTCTTCTTCATTCAGTTGTTTAGCTTTTTTCGATAACATTTCAATTCCAGCTTGCGGACTAGACATAACCCCGCGAAGCAAAGCAAGAATAGCAAAGTATCTGAATTTTTTCTTAGCATTCGAAGAAGCATTTTTTGTGTCAATGTTTCTTACAAATCTGAGTAATTCAGAGAAAATGTTTTTGTAATCAGGGGATAATTCGTATGAAATTTCTTTTGGATCTCTTTGCGGAAATATTGTTGTCTCGTGCCATTGCTCAACATCAGCTCTTCGTCTTATAACCAAGTGCTTAGACACCTCGCTTCTTTTATCTTTGTCTTTTCCGGTTATATCATAAAACTCAAATTCTGGTTTTAACAAACCAAGAAGTGATTGGAATTCTGATGATTTACCACTGTGCGGAGTAGCTGTTAACATTATCAGATTCTGTTCTGGATTTTGTGCAAGACTATGAATAAGATGATAACGTTGCTGTTGTTTAATAGTTGCACCTTCCGGTTTAGCACAAGAGTGAACTTCATCAACTATTACAAGTTCAGGGCAATCAGATAAAAATACAGGTTTCTTTCTTTCAGATTTTATAAAATCAATTGAAATCACCTGGTAAGGATAAGCTTTAAAGATACTTTCATCTTTAAGCTTTCTATCAAGCTGTGCTGCAGTGCTTGATCTGACGATTACCGCGTCAATGGAAAATTTATCTTTTAATTCCTGCTGCCATTGATCGCATAGGTGTGGCAAGCAAACAACGGCAAACCTTTTTAACTCTCCTCTGTCTATCAGTTCTCTAACAATAGTGAGTGCTTCAATTGTTTTACCAACACCCACATCATCAGCAATCAATAGCCTGATAACATTCTGTCTGAGTGCCATTACTAGAGGGACTATCTGGTAGGCTCTTAACCTGAATGAAAGCCTCCCAAAAGATCTGAAAGGACCGGAAACATTTCTGAAAGACAGTCGTGCAGCATTATAAAGTAAAGATGAAATAGAAAAACTTCCCAGATCCTGTGTCGTGGGCTCTGGAAAGTTAGATACTTCCGGTTTTTCTTCTGTAAATCCAAAAGGTAAATAGATTCCTGTTGCTTCGTCTTCAGTGCCTCCTAATGGTTTGATTAGGAGAACATTTTCATCGCCCGAAGGCATTACTACCCAATCTCTGTTTCGTAGCTTAACTAATGTCCCGGGTTGATATTTCATACTACCTTACTTTTTTGAATATATCAGGTCGTTTACTAATAATTTCATCTAATCTATCTTTATAATAATATACAAACACATCATAACCTTTATTGGTCAATGCTTCTCTTTTTTGTCTGTCCTGTTCTTTCACTACGTGATCATCGTGAGGTGTACCGTCACAAAATACACAGGTGTTTGTTTCCCTGTAATAAAAATCAGGGAGAACATAAAGTTCAGAAACTGTGTACTGTGCTTCATCAGGTAACCTGTAACCATTATCATAAAGATATTTAATGAATTTTAATTCAGTTGAAGAATTTGGGTCAATACTTTTAACGAGATAATTGTAATGCTCATCATAAGAACCAAAAGTTGATCTTCCCAAAATCTCAAGAGAACAGTTCATTAATTTCTCAAGCTGATCTTTTATTAAGAATCTATCAATGTCCTGATGATATCTTTGATTGTAGTAGCTTAGTAGATCATTATATGTGGCAGGCTTGTGTTCCGGATCGTCATCTTCACCGTCTTTGAAATGACAAATATTATAAGCTTCTTTTATTACATCTTTAAATTTTTGAATATCTTCAGTAAGCTGAGATAATATTCCCAGGCTGCCTTCCGAAGCTTCATAAATTAGAATATTGGGCCAGGCAGGATCTCCCATAACTTCAACGCCGATTTCACTTGATTCAACCTGGAATACAATTTCAATTCCTCTTTTAATGGCATACATCAAAGTAATTATTCCATCATCTGTTCTGGTATCATCAAATGCTAAAGCTTTTAGTGGATGGATGTATAATGCATCCGCTGTATCCTCTGTAAATAATCGAACTCTTTTGATTTCGGTTTGATTCTCAGTTAGATCTTTTTCTTTCTTCCAGAATCCGGTTTTAAGATTTATCAGAAATCCCGGATCAGTTCGGGTTTTCCATTTTTCATTCAGCTTGATTAAAGTTGCAGCAGGAACAAATCTAAGTTTAAGTAATGAATCGTCTCCATCCTTTATGATTGCAGTTTTTACTCTTTGCAATCCACCTTTAACCGTGAAGTAAGTAGATATATCAAAACCCATTGATAATCTTTCCTCTTCTTCGCAGGAGATTCTATCAATTTCATAGGTTCTCATATCACTCATTGGTAGCAGATCAGTGTATATCGTTACATCGTCAGATGTTTTAAGTGGTTTATCAGTAAACGGGCAACTCTCACGTGAGTAGTCCTCACCGGTTAAAGCATAGCCAGATCCTTTGCTTACCTTGATTTTTTGAATTTTAGATTCTGCTTCATTCAATATCAATTGGTTAATTCTATACTTTGAACTGTTATGATAAATTATGTTTGTTGGTCCAAACTCTCTCAGAGCTAAAAATCTTGATCTTGAGATATACTCACCATCTTCATCACTTTCCGCAACATAAGCTCTGACTGGTAACCGTGTAAAGTTATAACCCGGGAAGAATCCTTCTGATGCAAGATATCTGTAGGGATAGAACTCTGAGAAACTCTTCCCACCATCAGCTTTTCTATTTAATAGGAGATCTATTTGCTTGTTGGCTTGTTTCTGCTCAGCATAAGCAGCTCTTTTTTCTTTAGAATCATTCGTGAAGTTTGGATTCGTAATAATTTCCTGAGCTTTAATTATCTGTCTGCTTGCTGATTTATATAATTCACGCCATCTATCCAATGCACGATCAAATTTCTCAGGTGTGTTTCTGACTTCTCTTCTAATCCAGTCATCATTATACCAGGTATGTTGAGCAAGTAGAACTGGTTCAAAATCTTTTATAGCATTTTTGAAATTATTAAATACTATTTCTCTTCTTTCTTCATTAATAGTAATGTGATCCCTGATTGAGTTCCTTACAGGTAATTTAGCCAGATCATCTATATCAACTATCAGTTCCATTGATTTATCAATTGCATCTAATCCTACCTCTGCCATATATAAACTATGAAGATGTGTTTTAAGAAGTTCTTCATTCAGCAAATCAAGTCTCGGTGCTTGTACAACTCCGGATACCATATCTGTTGGATTGGCAAAATAATGTTGATCGTGCGGCGAGAAATTAGAACAAAACGTGAATATCAATGCAGCTTGCCCGCTTCTGCCTGCTCTACCTCCTCTTTGCGCGTAGTTTGCGGGATTTGGAGGAACGTTTCTCATATGAACTATATTCAGGGTTGCTATATCGATACCCAACTCCATCGTTGGCGAACAGCATAGTAAGCTTATATCGCCTTTTCTGAAACCGTTTTCTCTAACAATCCTGTCCTCATTTTTTATCTGAGCAGTATGTTCATAGGATACCATATTCTTAAATTCATTAAATGGCATCTCATAAAATTTCTTAAAAAACTGATTAACGTTTGGTCTGTATTGTTTATAAGAGAACAGTCTTACTTTATCAGCCCTTACATTTTCGCCATCACCTTTACTCCAAAGAATTTGACTTACATTTAACTGATACAGTGGGATCTTCTTACCTGCTGAGTTGATCTCAACTTTTGATAGATATCCTGCTTTCGCTAGTTCATCCAATAACTCATAAACTAAATCAGCATAGTTTTTTGAATCTACCAACAAATTATTCTGCTTGGCAGTGAGTCTGATATACTTACCAAAATAACTCTGCAATCCAAGACTAATAGTAAAAATATCAGCATAAGAATTTATTGCTTCTAATCTGGCATATGCTGGTAAAGGAATATCTTCTCTTTTATTCAATCCCCAGGAGGATTTTACTTTTTCTCTTATGACATTTTTTAATCTGCTGATCTCATTTTTTTCAAGTATGTTATGTTTCAAAACATAATTCTTCCTGAAGTAATCTAAAACCTGTATTATAAATTCCAGTCTATCATCAAAACTCAGATTCTGTGTTAATCTAATTTCGTCTTTGAACCTCCCTCTTTCAATTGTTTCATCAAGGTATTTATAATCAATAGTTAATAATCCACATTGCTCAAGATTAGGAAGTGTGACTCGCCAACCTCTTTTAAGATCATAAAGTATCCGATAGGTAAGCATATTTATGAATGCTTCTTCATTCTCCCTGGTTTGAGCCGGATAATCACCTGATGAAGGTTGTGTTGCAAATTCTGATTGGGGTAAGTTTAATTCAGCAAAAACTTTTCTAGCGATATTAGAATAGTCAAGCTTATTTTCGGGTTCGTTTACAAGTGCTTGATAAATGGCCGATCTGATTCTTCCTATTTTATAATAATCGTTAAAATGCCCAGCCTGGAGTGCTGCATCCTGCCTGTTATCAGTAAAACTTAAAAGTTTTTGTTCTGTATAACCAACTCCATCATTATGCAAAGCTTTAATCATAGATATTGAGAGTACCGAGGTTGAAGTACTTCGACCTTCAACACCTAATTTTGAAAGCTTAGTAGATTCATTAGTTTTCTTATCATAGAAAACACCACAGGTAGGATCAAATAATAATGGAAATGAAATATACCAACCGGACAGAGGTAGTGATGAATCGGTTTCTGAAAAACTACCATATTCATCGAAATATATTTTCTGAGGGATGCTGTTTTTGTAATTCTTCTTAATAGAAATATCACCATTGCGTCTTATATTTAACCAGGTATCCGGGAGCTTTGCAATATCTTCCGGCTGCCAGAGTTCATTGGATTCATCAAATATCAAATATCCAATATCTAGATCGTCATCAAGATCATCGATATCCCGATCTGTGAATTCTCTTGGTATTAACTTACTTGATGAATAATCCTTCCTGGCACAAACAAATTCATAGCCGGAAATTCTGCTAAAAACAAGATTGAAAAATGGTTTTTGTTTTCTTTGATCATCCAGTTTATAGGGAGTATAATCAAGTGATATATCACGCTCATCCGGATTATCTAAAGTAACATACACACTTCCAGTCTGCGAAATGAACTGATGAATCTTAAATGGAAGTATTGCAGGATCATCTTTAGATTTATTTGAATTATATACATTAACCGCTTTTAAAAGCTCGACAATCCTTTTCTCACAAAGATTAACTTCAACATTAGTAAACTCTGACAATTTGGATGCAATATCCTGCTGAGTAAGTGGTTTTCTTCTAAGAACTTCCTCTTTGGTGTCGTCTATTGCACAATTTTTCTCAATCCATAAAGTAAGTGGATTATTAAATAAATCCTCACTGATCGGCTTGAATTCATCTTTACCTGAAACAACTTCAGCCAGTTCCGTTTTCGTAGGTAAATTCTTTTGCGGGAATCCGGATATTAAAGTTTCATTAATGATTTGTTCGGTCGTAAATGGTTCACCAAATATCTTACTTGCTACTTCAGCAACCTTTGATTTTTGTTCATCATACGATTCCCCTGAAACCATAGTTGCAGAAGTACCCATAAAAACAAGATTATTTCTTGTCAATGATTTAATTCTTCTAATCAACAAAGAAACATCAGCTCCCTGCCGACCTCTGTAAGTGTGCAATTCATCAAACACCACAAATTTCACTTTATCAATCAGGGATTCCCTTAATTGTCTCTCGCCAAATCTGGTCATTATTAATTCCAACATCATATAATTGGTCAGAATTATATCTGGAGGATCTTTAACAATTTTTTCTTTTTCGTCTTTACTTTCCTGGCCGGTGTATTGTTTATAAGTTATTGGAAATTGTTGTTTGGTTTTTGCCTCGTAAATCTCTTTATACTTATTAAACTCTTCAGTCTGAGAATTAATCAGTGCATTCATAGGATAAACTATCAATGCTTTGATACCATCCTGTGAAGGGTCGTTAAATAAATAATTAAAAATTGTGGCTATGTAAGTGAGCGATTTACCCGAGCCTGTACCTGAAGTAACTATGAAGGATTTGTCCCGAACTCCTAATTTTATTGCATCTGCCTGATGTCTGTATAAACTATAACCACTAAAAATATTTTCAAGCTGCTGATTTATTATTTTTTTATTACAAAGCTCGCTAACAGAATCACCCAATGCATATGATGGGTTAAAATGAATAAGGGGTTGCGGCCATAATTTATGGGAATTAAAATACTGTTCCACCTCACCCTTAATTCTCTCATCAGCAATATCGATGAAACTAGAAATGTATTCTGAGTATTCGTTGATTATATCTGAGTGAATTTTGAAAACGTTCATTTTAATCCTTACTTCGGCAGTAGATCTTTAACCAGCAATATTTGCAAATGGTTTTTTGTAATAATGATTTTCAAATTGTTGAATTAGATTTTTCTCTACTTCTCTTGGATCCTCGGTGATCAATGTCTTCCAACAGATTTTTAATTTTCGATTGTTCTTTAGTTGCCAGATTAAACGCCCTCCCCAATGGCCTACCGGCTGTCCTTGTCCAAATTTCATAAATTGTCTCAATCGTTTTTTGAGAGTTGCGTCAGAAGCGCCTCCACCAGCTTGTCCAATGTAGACCACCAAAGTTTTTTCTACCCACTTACTTTGGAGATCTGGGACTGATACAGTAGGATTTTTACCTTTGAAATGTCCGCCAACGCTCTGCGAAAGAAATTCAGGGTTTAGCTCATCTGTTAATACGAAATAAATTCCTTTTCTCTCTGGGACATTTGTACAGTTATTATTCATAAGGGATTGGATTTCTTCGAAGCCAAAGAAACCAGCTGATTTTATTTCGGTAAGATTATCGAAAAGCATATGAACCTTTCCAGATAAAAATAAGTTTGTTAAAATTATTTGCCTTACCCACCAACTCGGCGCTTAGGAAGGATTCTTTGCAGGACTTGCTCATAGTGTCAGCAACTTTCCAATCATTACTGTTTAAAATAACAATTAGTCTAATCTAAGTGAAGTATTTTATTTGAGAATTTTCAAAGCAGGCCTAAAAACCTGAAGGCCGGAATTTCTTAAATCAAATTAAAAAATTTCAATAAATTTTCGGTATAAGAATCCTGTAATGACTTACCAAATAATTACAGTAGGAGTTCTTATTGTCCTGGGAAGAGCTATACCCGATAGTAGCTGATCAAGCATATTGGGCGGTGATGCGATATGATCCAAGACGAAAAGATAAAATTCAAGAACTAGTTTGCCAGAGCTATGAAAAGTTCATCCGTGATAAAGCATCCGAGAAGGAAATTAAGAAACAGGATTACAAGTGCTTTATTACTCAGAGAGCAAAGGAAGTTGACCAGAGAAGCTTCTGCAAAAAAGGTTACGGAGGTACATCTACTATTGATCCACTTTCTTTCTATAGAAGAAGACCTGATGTTGAAACTGAAATTGTTGAGTTTGATGAATGGATGACAAATAAGCCTTGGAGAAAAGAAGCAGTTGAAGAACAGATGTCATTCAACGTGGACTTTAAGAACTGGCAAGCAACATTAACCACACGGGAGCATACCATACTAACCCACCTGATTCAAGGATACAAAGCAAAAGACATTGCTGAAATCCTTCACACCACATATCAAGCCGTAAGAACCATCATCAGCAAATTAAAACAAATGTTCCTGGAATATTTTCGTCTGGAAGAATTCGCTTATCCTTAATCGCTTTTTGCGGTTGAGGATTTTTAAGTTAAAAATTTTTTAGAAAGAAACGATGAGAAAGGTAGCAAATAAAATGCGAGTGGATAGAAAAAAAGTAATAGGATACGCAAAGCTGGCAGGTAGAATAGTTTTTGAACTGGTGACGGTTGTAATTCTTAAACGATGGAAAGGAAAATGGCTTTGGAAATAAATTTTCTCGATGAACTTATTCAGCAGGCAGAACAGAAAGAAGAACAGCAGACAGAGGCATACTTTGATCTGCTGCTTCTTGCTGTAAAGAAGCTCAGTTCACAGATTGAGTACAACTTCCACGAAGCTGAGAAGGAATGTTCTATGATCAACAACTTCGTTCTTCATAAGAACACACAGCTTCAGGAACGCATTAAATGGCTTGAGCTTAAGCTTGAGGCATTTATCAGGGAAAGAGGAGAAAAGACAATCGCTCTTCCGAACGGAACACTTAAGATGCATAAGAAACCTGATAAAGTTGAGATCGAGGATCTTGAGCTGTTCCTAAAGAAAGCAAAACCCGAGATGTTAACAGTTGTTCCTGAGCAGGTTAAGCCTGATCTGAATAAGATCAAAGCTTACATTAAAACAAAACCTGTTCCTGCTGGAATAAAACTGATCGAAGGCAAAGAAGAATTTAGCTATAAACTAAACGGAGAAGAAAGTAATGGCAGAAAGAAAGAAACTGGAGCTCGAACTGAACAAGAGCCAGACCTTAGAGCTGTTGTTTGATGAACCGATTTCAGGACAAAGCAGATATGGTCCTTACTGGATGTACACACTGAAAGAACAGAGCGGTGAGGAAGTCCTGTTCTTTGCACCTGAAGAAGTAAACGAACAGATCAAGACCTTGAAGAAGGGTGACAGATTTGAGATAACCAAACTTGCCGAGCAGAAAGGAACAAAGATCGTAACGAAGTATGACGTTAAGATTAAACAGCAGATACCAACCAATAACAACCATCAGGTACAGAAAGACAATTACTTCGATGCGATGTTGTCGTCCTATCAGGATGCACTGAAGATTCAAGAGCAGCTTAATGGTATGGTTGATGTGAACAGGATAGCAATAACTCTGTTTATTGCAAGAAGTAAAATCACTCCCAACGGATACAATTAGGGAGTAAAATATGCCAGAAGAAATCTATGTGTTCATTGAAAACGGCAGAATTACAGAGATTAAAACTGAAACAAAGAATATCAAAATAATAATCATCAATCTAGATATACGAAAGAAAGGTGAAGAACCAATAATCGAGTTCTATGAAACAGAGCTAAAAAAAAGAGAGTTCTCACTAAACTGAAGGACTTGTTCAGACTGTTCAAACTTTAATGCCAGGCAACTTGTCTGGCATTTTTATTTATTTACAAAGGAGTTGCAATGAAATATTTATTTGCATTAGTGTTTTTACTCTTCATCAGCTGCAGTTCATCAAATGAAATAAGCTGGACTGAAGATAATGAATATGTTATCATTCTGCTGAATGAAATTAACCTGCAAGTTGAAACCTATTATGCAGAGATAACTCTTGAATCAGGTAGAAGAATAGCTATTGAACTTGGACTGCCAGATGAAGTTAGAAAGTTCAGAATAAAAAATAACTTTGGAAATTTTAATGATATCAAGCTGTACACCAATCTTGATCTGGAATAAGGAGGGTAAGCCTCCTTATAGCTCAAAAATTTCAGAAAGTTATTCGTGCAATTGGATTGAATGATAAAATTCATTTTCTTTGCGTCATTCTTTTGCTTCGTTGTTGGTTCAAAGAGGAGTTTCCTTATATGTGGTCAAAGAATTGTTAGGGCATGAAAATTTGATTACTACACAAATTTAATCACACTTGCTGAAACAGAATTTAAGGGAAGCGGTGAATTTACTTTAGGGATTGTAATTAATTCATACTTTTTAGGTTTACCAAGGAAAATGACCCTTTCTAAACTTAATAAGCTAACTAAATTACTCTGTAATTTTCCTAATGTTTTGTGACCGATATTCTTTTCTTTCTTAAGTTCGTCATAATTAATGTTTAATAGATCATAAATGATCTTGAGTTTTTTCTTTTCATTGATGTACTCATTGATTTTCTTTGGTATTTCGATACAAGATAAATCTTTATAGACAAAATTGAAGTTTAATCTTGTGGTTCTAAAAAATCCCTTAATGAAGGGAAAATATGTAACCACAATGTTACCTTCAAATTCTAAATTTCTAAAAAAGTCTCTCATATTGTCTAAATGATCTATAATTATTTTTCGTGATTCTACAATTGTTCTTATTCCAATATTTCTGCAGCGTATGATTTTACTTAATTTAGTATTTAATAATTTTTCCAAAGATACAATACCTTGTTTATGAGCAAAACACTTTAATCTGAATGGCAAATCAATGCTATTTATTTTTATTTCTGTCAATAAGGTATTTTTTAGGGTAATGGCATCCTTCTCACAAAAAAAATTTGATCTTCTTACAAGTTTAACAATATCTTCAAAGCTATTAATTCCGGTAGTATCCATTTTAACTTCTCACTTTTTAGAGTATTCTGAACCTTCCATCTAAAAAATCATTTGGATTATTCGGATCAAAGTATCCTTCTTCTTTATCTGCATATGCAGCAGGATTATTATCAAAAACTTTTTTGCAGGTTACACAACAGAAATAATATTTCTCGTTTTTATAAATACTCATACCTTTTGCATCGTCTATATTAATTCTTTCGCCACACACAGGGTCTCTTTCCCAATCAACTTTATTAGGATTTTTCTCACCCTTTTTGTTTTCAGGAATGCTATCAATATACTTATCCATATTTTTATCGAACTCCTCTTTACAAGTCTCACAACAGAAATAGTATTTCTCACCATTTACTTCACTTACCTTACATCCTTCAGTAGTTATTAGGTACATCCCGCAAACAACATCACGTATAAAATTTTTTTGATTCATTTTATCATCTCCTTTTTATAGAGAAGGACTGCAAAAGAATTTCATTGCACAATCAATTTGCCCTTTACCATCCCCATTCCACACTGAAAACCATATTCACCTGGTTTATCAATTTTCAATTCAACCGGAATAGTTTTGTATGGTGTAAGTGTTGCTCTTTTATTGAAATCCGAAAAAACGACTTCTTCTGTGCAGGCAGCAGTTTCTTCTCTTATGAAATTTAATTTAATTGGTTTGCCTGTTTCAAAAATTAGAACATCAGGTGTGTATCCACCTTTCACTTTTATCACTGCTTCCTGAATTCCGCCTTCTACAGATTGGACTTTTACAGCTTTCTTTTCTGAGAACCAGAAATACCAGGCAACCCAGATTGATAATCCAAGTCCACCAATTATTACTAATATTTGATCAAGCGCCATTTTTATTCTCCTTACTTCAATTTTGGTTTAAATCTTCTTAAACGATTTGCATTTGTTACAACAGTTACAGAACTAAATGCCATAGCAGCACCTGCAATAAGTGGTGAGAGTAACAATCCCAAAAACGGATAAAGCAACCCGGCTGCGATAGGTATTCCCAGTCCGTTGTAAAAGAATGCACCGAAAAGATTTTCTTTTATATTTTTCATCGTAGCTTTTGAAAGCTGAATTGCAAGCACAACACCTTTAAGACTTCCTTTAATTAAAGTAATATCAGATGCTTCGATTGCAACGTCAGTTCCGGTTCCGATAGCCAAACCAATATCTGCCTGAGCTAATGCTGGTGCATCATTTATTCCGTCACCAACCATAGCAACTATCTTTCCTTCATTTTGCAGTTTCTGAACATTGAACGCTTTATCTTCCGGCAAAACTTCCGCGAGAACTCTATCAATACCAACCTGCCTGCCGATTGCATTTGCAGTCCTTGTATTATCGCCGGTTATCATTACTACTTCCAATCCCATTTTTTTAAGTAATGCAATCGCTTCTTTTGAATCCGGTTTAATGGTATCTGCAACAGCAATAATTCCAGCAGCTTTATCATCTATTGCAATAAACATTGGTGTTTTACCATCATCAGCAAGTTTTATACTTTTTTCTTCCAGTTCACCAAGATCTACAGAAAATTTTTTCATCATCTTTAAGTTGCCAAGAAATATTTTCCTTCCATTAACATTTGCTTCAACTCCGTGGCCGGGAACTGCATTAAATTCCTTCGGATCATTGAGCGTTAGATTTTTATCATCCGCTCCTTTCACAATTGCCTCTGCCAAAGGATGTTCCGAAAATCTTTCAACACTTGCACTAAGTGCTAACACTTCATCTTCTTTAAAACCATTAGAAGTAATTACATCAGTAAGCGATGGTTTTCCTTCTGTTATAGTTCCTGTTTTATCTAAAACTATTGAATCTAATTTTTGTGCAGTTTCTAATGCCTCACCACTTCTGATTAGAATTCCGTTCTCTGCTCCTTTACCAACTCCAACCATTAATGAAATTGGTGTTGCTAGTCCAAGTGCACACGGGCAGGCAATTACAAGAACTGTAACAAAAACGATTAAAGCATAAATTAATTGCGGAACAGGACCAAATACATACCAGATAACAAATGAAAGAATCGCAAGAATCATTACTGTTGGAACAAAATACCCGGAAACATTATCCACCACTCTCTGGATTGGGGCCTTTGAACTTTGGGCTTGTTCAACCATCTGAATAATCTGAGCAAGAGCAGTATCCTTTCCAACTTTTGTTGCCTTAAATTTGAATGAACCGGTTTTGTTTATAGATGCACCAATTACTTCATCGCCAATATGTTTCTCAACCGGTATTGATTCTCCCGTAATCATTGACTCATCAACTGTTGAAGAACCAGCTGTAATCTCTCCGTCAACCGGTATTTTTTCGCCAGGTCTTACAATTATTATATCATCAAGAACAACTTCTTCAATAGGAATATCTAGTTCTTTTCCATCACGCAGAACTCTTGCAGTTTTTGCCTGAAGCCCGATTAACTTTTTAATAGCTTCTGAACTTTTTCCTTTTGCTCTTATTTCCAATGCCATCCCAAGAACAACTAGAGCAACAACTACAAACACAACATCAAAAAAGACATCGGCTAATTCTTCAGAAGGAAATATTCCGGGAAATAAAACAGCGACTGCAGAATAGAGCCAAGCGGCAGAAATTCCGGTTGCAATTAATGTGTGCATATTTGCCGATCTGTTTTTGAAAGCAGCCCACGCCCCTGTATAAAATTGCGAACCCGACCAAAACATAACCGGCAAGCTTAATAAGCCAAGCCCTATCCAAATGTAAGTAAGCAGCTCAGTTCCTTTTTGAAATTGTTCCGGTAATCCCCATAAATCTGGATAGCTGAAAAGAATTGCAGGTAAGGAAAGAATAGCAGCAAAAATAAATTTACTCATCAAAGTTTTATATTCTTTTTCACGTGCAAGCTGGTTTTCATCAACGGGTTCGGCGGTAGTCTTTTCCTTTTCTTCTGCTTTTTCCATTTTAACACTTGCGGTATCAAAAGTTTTATAACCAAGTTTTTCTATTACATTTTTTATTTCATTAATACATACCAGACCGGGAATGTAATTTATAATTGCAGATTCAGTTGCTATATCAACACTTGCAGAAATAACACCGCTTTTCTGTTTCAGCTCTTTTTCAATTTTTGAGACACACGATCCGCAATACATTCCTCTTATTCCTATTTTCAGAGTTGATTGTCCTGTCTGATAGCCGGCTTTTTTAATTGCCCCGATTATCTCTTCAGTATTTGTCTCACCGTTCATATATTCAACGTGTGCCATCTCTGTTGCATAATTAACACGAGCTACTCTAATACCAGGCAACTTCTTTACTTCTTTTTCAATTGTATTTACACACGAAGTGCAGTGCAAACCATTTATTGGTAAAGTAAGTTTCTCTATTCCATCACTAGTTGTTCTATATGACGGCTCAACTTTATTCATCTTTTCAATGTAACTGTTCGGATCGAGGGCAAATTTATTCTGACAGTTTTCAGAACAGAATTCATATCGTTTACCGTCCAGATCAATATAATATTCCGAGGGTGTCTTCACCTCCATTCCGCATACAGGATCGTGTACCATTTTATCAACTTCCTTTCATTAATCTGTTATTTGTTTTTCTGGTGATGAGATTCGTGTTTTGATTTGTTCTTTGTCGAATCCTTCATCATATCGTGTTTCATCATTCCCTCCATCATTCCTTCACCGTGCATCATCTTCATCATCATCTTATGCATTTCAGGATTATTCATCATCATCTTGCACATCTGCATCATTCCTGTTGAATCACCTTGCGTATGTTCCATCATTTTATCCATCATCTGCATTCGCATAGTGCTGTCGTCAGCAATTTTGTCCATGCATTTCTGCATATTTTCATCCTGCATCATCATTTTGCTTTCTTTCTTTTCTATCGGTTTTTCCTGTGCATTTATCGAAGTCGCAAATGTGAAAAGAAAACCAAGAATAAATACTGCGATCAAATTTTTTTTAAGCATTTTATCACCTTTTAATTTTAGTTTATTGATTGTCGTTTTAAATATGACAATTGAGATGCCATTAAAAAGTTGTTATTATGGCAGATAACAAAGGTTTTCAGCTTTGGAAATTTAAGATATTTAAAAATATTTAAATATGTTAAGCGTTTAGATGAAAATAATTTTGGTTATTCGCATATCTTAAATCTGAAACAATTTGTATTTAACCAATATTTATTTCTATTTCTACTTTTGTCCAGGTTTGATTCTATGTTTAAGCAAGACTATCAACGGCTTTTTTTAGCTTTGTTCTTATTTCTTGTGCAATTGAAGAAAGATTAACATTATCCACAGCTTGCATCGATGATACCGGATCAACTGCAGCCACTTCTGTTTTGTTTTCCGATTGTTCGATTACAATTACATTACAAGGCAGCATCGTTCCGATCTTATCTTCTGCTTGTAGTGCTTTGTAAGCATAAGGTGGATTACAGGCACCAAGAATTTTGTATTTCCTAAAATCAACATCTAATTTTTTCTTTAAGGTCTCCTGCACATCAATTTCAGTTAAGATACCGAAACCCTCCTGTTTAAGAGCAAGTTCTGTTTTGTGAAGTGTGCTCTCAAAACTATCTTTTACAATTTTACTAAAATAGTAAGTCATTTTTTTCTCCGATTTTATATTGAAATTTATTTCTTGTTATGTATAATGAACATTCTAAGAATATCATACCATAAATATCTAACCTGGTAAGAATGAAACCCGCAATTAACTATATTATTTTGGGTATTTCGATTTATGTTAAAACCAAACAGCCTTAAAGTCAAAGGGTTAAGTAAATCCATCAGTGCTCCAATTATTTTGGTATCACTTCTGACGTGTTCTAATAGAATTATTTTCCCATCATCTTTGCAGATTCGTTTAATTTCTCTCAGCCCTTTAATAGGATCCGGGACAGAACAAAAAACATAAGAGGCAATAACTGTATCGAAAGTATCGGCTTCAAAGTTAGTCGCCTGAATATCTGTTTGCATAAATTTTGTGTTTGGTCTGTTACTATATTTTTTTATTGCTTTCGAAAGCATTCCCTCGCTAAAATCAATTGCTGTTAAGTCAATATTATCAGGATAATATTTGATATTTTTCCCGGTACCTACTCCGACTTCCAGCACTTTACCGCTGCAATGTGCTACTAGATCTTTCCTCCATTTACCCAAAAATATTTCCATAGGCAATTCAAAAAAATCATAGAATTTTGAATATCTATTATATCTATGTCTTATAACCTGAGTGTTATTAATTTCTTTCATTCTATATCAATACATTTAAAAATTCAATCTAAACTTCAGTTATTCTTTATTTTTTTAAACATCAACGCATATTGGTAAAATAATAAAATAGATGTGCTTGACAATTTTATCATGCTCATTAGTTTTGATAATAATGCTGATGTCCCTGTTCTTTTTTCTCATTTCTTTCTTGTTGTGATTCATCATTTTGCTGTCTGTGTTCTTTATGCGAACCATGTGAATGCCCACCGCAGCCGCCCATTCCACCGCCGCCGTGAGCGCCGTGCCCTCTATGCATAAAAAACATTATTGCTGCAAATATGATTATGTATATTAATGTTTCAGACATTTTCTCATCTCCTTTATCAAACTAACTGAAATTCATTATTATCTTTTCTAACTCACTTTTGATACAAAAATCTGATCTCCTTTTAAACTTACATTGTACTGAGTTAATGGTCTTGGCGGCGGTCCCGATATATTAATTCCATTTAAATTATAATGCCCATTGTGGCAAGCACACCAAATATGCTGAAAATCATCCCGATATTGTACAGTGCATTCTAAGTGAGTACATATTGCAGTAAATGCCCGTAATTCTCCTTGCGGTGTATTTATAAGAATTCCGGGTTTATTACCGAAACGAAAGATTTTTCCGCTGTTTGGTTTTAGTTCTCCTACTGTACCAGCTATCACTGAGGTTGGGATTGGCTCAGAAGATTTAGGTGGGATTAAAAACTTCACAACCGGGTACATAACGGAAAAAGCAAATGCTGTAAAGCTTCCGCCAAGAAAGAATTTAAGAAAATTTCTTCTTGTTCTATTATTATCATTTTTTTTCATTTTATAATCTCCGATTCCAACTAACCTATATCTGATGATGCGTGCGCAAGCTTACCGTGCCGGCACCAAACGCAATCGCAGTGCTCGTGCATACACTGTTTATCTATCAATCTTGTTTTATACCATCTCTGTGCAATCGGATAAATTAATCTTTTGCTGAACGAAGTATTGTAATGTTTTCTTAAAGCGGGAATAACATCATCAAGAGCTTCCATTTTTTTAAGCAAATATGAATATCCCTTATTGTATAAGTGAGCAAACAGCCATCTGTTTGCCAGAGAAGTTTGAAGTTTTGGATAAAGATATGCTTTGCAAAGCTCATCATAATTATTTCTTTCAATAATGCTTCTTGCGGCATAATAACCGGAAAGCATTGCATACTTAATTCCAAATCCCCAAAGTGCATCCTGGAATCCGGCATTTTCACCAACATATAATATCCTGTTATCTTTAGAAATTTTAGGCTCATTGAAGAAGTTAACAAACCCACCAAACTCCTTTGGTTCAACAATATCAATGTCTATTACTGAATTTAATACACGCAGCGCTCTATCATAGTATAACTTTTCATTCTTAAAATCTTCAAACATACAGGTCGCAAACGTTGCTTTTCCATTGTTTACTAATAGGTAAGCATAAGCTTTTGGTGCAATTTTATTGTTAATGAAACCTATAAACTGATTTTTGAGTGATGTTTTAAACACCATCCCTTTTGCAATTGCATCTGCTGCTTTTGGTCCTGTGCCAACTATTGCAGCTTGACTATCTACTGAATCTAATTTCCTGCCCCAAAGAATATTCACCCCCGCATCTTCAGCTTGCCTTCTTAATCCCTGATCAAGTGAATTTCCGTTTGACCCTCTTTCAACTAAATAGAAAAGCGAACGGGATGTTTTTACCTGAATCTTTTGAAGTTTTGGTCCATAAAATAAGCCATCGCTTCCCGAATAAGGATGACACAAGAAATTAATTTTGATGCCGATCCGGCTTAATACTTTCAACGTATCTTCTTCATCAGACCAATTCTCCAGCCCCTGGAAATCACCGTTAAATCTTAATCCTACATCATTGTTTTGTTCAAATAAATTAACATCGTAGCCATTTTTAGCCAGAGAAATCGCTGCTGTTAAGCCACCCGGACCGGCACCCACAATTGTTATATTTTTGTTACTGTTCATAAACAATTTTTTTAAGTTTAAATAACATAAAATCATACACTCATACATTCATACTTTGGATGATTGAATGATTGAATGTTTGTATGGATGTATGAATTTTATTTTGTCTGCATCAAACTTTTAGTGATGGTGATGTTTATGCTCATTTCCATCGTCTTTTTTAATATACTTTTCAGGATTGTTCTGAAACTGAACCATACAAAGTGCACTGCAGAAGTAGTACGTCTTGCCTTTGTATTCGTACTTTTCCGCTTTGGAAATATCTTTTATTTCCATTCCGCATACAGGGTCGTGTGTCATAATGTTTTTCCTTTCTATTTTTAATTGATCTATTTGTGATTTCAATCCATTACAAAACAAAATCAACTTTATTACCTTCAGCAGTTTTCATCAGCCAATCTTTAGAAGCATCTGTCATTGAATTTGTATGCGATAATATTTTAGCAACATCATTGATAAAAAATTCTGCAATGGGTTTAGTAGAAAAAATTGCTGGTTCTTCGAGGATGTATTTATTTACCATAAGATGTCCTAAAGAATATTCAAGGAACTCCATTTCAAAGCCAAAATATTTTCCGATTGTTAAAAACATTGTTTGTTCATCTTCATTCCCGCAATTATTTTTTCTGATTATTGCTGCAAATCCTCTTAAGAATTCACTGCGGTCTTTATAAGCTATTTTATCTATATTCATTTTACTCTTCCAGTATTTAATTCGGTGTTACATTTGAACGCTCAAAAAGCTGCTGCCATTTTCCTTTTACCGGAATAAACATCGGCACATTTTGCTTGTATTCGGGATATGCTTCTCCAAACTTTTCAATTGTCTTCTGTTCTTCCTTTCGGGCGAGCCGGTAATACGCATATATAATAATAGGAAACAATCCTACGGAGAATAATGTTGGCCAATGAACAACACCTTCCCCGAAAAGCGCGATAAATAATCCAGTATATTGAGGATGTCTAACTATACTGTATAATCCACTGGTTGCAAGCCGGTTTTCCTGATGAGCTTTGTAAAGTTCCCGCCATCCTTGCAGAAAAATACCAAAGCCCAAAAAGAGTAAAATATAACCGGCTATCATAGAGATCATCATACCAGTTTCACCAACACCCAACAAAGTGGACCACAGATTTGCATTTAAGTAAGTACGATCTAATCCAAAGAATCTGACAAGTAGGTATATTGTAAGTGGAAAGCCGTACATCTCTGCATATAATGCAATTATAAACGCTTGAATCAGTCCTGCTCCTGTCCACTCCCGCCACGTTTTCGGAGCGAGATATTTATATAACAGCCAGGATGCTATAACAATGAAAATCAGTGCAAGCGCCCAAGCACCTGAATGTTCTATTCCTCTTTCCATATCGTAATTCCTTTAAATTATTTTCGCTTAATAAATGATCTCATATTTATTACAATACATAGATTATTTACAGCAGCCGTGTCCATTTTTATGACTATGACCTTGATTCTGATTATGCACTACGGGTTGTGGTTTAGGTTTTCTTAAGTTAAAGTAAAAATAAACACCTAAGAAAATCACTATAGTTGTTATTATTAACCAAAGCATTTTAAGTCTCCTTTCTTGATTAGATTTAATAGTTCCAAAAGCTAAGCCAAAAGAAATGTTAGATTTTTTAGAATAATGGAAGGTTACTCTTGTATGATTTTTAAAGAATTTAAATTCTATTAAATATCTTAAGTATGACCTACTGCAAACCTGAAATTTTGCTATTGGATTCTTCCTGTGATATAACAGAGATTTCTGTTAATGAGTTTCAAGTTTAGGTGAAACCATTTTGAATGCTAATGTCGTTACAATCAGAATTATGTATAAAAATAATGCTGTATAAACAACAAAATTATACCCTGCAAGTATTGCAATTGCAATTGTGAAAATTGAGCCGATAAATCCTGCGATTCCCGATACACTTAATAAAACCGCTATACCATTTTTTATTTTATGTTCATTCATTTCTGCTAAAAGCAAAGGGAATGGTACTCCAATTATTATTGCCGGGATAAAGACAAGCAGAAACAAATAAAATTCAGGAACTCTTGGTTCTAAATTTGGTAATATTAAAAATGCCTCAACAGCAAGAATTAAAATTATTCCAATAACAGCCAATCCTATTATTCTGAGATGACTTTGTTTTATTAAGTTGGAAAGATAGCTGCCAGCTCCATTCCCAATTAAAAATGCAAACAACAGCAACGAAAATGATTTTAAAGGATTATTTAACTGTAGATTCATTGCCTGGAAGAGATACGATTCACTAAGTATGTAAGTAAAACCGAGCAGAAAAGATATAATGGTTAAGGTTCTTAAATTTTTCCTGCTAAGTTCAGTTTCTTTATGAGTGTTGATGCTCAATCCCCAATCCTTTTTAAACATATAAAGAGATAGAACCAACAAAATAATTCCAGCAAAAACCAACACATTTAAATTGTCTGGCAGCCCTAATTCATAATTAAAAAAGAAGGGAGAATTATCTGTAACCGGGTGAAGATTTATTGATGCTTTCTCAGTTAGATCGTGAAAGCTGTATTTATTATTTGAAACATCATAAAGAACATTATCAAACATACTCCATTCAACTTTTTGCCCATAAACTATAGTGTCAATTTTAACTTGTTTCGAAAATGGAAAGAATGAAACACCTCTGTCAAATCCGGCTTGATGCGAAATAAAATGCCGCTGCTCAATTTTATCTTTATTGAAAGGTGTTTTCTTAATAACAAGCAAAGGCATCATTCCCTGGTCTGCGACATAAAAGTAATTGGAAGCTTCGGGATTAGTTATACCGGATTTATTTTGCAAATCCAGATAATTTGAGATAATCTTGTAAGTTTCTTCCCTGTTGTGCGTAGTAAAAACTATTCTTCCTTCTTCGGTTAGTATATGCAAATAATCTTTTAAGGCTTCCTGTGTAAATAAATAGTTCTCTGTAAGGTTGACAAAATCGGTTGAGCGTCCACCTTTAGTAATAGGGATAGTAAGAAATATTAAATCATATTTGTTTTTTGTATTTCTTACAAAATTTCTTCCTTCACCAACAATTACATTGATGTTAGGTTTTCCAGCAAAGGTAGTTTTGTTGTATTTCTTCATAAAATCAACAAAGGTGGGATTCACTTCTACCGCATCTATCTGCTTTGTTTTACCGAAATAAGCAGCGGCAATATCAATACCTCCGCCAGGACCAATAATTAAGGCAGAATCTTTTTCATTATCTTTTAGAAAATTAAACTCAAAAAACATATTTGAATGCATCAAGGTATGAAACAATTTTTCTTTATCTTTTTCTAATTCAGAAATGTTTACTACTTGTGTTCCCGCAGCACCATCAATAAACATTGACATTGAAGTTGTGGAATCGGGATAGATAAATTTTACAAGGTCGGTTCTTCCAAATGAATTCCATTTACTTTCAATAGTAGTTGTTTTAACTGAAGGATTGCTCTTTAATCGCAGTAAATCTTTTTCAGATGATGTGGCAATATTTATTTCAATATCGGGAGTTAATAAAATCAGGTAAAGAGACGCGAGTACTATGGAAGCTGTTGTTAGAATAAATCCTTTTCTTTTAACAAGCGGAATGGAAAGAATGGAAGCAATTGAAAAGATAATCAGAATTATTGCGAGAGATTGAACAATGCTAAATGTGTTTAGTAAAAATAAACCAAGCAAAGAACCTCCGGCAGCACCTATCATATCAAACGCATAAAGTGTTCTGCTTTTTTCTCCGTTGGCTTGAAATATTAAAGCAGTAATAATTCCTACTAAAAAGAAAGTAACGCCTGCAAGAAGAATATAAATGATTAAACCAACCGAGCCGCTTCCGACGCTTTCAATAGAAGGTAAAATAAAAATTGCAGAAATGCTTACCGGAAATAATAATTGGAGAACAATAAAATATTTATTATAAGATAAAGAGTTTTTTGCTGCCAGGCGTGAAGCATAAAGCTGTCCTAAAGCAAGGGCGAGTATTGCAAAAGCAATAATTATAAGAACAAAATGATATGCAAGCACGTAAGAAAATATTCTTGCAAGTATTATTTCAAAGCTTAAAGCAGAAAGGGAGAGAAGAAATATTATCCAGTATGGTTTTACCTCTTTTGTCATTTTAGTTATCCTTAATCATTTATTTGCTTAGGACTGACTCTTTTATCAAACCAGTGGTAAAAAACCATAAAGAAATAACCCATCACCCAGCCCCATAAAAACGAAACTGCAATTCCTCCAATAGTATTGATTAGGCTAACAGAATTAAAAAATGGAATGAACGGTTTGATTAGTACAGAATAATCTTCTCCACCAAAAATCATCTTTATTGCTGCAAGAATAAAAATAGCCGCTGCAAATACTCCGGTTGCAACTCCAAAATATTTTTCGTCATACTTCTTTCCTCTCGACACTTCAACTGAAGAATTATCTTGGGAAGCAAGTTCTTTCTCAGATTTTTTTAATTCGGATTTTTCAAAAAAGTTTAGTGTTTTAGAAAAGATGAATGCAGTGTATGCACTGTAAATCAGTATAGCTCCAATGCCAACCAGATAGCTGATAAAATTTAATCCTGTAAAGCCGGGAATAAGCAGCTTCCATAAACCAAGCATTTGATATTCAGCGGGAACAATTAAATCATATATTAAGCAAAGGGTAAAAAGAATAGAAACATAAACAACAAATGTTAAGAATAGAGTTTTAAATCTTACAATAACTGGTTTTACTTCTATCTTATGCTCACTTACTTTTTTTCTTGCTAAAAGATTATAGGCGGGAACAACAATATAGCCAATTAAATATGAGCCGAGAGAAACTTCAAGCAAACCAATTATAATGCTTAATGAATCTAATCCACCGAACCAGGGAAGAATTATCTCCCATATTTTGTGCATATGCCAGAAGCCATCAATACCAAGACTTCCAAGAATAAGCTTAACACCAATGCACACCACGTAAAAAACCGTAAAGATGTAAAACAATGCACTTGCTATCGGATATGGTTCTAACTTTTTCATAGCTAATTAATCTCCATTGTCATTTAATTATATTGTTAATAAACTTTTTGGGATCTTTCTCGAATTCAGACTGGCAAAGCGGGCAGCAAAGGTAATATGTTTCTTTCCCGTATTTTATCTTAGCATAAGCTTTGTTTGGATTTATCTTTCTACCGCAAACAGGATCCCTCAAAGAATTGCTTTTGTTATTCACTTTTGCACCGTAATGTTTTATTTTTAAAATGTTCTAATTAGAAAAAGACAAGATGTGTGCCCTAAATCATTTTTGTTAAATTAACGTTAAAGCAACGATTGAAGAAAAAAAGATTTAAGAAGTTTAAAAATATTTAAAGATTTTAATAATGACTTTTATATTTACTTACATAGCATTACTGTTAACCCACTCAATCTTCGACCTTGATTTAACTCAGACTATTTTTCTTGCATCCACATTGCTTGCCGCCATAGGATTAATAGTAATTATATATTCGAGAAATCGTGAGTCTGTTAAAAGCCGGTTGTTCATTTTGATTCTGCTTTTAGTGATTGGCTACTTAATATCTCACGCATTTCATTTTTTGATAATGCATTCATCGAATGTTACAATACTTGATAACTCCTGCCATTCGTTTCTGCTGATGATTATTGTGGCAGTTACTTTTTTTACGTGGAACTTTCCCGAACCCCGCAGAATTGGTGTTATTAAGAGTATGCTCATAATAATTCCCTCTGTTATTCTTTTGGGTTTATTATGGACCGGATATTTCATTGAAGAATCACACGCTCACGAGCATTCATTCACTGTTAAATATTCTTCACTTTATCCGGTATTTTTATTATGGTATGCTTTGCTTGTTGCAATAAACTTTTACTGGTTGATTAAAAGGTATAACACGGAAGAAAATTCGATTCAGAAGAAACAAATTCTTTTGCTGTTCTTAGGTTTAATCATAACAAATCTTGCATCTTTTATATTTGGTTTATTCCTTCCCTGGTATCTCGGTTTTTATTACTTAGTGGAAATCAGTCCGCTTTCTTTTTTAGCCGGAGTTATTCTCTTTACAACAGTAGCCGTAAACAGATATGATATGTTCCGGGCTTCAATGCAAAGGATACATAACTTCAGCATATCAAAAAAAATTATACTTAGCGCTTCTGTTCTTGTACCTATTATTATTTTGTTGGTGCAAGTCCCTTTAATGAGATTTATTTTCCAGCCGGAGAGTAACCGTGAGCTGTACAGGTTATTTATTATTAGTGTATTTGGTGGAGTTGTTGTAAGCATAATCATTGCCTTTGTTATTGTTAAAATCATTTCAAATCCTTTAAAGATGTTGAAGAATAAAGCCCACGAAATAGAAAAAGGCAGCTATGGCATAAAGATTGAGTTTTCTTCTAATGATGAGTTCGGTGAATTAACAGAAGCTTTTAATAATATGTCTGAAACATTAAAAAATAATTCCTCTGAATTGAGGAGCAAAGAAGAGAGGATTTCTTTATTGCTGAATGCTTTTGAGGAATCTTCTGCCGCAATTGCTATTGTTAATGAAGATTTCAGAATAATAGAAGCCAATCACCAGTTTTGTCAAATAGTTAAAACCGACAGGGAGAAAATAATAGATGAATATTTAGTTGACGTTCAATTTAAAGGTGAATTAAATGAATATTTCACTATGATAAAAAATGAACTTCAGCTTTATTCAAAATTCAGAGGAGAGTTGAATTATGACAATAAGATTCTTTTAATATACGTTACGCCATCTTCAACGGGCAGCAAGTTTAATGGATATTTATTTATCGAGGTTGATATAACAGAACAAAAGAAGCTGGAAGAACAGTTGGTCAAATCAGAAAAGCTTGCAGCACTTGGTAAAATGGCTGCAGTACTTGCCCACGAAATAAAAACTCCTTTAACTTCTATTAAAATGAATACAGATATCATTGCTGCAGAATTAAAGTTAAACAAAGATGAAAAAGAAAATATTGCGATTATTCAAACCGAAATTAACCAGCTTAACAATTTAGTTAAAGATGTTTTGCAGTTTTCCAGGCAAATGGAATTAGATATTTCTGAATTTAATTTATTTGATTTGGTCGAAAAGATTAAGCACCAGCTTAATAGTAAATTAAAAAGTAAAAACATTTCTTTACTTAATAACTTAGGTAAAATTGATTTGATGGCTGACAGGCAAAGATTAACGCAGGTATTTTTAAACTTAATTGATAATTCGATTGAAGCCATTAGCAGCAATGGTAAAATAGAATTGAAATCATTTATTGATGAAGATAAAAATAATGTTCAGATTCTAGTTATAGACAGCGGCACCGGTATAAGTGATGATATAAAAGTGTTTGAACCATTTTACACTACAAAAACTTCAGGCACCGGTCTTGGATTATCAATAACACAGAAAATTGTTGAACAGCATAAAGGAAAAATAAATTTGGTCTCCTCAAAACCAGGTGAAACTATATTTGAAATTGTGTTTCCATTAAATGAATTAAATAAAACAGAAAAAAATAATTTTGTACAATAGAACAGCTATGAGTGAATTAAATAAAGAAAATAGCAGCTTCAAAATACTTGTTATTGATGATGATGAATCAATAAGAAAAACATTAACAAATTATTTAAAGAAACTGAACTTTAATGTCTATTCAGCTTCTAATGGTTCTGAAGGAATTGAAATTGCACAAAAGGAAATTCCGGATTTAGTGATAACCGATATTAAAATGCCAAAGGCAGATGGATTTGAAGTTTTAAAGAAAGTAAAAGAAATTGATTCGCACATTCACGTTATTATGATTACCGCTTTTGATGATATGAGCAGTACGGTTAAAGCAATGCAGCAAGGTGCTTATGATTACATTGAGAAACCGCTTGAGATAGATAAGCTGAAAATTACTATTAGCCGTGCTCTTGAAAATAAAAAAATGAGCGAGCAGCTCACTTCATTTATTACTGTTGAAACTGAAGAATATCAGTCAGAGAATACCCTTATTGGTAAATCTTCAGTTATGAAAGATGTTTATAAAAAGATAGGGCAGACTACAACAAGCCGAGTAACAGTTCTTCTCGAAGGTGAAAGCGGTACAGGAAAAGAGCTTGTTGCAAGGGCAATTCATTACAGCGGCATTACTAAGGATAAACCCTTTGTTCCCGTTAACTGTACAGCTTTAACTGAATCCCTTCTCGAAAGTGAATTATTCGGTCACGTAAAAGGAGCTTTCACCGGTTCCATACGCGATAAAAAAGGTAAATTTGAACTTGCCGGTGAAGGTACAATTTTCCTTGATGAAATTTCTGAAATATCTCCTAATCTGCAAGTTCAGTTATTAAGAGTTTTACAGCAAAAAGAATTTGAACGTGTTGGAGGAGAAACTTTAATCCCGATAAAAGCAAGAATAATTGCAGCTACTAATAAAGATTTAAACGCACTTGTAAGCGATGGAGAATTTAGAGAGGATTTATATTTTAGATTAAAAGTAGTATCAATTAACCTTCCACCTCTCCGTGAACGTCTGGATGATGTACCTTTTTTGGTTAGCCATTTTCTTGCAAAGATTAATAATGAACTTCATAAAAATGTTACTAAAGTACCTGAAGATGTAATGGAGATGTTAAAAAATCATTACTGGGTAGGGAATGTAAGAGAATTGGAAAACACCTTAATGCAGGCAGTTGTTCTCTCAAGTGATGATATTCTTAACAAGGAAAATATACTTTTAAGAAAGCCCGAACCGGGTGAAATTAAGGATGAAGTTCAATTTATCACACTTGCTGAAAATGAAAAAAATCATATTAAAAAAGTACTCGATGCCGTTCAGTGGGATAAAAACAAAGCATACAAAATTTTGGGCATTTCGCTACCGACTCTTTACAGCAAAATTGAAAACTATAAGCTGTCACCGTTTGATGATAAGTCCCCACAATAATTTCTAATGTTGACATTTATGCACTTCGAAAGTAGTATGAACAATCCCAACTTCAGGCAATATTTCTTTCTAATAATACGATAGTTTTGGACTTGATGTTACGACTGAAATGGCATCAGAATAAATCTCTGGTCCGAAAGACCACATATATGTCCGGCATCTGCAAGTAATGCCATCGAGTTGATCATCAAACCATAGAAAACTTCGACTAAGATGTAAATTACATTCAGTGTAATTCCAATTATGAAAGCTTTGTTGTAATTTATCGACTGATGGCTATGTGAATGATTGTGTTCCATTTTTTATCTATTTAAATATATTCAATTTATTCCAATAGATAATTAACCTCAACTTTTCTATTTTCGAACCAGCTATAAATTGATGAAATGAGCAAAGGTGTAAGCAGGATTGATGTCATCAATCCACCGATAGCCACAGTTGCAAGGGGTCTTTGTAACTCTGCACCAGCGGAAGTGGGAATTGCCATTGGAATGCAGATATAAGATGCTTATTAAAGAATAATTTCAATCAAATTTTATTTCATCACTCTCATAGCATTCAATATTGCAATAATCGCAACACCCATATCGCCGAACACCGCTTCCCACATTGTTGCAATTCCAAATGCGCCGAGAAGAATGAAGAATAATTTCACTCCCATTGCAAAACCAATGTTTTGCCAGACGATAGTTCTCGTCCGCTTTGCAACTTCAATTGACTTTACAACCTGCATTGGTGAATCGGTCATCAAAACTACGTCTGCGGTTTCAACTGCTGCATCGGAGCCGAGAGCACCCATTGCAATTCCAACATCGGCACGGGCAATTACCGGCGCATCATTTATTCCATCACCAACGAATGCGACTTTTCCATCTTTTGCTGAGTCAATTAGCTTTTCAATATGTTCAACTTTGTTTTCCGGCAGCAGCTCTGAATAATATTCTTTGATACCAAGCTTTATTGCAAAGACTTCAGCAGCGCTTTTGTTATCTCCGGTTAGCATAACGGTATCTACTTTTAATTTGTTCAGCGCAGTAATTGCTTCTGCAGCTTCATCTTTTAATGAATCTGATATTACGATATAGCCGGCATATTTTTTATTTACCGTTACGTGAACAACAGTTCCTTCAACATCACATTTGTCGTGTTCGATATTTTCAAGATGAAGCAGCTTATCATTTCCAATCAAAATTTCGTCTCCGTTTACTTTTGCCTGAATGCCGTGACCGGATATTTCTTTTACATCGCTTATTTCATTTTGCTGAATTTCATTCTGATAAGCTTCCAATATTGATTTAGCAATCGGATGACTCGAGTTCGCTTCTGCATAAGCAGCATATTTCAGAATGGCTTCTTCCTTGAATCCGTTGGCAGAAACTATTTCCGCAACTTTGAATTCACCTTTCGTTAACGTTCCGGTTTTATCAAATACGACGGTCTTAATTTTTGTGAGCGCATCCAAAAAATTGGAACCTTTAACAAGGATCCCTCTTCGTGAAGCGCCACCAATCCCGCCAAAATATCCGAGCGGAATGCTTATCACTAAAGCACAAGGGCAAGAAATTACAAGCACTACCAACGCTCTGTAAATCCAGTCAGTAAATGTTTGTCCGGCAAAAAACAACGGTGGAATAACAGCAAGAAGCAAGGCTCCAAATACAACTACTGGAGTGTAATAGCGGGCAAATGTAGTGATGAATTTTTCTGTCTCTGCTTTTTTACTGCTTGCATTTTCAACCAGCTCTAAAATTTTTGTAATTGAAGACTCGCCAAATTCTTTTGTTACTTTAATTGTAAGCAGTCCGCTTTTATTAATCATTCCCGCTAAAACTGTTTCGCTTTCTTTTACAGAACGGGGAACAGATTCCCCAGTGAGTGCCGAAGTATCAACAAAAGAATTTCCTTCGATAATATTTCCGTCCAAAGGAATTTTCTCTCCGGGCTTCACAAGAATTATTTGTCCGGGATGAACTTCCGTTGGCGAAACTCTTTTAACATCTCCATTTATTTTTATGTTCGCATAATCCGGTCTTATCTCCAATAATGCTTTCACTGACTTTCGTGAGCGGTTAACGGCAATATTCTGGAACAATTCCCCGACTACAAAAAACAACATAACGGCAACTGCTTCAGCCATTTCATCAATTGCAATTGCGCCAAGCGTTGCAATTGACATAAGAAAAAGCTCGTTGAAAACTTTTCCTTTTGCAATACTTCTTGCAGCACCCTTTAAAACACCCCAGCCGCTTATCAGATAAGCAGAAATAAAAACCAGATATTCTGCAAAATGATAAGGAGTGTTATGAATTTCTTCTTCGAAGATTAGCCCGACGGAAAGCAGAAGAAGTGCAAAAAAGATTTTTATCAATTCGTTTTTGTTCTCGGCAAGTTCATCTTTTATTGCAAACCTTTTAGCCGGCGGTGTAAGGTCATCAGTCGGTTCAACTACTTCCACTTCCGGTTCGATCTCTTTAATCTTTTGTTTTACTTCTTCTAAATCCGGTGCATCAATCTGTAAAGTCGAGTTTGCAAAATTCACAGAAACAAATTTAACTTCGGGCATCTTTGAAAGCCCTTCTTCAATCTTTGCCGCACACGATGCGCAGTCAATATTTTTAAGTTGATATTTTTTCATAATAAGTTACCTTTTAATTCTCGTTTTCTATCTAATAAAATATCCAGTTATTCCAAGAACGATTAACAAAACTCCAGTTATTGTTTTTTCGTGGTGTTCGAGAAAATGCGATTTAATTTTTCTTACGCCTTTCATTCCAAGCCACACAAGCAGAAGCATTCCGGCAATAGTAATTACAGTATAGATTATCGATACTGAAATTATTCCTTCCCAGCCGAGCTTGCCTGCAACAAAATAATACGCTTCTATTTCCAGACAAGGAGAAAAAAACATCGAGATTACCAAAGTAAGAATTATTGCAGCGGTAGTTTTCTTTCTTGTCCCTTCGGGATTAACATCATCAATATGAATTTCGTGAGAGTGATGATGGTAATGTTTATTTTCTCTAAAGCTCAATATAAGATAAATTATTCCAAGTAGTATCAGCAAGCTTGGAGCGATTACTCCAACAATGAAAGAGTAAGAATCCGATAGTTTGTACCCCAAAAATCCAATTATGATTCCGATAATTATTGTGCTAAGCGTGTGTGATAATCCAGCAATTGCAGTAATGCCCATCGTTGATTTTTCATTCCACTTTTCCGATTTGGAGAGAGCAACCAAAGGAATCCAATGATTCGGAATAGAAGCGTGAACTATGCTGAGTAAAAAAGCGCCTAATATTATTTGTGATAAACCAGTCATATCATAGCCCTTCATTTTACAATTGCAATCTTTGCAGCGGTAAGAGTATTTTCGTGCATATGCCCAAGCAATTCTACAACTTCTGCATCTGCAATTTCCGGCGGAATTGGTTCGTGAGAAGTAACTTTTATCTCAACATTGTTTTTATCCGCGGCATAAAAAGAAATGATATTTCCGTTAGCGTCTCTTTCAAACCCTTTGGCTTTAACAACAAATACATTTATCCCCTGGTTTATCTCACTTCCCGGGCTGAATTTATCGAATGAACCTATTTCACCGGTTTTGGCAAAATATGTAAAATACATTATTGTGATAACCACTATAAAAATTGCGGGCAAAATTAATATTGATAATTTTTTCATTGATTCACCTAAAATTTTTTATTCTAAATAATCATATTTCAATTTACCGGCATATTTAAATAGATTGACCTGATGCCGCTTTCACCGGTTTCAAATTTTACATTTCCGCTATGAGCGTGTATAATTGAAGATGCAAGTGCAAAAGTGTATCCCTTCTCCGGATTAGCTATTAAATCAAATACTTCCGTCCCATTATTTTTTTGAGTCGTTTTCTTTCCATTCAGAGTTAAAGATATTTCAACCATTTCATTGTTTATTGCTGCTGATATTATAAGTTCCTTTTTCGCCGGGCTTTGTTCTATGAAGCTTTGTAATATTTGCTTCAAGGCAAATTCAATTTGCCTAACATCCATATAAACCGGCGGCAGTTTTGGTTCACTCTTAAAAGAAAAATTATAACCGGGATTATTCTGTATAATTTCATTCATACATTTTTTAGTCAGATGAAAAAGATTATATCTAACTTTTTTCATCGGTTTAGGCGCAACAAGGTTAGATAGGTGCGATATGTGTGAACCCAAACGCTCTAATTTTTCCGATAACAATTTTACCGTAAAAGAATTTCCATCACCATTATTATAAATACTTTTCAAAGATTTCGTTAACCCTTCACAAGCAGAATAATCATTCATTATACCGTTATTAACAACGTTTATTACGGTTGATATTTTTTCTAACGCAGCCAGCCGGGCTTTTTCAGCTTGAACTTTTTTTAATCTATCTATCAACACTCCGGCTATTATTCCTACTGTCCAGATTAATATTAACTCAGAAAGATTTTCTGCAATATATAACTTTGAAAAAAGTCCTGTATTTAAAGAGTGCGGCAGATATAATAATGAAACGACCAGTGCCAGCTTTATTGCTCCTTTTATACCTAAAAATAATGCAGCTAAAAGAACCGGTAAAAAATATAACTTCGATAAAAGCTGATGCAGAAAATCAAGATAAATTTCTTCCTGGGAGAAAGTTAAGAAGTGAACAAGACTAATCGCTATTGCTAATAAAACGGTTCCGCTTAATATTTTTTCCCCTTTACTTCCTGCTATTCTGTTCATCATAGGAGAAATCATTTTTAATACCTTACTCATCATCTTCACTCTCATCTGTTCATTTTACTTCAGCATTGAAAAAAATATTGATACTTAACTCCAAACTTGCTTGAGGATTTTGCTGCGTAATTGCAGATGCCTCTTCAAATTCAAATTCTGCTTTGTCTTTCTCTCCGCTAATTTCATAAAGAACACCAAGCAAGTAATGACCTTCTGCCTGAGATGAGTTCTCAACCTCATCAATCTTTGCATATTTCATTGCCTTCTCATAATCATTTTTCTTAAAATAAACATCAGCAAGCAGCAGTTCCATTCGATTGAAACGTAAATCAAATGATTGCATTTCATTTACCACAGCAAGTACCTTATCATAATCTTTAAGCAGCCAGTAAGCAAGAGATTTTCCCAAATAACTTTCAGTATCTTTATTATCTCTCTTCAAAGCACGGTTAAAAGATTCAAGCGCTTCGTTGAACATTTTGTTCTGCAAATAAATAATTCCCAATTGACGGATTGAGTTTGGACTGGTCGAATCAAGCTCCGCTGCTTTGTTAAGATTAATAACTGCTTCATCAAGCCGTCCCATTATACTGTTCAGAATGCCAAGGTTATGGTATGCTCTTGCTTTTTGAGGATTGAACTTTACAGCTTTCTTAAAATACCCGAGCGATTTTTCCAAATCCGCAGCTCGTTGATAAATTACTCCAAGGTTAGTTAGTGCATCATAATTTGTGCTGTCAATTTCAATAACTTCTTCATAATACTTGTGGATATTCTCCATTTCAGATTCGTCAAAAATCTGATCTAAAAGATTTTCCTTTCCTATTGTTTTTTTTGCGGATCCATTCATACTTTGTGCGATTAAGCAAGAGTTTAAGACCGTAAAGAACCAACAAACAAAAACAATATTTTTTGAGAAATATTCTTTCACAACTTCATCTCATTCTAATATTCCATTTTAACTGTAAATCCAATCCCACAATCCATTTCCCATCAAACATCTTCCATCAAATCGCTACTGCGCCTCTCTCATTTGTTCTTATCTTAACAACGTTACTAACTTCAATTACAAATATTTTTCCATCTCCCGGATTTCCCGTATGAGCCGTTCTTTGAATTACATCTATCACTTGATCAACAATATCATTATGAACAACCAATTCTATTTTAACTCTTGGCACAAACTCGTGTAACCCTTCACTGATTTTATCCTGTGCATTTCTGGCTTTTGATTTACCAAATCCTTTTATTTCCGAAATTGTAATACCGGGCAATCCTTCTATTTTTTTAAGCTCAGTTATTACCGCATCGAGTTTAAAATCTCTTATAATTGCTTTTATTTCTTTCATAATTATTCTCCATATTTTTTAGTTAAGCGAGATGACATCTTTTAGAAAGATGTCATCTCTACAAGTTTTACATTTCACGTTCGCTGAATTTTATTGAAAACCATTTGTATAAAGCGGGCAAAACTAATAGAGTAAGTATAGTTGAAGTAAACAATCCACCAACTACCACGGTTGCAAGAGGTCTTTGAACTTCACTCCCTGTACCTGCCGCAAACAATAATGGAATTAAACCAAGAGCGGTTGTAAGCGCGGTCATTAAAACCGGTCTTACTCTTAACAAAGCTCCTTTAACCGACGCTTCATCTATTTTTAAACCTTCTCTCATCAGTTGATTAAAATAAGTAACGAGTATCATTCCGTTTTCTAATGCGACGCCAAATAACGCAATAAAGCCAACCGAGGAAGGAACAGAAAGATTTTGTCCTGTTATCCAGAGCCCTACTACACCGCCGATTAACGCAAGCGGAATATTCAAAAGAATAAGCAGTGAGTTTTTAACGGATCCAAAATTGAAAAAGAGTAATAAAAATATCAGAAGTAACGTGATCGGAATAACTACTGCAAATCTTTTATTTGCTTCCTGCTGAAGTCTGAACTGTCCGCCCCACGTTACAAGATAGCCGGCTGGCAGCTTCACGTTTGATTCGATTACTTGCTGTCCTTCTTCAACAAATGAACCTATATCTCTACCAACAACATTTGCCTGTATAGTTATAAACCGCTGGTTATTTTCTCTGGTTATTTGTCTCGGTCCTATTACTTCTTCTATTTCAGCAAGCTGACTTAGCGGCACATTTGTCCCATTTGGTGCTTTAATAAGTATTTTACCAATGTCGCTTGCCGTTAATCTTGCTTCGGGTGTGAATCGGACTAGTATATCGAATCTTCTTATTTCTTCAAATATTTGTCCTGCAGTTTCTCCGCCTACCGCTGTTCTAATTACCTGCTGCACATCTTCAACATTAATTCCGTAACGGGCTATGCTATGTCTGTTTATCACAATTTTTAACTGCGGTGCACCCGTTACCTGGTCAACCTGAACATCTTCGGCTCCTTTTACAGTTCTGATAACCGAAGCAATTTTTTCTGCTTCATTCTTTAAAACTTCAAGGTCACCGCCAAATAATTTGATAGCCAATTCTGCTCTTACACCTTCGAGAAGTTCATCAACAGTCATCTGAATCGGCTGAGTGAAGTTAACAAGCGCGCCCGGTATTTCTCCAAATTCTTCACGAATAATTTCTTCTAATTCACCCTGACTCATATCGCGCCGCCATTGTTCTTTGGGCTTAAGAAGTACATACATTTCCGCACTATTTATTGGGTCCGTATGAGCACCCACTTCACCTCTGCCAATTCTTGTAACTGCTCCTGCTACTTCCTGTATTTTCATTAATCTTCTTTCGGCAATCAATGTTAATCTTGTGCTTTCAGTTAACGATATTGACGGAGCCATTGACATCCTCATTACAATAGTTCCTTCCTGCAAGGTTGGCGTAAACTCGGAGCCAAGCTGAGGAAAAATTATTATTCCGAATAATAATATTAATGAAGCCAGCATTACTGCAATTATTCTTCTTCGCACAAAAAATCTTACAACCGGTTCATATACTTTTTGCAGTTGTAATACAATCCATAATTCTTTTTGTTCTTTATTGCTGTTGATTTCTTTTTTTGTTCTTCTCATTAAATAAGAAGAAAGAACCGGAGCAATTAGTACGGCAAATATTAATGACCCCAGCATCGCAAGTGCAATGGTATATGCAAGGGGACTGAATGTTTTTCCTTCAACACCCTGAAGTGTAAACAGCGGAATAAAGACAACAATAATAATGATTATTGCGAAAGTAATTGGACGGATTACTTCTTTACCTGCTACAGATATAATATGAATGAAGTTTTCTTCTTTACCAGATTCTCGTTTCAGCCGGTCAATATTTTCCACCAAAACAATTGTCGCATCCACCATCATTCCAATGGCAATAGCCAGCCCGCCGAAGGACATAAGGTTTATTGAAATATTAAAGTAGCTCATCCCAATAAACGCAAAAAGAATAGCAAAGGGTATTGACAGTGCAACCACTATGCTTGGGCGCAGAGATCCCATAAAAATCATCAGAATAATTACTACTAAAATTATTCCCTGCCATAATGCATTTGTTACCGTTGTAACTGCAGATTCTACAAGTGATTTTTGTTCGTAGTAAGGAACTATTTTTATTCCTTCCGGAAGTATTTTATTTATTTCAGCAAGCTTTTGTTCAACCGCGCTAATTACAGTAGAAGAGTTTGTTCCGTACAATTTCACTACCATACCCGAAACTACTTCACCAATTCCATTCCTTGTTTGAACACCCCGCCTGATTGCACCACCTATTTCAACATCCGCCAACTGGGAAAGATAAATGGGTATTCCATCTTCAGCTTTTATTATAATGTTTTCAATGTCTTCAATTTTTTGTGTTAGCCCGACAGACCGGACAACAAATTCTTCAGCATCCTTTTCAATAAATTGTGCACCAACATTTAAATTATTTGCTTTTATCTTCTCAACAATTTCATTTATAGTCACATCATAGCGCAGTAGTGCATTCGGATCTATAGCAACCTGAAACTGTTTTTCATATCCGCCAATACCAAGCACTTCTGTAACACCGGGAACTGTTTGAAGCTGGTATTTTATCAGCCAGTCTTGTATTGTTCTTAATTCTTCAAGTGTATATGTGCCGGTAGTATCATCAAGATAATAAAACAAAACCAAGCCCATTCCGGTTGATATTGGTCCCATCTGCGGATCACCAAAACCTTCCGGTATCTGTTCTCTTGCTTCAGTAAGTCTCTCGTTTACTAATTGCCTTGCAAAATAAATATCGGTTCCATCCTTGAAATATATATTCACAACCGATAAGCCGAAATTTGAAACAGATCTTATGGTTTCAAGATTTGGCAGACCGTTCATTGTTACTTCAATAGGATAAGTAACATATTTTTCAACTTCTTCCGGCGCTAATCCTTCTGTAACTGTAAAAACCTGAACAAGTGAAGGTGAAACATCCGGGAAAGCATCTATTGGAAGCTGCTTATAACTTAAATAACCAGCAGCCATTATTATTATTCCTAAAACAAGAATCAGAAGTCTGTTCTTTAATACAAAATCTATTATTTTATTCATTTCATCTCCTTTTAATGTCCGTGTCCGCCGCCGAAAGATTCTTTCAATATCTCGGCTTTGAGTATGAATGAATTTTTAGATACATATTGATCGCCAGCTTTTAATCCACTAATAATTTCAATATTATCATCATTTTCATTACCTGTTTTTACAACTTGAGGCTTGAATCCGCCATCTTCATCTTTTACAAAAACAACTATCTGTTCTTCTAAAGTTTGCAATGCTGTTTTTTCAACTACTATCGGAAATTTTTTTTCGCTTGCATATACTTTTGCAGTCACGAACATCCCTGGCAGCCATTTACCGGATTGATTATTCAATATTACTCTTGCGGTGGCTGTTCTTGTTTTTTCATCAACAATAGGACTCACATAGGAAATGGTTCCCGTCTCTTCAATATCCATTGAACCAACCGAAACAAGCGCTCTCTGCCCGCCTCTGATTTTTCCAAGATCTTTTTGATAAATATTAAAATTAGCCCAGACTCTATCAAGATCTGCAATTGTAAAAGCGTGTGCTTCATTTCCAATCAGTTCACCCTGTGTCATATGCATTTCTATTATTGTTCCGCTTATCAATGATTGAACCTCATAGGTGGTTAAACTTTCATTGCTTTCTATTAAGGCAAGAGTTTCTCCTTTTTTTACTTTATCGCCCACAGTTTTATAAACTTCTTTAACTATACCATTAAACCGCGGAATTATATGTGAAATTCTCGAAGGTTCAGCAATTATTTCACCGGTTAAATCAATGTGTGTTTTTATTATTCCGGGTCCAGCTTCTTTAACTTCAATTCCGAATTCTTTCATTGTTTCTTCTGTAAGAACAATTTCTTCCGAATGCTCTTCATTTTCATTTTGCGTTTCAGCTTTGCTATGTTCTTCTGTTTCAACACCTTCAATCTCTGTTTTTTCATCGGAACATCCGGCTGCAAAAACTACTAATAATGTTATGAACAATATTCCTATTAGTTTCATTTGTTTTTCTCCAAAATACTTTTTCATTTTATTAAATTTTTCCCTGTTATGTTTTCTATTTCTATCAATGCGTTGTAATAATCTGCCAACTCAAGCAAGAATTGCGTTTGGGTTTCAAATAATGTTCTCTGTGCATCCAATAAATCAATAAAAGCAAATCTTCCTTGTATATATCCTTGTCTTGTTATCTCGTATGCATTCTCCGCTTCGGGGATGATGTTGTTCTTCAACTGCAGCGAATTATTGTAAGAACTCAAAAGATTATTATTAGCTGTATTTAATTTTGCTATTACATTTAACCTTCGTGCATTTTTAATTGCATCTATTTGCTCTAATCTTACTTCTGCTGCCTGGATGTTTCCCTGGTTCCTGCTAAAAAAAGGAAGCGGGATTGAAACTCCGGCAACAAATGAATTGGTTTTCAGTTCATTCAAATATCTTACGCCCAAGCTTGCCGTTAAATCCGGAATTGCCTGTGATTCTTCCAACTCAAGCTGTGCTTTTCTGATATTAGTTTCATTATTTAGGTTTTTTATTGAAGGAATATTTTCTAAATCTTGTAGCACGTTTTCTTTGTTTGGCGGCGTAAGAAGATTTTCAAACAAATCCGTAGATGGTACCAGATTTTTTCCAGTTGTACCCAATAAAGAATTTAATCTTGTTTGAACCGATAAATAACTTCTTTGCAGACGCTGCAATTCTATCTGGCTGTTAATCAAAGCAACTTTTACTTTTGATTCTTCAGCCGGAGAAGTTCGTCCTGCTTTTACACGTTCTGAAATAGTTTTCAGAATATCTTCATTGAGTTCAACAAATTTTCTTTGCTGCTCAATCTGCATTTGAATTTGAAACAACAAAAAGAAAGTTGATTTGACGCTGGCAATAACATCAAGCTTTAGCAGTTCATACTCTCCCTTTGAGGAGACAATTTCAGTTTCAGCAAGATTTAAACGGCTGCCTCTCTTTCCTCCAAGCTCAAAAAGCTGGCTGCCTGAAAGAGTATATTGACTTCCTTTGAAGCCGCTTAATTCCTTTCCGCCGAGAAAATCTTCTGCTTCAAAATTCGCTTCGGGATTGGGAATTAGCCCGGCTTGAATTTTTTGTTTCTCGAGAAAAGTTAACTCATATTCAAATGCCTTCAGATTCGGATTGTTTTTTAAGGCAATTTCAACTGCTTCAGTAATTGTTATTTCTTCTGTTTGATTTTTAATTGAATCATTCCCTTGTTGTGCACCTGTCTGAACAATCAAGCTTAATAACAAGAGAACTAATACACTTATAATGCGCATACATTCTCCAAATGGTCTTAAAATTTATTAATGGATTTTGTGGAGTAAGAACAAGAGTAGGATTAAATCAGAAGAAGAACAGTTTTATATGAATCGAGTTGTGTCGATTTGTAGTTTATTTCTTGTGTTATTAAAGTAGATTTTTTTTCTTCACTTGAAACATTAAGATTGTTAAAATCAATTAATATTGTAGAATTTAATGGCTGGTATTTCTTTACGGTAACTGAATATTCTTCATCACAATTTTCGGTTATAGCAACATCCTCACAAAGATTACATTCCTCATTAATATTTGCTTCTAAATAGTTAGTATTGTTTGATGACGAAATAATAGTAGCACAGCAGTATTGTTTGTTAGCCATACTTTCCAGCACTACACGTCCATCACTTTCGAAACAAATTACATAACTTTGTAATACAACATGTGCAAGCAAAAGATGAATAACAAATATCTGCAGAAATACTTTTCGAACAGCGACACGCTCAACAATACTTTTAAAAATATTTAGATTCTTTCTCTTCATTGGCTGAAAATATAATGATTTCTTATTATTTATGAAAGGTTAATTAATAATGACAATCAATTATTGTTGTTAAAAAACCTATTCCTGCTATTAAGAATTTCATTTTTAATAGCTGTTTAATCTTACGGCTTTATGTTGTTAAATAAGCGTCTTTTACTTTTAAAATGCCGGCTGCACACATAGCCGGGCATTTTTTAAATCAACTAAAATATTTTAGCACTCGAACTTTTAAGAACTTTAAAAATATTTAAACTCCTTAAAAAACCGCTTTAAAAATCAAAACTAAAAATTCACTTTTCAAATCAATTCCATAGTTTTTTCTTTGGCATCAGAGTTTCATAAGAAATTTCAAATGTTGAAAAGTAGTGATAAATAAATGTTTGAAAATGGTTTGATATGGTATTTGGGTTACCTGGTTTTTACGACCGGATTAATTGTTACTTTTTTAAAAGTTTTTAAGGATAAAAAAAGATAAATCAGGAAATTTTTATGACTAAAGCTCTTGTATTGTTTCTTCTGTTTGCAGGAATTATTTCTTCCTATTCACAAACAAATGATAGCTCTCTCGATTCTTTAATAAACCAGGCACTTCTGGTTAGTCCCAAATTAAAAATGTTAAAAGCAAAGTATAATGCATCTGAGAGCAGGATTGAAGTAAACTCAAATTTGCCCGACCCGATGCTTACTCTCGGGTTAATGAACTTACCCACTAATTCATTTTCTTTTACACAGGAACCAATGACAGGAAAAATAGTCGGTTTAAGCCAGGCTTTTCCATTTCCGGGCAAGCTGGGCTCTGTTGCGGATGTAGCTGAAAAAGATGCTGAAATTGTTACCAAAGAAATATCAGATTCAGAGAATGAAATCAAAAAGATTATCTCCCAGAATTATTGGGAACTGGTGTTCGTCAGAAAAGCAATTGACGTTGCAAATGAGAGCAAAATATTATTGAAAGATATAGCGGAAGTTGTCAGAGCTAATTACTCCGTTTCGAAGGCAAGCCAGCAGAACCTTTTAAAAGTTGAACTTGAAATAACAAATATTACAGATAGAATTGAAGAGATGAAGAGCAAAGAAAATTCTCTCGTTTCAATGATAAATGCACAGCTTTTAAGAGATGCTCAATCATTTATCTATACAAATGACCTTCCTTCAATTGAATATTTAAAAATTACTCAGAATAAGCTTGATTCTCTCGCTAAATCTTACAGACCTTTTCTCGAAGGTATTCAATTAGCAAAACAAAAAGCTGAGTTGATGAAAGATCTTGCAGAATATGATTACTATCCCAACTTCAATTTGTCATTGCAGTACTCATTCAGAGATAAAATTGAAAAAACAAATATGCCTCTGGATGATTTCTTTTCTGTTATGGTTGGTCTTTCCATACCGCTTAATTATGGAGGCAAAGTAACCGCAAAAGTTGAAGAAGCAGAAGCAATGCAGAATATGTATGAGGAACAATATCAGGCATCTTTACAAATGCTAAACGGAACTTTTGGATCATCAATTGCAAAGCTTAACACTCTGCAGGAAAGAATAAAGCTGATTGAAGAAGCTTTGCTTCCCCAGGCACAGCAGACTTATTCTGCATCTCTTTCAAGCTATCAGGTTGCACAGATTGATTTTATCAACGTAGTTGATGCACAAAATAAATTATACCAGGTAGAGACAAACCTTTACAGGTTAAAATCAGAATACCTAAAAGAAATTAACGAACTTGAATTTTTAACAGGAATAGAATTTTAACAGGAGCAATAAAAGTGAAAAAGAAAATCATAATAATAATTGGACTTGCGTTTATAATAATAGCAGTTGGATTGTACTTTATAATTGAATCTAACGGTGGGGATAGTTCAACAAACACATCTGAGAAACAGCTTTACACCTGCGGAATGCATCCTGACGTAATATCCGAAGAACCAGGGGATTGCCCTATATGCGGTATGAAATTGCTTCCGAAAAAAGGAACAGGGTCATCTACGATTAGTGGAGAAAGAAAAATTCTTTACTGGCGCGCCCCGATGGACCCAAATGAAATTTATGATGCACCCGGAAAATCAAAAATGGGGATGGATCTGGTTCCCGTTTATGAAGATGCAGCAGGCGCTGAAGGCATTGTTTCAATAGATCCAACAGTTGTTCAAAATATGAATGTTAAAACTGCGCTTGTAGAAAAGAAAAGTCTTTCCTCAGAAGTTGTTACAAATGGAATCTTAACCACCAATGAAAAAACAGAGTATATAGTTACAACAAGAGTTAACGGGTGGGTTGAAAATCTTTACATAAACTATACAGGTCAGCCTGTTACAAAAGGTCAAAAGCTGATGGACATATACTCCCCTGAACTCGTTGCTGCCCAACAGGAGTTGATTACAGCACTTAATTATCAGAAAGCGGTGAACAAGACAAGTTTCGATGAGGTTCGCGAAAGCGGCGATGAGCTTTTAAAGAATGCTGTCAGAAAACTTCAGCTTTTGGAAATACCTGAAAGCGACATTGAAAAAATTAAAGAGACACGTGAAGTAAAAACTTATGTTACACTTTATGCACAAAGCAGCGGAACCGTTTTAGAAAAAAATATTCTGGATGGACAGAAAATAATGGCTGGTATGCCGCTCCTAAAAATTGCTAATCTTTCTAATCTATGGTTAACAGCGGACGTTTATGAGTATGAACTTTCTAAAATAAAAGAAGGCTCTAAAGCTGAGATTAGATTTAATTACTTCCCCGGAAAAGTCTATGAAGGGAAAGTATCATTCATTTATCCCACACTTGAAACGAAAACCAGAACAGTAAAGATAAGAATAGATATTCCCAATACTAAAGGCGAACTGAAACCTTCAATGTTTGCCAACGTAGTTATTAAAGGAAAAGATTTAGGAGTTAAACCGGTTATACCTGAAAATGCTGTAATAAGAAGCGGAAGAAAAGATATAATAATTCTTGCATTGGGTGAAGGAAAATTCAAACCGCAGGAAATTACTCTAGGTGATTATTCAGATGGATATTATCAAGTTATAAGAGGATTATCTGAAGGAAGTAAGATAGTAACATCAGCTCAATTCTTAATTGATTCGGAGAGTAATCTGAGAGCTGCAGTTAGTCAGTTTAAAGGTGCTGATAAATTAAAAACACCGGAGAAAGAAGAAACACCCGAACATAAACTTGATACAATGTCTGATGCTGATAAAGAAGAAATGGATATGCCGGAACAAAGTGATAAGGAAATGAATAAAGATATGGAATCTCATTCCGGTCATGAACATTCTTCCCCATTAATAAGAACCGGAGTAATTGATTTGAAAGCAATTGATAAAAATAAAGATGGAAAAGTTTTTCAGGATGTTATGGATTGGAACGTAATTTCTGATGAACCCGGTAGATGCCCTATTTGCAATATGGAGTTGCAGGAAGTTACTCTTGATGAAGCAAAGAAAAACTTAATTGAAAACGAATTTAAAGTAAAATAAAAACACTGGAGATTTTGGATGGTACCTGGCACCGGAAATAAAGAAAGTATTATTGCCAAACTTATTGAATGGTCAATAAATAATAAAGTAATGGTTATAATATTAACTACAGCTTTAATATTCGCAGGAATATGGGCTGTGGCTAATACGCCTATAGATGCACTTCCCGATTTAAGCGATGTTCAAGTAATAATTTTAACCGAATACCCTGGACAGGGACCACGGATTGTTGAAGATCAGGTTACTTATCCCCTTACCACTAAAATGCTTTCTGTTCCCTATGCAAAGGATGTTAGAGGTTACTCAATGTTCGGTTATTCGATGGTGTATATAATTTTTGAGGATGGAACGGATATATACTGGGCCCGAAGCCGTGTACTTGAGTACCTGAGCGGCTTGAAAGGTGCGCTTCCAGATGGCGTTAGTCCGCAGATTGGTCCCGATGCTACCGGATTGGGATGGGTTTATCAATATGTGCTTCAATCCGATAAAAAAGATTTACAGGAGCTGCGTTCAATTCAAGATTTCTTTTTGAAATATGAACTTACTTCTATACCGGGAGTTGCAGAAGTAGCAAGTATTGGCGGTTATGTTAAGCAATACCAGGTTAATGTAGATCCTACAAAATTAGCTTCTTACAATATTCCGCTGCAAAAAGTAAAAATGGCAATTCAGCGAAGCAACAATGATGTTGGCGGTCGTTTGATGGAAATGGGCGAAATGGAATATATGGTGAGAGGATTAGGATATATAAAGAATGAAGAAGATCTAAAAAATATTTCGATAGGTGTTTCCCCGAATACCGGCTCTCCAATATATCTAAGAGATGTAGCAAGTATAGGCATAGGTCCAGAGTTAAGGAGAGGACTTGCTGAATGGAATGGAGAGGGAGAAACGGTTGGAGGCATTATAATTATAAGATTCGGTGAAAATGCTCTTGCAGTTATTGATAAAGTAAAAGAGCGACTTGAAGAATTAAAAAAATCTTTGCCGCCTGATGTTAAAATTCTTCCGGCTTACGACCGGTCAACATTAATTAATAGCGCAATAGATAATTTAAAAATGACGCTTACCGAAGAAACGATAATTGTTGCACTTATTATCATTGCTTTTTTACTTCATTTTAGAAGCTCCTTTGTTGCAATATTTACGCTTCCTACAGCAGTTTTAGTTTCATTCTTAATCATGAAGCTGCAGGGAATAAACGCGAATATTATGTCACTTGGCGGAATTGCCATTGCGATCGGGGCAATGGTAGATGCCTCAATTATTCTTGTTGAAAATGCTGCGTCGCATATGTCTGAAGACCAGGACAAGCCGAAAGAAAAGCAAAGGCCTCATTGGAATATAATTATGGAGTCGGCAAAGGAAGTAGGTCCATCAATATTTTATTCACTGCTTGTTATAACCGTTTCTTTTCTTCCCGTGTTTACACTTGAGCAGCAGGAAGGAAGACTATTTAAACCGTTAGCCTTTACAAAAACTTATGCAATGGGTGCCGCTGCAATATTAGCCGTTACAATTGTGCCGGTTTTACTCGGATATTTTGTACGTGGTAAAATGAGAAAAGAAGAAGACAATCCTATTACAAGGTTTTTGGTAAAACTGTATCATCCTGTTGTTGACTTTGTAATGAAAAGAAGATATTGGGTTATGGGGACTGCACTTGCTGTTATTCTTGTCACAATAATTCCTTTTACAAAGATCGGATCAGAGTTTATGCCGCCGTTGTATGAAGGCGATCTTCTCTATATGCCTACAACTTTACCCGGAGTATCAATTACAAAAGCCAGAGAAATATTACAGCAGACTGATAAGATCATTGCATCTTTTCCCGAAGTAGAAACGGTATTCGGAAAAATTGGACGTGCTGAAACAGCTACTGATCCGGCTCCACTTACAATGATTGAAACCACTATTCAACTAAAACCGAAGGACCAATGGCGTGAAGGAATGACGCCCGAAAAATTAATTGAAGAATTAAATAATGCTGTTCAAATTTCCGGTTTAACAAATGCCTGGACAATGCCGATTAAAACCAGAATTGATATGCTCTCTACAGGAATTAAAACTCCTGTAGGAATTAAAATAGCAGGACCGGATTTAAATATTCTGCAAGATCTTGGTAAACAAGTTGAAGAAGTTATTAAAACAGTTCCCGGCACGCGCTCTGCTTATGCAGAAAGATCCGTAGGTGGTAATTATGTTGACTTTAACATTGATAGAGAAGCAATTGCAAGATACGGATTGAATATTCAGGATGTTCAGGATGTGTTTATGTCCGCTGTCGGCGGCATGAATATAACAAAAACGGTTGAAGGGATTGAAAGGTACCCGGTAAACCTCCGGTATCAGAGAGACTATAGAGAAAATATAGAATCTTTAAAAAGAGTATTGGTCCCGATTCCCGGCGGCGGGAATATTCCATTAGAAGAACTCGGCAACATTGAAGTAGTTAAAGGTCCTCCTATGATCAAATCTGAAAATGCAAGACCTAACACCTGGGTGTTCGTGGATCTTACTGTGTCTGATATTGGTTCATTTATAGAAGATGCAAAAAGTGCAATAGACAAACATATTACACTTCCCCCCGGCTATTCAATTAAATGGAGCGGCCAGTATGAATATATGGAAAGAGCTTCTGCTCATCTTTCGTTAGTTATTCCTCTAACTCTCTTAATAGTAATTGTGCTTCTTTATATGAACACAAAATCGATGTTGAAAACAGGTATTGTTCTGCTTGCACTTCCTTTTTCTCTGGTGGGCGCTATTTGGTTCCTTTACCTTGCAGGATTCAACCTTAGTGTTGCTGTTTGGGTTGGTATAATAGCTTTGCTAGGCGTTGATGCAGAAACCGGTGTAGTAATGCTTTTATATCTCGATATATCTTACGAAAAATTTAAGAAGAATGGATTGTTAAAAACTATGGCAGACCTGAAAGAATCAATTTTCGAAGGCGCTGTTAAGAGAGTCCGCCCTAAAATGATGACTGTATTAACTACTATGCTGGGTCTGCTTCCGATCCTAATAGGTGTTGGTGTTGGTTCTGATACAATGAAAAGAATTGCTGCACCAATGGTAGGTGGAATTCTTACAAGTTTTATAATGGAGCTTACTGTTTACCCGGCAATATTCTATGCATTAAAAAGACGTGAAGTCAGAAAAATGTGGAAAGAACAAGAACAATTAAATCCTGCAGTTAATTAAAGAGGTAAAAAAATGAAACAAATTTTGGCTTTAATATCAATTTTAATAGTAGCAGCCGGTTTAACTTTTTCTCAGCAAAATAACACTGAAGTTTTTTCTGATGAAAAGGTAATAGAAGTAAATCCTTTGGATAGAAAAATTACTGAACCGAAAAATGAGCTTTGTCCTGTTGAGGGTGAGGAAATTAATTCAACGATAACTCAACTTATTTATAATAATAAAATAATCGGTTTTTGCTGTGAAGTATGCGATGAGGCATTCCTAAAAAATCCAAAAGCTTATGAAGATAAATTAAATGGAAAGGATGCTTAGATGGAATATATTGTTTTAACTGGTGTGATAAGTCTGTTTATTTTCTTTGGTGTTAGAAAATTCAAAAAAGCCTCTCAAGGCAAAGATTGCTGCAAATAATAAAAAGGGAAAGTAATGAAAGAAATAAAAGCATACATAAGACCGGATATGGCAGACAGGGTAATTTCTAGTCTTGAATTAGCGGGTATTAAGGGAATGACGATCATAGATGTTTCTACAATCGGAGGTTGGGTAGATCCCGAACGCTCACAAATGTCTATTGATTACTGCGAGAAATATTGCAGCAGTGTTAAGATAGAACTCGTTTGCTCAGATGAAGAGCTCGAAAAATTTGTAACTGTAATTTTAGAGAATGCTCATACAGGTAGAAAAGGAGACGGAAAAATTTTCGTTTCCGATATTACAGACGCTATAAGCATTAGAACCAAACAGCACGGTGCTGAAGCGCTTTGATTTTTAGAATTAAAAAATTTGTCAGCTAAAAAGGAATAGGTTATGAAACTCAGTTCACTAAAAATATTTTTGCTCATTATTATAATATCTGCCTCTTCAAGTTTTGTATGGGCGCAGTTCGAACCGAAGGCAGTGATTCATCCAATGAGTTATGATTATGGCAATATTGTTCAGGACTCGGTTGTAACAACAATATTTGTAATTACTAATGAAGGTAATGATATCCTTAAAATAAAGGATGTTAAAGCTTCTTGCGGATGCACCGCAGTAGTCGTTGGTGAGCACGAACTAAAACCCGGTGAGTCAACAGAAATTGAAGTATCATTTGATTCAAAAGGAAGAACAGGCAAGCAGAATAAAACTATTACCGTTAGTACAAATGATCCTGATAACAGCATAATAAAACTTGCTATTACAGGAAATGTGATTAAAAAGGAGAAATCCAGTACATTAAAATAATTAATTCAAAAAATAACATATACATTAATAATGAAGAAAGTACAATGAAACAACTAACAAAAATCTTTGCTGTGGCGTTATTCGTTTCAGCATCTTTATGACAGAAGAAGATTCCGAAACAAGTTCGGGATGACAAGAAAGTAATAAATTAAATAATTCACAATCAACAAAAGGAGTAACACAATGTCAAAACAACTCTTAATCACAATCGCACTTGTTTCTTTCTTTAGTGCATTCATGCTTGCACAGGAACAAACTGATAAACAAGAAAAGAAAGAGTGTGCAAAGGGATGCTGTTCAGGTCATGAATCAGAAACGATGACAATAGCACATATGGAAATGGACAGCACTAAATCAGGTCATAAACATATGGATATGAAAGATCATAAAAATATGAAGATGGATTCCAGCAAAACAAATAAAGAATCCTGGGTAAGAGAAGGTGAAATAGACCTTAAAGCAATTGATAAAAATAAAGATGGCAAAGTTTTTCAGGATATGATGGACTGGAATGTCATATCAGATGAAGCTGGTGAATGCCCGCTTTGCGGAATGAAACTAAAAGAGGTTACTATCGAAAAAGCAAAAGAAAATCTTGTTAAACATAATTTCAAAGTAAAAGAATAAACCTTTCCATCACTCCCCCCTCCTCTCCTTGATACGGAGAGAAGATGGGGGTGAGATTAAAGTGAGATGATAAAATGATTTGTAATAGCTGCGGCGTAAATAATAAAGAAGAAAATAAATTCTGTATAAATTGCGGTGATGAATTGATAGTGGCAGAAAATACTTCCGGGAATGACTGCCCCAATTGCGGAGCAGAAAACGATGAAGAAAATAAGTTTTGCATTTCCTGCGGTCATCAATTAAATAAAAATGCTGGACAAAGAAAAAACTTTGCTGAACAAAGCAAAGCTGTTACCAGCACGGGTAAAAAAGGGAAAAGCAAAAAGCAGTTGCACCGGGAATCGAAAGGCAGTTTTAAAAGAAAACAGGCAAGAAAATTTTCCGGCCTAAAAAATCTAAAATTATTGTGGATAACTGTGGGAGTTGTTTTAGGTTCAGTTATACTTGCAACCTCATTTGATTTGATATTTCGTCCTCAGACAAAAGATATTCCCGTTGAAATAAAAAGCAGTAATCCTGTTGTTGAAGCAAAAGTATTTGAGATAGCTTCAAAGTTCGTTTGTTCCTGTGGAACCTGTAATGAGGAATCGCTTGAAGTATGTACTTGTGGTCGTGCTGTGGAAGAAAGACAATTTATCCGTGATTACTTAGAACAAAATCAGAAATCAGAGGATATAGTTGTGGCAGTTGCAAATAAATATGGCTGGCTTAAGGCAGAGTTTGCATCTGCTTTTAATGTAGATGCTTCAAAGGTTTGGAATCCCAACCAATTGCAAATTTCCAATAATATAATTCCTCCTATTTCGCCAGCACCTGCAACGTCAAATAACAAAGCTACGATTTCAGACAGGTATACGATTTACTCTGCATTTAACTGTCCATGTGGTCAATGCAGAATTGACGAACTGAAGGATTGCAACTGCCCTCATCCGAATGGAGCTAAAGAAGTAAAGAAATTTATTGATGAAAAGATTAATGAAAATAAATATTCAGTGAATGATATAATTGACTTTGTAGATAAAAAATACGGCGGTAAAAAAATATAGAAAGAATGATTGAAGAAAGGAGAAAAAAATGTTTCACGATATGAGCTTTATGGGAATGTGGTGGTTATGGCTGATAATAATAATTGCTGTAGTAATCATTCTTGTTTATTCAAATAATTCGCGTGGCAGTATGCCAAATATATCCAGCGAAACACCGCTGGATCTGTTAAAGAAGCGTTATGCTAAAGGAGAAATTGATAAACAAGAGTTTGAAGAAAAGAAAAAAGATTTGTTAAACTAATTTGAATATAGGTGATAATATGCATGAAATTAATTACTGTCCACAATGCGGTGAAAAAATAAACGGAAAGGTAATATTCTGCCCTTCCTGCGGTCATAAAATTTACAATAAACCGTCTGTAGCTTATAATAGAGATAATTCAAAGAGAGAAAAAGTTCTTAATCAAAGAAGCGGTAGTAATAAGAAAGGTTTTATAACGGCAGGAGTAATAGTTTTATTTGTTAGTGCAATAATTTTTTATATCAATGCAAAGCCCTCAAAGGAAGAAGCGGTAATCAACCAGCAGCCCAAAATTACAAATGCTGTAAACTATCCGTTTACCCGGTTCGATCATTTCTATTCAATTGCATTTGAACAGAATGGGAAAATTATCTTGCCTCTTGATGTTGTAAAAGAAAAGAAGTTTGTAAAGTTTGATTACCAGGGCACAAACTCCTCCATTCCGCTTCTGGCTTATCTTACAGAGGACGGTAAAGTAGTAACTGCAATAAGCTTATGCGAGCCTTGCGACTCAAAAGATTTTCACATTCAGGGAAGTAATTTAATTTGCAACTCCTGCGGTACTACCTGGGATTTAAATAATCTTGATGCAATAAGCGGTTCGTGTGGTAAATATCCACCAGACCCTGTTCCAAGTAAAGTTGTTGGAAATGAAATTCAGATAGATGAATACGCTGTAACAAGCTGGACCAGAAGGAATTAAAATGAGAAATGTTAAGCGAAGCGAAATCCGCTTTTGGAGGAAAAATGGGAAGTCAGGAGAAATACTTTTTACCTTGTACCCTTCAATGGAGTTTAAATAGATGAAACTATATAACATTTCTCTGCAGAGTTTAAGAAGAAGGAAATCAAGAACGGCTTTCCTTGTAATTGGGTTGCTGCTGGCTGTTGCATCATTTGTAACACTGTATGTTGTTTCAGAAAATGTAAATAAAAGTGTTGCAGAAAATCTTGATGAATTCGGCGCTAATATGCTTATTACACCTCAAAGTGATGGTTTGAATCTTAACTATGGTGGTATATCCATAACAGGACTAACATTTGAAAACAACAATCTTAATCAGGAAGACATAGAAAAAATTAAAACAATAAAAAATAAAGATAACCTAAGCGTAATTGCACCGAAGCTTTTCAACTCTGTAAAGATTATAACTTTAAATGGAACCAATGAAAAAAATATGGTTGCTGCAGGTATCAATTTTAAAGATGAAATAAGATTGAAGAAATGGTGGAGAATAAAAGGCAAGTATCCTTCGCAGGAGAATGAAATTTTAGTTGGCAATGAAGTTTCAAAACTTTTAGGAACAAAATTAAATCAGAAAATAAATCTTAATGGAGAAGAATTTTTAATCTCTGGAATTTTAGAGGAAACGGGCTCGCAGGATGATGCTCTTATATTTCTTGACCTAAAAAAATCTCAAGATCTTTTTAATAAAAAGAATGAGTTAAGCTTAATTGAAATAGCTGCTCGCTGCTACGATTGCCCAATCGAAGAAATTGTAAGACAAACTTCCGGCAAATTACCTAGAGCCAAAGTAACCGCCATTAAGCAATCAATCGAATCCAAAATGACAGCGATACATCGCTTTGAACATTTTTCACTTGGTATCTCTGGGGTAATTCTTATTATCTCCCTTTTAATAGTTTTCACAAATGTTAATGCCTCAGTTAATGAAAGAACAAAAGAGATTGGAATTTTTATGTCGGTAGGGTTCAGAAGGTGGCACATTATTAAAATCATTTTACTTGAAGTTTTAATAGCAAGTTTTATTGCTGGTGTTTTTGGTTTCTTCATCGGTATTGCCGGGGCAAAAATTATTACTCCGATTTTAAGTATGGATAACAGCATAAAAATTAATTTCAGCTATACTTTATTATTCATATCAGCCGGACTGGCTGTAACTGCCGGGCTGCTTGCAAGTGTTCTCCCCGCACTTAAAGCAGCCAGGCTCGATCCTACTGTTGCATTCAGAAGTTTGTGAGGAAATGATATGAGCTTAATACAAATAAATAATCTTACAAAAGAATACAAAAGCGGTAACGAAAAAGTTACGGCTGTAAACAATATTTCATTAGAAATAAAACAAGGTGAATTCATTTCTTTAATGGGTGAATCCGGTTCCGGCAAAAGCACTTTGCTTACAATGATTGGCGGACTAAATAAACCTACTAACGGCAATATTATTATTGATGAAATTGATATTTACAATCTTTCTCCAAATAGTCTTGCCGATTTTAGAAGAGAGTATATCGGGATTGTGTTCCAATCTTTTCAGCTAATACCATATTTAACAGTTATAGAAAATGTTCAGCTTCCTCTTGCAACAAACGGTCACTCCAAAAAACTGCAAGCTGAACTTGCATCATCAATTTTAAACAAAGTTCACCTTGAGAGTAAAAGAAAGAGGTTGATTAATGAATTAAGCGGTGGTGAACAGCAAAGAGTAGCAATCGCACGTGCACTTATCAATGATCCGCTTATACTTTTAACAGATGAACCAACCGGCAATCTTGACAGCAAAACCAGTGAAGATATTATGAACATTTTTTTACACCTAAATCAAGCTGGTAAGAGCATAATTATGGTTACTCATAATGCAGATTTTAAAAAATACTCATCCAGAAATATTAATCTATCTGATGGAAAATTGGTATGCTAAAAATAAGTAAGAAAGATTTCCTTGTTCGTGACCCGGTTTGCGGAATTCATATAGACCCGGAATACGCTGCTGATTTAGATTTCTACAAGGGCAAAATATTATACTTTTGCTCATATCCTTGCAAAGAAAAATTTGAAGCTGATCCCGAAAAATATTTTGCAGCAATACACGCTAAGGTTAATAAGAATGAACAATCAAACGAATAATATTACATTGAAGAAATTCCACCAATGCTGAGGTATGATATGAAAAGAATTTTAATACTCGTTGAAGTGCTTTTATCTTTTATTTTTATAAAAGCACAAGACAGTTCAGAGTCAGCAGCCGAAAAAGAATTCAACCAATCTTATGATAAAGGAGTTAAATATTTTTTTGAAGGAAATATTCCTAAAGCAGAAGATTACTTTCAATTAGCACTAAATAATAAGCCGGATGATATAAATACATTAAAGTATCTTGCTGAAATTTCTATAGCAAAACAAAATATACAAATGATTCAATACTACTATGAAAGAGTATTGGAATTGGATTCAAATGATGAAGACGCACTAATAAGTCTTGGCGTTATAAATCTTAATGACGGGAATTTTGATAAAGCAGAAAGTCTTCTTGCGAAAGCGGTAAATATACAACCTGATAATGAGCAAGCACTTTACAATTTGAGTGTTTTATACGGAACAATTGGTGAGTTTCCAAAAGCTGTAAACACTCTGAAAAAATTAATCGCTATCAATCCTTACAACAGTGAAAATTACCAAACTCTCGGATTATTTTATTTATCTCAAAATCTATACACCGATGCTGAAAAATATTTTTTTGAAGCGTTGAGATTAGATAATAATCTAATCGAAGCAAGAAAAGGATTAGTTATTATTTATCAGAATCAGAACAGACTTAAAAAATCGTTAGAATATTTGAATGGATTAGAAGCAATCTCACCAGACTTACAGCATTTAAATATTTTGAAGGCAAGCCAGCAATATCTGGAAGGTAAAATAAAAACGGCTATTAAATATGCACTTCTTGAAATTAAAAACTATCCACAGGAAGCGGATGCATATTATATGTTAAGCGATTTATATAAAATTATTGGTGATGAATCAGAGTCACGACTATATCTTGTAAAAGCGAAACAACTAAATGAGAATAATTCTAAAATAATGGTTTATTCTCTTCTTAATATAAAATAAAACATAATCTTAAAACTTTAAGGAGAATTAAAATGAAGTTAATAATCTTAACAACTGTAATGTTAATGGCGGTTCTTAACCTTAACGTAATCGCTCAGCACGATCACGGGATGCACGGCGGACAGCAGCAGGGAATGAATATGCAAATGCAGAATATGCAAAATATGATGAACAGGATGAATGACATATCCTCACGAATGAACGTAATGATGAAGAATATGAATGAAATGCATCAGCAGCATCAGAATATGCAGATGAATATGCAGCAACAGCATATGCAAAGTATGATGAACGAAAATATGATGCCTATGATGGAATCTATGAATCAAATGTCTGTGAATATGAAAGGAGTGACTCAGCATATGCAAAATATGATGGGAAACAAAGAAATGATGAACAATAAAAAATTCCAAAACAAGATGGATGAAATGATGGATAATATGGATGAGATGATGGGCAACTTTGAAGATATGATGAGTAATATGGAAGAAACTCAAAAACTTATGGAAGAAAAATAAATTAAAGATGAGAACTCTTATTAATTCTTTTTTAGTAACCTCTCTCGTCCTGGCGAAGCGCCAAGCCGTAGCCAGATTGTTTATAGTAATATTTTCTGTCATAATTCTACCTGTTGAAGTGAATGGTCAATCATACCTCTCTGAAAGAAGTTCCGGGTGGATTTTATCAACATCATTCCAGGTTACAGGCGGAAATTATTTTTATAATGAATACAACACTCTTTATTTTCTTTATGGAGGAATTAGTTATCAAAATGAAAACTTCTCCTTATACAGCTATATTCCAGTGATAGCACAAAATCGTCCCGGGTTTACACAATCCGGGATGATGATTATTCCAACAGGCAGAGAAGGTGAAAGCAACGGAGGAATGATAAATGAAGGTGGTAATATGCACGGTGGGAATAATTCTGTTAATCAAAGTTCTATGATGAATTCGCAAATATCTTTAGGTGATTTTTATATATACGGATCATACCAGTTTCTTAATGAAATTAATAATCCTATAGACCTTTATATTACTCCGGGTATAAAATTTCCAACTGCTTCCGCAAGCACAACAATTGGTACAGGAAAATTTGATTATAGTCTTTCGGCAAATGTGAGACGATCAATTGAATCTTTTGTGCTTTTAGCTGAAGTCGGATTTATAAAATTCGGAGATCCTGATGGAATAGATTATAAAAATCCATTTACTTATGGAATTGGATTGGGAAAATTTATTTCTGAAAACGGAAATTCTGTTTTGCTTTATTTTCTTTCCTATACATCTATACTCGATAATTATGAACCGCCGAGACGATTATCTCTTGGATTTAATTTTAAATTAAACTATACAATGGTTTTATCTTTAATTGGTTCTAAAGGTTTAAGTAATTACAGTCCGGACTTTAGTTTGAGCGCAGGTATAAATTTCAGTTTATAATTTCGCAATTATTTTTCAGTCATAAAATTAATAAGGAGGTTGTTATGAAATTACTACCTGATTGGGCACCGAATATTCATCCGATGATTATTCATTTTCCGATTGTGCTTTTAATCCTTGCAGTATTGCTAGATCTTACCGGATTGCTATTGTCAAAATCCGATTGGATTAGAAAGTCAGCATTTCTGCTTTATATTTTAGGAACAATAGCGGCAGTAATTGCGTTTATTACAGGCAATGCCGCTTCCGATAGTATTGAAATTCCCGCTAATGCATTCTCAGCAATAAATGAACACGCCGATTGGGCTGAAACTACATTATGGTTTTTTAGCATTTACACAATTATAAGATTGTCAATCGGAATCTTTTTTAAATCTTTGAAAAAGATTTTCATTATACCAATTGTTCTTATCGGTATTTTAGGTATTTATTTCTTATATCAAACAGGCGATCACGGCGCACAGATGGTATTCGGATATGGTGTAGGGACTGGAAACCTTATCAAACAAGAAAAACAAAAAAATGATACCACAGAAAAAGAACATATATCTGATTCAACCTTTACTATAAATGGAAATGGTTCCTGGAAACTAATTGCGGATAATGGAATAATTAAAGTACTATCAGAAAAATTCAAATGGATAGAAGGTTCATTGGATGGACTCAGTCCAATGTTTGATCCTGCTGAATCTGTTTTAATGTTTCATAAGGTACCTGAATCAATTTTCATTTATGATAATAAATTAAAAGGTGTTCAGGTTACAGCGAAAATTAATATTGATGATTTTACTGGTGAGTTAGAATTGATTCATCACTTTGTGGATAAAAACAATTATGATTTTCTCGGTCTAAAAGATGGAGAAATTTCTCTATCGAGGAAAAGCAATGGCGAAATTAAAATCTTTGAAAAAGAGAAATTCACTAATAAAGACTGGCTTGAAATAAAAGTTGTAAGCGAAGGAACTCATTTCAGAGGTTATATTAACAATAAAATGGTAGTTCACGGGCATGGAACCGAACCTGAATCAGGGGGTGTTGGAATCCGGATTAATGGAAATGGTATTTTTTATCTAAGCTTAGTAGAAGTTCAATCTTTACAATAATAAAATTTAGGTGAATGATATTTCCATTTTAGAAATTACTAGTTGATAAAATAATTTGTGCAAATGGGAATTAAGGATCTAATTCATCAAATAAATCTTATTCTCATATTCCATTAGCATATTCAACTCAAGTGTTAGTTCATCAAACTTTTTACTAATCTCATTCTTTTCACGAACTGAATATGCATCTGTTTTATTTTCCAGTTCAATATATCTTTTAGTCAGCTTCATTGATGTAAATTTTATATCAAAGAATTCAGGATAAAGTTCATCAGGGATTACTGGTATATGTGAAAGCTCATCCGCAAACTCACCAAGAGTTAAATCTGTTTTATCGTATAGATCCTCTGGGATTTCAAATCCATAAATCAATTCAAGTTCTGATAGAGACTTAATAAAATCTATTTCATCCAGATCTTCATCAAATAAATCAGAAATTACAGTTTCTGGGCTGTAATGTTTTCTGATCTTTGATTTAGAATCAAGCAGTGTAGCTAATGTATAAATATATTTAAGCATAATCAGGCCCTGGTTTAATTTCACCTGATGGATTCCAGGTCTCAGACCTTACCTTGTCAAAAGGATTAGCTGGTTTCTTCTGTTTAGCAAGAAGCTTAAGAAAGACTTCCTGTGCTTTTGAGTTATGCTGTGTATCCCTCAGGATATCGTCCATTGATTTGTCTTTAATTTTTTGGTTCATTTGCTCACCTCCAGGATTTGGTTAATTGATTTGTAAAAACTCATCTATGCTTTAAAGAACTTTTCTCTGTATTTTTTTCTCTGCTGTTTATCAAACGATAGATAAATACTGTTATCATCCGGCAATTCGTGATACTCATATCCTAGAATTTTTACAGCCGAAATAAAAGAACCATTAGAAATATATTTGCCAAAGAACTTCTCAACATAGAATTTCAATTGCAGAGTGCTGCTTGGTTTTTTCATTGTTTTACTTGGCTTGTAGAACTCAACCAACCAATAAATACATTTTTCAATTTCATCAGTTGCATTGAATAATAGTTCTCTATCTCTTTCATAATTTGGGTTACTAAAATCTCTATTTATTCCATCGTAGACTATTTCAGGATAATTATTCAGATAGTTCTGAATTGTTTCTTTTTCCATCTCTTAATTCCTCCGTTGGGAATATTAAATGTTTATAGTAGGCTGCTGGCATTGTCTTTTTAATAACCACAGCCTTATATATTGCAGATCTTGGATTGCACATCCGTTTCCACGAATACTTATTGCTCATATACCTGAGAACATACGGACTGACATACTCATTCATTCTTTCGCTTAGTTCTCTCCAGGCATTCATTCCTTTGCCAATCCAGGCTTTTTCTACTTCAGCAATTCCTAAAGTTTTTATTAGTTTTTGTGTCATACTATAACTAGTGTCCCTCATTTTCTTAAGTCCTCCATTTTTCGGTAGTATTTTGGTGGTTTAATTAAACGTCCCTACCACGCTTTAATCATTCTTTTTATATCTCTTTGTACTAGACCTCGCTAAAAGTTACAAAGGTAACAGAAAGGTAACACGATCTTATGTTTTTAGTTTAAATTTGCAATTTGTTACCTTGTAACCTCTGTAACCTCATTTTTCAAGTCGCTCAAAGAAATTAATTAAATTATTTTTTTTCTTGTCTCTCCTTAAAAAAAATTTATTATTTATTTATTTTCTGGACTTCTAAAAACAGGTTACAAAGTTACAAACCCCTGTTTTCTTCAATTTCAGCTCAAATTCCCACAATCCAGAGGTAACAAAAAGGTAACACAGAGGTAACAAAGGTAACAAAACCAGCACAGCCATCTCTGACTGTGCGTGGTAGATTATGTAATTACTTACATTCATATACTTTCGTAGGTCCTGTTAGTATTCTCTTAGTTGTCTCTTCTATACCCTTCAATTTCAACCTCTCAAGTATTGACTTGTAGTGATGGTGGCTAAAATGATATTTGCATATCCTGCTCATATACCTTGCAGGAATTACTCCATCAGAAGTTATCGTATCAATTACCATCTGAGCTATTTCTGATCTTGACTGATCAAGTAATTTCTCCTTTTCTGTAACTGGAAATATCTCATCCAGAAGAAAGTAATCCGCATCCATTGCTTTTAATCTCTCAGCAAATTCCTCATACTCATCCTTGGATAATGATTTTAACCTATCCTTCGCATCTGATTCAATCGGAATGTTAGCCAGCTCTGTATCAAAGTCAAGAGTGAAAATGATATTGGCAAATTCAGGAAGCTCTTTTTCAATGTCAGGTTCCAGATATTCCAGGCCTCTGTAAATGTCCAGTTGACTAACTTTTTTTGCCTCTTCATTTCTGATTACGTTGAATCTTCTGTCTTCATCATCAATGATTATTGGATGCTGCGAATTAGAAAATAAAATGAAGTTCATAAAGTTGAATGTCTGAAATGTATCAACTCCTTTTATTTCTATGCTCTGATAAGGAGCCGTAATCAGATCCTTTAACATCTCCTTGCGATGAAGGTTTTCTTTTACATTACCTGCGCTGAATACCTCATTATATCCACGAAGAAAACAATTCATATCTATTTTATTAAAGTTCTTTGCAATACGACTTCCATTCATCAATTGAGACTGTTTTTCTCCGAACAACGGCATCAGGATCCGAATGAACATCAAGTCCTTCCCGGTTCCCTGTATCTTAGAAGTAATTAACCAGGCTGTATATGCTTTTTCTCTTTCCTGAAGAATGTAAGCGACCCAGTTTAAGAACCTCTCAAGAAATTTCTTCTCACCGAATATGTTTATAAGTATTTCGTAAATAACCTTGCATCGTAACTGAAGTTCCTCGATGACCTGATTAAGGGGTAAGGGTAGTAAGGTAGAATAATCTTTTTTCAAATACTCACTATCCTCAAACAGATTATAGAACTCATCATTCAAGCCCTCTGGTCTTTGAGGATTGAATATTATTTCCCTGCGAGGCAGATAATCCCGAATATTCGGGTTAATATGATTCTGAATACAATAATTATCAAAATCAGCCGCATTCTTGAACAGATATAACGAGCCATCACCGTTAGCGGATTTAAATCCAATCATAGAGGGAGCTCCAATAGATGTATTCCAGAACAACTTACTTCGAGCCGCATCTATTTCCGTGTTTTTCTGCCAGTATGTTGTATCCTCAGTTGAACAGAAAATGTAATATTGTCCTGCATTATTGATATCGATGAATGCGTTTTGAGTATGAGGATGTGTTCTAGTTGAATGGTCACAGAACGGACAAAAAATCCTTGTCTTCTGAGTTATATCACGAACTTTAATTTTTGTAGTCTCATCCTCGAGTAATATTTCATCGTCCAGGGATATTGTTATCTCTTCTTTTTTGGATTTGCCGGACTTTTTCTTCTTTACCTGTAATTGTTCATCATCGGGATTCAGAAAAACAACATTACCATCAATATCATAAAAATTATGCAGCTCTGTAATCGCATTCGGACTCATCTTGAAATAACGATTACCATCAAAACAAGTTGTATCAATTAATGGAAATTTCTCTTCCCAGAACTCTTCCATTTTATCCAGCTCTTTAAGTGAAATAGGTCTTGATAGCGGAACGATAACTCTGAATTTATCAATTGCCCGAATGCTTTCGCCTTCGTCGCTAATTGTTTTCTGGTGATTTACGGTTGTATGCAGGAACCAGGAGAACTGTGTCTTCTCCCAATTTTTCTTAAACTCTTCTATAGTAGGATCATTCTTGTCAAAGTCCAATGTCAGAAAATATACTTCTTCGACATTCTTCTTTATTTTATGACCGTGTTTAAGTTTTGACGGCAGGTAAGAAACAGTTTTAACCATTTCCTTGAGAGATTCTTCTTTCCAGTTAGTCTCGGTGAGTAACCAGCCTTTATTTTTCTTTCCCCCTTCCTCTTTTGTTAGTTCGAATGTTATTTCGGGATGATAGGAATATTTTAATTTTTTATATGCTTCTTCATTTATTTTATCATCTTTCATTTTGGGTGCCTCCTAAAGATTTGGAGGTTAATTGTAAATCAGTGCTTTCACAGTCTTGACTGAACTTTGAAACTGATGAGGAGATACTTTAAGCTTATCGTAAAAGTAGTCCTGCACTAATTCACGGAGTCCTTCATCTTCTTCAAAATAGAAGACGGACTTATTCTGTTCATTTACGTGATACTTGATTTTGTAACCATACAAAACCAGCACGGCTGCCAAATAAAAATCTTTCGTTTTATACATTTTCATTACCTCTGATAGTTGTCTTTGAATTGGTGGAATGCCCTCTCATTGAAAGAGCATTCCTATAAATAATTTGTTTTTAATTTTTCAGGTGGTAAGTTTTAGAAGTGGTATTTTGGTAAATTTCTCTGTTTTCAGAAAGAACAAAATCAATAGACCTGTCCTGTCTATAATATATTAATTATCGACCATGCTGTCAAGTGCTGATGAAAAAATATTTAATGAGCAAAATTATTTAATACAATCGTTATGTATTAGTATTGTATTTTTGTAATAGATACCCAAAATATTTTGAGTATAGTTTATTCAATAGACTATTTTATATGATTAAGAAATTTGAATTTAATTTTGACTTAGATATTTACCGAGTAACAAATGCAAACATCGATTTAAGATGGTATCATAGAGATGCAAAAAGAATTTATCAGAAAAAGAGCTGGAATTCAAAAAAATATGGGTTTGTAGATAAAGTTGAGGTTTTTCTTATTGAAGATAGAAAGCATAGGGATAAGGTTATTGCTTGGTTGGTGAAGCATGTCTATAATAAAATTACTGGAGAGGAAAGAATAACTACAATCCGACGTGCTAAAATTGTTGAGTTCTATCAGAATCCGTTAAGAGTTAGGATTAGACGAAAGACTAAAATAATGTAGGGAGGTTCGTATCTGTCAGAAATGGCGATGAATGGTTGTAATTTATTACAATCCAGATGAGTGTCGGTGGAATTATGCACCTTTAATCTGTTGAAGATTGAGCATGCACCATCTTTGGAATACTCAGGTGCGACCTCCTCTTTAAATTAAAAAATATTTAATGCCCCCATTACATAAAACATCAATAAGATCAGGTGCAGTTAATGCTTTAAACGCCCAAACCCCTTCTAGTATCTATCCCTATGGCTTTCCATTTACCCTTAATCCCACAATGGGCTGTAGCTTTGGTTGCAAGTTTTGTTATTCGCCATTGACCTATCGAAAAAATTTTGCTAAAAGTGGAAGAGACCATTTTTTCAATGAATCAACGATAAAAATAGATTTAGCTGAATCATTAAATAAAGATCTAGAGAGACTGAAATCACTGCCTCAGCATCTAAAGCGTGTCCAGATAAATGAAACAAGTGATTATTATTTGAGTGAAGTTCTTACAGAGCTTGATAATCAGAATCGGGACCTGATGATGAAAATTCTAGAAGTCTTTCAGAACCATTGGATAAATGGGAACAAATGGATGCTTCACATCTTGACCAAAAGCCATTTAATAGAGCGACATATTAATAAACTTAAAGTGATGAGGGATATGATTCAGGTAGAGATGAGTTTTTCAACTCCCTATGAAAGTCAACTTCGTGATTTGGAACTTTTTACACCAACAATTAAAAAAAGATTAGAGACTATTGAGAAACTATCCAAGGAAGATATATTTGTTCGAGTTATGGCTATGCCATTTTATGGTGGTGTCACTGAACTGGACGAATTAAAAAGAATTACTTTTAATGCCGGTGCACAAGCACTGAAGAATAAAGCATTGAATTATTTTCAGTGGAATGATGTTAAAAATATTTCATTCGACGATCTCGTTCAGTATAAACTGCCACAGACTGGTAGTAGAACTGACACGATTATCAGTCAGGCTCATATGATAAAGAGTGGAGAGGAATATCTGGTAAACGGTCAAGCGGAAACAATCGATATTGTAATGCCCTCTGATAAAGCCTGGGCTTCTATGAGCAAATTTCAGGAACGGTCATCAGTCCAACCCTTGGCAAAAGTCGAGATGGGTTACGATGAATTAAATGATGTTAACTGGGGGTATATAAAAAGTAAAATGAATAATTTACAGAGTTCAATTAGGACTAATATTATGAGCAATTCAAATCTATCAACTGCGCAAAAATTTTATTCATCCTACTATCCTGAAATGTTAAAGGAGTCACCCGATAAGGAAATCTATGACTTTAACAGTCCCTTTATCTTAAATGACACTGGGAAAAATTTAACAATTGAAAAGGGTGGTTTGTTTACTTGCAAAAGAACTCAAAATACTGGATTTCCTGCTCAGTTCTATCAATTGGTTGAAGGAATACCTGAACCGTTTGTAATGGATTATTTCAAATTAATAAGCGCTGGAGGTATTCTTCCAGATTTGCAGACTATTCAGAATCATTCACAAAACCTATTTGATCCAACAAATAGTCCCGTGTTAGATTACCTTAAAAACAATCGTGGGCTAACAGATTCAACAATTAAGGATTACCAGATTGGTTATGACGGTCAGAAGCAAATGTTAATCTTTCCAATTCTGAATGCTACTCAAGCTGGTATTGTTGCTATGAAGTATGTTGAGTTTCCAATTAATAAAACCTCTAAAAAGGATGTGGTGATTGGTTGTTCAATACTTCTGGACTACAGCAGGATTTCGAAAAATATTAAAAACATAACAAGATTTTTATTTGTAAATGATATTCTCGATGCAATTTATCTGCGGCAGGTTGGGTATGATGTTCTTTATAATATAGAAGAAGAAACAAAGTGGCATCCTGAATGGAATAAACTTATTAAGGGTAAAGAAATTTTAATTATTACTGATGACGTTGAAGAATCAATTCGTTGGGCAATTCAATTCAAGGGCAAGGCAAGTAAACTTACCCAAGTTGCACTAAATAACAGTGTTTCAAGTTTCTTCGTCAGAAGTAAAAAATCAACTCAGGATTTTGAGGAAATAGTTAAGACATCAAAAACCATTGATGCAAATTTTGTAAATAATTATGAACTTATTAAAACTGCGAAGTCTTCGGTCAGTAAAAAAAATGAGTTGAATCTTGCTCAGGACTATATAAATGACAAAATGTATTTCGGCATCTATATCAACGAAGAACTAAGCGTGATTACTTCAAACTATGGGAGAATTGAACTTGAAGATCTGGAAAAAGAAAATCTTGAAACAAAGTATGAAGACATAGATGAGAGCCTTTTTAGTCTTGAAGGAGTTGAAAATTATCTCATAAAAAACTATAAGGTAAACCCGTTTGATCTTTTTAACAAAATTAGAGATTACTTAAAGAAATATGTTTTTATAGATAATCAGAATGTTTATGATCTTTTATCAATTTGGATTATAGGAACTTATGTATTCAGGATATTCCGTCACTACCCTTATGTGCATATTCAAGCTGAAAAGGGATCAGGAAAATCTCATCTTTTCGAAATAATAAAACCATTATGCTTCAACGGCGCAATGTATGTAACGCTTACAACTGCAACCCTGTTCCGAGATGTTGACAGAAATTCCAGAACATTACTACTTGATGAAATTGAAGATTTTAAGAAATATAATAAACCAGGGTTTAATGATTTGATGAGCATACTAAATAGTGGTTATGCTAAAAGTGGAGATGTTGCAAGATCCAGAAGCGGTAAAAAAGGTGGAATAGAAAAATACAAAACGTATTCTCCCAAAATGTTTGCGGGGATAAATGATATAAATGCAACTCTTGACAGTCGTACCATTAAAATTCAAATGAAAAGGAAACTTGAGGAGGAAAAACTAGAGCGTTATATAGACAACCAATCTCTGCAGACCTTTCATCAAACGTTGCGGAATGATTTATATAATTTTGCCCTCCATTATGCACCGGAGATAAATTCGCGATATCCTGTTACCGATTCCGCCAATACTTACCTCAAGAATTTTGATAGCAGAAGGTATGACATCTGGGCTCCTATGTTTATCATTGCCGATGTTATTGAGTCCACTGCTAATATGCAATCAAAATCAATATCAGATTCACTTTTAGCTTATTCAAAAACTGAATATAAATATCACCAAGTGCTTGATGCTGAGTCGAGTGAACTGATAAAATTAATTGAAGCACTAAATACAACATTAAAATCTGTCAGATATAAAAAGCTCAAGGAACTTGATGGGGAAAATATTTTATATTATTTAACTAATGATGTTTATAATTATACAACGAGTCTTCCTGATTACAGAAAGCGAAGTATTTCTATAAGTAAGTTTTCAAGAGAACTTAATAAACTCGGCATTGAAGTTAAAAACACTACTGGCAATGAAAAATGTTATGAGGTAAAACTGAATGAACTTGCTGATTTCGCAAAGAGATATAATGTTGAGTTTTCTACAGAAGGTATTGTTAGAACCAAGAGTAGTGCATCAACTAAGTTTATACCCAACAGATTATTAATTACAGAGAATGCGAAGGATCAACCACTCACAAATCAAATCATCAATACAGTTAAACAGCTTAACCCAAAAGTTGAAATTGAAAAAGTTAGCAGTGAAAGACCAACTTATCCTGATAGCTTAGGTATTAGTGAAAGATACAAATACTTAAGCGAAACTCTTTTACTAGGAACAAGAAGCGAAAGTTCACCATTTACTGCCTGTTTTGAGTCACCCGGAAATATTGTTGAGGGTATGACAGTAACTACAAACCTGCAGTTCCATTGCAGTAGTAACTGTGAATTTTGTTATCTGCACGGGACACAGACAGGTGAACCTCGTTGGAGAAAAATATATACAAATCTTGATCGATGGGAAGAAGAAATAAAAAAAGAAAGATTAGTATTTGATTTTGCAAATAGTCTATGGAGTGCAATCTCATTCTACAAAAAAGAAACTTTACCAAAGATTCCAGAGGGATTCAAGGATGTTGTTGATGATTTCAGAAAAGAAATACTAAGACCTAGGTCTTCTATTAATGAATTAGAAGATGTGAAAAGAGAGCTTGAGAAAAGATTGGCCGATATTATTGGTCGTATGGGACTGCAATTTGATTACCCAAGAGTTAATGAAATCAAAAAAGATTTACGATCTTATTTCAGCGAGAATGCAAAGCTGAAATTAAAATTAAATGTTGGAGAATATACTGATATTGTCAGGACAAATCACCTGACTGGTCATCTTGATTTTTTAATGCAACGAATCCAAAGAGAACAAGATTTTAATATCACAATGTATATAAAATCAGCAGATATAGATGATTTAGTAAAATATAATGGTCATAATAGAGTTCAGGTTACATTAGGATTCAATACTGATCACGCCATTACTACATGGGAAAAAGATACTTCCTCGCTTGATGAAAGAATGGATGCTTTTAATAAAATTCAGAAAGCAAAAGGATTCATCATCCGTCCCAGCATTGAACCAGTTATAGCTTACAATGGATTTATTAAAGAATACCAGGAATTAGCAAAGAGAATGAAGAAAGAATTAAATCTTGAGGCTAAGAATGTCTCCAAGATAAGATTTGGTTGTCTAAGAATAGGGCCGTTACTTAAACAAGACTTATTGAATTATTTTCCAGAAACCACCTTGTTCTCTGAAACAGAGGAAATGTTTCAGCCAGTAAAGCCAGATAATAAGATGAGGTATAGAGAGGATCTCAGAATAGAGGTATACAAGGTTCTGCTTGAAGAGTTTGCTGCATACCGAAGCAAATTAGCTTTAGCCTGCGAATATCCATCGATTTGGGATAAACTGGGAATGAGCTATAAAGAGCATTTAAAGGATTATGTTTATCAATATCAAGGTTAAGAATTACGGAATTACACTTTTTTATTATAATATTCAGATATTAGGCATTAAATCATATTAATGGATAGAAAAGTTCTTTTTTTGTTGAAAATTGGACTATTTATGTCCAAATTTTTACAATTTTCATAATTTATAAATTATCAACAAAATAAGTGTAATAGTGTAATATTGATTTTTAAGCAATTTTCAAAGGCTTTACAAAATGTCCTATAAACTCAATAAAATTATCTTTGAACGTGACTGGGATTGGGGCTATGAGACTTATACGTATGACCTCAAAACTGAGATAGAATTCCCTTTCGCTGCTGGAATGCTGCAGCAGCTGGTTCCAAAGGACAAATCTCAGATAAGTAGGTACAAACCTGACATTTCCTATACTCCTCTGTTTAATGCAAGCGGTCTCACAAGTTTAGCACCTGATGTTGGTCCTAGAGGAATATATTATCTGGAACTAAGACCTGGATACAATCTCAAGCAATTAGTTGTTGATCCAGAAGAGGTGGCCACTGATATTTATATTGGAGAGGAAGATACATTAATCTATAGCTTTTATAATCCTACCGGAAGAAATAATATTACAATAAAAGCCTCTATTGAAAAGGATACTGAAGATGTTTATTCACAAATAAAAGCTGAACCTAATGATTTAATTTGGAGACAGTATTTTGTTAAAAGAGCTATGTTAGGTAGTCAAGGATCCACATTAGCCCCTAAAAAATCTGGAATAATAGAGAAGGACATATTAACGTCTGATGAAGCTGCTGTTTACACAAGAAGCTCAAAAAAAACATTGCAGAATTATGCATCGCAGGGTAAACTGAAATCATTAAAAGGTGGCAAGTTCAGGAGAAAAGACCTTGATGAATTTCTGGAGCATAAGAAGAAAAAATGATCTTGTTTAAATGGCTCCACTTCGGTACTTTTGTAAATAGAAAAAGTGGCAAATACGTGTCAACTTTTTGCTGAAGTGTCGAGAAAAGTAGGGAATTTTTAGGAAAGTATTTTATTAGAAAAGCTCGGTAACTTATTTATTTTATTGAAATTACAAGCGTAATGCGAGGATTGGAAATTTTCCAAAATTGAATCCGGCCTTCGGTACTATGCCTCCCCTGCGGAGGCTTTTTAATGATCTCGATACTTTTGGCTAATATTATTATACAGTTAGTAAAATATCTTTACAAAATGAGAATTAGTTTATTTAGAATTTTTAAGATCATTCTTGTTTCAATCCTCATTTCTTTAGTCTATAATCATTTTAATCCAAATGGACTTAATCTAATACGTCAAGAGAGAGTATTAATTTGGGAAGACAGCTCTGCTTTAGACAATTCAGAAAAAGAAACTTTTCTTGAGGAGAATAATTTTTCATCAAGCAACCAAGAACTGACTCATAATGAAATGAACGGGAATTTTGATCAGCCAAAAGCAATTAAACTTGAGTTTGCACAGAAGTTATTTAATCAAAATGTTAAGTTTATTGATGCAAGAACTGTCGAAGAATTTGCTGAAGGACATATTAAAGGTGCAATAAATATTCCTTTTTATGGATCAGAAGAATATGAATCTGTTTTGGCTCAAATTGCAAAGGACGAGTTTGTTGTTACTTATTGTGATGGTGATGATTGTGATTTAAGTATTTTGCTGGGTGATGAATTATTTCAGAAAGGTTATAAAAAAGTTTATGTCTTTTACGGAGGCTGGAAAGACTGGCTAAAAAATAATCTTCCGGTTGAAAGGTAACAGTGAAATTATTATCAAATAAATATTTATTGTTTATAATAAGAATTATAATTGGATTTATTTTTGTTTACGCAAGTATTGAAAAAATTTCGGATCCTGAAGGATTTTCAATGTCTATTTCAAATTATAGATTATTACCTGTTGCAATAGTAAATCTTTTTGCAATAACACTTCCATGGATTGAATTAGCTGCAGGTTTATTATTATTGTTTGGCATCTTGGTAAAGGAAAATTCATCAATAATTTTATTTTTCTTAAGTGTATTTACGATAGCTATCATAATCAGTTTGTTCAGAGGATTAAATATTGAGTGCGGATGCTTCGGTAAAGGAAATCAAATCGGGCTTCTTAAACTTGGCGAGAATTTATTGATGATAATAGGTTCTTTGTTATTAGTCTTTTTCGGTTCGGATTATTTGAAACTAACTGGTAAAGATTAGGTCTCTTCACTTCTGTTTTCTAAAACATTCATCGTGTCTCTTAAAACTCCCAAAGATCTCTGACTTAACAAATCAATCTTAATCAAACCAAGGTCTTCAACTGAATACATATCTGGTTGAGTTATAATTAAACCCAGCCCTTTATTTTTTGCGTATTCTAAAGCACAATATTCTGTTATTTTACCTGGAGTTATAACCAATCCGCTTGGATGAATACTTAAATGACGCGGGAAATCCGCAAGTCTTGATGCTAATCTTACAATTGATTTCCATGGCTCTTTATCAAATCCTAATTTTTTTGATTCAGGAAATTTTTGTGAAATATTATTCAGGTTTACTGCGCTTGTCCAAGGAATTTTCTTACTGTATCCGGATATTTCTCTTTCAGTAATTCCAAATGCTTTGGCAGTTTCCCGAAATGCTGATCTGGCTTTAAAGGTTACAATTGTTGATATCATTGCAACTCTTTCATAACCCCATTTTTCAAAAATGTATTTTATAATTTCGTCCCGCTCTTTCCATGAAAAATCAAGGTCAATATCAGGCGGATTACTTCTGGCTTTGTTAAGAAATCTTTCAAAGTATAGATTATATTTAACTGGATCTATTTGTGTAAAATCCAGACAATAAGATACAATACTGTTTGCAGCAGATCCCCTTCCGATTAACATCATTCCCCTTCTCTTTGCTTCTTTTACAATATCTTGAACAATTAAAAAATAGTCTGCAAAATTAAGCTCTGAGATTACACTTAGTTCATATTCAAGTCTTTTATATGCAATTGAATTATCTGAACTATATTTTTTCAAAAAGCCTTCGAAAGAAATTTCCTTAAGCAGATTTATAGAACTTGTTTTTTTATCAGTACTGTAAATTGGATATTTATATTTACCAAAACTTAAATCCACATTACACTCTGATGCAATTTTGTAAGTGTTTTCAATTGCTTCGGGAATTTTTTGAAATATCTTTTGAATTTCACTTTTATTCTTAAAATAAAATTCCTCATCTACCAAATTACTTTCTGAAATAGAATCTAATGTTTTGTTTTCTCTTATTGATGAAACAAGTTTGTAAATTTCATAATCTTCTTTTACCAAAAAATAAACCGGATTTGAAGCAACAAAAGGTATTTTATTTTCTGTTGCATAACTAAATAATGCCCTGCTGTTCTTTTTATTCTTTTTTGTAACAATCAATTCAGCATAAACCAGATTATTTATCCCTGCCACTTTCAATAGCTCGATAAAAGGAGTAATTATGATTAAATTTTTCAGTCTTTTCTGAATTATAGATTTGAGTTCAAAATCATCATTTAATTTCCTTTGAGTTATAATTTTACAAAGCTCTGAATAACCTTGATTATTTTTTGCAATTAACAAAACATAAAGCTCATTGTTTACCCGGTCGTTTATGTAACTGCCAAATAATGTTTTGATATTTTCATCTTTCGCTTTTTTGGCAAATTGTATTAACCCTGCCATCGAATTTGTATCAGTAACAGCAACGGCAGGAATATTTTCTGCTTTACATTTGTTTATCAGCTCATCAATTCTAACAGTGCTTTGAAGCAATGAGTGATTTGTATGGATGTGAACGGGTATCATTATTAAAGAATAATTTTTATACGAAATTAAGAAAAGGGTACCTTAGTGGAAAGTTCGGAAATAATTATATCATTACTAAAAAGAAAAATTATAATAATATTTTTCTAAATACTTTTTAACATTTAAGATATCAGATTTACTTGTAAGATCAGGCACATGCTCAGCTAAGGGATAGACGAACACAGAGTTAGTTATTTTATTTGCTAATTTTTTAACCGCTTCAGGAAGTTCTTTTTCATCACGTTCCGGATTTGGTTCAATTGTTTCAAGTATTGGTAAAATCAAATCGTAGTCCAATGAAAATATATTCATACTTACACCAATATATCCATCTTGATTAAACACACTATCAATAATTTCTGAAGTTGGTTTTTCAATTATGTCTGTTAAAAAACCTTCTTTGTTCTTAATTGTTATCGCAAACCTTTCTATTCTTGAATGTTCAAATTCAAGAGCTTCACGATCATAATCAATCAATAATCCCGGATATTCAGAATTCAGCACAATCCTTAATGCTTTTTGAGAATAAAGATTATCGCTGTTGCAGACAGTAAACTTTTTACCCGCCCAGTTCGGTTTTGATTTTAATCCCCACATCAGCGCATCTGCTGTTCCAAATGGTTTGTTTCTTCCATCAGGAATTGGCTGCACTGCATAGGAAATTTTTAATCCGTTAAAAGCATTATCATAATCTTTCGGACCATAATATTCTTTTATTGAATTATCATTTTCACCAATAACAATCATTATATCAGTGTAACCTGATTCTCTTGCATTGAACAAAAGGTAATCCAGAAATGGTCTGTAATCTTTACCAACACCAATCATTGATTTAGCCTTTTCATCTGCATCTTTAATTAGTTTATCTTCAACCTTCAGATTATCAGCTGAGGGCTTTTTCATTCGTGATGAAATTCCGCCAGCTAATATTACCATCCTGCCGTCTTTCATTTTGCTTCCTCCGGCAATTCTTCACGTGAACCGGAATCAGGTAATATGATAAACGCTTCGCCTCCGGCATTTTCAATTGCTGATTTTACTCTTTCAGGATAATCGGGAGAATATGCAAACATACATCCGCCGCCGCCTGAGCCGTTTATTTTTGCACCATACGCACCAGCCTTAATAGCTGCATTGATCATCATTTCAATCTTAGGAGTAGAAATGTTTAAAATATCTCTTAAAACAATATGATGTTCGGTTAACAATTGCCCAATAATTTTATGGTCAGGATTTTTGTTTGCTAATTCTTTTCTGGCAATTACTGTTAATTCCCTGTTCTTTATTGTTCCTTCAAGAATCTGAAATTGTGATTGGTTAAGATGTTTTGTATAGTTATTCAAATCATCTTCTTTAAAACTCTGCAAATTAAAATCCGGATCAATACTCCTAAGAATTTTATCAACTTCCAATATTTTATTTTTAACATGACTTAAAATATACTTTGTATCTTTCGGCTGAAGAGAATTTCCGAGCACGAACGATTTAAGTTCAGTATTTAATCTTGAGACATTCAGTTCGGGAAAAAAATCAATTGCAATAATTCCGCCGATGGAAGTTGAATACTGATCCATCATACCGCCCGGTTCAGAGAATTCAAGAACTTCAGCTTCGTAAGCAAATTGAGCAAGTTTTTCATCAGATAATATTTCGGATTGATCGCTCATTCTAGTTAGAAAATTGATCCAGGTTACTATCAAAGCAGAGGAGCTTGATGTACCGGCATTAATTGGTATTTGTCCATTTATAACACAATCAAAACCACTCGAAAAAGTATATCCTTTTCTTAACAGTACTTTTAATGAACTTTTAAAGTAATCTCTTTCTTTTGAATACACTATTGGTTTATCTATAAAAAAAGATTCCTCTTTAGAAATATCGGGCAGCTGGATATTGAAAAGCATATCGTTTCTGCGAACCCCTTCAACATATATCCGAAGCGATATTGCACAGGCAACGATAGGAAGATGTAAATAATCCTGATGCTCACCAAACAGACAGACTCTTCCGGGAGTTGAAATTTTTAATTTATTTAATTTATGATTTATCAAAATCAAACCTTAATTAGTGTAAGCTCTGAACAATCCGCCAATAAAGTAAATAACCATACCAGTTACTGCAACAATTGAAGCAGCACTTGAACCGCTGCTGCCCATAAATATACCGATTAAAAAAATTATCAAACCAGAAAAGAAAACTATCAGACTAAGTTTTCCATTAAATGTTTTGGGAATAATGTTATATACATTATTACTTGCTATCTCCTCATCACTGATAGTTCTTGCCCTCCATATCGCATCAATTCTTTCGTTTGAAACTTCTTTTGTAAACAAACTAACAATTGGAGTAAAGATTAATGTAGTACCTGCAGTAATAAAGGTTGTAAGATTAAAATCAAGATCAAAAAAGAACTGACCTATTATTCCCGAAATTGCCCCAAGTATATAACCAGTAACAGCCCCCTGCCAGTTTACCCGTTTCCACAGCAAACCATAAACAACTGCAATTACAAATAACGGCATATCCATAATTGCTATTATTGTAAGATAGGCATTAACTGCTCCGCCAAGTATTGGAACAAGATATGCAAAAAGAATCATTCCAATACCTGTTATCAAAGTAATAATTCTTGCTATACGAAGAACATCTTTATCGGTTGCTTTTCTGTTGATAACATTTTCATAAACATCGCTTGCAAAGATAGTTGCTACACCATTTAGATTTCCGGAAATAGTTGAAAGCTGTGATGACAACAATCCAATCACAACGAATCCGAGAATTATATTGGGAATTAAATTCGCGATTAAAATTGGAACAGCAGAATCTGCATTTGCCAGATCTGGATAAATAATTCTTGCAGCTAACCCGGGCAGATTCCACAACAGTGCAAAAGGAGTTGTTATAATACCAGCCAATACCAAGCCCTTGGCAACACTTCTTGTGCTTTCAGCACCGAAGGCTCTTTGCAGCAAACCCTGATCTACACAAGCCCACTCAATACCTAAAAGAAAAATCGCAATAACAAATCGCCAATTATATGTACCGGTTTCTTTAACTAATGTTAAAGCTCCTTCGGGTAATTTAGCTGTCAATCCAGGAAACCATCCAACCGCACTCATTGCTAAAGGTAATAATAACAAAGCTCCGGCAAGCATCAACACAAACTGAATAACATCCGTAAACGCAACTGACCACATACCGCCGAGTATAGTGTAAATAACAACTACAACAGAAAAAATTAGTACCCAGGCAGTAAATGAAGTTAATCCGGATATTGTTTGTGCGGCAATTACTGCTGTGTATAAAACCACACCTAACCAAAAAGTAAGGCGTAATATCCATATAAATGCGACAAAGGTTCTTACTCCTTTACTATATCTTTTTTCCAGAAATTCCGGAATGGTTCTAATCCTTAATCTTCTGAAAATCGGAATAACAAATAATCCTGAAATAACCATAGCCATATTTCCGGTCCAGGTTTGCCAGATAATCGGTATTCCCTCTTTATATGCGATACCTGCTTGCCCCACAAAACTATAAAGATTAACATTGGTTGCTGCAAGAACTGCGGCAAGAATAAAAGGAGTGAGTTGTCTTCCGGCAAGATAAAAATCATCAGAACTTCCAACCCATTTGTAAAAGATTGAGCCGATGTAAAACATTGCGGCAAGGAAAACAAATACAATTATATAATCTGCTGTAATCAAATTATTTCTCCATTAAGAGTGATTAATTGAGTTTGTTTTGTTTTTTAACTCGTTTCTTTTTTGCTGAAGGAGTTTCTTAAATTCACGTATTGGAACAACAATCCAGATGATCATTATAATGACACCAATCAGCCAAATTGACCATGTTATCCAGTCAAAATACATTATGTAATCCTCACGGAGATTATTAAACTTATTTTTTTTACTTTAGAAATTTTTCAGAATTCCTAATTCCCTGAATTCACTCCATTTACCTCTTGTATAATCAGGAAACTTAACAGGAACACTACCAAGTTCAATTGATAGTGTAGAAAGTGGAACAACAACCGACCAGGCTGCTCCATCATATACATCCTGATCAAGAAACCATCCATTATTCAGACAATCAATTATTCTGTAAATCATCACGAAATCCATTCCACCATGTCCGCCATATTTTTCAATTCCCTTTTTCAGTTTTGCCCAGATCGGATGTTGATATTTATCCCAATATTGTTTGTAATCTTTTTCATTCAGCCATTTATGTCCTTTATCAATGCTAACAAGTGATAATCTGCTTGGATATCCTTCATGATAGCCTTTTGTTCCTGCTAATGCATTGATTCTGTTATATGGTCTTGGAGTAACAACATCATGCTGAACAAGAATATTTCTTCCCTTTGCAGTTTTGATCAATGTATTTACCATATCTCCATGTTTGTAACCTGTTCTGTTGTAAAATTCATTTGTAGTTTCAATTTGTTTTGAATATTCGTCAAGAGATGCTTGAAGCGAACTCATTGAAACCATATTTACAAACGAATCACCCCGGTTTATATCCATATATTGCGCAACAGGTCCTAAACCATGAGTAGGATAAAAGTTTCCATCTCTTTCTTCGTGATGACGAATACGCCACATATTATAATAGTAGTCCTTACTGAACATAAGCTCACGCAAATTATGTATATACGCACATTCAGCATAAGTAAGTGTTCCTAAAACTCCTTGTTGAGCCATATTAAGCAGCCAAAGTTCTTCATCACCATAACAAACATTTTCCATCATCATACAATTAACCTGCATTTCTTCGGCAGTATCAACAAGAGCCCATAAATCATCAAGTATATATGCTGCGGGAACTTCAACGGCAACGTGTATTTTATTTCTCATAGCTTCAATGCACATTGGAGTATGATATTCCCAATGAGTAGATATTACAACTAAATCTATATCATCACGCTTTATCATCTCTTTCCATATATCAAGTGTTCCGGAATAGACCGCTGGTTTTTGTCCGTGCCCGGATTTCTTTAATTCTTCTAAAGCAGCATCAGTTTTTACTTTTTGAACATCGCATATTGCAGTAATAATTGCTTTATCCGGTGCTAATGCATTCACCAGTTTTAAATGTTCTATCCCTCTATTACCCAAACCAATAAATGCTACTTTAACCTGTTTGATTGGAGCAACAGTTAAACCAATTACTGATTTACCTTTTGTAGTAGGAGATTTGGATAAATTGTTAATTTTTTCGAGAATAGTTTCACGACTTACAGGAGTTGCAAATCCTGATAAGCCAAGAAAAGCACTGCTAAGAGCAGAAAGTTTAATAAAATTTCTGCGGGAAAAATTATTTTTCATTTTAACTCCTGATATTTTGATAATAAATTATTCCTAAACCTGATTAAAAAATAATAATTTTTATACTTACCACAACTAATTCTTGCAGTGATTCTAATAAAGTTTGCTTAAGATTTATTTTTCCATTTTTTTCGGAAGCTTTTCTTTTTAGAGCAGTAATTCTGTTTTTAAAGTATAAGATAAAAGGAATTCAACATTATTAAAGTACACAGCAAATGTGGATGAGATTGATTCAACTTAGGCAATTATTTTCCTACACTTAACACTGAACAAAAATATTCTTCAGGTTATCCAAGTAAAAGTATTGTTGGTTATATAAAATTAGTTGATCGGAACTATTTGATATTCTTTAACGCTTTGTCAGAAATATCTTTACGGTAATACATTCCCTTAAAGTTTATTTTCTCAATTGCTTGATAAGCAATTTTCTTTGCAGTTAATAAATCATTTGAATTAATTACAGAAGTGACTCCCAAAACTCTACCGCCGTTGGTTAAAATCTTACCATCCTTTTCAGCGGTGCCGGCGTGATAAATAATAATATTATCCTGAACAAGATCAAGTCCAGTTATCACAAAATCTTTTTCATACTTATCCGGATAACCACCGGAAGCAGCAACGATACAAACAGCGCATCCGCCTGAATATTTGATTAAATTTTTCTCAACTTTCCCTTTCGCTGCAGAATAAAGCAGTCCAAGAAAATCACCCTCGATTAATGGTAAAACAACCTGAGCTTCAGGATCTCCAAATCTGCAATTAAATTCAATTACCTTGGGTCCTGATTTAGTAATTATTAAACCAGCATAAAGACATCCTATAAATTTATTACCGGATCTCTTTAGTTCAGTTAAAGTAGGTGCAATAATTTCTTTCTCAATTTTCTGTTGTAGTTGTTCGGTTATTAAAGGGGCAGGCGCATAAGCACCCATACCACCAGTATTTTTACCGGTATCATTATTACCAATTCTTTTATGATCTTGTGCTGCAGATAAACAAACAAAATCTTCGCCATCAGTAATTGCAAAAACTGATGCTTCTTCACCGGTTAAAAATTCCTCGATAACAATTTTATCGCCTGAGCTGCCAAATATTTTATTTATAAAAAAATCTTTAACTGCAATTTCAGCTTCAGAAAAATTTTCACAGATAATAACACCTTTTCCTGCTGCCAATCCATCAGCTTTTAAGACTATCGGAAACTTTTTCTCTTTAAGATAACTAATTGTTTCTTCGAACTGATCAGCATAAAATTCTTTATAAGCAGCCGTAGCAACTTTAGCATTAGTCATTATTTCCTTAGCAAAAGATTTGCTTGATTCAATACGGACAGCATTTGATGAAGGCCCAAAAACTAAAACTGAATTTGCTCTCAGACTATCAGCTAAACCATCAACCAAAGGTTGCTCTGGTCCTACTACAACAAGATTGATTTCTTTCGATTTACAAAACTCAATTACATCGTTGTGATTTGATATATTCAGAGATATGTTTTCAGCAACTGATTTTGTTCCAGGATTTCCAGGTGCGCAAAACAATTTTTTTAATTTTTTACTTTTACTTATTGCTAAAGCAATTGCATGTTCTCTTCCACCTGATCCAATTACTAAAACATTCATTTACAGATCAGCCCTTAATTTCATTTGAAATTGTTTTGTCAACTGTTCAGTTAAATTATCTCGTCTGTATTTTTCAACCAGCTCATCAGATGGAGTTGGTAAGGTACCTTCATTGTAGCTGTTATAAACATTTAGGATTGTTTCTTTTATTTCATTTATGTTATCCGGACTGCAGATAAATCCCGCTCCTGATTCTTCAACAGCCATTTTAGCAGCACCATCTGGAACGCAAGCTAAGATTGGTTTGCGGGCACCAATATATTCATAAACTTTTCCAGGTAAAATTGCATCAATATTTTTTCTTCTTCCAACCATAAACCACAATACATCTGCTGATTTAATTTTTGCAATAGCCTCAGTATGATTTACATATCCGTGATCTTTAATAAAAGTCTGAAGTTTAAGTTTTCTTATCAGTTTTTGATTCTCTTTCCTTAAAAATCCAACAAAATGGAGCTCAATATTCGAAGCTATATCTGGGCGCTCAATCGTTATTTGTTTAAATGCCCTAAGAAAATATTTTGGTGTATTGTAAACCATAAATATTCCTGAATACATTAAAACCAATTTGTTCTGAGGTTTTGGTTGGGCGGGAATTTTTTCAAAATCTTCCGGATCATAGCCGTGCGATATTATCACGACATCTTCAAAAGTCAAAAAAGGATAAGTGTTTAACAGTTTTTCTTTAATCTTTCTGTTTGTAACTGTAATTCTATCAGCAGCTTTAAGTGCATGATATTCCTTTTTCTTATGCAGAAGTTTGTGAAATGGAGTTGCATAAAACGAAAAATAACTTTTATACCACAGATCACGATAATCTGCAAATAAAGGAATATCGTGTACCTTTTTGATTTTTGATATTATATCAAAAGCTGAAAAAGGCGGACAAGTTATGAATAATGCATCATATTTTTCTTTTGATAATATTTCATCAATTTTTTTATATACAATTCTGGACCAGGATTTTTTATTATCAGGGATGAAAACAGTTTGACTTATCTTATCAAGAATATTTCGGATAAATTCACTTGGTGGTTTAACTGTTCCTAACTTCGATAAAATGGAATTAGGTTCTTTACTTCCAGAAACTCGGATCACTTTTATTTCAGATTCTTCCAATTCCTTCATTAAAGATGTATCATGAGCATAATAAGCAACATTTCCACTGGTAATAACGGTTGGTTCCCAGTTATAGTTTTTCATATACTTCACAAACTTGAGAGTTCTTTGAACCCCGCTTAATCCCATTGGAGGAAAATAATAAGCAACTACCAAAACTTTAAACATTTTTAATCCTATTTACTGCTTTGATAATTTGGTGCTTCTTGTGTAAGAATAACATCGTGGGGATGACTTTCTTTAAGTCCTGCAAGAGTAATCCTGATAAACTTTCCTTTTGATTTTAATTCCTTTATGTTTTTATTTCCAGTATAACCCATTGATGCTCTTAACCCGCCAACAAGTTGATAAACTGTATCTTCTAATGGTCCTTTGTAAGGAACTCGACCTTCAATTCCTTCAGGTACAAGTTTTTTAATATCATCTTCAGCATCCTGAAAATATCTATCTTTACTACCTTTTTTCATAGCACTTAGTGAACCCATACCTCGATATAGTTTAAAACTTCGTCCTTCATACAATATCTTTTCACCAGGACTCTCATCAACACCAGCGAAAAGTCCACCAATCATAACAGAGTCTGCTCCAGCAGCAATTGCTTTTGGAACATCACCAGTTTGTTTAATTCCGCCATCAGCTATTATTGGTATTCCATATTTTTTTGTTGCTGAATATACGTATCCAATTGCAGATATTTGTGGAATCCCAACTCCTGCAATAACTCTAGTTGTGCAAATTGAGCCTGGCCCAATTCCGACTTTTATTGCGTCAACTTTACAATTTACAAGATCAATTGCAGCTTCATAAGTTCCTATGTTACCAGCGATTAACTGGATATATCTAAATTTTTTCCTTATTTGCTTTATAGTCTTAATAACCCCTGCTGAATGACCGTGTGCAGTATCAACAACTATAACATCAGCACCAGCATCAGAAAGTGATTTAACTCTATCCAAAGTATCAAAAGTTATTCCTACTGCAGCTCCTACTCTTAATCTTCCATGTTCATCTTTACAAGCATTTGGATGTTTCTTCTTTTTCATAATATCTTTAAAAGTTATCAGACCTTTTAAAGATCCTGCTTTATCAACAACGGGCAGCTTTTCTATTTTATATTTTTGCAGAAGAGTCTCTGCTTTCTCAAGTGTAGTTCCAACCGGTGCAGTAATTAAATGTTCTTTTGTCATTAAATCAGATACTTTTAATTTTCGATTAGGTTCAAAACGAAGATCGCGGTTTGTAAGTATCCCAACTAATTTATTATTCTGATCAACAACCGGAATACCAGATACCCTATATTTTTTCATAATTTCTAATGCATCACCAATTGTTTCATCTGGTGTAAGTGTAATAGGATTTATTATCATTCCACTTTCAGATCTTTTGACCTTATCTACTTCATTTACTTGTTCTTCAATAGATAGGTTTTTATGCAATACTCCAATTCCACCTTCCCGTGCAATTGCAATTGCCATATCTGACTCAGTAACTGTATCCATCGCAGCAGAAAGAATAGGAATATTGAGTTTAATATCAGGAGTAAGAAATGTTGTTATATTAACTTCCCTTGGAAGAACAGAAGATTTGGCCGGAATAAGCAGAACATCATCAAATGTTAATCCCATGTCCAATTGTTTTTTATCTAACATAATCCCTTTAATAAAATATTAAATTAATCGAAAGCAGAAAAACCAGTGATGTCTTCTCCGATAATCAGAGTGTGCATTTCATGTGTTCCTTCATAAGTTATCACCGATTCTAAATTAGCAGCGTGCCGCATAACTGGATATTCATCTAAGATACCATTTGCTCCCAGAATTTGTCGTGATTCACGTGCAATATCCAGAGCAATTTTACAATTATTCCTTTTTGCCATAGAAACCTGTGTGTGTTTTAACTGCGCATTATCTTTTAGCCTTCCAAGTTGTAGATTCAATAATTGAGCTTTAGTAATTTCTGTAACCATTTGAACTAACTTAGCTTGTGTAATTTGATATGAAGCTATAGGTTTGCTGAATTGGATTCTTGATTTGGCATAATTTAATGCTGAATCGTAACAAGCCATCATAGAACCAACAACACCCCAGGCTATACCATATCTCGCTTGATTAAGGCACATTAATGCGTTTTTTAGACCTTCAGTTTTAGGGAGCAAGTTAGAATCCGGAACAAAAACATTATCAAAAATAAGTTCTGAAGTAATCGAAGCTCTAAGTGAATGTTTTCGTTTCATTTCCGGAGCTGTAAATCCTTTCATTCCTTTTTCTACTAAAAAACCTTTAACAACACCATCTAATTTTGCCCATACAACAGCAACATCAGCAATTGTTCCATTGGTTATCCACATTTTTGCACCATTGAGTAGATAGCCGCCATCAGTTTTATCTGCTTTGGTAATCATCCCGCCTGGGTTAGAACCATAATCTGGTTCAGTTAAACCAAAACATCCTATTTTATTTGCACTAGCTAATAATGGGAGCCATTTATCCTTTTGCTCTTCACTGCCAAATGAAAAAATAGGATACATTACAAGTGCACTTTGTACTGAAGCAAAACTTCTTATTCCACTATCTCCCCTTTCAAGTTCTTGCATAATCAAGCCATAGGCAACATTGTTCAGTTCAGCACAGCCGTATTTTGAAGGTAATGTAGGTCCAAACAATCCCATTTCTGCCATTTTTGGAATGAGTTGTTCTGGAAATTTTGACTCTCTGTTGTATTCTTCAATTATTGGAATTACTTGTTCAGTTACGAAATCCCTTACTGTATCTCTTATCAATAATTCTTCTTCTGATAAGAGAGAATCAATGTTAAAATAGTCAACTCCATTAAACGTATTCATCTATACTTTCTTAATTATTTGATTAGTAAAATTATTAAAAGGCTTGTAGAGAAACAATTATTTTACACTCGCTAAATTATACAAATTTTGAAGTAATAATCTGAAGTAAATTACCGAAACAGATAGAACTCCAACAATCGATTAGAAAGAAAGAAATAAAACATAAAACTTATTATTAACCAGTTTTTAATAAACCTAATTAAGTATTATCTTTGCCCTGTCAATTTTTCAGTCTGGAGAGGTGGGTGAGTGGCTGAAACCAACGGTTTGCTAAACCGTCGTACTGTGTAAAGCGGTACCGAGGGTTCGAATCCCTCCCTCTCCGCGAAAGCTTCTCTTTTGAGAAGCTTTTTTTTATCTATCGACAAGTTTTTACCAAAGTCTTATTAGTCTCTATTCCCGCAGGCATTAATAAGGGTATACACTGATCTAAAAAGAATGATCTAAAGCACTTAATACTGGCTTATCCAGTTAGACAAAAAGATAAGCCACTAGATATTAATTTATTCTGAAGAATTCCCAACCTGATCCGAAGAAATGAAGAGAGAAAAATTTTTATGAAATCATAAACGTCACGGAGCGTCCATGACGTCCAGGAAATGCGATATGATTCAGCTTATTTACTTCAATAATATCATCTGCTTAGTATCTATAAACTCGTCTGCTTTTAATTGATAATAATAAACTCCACTTGCTAAACCAGTGGGATTGAATTCAGTTGTAAAACTACCTGCATTTTGTTCTTTGTTTACCAACGTTGCAACTTCTTTTCCAATCACATCATATACTTTAAGTGTTACAAAACAACTCTTCGGTAACTGATAGTTAATCACCGTACGAGGATTGAACGGGTTTGGATAATTTTGGAATAATCTATATTGATTAATCACTAATTCATTTGAATGAATAACATCTGATGAAGAATTGGGAAAAAAGAATTCAAGTATTCTATCTATAGATGCTCTCCATAATCCCCAACTATGCCCTTCTGGTCTTTCAAGCCAGTCAATTTCATATTGATTTGAAATCAAAAAATCACGAAAAGATCTCATATTAGAGAACAGACTTTCATAGGTTCCCCAAACAGCACTCCATTTAATATTTTTGATTGGACCATTAATAATCAGATTATATACCTCATAATTATTTGGCCAGAATGCACCTGAATGCAGTCCACACAAACCAAATACTTCAGGATAATTATAACTTATCAGAGCAGAAATATTACCGCCAAATGAATCACCCATAACTAATCTTTTATCAGATGAAGGAATAGTTTTGTAAGTATTATCAATATAAGGAACTAATTCATTCACAAAGAATAATTGATATTGATTTCTTTTATTGCCTGCATATTCTTCATTCCTGTTATTTGGTGTAACAAAGACTGCTATCAGTTTTTCAATTTTTGCGCTGTCGATCAGATTATCAATGACATTAACTGCTCTTCCAAGTGATATGTATTCCGAACCATCCTGAAAATAGGCAACAGGATATTTTGTTTGTGAAAGTGTATCATAACCCGGTGGCAGATAAATTGTGATCTGATAATTTGTGCCGACATTAGAACTGAACAGAGTTTTATATGTCAGGCTGCCGTGTTGAACAGAACTCTGATAATTTATTTCCCACGGCTGAACATAAAGAGGCATTGACAATTCAGAGTTTGGACCAAAACCTCCAGCACAAGTATTAGGATTTTCCGGATCTAAAATCCAATTGCTGTTATTAAGGACAAATTTGTAATCAAGCCTGGCATCTTCTTCAAATACGACAGAACGATACCATAAGTTTGTTTGATAAATTCTTGTAAGCGGCCAGGAATTAGTATTCCAGCCGTTAAAATCTCCTGCCGCAGCAACCGAATTTGTATTACCTAAATACAAAAAGTTTGCAGTTGAATCTTCAATAAATGGTATTCCTACAGTACGGGCATAAATCATAAAACTATCAACTGCTGCATTTTTTTGAGTTGGGTCTGTTAATGAATTTACATGGCTCAGAAATTGCTGAAATTGACTTTGTGAGTAAATATCAAATGAAATTATCAATGTTATTATAATGTATTTTTTAAGCATTGTTTAACCTTTTATTGTTAGCTTTTTTCGATTGATGTTTTTAACATAAATTAAAATTAAATGATCTCTGATACAAAATTTAATGATTATACTTTTTAATTGAGGTTTTTTATCCTCTCTTTAATAATTTAGTTAGTCATTTTAATAATTAATCCATTATCAAGATAGAAATAAAATTATTCATTTTATGACAAAAAATATTGGCAAACGAAATATACATTTTGTAATTATTATCATATTAATACTTTTTACCTTGCCTTTCCTTAGTTGCGATAATAAAGCTCCTGAACAGAGTATTGACGAGAAACTTGGCTTCGATCCAAAATTGTTTGAACAAAATCTAAAAGATGCATTAATTTTTAATTCGTGGATTAAAGCCGGAAATATTAATGTCGAGTCAATTGACACATTAGAATCATTATATGCTTCAAAAAATTATAAGGCTCTGCTAATTAATTCTCTAGAATCTAAACCTATAATAGACTCAATAATTGACATAATTGGAAAAGCAGAATTACATGGATTAAATCCCGAACGATACAATTTTAGTATTATTAAGAATTTATTTGAATCATCTTTTAATGCTGCACTTAATCCGGAACAAAGGATAAAGCAATTAGCTCAGTCTGAGGTGTTACTTATTGATGCAATTATAAAATTCTCTACTGATATGAGACATGGAGTCTTGAATCCCCGCATCCTTTATGAAAAAACTCATTTCCTTCCCGTAAATGATTCATTAAATACAAAATATTTAGAGCCTGTAAAACAAAATAATATCCTTGCATATCTTAAAAATATTCAACCTAAAAGTGTTATCTACAAAAATCTTCAACAATCTTTATTAAAGTTTAAGCAAATGGAATCGTTAGAATGGAAGCAGATTCCATTAACTGATAAGAAAATTGAAGTTGGTCAAAGTTCTGAGAATATTCCTGCTATATATAACAAATTGGTTGATTTGGGATTACTTGATACAGCACTGTACAAAACTAATGATCCGACAGTTTATGATTCTGTTTTGGCTAATTCAGTAAAAATATTTCAGAAAATAAACGGACTTGCCAATGATGGTGTAATTGGAAAAGGAACTATCGAAAGATTTAATATAACACCAAAACAATATGTTGAAAAAATAAAATTAAACTTAGAAAGATTGAGATGGTCTGATTACAGTGATACTGCAAAATATATTTTTGTAAATATCCCGGACTTTAGTGTAACCGCAGTTGAAAATCAAAAACCATTATTCGAAATTAAGGCGTGTACAGGCAGAAAAAACAATTGGCAGACAGTAACGCTTTATGGTCAATTATCTTATTTTGTTTTAAATCCAACCTGGTCTGTACCAAGAAGTATAATTAAAGAAGAAATTGTAAATGGTTTAAGAAATGATTCAAGTTATCTTAAAAAAAGAAATTTTAGAGTTTATAAAGCTGGTGAGCGGATTGATTTAGACGGATTAACAGCAAAAGATCTTTCTTCCTCAAACAGCTATACTTTAATTCAGGATCCAGGTGCTGGAAACGCACTCGGCAAAATTAAATTTATGTTTACAAATCCATTTGGTATTTATCTGCACGATACACCAACCAGAGCCCCATTTGGATATGTTAATCGTGCTGTAAGTCATGGTTGCGTAAGAGTGGAAAAGCCTATGAAACTTGCTGAGTATTTGCTTAACAATAATTCAAATTGGAATCTTGACTTTCTTAAAATTGAAATAGGTCAAAAAGTTGATGACCCAATGACAAAAAACGAATTTGCCAGAGTACGTGATTCGCTTAGAAAAGGAAATAGCTATGGTGTAACAACTGAAGTAAAGCTTACAAAAAAAATCCCATTATTTATTGATTATTATACAACCTGGGTCGATGAAGATGGATTTTTTAATTATCGGGATGATGTTTATTCAAGAGATGCGATCCTCTTGGAGAATCTCAAACCTGCTATGAGTAAGTAATCAATGTTGTGATTCAAAGAAATATTGGTTCTCAGCTCAGTTATTTCCTTAAACAAAGATTTTTTTTTAGATTTATTTTTTCTAATGATTACTTGAATAATGTTCCTTATTTTTCGCCAGTAATATTTTAAAATGAATGGAGAAATAATGAACAAACTACTATCAGCCTTCTTACTCATATCTTTTTTTGCAGTCATAACCGCATGCGGAAATAAAGAAGAATCTGAAAATCAAATGCCTAATATGAATGATCAAAACATTATGAGAACAAATGTTCATAATGTACTTGTTGAAGAAAAAATTGACGCATCTACTTATAGCTATCTTAAAGTAAATGAAAATAATAATTCATATTGGATTGCAGTTAATAAAATGGATATAAATCCCGGCGAATATCTGATGTTTTCACAAGCTATGGAAATGCAGAATTTTAAGAGTGAATCTTTAAATAAAACATTTGATAAAATTTTATTTGTAGATGATGCAAGAAAAAGTGAGAGTAATACTGACTTAAAATCGCCTCATCAAAATATTGCTGCTGGTAAAGATGAATCTATTAATATTTCCAAATTGAAAGATGGATACACTGTTGAACAAATTTACCAGAAGAAAGATGAGCTGGAGTTTAAAATAGTTAAAGTTAAAGGTAAAGTTGTTAAGGTTAATGAAAATATAATGGGCACTAATTGGATTCATATTCAAGATGGTACAGGATCAAATGGTACACATGATCTGCTTTTAACTTCCAATCAATCTGTTAAGGCAGGCTCAACTATTATAGCTGAAGGTAAGGTTATAAAGGATAAAGATTTTGGCTCAGGATATTATTATAATGTTCTTTTAGAAAATAGTAAAATAACAGTAGAGTAATATATAGGGAGTGTAAAAATTCGAGTCTGTAAAATAATTTGGGGAGTAGAAATAATTCTGTGTAAATGGTTAAAGTAAGAGATTAGCTAAGTGCTTTTAGTAAAATTTATTCTGATAAAAACCGGCGTACAACGAAAATTTGTTTATCTCTATTTTAATCATTTATGCTCCCCTGTTTAGATGCTATTTAAACTCATAAAGATTTAGATTCTTTTAGCTGATTTTCAAATTGCTGATATTTTTTATTTAACCTGTGCTTCAATTTCTTTTATACTTTTTTCAATAATCGTCCGATTAATATTTTTCTGAAATCCATATTCCTTCTGAGCAGAAACAGTAAAGAAGTGATGCTTTGTTATAAAATCCAATGAGATTTTCAACCATTCAAGTTCATTTGTTTTTTTTATTCCCTTAATCTCTAACTCTTTACGCAATAGTTTACTTTTAGTTTCCATATTAGGCAACCCCAGATGATGTAAATCAGCATCGCAAATAATCTCTTCCAATTTGTTCTTAGGATTTTGAGGACATTCAGTTGCTTTGATACAACTAAGTACTATTTCTGTTTTATCAGCAGGATAAGACTCTTTATCTAAAAATTCCTTTGCATATTCTGAGCTTTGTTCTTCATGTCCATTGCAACAATTGAAATAACCAGTATCATGAAACCAGGCTGCAATAACAAGAATTACCTGATCACTTTCAGTAATACCTTCAAGTTTAGAAAGCTTCTTAACTGTTTCTACTACTTCGATAGTGTGTATAATATTATGATAGAGATCTTCTTGTGCTGACCTATTGCTATAAAGATCCTTAACATAAAATTCAACTTTATCTATTATGTTATTCTCAGTAATCATTTATCTCAAGTAAAACGATAGTTATGAGCTTACAATAATTATCTAAATTAATTTAATTTGTTTTATTTGTGCCTCGAAATTAGAGTTTTAGAATGCTGTAAACGGTGATAATTATCACAAAATTAAAGTCAAGTGCTATGAGCGGTTTAACTGATATAAAGGATGACAGAAAAAGTTATTTTATGATTGGATGTTCAAACTATATCGCGGGTGAATTTTTAATTCACCCGCGATATTAAGTAAGTTTTATCTCTTTAATGAGTTTTGATGAGCTTCAACAACAGCGATTGCAGTCATATTGTAAATATCATCAACTGATGCTCCACGCTGTAAAACATGAACCGGTTTTTTCATTCCCATTAAGATAGGACCAATAACTGTTGCCTGTCCAATTCTTGCCATAAGTTTATAAGCAATATTTGCTGAGCTTAGATCAGGAAAGATTAACACATTTGCGCCGCCTTTAATATTGGTAAACGGAAAAGTTTTTTCCAGTATTTCCGGAACAACTGCAGTATCAGCCTGCATTTCTCCATCAATAATCAGATCAGGCATTTTTGCTTTTACAATCTTAACTGCTTCTTTTACTTTAGTTGATTCAGGATATGGTGCACTGCCAAAGTTGCTGAAAGACAGCATCGCTATCTTTGGATCCACATCAAAAGCCTTAACTGTTTCAGCAGCTGAGACTGCAATTTCCGCAAGTTGTTCGGAATTCGGATTAATATTTACTGTACAATCGGCAAAGAAATAAGTTTCTTTTTTGGCAATAACAATATAAAGTCCTGAAACTATCTTTAACCCTTCTTTAACACCAATACATTGTAATGCAGGTCTAATAGTATTTGGATAGCTTGTTGTATAACCACTTATCATAGCATCGACTTCGTCCAGCTCAACCATCATAGCACCATAATAATTTGGTTTTTTAATCAGATTTTTTGCATCCCATAAAGTTGCGCCTCTTCTCTGACGTTTCTTAAAAAATGCTTCTGCATAAATATCACACTTTTTACAATCTTCCGGATCAATAATCTGAAATTCATTTATATCGTAACCAATTCTTTCAATCTCACTTTTAATAAACTTTTCATTACCAAGTAAAACTGGTTTTGCTATTCCATCCTGTGCAACAGTATGAGCAGCTCTGATAATATTTTCTTCTTCACCTTCAGGATAGACCACTTTCTTAGGATACTTCTGAGATTTATGAATCATCACTCTTATTATCTCTTTTGATAATCCAAGCCTCTCTTTTAATTCTTCTTCATACTTAACCCAATCAACTTCAGTAATTTTCGCAACTCCGGTTTCAATTGCAGCTTTAGCAACAGCAGGTGCAACATACCACAAAACTCTTGGATCAAAAGGTTTGGGAATAATATAGTCTCTGCCAAACTCAAACTCTTCTCCGCCATAAGCTCTGATAACCATTTCAGGAACTTTTTCTTTCGCTAATTTTGAAAGTGCTAATGTAGCAGCTAATTTCATTTCATCATTAATTTGAGTAGCTCGTACATCTAATGCACCGCGAAAAATAAATGGAAATCCTAACACATTATTTACCTGATTTGGAAAATCACTTCTGCCTGTAGCCATAATCAGGTCTTTTCTTACAGACATCGCATCATCATAAGTAATTTCAGGGTCAGGATTAGCCATAGCAAAAATTATTGGATCTGGAGCCATTGTTTTAACCCAATCTTTTTGCACAACATTGCCCACCGAAAGACCAATGAAAACATCCGCACCTTTGAATGCTTCTTCCAAAGAATCATATCCTTTTTCCTGAGCAAATTCTTCTTTGTATTTGTTCAGATCTTTTCTTCCCTTAGTAATACAACCTTTAGAATCAAACATATAAATGTTTTCTCTTTTTGCACCCGCCCTTACATAATGTTTACAACAAGAAATAGCTGATGCTCCTGCACCATTAACAACAATCCTAATCTTATCAAGTTTCTTTCCAGCAACCTCAACAGCATTTATTAGAGCAGCACAGGAAATAATTGCTGTTCCATGCTGATCATCATGAAAGACAGGGATATTCATTGTTGCTTTTAATGTTTCTTCAATTTCAAAACATTCAGGTGCTTTAATATCTTCAAGATTTATCCCGCCAAAGGTTGGTTCAAGTATTTGTGTTAATCGTATTATTTCCTTTGGGTCGTGCGAATTAACTTCGATATCAAACACATCTATATCAGCAAACCTTTTAAAGAGAACTCCTTTCCCCTCCATAACAGGTTTACCAGCTTCAGGACCAATATCTCCTAAGCCTAGTACTGCAGTACCATTGGAAAGAACAGCAACAAGATTACCTTTAGCTGTGTATTTATAAACTTCTTCAACGTTTTTATGAATTTCCCTGCAAGGCTCAGCTACACCAGGAGTATAAGCCATTGAAAGATCTCTTGCAGTTAAACAGGGCTTTGTTGGTACAACTTCTATCTTACCCTTCCGGTCAGAACTATGGTATTGAAGCGACTCTTCTTTTGTGAGTTTCATTTTTCTCTCCTGTCATATTTTGATAATTGATAGTTAAAATTTTTAGATACAAAGTTATATGATAATTCAATGTGAGTTAAAACTGCACACTCAGATAATTCTGCTTTAGTGTTAAGGAAATGATGAATAATTGATTTCAAAATTTCACCTGCAGCTTATATTATATCTATATCTGCAAAACTTATGCTTACAAATATTTGTTATTCCAAAATTAGTGAAAAATTAAATTTTGTACTCATCAATTTTAAAAAAGATTAATTATTTATTCATTTAAGTATAGGATACGATTTTCTTGGACAACTTGAATTTATTTATAAGATAAAAAAAAACGGCTCCGGTAATACCGGAACCGCTTGTTTTATGGAGAGTGAGCTTTTCGCAGGTTATCTGCTTTTTGTTCTGTTATTATTTACATTTTCTCTTGTATTATTTCTAGTTTCATTACGATTACCCGAATCATTTTTTCTTATCTCGGTGTTTTTTGTAGTATTAGAATTCACCTGATTTCTATTTTCATTAACCCTGGTTTCATTCTTTTGTTCAATTTTTCTTTCTGTATTTTGCTTATAGACTTCAGTGTTCGATCGCTTGTCATCTTTCCGAACATTATTATTATTATCAACAGTTCTTTCTTCACGATTAACATTCTGATTTCTCTTAATTTGCTCATTTCGAATAATCTCATCGTTTCTTTTAGTTACTTCATTATTTCTATTTTCAATCTCAGAGAATCTTTTTTCAATTTTCTGTCTTTCCTGAAGTCTCTTTTCATCTTCAACACGATTCTTGTTTATATCGTTTCTGGTTCTGTCAGTATTATTTCTATTTATCTCTACTGTTCGCTCTTTTTCAACTTTTCGGTTCTCTTTTACTTTTCTCTCATTATTTCTGTCAGTTGTTCTCTCTTTTCCTAGTTCAATTCTTGACGTCTCAAGAGAAGACTTTCTATCACTTTTTTCGATCCTAACATCTTTTAATCCATCTCTTGAAAGATCTCTTTCATCAGCAAAATACGTTCTGACCTCTCTTTCTTTTGTATTTCCATTTCTTTGTCTGTTTAGTTCATTAGGATCTCTGACTGCAACCAGATTTCTCTTTTCAATTGTTCTTCCTACTTTTTCTCTCAATCTATCGAAATCAATTCCATTATTTCTAACTCTTCCATCATAATAAGAATAGTTTGTTCTAACTTTTGTACGGTTGTAAACCCTATACTTATATTTTGGAGCAACATAATAATTGTAAACATTGTTTTCACAGAATCTGTTGTATTTTACATAGTTCCAATAATTGTAAGGAACATAATAGTCGTAGGTATAATGAATGCCAATGTTTATATAAAATACTGCATAAGGTGATAAAGGAGCCCATCCTACATAATCATCATCGTATCTCCAATCAACCCAGGCAGGAGCCCATTCGTAATCAGGGATCCATATCCATCCGTAATAATCATCATAATACCATCTTCCATAATGATAAACTATAAATCCAAATGGTTCATAAGAATCCCAATACCATCCGTAATTTGTATAAACCCATTGACCATAATAATAAGGCGACCAATTTTTTCTGATTATTGTCGGACGCCAAACCGGAGTTCCAAATCCAATATCAATCCAGGTTCCGTGTGTTCTGAGTGATGTGTAGAAATACCCATCTACTCTTTTGGCATAATCAGTAGCTGCATTAGAATAGTTACTAATACCAAAGATTATGATTGCTGTAATTATGATTAACTTTTTCATGACAATCTCCTTTCTGTCAACAATTATCAGCCAAGCTTTATGCCACTAAAATAGTTTTGATTTGCATCAGAATAATAGAATTGATCAAATGATTGTACAATTGAATATACAGTTATGTATAAGCCGCCTTTATTTTATCGTTTGATCTTGCGGTTTTTCCAATTCAGATTACCAAACATACCCATGAATCCAGCAGTTAAAATGTATGGCACCTGCAATAATTCTGTAATTAAAAATGGTTTAAGTATAGTAGGATTAAACAACCTTTTTGTTCCCTTCAATATGATAAAATATTCAAATAGCATTTTGAACAAGACAGATATTCCTAAAGAAATAAAAAATACTTTTGAAAATATAATCCCTAAAACAGGCTGTACAATCAATGAGAGGTAAAATAGAAATATCAACACCAGTCTTATGATCAGAGCTTTATTATTATAAAAAAGTCCTTTGCTTGCCCATCTTTTTCTTTGTGCATAAAAATCACCCACGGTTGGATTTGCATCAGTTGAAACCAAAGCCTTTTTATCATAAGCAAATTTTATCCGATACTCTGTATCTTTATGAATCTTCTGCATTAACAACTCATCATCCCCTGAAGATAAACTCATCTGATAAATGAATCCTCCAACCTTATAAAACACATTTCTTCTGTACGCAATGTTAGCTGCATTACATATAGTTGGATTGCCTGAACCGATTAATCCTGCACCAGCAATTACAAGTCCTGCAAATTCTAATCTCTGCATTTTGTTAAATAGTGAACCATTTGATTTAAACTCAACCGGACCAGATATAAATGCAGTATCATCGTCAAAATATTTCAATAAATTTGCTAACCATTCTTCTGAATGAATGCAATCAGCATCAGTTGTAACTATTATCTCACCTTTTGATTGCTCAATTCCAAATCTTATTGCCCGTTTTTTATGAGCTGAAACAGAATAATCATTAGGTACTGTAAATACTTTAACATTTTTTTGAGGTGATAATGATTCTAAAATCTTAAGTGAATTATCTTCAGACAAATCGTTTACAAAAAGTATTTCATATTTATCAGTTGGGTAATTCTGTTTAGTTAAATTATGATAGGTTTGTGCAATATTTTCTTCTTCATTCCTGAAAGGAACTATAATAGAAACAAACTCGCTTAATCCTTTAGCTGACAGATTACTTTCTAGTTTGTTTAGACCAAATAATATTTTAAGAAGAAAATATATATAGTGTATGAGTAAAATAAGGATAAGAGGAATTACTATTAACTCAATCATTGTTTCTCTTCAACAGTAAAATCAAGCCCAGCAATGAGGGTAATAATAAATTGATCAAAAAAAGAAAAATAGAAGCATTAAATCCTGTTGACGCAGTTCCGCCAAATTGTTTTATAAAATAAACTGACGCACCTTCTCGAATTCCTAATTCTCCGAATGAAACCGGCGGAATAATTGTTTTGGCAAACATTACAAGATTACCAGCCCAAATGTAGTGTAAAAAACTATGTTGATTTGAGAAAGCTGCAGCAAGAAAAGCAAACTGAATAATAAAGCAACTATAAAGCAAGAATGAGGCAAATATCATCTTAACTGCATATTTTTTGTCAAGCAAATGGAAATGTTTAATCTTTGCGAAAAACCATTTGAACTTCTTTGAATTACTGATTTTTCTAAAAAGAAAATTATTCCAAAACTCTGCATTAAAAATCAGCATTATTACCAGATAGAACAGGATAAAGACTGTTAAAAACAAACTAATAGTTATGTAGTAGGTTATGTTATAATAATAGTGCAAAAAAAGGATGCTTGATAAGGAGCCGATAAAAGCTACCATTATCAGAAGGAACAGTTTATCCAGAAAGGTTGCTATAGTTACTGTTAATAACGATTTATCTTTATATGCTAACGCTCTTCCAATATACTCACCTGTTCTAGCTGGTGTAAAAACTCCGGCTGAAAAACCATAAAATAATGATAGCCAGATTTTAGAGTTTTTATTTTCCTGCAGAATTACATTTGATGTTAGTTTCCACTTATAAAACTGAAGCCAAATATTTAATATGCTTAAAGCAAAGGCAATTGATAATAAAACTATATCAGCATTTTGAATTGCTGAGACAATTTCGTTTAAGTTTACTGAGTTTATTAAATAATATAATAATCCTAAGGCAATTGCTGCTTTAGCGATAATTGCAATAACATTTTTATATCGTTGTATAAAAATGTTTTTATTAACAATATCTTTTACAACTTCAACCAATTCTTATTGCTCAATTTCAAAAATATTTACTTTTAATCCTTCAGTACAGTTTCTGCAGATATCATTCCCGCTTCTGTTTAGGAGCACAGACTTTCTGAATTGCTGATATTGATCTGATGTCCAAATATCAGAAAAACTTTTTCCATTTAGAATTCCAAGTGTATGTTTTGCATCTTTATCAAAGCAGCAAGGAACAACTCTGCCATCCCAGGTAATTACTGAAGTTCTCCACAAAGCAAAACAATGATTCTTTAATCCATTTTTCATTTCGAATGATTCATCCCCAATTTTATACCTTCGGTATTTTGGATTGGAAGGCAGAAATTTTATGGCGTTTTCGTAAGATGATATTTGCATTGTTTTGAACACTAATTTATCTACACCAACATCGTTACAATATTTTTTTACATCCTCAAGTTGATGTTCATTTTGTTTCATTACAATAAACTGAAATTCCACAAATGGTTTTTTTTGTTTAAGTTTGTTTCGTTTTCTAATTAATAATCTTAAACCTTCATCAGCTTGCTTAAATGTACCGCCGACTCTGTAATTTTGATAACTTTTTTCATCAAGACCATCAACTGAGTAAATAAGCTTATCCGGCGCATTAGCAAGAATATGATCTATATTTTTTTCATTTATAAAGTGTCCATTAGTACTTATAGAAATATAAACTTTACAATCCTGTGCATATTTTATCATCTCGGGTAAATGTTTGTTAATGTAAGGTTCACCCTGAAAAAAAAGCTGAACATAAAATCCTTTATCTTTAATTTGATCAATCCAGTTTTTGAAATCATCAGGTTTCAACAGGCCAAGCGGACGCGTTAACGAGCCAAGTCCTGATGGACATTCAGGGCATTTTAAATTACAATGATTTGTTGGCTCGATTGAATAAGAAAGAGGCATTCCCCAGACAATTGGTCTGCGGAATAACTTGGAAAGATTGAATGATAAAATTATGCTTACTGCATTTATCAATCTCTTGAGAGTAAAATATTTAAAGAAATTTATTTCCAAATAATACCTGATTTTTCAGTTGAGAAAATAATCAAAGCTTATAACTGATAAAAGTTTTTTGTCTGAGTAATGGTTTTAAGATATTGTTAGGCTTACAGCTTTTGTTTACTTTTGCCTTTGATAATTCATTCATTGAGGCGAAAATGTTCATTAATTTCAGCGAGATACCTAAACATCAGAATTTATTCCTAGATTATCTTTACAGATTCGATAATGTAAAAGAATTCTATAAAAATAATTTTAGAAATAAGGAAGGTTTTTCCAATTTATTTAAAAGTATCACTGAATCAAAAAAAGATAAACAATTTCAAATCTCACCAATTATTAAAAATCAGTATTCTGATTTTCAAACAGTCTCTGCCAGAACACTCAAAAATATTGACTCGCTTGATAACACTAAAACCATAACAATTGTAACCGGACAACAAGTCGGGATACTCGGCGGACCGCTTTACACAGTTTACAAAATACTTACTGCAGTAAGACTTGCAAATCAGCTTAATGAAAGATTTGAAGAGTATAAATTTGTACCCGTATTCTGGCTCGAAGGTGATGATCATGATTTTAATGAGGTCAGGTCAATTAATATCTTTGATACTGAAAATCAAGTTCAGAATTTAGGGTATAAAACTGAAATTGAAGATGATGAAGCTAAACTAAGTGTTGGCAATATAAGTTTTGATGAATCAATCAGCGATTTTTTATCATCACTTGAAAACTCTTTAAGGCAGACTGATTTTAAAGATGGATTATTGAGTAAACTGAAAACCTTTTATGCCCAGGGTAAAACTTTTAAACAAAGTTTCAAGGAACTTATCTTCTGGCTGTTTGATGAATATGGACTTGTGATTTTTGATCCACAGGATGCAGCAATTAAACAGTTATTAAAACCAATTTTCAAAAAAGAAGTCATCAATTTTCAACAGCATACAGAAAATTTAATTCAAAGAAGTGCAGATCTTGAAGAATTATATCATGCTCAGGTAAAAGTTAAACCGGTTAATTTGTTTTATCACACTGATGACGGAAGGTTTTCTGTTGAGCCTGTTGACGAAATATTCAAACTCAGACGAAAAAGAAAGCAATTCACTAAAGAAGAAATACTGAACGAAATTGAAGAACATCCTGAAAGATTTAGTCCTAATGTTTTGCTAAGACCAATTTGTCAGGACTATCTGCTGCCAACCGGATTTTATATTGCCGGTCCAAGTGAAATATCTTACTTTGCACAAGTAACTCCTCTATATGATTTTTATAAAATCCCAACGCCGGTAATTTATCCAAGAACTTCTATTACACTTATTGAGAAAAATGTCAATGATGCACTAAACAAATATGATTTAACATTGAAAGATATTTTTTCAAGATTAACCGATCTAAAACATAAAGTTATTGCCGGTCTTTCAGAAAGTAATATTGATACTTCATTTGTAAATGCTGAAAATGAAATTGAATTGATTTTTGACCGGATAAAAGAAAATCTTTTTGCAGTTGATAAAACTCTTGTTGATTCAAGTGATAAATATAAAGATAGAGTTATCTATGTATTAAATGAGTTAAGAAATAAAGCTGTTAAAGCTCAGGAGAATAAGCACGAAACTACTGTAAGACAGCTTACAAGAATATCTCATCTTTTATATCCTAATGAAAACCTTCAGGAACGGGAAATTAACTTTACTTATTTTTTCAATAAATATGGAATAGAGCTGATTAAAAAGATATTTGAAGAAATATCAGTAAACGAGTTCGAACATCAGATAATTATTTTATAGAGATTTCTGAAAAGTTTATTGAATAATTGAATTAATCTGATTTTCAAATTTTGGATTTGAAATACTGACACATTCAAAATCATTTACTTCTCCCCCGCTTTCTAATAACATACTTAAAATTGCAAATGTCATTGCAATTCTATGATCATTAAAACTTTGAAAAGACAAATCTGATTTTTTGATACCACCGGATATAATGAATCCATCATCAAATTCATCAATATCCAATCCCAGCAAATTAAGATTGTAACATAAAGATTTAATCCTGTCAGACTCCTTTACGCGAAGTTCCTTTGCATTCCTGATTTCAAAATCCCCATCAGCAAATATTCCGGCAATAGTAAGTATAGGAATCTCATCAATTATATTGGGAATTATATCGGAATTAATTTTAATGTTTTTCAGAACTGATGATTTAACTATAACATTTCCGTACGGTTCATTGCTAGAGAATTTAATATCCTCATATTTGATATCAGCACCCATTTTTTTTAATACTTCAATAAACCCTGTTCTTGTTGGATTTAGTGAAACATTATTAATCTTAAGCTCGGAATCAGATGTTAACAGTGTTAACACAATATGAAATGCAGAAGTTGAAATATCGCCGGGAATAAAATATTCATTTGCAGAAGGATAATATTTTAACGAAGATGAAGAAATAATTTTTTCATTTTCAGTTTTTACAGGCAATCCAAGCATCAGTTCAGTGTGATTTCTGGTTCTGTCCTTTTCAATAATTGTTGTTTCATCTTCCGAATGTAAACCAGCGATCAAGATTGCACTCTTTACCTGAGCACTTGCAACTGGCATTTCATAAGTTATATTTATTGTTTTTTCAGCTGGATTAATAGTAAAAGGTAATGTATAATTTTCATTAGTTATAAATTGTGCGCCCATTTTCTTTAATGGTTCAATTACCCTTTTCATTGGTCTTTTAGAAAGCGATTCATCACCAGTTAATTTAGAGGAAAATTTTTGTACAGCTAAAAGACCTGAGATTAATCTTGCTGTCGTTCCTGAATTTCCGCAGTATAATTCAGAAGAAGGAGCTTCAAATCCTTTATAACCAAGACCGTTTATAATCACACTTCTGTTTTTTGTTAATACACCTGCTCCAAGATTATGCATCAAAACCAGTGTTGAAATTACATCGTGGCCCTGAGAAAGATTTGTAATTGATGATTTACCTGAAGCCATACCAGAAAATATAATCGCCCGATGTGATATTGATTTATCACCTGTCAGGTTTAATTCCCCTTTTACAGATTTTACTTTTGAGAAGTTTTTAATCAATTATTTCTCACACCATTCATCAATTATTTTTTCCAAAGCAGCAGTATCCAGTTCACTTTTATTATACATACCTTTATTCATTCTCTGCCTCATTGCTTCATACAAAATAACCGCAGCTGCTACAGAAACATTCAGACTCTGCACCATTCCAAATTGTGGAATTAAAAAAACATCATCGGCATTTTTTGCAGCTTCTTCAGAAACTCCTCGATGTTCGTTACCTACAACAATTGCCACTTTCTTTGTTAAATCAAGCTCGTACAGTTTTTTTGAGTGATCGGTTAAAGAGGAAGCAAATATTTTAAACCCTTTATTACGCAGTTCAGAATAACACTTATCAACAGTTTTGAATTTTTCTTTTTCAACCCACTTAAAAGCAGACGCAGATGATTTTTTACCAATTTTTGGAAAAGTTTCAAAATTATAAATCAAATTGACTTTAGGGATACCAACTGCATCGCAGGTTCTGAAAATTGCTGAAACATTATGAGGATCGTGAATATTTTCAAGTACAACAGTTAAAGAATGCTGGCGGGACTTAATAACCCGGGTAATTTTCGCGATTCGTTTTTCAGTCTTATGATTTCTCACAAAATTTATTTATCAAAAATAAGTTTATAAATAATCCTGTTTTCTTCTTTCCTTGCGCGGTCAATTTTCAGTTGTTTGACAGGCACTTGTAAATAAAATGAACTTAAATCAATTATTTTCTCAATAACTGTGTCTTCATCATGTGCCCAGCTTTCACAACCTTTGATAGAGGGAACTTCAGCAGTGTAACCATCATTTGTCTTTGTTATAACTAAGTCGATTACCATTAAAGATAGTTTTTGGTACTAAGAATAATTTACACATTGGTTTAATAGAAAAATCATTTTATAACAATAAAATATTTTTCCAAATGATTAAAGAAATTATTTTAATAGTTGCTATCAGACTTTTGTCCGGAAATAATTTTAACTCCGGCACTTGCACCTAATCTGTTTGCACCTGCATTTATCATTGCAACAGCATCTTCATAAGAGCGGATTCCGCCGGCAGCTTTAACTTTATGCTTATCTCCAACAACAAATTTCATCAGCGCTACATCCTGAATTGTTGCTCCGGCTTTAGAAAATCCGGTTGATGTTTTAACAAAATCCAGCCCTGCTTCCTTTGCCATTATGCAAGCAGCAACTTTTTCTTTGTCTGTCAGAAGACAAGTTTCAAGTATAACTTTAGAAGTACATAAATGTTTTTTAGAAAGATCTGCAATTGTTTTCAAATCATTATATACATAATCGTAGTCTTTATCTTTCAATCTGCCGACATTGATCACCATATCAAGCTCTTCTGCACCATTTTTAATTGCTTCTTCTGCTTCAAGAAACTTAGATTGGGTTGTTGTTGCACCAAGCGGAAATCCAATAACTGTGCAGACTTTAACATTTGAAGATTTCAGAAGATCAAAACAAGCTGAAACATAAGATGGATTTACGCAAACCGAAGCAAAATTATGCTGAATAGCTTCTTCACAAAGATGTTTGATCTCAGTTAGAGTTGCTTCGGGTTTTAGTAATGTATGATCGATCATTCCAGCTAATTCTTTTTTATCAACCGCTGTTTTTCCTTTTATAAATGATTTTTCAAAATCAGTAAAATCATTTAAGATCTTTGTAATATTTTTATCTGACAGCAGATCTTTTAAACTCATTTTTCACCATAAAGATTATACGCTTTAAAAGTATTACTTAATAACATAGCAATTGTCATTGGTCCAACTCCGCCGGGGACAGGAGTAATATATGAAGATTTTTTTGAAACATTTTCAAAATCAACATCACCTACTATTCTGTATCCTTTTGGTTTCGACTGATCATCAATTCTGTTTATTCCAACATCAACAACTACCACGCCTTCTTTTACCATATCTGCTTTTATCATTTCAGGCTTACCAATTGCAGCAATCAAGATATCAGCCTGTTTAGTATAATAAGAAATATCTTTTGCGGCAGAGTGAACAATTGTAACAATTGAATTCGCTCCTTCAGCTTTTTGCAGCATTATATTTGTAATTGGTTTACCAACGATATTGCTTCTTCCGACGACAACAACATGCTTACCTTTTGTTTCAATGTTATAACGGATTAGTAATTCCTGAATACCAGCCGGAGTGCATGAAGCAAAAGTATCTTTACCGATAACAAGATTGCCTACGGAAATCGGATGAAATCCGTCAACATCTTTTTTCGATGAAATAGTTTCAATTATTTTATCTTCATTGATATGCTTTGGTAAAGGAAGCTGTACTAAGATTCCGTGATAATCTTTATTCTCATTATACGATTTTATCAATTCAAGCAATTGAACTTCTGATATGTCTGCTGGAAGTTTTTCTGTTTTTGTCCGCATCCCGACTTCTTCGCAAGCTTTTCCTTTACTGGAAACATAAATATGTGAAGCAGGATCATCACCCACAATTATTGCAACTAAACCAGGAACATTCTTCCCATCTGTTTTTAATTTAGATATTTTTTCTTTAAGCTCATTGCGGATATCAGCCGCAACTTTTTTACCATCTATTAATTTCATTTTCTCTCCCTTTAATATTTTGTATTACAACTTTTACCTAAGTGAAACGGTTTTTTTCATTTTGCAAACAAACTCTGGTTTACTACTGTCAGTATTCTTTGTGAGATCTCCGCATGCATCCTTATCACTTTCTTAACTTTCAAACTTTATCAATTCTGTGCGGAGGATGATTCAACATCTTTATTTACAATTAATTTATCAAACTCCGGGAAAAATATTCTTTCAAGCTCTATAGTTTTTCCTGTTTCAGCATCAACTTTAAAAAACATTCCGGCTAAGTGGATATTATCTTTGGCAGTTTCATATTTCTGTGGGGTTGCAAATAAAAACCTGTTAACTGCAGCAGTTGATTTCATACCAATTACAGAATCATAGGGACCTGTCATTCCAACATCAGTTATATAGCCTGTTCCGTTTGGTAGAATTCTTTCATCAGCAGTTTGAATATGCGTATGTGTACCGATTAACATACTTACTTTACCATCAAGATATTGAGCCATTGCCATTTTTTCAGCAGTAGCTTCAGCGTGAAAATCTACAATAAAAATTTTTGTTTCTTGTTTCAGCTTTGCTAAAATCCAATCCATTGATCTGAACGGACAATCAATCGGAGTCATAAAAGTTCTGCCTTGCAGATTTATTACTGCTATCTTCTGTCCATTTACTTCGCTTATATAATATCCATTTCCATGAGTACCTTTGGGGTAATTCAAAGGACGAAGAGATCGTGGTTCTGCTTTCAAATAATCCTGTGATTGATGTTTATCCCAGGTATGGTTACCGCCTGTAATTACGTTTACACCAATATTAAAAAGCTTCTGACCTTCTTTATCAGTGCAGCCTTTTCCGTCTGAAGCATTTTCTCCATTTACAATCACAAAATCAGCTTTGTATTTTTGAATTATACTGGGAAGCCAGGTTTGTACAATATCCATACCGGGTTGACCGATGATATCACCAACGAAAAGTATATTGATTGAGGACATGTTTTCCTAATTTGTTTTAAGAAATATATCCAAAATGCGAGTAATTCAGAAATAAAGTTAGCTTTGATTGATAGTATAGTTTAATATAGATTTAAATATGCAATACGATAATATTTTACTAACACCATTAGAAAAAGCTTCATTCAGTGTTGTGGATGTTGAAACCACTGGTTTATCAGCAAATAAAAACCGGGTTATTGAAATAGCTATCGTAAAAATTGAAGGGCTGAAGATTACTGATAGACTGCATTATCTAATCAATCCGCAAACCTACATACCTGCGTTTATTACATCTCTTACAGGAATTGATAATTATGATGTAATTGGTGCACCGGTATTTTCTGAAGTTGTTGATGAAGTTATAAATTTTATTGACAATACTGTTTTAACTGCTCATAATTTCCCATTCGATTCTTCGTTTCTTAATACTGAGTTTATGCTGAGCGGAAGAGAATTTATCAGTGATGAATCCTGCTGCACATTAAAACTTGCAAGAAACATTTATCCTGATTTAAAAAGTAAATCTCTCTCATCAGTAGCTGATTTCCTGAATCTTAAAAATAAAAATTCTCATAGAGCGCTTGGTGATGCTGAAATAACTGCAAAAGTGCTTATAAAAATGATAAGAGAACTTCAGGATAAAGATAAAATTAAAACTGTCGGCGAATTATTAAGCTATCAAAAAGGTTATCAGCATAATTATTTAACAAATGTGAAAAAGGAATTGCAGGAAGATTACCTTGCACTGCCGAATGCACCGGGAATTTATTATTTCACAAATAAAAAAGATGAGATAATTTATGTAGGTAAAGCTAAGTCAATCAGAGATCGTGTTAAAAGTTATTTCTCGCCTTCTGCGTTACGAAAAGCTCAGAAAATTGTTAAACAAGCTGTCAGATTAAAACATATAATAACCAACACTGAATTAACAGCATTATTAACCGAAGCTGAAACAATAAAAATCCTTGAACCAAAACATAATGCACAGTTAAAGTTATTTGGTAATAAATATTTTTTAAGAATAAATAAAACTCATAAATATCCAAATCTGGAGTTAACAAATCATTTTGATTTTGATGGCAATGATTATTTTGGTTTATTTATATCACGTAAAAAAGCAGCAGAAACACTTGAGTTCATAAACAAGTCTTTTGCAATTCGAGAATGTTCAGATAAGGATTTTAAGAAAAACAGAGCCTGCTTCCTTTATGATATCCGCAGATGCACTGCTCCATGCGAAAATAATGATGAAGCTGATTATAAAAATGAACTGGAGAAAGTTTATGATTTTCTTTATGGGAAAAATCAATTTGTACTGGATAGACTATTAAACAAAATGAAAGAATACTCCGCCAGGCAAAAATATGAACAGGCAGCGGAGATTAAAGAATTAGTGGATTTCATCCTTAATCAAACTCATAAATCATCTATACTTGCTGAACCGGTTAATAAAGCAAAAGTACTATTCGAAGTAATTTCAAGATTTGAAAATGATTTTGTGTTAATGATTGAGGGTAAAATTTATATAAGAAATTATCTGCACGATAAAAAAAATAAATTCGATCCGGCATTGGATGATTTTTACAATAATACAATAAACTCAAAATCAAACCCAACCGATGAAGACTTTGAGAAAATGAAAATAACCCTTAACTGGCTGATAAAAAACCGTAATCAGGTCAGGATCTATTATCTCAAGGATTATAAATCAAAAGAAGATTTGTTTAGAAACATAAGTCAGGTTTCTGAAAATTTTTCTTCTGATAATGAGAAGTCAATCCAGATAAAAAAAGACCCAACATACGATTACGATTTTTAACGATATGAAAAAAAAGATATTACTAAACAGCATACTTAATGATAAAGTTCATGGCTCAAGTGAAATATTAAAAAGATTTTTAGATTATTTAGAAGAAAACAGCAGGAATCTATCAGGATTAAAATCAGCACTGCCGCTGGTTAAAAAAAAGCTATCACACTTCCCCGCTATTTTGGATTTAGTAAACCAATTAAAAATCCCGTTGAAGAAGAATAATACTAAGGAGCTTACAGCACTTATTAAATTTTTTAAAGCAAATGATGCAGATATAAATACAAGGATTTTCAAAAATGCTGAGAAAGAATTATGTAAGTATAATACAGTTCTGACAATCTCACATAGCAGAACGTTGATTGAAATATTCAAACTCTTAAAGAAAGTAAATCCAAAATTAAAAGTGTTTGTTTGTGAATCGCGTCCCCTAAACGAGGGAGAAATACTGGTTAAAGAACTGAAACAGAATAAAATAAACAATCAGATAATCGCTGAAGCATCTGCCGGTAAAATAATTAAACAAATTGATATTGTAGTTTTAGGAGCTGATCAGTTATTAAAAAACGGATCAATAATTAATAAAACCGGAAGCAGAATGCTGGCAGTTTTAGCAGCTTATGAAGGTATCCCTGTTTATGTTTTGGCAGGCAAAAGTAAATTCATCAGCAAACAAACATCTAAACTGCCGGAAGAATTTGAGGAAGTTGAATCAAAGTTAATTACAAAAATCTTTACTGATTAAAGTTGAATTATCTGTTTGCTTTTATAATTAAACCTTACCGTCAGGAAAACTGCTGCAACTGTTAAACCGATTAACAATCCAACCCATACCCCATAAACGCCCTGGTTAAAAACAAACGCCAGTATGTAGGCTACCGGCAGACTGATTAGCCAGTATGCAGTAAAAGTAATAATAGTCGGACCTTTAATATCAGTTAGACCTCTGAGCACTCCGATACCTACAGCCTGGATTCCATCAGAAAGCTGGAACAATGCTGCAATTATTAAAAGTCCGGAAGCTATATCAATTACATTGTTATCATTAATATAAAGTGAAGGTAAAAAGCGATTTAATCCAATGAACAAAATTCCGGCAATTGCCATAATACCTGCACCGAGTGTAATTGCTGTAAACCCGGCTCTTCTGATTTTATGAACATCTCTTTCACCCATTGCATAACCAACCCTGATGCTTGATGCTTGCGAAATACCAAGAACTATCATAAAAGTAATTGAAGCTAAATTGATTGCTATTTGATGTGCAGCTAGTTCATTTGCACCAATCCAGCCGATCATAATTACAGCAATGGTAAAGGCGCCGACTTCAAAGAAATTCTGAAAACCGCTTGGTATCCCCAATTGAACTATTTTTTTAATCACCTTAAAATTTAATCCGCGGAAATGAAAGTTAACATCATATTCTCTAAACTTTTCATTCTTCATAACATAAATCATCATCGCTGATGCCATAAATACCCGTGATGCAAATGTTGACCAGGCAGCGCCAGCCAATCCAAGTGCTGGAACTCCTAACTTACCAAAAATCAAAACCCAGTTGCCGAAAACATTAATTATGTTTGCAAGCAAAGCTATTATCATAGCTGGTTTCATAATGGAAAAACCTTCAATGAATTGCTTGTAGGTTTGATAAATCATTAATGGCAAAGCTGAAATAGAAACTATCCCCATATAAATGACTGCATATTTAATTATCTCTGCCGGCTGATTAAGATAACCAAGAAAATTTATACCGATAAAGATTATAGCTATCATCACAAGAGATAAAACAACATTGACCAATAAGGATTGTCTGAAATAAACACCGCATTCGGAAAATCTTTTACCGCCAATTAATATTGCTATTAATGGAGTAACTACTGCTGAGGAGCCAATTCCAAGTATTAGGATTAAAAATACCAAACTGTTACCGAGAGATGCTGCTGCAAGCTGAACAGAGCCAAGTCTGCCAACCATCATACTATCAACAACCCCCATCATAATAATCCCAAGTTGTCCGATCATTACTGGATAGGCAAGTTTGAATGTATTTAATATATCGTCTTTATATTTCTTAAGTATTCTGATCTGCATTAAATAATTAAATTCTATATCTAAAATAAAGCCTGATTTTGTTTAATTAAAATAAATTGAAAATAATGTGTTCCGGGTTTCTCTGATTACCGGCAGTTTCCCCTTTTTTAACAGCGAACTGAAACTCCTGCCGCATCATTTAAGAAAATAAAATAAAACAATTTAAATGTTTCACCCTTTATGCTGAAAATAGATTTTATGAATGATGAGTTAAAAAAAAGCTACTCAACAGGATGGATTTTATTTTAGTAAATTTACAGAAGTAAAATAGTAATTATTTGCAGCAGTAATTTCTTCGATCTCTTTAATGGATAACTTATTATCAGCTTTAATATACATATCTGCTGTTATGGTAATATCAGAAGGCGGTTTCGGTTTGAAAAGCAGGTTTGCCGTACCAATTATTCCGGCAAACAGAAATACTATTAGTATGAAAGAAATTATTATCCTAAACATTTTGCTCAAAGGGATTATTTTTCAAGGGTGAAATTGATTATTATTAAGCATAAAAGCAATAGATGTTATTAGAATAATTGCAGAAATTCGAATAAAAATTATTTGTATATGAAATCTATCCCAAAACCTGATGTTCAATCATTCTTAAAAGTAATAAGAAATCAAACTTGTAATTACATCCCAATTGCTGAATTAGGCGTTCATCCTCTGATCAAAGAAAGATTTATTGGAAAAAAAATACAAGGATTAGAAGATGAAATTGAATTCTGGTTTAATGCCGGATATGATTATATAAAACTTCAGCCGAAAGCGGATTTTAACCCGGCAAAGATCGGACTTAGCAATAACTTATCATATAATGACGACGGCACCGTCTTCAGAAAATGGGCTTCTGAGGGCAATGGTGTAATTACTAACTCAGAATCGTTTGACAATTATTTATTCCCTGCCAAAGAAGATTTTTCATACGAAAATTTTGAAAGAGTGAAATCTTTATTACCTGAAGGAATGGGAGTGATAGGACAATACGGCGACATTTTTACAATGACCTGGGAAATGATGGGATTTGAATCTTTCTCTTATGCACTGTTTGAAAATGAAAGTCTTATTGACGAGTTAAATAATAAATTGGGCAGTCTGGTCTTGAGTATGTTTGAATATTTTGCACAAAATGAAAATGTAGATGCGCTTTGGTATAGTGATGATATTGCTTATACAAATTCATTGATTGTATCGCCTAATGTATTGGATAAATACTTTTTCTGCTGGTTAAAAAAAATCGGAGACCTTGCTAAGAAGTATAATAAACCTTTAATCTATCACAGCGATGGTGTTCTATTCAGTGTAATGAATAAGATAATTGATTGCGGAGTTACCGCACTTCATCCTATTGAACCTAAAGCAATGAGTATTTTTGAAGTTAAAGAAAAATATGGCAAAGACCTTTGTCTTATCGGTAATATTGATGTTGATTTATTGAGCAGAGGAACAGTGGAAGATGTTTCCAAACAGGTTCTGACTAATATTGAAAAGCTTGGCAGAAACGGCGGTTATTGTATCGGGTCAGGTAATTCAGTTCCAGAGTATGTAAAGTTTGAAAATTATCTTTCAATGATTGATACAGTTAAGTCAGTCAATTCTAATCTGCTATAATATTTCCCCTATAATTATTTACAACTTCAGAAATTACTTTAATGTGCTCTGGAGTTGTTCCGCAGCAGCCTCCGATAATGTTTGCACCTGCATTAATCAGATCAGGAACAATACTTCCTACAAATTCAGGAGTTTCTTTATAAACAAGTACACCGTCAAAAATTTCCGGTAAGCCGGCATTCGGCTGTACTAAAACAGGAATCATCTGAGAAACGTGTCTGATTTCTTTAATAATTTCGATCATATCAGCAAATCCTCTTCCACAGTTTGCACCAATAATATCAGCGCCGCAAATGATAAGCTTTTCAGTCATTTGTTTTGGACTGATTCCCATTAGTGTTTTGTAACCATAATCAGTTTTATCGAAAGTAAATGTGGTAATTACTTCCAGATTAGTATTTTCTTTAACTGCTTTAATTGCTTGTTCAGCTTCATCAAGGTCATAAAATGTTTCGATACACACAGCATCAGCACCTCCTGATTCTAAAGCAATTGCCTGAAGTTTAAATGTATCATATAAATCTGAAACAGTTATATCACCCATCGCTAAAAATTTTCCTGTTGGTCCGATTGAACCAATAACAATTTGATCGCCATTGATTATATTTTTTGTAATCTTTGCACCGGTATAACATATCGTTTCAAGTTTGTCGCTTAATCCGTATTGATCAAGTTTAAATTTGTTAGCACCAAAAGTATTGGTGGATATTAATTCAGCTCCGGCATTTAAGTAGCTTTCGGCAATCTCTGCAACTTTTTCAGGATGCTCTAAATTCCAGCTTTCGGGACACACACCGGTTTTCAATCCTTTAGAAAACAATTGAGTTCCCCAGGCACCATCGGAAACCAAAATCTTTTTATGCTGAATTAATTCAACTACTTTATTCATATTTTTTTCTTTTATAACAGAATTCATCATCACAAATTGAACACTCGTAATCTTTTCGCTGGACATCTTTACCAATTCCTAAAACCGCACTTACAGATTTAATCGGAATCATCATCGAACCTTCGGAAAGTGTAACTCCGCAAAAGCGCTCTGGCATCAGACTAAAGAATTTCTTCTGTTCAGATACATCCCAGCCGCAATAACCGGGGCTGTAACGATTAGTGATTTTTAATGATTCTTTTTCCAAGTTTTTCTCAATTATCATTTCCATTTTATCTGCTGAAGCTTCAACTATCTCAGAAGCAAGCTTGTCTGTTAAAAACATTTCCAGATAATCATTATTACTGCCAAATGAATTCAACAACTTCTCAAATACATCTCCCAAAGTACAAACGAGAAAGACTAATGATTCAGAGCCTTTTAAATATTTCCCGATAATCTTTTTGCAATTAAAATCCAGATTTTCTATTGTAAAATACGAACTGAAAATTTTTACCATTGAGCTATCAAATCTTTTATAGCCGCATCTTATTTTCATTTCTTTATGAAAATATCCGATGATATTATGGATACTTTCAGCAACAGGATCAGGAACACTCGACCCGGAGTAACCTAAAGATCTTATAAAATTTATTTCAGAAATATTCAGATCATTCAGATTAAATTCGTATTCCTGAACATCGAATGGTTTTTGTAATAAATCATCTTTCACGATTATTAAAAAGATTATTAAATAAGATTATTATCTAAGTAATCCAAAAAACTCTGAGGATCCGGAAAATAATGATTTGCTTTAACTGACTCAGCAAATCCTTTTGTTAACGGTGCACCTCCTAAAACTATAATCATATCAGAAAACTCTGCTTTTATTTTTTGTACTATGTTAGACATATTCAGCATAGTTGTAGATAGAAGCGCACTCATCCCAACTACTTTTACCTTATGCTGATTTATTGCATCAATAAACTTATCCGCTGAAACATTAATCCCAAGATCAATTACTTCCCATCCAGCACCTTCCAAAACCATCTTCACAATATTTTTTCCTATATCGTGTAAATCACCCTCAACAGTACCAAGGATCAGTTTACCCTTCAATCTTATTTCCCCACTGATAAAATATGGTCTTAGAATTTCCATTGCTGAGTTCATAGCTTTTGCAGAAATTAGTACCTCAGGCAAAAAAATAATTCCATCCCGGAATTTTTCACCAACTGCTTTCATACCGGATAAAAGACCATCATTTAATATTACTTCAGGCGGTATTTTTAGATTCAAAGCTTCGCGGGTTAATTCAGTAACACCTGGCTTACCAATTAAATCGGAAGGATGGTTAGAGGAGATATTAACCTTTCCCTTTTCAATGCAATAACTAAGTTGGCTGATAATATTTTCCATATTGTGTTGCATTATTAAATAACTTTATAAAACATCAGAAAAAAAATACTCAGTCTATCATCTTGAGCTTGTTGTCGTAAGCTTGACATCTTGCACTTGTCGAAAGATAACAGAATTCCTTAAACACAGTTTGACAGCTTCATCAAATTGTTCAAAATTTTTCTGCAGTCTCCTGATGCTAAATTAAACATATATCAGATTATAATGAATAGATTTTTTTACTGCTGTTGCTTCATCTGATTGATTGAAGAACAATTGATTTTGTCCTTTAGTGCTTAATTCTTATAAATTTAACAAACAAAAAAAATTATTTTCTTATATGGAAATGAAAAGTTATGCCTAAAGAAATTTTATTCGTAATTCTTGGATTAGCTGCCGGTACATTCAGCGGCGTTGTCGGGCTCGGGGGCGGAGTGATAATTGTTCCAGCTTTGATTTTTATATTTGGATTAACACAACATCAGGCACAAGGCACAACACTTGCTTTAATGCTTCCGCCAATCGGAATCCTGGCAGCGTATTCATATTATCAACAAGGATATGTTGATTTGAAGATTGCAGCTCTTATCTGTCTGGGATTTATTTTTGGCGGATGGATTGGAGCTAAGATTGCGGTATCTGTACCAAAGGAAGCACTTCAAAAAATATTTGCAATTTCATTGTTTCTTATATCTATTAAAATGTTCTTTAGTAAGTAAACAGAAATAATTGAACAGATATTTGTAGTTTTGCAGGTAAGAATTTCGGAAAGGTGCCGGAGTGGTTGAACGGGGCGGTCTCGAAAACCGTTATACCGGGTAACTGGTATCGAGGGTTCGAATCCCTCCCTTTCCGCAAAGTATTAAATGGATTTACTTTTAGTAATCGGTTCTGACTTTCAATTCCCATTATATCAACTAAGAAACTTTGTAAACAAAAGCATATTGAATATATTTGAGCCCTGAAATTTTAATTACCCTTAACGGAGAGATGCAGGAGTGGCTGAACTGGCACGCCTGGAGAGCGTGTGTATCTTAACGGGTACCGTGGGTTCGAATCCCACTCTCTCCGCAAATAAACTTTACTAAAACCAAATTATTATTGCTTTTTGATAACTCATTTAATATCACATTATCAACTAACCTAATATCGAGCTTGATAAGAAAATATTTTTCTTCCATCTCACTCCCCCCATACCTTTGCTATTTTATATTTTATCTTTTGCTCGAAGATGGAAATGAGTTTTTTGTTCTGTTCAACTATTTTTTCTTCAGTCTCAAGTCTTGATACGATCTCCTCTTGAATTTTAATTTTAGGAACAGCTATTTGTAATTCCGTTACCGTTTTTTGAGAGATAGATGGTTGACCACCAACTTTAGCATACTTATTCAAATTCAGTTGTGTAAGTGATTGAGCTAAATATTTAATATTTATTTCCCGTAAAAAATCTGTAACATATAAACCATTATCAGTCACCCACGATTTAGGTTGAGTTATATGAACAGCACCACAATAAGCACCAACTCTTCCGATGACAATAGTTGAATTGTCTAAGAAATATTCTGTATGATAACCATTGATCCCATTACCACCATAAACAGGATGTTTTCCTTCACCAAGCTGGCTAACTGCCAATCCTTTACCACTTGATAATTTTATAATTTCTGCAAGTGATACCATCTCCCATTCCGGATCAATATCAATTTGTGGTTTGTAGTTTTCTACAACCTGTCTTGCACCGTCTATTATTTTTTGCCAGCCTTCTATCTCTGCAACTATTTCTTTTTGTATTTCAAGTGGTGGGAGTGGGATTTTTATTTCGTTAATCTGTTTTAGGGATAAATTGTATTGAGCAACACCCACCTTAAGACTTTGAACTTCTTCTAATATCTTTTCTGATTTTAATATCCAAAAAAGGTATTCAGGAATGATAAGATTACGTTTTAATCTAATAATTGAAAGAGCTTGGTTAGTATTTGCGGGCAGAATATCTTTGATTACTACGGCAGTTCTTCCAAATGCACCAGCAATTGAGAATAGGACATCACCTTGTTTCAACTGGGATCGCTTTAACGCTTGATGACATTCTTCAGTAATAAAGGCAAACTTACTGGGTATAAATTTTCCCTCATCTGTGATAGATTCAATTTTGATGAAATTAATCCCTTCTTCAACAAAGTTATATCCAGCAGTGGTTGGTGTAGTTCCTTTCGTTACAATTTCAGTTAAATCACGTATCAAAATAAGAGTATAATTCGATGCTTTATGAAGAACTTTATGTTGGTATCTCTCTCCACTCAAATTCCAGTCTTCATTCTCACCAATTTTTTCTTTGGTTGCAATATTCCAAAGATTGTTTGGACCGAACTTTTCAATGAGAGTGGATTCCGTGTCGAGTCCGGAATGACAAGTGGTGATATATTCTTTAACTAAAGATGCAGAGATTGGTAACTGGCTTCCGGCTTTTGGTCTGCGTTGTGCGCCAAGATCAAATCCGTCATTTTCAATTTTTACAAAAAGTATTTTATCTGTTTTCTTGTTCAGTGTTTTATCAATCAGCAGAATAGATGTCTTAACACCTGAGTATGGCTGAAACACACCTGCCGGTAATGACACAACTGCAAAGAGATAATTTTCAACAAGCATTTTACGCAACTGCTTGTATGCTTTTCCGGATTGAAAGATAATTCCTTCGGGAACAATTATTGCAGCTTTGCCGTTTGGTGTTAAGTGCTCTACAATATAATCAACAAACAAAACTTCGCTTCTGTTAGACTGGATTGAAAATCTTTTATGCGGTTTTATTCCACCCTTTGGTGACATAAACGGAGGATTAGCCATAATTACATCAGCGTATTCGTTCCAGTTATCTTCATTTGTAAGTGTATCATACTCAGAAATTTTTGGATCTGTAAATCCGTGCAGATAAAGATTAACAAGCGATAGCCGAACCATATCGGGAGAAATATCATACCCTTTTATATTCCTGGATAGCATTGCTCTTTCATCGGGAGTCAGCTTATCGCCTTTATACTTTTGTGTTCCACCAGTAGTAAGTTCAGCGATGCTTACATCAGTCTGCTGATAAGCTTCTTTATCTTTTTCGGGAATAAAATTACTTGAGTTGTGTTTGAGTATATGCTTATAAGATGAAATAAGAAATCCTGCTGTTCCGCAAGCCGGGTCAAGAATTGTATTATCTTTTTTAGGTGAAATAACATCAACCATAAAATCAATTATGTGCCTTGGAGTTCTGAATTGTCCAGCTTCTCCCTGACTGCCGAGAACAGAGAGCAGATATTCAAATGCGTCACCGAGCCGTTCAGAATGATCATACTCAAAATCATCAATTACTTTTAAGAAACTTTTTAATGTTTCAGGATCACGGTATGGCAAGAATGCATTCTTAAAAATATCTCTGAACAGTTGAGGGATGTTTGGGTTGATATTCATCTTCTGGATTGCTTCACCGTAAAGAGTAAGAACATCAAACCCGCCAAGATCAGGAGCCATCAACTTCTTCCAGCTGTAGCGTTCAAACTCACCTGAGAAGAATTTTCTTTTACCACCGAGCTCTTCTGCTTCTGCATCCATATCATCCATAAACTTATAGATGAGTGAGATGGTAATTTGTTCAACCTGCGACTTTGGATCAGGAACTTTACCTACTAAGATATCTCTTGCAGTATCTATTCGTCGTTTTGTTTCGTTATCAAGCATAATATCCTTTTGTTTGGGCTAAAGCCCTTAATTATTTCTGTCTCGGACTTCTCCGTCCTGAAGGACGGAGTTGGTTATATCCTCGATTCATCTCTTTCTGAATCCTAAAGGATGAAGGTATCAACTTGTTATTTATACTCCAGCATTTATGCCAGAGGAATTAAGAACTAAGATATAATCGGGCTTTAGCCCAACAACTCCATCCTAGAGACAGAGACATATCAACCAACAATTCATAACTCCGTCCTTTAGGACGGAGACATACAACTCCATCCTTAAGACAGAGACATATCAACCAACAATTCATAACTCCGTCCTTCAGGACGGAGACAAACAACTCCATCCTTAAGACAGAGACATACAAACCAACAATTCATAACTCCGTCCTTTAGGACGGAGACAAACAACTCCATCCGAGAGACAGAGACATATCAACCAACAATTCATAACTCCGTCCTTTAGGACGGAGACATACCGAACTATGAAGAGAATCGGGCTTTAGCCCAACAACTCTATCATTAGGAAGAAGACAATCCAACCAACAATAACTCCGTCCTTTAGGACGGAGACATACCGAACTATGAAGAGAATCGGGCTTTAGCCCAACAACTCTATCATTAGGAAGAAGACAATCCAACCAACAATAACTCCGTCCTTTAGGACGGAGACATACCGAACTATGAAGAGAATCGGGCTTTAGCCCAAATACTTAAAACCATATCTCCTTACAAACTCCTCATACTCCTCAGAATAACTCCTCTTACTATGATGCCTTTCCTGATTCGCGATATAATTTCTTACCACATTTACCTGAGATTCACTAACAGAAACAGCAAAATACTCATCTGCCCATTCAAACTTTGTTCTGGTTATTTTATTTTTATTTATCCAATGAGACACTTCGCCCTTTATCAGATTAACTACCTTGGCGATGTTCTCTTCTTTACCTAATGAAATAAGAACATGCAGATGATCATTAAACCCATTAATACAATCAATAAAAATGCCTTTGGTTTTAGCATTTTCAATAATGTGTGAAATAACTTTTTCACGCACATCTTTAACAAGAAAAGGCTCTCTATTCTTTGTCCCAAATACTATATGTATCCAGATTTTTACGAACGGCATTTACATCATAAATTGATTTAATGGAACATAGTCTTTTATATATTCAGGAATTATTTCACGCCATTCCTTCGGAACAGCTTTATAATCTTTAATTGTAAAGATCGCATTTACATTTAGCTGAGTTAAATCCCTGCTCTCAATAATATCTCTAACCTGACTGCTTGTTATATAAGCCTTGAAGAAATATTTCATTGCCTGAATATCTTTTGGTTTATCTGGTTTTCTATCAAGTATAAATTTTTCAAATTCTTCTTCAAGCAGTTGATCTTTTGATTTGAATCCGGGAATTAAACCGAGAGCTTTTTCTACAACTTCACGCAGGGATATTCTTCTGTCAACTCCGGCAGCTTTTCTAAGTTTTTCAATCGTATAGAAATATTCAGGTTTGTTCATAATGTTTTGATTCAAATACTCTATTAAAGAGTCCCAGCTTCTTTTTTCAACATACTCTTGAATGAATTTGTCCGAACGAATCCTGTCCTCAAATTGCTCAAAGAACATCCGGTCTATCTTCATTCCTGATAAACCAACTTCTTTTACTTCCATCGCAATAAGCTTATCAGGATCGAAATTTTCAAACCTTTCAATTACAACAGGTCCTTCATTACCCGTTGGTTGTGTTCTTCTTGGGTATCTCGGAAGCTTTAATACCTCATCATAATTATATTTCTCTTCAAAGTATTCGCAGTTTGCAAAAAAGTCAAAGAGTTTATACTTCGTTTTATCAAGCTCAGCAATCTGTTCCTTCAGATCGTTATCAAATAATTGTTCAAGGAAATTATGCTTACGTGTGCCTCTGCCCTTAATCTGGATGAAGTCTGTAGGTGAGAATATTGGACGCATTAAGCATAGGTTGAGAATATCTGTGCAATCATATCCGGTCGTCATCATTCCAACAGTAACGCACACTCTCGTTTTGCTTGTTTTGTAAGTGGGAAGGAAGTTACCAGAACCGCTAAGATTATTATTGGCAAAGTTTATTGTGAATTGCTGAGCATCGGGAATCTGAGAAGTAACCTGAATTGCAAAATCTGAATTGTATTTTCCCGGATACATTTGATCTGCAAACTCGTTTAATATCTGCGTTAGTTTAGCAGCGTGGTTCTGACTAACACTGAATATGATTGATTTGCCGATTTCCTTTGTTACCGGATCGAGCAAAGCATTATCAAGAAATGTTTTGCAGAACAGTTTGTTTGTATCTTCAGAAAAAAACTTTTTTTCAAAGTCACGCTGATAATACTCTTCTTCTTCCTTTTCACCATCTTCTCTAAAAGTAATCACCGAGTAACCTTCATCCGATAATAGCTGTGTGGTTACATCAGTTCGGGCATCTACAACAACAGGGTTTATCAGATATCCGTCACGAACGCCATCTATCAGCGAATACCGAAAAGTTGGTTGACCTGATTCACAGCCAAAGGTCCTGTAAGTATCAAGTAATATTCTCCTTTCTACTTCACGTGGATCTCTGACTTGCTGTCCAGCTTTGTCAATTTTCTTAAGATAGTCTTTTGGTGTTGCTGTTAAACCGAGTTTGTATCCGATGAAATATTCAAACACTGCTCTTGAGTTTCCTCCGATTGAACGGTGAGCTTCATCTGATATTACCAGATCGAAATCCGTAGGAGAAAAGAATTTCTGATATTTGTTATTGAAAAGAAGTGACTGAATTGTTGTCACTACAATTTCAGATTTACGCCAATCCTGCCGGTTCTCTTTATAGATTACAGATTTGTAATCATTCTTCAGCAAGTTTACAAATGCCTTATTTGCCTGATCTTCAAGCTCTAACCTATCAACTAAAAATAAAACTCGTTTTGCATTACCGGTTCTCAGGAACAATTTTATAATTGCAGCAGCGATAAGTGTCTTACCGGTTCCCGTTGCCATCTCAAATAAAAAACGGTTGCTTCCTGCCTGCACTGCTTTTTGAAGTTTATCAACTGCTCTTAACTGATAAGAGCGAAGAAATTTTAGTTTATTCTTCTCGATGAAATCTTTTCTGAGCGATTCATCCTTGAAAGCAGGATTATCAAAATAGTTTGGAAGCTGAGTAAGTGCTATGTAATCATCGAGCAAACGTTCATCCACAAGTTTCTGCGGATTAGGCTGATGATCTTTATAGATTTTAATAGAAGAAGGTTCAGGGAATTTAGTAATTACATAAGGATTGCCGTGGTTGAGATCCCATAAGTAATGAAGATTACCGTTAGATAGGATTACAAATCTGCAATTCTGTGCCTTTGCATATTTCCGTGCCTGCTCTTTTCCTACAAGAGGGTTTTTATCCTCTGACTTAGCTTCAAGAACAATTAAAGGGTAGCCACGATCATCGAGTAATAAAAAATCAATGTAGCCATTCTTCGATTTCTCAAAGTCTTCACCATACTCATCAAGTAATTTCTGAGTCAGCTTAATATTGTTTTCAAGTATAACATTGGCGGGACCAAATTCACTATCGAAAAACCGCCAACCGGCTTCTTCCAACAGCTTATTTATTTTGATTCGGGCTTTAGCTTCTTTAGCAGCCATAACACTTGTAATATTCTGTATGATTAAGTCAAAAATAAGAAAAATCTGATTGATATTGGTAAGAATAAAGACTGCAATTCAGTCTGAGCGGAGACGAAGACTGAATTTTATTCCTGTCAGTCTGAGCGGAGACGAAGACTGACCTTTGTTCCTGTCAGTCTGAGCGGAGTCGAAGACTGACCTTTGTTCCTGTCAGTCTGAGCGGAGTCGAAGACTGAATCTTTGTTTCTGTCACATTTCGACTTCGCTCAACGTGACTATCACCTGTCAGTCTGAGCAGAGTTGAAGACTGAATTTTGTTTCTGTCACATTTCGACTTCGCTCAACGTGACACCCATTTGTCAATCTGAGCGGAGTCGAAGACTGAGTTTTGTTTCTGTCACATTTCGACTTCGCTCAATGCGACAACCATCTGTCAGTCTGAGCGGAGACGAAGACTGAACCTTTGTTCCTGTCACGTTTCGACTTCGCTCAACGTGACTATCACCTGTCAGTCTGAGCGGAGTCGAAGACTTAATTTTGTTCCTGTCAGTCTGAGCGGAGTCGAAGACTGAACCTTTGTTTCTGTCACATTTCGACTTCGCTCAATGCGACAACCATCTGTCAGTCTGAGCGGAGTCGAAGACTGAGTTTTATTTCTGTCACGTTTCGACTTCGCTCAACGTGACACCCATTTGTCAGTCTGAGCGGAGTCGAAGACTGACTTTTGTTTCTGTCACGTTTCGACTTCGCTCTACGTGACATCTGAGTTTTATTTTTTCTTTAACGTTCACACTTAGATGAACTCATTGTAACACTTGTTTGTCATCCAGAGCTTGTCGAAGGATGACATGCAGCTCTTGTTATACAATAATTTTCCAGAAGGTTATTATTAAAACTCAAAATCTGATTTTTTAAAAAATATATTATTTTTTAAAAAAAGTTGTTTATATTGTATTTCAGAAAATGTATTGTTTCAACCAACAAATATGAAAGGAAAAGTAATGAAAAAAATTGTTGTACTTTTATCTGCGGTACTTTTGATTACTTCCGCATTGCAAGCTCAAACTACCCCTATTGAGGTGCAAAGTTATGCAACTTTTAATGCTTATGCAGGCACTGCTCCGGATTCTTCTACACCATATTTTGGTGATTTAGGTGTTAGAAGAGTTATTGTAGCAGATGTAGATAATGACGGGGAACAAGAAATTATTTCTACTGATTATACAAACGGAGGAAGAGTCCACGTTCTAAAACATGATGGCGCTGGAAATCTTGAAATTATCTGGTCATCTCCTGTTTCCACAACTTCAAGTGGATCAACACCAAGATTCCCGCAAGTTGGTGATTGCGACGGTGATGGAATGCCTGAAATAATTTTTGAACAAAATGGTGAAAGAAGAATTGCGTTTTATGAATGGGATGGTTCTTCCTGGGGAACAGAACCAGCATATGAAATTACAGATGCTATGTTCTCATCAGCAACCGGTACGAGTGAAACATTAAGATTAAACCGCGAAACTTTACTGGTTAAAGATTTAGATGGTGATGGCAAAACAGAGATTATTTGTCATACTTCTGCACAGAGAAATGTTTTTGTATTATCAATTGACGGCAGTTTCCCTGGTTTCGCCAGCTTAGTATGCGAGGGCGGCAGGCTCGATGAAACTCAAAATGGAAGTAATTATGGAATTACTGGTTCATACTTCAGTTCAGCCGCTGCTAATATAAAAGGTGATGGTAATCTTACCATAATTAATAACCACTGGGATCGATGCGGTATGTGGGCAATTCAGGTTAATGGAAATGATACATACGCTTATCCAGATACAAGTTTGCCAGGTGTTTATAACAGATATTCACCTGTCGGTAAAGACGGTGTTAGTTATTTTGGTATAACTGCTGCTGATGTTAACGGTGATGGAATAGATGAAGTTGTTGGTACATTATATCAGGATAACTTTGATATGGTTCTGTTTCAGTTTTCACCAAGTGATGTAAGTGCAAATCTGTTTCACAGTGATCCTGATTCTGTTGCAAAAAGATTTGGAAGAATTGCTTTGAATTCTGATCTGGGTGCTTTAGGTGGAAAAACAGGTCAAGTTGAACTTTGGCCCTGCGTTAAAGGAGATTTGAACAAAGATGGAAAAGATGAAATTTATACAGGAGGCGGCAGAGGTATTAACATAATAGCTGTTCAGTACAATGGTTCCGGCAGTTTATTAGATAAAGATAATTATACTGCTAATCTTGTTTATACAGGTGAAGGCGGAGACGTATTTGCAACTTTCAGAATTTATCATGGAAGAATTGATACAGTAATAAATGGTACAGATACTACTTATGTATTAAATCCTTCAATTATTGATACCCTGCGACAAGAGACCCCATTTACAGCTTATATTTTTGCAGATGGCGTTGATATAGACCAGGACGGAAAAATGGAAATGGTTATATCCGAACAAAGTGTTTACGATTCAACAACTGTATATGAATATTTCTGGGTAGATTCTACTCATTCATGGGAATTGGATCCTAACTTGACTCATAAGTTCATCAATGAATACAGAAAAACAATCCGCGTTTTGGAATTCACTGGTCCAACAGGATTAGTTGATCAGGGATATAATATTGTTATGCCTGAAGATTATGTATTAGAAAATAATTTTCCGAATCCTTTCAACCCTTCAACAACCATTAAATTTATCCTCCCGTTACAGAAAAAAATATCTTTGAAGATATATGATATGCTTGGGAAGGAGGTAGCTACTCTGATCAACAATGAAGTTTTTGAAAAAGGAAGCTACGAAACGGTTTGGGATGCTACGAACAATAGTGGTGTTAAAGTAGCAAGCGGTAATTACATTGCTACATTAACTTATGGTAATTTCAGCAAATCAATTAAAATGACATTATTGAAGTAGAAAGTAATATTTTAATGTTTAGGAGGCTGGTCTAAAGTATTTATTAATACTTTAACAGCCTCTTTTATTATAGTAACATTAAAGAAAAAATATTGTTCAAGTTATAATATTAGCTAATCAAAGTTTTTATCAAACGATGTTAATTATTCATTTGACTTAGAAGGTCTCGGATGTACAAAAAAATTTTACTACTGTTATTTTTAATTACTTCATTTGTTTGCAATTCACTATATGCACAATCTACCGGAAAGATTATGGGAAAAATAATTGATGCATCTACAGATGAAGGTATCCCTTTTGCAAACGTTTTAATTGATGGAACTACTTTAGGTGCAGCATCGGATGCAGAAGGAAATTTTGTCATATTAAATATTCCGCCAGGATTATACAATGTTACTGCATCTTATATCGGATATCAGAAAGTTACTATCAAAGATATAACCATTAATGTTGGTTTTACTACTAGTTTAGACTTCAAATTAAATCCGGGTGAAATTACGCTTGAAGCTGTTGTAGTTCAGGGTGACAGGAATCCACTGATCAGGCAGGATTTAACAAACCCTACAGTTGCTATTACATCTGAATCACTTGAGAATTTGCCTGTTGATAATATCGCTGATGTAATAAAATTACAAGCTGGAGTTGTTACCGGCGATGACGGCAGTATCCACGTTAGAGGAGGATACGGGAATGAAGTGGCATACACTCTGAATGGTCTCTCATTAAATGATCCTTATGGAAATGCAAGATCGGTAGGATTAGCTTCCAATGCAGTGCAGGAGGCTTCGGTATCTACAGGAACATTTAGTGCAGAGTTTGGAAATGCACTTAGCGGAGTTGTTAATTATGTTACCAAAGAAGGCTCAGATAAATATACATTTAGTATTAGAGGTTACGGCGGCGACTATGTTACTTCCAGAACTGACTTCTTTACTAATTTGGATAAAATTGATGTTCTAAACAGAGCTCGTGTTGAAGCAACCTTTGGAGGACCTTTACCTATCAGTTCATCAACGCAATTTTTTGCATCAGGAATATATGAAAATTTTAAAGGCGGATATTATGGTTACAGATTGTACAATCCCAGTGATTCATATTTAACTCCAGCCAATTTTAAAAATTCTGATCCAAGATATGGTGATGCAACGGGTGCTTATTTCTTCAATCCTTTTACACCTGGCAGTGATGGTACACCAACAGGCGATAAAAAATATGTTCCAATTAATCCAAATCAAACTCTTAATTTACAATTTAATGTAAGTCAAAAGTTCGGCTCTCTGATAAAATTAAAATATGAATTTGTTTATGACAGGGCTAAGTCAAGAGATTTCAAAAGGAATTACTTGTTTAATCCTGATGGCTTAGGATGGGATTACAGCAGAGGTGTAATCAATACACTCGATTTAACACATACAATTGATGATAAAACCTTCTATACATTAAAAGGGTCTTATTCATTTAACCGTGCAGAACATTATCTTTATGAAAATCCAAATGATATTAGATATCTGCCTAATTTTTATAGAAAGACAGTTGGTAATACAACATACTATTCTGGCGGAACTGATAATGAAATTTGGCACAGATCAACTGAAACTTACAGCATCAAAGGAGATTTGGTTTCTCAGATGTTTGGTGTTCATGAGGTAAAAGCAGGATTTGAATTCAGAAAACATAATATTAAAAGAGATGGTTTTACTTTAGACTTTTATAAATACAAAGATATTGGAGGCATACCTTCAATTACTCCGCTTAATATAAATGATGTATTATATGATACTTCGCTGACAATTATTCGCGGCGGTCTATTCGACGTTTCAACTTATGACAAAAATCCTTTCCAGGGCGCTGTATATTTTCTTGATAAAATGGAGTTAGCAAAAACTTTAATACTCAATATTGGATTTAGATACGAATTTTTTAATGCAGCTTCTGATTATAATTATGATTTTTCTAAGAATCTTACTGATTCATTATCAGGATATATGAATGCATATCTGAAACCGGCAGAAGTTAAGCATATGTTATCGCCAAGATTCAGTGTTTCTTATCCGATCACTGATAGAGGTGTAATAAGATTTTCTTACGGACATTTTTATCAGATTGGTTCATTATCAAGTTTATATTCAAATGATGTAAGATGGGTGCCTAATATTGCTTCAATTCCTACATTTGGAAATCCTAATGTAAATCCTCAACGCTCTGTACAATATGAAATCGGATTACAGCAGCAGCTTACAGATGATTTCAAATTTGATCTGACAGGTTATTATAAAGATGTAAGAGATTATATTTTTACACAGACTATTTATACTGAACAGGCACGTCAGTACAAAGTATTAACAAACCTTGCTTATTCAAATGTTAGAGGAATCACGCTTTCCTTCCTTAAAAGAAGAGGACCGGGCGAATTGTTTTCTGCAACACTCGATTATACTTTTCAGGTTGCTGAAGGAAACAGAACTGAACCGGAGGAGGATTTATTCTTTAGTGAAGCTTCTGGAAAACAAACAGAGACTTATTTAGTACCTTTGGACTTCGACCGCCCGCATTTAATAAATGGTACTTTTACTTTAACAGAACCAAGTTCATGGTCTGTGGGTGTAATATATAATATTCAAGCTGGCACTCCTTACACACCGGCTTTACCTCCAAGTTTATCTACTATTACGTATCAGCAAAACTCAGGCTCTAAATCAATGCAATGGGAAGTTGATCTTAAATTTGAAAAATACTTTTCTTTTGGCCCATTAAACTATTCTGTCTTTATCCATATTAACAATCTGTTTGATACACAAAATGACAGATATGTGTATGCAAGCTCCGGAAAATCATTGTCTAATATTGAAGAGGTTTTAAATGCAAATCAGTTTAATGACTTGCGAAACAGAATTAACAGAGGTGATCCGGGATTAATTGATAAGAGTTTTATTGATAATTATTATTCAAGACGCCCGGAAAATGTAAACCGACCGCGTGAAGTAAGACTTGGTTTTTCAATAATATTTAATTGAACATTCTATTAGGGTTTTTATAATGAGAAAGAAATTTTTTTTAATACTGCCGCTTCTGATCTTTTTAACCAGCTTAACTGTTGCACAGGTTCCAGATAGTGTTGATCCTTATTTCTATAAGAATTTAACACCTGAGCAATCTGAAGCTCTGTTTGGTCCGATTACAGGAGTTAAATTAAACAAAGTAAATGGTGAAAAAAGAGAAATAAAAGACATAACTATCAAAGGAAATAAAATAACTACAATTTTATATAATTATGGTTCTGTTTGCACACCAAGTGTGTTATCAAATGTACTTGACCTGGTTTGGAATGGATTAGGTTATGGATTTGAATTTGGCTTATTAGCCGGTGCCGAGGTCATTGATGTTAATGGAGATACATTACACATTATAAGCGATTCACATATAAGGACTACTGAGGGCGATTACAGCCCTGACGGAAGTTTAAAATGGGGCTGGCTGCCTAAGACCGGTTATTCAGACCCAAATCAGAATAAAATTGCTTCTCTTTTAGCAGAAGATAAAAATGGAGATGGTAAACCTGACTCTTGGCCTGATCAATGGTACTCACCTGTTGCCGGCAAATATCTTTGGCCTGCATTTTTAGGTGATATGGCTACTGCACCTGATGAAGAAGTGTTTTATGCTATTGATGATTATACTAACTATGAATTTATTGATCGTTATCAGCCATTCCCCAGCGACCCAACTAAAGGTGGTTTAGGCTTAGAGGTTACTGTAAGAATATTACAGTTTAATAACCCAATGGCTGAAGATATAATCTTTATGGTTTATCAGGTTACAAATGCTTCGGAGAAAGACCTGGATAAAGTTTACTTTGGTATGTATGGCGATCCTCACGTTGGCGGCTCTACAGATTATAATGACGATAGAGCATTTTTTGTTCCTCCTATATTGCCGCCTAACTTCCCTTCTTTCGATCAAAGAGCAAGAAGTATGGTTTATGCTTGGGATGAAGATTTTCAGGGAATGGGTGGAAAAATTCCAGGTTATTTTGGTTGGAAATTCCTTGAATCTCCTTCGTTTGATAATGATGGAATTGATAATGATGACGATGGAATTATTGATGAAAGCCCGTTTAATGATAAAGGATTTTATATTGATGGCGTTGCAACTCCACTTACTTATGGTATTTATGATGTTGCTAAATATACAAGGGTTTATGGCGCTCCTAAGCCAAGATGGTCTGGTGATGAAGATGGAGATTGGGACCCAGAAAAAGATGATGTTGGAATAGATGGAATAGGACCAGAATCACCCAATTATCCGGGACCTGACTATGGTGAAGGAGACGGTGCTCCTTCGCAAGCATGGTATCTTGATATAAACAATAATGGCATTATGGATAAAGAAGAAGAAGCTTCTTTAAGTGATATCAGATTACCGGGATATAAATGGGCTGGTTCAGAACCTAACTTTGGATATAGAGATATCTCAGAATCTGATATGATGGGTTTAACTGGCTTTACTGCAGGGCGGTACGGTGATTCAAACTTTCCTAAAGAAGATGAACTTATGTGGCAATGGTTTACAAAACCTTATATTGATCCTGAACAGCCGTTATTAAAAACTGCCGGCGATAATATTTTTTGTTTCTCTACCGGACCTATGTCACTTAAGAGAGGTGAAACTCAAAGATTTTCGATGGCAATAATAATGGGTGAAAATCTTAATGATTTGCTTCTTAATGCAATTACTTCTGTTAGAATTCTTGAAGCCGATTACAGATTTGCACAACCGCCGGCAAAACCAATTGTTACCGCAGTTGCCGAAGATGGTAAAGTAAGATTATTCTGGGATGCTAAATCCGAAGATTCGGTTGACCCCTTAACCCGCACAAAAGACTTTGAAGGATACAAAATTTATAGAAGCAGAGATTTTAACTTCTCGGATGTTTATACAATTACCGATGCTAATGGAGTTCCGTTTTTAGGTCAGGCGCTTATTGATCCAAACACAGGCAAAAGAGCTCAGTTTGATTTGATAAATGAATACTCCGGTCTTGCACAACGTGAATATGACGGACGCGGTGTTAAATATTATCTTGGCGATAACACCGGTTTGCAGCACGAGTATGTTGATTCTACAGTACAAAATGGTGTTACTTATTATTATGCTGTTGTAGCTTATGATCATGGCTCACCTGATTTACCACCGACAGAAACCCAGTCCGTTATTCAACAAGATCCATTAACCGGTGAGCTGATTTTTGATGTAAATACTGTTCAGGTTACTCCTGGTCCCATTTCAACAGGAATAACTGATCCTGAAGTTGGATTAGATGGTGAACCAACATCAGTAAACTCAGATGCAACTGGTAAAATAAAAGTTAAAGTATTAGATAAACTTGCTGTTAAGGATAATCTTTATAAAATAGATTTTGAAGATGCAAAGACATATAATGTTCTTGATTCTACAGGTATCCAAACCACATTTATATCTAAAGATACTATCCTTGTTACTCTTCCTCATAGAAACATTCTACCAGGCAGTTTACAACTATTAGATGAGTCAAATAATGTGGTTGATACTTCAAAAATAATCATTAACTATATCTCCGGACAGATTGCCGGAAGACGACCTGGATATTTACCTGCCGGAGAACAGTTTAAAATTTATTACAGATATTATCCTGTTTATGAAAGCAAACTATTGAATAATGAAGATGGCAATCCAGCATTTGACGGATTAAGAGTTTTCATCAAAGCTGATTCACTTCATTTTGATGCTGAAAATACTAAGTTTATTCATAACAGTAATGTAACCGTATTAGATACAATATTCTATCCTGCATTAATTGGAACTGCTAGTTTAAGAACAAAAATTAGTGCTGATTGGGAAATCAGATGGAACGATACTGATACTTTAGCAGATGGAAGCTGGAAATTTGCTGATACTGTTAATACTTTAATTGGAAAATTTGCAATGCCTTTTAAAATATTTAATGTAACTGCCAATGAACCTGCAACTTTTGTGATTGATGAAATTATACCTGCAAGAAGAAATAATAAAAGATGGGATTGGGGTGAAGGTATTGTTCTTCAGCCTCAGGGGGCAACCAATGCTGCCACAAGTTATGAAGTTATATTAAAACTGGATAAATCCAAACCCACTCAGATTCTTCCTAAAAGCGGAGATGTTTTTCAGATAAAGACTAAAAAGCCTTTTGAATCAGGAGATACTTATATCTTTGAAACAAAAAAAGTAAAAGAGAACAAAGAGCTTCAAAAACAATCTTTAGATAATATTTATGTTGTTCCTAACCCTTACGTTGCATACGGATTGTCTGAAAATCCGGGCAGAACTTTAACAAAGCGCGGAGAAAGAGAAATTCAATTCAGAAATCTTCCGCCAAGATGTACAATCAGAATATACACTATTACTGGTGAGCTTGTTGATACAATTGAAAAAGATGATTTAACAAGTATGGCTAGCTGGGATCTTTTAAGCTCGGAGGGAATGAGAATAGCTTATGGTGTTTACATATTTCATGTTGATATTCCCGGAGTTGGTGAAAAAATCGGCAGGTTTGCTGTAATTAAATAGATTATAAAAATATTAGAGATAGTTAAAATTCTATCACAAAAATATTTGAAATGAATTTAATGGAGTAATTTTAAAATGAGAAAATTTTCTATACTAATAATTCTGATGCTGAGTTTCGTTATTAGTCAAATAAATATATATCCGCAAATATTTAGAGAAATTTCTAAAGTTGGCACTACTGCCGGACAATTTCTTAAAATTGCACCAGGTGCCAGAGCACTTGGAATGGGTGGAACTTATGTAGGTGTAAGTGATGATATTTATGCTGCATATTATAATCCCGCGGGTATAGCAATTAGTAAAGGGAACGGACAGGTTGCATTCAGTCATACACAATGGTTAGCAGATATAAATTTCGATTATGCTGCGGTATCTTTAAATCTTGAATCCTTCGGAGCAATTTCTTTTTCTGTTACTTCTTTTAGAATCCCTGAGGATAAAGTAAGAACTTTCGAGTTCCCTGAAGGCAATGGACAGTATTGGGATGCAGGCTCTGTGTCTTTTGCTGTTGGATATGCAAAAAGCCTGACTGATAGATTTTCAATTGGCTTTAATGCTAAGTTTATCAGAGAATCAATCTGGAGTACCTCATCAACTGGATTTGCCTTAGATGTTGGAACGTACTATGTAACCCCTTTTAATGATTTAGTAATCGGCGCCAGCATTTCCAACTTTGGAACTAAAATGAAACTGGATGGAAGAGATATTCAGCTTAATTATGATCCTGATAATAATATCAGCACAGGACCAAATAATATTCCGGCTAAATTTGAAATGGATCAATATGATCTTCCGCTGATCTTCAGAATCGGATTTTCAATGGACGTGATTAAATCAAGATACATAAGAGTTAAAACAGCTTTTGATGCAACTCATCCCAATGATAATAGTGAGTATCTTAATGCTGGAATAGAATTAGCCTATGATGAATTAGTATTTATCAGAGGAGGATATAAATCATTATTTCTGGCAAACAGTGAGCAAAGTTTTACTTTGGGCGCTGGAATAAATTATGAAATGACAAGTGGTATCAGCATAAAATTTAACTATGCTTATGGAGATTATGGCAGATTAAAAAATATTCAATACATAGATATTGGATTGATATTTTAATAAAACTTGATGCTGTCTCATTAATAAAGTTTAGGATCACTCCGAACTTGTTGAAGTGTGATTATTGCACAAATATTAGTCTTGCCAAACTCAGACTGACAAATTGTGGCTTTGAGACAGCATCTTTTTTTATGCTTATTAGTAAACGGCATTTACAAATTTGGATTTAGATCGGTGAAACTTATTAACTGATACAACTCTTTCCGGTATAAGCAAACTGAAAACAAAACCTTAAGACAATAAAAAAAGCCGCATCTTAGTGCGGCTTTAATTTTCTGTATTACCTGATAATGTTAAAATTCAAATTCATTATTAAAAACATTTAACTTACCATTGATATGCTTATCCTTATTAACTATTGAATAATTACCATTGCTATTCTCTACTACATCACCATGACATTGCTGACAATTTTGACTCGGCGGATGTGTTCCTCCCTGAGCAGGAGTTTTCGGTAATGGATTGCCGGTAGCTGCATCACCATGACAAGTACCACAAGCTGCTCCCTGTGATTGTGCAGTAAACAAAACTGCATTATTCAAATTACCATTTTTAAAATATCCGTGGCAGTAAGTGTTTGAGCAGCTTCCATCTGAAGCATCGAAACTTGGGTTTGGGGTAAAGTTCCCAAGGCTGGATTGATAATTAAAACCACCGGAAACATTTGATTGTAATCTTGAAAGCAAACCAAATATTATTTCAGCACCTGGTGTATTATCAATATGTGATGGGTCAGAAAATCCTGCTGCCGGTTCTATATGGCATTCATTACAGCTGACAACTTTACCAAGTTTGTTATCAAAAAGATGTTTAGTATGCGCTCCAACTCCCCTATCAGATGAAAGTATATTACCATTCAAAGCCCTTGGCGGTGCAATTCTTAAAGTATTTGCAAAATCACCGTGACAAGTATTGCAGGCTTCAGGTCCGCCGGGAGTTTTATGACAAGTATAACAGCTTGCTTCTGCAGTACCTCCGTTATAATTAGCAGCATGACATTGCTGACATTGTTTCATATCCCAATTAGCAGCTGCCACAAGCTTACCGTGAAAATTTGGAGAAGCCGGATTTTTTATTCCGTCTTTATGAAGTGCAATCTTAGGTGCAGATATTGGAATGTCTTCTCTTATATCACTGCAGCCAATAAAAAATAAAAATGAAACATTAGCTGCAAAAAATATTTTTAAGTACTTCATTGATTTTCCGTTATTAAATTTCATTTAAATTCCATGACAATAATTACAGAATCCTGCAGACCGCGGAGAATTCGGTGATGCACTTGTATGGCAATTATAACAAATAGAACCAAAGTCATTATGCCAATCACCTTTCTCTCCCTTCATAAATCCGATAGGATGTGTTTTTGGATTAGTACCTTTTATACCATCAGCGTCAAAGTGACAAGTAATACAAGTTGGGTCAGCACCATTAACATCATGACAGGACATACATCTTTCAATATCTCTTTTTGCTAAAGTTGCGTGATCGCCGCCGCCGGTACCAACACCAAAAGTTTTAAATGTAGGTTTTAGATGAGTTGCTGGTACTATTCCGCCAAAAGCAAAATCCTGATTTTCTGATTGATGGCATTCAGCACAAAATGTTTCTACCTGATGGCAGGTCTGACAATCAGAGGTTTTTCCTTTCGCATCAATACCATGAGAAAATCTATAGTTTAATTCATGAACACGGTTGATGACCTGAACTTTTGCACCATCTACAAAATTGCTTGAATAATACGGCTGATAAAAATCATTTTTCAGATTAACTTCTGTAATTCCAATTGTTGCAACATGGCATTCATCACAAGATTGATTATCGTGGCACATTATACAATTAGCCTTAAACTCAGATGCAGCAAACTTGTGTGTTTTGGCAAAACTTACAACTCTATGGTTTTGTGGTATCAGATTAACTGTTGATGTATGGCAGGATTCACAAGCATTGGAAGCAGTAGATTTATCATTATGACAGCTGTAACACTGCTCCATTGGCGGATTTGGCTGAGCAGCCTGCCAACTATAATCAACTTCAGAAATACCTTTATGGCAGGATTCACAATCAATTTTCTGATCAGTGAGATGAAATTTATGATTAAATATTAATCCGGTTTTACTGGCAGATAATGCTTCAAAATTATCATCATAATGACAGGTTGAACATTCTTCGTCATTATCTACTTCATGACAATCTGAACAATTATCGTGATTCGGGAATAAACTACTTTTAAGGCTTATGCTTTCCATTACTGCTGAATGACAAGTCTGACAATCCACAAGGTCTTTATGAAGCGAATGAGAAAATTTGATCTTGCCTTCATTTGAAGATAGATTATTTTCTTTCTTACTGCTTACCGCACCTGTTAATAATAATGCAGTTATGCCAAGAAAGATAAACAGATATAGTACTTTGATTTTTTGCATAATATGAGATTTAAATATTTAAGTTAAACCAGTAATTAAGTTTAAAGAATAACCTAAGATCATTTTTGTAGATTTTATTATCCATATACTGTCCCTGAAGATCAAAGGATAAAACTCTAAAGGGTCGAATATTTGTACCAACTAATAACGATGTAATACTATTAGACTCTGCATCGGGACTAAGCTTGTAATTTGTATATGATAATCCAACTGAAGGGGTTAACAAACCATCAAATAAAGTGTAACCTGAGTAAAGTGAAATTGCATCAAGTTCACCAGCATAGCCAAATGTTTTACGATAATTCAAAGATCCATAAGAAGTTGATAAACCAATTGCAACTCTTTGGGAGTTTTCATCCTTATACTGAACATTACCAAACTTCCCAATAACAGTAATTATTCGATTTATTTTATAATCGGCACCTATTTCAATCTCGTGGGTATTGCCATAATCAAACACAGAAAAAATTGAATTATATCTGATTTTTGGCTCTCTGAAATTGTAATAAACATTCAAACCAAGATCTTTAACTGCTTCGGTACGGGCATCGAACTCAAATCTTGATGTCTGATTGAAATTTATATCATAATCATAACGGAAAAATGCCTGAACAATTTCAGGCATTGTATAATTTAATTCACCCGTAATAAACTGATACTGATTTGATTTATTCTCAATTTCAACTTCAATAAGATTCAAATTCGGGTCTAATCTGTTTGCAAAATAACTATCTGGCTTAAAGTTCTTATTAACATAACCGATCGAGAATTGAGAATTTGGAATAACAGTGGTAGTAAACTTACCACCCATAATAAAATTGTCTTTGAAATTATTTGTTATTTCCAGTTTCTGATAGGCAGGGACATTTCCACCATAAAATGCATTCAACTTATAATCAGTGTGTTTTAAAATAATAGAGCCGCCGTCAAATAAGCCGCCAACTACATTGTTGATTATTGGCTGTCTTCCGACTTTGACAGTAGCTATATTTAGTAAATCTCTGGCTTCAAGATATAAGTTGTAAAACCTTAACCTTGGGTCTGAAATCTGCTCTTTAGTTAAGTCAGTTTCGAAATTTAAAAAAGATCGGACTGAAAACTTATCATAGTTAAGATTAAGATTAAGCATTTCATATGCTCGCACATAGTTTTCAGAAGAATTAAGTGAATCATATCTTTCAAAAGTGTAAACAGAACTTGAAAAACGACCATTTATATTCTGAGCAAAAACTATTGTGTTTATTGCAAGCAGAAAAACAAGTATAAGTTTCTTCATTTATGCATCTGCTAAATTATTCTTTAATAGATTTTTTAGTTTATGGCTTCGGGTGTTTTATTTTATTCCAGGCTTCATCAACATTAAAATCAACAAATGTAGGACTTTCAACATTATGACAGCCAATACAGAAATTCTCCAGTTTATCATGAACTACTAATCCATTTTTAATGGCAAGTTCTTTATCTTTCATTATTTTCATATCCTTATATGCAGAGCCTGCTCCGTGGCAAGTTTCGCATTGAACTCCATCTTCAATTTTAAACTTCTTTCCTAATAAAGATGGATCAACATTGTACCCGCTGGCGTGACATTTAAGACATTCTGTTGTTTGAACTGCTGGAGTAGAAAAACCTTTTTCTTTAGCTATATTATCTGCTTTTTCTGTTTTGAGGGTTTCGTAAGCTTTGGCATGTTTGCTATTCTGCCAAATAGATAACTGACTTCCCTGTTTTTCAGTTTTATGACACATTGCACATGCTTCAACGCCGATAAACGAATTTCCGTTTTGAGGAAAAGCGTCAATTAATGAAACGAGCATAAAAACAACTAGAGAGCAACTAAAGAGTTTCATACAACCTCCTAAAATTAAGTTAATGTTTATTGCAATATGGAAAGAATTATCAATAAAGGCAAAAACTAAAAAATGATAGATAATTCTTATTTACTGAAAACTTATTTTACAGTACTCTCCCTGAATATATTGATGTAGATTATCCTATAAAACAAATTAAATACCAAAAAATATTTCTTTTTTCAATCATTTTTGATTAGCAACTAATATCCTTTTCTTTGTTTTGAAAAATGAATAAACAATTCTCCCAATAATGAAAATAAAAAGCATTTTAGGTAAATACTCAGTAATCAACGAAACAGATAATAATTTTTTAGTACACCAAAAATTCATATTTTAGCTGCCTGATTTTAATAACTATTTCATTAATTCATATATGTATAAAAACTTATTAAAGGTTGATAAGTCATCAGTTCATGGCAAAGGGTTGTTTGCAAATACTTCTTTTAATGAAGGAGATGTCATCGTGCAAATAACCGGTGAAGTTATTGATTCCGATGAATGTGAACGCAGAGAAAATGAAGAGAATAATGTTTATATCTTTTACAAAAACGATAATGAATTTATAGATGTTTCTAATAATTCACTTTTGAAGTATATAAATCATTCTTGTAATTATAACTGTGATGTTGATGAGGACGAAAAAGGGAATTTACTACTACTTGCAGTTTCAAATATCAAATCAGGTGATGAGTTGACGATACATTATGGATATGACGAGATTTATCAATACTGTGCTTGCGTAAACTGCGAAAATAAAAATAACTGAGTTAAGTAATAATTTGTGTGTGCAGTGCAATCTCTTCTAACACAGAGGATACTATCAGACAATCTTTCATACTGCCGTTAAACACAATTGCTTTACCTTTAACATGAACTTCAAAAGCCAGACTTCTTGCTTTTTCGTAAGTGCATTTTATTGCAGAGATTAATTGTGTTATTACTTCATCAAATGTGTGCCAGTCATCGTTAAACAGCAACACCCGAGAACTTAAACCAATACCTGTGGTCTCTTCAGTTATAGCTTCATAGTGTTGAGATTCATTTGGCTGCAATTCCATAAGCAACATTATTTCTTTTCTAACCTTGCTAAAGATAATATAAGATACTGTAATTTTAATATGTAAAAAATAATAAAATTGTTTTTAGATACATACATGTTTATATTTTTGAACAAAAATCTAAGAACTTTATGGAGGTTAAATGAAAATAGCTGTATGTATCAGTCATGTACCAGACACTGCAACAAGAATAAAGATCGGCTCAGATAACAAATCTATTGATTCAGCAGGAGTTACATATATACTTAATCCTTATGATGAGTTTGCAATTGAAGAAGCTCTGAAGACAAAAGAAAAATTAGGATCTGATACTATTGTTTATGCATTAAGCGTCGGTGGAGAAGCTAACAAAGAAACTATCCGGAAAGCACTTGCAATGGGCGTTGATGAAGGTGTGCTATTAAAAGATGATGCTCAACGGGATTCATTTGGAATTGCATATGCGCTTAGCGAAGAAATAAAATCATTGGGTTGTGAATTAGTTTTTTTCGGAAAGCAATCCGTAGATTTTGATAATTCAATAACAGGTCAATTAACTGCTGAATTTTTAGGCTATAATTGTATTCCTGTTGTAGTTGATTTAAAATTAGATGGTAATAAAGTTACTGCCGAAAGAGAAATTGAAGGTGGGCGTGAAGTTGTTGAAACCGAAACCCCCGTTGTAATCACTGCTCAAAAGGGTTTGAATGAGCCAAGATATGCTTCATTAAAAGGTATTATGTCTGCAAAGAAAAAAAATATAGCTGAAAAACCAGCAGCAGCTTATTCTCTGCTTAGCGAAACTCTTGAGATGTTTCTTCCACCATCAAAGCAGCCAGGAAGAATATTGGGAACAGATAAGAGTGTAGTTCCTGAATTAGTTAAACTTTTAAGAGAAGAAGCAAAGGTAATATAGGTGTAAATATGGCAAATAAAGTTTTATCAATAATTGAACAAAGAGAAGGCAGTATTAAAAAAATTTCTTATGAGGCTGTAAGTGTCGGCGCATCTCTTGCTAAAGAATTAGACCTTGAATTTGAAGCTGTTGTAATCGGTTCTGAAGTCGAAGGATTATCAAATCTTGGAAATTATAGTGCAGCAAAAATTACCCACTTAAAAAATGCTGAGTTGTATAACTTTAGCTCAAGTGCCTACTCGGATTTGATTAGCAATTATGCTAAAGAATCTAATGCAGGCATAATTATATTAGGCAATACTTCTTTTGGAAATGAATTAGCTCCCAGAATAGCAGTTAAGCTAAAATCTGCCTGTATTGTTGATTGTGTAAATCTAACAGTAAAAACTGGTGAAATAATTGCAACACGACCAGTTTATGCAGGTAAAGCACTCATAAGATCAAAACTTAGCTCTGATGTAAAAATCTTTACTATCAGACCAAATGTTTTTAAAGCTGAAAAAGTATCTGGGCAAAATCCTGAAATAAAAGTTGAAGAGATTACAAATCCAAACCTGAAATCAAAAGTAGTTGCATACAAAAAATCTGAAGGAAAACTTGATGTTGCAGAAGCAAACATTATTGTAGCCGGAGGCAGAGGAATGAAAGGACCGGAACACTTTAATCTTATTGAATCCTTGGCAGATGTTCTTGGTGCTGCAATCGGCGCATCCAGAGCTGTTGTTGATGCCGGATGGCGACCACACAGTGAACAGGTTGGACAAACAGGTAAGACGGTTTCTCCTTCTCTTTACATTGCTTGCGGAATTTCGGGTGCAATCCAGCATCTGGCAGGTATGTCTTCATCAAAATATATTGTTGCAATAAATAAAGATAAAGATGCACCTATTTTCAGTGTTGCTGATTATGGTATTGCTGGAGATGTCTTTGATATTTTACCAGTTTTAACCGAAGAAATAAAAAAAATAAAATCATAACTCAACAGGCTTAAAGTTGGAAAAAGTTCAGTGTGAAATACTTGGTCTATCATCAAGCGCTTCTACCGGCGGCGCCTATGCAATCCTTCTTAAAGAAGTTAATGGTGTAAGAAGACTGCCGATAATTATTGGCGGATTTGAAGCACAAGCTATAGCTCTTGAAATGGAAAGAATAAAACCACCAAGACCATTAACACATGATCTATTAAAAATTCTGATTGATAATCTTGGTGCAAATGTAGTTGAGATAATTATAACTGAATTAAGAGATAATACTTTTTTTGCAAGAATTATTTTAGAAGCATCGGGGTTAACTAATGAAATTGACGCACGACCAAGCGACGCTATTGCTTTAGCAGTACGTTCTGATGCACCGATCTTTGTTAGTGAAAATGTAATGGCAGCCGCCGCATTTTTACCTTCTGATGAATCTGAAATACCTGGTTTTGAAAGTACCGAGTTGGAACAGGATAAAAAGCCATTATCTAAAGATGCTAAAATTGCTGCATTACAAGATAAGCTAAGAGAAGCTTTGGAAAGCGAAGAGTTTGAACGGGCTGCAAAATTAAGAGATGAAATTAAAAGGCTTACTCAGAGTAATTAGTAAAAACCTTTTTGCCTATTTCACACTGCAGACATCTGTCCTTTATGCAATAATTCCTGAATAATTCAATCATTCCCTGATAATAAACACTACGGAATTTTTCATTCTTAAAACCGAGATTCTCATTAACCTGATCAACTAAATGATTGCTTTCCTTTTGATAATAATTTAAAAATACATTGAGAACCTTTTTGGATATTTCTGCTTGATTCATCATCTCAAAATAAACAGAGAATAATGGCAGAACTATGTTTACAACAATTTCATCTGCACGACCAACACCGATAAAATAGTTTAATTTACTTTTTGATGGTTTATTAAAAGTATAATAGTTAGCCCAATATCCATCGCTTTTTATAATTATTGTATTGCGAAGTTTATTAATAATTTTATTTGTATCTGAGAACTGTTCAAATACCGTAGTCAGATTGTTAAATAGATCAGCAGTAACAAGCTTTTTTAGTATTCTGGCACCGGCAGCAATTCTTAATGTAGGAAAATTCTGTGGTCTTAGTTTAAAAAAGTTCCATTCATTTTTATTCATTATCCCTGAATCAAAATTCATCTTAGCATTATTCCATATATCAATGCAGCTTCGTACATATTCTGAAGTTCTTTCATCAGCTATTTCAGTAACTTCAGGGAACAAACCGCTTATATGAAATAAGATACTTTCAATTTTTTCCGAATTAAGATTTTCAATTTTATAAATATTTTCTATCTCTGCATATCTGCTAAGCTTAAGCATACTGTCTTTATTCTTTGAATACCCGAGAGCTTCAAATATTTGTTCATATAGTAATTTTTCCCATATCTGCTTCTGCTCAAATTCTGATTGACTGAAAGCCCTGCTTGTTACTTCTTTATGGAAGTCATGATAAACCTTTGGTTCTTTAATCTTAAGCTGCTTAAGTAAAATTATTTCTTTCAGTCTCTCAATATCATTTTCACATTTATTTTTAAACCGAACTAATCCCAGATTTTTAACTAATTGTAGTTTATCTTTTCGCGGAAGTTTATCGTTTAACTCTGAACAGGGCATTTTTATTTGGGAACTCTGATTTATTTCAACCAGATCTTTACTGATATTTTTCTTTATTGAAGAGCTAAGGTGTTTTTCTATCGAAAGTGTCGGAACCTTTCTTCCATTCTGAGTAATAACAAAAGGATAGGAAGAATCGTCAGATAAAACTACATGTAGTATTACTTTATTATACCTTTCATTAATATTATGCCCGTGTGACTTCCAATCCGAATGGGCAGTATCTATTTCAACATCACCCGTAAAAGTTATATTGCCGATTTTTATTCTTGCATGTTGATAATCCGGACCTGCAGCTTCATTATTTCTAACACCTGAATCCAGAATATCTATCGGAAGTCCTTCAGCTGTAGAAAGCGGCAGATTAAAACGTTTATCTTCCCAAATTTTATAGATAATGTCTTCTGGAAATTTGCTTTTTGTTTTCAAGAGAAACTCATAATTAGTTTAAGCACTTTCTTTGATGAATATCTTAACAACAGTAAAATTTAGCTTAAGTATTTTTATGATTTAAACCGTTTTCAATCAACTTTTTATTTGATGTAATGAAATAATTTCATTTCTTGCTGCCTCAGCAAAATCTGAATCCGGGCTTTTATAAATAATACTTCTGCTTACGTTAACTATATAATTCTCTCTCTTATTATCATTAAAAACATTTTTAACATCCTGCATACTGCCTCCCTGTGCACCAACACCCGGCAGCAATACAGTTAATTCTCCAAAATCTTTTATATTGGATTTTAGCTCCTCAATTTTTGTGGCTCCAAATACTATTCCGCAATTATGATTTTCATTCCATTGGTTTATTCTATTAAGAATCTCCTGATAGACAAATCTGCCATTGTTCAAAATAAGTTTTTCAAAATCATTTGCACCTGGATTTGAGGTAAGCACTAACACAAAATTTAATTTATCATAATAATTTAAAAAGGGCTGCAGCGAATCTTTACCCATATACGGGTTTAGCGTTACAGCATCAAATTTAAAATGCTCATAAACTGAGCGGGCATACATTTCAGAAGTATTACCAATATCGCCACGTTTTGCATCTGCAATTGAGAGAATTTTACCGGGAATAAGTTCTACCGTTTTTTCCAGTTCACTTAAACCTTTTGAACCGTTTTGTTCATAGAATGCAAAATTTATTTTATACGCTGCTGCATAATCTTTTGTAGCTTCAATAATTTCTGAATTAAACTTATATACAGCATCTTTATCACTCTGCAGAATTTTAGGCAACTTTTTTATGTCGCTATCCAATCCTACACAAATAAACTTACCTGATTTATTATTATTTAAAATCTTTTCGAGAGCTTTCATAAATTTTTATGTAAAGTTTTTTCTGCTTCTGAATATATTAGCGATCATACCGAGCATAAACATATTTACTAAAAGAGAACTGCCTCCATAACTAACAAAAGGCAGCGGGATTCCAATAACTGGTAATATTCCGACAACCATTCCAACATTGATTAAAAAATGGATGAAATAAACTGATAGTATTCCAATAATTGTTAAACTTAAAAACTCATCTTTTGTTGTAGATGCAATTTTCAGAATTTTAAGAAATAAGTAAAAAAACAAAATAAGAACTATCATAGAACCAATAAAACCAAACTCTTCACCAATTACACAATAAATAAAGTCAGTCCACTGCTCAGGAATGTATTGGAGCTGAGTCTGATTACCCTGTAGAAATCCTTTGCCAAATAATCCACCGCTTCCGATAGCAACTTTAGCTTGTATAGTGTTGTATCCTGCACCGAGCGGATCCATATTAGGATCAATAAATGATTGTATTCGCTTCTGCTGATGAGGACTTAAAGCATGATATAAGTAATCAGCAAAAAATCCTGAAGCAAGATTTAACGCAAATATTGATCCGCTAAAAAATATATCTTTACGGAAAAGTAATAGAACGATTAATGTTAAAACCAAAGCACCAAGGAAATAATAAAATCCAAATAATGCTGATATAGCAACAAAGCCCGGCGATAACACAATAAATAAACCAAAGACAGATATGCCTTTCCAGAAAATAAGCAGAAGTATAAGCCCTACAAAAACAATTGCTGTTCCCATATCAGGTTCAAGTAATATCATCATAACCGGTATAAAGCCAATACAAAGAGCAAGAACGATATCTTTAAAGGATTCTATGTCAGTATTTTTTCTGCTCAAGAACAAAGATAAAACAAGTATGGTACCTAATTTAGCTAATTCCGAAGGTTGAAAGCCTAATGGTCCGATATCCAGCCAGCTTCTGGCACCAGATGTTTTTCTACCCACAACTAAAACAATCAATAAAAGTAAAAGTGATAAAAGATAGGTTGGGATTGCAATCATTCTAAAAGTATTTGAAGGAACAGAATAAGTGATAAAGAAAATAATAAATGCAGCGATGCCAAAAATCAATTGCCTGTTAAAATTTCCACTCATTGTCGGATGATTAAATGTTGAACTGTAAATAGCAGTTAATCCAACAAGAAACAAGATGATTACAGGAATAAATAATCCGAAATCAAATTTATCACTTAGCTTATAATCAATTCTCAATATTAACTCCGGCAATAGTTTGATTCTTCTTTAAACCATCAGATTTAATATCATTTGATTTCTTTTTTAAATAAGTCTCAATCAGAGCTTTAGCAATCGGAGCAGCATGTGTGCCGCCAAAACCAACGTTTTCTACCACAACTGCAACTGCAATCTTAGGATTTTCTGAAGGTGCAAATCCTACAAATAAAGCATGATCTTTACCATGTGGATTTTGTGCAGTGCCAGTTTTACCTGATATATGAATATCAGACATCCTTATATGTGTTGCCGTACCAGAACCATTAACAACTAAGAACATACCTTCTTTTACAATATCAAAAACTTCTTTTTTTACTCCTGTATTTATTTCCGGAAATTTGTAAGGTATAATTTTTTTTGTCTGATCATCCAAATAACCTTTAACAATGTGAGGCTGAAATGATTTACCATCATTTGCAATAAGTGCAACATACTTTGCCAATTGTAAAGGAGTAACACTAACTTCTCCCTGCCCTATTCCAAGGCTTGCCATTATACTACGAGGCCACTTTTCTCCATACAATTTTATATAATAATCTTCGCCTGGTATAAAACCCGCAGCTTCTTCACCTATATCAATTCCAGTTTTCTGAGAGAACCCAAATTTTAATGCATACTCTTTCCATTTATCCAATCCAATCTTATAAATGAGCTGGTAAAAAAAAGAATTACAAGATTTTTCAATCGCATGGATAACATTCACAGAACCGTGTGAACCGTGACATTTGAAGAATCTGCCAAATGTAAAACCACCGCCGCAGTAAAAAGTTGTTTGCGGAGTGATAATACCTAAATCCAACGCAGCTATAGCAGCAAGCATCTTAAAAGTAGAGCCGGGCGGTTTAAGAGACATTGTAGCTCTGTTAAAAGATGGCTTATCAGGATCATTATAAAGTTCCTGAAGAAATTCTTTAGAAGTAACATAAGAGAATTGGTTTAAATCATAATCAGGTGCGCTTAAAATAGCTAAGATTTCACCAGTACCCGGTTCAATAGCAACAACAGCCCCTCTTTTGCCAAGCATCTGTTCTTCAGCTACTTTTTGAACATCAGCATCAAATGAAAGAACCAGGTCTTTACCCTTGATTGAATTTTTATCTGCTGTTCCATCCTTGTACTTGCCTATTTCTTTTCTGTTAGAATTTACCAGCACATAATTAAATCCCTTAGTACCTCTTAGATCTTTTTCATATTGTTTTTCAATTCCGTTATGTCCGACATAATCACCAGGAGCATAATAATCTTTTTCACTTTTTAATTGCTGTGGTGAAATTTCTTTTGTATAACCAAATGAATGTGAAGCCATGATTCCAAATGGATAACCCCTCTGCATCTCAACAATATAATCCACTCCGGGTAAATACTCTTTGTTTTCTTCGTACCACGAAACTACCTCAAAGCTAACACCTCTTTTAATTCTTATGGGAATAAATTTAGAATAAACTTTATTCTTTTTTAAAATTAATGAAACATAACCGGAATTGACTCCGAGTATTTTATCAATCATCTGATTAAGTGTTGTGTCATAATCTGCAGGTGTTATACGCAGAGTATAAGCTGGAATATTATCAACCATTACTTTCAAATTTCTGTCATAAAAAACACCACGGAAAGGTATTTGTTCGATGGCTTTTATGCTATTATCTGCTGACTTTTCTTCATACGACTGCCGGTCTAATATCTGCATTTGAAATAATCTGAAAGAAATAACTGCAAAGACGATGATTAAAAAACCACTTATAAAACTTCGTCTGTTAATTGATGCAAAGTTTACGGATTTCAAAATAATCTCCTTTTAGGATAAAAGATCATACCAAGTAGTGCAATTGACGAAGTATATAATGCAGGAAATAAGGCATATTGAATAAACAGAATAAAAATATTGGTGGTAAAACTAACTGACGAAAAAAAAGCACTGATTGTTGAGTCGATAAGTGAAGCTAATAAAACGATTAAAGCAAAATTATAGGAAATCAGATATTGATCTCTTTTATTTTCTGATGAAAAATAACCAGCTGTAAACCCTGCAATAGTTTTAGCTATCATAGTACTTCCTAAAAGACTTCCGGTGATAATATCAAATAAAAAACCATAAATAAACCCTAAAACTGTTCCATATATCTGCCCTTGTGTAATCGCATAATAAACTAATACTATTATGATCAAATCAGGAATAATGATATCAATAGCTATTAAAGGAACTACTGTTGTTTGAATAAGCAGTAAAGGGAAAAACAGGATAAAGGATAATATATACGCGGGTTTAATCATCTCTTGTTTAAAAAGTTAAATTGTATATCATCAATCTCTTTGTCTTTTACCAAGCCAAGTACAAAAACATTTTCAACTTTCTGAAAATCAACAAAGGGTTTAATTGTAACCTCATTAAATATTCCCATTTCAAGATTACCAATTTCAGCAACAACACCAACAGGAATCGGAACCGGAACTATAGAACTTATCTCAGAAGTTACAACTCTGTCACCTTTTTTTAATCCGTATGTTTTGGGCACATTTATCATCACAAGTCTATCACCGATCCATTTCATCACTGCATTTTCGCGTGTTCTTTCACATTTTACTGTTAGACTAAGATCAACATTATTAAGTGTTCTTGCTATTGAATAATTATCAGAGACTGAATATACAATACCTGCTATTCCCTTATCGGTAACAACCGGCATACCAGTTTTTACATTGCTGGATTTACCAACATTAAGAGTAACTGTTCCCTGTGATCTGGATAATGATTTGGAAATGATGGAAGCAGATATAAGCGGATAATTAGTTGAATCTTTAAAGGCAAGTAACCCTTTAAGATCTTCATTAACAATTGCAGATTCTCTCAGTTTGCTAAGCTGCAGCATTATCTCTGCATTAGTACGTCTTAATTCTTCATTTTCATTCTTAAGATTACTAATGTTAAAAATATCTGAAAAGATTGAAGTAACTGTTGCGAAAGAACCAAACGCAACTGCACGGACTTTTTGAATTCCCTGTGAATTATTTTGCGAGAGTAATACTAAGCTGATTATTATTAAAACGACAAGTACAATGTATTCTTTAAACTTTTCCCATGCTGAAGAAAAAAATCTGATCATTAATATCTTCGGTTACGGATTAATACCTTAGAAAACTGACTTAAATTATCAATTACTTTTCCTGCACCTCTAACAACAGCCGTTAACGGATCTTCAGATATATGAACAGGCAAATTTGTTTCCATTCTTATTCTTTCATCCAATCCTTTTAGTAATGCACCTCCGCCGGTTATCATAACACCGCGATCCAAAATATCTGCAGAAAGTTCCGGCGGTGTTCTCTCAAGAGTCTGTCTTACTGCATCAACTATTTGCACAACTGATTCATTTAATGCTTCTCTGATCTCAACAGAACTGACTTCAGTTGTTTTTGGAATTCCTCCGACCAGGTCTCTGCCTTTAACTTGTATTGTTATCTCTTCTTTAAGTGGAACTGCAGAGCCTACTTCACATTTAATAGCTTCGGCAGTTCTTTCACCGATTAAAATATTATGATTTTTTTTGAAGAATTGCATTATAGCATAATTCATTTCATCGCCTGCAACACGTATAGATTCTTCATTAACAATACCAGATAATGCGATCACTGCAATTTCGGTAGTTCCGCCGCCTACATCAATTATCATATTTCCAACAGGTGCTTCAACATCAATACCAATTCCAATTGCAGCCGCCATAGGTTCAGCCATCAAATGGACTTCTTTAGCACCGGCATGCTCAGCGCTGTCTCTAACCGCTCTTTTTTCAACTTCTGTTACTCCGCTTGGAACAGCAACAATAACTCTACGGCTTGCCATTGCACTGCCGCCGCGCACTCGTTTTATAAATGCTCTTATCATACCTTCAGCAATTTCAAAATCTGCAATTACTCCATCGCGCATAGGACGTGTTACTTTTATTTCTTTATGTTCTCTGCCCTGCATTTCTTTAGCTTTATTGCCAAGTGCAATAATGCGTTTAGAATTTTTATCAAATGCTACAATCGAAGGTTCATTTAGAACAATACCTTTTCCTTTTACATAGATAAGAGTATTGGCAGTACCTAAATCAATTGCAATGTCGTTTGAAAAAAGATCGAATATACCCATTGTTCCTCTTAATGTTTAAAGTGCCTTATACCTGTAAATACCATTGAAATATTACTTTTATTTGCTGCATCAATTACTTCCTGATCTCTTACAGAGCCTCCTGGCTGAATAACTGAAACCGCACCACATTTTATTATCTCCAATAGACCATCTGCAAATGGAAAGAATGCATCAGAAGCTGCAACCGATCCGGTCAAGTCAAGTCCATGTTCTTTTGCTTTCATCACTGCAATCTTAGCTGAATCTATTCTTGACATCTGACCAGCACCAACTCCTAATGTTGAATTATTTTTAACATAAACTATCGCATTAGATTTAGTGTGTTTTGCTACCTTCCATGCAAATTTTAAGTCTTCCAACTCTGATTCAGATGGTTTTTTATCTGTAACAAATTTTAACTCTGATTCATTAAGCGAAATAGTATCCGAATCCTGAGCAAGCACACCACCAGGAATAGATCTGAAAGATTTTGAACTATTCAAAATATTTTTTTTCTTAATAACCAGTCTTCTGTCTTTTTTCTTTTTCAACAAATCTAATGCTTTGCTGCTAAATGACGGAGCACATACTATTTCCAAAAATATTTTATTTAACTCTTCTGCAGTTTCAACATCAACTTCACGATTAAATGCAACGATACCGCCAAAAGAAGAAACCGGATCACATTTCAATGCGCGATTATAAGCATCAAGATTACTGCTTGCTGTTGCAGCACCTGCAGGATTGTTATGTTTGATTATTGTACAGGATATTCCTCCAAGATCTTCACACAATTCAACTGCGGAAACGAGATCTAAAATATTGTTATAAGATATCTCTTTGCCGTGAAAAACTTCAAAGTAATCGTTAAAGCAGCCATAAACCGAAGCTGACTGATGTGGATTCTCTCCGTATCTCAGAGTGTAATTTATTTTTTCATTAATTCTTAAATATGAAGGCGGTTCTTCAAACTTTTTTTCAAGATAATTAGCAATATGTGTATCATAATTTGAGGTATAAGAAAAAGCTTCTACAGCTAATTTTTTGCGAGTGCTTTCAGATACTTCGCCTTTATTTAATTCATCAAGAAATGAATCATATTGCTCCGGATTAGTCAAGATAGAAACATATTTATAATTCTTTGCAGAGGCTCTCACAAGACTTGGTCCTCCGATATCTATATTCTCTATAATCTCTTCTAAAGTTGAATCAGGTTTTGTAATGGTTTTTACAAACGGATAAAGATTAACACAGATTATATCTATTGGAAAAATTTGATTTACATTTGCCTGTGCAATATCAGAATCATTATCTCTTCTAAATAAAATCCCACCAAAAATTTTTGGATGAAGAGTTTTTACTCTGCCGTCAAATATTTCAGGAAAACCAGTTAAAGAACTTATTTCTGTTACGGTTAAATTATTTTCCTTAAGAAGCTTTGCTGTATTACCCGTAGCGATAATTTCATATCCGTTTTTAATTAAGACAGCAGCAAAATCAATGATTTTAGTTTTATCTGAAACGCTGATTAAGGCATGTTTTTTCAATTCAATTTCCTTATGAATAGAAAATAAATTTTCTAATCTTTTATAATTTCAATTCGTTCTGGCCCGAATTTTATTTTTTTTAGCGCAAATGCTTTTATTACTTCAGGCAAAATTTTATGTTCAATTGTTAGTACTCTTTCTGCTATTTCTTCTGGTGAAGAAGCATCAGAAATATCAACACATTGCTGAGCAATAATTTTTCCGGTATCAAAGGTACTATCTACCAGATGCACTGTTGCACCGCTTACTTTTGCAGAAGAATTAAAGACAGCTTTATGAACATTAATTCCATACATACCTTTTCCACCAAAAGAAGGTAATAGCGCAGGATGAATATTTATCATCTTGTTGGCAAAAGATTCAATAAGAACATTAGGAATTAATTTTAAGTATCCGGCTAAAACAATAAGTGATACATCTAAATCCAATAGTTTTTTTGTTAATTGTTCTGCACTGATTTTAGTATCTCCCTGACCAATTGTATAAGTTTCAATCCCAAATTTCCGTGCGATTTCAAAAGCCTTGCATTCTATCTTATCACTTACTACAGCAATTATACGTATAATTTGCTTTAACTCAGAATCATTTAAAATAGCCTGAAGATTTGAACCTCTACCAGATACAAAAATTGCAATGTTCAATTAAAAATACCTGAAATGTTGGCGAAAATTAGCTAATCACTAAAAAAGAAGCAATTAAAGAAAAGCTAAAAATCAATTATTTCTTATATCCTGCGGCAGCAACCGTTCTAAAGAATATATCTTGTTTTCAAGTGAACTCCTGAAATCATATTCACTTATTCCTTTGATCTGAAGCAGAAATAATTTTGAATCAGTATAGTTTTTTAATTGATAACTGTCCCAGGCAGAAATATAATGAGCGAATGCGTGAATCCAGAATTCTTTTTTTATTTCTATATTCAAACAATCCACTGCAGTATTAAGCGACTCTTTATATTTTTTCTGCTGATACAATACCTGAGCCAAAAGCAGTTTTGCTTCCGCCTTCAGTTCATTTTTAATACCAGTGGATTGCAGATAACTGATTATTGAATCCTTTACAGTGTTTAATTTATTTTGTTTATACAAACTGCTGATTAAAATTAATCTCTTTTCTAATTCACTCAGAACTGAATCTGCTAGTTCCTTTCCTTTTCTTTCTGCATAAAGATCATCCTCAATATCAGTGTTACCGGCATCCGAAAGTTTGTAGAACTTTAATGCATCTTTTCTATTACCTGATAATTCTAAAGAGAGTCCTATTTTGAAATTTGCAAATCCCTTAAAATCATTGTTGACAGCATTTTTCAAAAAACTTTGATAATAAACTCTTGCTGAATCAAACTGATTCCTGTCAAAAAAGATGTTTGCTAATAAAAGATTTGAGTTTGATGTGATGAACGGATAAAGCTCATCTTTTGCAATAAGAACTTTGCGTAAGTGTTTTTCAGCATTGTTTAATTCACATAATTCGTACTCTACCCAACCAAGTGAAAAATTAAACAGCAAGTTTTTAGGATATCTCCTTACTAAACCGGTAAGAATTTTCTTCGCTTCAGGATGATCAACAATAACACGGGAATACAATTGAGATAAATAATACTGAGCATCAACTTTAGACAACTTACCTTTTTGTACTGATTTAATAACAAGTTTTAATCCCTTTTCCTTATCAGCAGTAATACCTACAAGATTAGCTGCCCATTCCAAACTAGAAGGTATTTGTGACAACGCAAAATTATATAATCCCAATCCAAGAAATGCATCATAAAAATCTGGTTTAACTTTAATCGCATCTTCAAGATTTGCTTTCATCTGACTACTTGTCCATAGTGCCTGAAGAAAATTTCCGTTTCTGGCTTCAGCAATTGATTTATTATAGTAAATTGAACCTAAAAGGTAACTTAATTCAGCTGAAGGATTCTCCTGCATTTTTTTGTCAGCAAGTTCAATTGCTTTATCTGAGTACAGATAGAAAGAATCCAGATTGTCCTCTCGTAGATTTCCAAGATAAAACCATAAATAGATAACTGATTTATAATGATAGCCGCGCGGATCATCAGGATATTTTTTTATTACTGAATTGAAAGATTCAAACCCTGCTTCCCAATTAAAGTTATAAATTTTATCTAATCCTACCTGTATTTGTCTGTCTATTGAAGTCTGAGAAATAATTTGAGATTGAAAAAACAGAACAACAAATAATATTAAAAACTTAATCGTAGTTTTATCAGTTATCATAAATTCTTTTCCTGCGATTTACTTAATGAAGCTTTTACAAACTCTCTGAAAAGCGGATGAGCTTTTGTTGCTCTTGATTTTAATTCAGGATGAAACTGACATGCGACAAACCATTTTTTATCAGGCAGTTCAATCATCTCAACAAGCTCTCCATCAGGTGAAAGCCCGCAAAGCACCATTCCGTTTTCTATTAACTTTGTTCTGAATTTATTATTAACTTCATAACGATGACGATGTCTTTCAGAAATATAATTACTTTTGTAGGCTTTGAATGCCTGGGTTTTATCCTTGATATTGCACTGATAAGCGCCTAATCTCATAGTTGCACCCATTGCTTTAATATTTTTTTGATCCGGCATAAGATCAATAACACTATATTTATTTTTCTTGAACTCTGAGCTATGAGCTTTTTTAATATTACATACATTTCTTGCAAATTCAATTACAGCACACTGCATACCTAAACATATCCCAAAGAAAGGAATGTCATTTTCTCTGGCATATTTAACTGCATTTATTTTACCTTCTATTCCTCTTTCTCCAAAGCCGCCGGGCACAAGTATGCCGCTGATACCATCAAATAATTTTTTAATATCTTCAGTTTCAAGTCTTTCGGAACTTATTGGTCTTACAATGACTTTGCAGTTATTTTCAGCACCAGCGTGTATAAAAGATTCCATTATACTTTTATACGCGTCAATATGTTCTGTATATTTTCCACAAAGAGCAATTTCAACACTTTGGGCAGGACTTTTAATTTTTTGAACAAATAATTCCCAGTTCTCAAGATTAATTTTTCTATCAGATAAATGAAGTCTTTCGATAACAATCTGATCAAGCTTTTCCTTATACAAAACCAAAGGTACTTCATAAATCGAAGAGCTGTCATAATTTGAAATTACAGCTTTTGAATTGACATTAGTAAAGAGTGCAATTTTATCTCTTAATTCCCGCTCAAGTTTTTTTTCAGATCTGCAAATCAAAACATCCGGTTGAATACCAAGCTCTAATAAGTTTTTTACACTATGTTGTGTTGGCTTTGTTTTTACTTCACCTGCTGATGCAATATACGGCACAAGTGTAACATGAATATTCATTGTGTTTGCTCTGCCAAACTGCAGCATCAATTGTCTCATTGCCTCAATGAAAGGCAAACTTTCAATATCTCCAACAGTTCCGCCAATCTCGCTAATTATAATATCATATTCACCAAGTTCACTCAACTTCAACATTCTGCTTTTAATTTCATCTGTAATATGCGGAATTACCTGAACGGTTGCCCCAAGAAAATCTCCTCTTCGCTCTTTAGTAATAACATCATAATAAACTTGTCCGGTAGTAGTATTATTAGCACGGCTCATATTAACATCAAGAAACCTCTCATAATGACCAAGGTCCAGATCGGTTTCTGCACCATCATCAGTTACATAAACTTCTCCATGCTGAAACGGACTCATAGTTCCGGGATCAACATTAATATAAGGATCAAATTTTTGAATTGTTACTCTGAAACCGCGCTGTTTTAGTAGAAGACCAAGTGATGAGGCAGTAATTCCCTTTCCTAAACTGGAAACAACACCGCCTGTTACAAAGATAAACTTAACTTTTTTTCGTGCCGACATTTTGCTTTTTTTTTGTTATCAAATATAGAGTGCAGTTTTAAGATTTCAAATTGAGAATTTTTACCTATTCAACTTATTTAAACTTAGCTTGCGTCTTTCAAGCTCAGAATATTTTAGATTAAAAAATTACCTCCGGCTATAATCGTTTTATTATAATATATTTCTGACAATTCGTTCGAATAATTAAAAATTGCAGATATTATTCTTACTGTAATGGACAGACTATTTCAGAATCCTTCTATTTGGATTAGGAACTAGTTTGAAATGATTACACCACAATTTTTCAGAAACCTAAAAAAATATTCTTTTAGTGCAAAATAAAATCACCATATATTTGTTGAAGAATCTATAAATTACAATTACATTATTATAACACTTTTGGAATTTTGCAGCAGAGAAACCTGTGTCTTATAAAACAATATTAAGTTCGATACTCTTACTTTTATTTTTAAACTCATTTAATACATTATCTTTTAGTCAGGATTCAACCAAAAGTCTGGCGTTCAAAAAGAACAGACCCTATAAAAATAATCCATATTTTTATCAGCCAGATTTATCTTATCAACTATTACAGCAATTTAAACTAGTACAACTAGCAAATAGCGGCGATCCGCTTGCTCAGCACGAACTCGGACTTCGGTTGTTAACCGGAGACGGAATTGTAGCTGATACTGTAACCGCTGTGTATTGGATACAAAAAGCTGCTTTACAAAAACTAACTGCTGCAATGCATAATTACGGAATTATGCTCATGAATGGCTGGGGAACAGAATGGAATCCTTTTACTGCTTATGAATATTTTTTGTCGGCAGCCGAAGCAGGTATGAGTCAGGCGCAATATGTTGTTGGTATTCTATATACAGATAACCTGATAGTAAGAAGAGATTGGAATAAATCTTACTTTTGGATAAAGAAATCCGCTGACGGTGGTTATGAACCTGCAAAAGAAGTTTTAGCAGAGCTTGATTCTAAAGTTTCACACGAGTTTAAAGATTCAGTAGCTCAAAATAAATTTTCTTATCAAAAATCAAAAAATTCTAAAGATGAAGAAATTACAAGTAACATCCAGCCTTCTGTTGGTTTGGTTTTTATTGATTTTGATTCAGAAGTAGATACAGTTAGAGGTTTTAGTGATGAGGTTTTACTTACTGATTTAATTCGGATTAATAATAAGTTGATAAATGATTCATTAAAAACTCCAAAAGATTCCTTTTTCTATAAAAATTTATCAACCATTGATCTGAACATTATTTCAAAAATTGCAGAAGCAGGAAGCCCTGAAGCTCTGACAATTTTAGGCAGATTATATCAAACTGGTAACTCAACAGGACTAAATTTATTGTTGGCTGCCGAGTATTACATCAGAGCAACAATACTTGATTCACCAAGATCAGCGTATTTACTTTGGAAACTTATTCGTGAAAAAGATTTTTATACAATTCTTAATAATGGTATAAGCTTTAATGATCCGACTGCTCAATTTGTTTGGTATGGATTACATAAGCTTGGTTATGATAACAGATTAACTGATCTGGATGCTTTAAATCTTTTAGAAAAATCCGCAAAACAAAATCATCTGCCGGCAATTATCGAAACTGGTTATAATTATTATTCGGGAAAATATACTGCTCAGGATAAGAACAAAGGTATTCAGCTTTGGAATTATGCATATAAGTTAAAAAGTATTGAAGCAAATGTAAGATTAGCTTTATCCAAAGTTTTAGATCAGAAAAACACTGCTGATTTTTCAGAAGAGATAAAGATTTTGCAGGAAGCTGAATCTAAAGGTTCTCTTCTTGCACAATTTGCATTGGGATATTGTTATGAAAATGGAATTGGCTTAAGAAAGTCAATCCAAGAGGCTGTAAAATATTATCGAGAATCAGCGCAGAGAGGTAATCAGTTTGCTTATCAACAACTTAAAAGGCTTTACGACAATCTTAGACCTGCTGTTGAAAGATTTAAAGTTGAGTAAAATAATATGAATCAGAAAAAAGAATTTAATTCTAAATTGCCGGATACTGGAACAAGTATTTTTGCGGTTATGTCAAAACTTGCAAATGATCACAATGCAATAAACTTGTCTCAGGGTTTTCCGGATTTTAATTGTTCAGATGAATTAATCGAGCTTGTTAACAGCTTTATGAAAAAGGGGTTCAATCAGTACGCTCCAATGCCCGGCACTATTGAGTTGAGAAAAGAAATTTCAAGAGTAATTTTTAATCTATATGGTAAACCTTATAATCCTGATACAGAAATCACAATAACTGCCGGAGCAACTCAGGCTTTATTTACAGCTTTCTCAACTCTTATTGAAAAAGGAGACGAAGTAATTGTTTTTGAACCTGCTTATGATTCCTACATTCCTGCTATTAAATTAAATGGTGGTGTTCCAATAGCTATTAAATTGAATGAGAAAGATTATAGTATTCCCTGGGATAATGTAGCTGCTTCAATTACCGGGAAAACCAAGTGCATTGTGTTTAATTCTCCTCACAATCCAACTGGAGCTGTACTAAGTCATAATGATATTTCTACTCTTGCTGAATTAGTAAAGAATAAAAATATCTATCTGATCAGCGATGAAGTATATGAACACATCATATTTGATGGGAAAGAACATTTAAGTTTTACAAGAAATGAAGAGCTTGCAAAAAGAACTTTTGTAATCTCATCATTTGGCAAAACATTCCATACAACTGGTTGGAAGGTTGGTTATTGCTGTGCGCCAGAAAATCTAACAAGAGAATTCAGAAAAATCCATCAGTTTATCATGTTCGCTGTAAACACACCTGTTCAATTAGCAATTGCTGAGTTTTTAAAAGATGATTCAAACATTTTAAGTTTGAAAAGTTTCTACGAACAGAAACGGGATTTGTTCAGGAATTTAATCAAAGAATCTAATTTTAAGCTCCGCGAATGTAACGGAACTTATTTTCAACTTTTGGATTACTCAAATATTTCTGAATTGAATGATATGGATTTTTCAAAACATCTGATTGAAAAAGCCGGAGTTGCAGTAATTCCAATATCGCCGTTTTATTCAACAAAAATCAGTTCAAAAATAGTCCGGGTTTGTTTTGCAAAGAAAGACGAAGTGCTGATTAGTGCATCAAAAAAATTATGTAGTTTATAAATGGACGATCAAAACACAAGGATGATTAGGCTTAGAAAGAAAGCAGCAGTAATTTCTCTTATTGTTGGCTTGAGTATGTTTGTTTTTAAACTATCTGCCTACCTTATCACTGGTTCAGCCGCAATCTTTTCTGATGCCGCAGAGTCTATTGTTCATATTTTAGCTACAAGTATGGCACTGTTCAGTATTTTTCTCAGCTCTCTTCCGGCAGATACATCTCACCCTTACGGACATGGAAATATTGAATACTTTTCAGCCGGTATCGAAGGATTATTAATTATAATTGCTGCAATAGTTATCATCATTGAAAGTGTTAACTCAATTATTGCCGGACCGGAACTAAAACAACTTGGCATCGGCGCCGTTGTAATATCATTTGCTTCAATCATCAATCTGATTCTTGGTAATTATTTAATTCGAACGGGCAAGAAAACTAATTCTCTTACATTAGTTGCTGATGGAAAACACGTTTTGACTGATTCCATAACTAGTTTTGGAGTTATCATAGCAGTACTTCTTGTAATTCTAACAGGTGTTGAATTACTGGATCCTATAATTGCTATCCTTGTTGCACTTAATATTTTAGTTACAGGTTATAAGCTGATCAGAGAGTCAATTGCTGGATTGATGAATGAAGTTGATCAGAAGATGCTGGATAAATTAACAGATAAAATTATTTCAATAAAAAGAGATTATTGGATCGATATCCATGAACTGCGTTTCTGGCAGTCCGGAGATAAGATCTTTATAGATTTTCATCTGATACTCCCATATTTTTTTAATATCAGACAAACACACGATGAAGAATCTTTTATTAGAAACGAATTACAAAAGGCATTTCCGCAAGCAGAATTGAAAATACATTTTGATTATTGTATTGATGATTTATGTAAATTCTGTAATTACAATAATTGTGAATACAGAAAAGAAGTAAAGAGCAAATCTTTTGTTTGGGATCAAAAAAAATTAATTGGTTCTCCGATTTATAAAAATTATAAAGATCATTGATCCGCTTTTGGATCATCAACCCACAACAATATAATTAGTCCGATCAGAAAAAATATTCCAATTGAAAATATAGCAAGTCTCTGGTCGCCTGAAATAAAACTTACAAATCCGAAAACTAAAGGACCAATAATAGCAGAGCTTTTTCCGAAAAAGGAGTAAAACCCGAAGAACTCCGTCTTTTTTTCCTGCGGGGTAAGTTTACTCATTAAACTTCGGCTAGTGGATTGACTTGAGCCCATTGCTGCACCGGCAATTAATCCAACGATATAAAAACTATTTTTATCCTGAGCTAAATATGCAAACAATACTGTAACCAACCACATTATCAATGTGATAATTATTGTTTTCTTTTGCCCGATTGAATCAGCAATAATACCAAGTATCACTGAGCCTGCAATAGCTGTGGTTTGAACAGTTAAAAAGAAGATTAAAAGCTCAGTCTCTGTAAATCCTAAAGTTGTACTGGCATAATTGCCCGAAAAAAAGATTATAGTATTAACACCTTCTATGTAGAAGAAATATGCTAACAAAAATACTGCAAGATTTTTATAATGCTTTAAATGCGAAATTGTATTCCAGACCCGCGAGACTCCGATATTCAGATAAGAAACTTTTTCAGATTTTATTTTTCGGTTATCTTTCAGATAAACAAACAAAGGAATTGCAAATATTAAAAAGAATAATGCAGCAACCGGGAATGATTCTTTTATCATTTCAGCTTGAATAAACGGATAGATAATTGCGAGAGTGGCGAGAGAACCTAAATAGCCCATTGCAAATCCATAACCGCTTACTCTTCCGAAATTTTTTGGTTCTGTAATCTCCGGCAGAAAAGAATCATAAAAAACTAATCCTGCTTCAAATCCGATATTTGCCAGCACAAATAATATAACTCCCCAAAAAACTTCTCCTCTGCCCACAAAGAACAATGAAGATGTAGCAGCAATACATAACAGCGTAAAGAATAATAAAAATCTTTTTTTTCCTGCTGAGTAATCAGCTATTGCACCTAATACTGGAGAAATAATAGCAGTTATTATCATAGCGAGACTTGTACCAATAGACCAGTAAAGATCGCCGATTGATTTACCTTCTGCAATTACTTTTTTAAAGTAAACTGCATATACAAATGTTACAACAACAATCGAAAATGATGTGTTTGCAAAATCGAACAGCGTCCAGATAAAGACTTTTTTCTTATTTGTCATCTGGATTTTTTTTATGGGATTTTAAAATTGTCTCATCAACAAGTCCCCTGCCTGTTTTTGTCAACCGTCCTGTTGATCTTTCATCAATAAGAATAGCATCAAGGATTCCATTTATAAACTTTCCACTACCTGCAGTACTAAAAGTTTTGGCAATTTCAATGGCTTCATTAATAGAGACTTTAGGTGGGATATCCGGGAAATACATTATTTCACAAAGCGCCATCCGAAGCAGAATCCGGTCAATCAATGCTATTCGATTCATTTCCCAGTTACTAACCCGCTGTTTAATCCGTTGATCAAATTCATTTTTATTGATAAGAACTTTGTTGATTAATTCTTTACCAAAACGAATCAGTTTTTCATCCTGAACTTCTGCCAATAAACTATCAGAAAGTGCTTGTAAATTCTCATTATTTACTTCATAAGCATACAATATCTGTAAAACTTTTTCTCTAACTGTTCTTCTTTTATATTTTTGTGACATTAACTCTCCAATACTTTTTAATATGCAAAAAACCAAAACACAACAAGAGCCAAAGCTTCTCTGAATTTGAAATATAATGCGTTTTCAAAAGTCAAATTAAGTTTTGAAGGAACAGCCTGCACTTTAATGTTATGGAATTTACTAATCTCAATTATTCTGACTAAATGATAGCTATCAGAAATAATGATAATGTTTTTATTTTTATTTTTTTTCAAAAGATAATTCTTTATAAAACTTATTTGTTCATTGGTCGAAGTTGTGTTCTTTTCAATAAAAATATTTTCAGTTGGCTTTCTTTTGCTTTCTATATATTGATAAGCAACTTCTGATTCAGCTAGTTCTCCGGGTGCATTACTACCTGTAAGATAAATTGAATTTACTTCACCTGTATCTAATAAACTTAGTGCCCGATCAACTCTTGCTGCCAATGAAGGACTAGGTTTATTATCCGACCACACAGCAGCACCTAAAACAACTGCAATATTATCATTTTTACGCTTTGTTAGTTTTTCATCAAACTGATTTTCTTTCACTACAATAAAAACAAACGATAGAATTATTATTGCAAAAAATAGAATTGCAGAGTTAATTACTGCACGGATAAAAATCAGGTTCTTGGTTTTATTGATCGATAACCATACTGAAAACATAAATACAAAAAGTAAAAACTGATAAAGCATATAAATAAATCCCACAAAAAGTCTGTTGCCAGACTGTCCCAGCGCATAATACTTGCCAAATGGAAGTTTATAACCATAAAGTAGAAACGATATAATTAGAAAAACTTGAAGCAGCATAATCGAAAACCAGAAATAATTAATGTTGCTTAAGCTTTTTATCTTCAGTTTGATGATTAGTAAACCGATTGCTATTATTAAAAAAGTGAACAGATTTAACAAATTTCCAAAGTTTAAAATATTAAACTCACTGAGGCTAATGTTTTGATTTCGGTACTTTAGATAATAAAGAAATGCCAGATCAATTATCAGAATAAAGATAAAAGCCCAAATGCTGCTTTGCTTATTACTGCTTTTACTCTTATTCATAATTTCAATGAAGATTTTTAAATTAAAACTAAGCTAAAATACAAATTCTGATTGTTTGATGAAACTTAATTTTAGCAGCTAACCGATGCAAAAAAGGCGTCCTTTCGACGCCCAAAAATTTACTGCAGTTTGAAAGCTACAGGAACCCACACCTTCACTTTAACAGGTTTGCCTCTTTGTTTTCCTGGTGTAAATTTTGTTTTCTTTACTGCATCCAAAGCAGCTTCATCGCAGCCAGCTCCAATACCCTTCATTATCTTAGCATCAGTTACTGTTCCCTGTTCATTAACATAAGCGAGAACATAAACTTTTCCTTCAACTCCAGTTCTTTTAGCAATTTCAGGATATACAATTTTCTTTTGAATCTCTCCAATACCACCGATAGGTTGGGGCATCTCTTCAACAACAACAAAAAATTCATCCTCTACTTCTACAATTTTTCTATCCACTGCTGGTGGAGGAGGTGGAGCCGATATCTGTTCAGTAATATCAATTTCTGTCTCTCCAATTTCAAAATCTTCTAAAACCTCCGTAGATGGTGCTTCAATTGGAATTGGAGGTTTTGGAGGCGGCGGAGGTATTTTATTTTGCTGAGTGGGCAAAATATCTTCAATACTTATAATTGTCGGTGGCTTTTCTTCCTCTAACTCTTCAGTTCTTATATCAGGGAAAAATTTAAATGCAACAATAAGAAGACCTAAAGAAAAGATTAAACCGATCTCAAAAACTCTTTTGTAATTTGCCATTAGATCTGCTTTTTTTGATTTATTAAATGACATTTGCTCCTCTCCTTACTCACTAAAGAATTATTGATTTAATAATTTATTATTACGCTCATTTCACTCCTTACAAAGACTTTTGTTCCGGTTAAAGGACGTTAGTCTAGCATTTTAATTTATGGTTAGTAATTATTTTATTTCTAAGAAATGTTTAGAGCGGAGAAATTTTCAGTATGATTGATGAGATAAAAAAGAAACTTTTAATTGCCATCTTCTACTTTAATCTATATCAGGAGTTTTCAACTTAAAAAAAAAAAGGCGTCATTACGACGCCTGAAAATTTACTGCAGTTTGAAAACTACAGGGATTGATACCTGCACTTTAACTGGTTTACCTCTTTGTTTCCCTGGTTTAAATTTTGTTTTCTTTACAGCATCCAAAGCAGCTTCATCACAGCCAGCTCCAATACCTTTAATTATTTTTGCATCAGTTACTGTTCCCTGTTCATTAACAAAAGCGAGAACATAAACTTTTCCTTCAACTCCAGCTCTTTTAGCAATTTCAGGATATACAATTTTCTTTTGAATCTCTCCAATACCTCCGATAGGTTCGGGCATTTCCTCAACAGCAACAAAATAAACCGGCTCTTCTTCAACAATTTTCTTATCTTCTTTCGGTGGAGGTGGTGGTGCTTCAATTTGTTCAGTAATATCAATTTCAGTATCACCAATTTCTATATCTTCAAGTACATCCGAAGACGGTGCTTCAATCGGAATTGGAGGCTTTGGCGGAGGCGGTGGTCTGTTTTCCTGTTTAGTCTGTTGGATATCCTCTACCTGAAATAATTCCTGCGGTCCTTCAATTTTTACTTCCTGTCCCTTGAAATCCGGAAAGAATTTAAAGGCAACAATCAGAAGTGCTAAAGAAACAATTAAACTGATTTCAAATACTCTCTTGTACTTAGACATCAAGTCTGCTTTTTTAGTTTTGTTGATTGCCATTGTTTTTTTCTCCTAACTAGCAATTAAGTGGTGCTAACTTAATAATGAGTTTTTCTATTGTCAAATAATTTTTCAAGTCTTTTACAAAATTATTTTTTAAAAGTTCCAGTATTTGATTTGCTTTTTTCAAATTCTGTTCTTTTAATGTATTCTAATAAGTATCTGGTAATTAATACAGCTAAAACCGAACCGGTAAAATCAGCCAGCCAATCCAGCACTTCTGCAAATCTACCCGGCACATAAATCTGATGGATTTCATCCAGCATCCCGTAAAGTGATGCGATTACTATTGTAAATATCCCGGGAAATTTTTTAAGCAATATGAATTTATCCTGAAAGTACATTGTTAAATATAAAAACACACTTAGCAGTCCATACGCACCAAAATGACTAATTTTATCTCCGAATTCTGTAATAATAGCTACACTAGCCGGCATTGAAGTTAGGGTGAAAAGTATTAACCAGTAAACTATCAACGGCAGATGAATGAGATATTTTTTATTTTTTTCTAAAAAACTATACAACACTTCCCTCAATAAATTTTACTGCATCAGGAAAATTTTTAATTATATCAGTAGGAAGATAATTGGATAATGGCTTTTTCTTTAACAAAAGATCAGCAGAAAGACTGTGCAGATAAACTGCAGTAAAAGCTGCTGTTTCGATATTTTTTGTTTGTGCAAGTAATCCGCCTAAAATACCGGTTAAAACATCACCAGTACCAAACTTTGCCATACCACTGTTCCCTGTTGTGTTTATCAATGCTTCGCCGGTTTTGTTAAAAATAATTGTTGGAGCACCTTTTAATATTAAAACTGTCTTATGTCTTAACGCAAAATCTCTTCCGTATTTTAAGATATCTTTACGGATTTTGCTGATATCTGTATTAATTAGACTAGAAAATTCTCCAATATGCGGTGTAAATACACAATCACTTAAATCAATCTTATCTAAAAAACTCTCATCAAGTGCATTTAAAGCATCTGCATCAAGAACAGTTAATTTAAATCGTTTATTAAGCAGCAATTCTTTAACTGCGTTATTTGTTTCGACTGATCTGCCTAATCCAGGACCAATAACCAAAACATCTGCCCACTTAATTCTTTCTTTAATCTGCTTAAGTGCATCTGAATTAAAACAATATGTTTTAGAAGTTCCATAAGATTCAACCACTACTTCGGTTAAACTTTTGTGTACCAGTTTTTTTGCACTTTCAGGTATATAGAGAACTGATGCGCCCGCTCCAGCAACCAAAGCAGAATGAGATGTAAGTGCACCAGCTCCGGGATATTGATATGATCCTGCTATTGATAATACTTTACCGGCAGTATATTTATTTACCAATTTGTTTCTCTTTGGCAGTGCCTGAAAAACATCTTCAGGTTCTAATAAATATGTATCGTTATAAATGCTATTAAAAAAATCATTTCCAACACCAATTTCTTTTAATTGCACATCACCGCAATTTTGATATCCCCTCTCAATAAAAAGACCTTTTTTAAATTCACCAAGCGTAACAGTTAAATCAGAATTAAAAACACAATCAGCAAAACCTGTATCAGAATCCAATCCTGTTGGAATGTCAACGGCACATTTAACCGACCGGAATTTATTTACCGATTTTACAATGCTGTAATATGGTTCTTTTAGTTCTCCTGTAAATCCGCTCCCTAACATAGCATCAACAATTAGATCACATTTTTTTAACCAATTGGTATCCTTAATTGATTTGAATGATTTAATTTTAAGATTGTTTCTATGAGATGATAATCTTTTTAATATTTCAAAATTTATTCTGCAATCACCGCTCAAGCTATTTACATCACCGATATTTAGAACCTTAACTTCAAAATCGTTATTTGAAAAATGTCTTGCAACTGCAAACCCATCACCTCCATTATTACCTTTCCCACAAATAATTCCAATTGATTTGACCTCCGGATATTTTTGAGTGATAGCTTGATAAATACCAACAGATGCATTTTCCATTAGTACAATACCTGGTACTTTTAACTTTTTAATAGCAAAAGAGTCAAGACGCCGGATATCGGATGTATTATAAAGTGGAATCATACTTAAACCAAAGGAAAGAGAGAAGAAATTAAATTTCTTCCACAATTAAATAAACTTCGTAACCAAATCAATAAAACTCCCGGGGAAAACTCCCATTATTACAACAATTAAAACTGAAAGAATAATTGCAAACATATAGTTATTACTTCCATCATATTCAAGTTCAGTTTCAGAAGTTTTAAAATACATCAGTACAACAATCCTAATATAAAAATATACACTAATCGCACTAGATATTACTCCAAGAATTGCAAGCCAGGTTAACTTGGCTTTTACAGCTGCAATAAATATATAATACTTTCCGAAGAATCCAGCAAAAGGAGGAATACCTGCAAGACTAAACATAAGTAAAGCAAGAAGTGCAGCTAAAAAAGGTTTTTTGCTTCCTAAACCTGAATAAGAATTAATTGAAAGATTAGTTTCATCTTTTCCTTCAATCAAAGCTACAACCCCAAACGCTCCTAAATTCATAAAGGTGTAAGCAGCCAGATAAAAAATAACTCCAGCAGCTGCATCATAATTACCAGCAGCTAAACCAATTATCAGATAACCAGCGTGTGAAATAGATGAATATGCAAGCATTCTTTTAATATTGTCCTGTGCAATTGCCACAATGCTGCCATAGAACATAGATAAAACAGAAATAACAGCAAGAAATGGTGTAAAGAAATTACCTTGCCCTCCGTTATTAAATAAAGCGAATAATGTAGCTATGATTGCACTAAATGCAGCAGCTTTACCACCGGTAGAAAATAACGCTGCAACCGAGGTTGGTGCTCCTTCATAAACATCAGGAACCCACATATGAAAAGGAAATGCAGCAATCTTAAAGGAAAAACCAATCAAGAATAATAAAACACCAGCGACAAATAATAAATTATCTGATAATAAATTAAAATTTGATGTTATAAAATCTATTGAAGTTGTATGAGCAGAACCATAAATAAGAGCAATTCCATACACTATAAATCCTGTAGCAAATGCACCTAATAAAAAATATTTAAGAGATGCTTCATTAGCATTTGATCTTTTCCTGTTCATACCAGCAAGGATATAAAATGATATTGACATAAGTTCCAGCCCAAGAAAGATTACAAGAATATCTTTTGCTGCAGCCATCAGCATCATACCCAATACAGAGGTCTGAAGAATTAAATAATATTCACTAAAATATATACCGTATTTTTTCAGATAGTCAATGGAAAGCAGCGTTACGACTGCTGCACCCAGAGTAAAAATTGCATGAAAGATATTTGCATTACCGCCGGTAGCAAGCATGTTTTGTAATACAATTGAAACATCGTTTACATAAAAAAGTGCGTGTAAGCCTGCCGCTACAAATATTATTATAGAAAACCATGGTATTATAACATCACTTTTCTTTGAATACATTTCGATAATCAGTGAAATAATTATACCAACAGCGATGATTATCATCGGCAGCAAATTCCAAAATTCTTGATAGTTATTAAACATTATTATTAATCTTTAAACTTCTTTACTTATTTGATTGAATTAAGCCCATTTGAACTGGTTTGATTTTATCCGGATTATACATCTGCTTTACGACTTTAGCAGTAGATTTATCAGAAACTTTTAGAAAAGTACTAGGATAAATTCCTATCCAAACTATAAAAATAAAAATCGGTAGAAGAACAAATATTTCCCTGTTGTTCATGTCTTTTAATCCGTTAAGCTTTGGATTTGTTACCTCGCCATATACTACTCTCTGGTACATCCATAATAAATAAACAGCAGCAAAGATAACTCCGGAAGCTGCAAATACTGTAAACCACCAGCTTCCAAGAACCGGCGATTTAAAAGAACCAAGCAGTATTAAAAATTCACCTATAAATCCGTTTAATCCCGGCAGTCCAACCGAAGAAAGTGAGGCAAACATTAAAGCGAATGCATAAACCGGAACCAGTTTAGCTATACCACCATAATCAGAAATTTCTCTTGTATGAGTTCTTTCATAAATTATACCTACCAAAAGAAATAACGCTCCAGTTGATAAACCATGATTAACCATTTGTATTATAGCGCCTTGTATAGATTCCTGAGTCATTGCAAATATTCCGAGGACAACAAATCCTAAGTGTGATACTGAAGAATAAGCAACTAATTTTTTTACATCTGTTTGAACCATTGATACTAAAGCGCCGTAAATGATCCCTATAATTGCAAGTATGGATATGTAAGGTGCTGCAGCGATAGAAACTTCAGGGAAAAGTGGAAGATTAAATCTCAACAATCCATAAGTCCCCATTTTTAGTAAAACGCCTGCAAGAATAACAGAACCGGCGGTTGGAGCCTGAACGTGAGCATCGGGCAGCCAGGTATGCAATGGAAAAACAGGAACTTTAATTGCAAAGCTGAAAGCAAATGCGATAAACATCCAGGTCTGAATATTCATTGGTATTTGAGGTGCAACAGCATATAACTCAATCAGATTTGTTGTAAAATAACCTAATGGACCAATTGCATAAACAGCTAACCATATAAGCGCAACAAGCATTAATAAGCTGCCGAACATAGTGTAAATAAAAAACTTAACCGCAGCGTAAATTCTTTCTTTTCCACCCCAGATACCAATAATAAAATACATTGGAATCAACATTGCTTCCCAGAATACATAGAATAGAAACAGATCAAGTGAAATAAATACACCAAGCATCCCGACTTCGAGCATTAAAAAGAAAAATGTAAATTCCTTAACTTTACTTTCTATGCTTGACCAACTTGAAACAAGAGTTAAGGGTGTTAGAAATGTAGTAAGTAATACCAACAACAGTGACATTCCATCTATGCCGATATGGAAATGGATATTGAGTCCATTAATCCACTGAAATTTATCAACAAATTGAAATCCGGCATTAGCAGCATCAAACTGAAAATAGATTATAACTGAAATAATAAAAGCAATAGTTGAAATTACTAAAGCAGTATAACGAATCAGATGTTCTTGTCCCTTTTTAAAAAACAAGACAAGGAATGAACCAATAAATGGTGTCAGAATTAAATATGTAAGTAGTAAACTGTTTTCCATTTTATAAACTAAAAATAATCCAGAAAAAAGCTGCTACAATTCCGAGCACCATTACCAGGGCGTAAAATTGCGCAACACCATTTTGTAATTTCCTGATATTAACAGAAAATATGTCAATTAATTTAGCTGAACCATTTACAACTCCATCAATTATCTTATTATCAGCTATCTGCCAAAGGAAAGATTTTGATGTTTGAACAATTGGGTTAACAACTACAGCATCATAAGCTTCATCAACAAAATACTTATTCCATAAAAGATTATATAATCCTTTAAATCTCTTTACAGTATCTGATGCAATTGACGGCTTCTTAAGATATACATATCGTGCAAACCAAATAGCACTGAGAGCAAATACTACGGATAGAACCATCAATAAAATCTCAGTTGAATGTGAGTGCATACTGAAATGGGCAAGTTTACGATCTGCATCTTTAAAAATTGGAGCCAGCCAATTATGAAATTGATTACCGTGTTCACCTGAAAATACTTCGGGAATACCAATAAAACCACCGATAACAGAAAGTACAGCTAAAACAATTAACGGAATAGTAATCACTGAAGGCGATTCATGCGGATGTTTATCTTTACCAAATCTTTCTTTACCATCGAAGGTTAATATATAGAGTCTGAACATATAAAAGGCAGTCATCATTGCTGTTCCTGCTCCAATTATCCATAAAAATAATCCACTGTTAGCAAAAGAGAACCATAATATCTCATCTTTACTAAAGAAACCGGACAATGGTGGAATACCTGAAATAGCCAAAGCAGCAATTAAAAAAGTAAAATGAGTTCGAGGCATATACTTTTTCAGCCCGCCGAATTTTTGAATATCCTGTTCTTCATGCATTGCATGGATTACTGAACCGGCGGCAAGAAATAAAAGTGCTTTGAAAAAGGCGTGTGTCATCACGTGAAAGATTCCGGCAGAAAATGCACCAACACCCATCGCTAAAAACATATAGCCAAGTTGTGAAACAGTTGAGTAAGCAAGAACTTTCTTTATATCATTTTGAACTATACCAATTGTAGCAGCAAAAAATGCAGTTAAAGCTCCGATAATGGCAATCACCATCATTATCTGAGGTGCACTTGCATATATAATTGATGTTCTTGCAACCATATATACTCCTGCAGTAACCATTGTAGCGGCATGAATAAGCGCAGAGACTGGAGTTGGACCAGCCATTGCATCCGGCAGCCAAACAAATAATGGGATCTGAGCTGATTTACCTGTTGCACCGATAAATAAAAAGATAGCAATAAATCCATACACATAAGCCGGAACACTGAATGAAACAGCACGTGAGAAAACTTCATTGAAATTAAGACTACCAAAGGTCATATAGATTAAAAACATACCAAGCAGAAATCCAAAATCACCAACTCTGTTTACAATAAATGCTTTTTTGGAAGCATCAGCAACAGTACTTTTTTCAAACTTTCTATCATACCAAAATCCAATTAATAAATAAGAACACAGTCCTACTCCCTCCCATCCAAGAAACAACAGAACAAAATTATCTGCAAGTATAAGATTCATCATAGCAAAGATGAAGAGATTCATGTAAGAGAAAAATCTCCAGTAACCTTTATCTCCATGCATATAACCAATTGAATAAACGTGGATAATAAATCCTACTCCGGTTACAACCAATGCCATAACTAATGAAAGCTGATCAACTTGAAAGGCAAAACTGACATTAAGCTTTCCAACAGCCATCCAGCTAAAAAGACTTACTATCTTCTGCCTTTGTTCTAATGGTAATGCAAGTGTTTCGAAAAAGGCACCTAGCGCTATTATGAATGAAATACCAACCACACCACTTCCAATAATTCCGATCAGTTTTTCATTTTTTATCTTACTTCCAAAAATCCCGTTGATTAAAAATCCAAGTAAAGGAAGTATAACAGTTAAGTAAATTAAATCACGCATAAGAATATATTTTGGTTTTTACCACTTAAGAATATTTATTTCGTCAATATTAACTGTAAGCTTATTACGGAAAATCGCAATAATAATTGCTAAACCTACAGCAGCTTCTGCAGCAGCCACAGTCATTACAAAAAACACAAATAACTGTCCAATTGAATTTCCAAGGAAAGAAGAAAATGCAACTAATGTAAGATTAGCAGAATTGAGCATTAATTCTATACTCATAAAAACAACAATTGCATTTCTGTTTATAAGCACTCCTGCAACACCCGTTAGAAACATAAATGCACTTAAGATCAGGTAATATTCAATTGTAATAATCATAATAAACTCTTTAATCAAATTTCTTTTTTGCTAATACTAATGCGCCAATTGTTGCAGCAAGTAATAAAAACCCTGCGGCTTCAAAAGGAACTATGTAATTTGTAAATAATTCCCTGCCGATAGATTCTATTGTTCCTGCTTCAACACTTTTTGAAACATCTTTTGAAACATTTGCTGACGGACTTGCAAAAAATATCATGTAAACAAGTTGTACAAAAACAACGAACGCAATTATCATAGCAAAGATTTTGGTTTTTGGATTTAACTCAAAAAGTTTTTTCTGGTTTTCTGTTCTTAAGAGCATTAAAACAAATAAGAACAATATCATTATTGCCCCGGCATATACAATAATCTGGGTTACTGCAATAAACTGAGCATTTAAAGTTATGTATAAACCGGCGAGTGCTGCAAAATTAAGAATGAGAAATAATGCAGATATTACAGGATTGCGCCTGGTTATCATTAAAACTGCTGTAACAGCAGCGATAATACCAAAAACAAAAAATAAAAATACTTCTAAATTCATTTAAACTTTTCTATTGTTTATTTATACAATTTTAATTGTTAGGGAGTATTCCTGTAAATCATTCTTGGAAAAGGAATCGCCTCTCTTAAATGATCCAAGCCGCAAATCCAGCTAACTGTTCTTTCGAGACCTAACCCAAATCCTGAATGCGGAACTGAGCCAAATCTTCTTAGATCAAGATACCACTCGAATGCACTTTGCGGAAGATTATGCTCTTTGATTCTTTCCAACAAAAAATCAAGATTATCTTCCCTCTGGCTACCGCCGATAATTTCGCCATATCCTTCTGGGGCAAGTACATCGACAGCAAGGGCATATTTGGGATAATCAGGATCCCTTTTCATATAAAATGCTTTTACTTCGGCTGGATAATGATGAACCATAACAGGTCTGTCAAACTGTTCTGAGACAATTGTTTCATCAGCACCGCCTAAATCATTGCCCCAGTTAAAATCTATTCCATTTTTTTTCAGGATTTCAACTGCCTCATCGTAGTGAACACGCGGGAAAGGACGCTTAACATTCTGCAGTTTTGTTGTATCTCTTTCCAATACTTTTAATTCATTCGCTTTTTCCTTCAGCACAGTTTGAACAATATACTCAAGAAATTCTTCTGCGAGATCCATATTGTCATTCAGATCATTAAAAGCTACTTCAGGTTCAACCATCCAGAATTCTGTTAAGTGTCTTCTGGTTTTGGATTTTTCAGCACGAAATGTAGGACCAAATGTGTAAACTTTACCAAGCGCCATTGCACCGGCTTCGGCATAAAGCTGTCCTGATTGAGTTAAGTAAGCATTACCAAGATCAAAATACGGAGTTTCGAAAAGTGTTGATGTACCTTCAACGGCATTAGGAGTTAAAATTGGTGGATCCATCAGAGTAAATCCTCTGTCGTCAAAAAAGTCTCTGATTGCTTTTACAATCCTATGCCTTATTTTCATAATAGCAACTTGTTTACTGGATCTTAACCAAAGGTGTCTGTTATCCAATAAAAATTCGATTCCATGATCTTTGGGAGTAATAGGATAATCGTGAGCTTCAGATATAATTTTCAATCCGGTTGCATCAAGTTCGTATCCGCCGGTAGCTCTTGGTTCCGCTTTTACTTTTCCGGTAACTTCAATTGATGATTCCTGACCGATTTTATCAGCTATATCAAAAACTTCTGGTGAAAGATTACCTTTAAAATAAACGCATTGCAAATAACCTGAGCCATCGCGTAGGATAATGAACTTAATTTTACCGCTTGATCTTTTATTAAATAACCAACCTTGAAGTGTAACTTCCTGCCCTACAAAATTTCCTAAATCGCTTATTCTGATTTTCTGCATTAATCCTGCTTAATTCCTTTGAAAATTGTTTCAAATATAAAGAGTGCAGTAAAAAAAACCAATTAATGCAATAGTATAGTGTAACAATTTTTGTAAGCAAAAGAACAGGAAATTAGTTTTGGATTAATGTGGATTTATTAATTTAAATCTAAAATAATCCTTGCAAAAAATTATCTGATATGATTTTCTTAATATTTAAGATTTTTAGATATATTATAAAATCTATTTTTAATATTTATGGAAATTCATAATTCAGATATACTATTAGCTACACAAAAGAATAAAGAAACCGGGCTCTATAGAAATAATGGTTTTAAAAACCGAAAATCTGGTTACTTTTTAAGAAATACTGCTGTCAGTTTAATAATCTATAGTTTAACGTTTTTTATTTGGCATTACTACAAACGAAGCACAATCTTGCTTGAATCAGAATATCAGGCTCTTTTTGCTTATTATTTAATGTCATTATTTTTTTCTTCCATAATTGCTAATAAGGCATTTCTAACAAGAGAACATGAGTATTCTCAATCATTACGGAAAATATATATCTCAATAATATTAAGCCTTGGTTCGCTCACATTCTTTCTTTTGCATATTAATGCCGAAAATCTTTCAAGATATGTTATTCTTGGCTCAATGCTTACAGGCGTAGCAGTTGAAAGTGTGTACTTTTATTTTATTTCTTATAACAAAGGAATAATAAAAATCATTGAAAGAAATCCAGTTTCCTGGAGATACACAATACCCGATTTTATTCTCTTAACTATTTCTATTTACTTTTTCATAATAAATAAAGTCGGATTTCAAAACATTAATGAAAGACATTGGATAGTTATAATTCTAATATTTCTCAGCTGGTTTTTCGCCGCACTTTTTACGCACAAATTCAATCCGCTAAAACAATCGTCAAACAATTGGGCAGCAGCCGGTTTGCAAATAAAATTTTATCTTCTGATTTTATCCGTCATTACATTGGCAGTGTTTACAATAAATATCAAAGATGATTATTGGCCTTATTTTATTCAATCAGTTTCTGTTTATTCAGGTGTTTCATTTATAATGTTTCTGTTTTTATATGTTAGAACTTTGCCATACCCTACAGATGAAGTTACCAATATTTTTCTAAAAACATTTGAACTTGGAAATCCGGCAATTTCTTCAAATAAGAAATCTTATGCCGGAAGGTACAGACTAATAAACAGTCAGGTGTCTGAATCTGTCACAAAACAAAAACTTCAGTTTCAATATTTCAAAGAGTTTCCGGAAGTATTTAATTTTTTAGAAAGAGAAGTGGAATTAAAGTCCTTTGATGCAAATAAAACTTTGATATTGAGGTCTGCAGATAGATATAACATTGATGTATTAGGTAACTCATCAATGGAGCTGATAGTTAATCTTCACAAACTAAATGATCTTATAAGAATAAATGATTATTTCAGATTAGTTAATTTGAAATTAGTTAAAAATGGTGTTTATTTAGGCTGTGTAATACCAATCAAAAATCATTACAAAAATTTTCAGAAAAATTATCCATTCTTGATAGCCAATGTTTTCTATCTTTTTGATTTTATCTGGAAAAGAGTATTTCCAAAACTGCCTGTTCTTAGAAAATTTTATTTTTTACTATCCAAAGGCAAAAACAGGGCTATCTCACTTGCAGAAACTTTAGGCAGATTAGTTTTCTGCGGTTTTGAAATACTTAGTCTGACTGAGATAAACAATTTTGTTTATTTTGCAGTAAGAAAAGTTAAAGAACCATCAACAGACAAGAACCCTTCTTATAGTTTGGTTTTCAAGATGAGAAGAATTGGTAAAGATGGAACAAAAATATTTGTCTATAAAATCAGAACTATGCACCCTTATTCGGAATATCTGCAGGAATTGGTTTATAAACAAAATAATCTTTCTGATGGTGGTAAGTTTAATAATGATTTTAGAATTTCCAGCTGGGGCAAGTTTTTTAGAAAGTTTTGGATAGATGAGATTCCAATGATTGTAAATTTATTTAAATGGGAAATGAAGCTTGTTGGCGTACGACCTGTCAGTGCACATTACTTATCATTGTATTCACCGGAATTTCAACAAAGAAGGAAAAAATATAAACCCGGTTTAATCCCGCCATTTTACGCTGATTTACCAACAACAATAGAAGAAATTGAAGCTTCAGAAAAAAAATATTTAGATTTATTTGATAAAGACCCGATTAAAACTGACATAAAATATTTAATTAAAATTACTATAAATATTGTATTCAATCGGAAAAGAAGCGCATAAGAATTACTAATCATCATACATTTTGGTTAATACGCAATTTTATTCAAATACGGTAACTATATCGATTTAGAATTAGTATTTTTAATCCACAATATTATTATTAAGTGAAATCATTGTATTCTCAGAAAAATTTCTCTCGATATCTTCTGCTCTTAACCGGACTTCTGTCTTTTTCAGTTTCTGTTTTTCAAAACTCTTCTAATATTTATTCTCAGGTTGTTAATGTACCTGTAGAAAATGGGATATATGATTTTCTTGAAAAATTAAATTTAAAAGGTATTATCAAACTTGATGACGAAGTAAAACCATTTTCCAGAAATTATATAGCCGGTAAAATTGTTGAAGTGGTTAATTTGTTTTCAGAAAAAGAGTCCGCCCTAAATAATCTGGAGCTTGAAGTCTTAAAATTTTATTGTCAGGAATACAAATATGAAATTGATTTTTTATTAAGCTCGTCTTTATCTAAACAGAACAGTGTTGTAATGAATTTCTTTTCTGACTTAAATGAAAGATGGTATTTATTTAGTTATAGTGATTCGCTTTTTAATATTAAATTTTCTCCCATTGCTTCTTACGGAATATCCACCACAAATAAATTATCAGGTCATTCACGTTCTATTGGAATTTCTACTTATGGAAGCTATGCTGATTGGTTCGGATTTAGTTTTGATCTTCGTGATAAAGGTGAGTTTGGCGATAACGTTGATAAAAATAAATACTTCTCTCCACTGCGCGGTGCCTGGACGAAAAATGCACCAAATGGTATAGAGTATTCTGATGCCAAAGGCAGTATAAATTTTAATTGGAGATGGGGCAGCGTTTCATTGATTAAAGATTATTTGCAATGGGGACATGGAAAATTCGGACAATTAATATTATCCGACAAATCACCTTCATACCCGTATATTCAATTACAATTGAAACCAGTTGAATGGTTAAGATTTTCGTATATACATGGCTGGCTGAGTTCTCAGGTTTATGATTCAGCTTATTTCTACAATTCTTATCCTGGTTCAATAAGCCAAACACTTATTAAAAGTTATATTCCTAAATACATTGCTGCAAACATTGTAACATTAACTCCATTTCAATGGCTTGATGTATCTGCCGGAAATTCTGTTGTTTATGGAGGTGGATTAAGACCTGAATTCTTTTTACCATTTATGTTCTTCAAGTTTCTTGATCACAACTCCGGAAGAGGTGATGTTAATGATGCAAATGGAGTAATGTATTTTGACATCGCAGTAAAATATCCAGTTAACTTCAAATGGTATTCTACTTTATTGGTTGATGTAACTGAAATAAGAAACATACTTGATAATGATTTTCGAAATACATGGATTGGATTTACTCTTGGCGGAAAAACTGTTGATCTGGTATTCGATAATCTTGATTTATCAATAGAATATACCCGATTAAATCCATGGGTATATGAGCATAAGAATGAAGTAACAAATTATAAGCATTTAAAATATTCGCTTGGTCATTGGTTAGGTCAAAACGCTGATCAATTCCGGATTCAATTAGATTTCCAATTATTGCGCGGATTGAAATTTAAACTTTATAATGAGTATATTAGAAAAGGTGGATTGGAAGAAATATACTATGCTTACGCGGGAATGAAAGAAATTGAACTACCATTCCTCTATCCGCCATTAAGAACAGAAAACAGATTAGGCTTTGAATTTACATACGAATATTTACACGATCTTATATTAAAAGGATCCTATATTTATTCAGATATAAATGATCAGGCAGCAACTCGAGAACCTGTTTTTATGATTGGGTCTAATAATTCAATTTCATTTACATTATTTTACGGACTATAATTTTCTTTATTGCCATAATTATAGAGGGAAATAAAATGAGAATTTTCTTTCTGATTATATTCGTTGTGTTTTTAACATTTGAAGTTACACCTCAAAGACATTATGAACCTAAAATCTTTCATCCACTCTCAAACAAATTTGGTCTCTCAGTTGATGGCGGAATTACCTACAGCAGAACTGACTTTAAGAAGAATGGAATAGATTTTCTTACAAGAGCATCGCTTGAATATTATTTCCCTACTCTCTCTCCGGCAACATTTGGGTTTGAAATAATCGGAACTGCAGGTTATATAACCGGAGAAGGGGGAGCAAGTTCGAGTTTTCAAACTGCTGATTACAGAACTCTTATCTATTCATTTGGTGCTGGATCATCTTTTAATTATGCTATCGGTAAATCATTTATACCATATCTTTTCGGCAGTATATCGTATTTATATTTTGAACCAGGAGATAAAAATGGTAATGCATTGATTCCATCAGTTACAGCTTTCAGTCCGCATAAAATGATATTAACCGGCGAGTTTGGAACGAAGATACTTTTTAGTGATTATTTTGGGATGAAACTGGCTGCAGGAATTAATTATGTAAACTCTGATTTACTTGATGGCTTTCAATTAGGCACAGATAAGGATATTTATTTTCATGCTCTTGCCGGATTGACATTTTATTTTGGCGGAGTAAAAGATACAGATGGAGATGGAGTACGAGATGAATATGATTTATGCCCGGATACTCCTCCGTTTGTAATTGTTGATGATTTTGGTTGTCCTGTTGATACAGATAAAGATGGTGTACCGGACTATTTAGATGAATGTCCCAATACTCCTGTAAACATTCCGGTCAATGAAAAAGGCTGTCCTGTTGATTCAGATCAGGATGGTGTACCAGATTATAAAGACCTATGTCCGGATACTCCCAAAGGAGTAAAAGTAGATGAAAGAGGCTGCCCGGAAGATTCTGATGGTGATGGAGTTCCAGATTACAAAGACCTTTGCCCAAATACTCCGATTGGTACCGAAGTCAATAAATGGGGATGCCCAATAGATGAAAAAGTTTATGAGCCAATAAAAAAAACTGAATTTATTTTAAGCGGTGCAGTAAATTTTGAAACTGGTAAAGCAAATCTTCTTAACTCTGCTTATTCTGAGCTGCAAAAAGTTCTGCAAGTTATGAATGATTATCCGGATACTAAATGGAAGATTGAAGGACATACCGATAATACCGGCAGATATGACAAAAATTTGGAGCTGTCAAAACAGAGGGCTGAATCTGTTTACAATTATTTTATTACTAACGGAATTGATAAATCAAGATTATTTACTGCTGGCTACTCATCAGATTATCCGATTGCAGATAACAGCACAGAAACAGGCAGAACACTTAACAGAAGAGTTGCAATCGTACTCATAGATAATAATGATGAGAGTACTGTTAATACAGAGATCAAACCAACAGAGAAGCAAAAACAAGTTGACCTTTCTTCATCAAGAGTTTATAATCCATCTGTTGAACGAAATGTTGGCAAAATGGTTTTTACAGATGGATATCTATATTGTTATCAGGTTTCTTCATTTAGAAACAAAGGTAAAGCCGAAAACGAATCTTTTGAACTAAAGAATAAAGGCTTCAATTCTTTTGTAGTTATTGCAAATTCACCTGATCTTGATGGAACATGGTACAGGGTAAGAGTCGGATATTTTAATACTCTTGAAGAAGCTTTGAAGAATCGCAGTTTGTTGATTAAAAATTAATTTTTTTTAAGATGCAGGTAGATATAAGCTTGTAAACTAATTTAAATTAACTGCCAATATTTTTCGTTGTTTTGTCATTATAAATTAACACTTACATTTTATCCAGTGATAAATAATTTTTCAAATCATTTAGATCTTCAAATACCTTATCGTGCTTTAATGCCAATTTCTCTTTTATTTGATGACCATTCGCAATCAGAACACAATCAACACCCATAGCATTTGCAACTTCTGCATCATGCAAAGTATCACCAACAAATAAGATTTCATTACCAGGCAGATCAATCTTTTCAATCAGCTTTAATCCAATATTTACCTTACTGCCGGCATAAATATTATCTAAACCATTTACGTAGTCAAAATACTTCGTTAAACTATAATGTTCTAAAATCTTTACAAGATTTTCGTGCAGATATGCTGAAAGAACTGACTGGGTAACACCTTTCTGATGAATTAAACTAAGAATTTCAACAGCATTATCATATAAATTGCAAGTGAGTTTTTTTGATTCATATTCATCAATAAAGTTTTTACCAAGAATTTCAAAAGATGTTTTTGAAAAATCTAATCCTGCAGCTATATAATAATCCTGAACCGGAAAAGTAAAAATCTCACGGTATTTTTGTAAAGATAATTTTGGCAAATCATTATCTGAGAGAATTTTGTTGATAATATTTTTACTATAATCAACATCATTCAACAAAGTTCCGTTCCAATCCCAGATTATATGTTTATAATTATTCATTAATACAAGACTTTATTCTATTTATCAATTCAAATACTAATTCAGCGGTAATACCCCAGATAGTCTCTTCGCTGTTTTTATAAACAAGTACACGATGTTTACCGTTTGTCCAGGGTAAAGCATAACGCTCAGGTAAACCAAGATCTTTAACCGGAAGAAGTTCCAACTTATCTCCATTTTCATTCATCATACTTGGATGCAGTTCAACACGAGTGAAAAATTCAAGTGGATTTATACGCAAAAAAAAATCTATTGGTAAAACAAATATTCTTTCCACCTCATTTGTATCAATATTTAATTGTTCAGGTGAGCTAATTTTAAGTTTACCTATGAATGCTTCAACAATAACTCCCATAGGACCAATAAAAGTACCAAGTTTACCAAGAATCCGGATTTTCTTTTTTTCAATTCCGAGTTCTTCACAAGTTTCTCTCAGAGCTGTTGAAAGAAAACCATTATCTTTTTGACTTTCATAATGACCACCCGGAAAACTAACTTCACCAGGTTGTCTTACTTTTAAAGAACGTTTTTGAAAAAGTAAATTTTCAACACCATTCAATTCAACAATTGGTATTAGTACTGCTGAATTCAAATATCTATCTCTTCCAATAATTTCTGGTTCTTTAGATATTTTTTTAGATATGAGTGTAGAATATTTCATTACAGAATTAATTTTTTGCAGAGTTCCTAAAAAACTATTCCTAAAAACAAATAGATTAGAATATTATCCCATCTGTCAAGGTTTGATTCTTTTCAGATTCTTCAACTTATCATCCGAAGCTATTTCGGAATTACCATAACACAATTTTTCAGAAATTTCTTTTTAATAAAAACAAAAGGCTGAAATCGTCAGACTTTCAGCCTTTTTAAGTGGGCCCAGATGGACTTGAACCACCGACCCTCTGATTATGAGTCAGATGCTCTAACCAACTGAGCTATGGGCCCAAATTTTTAAGCGCACAAAAATAGTGTATAATATTTTTTAAATCAAGCAGATGTCAGTGAGATGACTTTACTCTTTTAGTAACTAAAATGGAATTATTCATTTTTCTTCTTTAAGAACTTCGCCATAATTTTTTTATTATTCTGTAATCAGGTCTAAAATCGTGACCCCATCGGATATACAATGGGTTTCATCTACAACAAACAAACCAATTTTATCTGAAAGCGTAATTATCACTTCTTCAATAAAATTTTCATTTGCAAGTCTTTCCGGTGAGATTAATAGTGCATCAACTTTATCAGATTTGATTATGTTTATTACCTGCTGCCATTCTCTTGTGTTTGCTGAATTGATTGTTTCTGCAGTTATTCCGATAAGCTTCGCTGCATCAAGTTGATTACGCATCAAAGCCAGCAGTGGTGAAATAATAAGCGTTATATCTCTTCCACTATCCCTCAAAATTTTTGTTGAAAATAAATATACAATACTTTTTCCCCAGCCAGTCCGCTGAACTAAAAGCAGTATTTTATTGTGATTAGCAACCGCGTCTATTGCTTCCCACTGACCAAATCTGAACTCTGCTAATGGATTATTAAGAATTTTTTTTAGTAGCTGAATAACTTCCGGTTTTTGCATTTAATTTAAAATTTCTAACTTATACTATTGTTCGTTTCTTATCTTAATAGCACATAAATTTAGTTATTTGCATTGACTAACTCAACTTTGAAATAATGCTTAAATTAGAATCCACTTAGAGTAAAAAAAAATTCTACAGGTTGAAGTGTTTTTCAAAATATTATTTAATGATCTTTATCCTTTGGCAGATTCGGGTCATTGCCGGGTGCAATTGTATCTTTGCTACGAATTTTACCATCAAGCCCTTTGGTAGTTAATTCACCACCACCCTGATGTTTAAGTATTTGGCTAGCTGCATCTTCTGCTTTCTTCTGTGTTTTATGTATAGATGATGCTTTATCAGCGATGTTTTTTTTATTTACCCAATCACCATCTTGATTTCTTTAAACAATTCTATCTTTTTTCTTACTCATAATGTTTCTCCTTAAAGTTTTAGTTTTTTTGCTATTTAACTTCGTGAAATTCAGCTTTAATACCCCACTCGTTAGCTTGTTTCTCAGCTTCTTAAGAAAAACCTTCGGGAACAACTATATGAAATATTGCATAATGTTGTGTCGCAAATGTCGAGAATAATTGCCATTGACTTTTTGTATGATCAAGTGAGATGGAATCCTCTGTTTCAATCTCCCAAATATGTTCAACATCTTTATATTTTGCTGTAACGTCAGGAACATGACCATCATTAGTTTTACTCCAAATAATTTTTGTCGGTGTTTCATAATCATCTATATCAGCTTTTTCATCAGTATATAGATTGCTAACGATATAATTAACTGTTGTTTTAACCATATCATCATGGTCACTTTGATTTTTTCTTTTAGCCATTTTTTTAACCTTTCAATTTTTTATTAAATAATTGGTATCCCTCTAGGTGTATATCCATCCATAATTAAGTGTAATAGAATGGAACCAACACCAATCATTATGATAATATCTAAAAATTCATATCTACTCCAATTTTGAATACCCATTACCTTTCTTTCACATCTCTTTGCTTTCAAATCGTTCCATGCATAAACAATTATAAAACATAAGATCACTCCAAACACAAAGCTATGAAAGAAAGTCCTATGATTTGGATGGATAGCTGGCTCAAGTATGTCTGGTATTCGTGCTGTGCTCAATCCGATTCCAGAAGATAAAAGTAATTCGCCAAGATCAACTTTTTCTTTCTGCTGCGAATTATTGTGAATAGCTAAATAGGCTAGTGGACCTAAAATAGCACCTGCGGTTTTATGTACATTTCCATTAGGCATAGGGGCCTCCTTTCATATTTTATAGTTAATTAATTTTCATCTATTATAGCCACCTAAATTTCTTGCGTGATTTCTAAACCAACCTCTATTTGCTAAAAATCTGTATTCCTCAAGTACCTTGCGATATTTACACTTTCCATATCTTTTTCCGCAATTACAGGGACATAATTTTTTATTTGCAACACGTTTCCTCGTTCCTAAAAGTAATAAAGCCAATCTAATTTGTTCGGGTGAATTAAGTTTAAGCAGTTCATAATAATCTCTTATTATTCCTTCCTCACCATGTTCTAATTCATCAGCAGGTAGGTCGCCACCTACTAAACGCTGGTGAGACATAGAATATAAATATGGGATTAATATTTTCTCAGCAAAGCCAATTAACGATTTACATTTTGATAAAATAAATTTCAACCTTAGAGGTGATCCTAAACAAAGTGTATCATCAGGATTAATATGATGCTTTCCATCTCTTGGAATTTTATTATCTAATTCATAAACAGCAGGTATAGTTTTGGGAAACGAATCAGGTATAATGATCTTGAGATGATAATCATCTAAAATGGTTAAACTACCAGTTTGACTGGCAGAAAAAGAAAACATTCCACTAATAATTAATCCGTCCTCTCTAGAAGGGACAATAACCATTTTAGGATAATCATTTAAAAATTGCACTATACCATACCTATCAGTTTGTAATAACCTAGCATCTTTGCCAGGGTTTTGACTTTTCAATAATTTCATGGTGCTTTGGACTTATAATATTAACTGAGCTTAAACTTATACCCAATTTCTTTGCTAATTCATTTCTGTCCATTTTAATAGCAAATTTTTCTATTGATTGTTCTACTAAGTAATCAGCATTTTGTGATGTAATAATTTTTCTAAAATCCACTTGGGCTTGTAATAACCATTTCCGAAAGTTTTGCTCTAATTTCAATTCGCGGCCTTCTTCTGAACTCCATTTATCACTAAAATCTTCTGCAGGATTAACTGGATTAGGAATACGAGGTGTTTTAGCTAAAACGAGGGATTCAAATCTATCAAGAATATTAAGTACAGCATCTTCAAGATTATTTTCTCCCTGATATGCTCTTGCCGCAAGCGTAGTAATAATTATAGAAATTGGCTTAACATCAGGATCATCCTTAAAAATAATATCTCTATGCCTTTTTAATAGTTGCACACACTTTTGTAATGGAGTTTTCCATTTATAATTTGGAATTGAATCTATTGTAGCAGATTTATATAGCTTGGCTCTTTCTTGAAGAAGCTGATAAGCTTGTTTCATTCTTGTTTCAAACCATCTGGCATATCCTTCGGGGTTACTTATGTTCCAATTATTACTAATTGAAAAATACTCTGGGTGAGTATTATCTGTAATTGCAACAGTTAATTCAGATACTGATTCTGATAAAAACTCATCATTGCTTTCAAGCAATATTGCCTTTTTAATAATTCGTCTTTGATCCTCATTTTCAGGGATGCAGGGAACAATGTCCATATGAAATTTTATCTTATCGGCATACGTCAATCGCCAACATCGTTTCTTTTCCTCAACACCCTCTTTAATTCCCCGTGCACTCTTAAATAACTCAAGTTCTTTTCCTATTAAATTCTTAAGTTTTGCCTGCGAATAATTATCCTTTGAGATCCCTTCTTCCAGATTACAAGCTAAATCTAAATCATATTCTTCCTTTGAATTAAGTGGTCTATTTGCGGTACCCAACCGAAAAGACCCCTGAGAAAAAATGTGCGGCGAAAAATCTTTACATTCAGAATCTTCACGGCTTAGCCAACTGCCAATGTCTTTATATCTTTCTTCTGCTTTCTCGTAAGCTGAATCTGGTAATTCAAGTCTATCTGCAATTTCGTTAAGAAAACTTGTTCCTATCATAGTTTCCATTTTAAATATCTCCTTTATTTATAATTCATGTATTGGTATAAATTCTTTCGCTGATTCTGAAAAAAACTTTTCTTTAATATTTTGAAATTCTTTTTTCCCTTTATCATAACCAAGACCTTTTAAGTTTTCAATTCCAGAAATTGAATCAAGTGAAAATTTACCCTTAGCAACAGTCTCATCAATTCTTACTACATTACGATTAGTAAGATGAACTGCCATACCAAGCGCAGCCGATGATTGCCCTTTCATAATTAACTTTAAAGAATTACTTGCCCAATATCCTTTTCCAAAAGAATACTTCTTTGCTGTTTGTATATCAATTGCCTCATGCGTGCATCCTATGCTAAGAATACAAATATTTGAGGAGGGCCAATTTAAAATTCCAACTGCCTCAACTGCAGCAATTGCGATTGGATTGTTCGCATATAGACCGCCATCAACTAAATACAAACCATTTGTTGCTTTAAAGACTGGGAAATAGCTCGGTGCGGCTGAAGTGGCTAGGGCAATCTCTGACATTTTTAATTTATAATCGTTCTTAAAATCATTATGGTGAGCAGTTTTAAATAGATTTAGTTCTCCATTATCAAGATTCTGGCTTGGGATTACGAGTCTGATTTTCGACTCTCCTAATTTTGTTTCTCCAAATTTTTCTTCTAAATATTTTCTCAAAATTTCATTCTTGTATTTAGAAAAACCCCAATGCTTTAGGGCATTCAAAAGCCGATTGCCAGAAAAAATATCGCAACCCATCTTAGTATAAAATTCCAGAAGATCATTTGCAGAAAATCCCTTCCCTAAACCAAGGGCTATAATTCCACCGGTTGATGTACCGACAACCAAATCGAAATAATTGTTAATAGGTTTTCCTAAAAAATTTTCAAACTGTGATAAAACCCCAAGAGTGAAAACACCTTTTATTCCTCCACCGTCCAACGATAATATTTTATAATTTTTTGACATATTTAATTGCGTTTAATTATTCAATCACAATGATTTACATTTAAAATAAATGAATTCAGCGAATTGTGAGTTCGTCATATTGAAAAAATAAAATAAAACTCTGAAGTTATTTATAATTCTTTAGAGCAGTCTGGAGCTGTTGCTTTATTTCTTTCGCAATTGAACGAGGTGATATTACTATTACATCAGAACCATAACCTAATATTTTTGAGTAAAATTCATATGTTGGTTTGACTTGAATAGAAATTCGCAGTTCGTTTTTGTTATCCTTTATTATTTTTTGAGTTTCATGAATTGGTAATGCTTTTATATAATTTCCTTGAAACTCCGAGAAAGATAGTATTACTTTAATTGGTTTTGTATCTGGGACTGTTATGCCAAAGGAATATTTAAAATAATTATCAAAGTCAAAAGAAGGCGGCGTAAAATACTTATTAGTAATTATTAAACTACTTATTCTATCTAATGCAAAAGTTGTAGGTGTGTTTTTTTCATTCACAAGTCCAATAACATACCAATAATTTTTATCCTCTTTTAACAATATTGGCGACAATAACTTCTTGCTAGGATTTGAATCCTCAAATTTTTGATAGTTAAATTCAATTATTTGTTTTTCTAAAATTGCTTTTAGAATAGGTTGAATTAACTCAACACCTTTACTCATCTGTATTTTTTCAGTTTGTAGAAGTGTTCTATCTGCGACTAACTCCTTTGTGTTTTTTGCTATTCCAGAATTATCGATCACTTTTTCAATAGTTTTCAAAATGTTTTCAAATATTTTAAAACCATTATATTGTTCCAATGTCCTTGCATAAAAAAGTAAGGTCATAATATCTTCAGATTTAAGTCCAAAAGCTTGAATTGTAAAATTTGGATCTGTATAAAAATATCCTTTTCTTCTTGTATCGTATGAGAGAGGGGCTTCATATCCTATTGGTAAATCTTCTTTCATGTGCTCTAAATCTTTTTCAATTTGTCGTAAACTCACGTTTATTCCCGCTTGGGAAATTAAACGTCTAATTTCTTGAGTTTTTACTGTCTTACCTTTTGAGAGTTCTCTATCTATAATTAATATTCTAGCTCTTTGATATTTGTTTTTCATTTCAACTAGTCCAATATTCCCAAATGATAACCATTGCAAGCGAATCGAGTTTGCAATAACGCAACAATGCCTGTTTATATTTTTCTAATTCAATTTCGCTACCTTTTCGTAAACCAAACATTACATCTTCATAGGCTCTCATAGCGCCTGTACCATCTTCAATTGATTCAGCTCTATCATAAATTTCAATTTCAGGTAAGAGTTTATATGGATCAATTAATTTTCCTTGTTCGTCTTTTTTCAATAGTGAAAGTCCTGATTCAAAGTCCAGAAGATATTTCTCTATAGTTTCAGAAGTATTTGAACTTAAGATTGCTGGCAATGTCCATTTAATCGAAGTTTTACCTTTCATTGCCGGGTGAAAATAATTATTGAAGGCAATTCTATTCATATCCACAAATCTGCCTTCATCGTTCTTATCAAACTTTACCATATATTCTAACCACTCTTTAAGTTCAGGATTTTGATACCCGTATTTAGCAAATTGGTTATAAATGGTTTTTAACATAGTATTTTCATAATGTGACCACATCAGGGGAGTGCCTTCACTTCCAATAGCATTCATTAATGATTCCGCAAACTTAAAACTGGGAAAAGAAGGTTCAAGATTAATCCATTCTGAATGTACAGGTTTTTCTCCAACTTTTTTAATTGTATGGCAGCTCCATTGAAAATTAATAACTTCATAGGGACGCATACCTTTATGGAAAGGTAATGCAGTCATTGTTGTTTCAAAATCAATGAAGTGTAAAGGATAATCTAGTTTATTTAATTCATCTTTTAGATTCTTATTAATCCATTCTTTGTTTTCCAGTGTGCTCTTGATTTGGATTTTTTGTCTAATTGCGCGATCTCCATCTTTTAATGACTCGAGTGGAAAATCAGCAAGGGAAATTCTTTTTTGATTAATAAGTTGGTTTGCTAGAGGATTTTTCCATCCACCAATGGAACCAATATAATACAATTCACTAATATGATGGTCAACTCGTGGATAATCTTTCCAACATTCATCAAAACCACTAAGAGGAAATTTATCATTTACCAATTTATATTCACACTTAAAGCAATCCTTGTTAACTGGGATTTTTATTTTCTTTATTTCCTTCTCTAAAGAAGCTAAAAAACTTTCAGTTTTTTCTTTAATAATATTTTGAAGTTCTACTACTTTTTCATTTACATTCACCAAAGTCATTAAATCATCTTTCAATAATTCATCTAAATGCTTATAGTCGAATGCAACGTCATATTTTCTAAACTTGCTATCAGGTACTATAACTTCTTTTATTTCGAAGAAAGAATTTAACCCTTCAATGCTCGTATTCTTAGCCTTATCCGGTAAATAAAGATAGGATGTAACATCCCACTCTGGGAAAGCTTCTTGAATAACAAAGTACTGAAAAGCAACATCAATAATATATTCTTCAAGCTCTTTAAATATCTTTTTTTGCTTTTTTTCATCCGTGGTTGTTTCATAAGACTTGGATTTAACTTCGATTAAATTCACTTTCTTATTTTTTTTCTCAAGAATATCTACTCTTATAAGTTTTCTATTGCTTTCGATTGCCGCTTCGAATAATGTTACATCTTGCTTTTGTAAATAAGAACTTGTTTGTGCAATTGCTTTCTCGTGATCAGTGCCAGTATCTATCAGGATGCCTGATGGATAAAGTAATGTTGCTAGTTTTCCTACCATATAACCTCCACGGGCTAGATGTTGAAGGTATTCATCTAGATCTTTTATATTTGGGTAACCTTTTTTCTTATAGTAGAGCTTGGCAGGACAATCATATGCTACTTTAAAATCACTTTTTGATAAGTATAATGACATATTAACCTCCTTTAAAATTAATTGTTGGCATACCTCACCCCACAACCTTCTTCACCAGCTTATCTATCTCCTTCATCTCTTCGGAAAGGTGTTTCTTTATGTCGAGACGGAGTTTGCCGAGACGTGTGGCGGTTAGTTCTTTTTGTGGTGGATTGTCCTCTAAATATTTTGCTGCTTTTTTGTGTGATGTTTCGCTTAATTCTGCAAGCTTTTTATGAACTTCATTTGTTTCATCAAAACGCGGAAAGTAAATGTCGAGAATCTTTTTGTGAACATCCCTTGCACCGAATAATCCTTTGGATTGAAAATCCTTCATTAATTCATTGGGAATTTTTGAATTCAATATTGCCGTTAAGTAGTAAGCTTCATTAGAGTTCAATGTAAAGTAAACATAAGCTTTAGTGTCAACTAAGAATTCTAAATCTAAATCATTTCTGTTTACGACAGTAGCATTAGCATCTTTCGCAGATGAATTGTAAATAACAACATATTCGGCATTCAAGTTCTGGCTTAAAAGTTTATTGTGATAATTCAGGTAGTCGATTGAAGTCAAATCTTTGTTCGCTGCTGTCTTAGAAACTTCCCAGAATCTTTCTACATTCTGAAACCACTTTGACGCATTAAGAAATCCTTCTTCTCTTAATTCCTCAACCGAAAATAGTTTTATATCTTTTAACCCATCAGTTTTATTAACTTCAATTGGTAAAGTAATTAAATCAGGATTTATCAATGCAAAAGGTAAAATACTTTTTGCAAGAGCAGTTCTGAATAAAAATTTGCTTTCTATCCTTCCATGCATATCAACTAAATTCCATGGTTTCTTAGCTTCTTTTTTGGATGAAGCCGAAGTCTGAATGTTTATTATTCTGTCATCCCAATCAGGCGGAATTTCTTGTGTTAATTCAATAAAATAAAAATTCCTTGGTGTTATCTCTGCTCCTCTTTTGAATAATTTTTTGTAAGGATTTTCTTCTTTACTTGAACTTGATTTCTGATTTGAAAACGCTGTAGATTTTCCCTGTTTTCTTAAATACCAATTTTCTTCAACTTCACTTAATTCCTTTGCCTCCGAAAGCTTACAATTATGTGATTTTAAATCGCCAGTAAAAGTTTTACCAGGTAATCCTTTGCTTGTAATCTTTCTTTGCTTTTCTTCTTTTTGAACAAAGAACACGCAACTTGGAACTCTGAACAGTGGCTTAACATCTTTAAAGTCCCAGAGATTTATAATCCTGTAACCTTTTGATTTTCCTGTTCTGGAATTATTATGATGATCAGCACTGAAAAAGCTTCTTGGCAATACAAATGCAAGATGAGAATTATCTTTTAGGAAATAGCTACTACAATATGATAAAAAGATAGCAGCAATTTCCAGATTGGTAAAATTCTTGACTTCATCAGGCTTAACTTCATACTTTTCAGCAAGAGCATTAAGTATGTTTTGATAATCTTCATTTCTTATCGAGCTGTAAGTAAACCACGGCGGGTTACCGATTACATAATCAAACTTGTTTGCAAGAAAATAAGGTTTATATGAGTTCTGCACTATAAATTTCCAGATGCTATCCCTTCCTTTTTCTTTTACAGATTTTAATCCTGTGTATATTTTATAAAAGCTTTCTATAACCCGTGCAGTAATTCCGCTTCCCTTAAAATGTTTTCTGAAAATGTTTTCAAACACATCTTCAGTTTCTTTTTTCTTCCCCATTGTTTGTTCTGCAAGTTCATCGCAAAGGTTTAAAGCTTTATCAAACATTTTAACATCATCAAGCACCTGTGTTGTAAGAAAATATTTTTCCTTATCAATATTCATCTGAAACTCGCCGCCAAACAAGTTCTGAACTCCTTCTGGTGCAAGCAGTGTATTTGCAAGAATTATGTTAAGATGAACAGGTTTTTGTGCATTTATAACTTCTTTGCCAAGTGCTAAGAGTAAAGTTGTTTTTGTTATCTGCACACTAAGAGGGTGAATATCAATTCCATAAATCTGTTCGTTTAATTCTTCAACCGATACGTCTGGATTTAGTTCGCGTATTCTGTGAATTGCTGCTCTGAGAAAAGAGCCGCTGCCGCAAGCAGGATCTAATATTTTATCCGATTTCTTGAATTCAAACTCTTGAACAATTCTTTCGCAAAGCCAATCGGGCGTATAATACTCACCAAGCGAATGTCTTGTATCAATATCAATAAGCTCCTGATAAACACCTTTCAGTACATCTTCATCAACATTCTGATAATCAAAGTTGGAAATTTCCTGTGCAATAAGACGATAAACTTTTTTCAGATTGTTAAAACTTCGTCCGGTATTTATCCAGTGGAAAAAGTCGTTATCAACAAAATTGCGAATGTTAAACCTGTGAAAGATTGTGCCATCAAGGATACCCTTTAATTCGGAATCATCAATATAATCATCGCTTGAAACAACACTGTAAGCAAGCATCTTTGAGAAAATACTTAGATAAGTGTGGATAAGAAAATTGTTATCACGTGCATCAAAACTTCCATACGCAATACTCAAAAATTTACTCCACTGTTCAAAAGAAACCTGAACTTCACCAAACTTCTTTGCTTCGTTAAACCACTTATTAAGTTCACGGAAGGACTCAATAAAAATGTAACTTTGATAACCAAATGCTTCTTCAATTCCCTTTAGTGTAGCCTTTTGTTTAACTTCTTTAAAAAGAAACCTGTCAATCCAATAGTAAAATTCTTCAGAGTTTCTTTCATTCAAAACAAAAGCAGAGCTTTTAACTTCGTTAAGGATAAGTTCATGTTCCTGAAGATTTTCAATCCTGTCAAGTTGACTAACATCCGGCACAAAAACTTTCCAATTAACAAAATCTGAGGCTATTAAAGTAAAATTATAACCTTCACCTGATCTTAACTGCCCGAGTAAATAACCAGCGAGCTGCTCTTTTGCATGTACAAGTGTGATCTTAAGGTCATTTTCAAATTCAATAATTATATTATTAAACAGAGTATCAGCTCTGCCTTTATGAATTTTATCTTTGCGTGGAATGTTGAAAATTGTTTTTTCAGCCCCGAGAGTAATTTTATCAATCAATCTGGTTATTTCTTTATCGTTAGAATATAAGCGATTTAGTAAATCTTTAAAGGCTTCTTTCTTGGTAAGCTCTTTATTGGCAGATTTAACTTTTTTAAGGTATTCTTTTATGTGCTCTGACTTGGTATCAGTCATTGAGTTAGTATTAATTTCAATTTTTGTTTTTAATTTCAATTCTGAATTATGAAGGCTCCACCAACTCCCTGTTTGAAAAAATTACATGTAATTGTAAATATCAATTAATAATTTATCAATCAGGCTGAATCAAAAATAATTAAAGAAAAACTTTAAGTCTAATATTTCCTAAGAAAAAGAAATGGAAGATAATTGTCTTTAAAGACTTACAAGAAATCCAGCTTATTTCAATCATTCCGGCAGCGGCAAATCAAAAATGTTTTAATGCTTAAAAATAATCGAATAGATTCCGGGACTTATTCAGAACGAATAAAATGCAGTTATTCAGAAAATCCTTTTTAATAAAAACAAAAGGCTGAAATCGTCAGACTTTCAGCCTTTTTAAGTGGGCCCAGATGGACTTGAACCACCGACCCTCTGATTATGAGTCAGATGCTCTAACCAACTGAGCTATGGGCCCAAATTTTTAAGCGCACAAAAATAGTGTATAATATTTTTTAAATCAAGCAGATGTCAGTGAGATGATTTTCAGTTTTCTGTAACCGAAACTGAATCAATTAATTTATCATCTTCATATGTTCTGATGATTGTTGGAGTACCTGTTGAATCGTAACTTTTCCATTTGCCAACTCTTTTACCATCTTTGTAGGATCCTTCTTCAACAACTATCCCATCAGGTGAATACCATGTCCAGTTTCCTGACGGTAAATCATCAACATAATCACCGAGTGTTTCTAAAGTTCCATCCGGTCTATAATATTTCCACTTACCAACGTTTTTATTATTTGACATTTTCCCAATCATTTCAATGTTATTGTTTGGGAAATAAATAATAAAATCTCCTTCTTTAATTCCATCAACAACATCATACTCAACATAATGCTCCAATGCTTTTGATTTATTTCTGCCAGTAAACGGAATCTGAGAAGTTGAATCAGGATAAAGAAGTCCATCGCGTAATACAAGCGGAGTTGTTTTGCCGTCTACAGGTTTAGCAATTTTATTATCACAGCCATAAAATGCAATAACTGCAATTAAAAGGATTAGTAGATTTTTCAAGTTATTTCTGAAAATATTGTAATTAATAGATTAATGAATTATTCTATTTCAGCAGTTCTGAATAAGCTTGGATTAATCTGGATTTAGTTTCAAGAAGGTCCTGAGATATCACTTTAACTTCGCCAATCACAGGCATAAAATTAGAGTCTCCGTTCCATCTCGGTACTATGTGAAAATGAATATGGTCTTCAATCCCGGCTCCGGCTGTCTTACCAATATTAGCGCCAATATTAAAACCGTGAGGATGCATAACTTTTGAAAGTGCCTGCTGAGCAAGTTGTAAATTTTTCATTAATTCGGAATATTCTTCTTTGCTTAAAGTAATAAAGTCGTTTGTATGTCTATAAGGCACTATCATCAGATGACCATTATTATATGGATATAGATTTAACAATGTAAATGTAAATTTATCTTTGTAAACAATAAGGTTATCTGGCTCATTCGGGCTTAAAGAAGCAATTTCACAAAAAATACACTTGGATAAATCCGGATTTGAATTAAATGATTCAATATATTTTGAACGCCAGGGAGACCAAAGTTTTTCCATTTTTAACCTAACAAAAAAAAGCGGAGTATAACTCCGCTGTAAATATTACTTATCCTCTTCTCTTGATTTATTATATTCTTCGATTACTTTTTGCTCAACTTCTTTAGGCACTTCTTCGTAATGAGAGAATTTTCTTTTATGCACTCCCCTGCCTTGTGTTAAACTGCGTAATTGTGAAGAATATTTGTGAAGCTCGGATAAAGGAACAAGCGCTTTAATTATTTGAAATTTTCCATCAGAATCCATACCTAATATCTTACCGCGTTTACTTGAGATATCTCCCATTACATCGCCCATATATTCATCAGGTACAACAACTTCAATTTCATAAATTGGTTCAAGTAAACAGGGTTTACATTCTAAGAATCCTTTTTTAAAACATTGGATAGCAGCTAGCTTGAAAGACATTTCATCAGAGTCAACATCATGATAAGAACCAAAATGCAGTGTAACTTTAACATCAACTACTTTGTTGCCTGAAAGCACTCCTTTATTCATAATTTCAGCTATTCCCTTTTCAACAGCAGGTATAAATCTTCCCGGAACAACACCGCCCACAATTGCATCAACAAATTCAAATCCTGTTCCTCTTGGCAAAGGTTCCATCTTAAAATGAACGTGACCATACTGTCCTCTACCGCCCGATTGTTTTTTATGTTTGTATTCTACATCATCTACTCTGCCTTTGATAGTTTCGCGGTATGGAATTCTAGGTTCAATAAGATCAACATCAACTTTGTATCTTTCTTTTAATCTCTTGGCAGCAAGAGCAAGTTGAAGTTCTCCCTGTCCCGAAATAATTGTTTGAGATATTTCGGGATCATACTTTACAAAAAATGAAGGGTCTTCTTCGTGTAGTGTATGCAAGCCGGATGCAATTTTATCTTCATCGCCCTTTGCTTTTGGCAAAATTGCACTTCTTATAACAGCTTCAGGAAATTCTATCTCATCAATAATTACAGAAAGACTTTTTGATGCTAATGTATTATTAGTATGAGTATCTTTTAATTTTACAACTGCACCAAGATCACCGGCTGTTATCTGTGTTACATCTTTTCTATTTCTTCCGTTTAATATTGAAAGCTGACTTAATCTCTCTGTCTTACCATTCGATTCATTTATTAAATCCAAACCTGCTTTAACTGTACCGGAGTAAACTTTGAACAAAGAAAGTTCACCGACATGCTGTTCAGCTACGGTTTTAAATACAAACAAAACTGGTTCACCTGCAGAGTCTGGTTTAACTAATACTTTTTCGCTCTTGCCAGATAATTGTGCCTCTTCGCCGCCGCGGTCAGCTGGTGAAGGGAAATATTGTGTTACAAAATCCAGAAAGTTATTTAATCCAACTGCTTTGTTGGCAGAGATTGCAAATACAGGAGAGAAACTTCTGCTTATTATTGAAGCTTTGAGTCCGGTTTCGATATCAGAATCTGATAAAGATCCTGTTTCAAAATACTTATTCATTAACTCTTCACTGCTTTCAGCAATTTTTTCAATCAGTTGAGTCCGGTAATCATCGGCTTTAGTCTTTAGATTGGCAGGTATTTCACTTTCGGTCACTTTTTTTGAACCAGCATCACCATAGGTAAAAGCTTTCATTTTTATAACATCAACAACTGCATTAAAGTTTAGACCCTCTGAAACAGGAAAAGTAACAACTATCGCACCTGAAGTTAATCTTTCTTTTGTTTTTTCCAGAGTCTCTTCAAATGTTGAATGTTCGTTATCAACTTTATTAATAATTATAGCAGATGGTAATTTAAACTCGTTAACAAATTTTCCTGTAACTTCAGAACCAACTTCAATTCCTTCGGCAGATTTAATTATCATAACTGCAGTATCACAGACCTTAAGAGCTGATTTTACATCGCCCATAAAATCAGAATAACCGGGTGTATCAAGGATATTAATCTTTTTTCCGTTCCATTCGATATGCATTAAGGATGTTGAGATAGATATCTGTTTTTCAATTTCATTTGAGGTATAGTCTGATACAGTATTACCTTCCAGTACGTTTCCTATACGATTAATTTCTCCGGCAGTGTATAATAATACTTCTGATAAAGAAGTCTTACCGCTTCCACCATGTCCAATAAATGCTATATTACGTATTAATTCAGGTCCATATTCTTTCAAGGGAATTCCTCCTAATAAATTAAAGGTGAGAATAAAAAACGATTACTTACTTTTAAAACTTCTCCAAAATGTATCAATTCCTTTTCCGATTGCAGTTAGGTTATTAACTAAAGGCATAATGGCATCCTCTATACCGGTTCGGACTTTGCTTTCTAAATTCAATATTTTATCAGCGCGTTCTTTAACATCATTAATAACCGACCGGGAAATTTTTAATTGTTCCTTAGCATCAGATGTTATTTGACTTAAATTTTCGGAAAGCTGAAGAGATGATTGAATAAGCGGCTTAAGGTTGGCAGCAAGCTCTTTAATATTCTTATCAACGGACTGCACTGATTTTACTATTTTATTCAAATAGAAAATCAGTGCAATACAAAGTGCAGAAGCAGATGCAATTAATATTATAGTAAAGATTTGTATTACATCCATAAATTAACTTTAAGAGTTTTTTGCTTCCTTATAAGCATCAATCCCTGCTTTAACAGAAGACTTTAACCTTTCGGCTTCAGATTCAACTTTTTCTTTTCCTGCCTGAAAAGCTTCAGTTGTTTTAACTTTTGCATCTTTAAAAATCTTTTCAGCATCTTTTAAAATATCTTCTGATTTTGATTTTGCATCAAGAATTATTCTTTCAGATTTCTTTTTGCCTTCATTTATCAACTCTCTTGCTTTGTCTTTTGCCTCAGCAAGATATTTTTCAGCTTCATCCAAATACTCTTCTGATTTCGATTTTATATCAGCTCTTAGTTCTTTACCGCTTTTGGGAGCTGTTAACAGCGCAATAATTGCACCTACAGTACCCCCAGCTAGAAATCCTATAAAAAATCCTTTTGCAAGATTATTATCACGTGGCATATCAAACTCCTTTCTATATAAAATTACCTGTCAAAATATATCAATAGGGCTTTCTAAAATCAAGGTAATGTAAAGCTTAAGTTTCAAATTCATTTTTATTTTACAGATTTAAAACCTCATTATCAGTATCATTACAGATGTTTATAAAAACGATAAATTATCAATCATTTTCAAATGAAATCTCTTTACCAAACTTCTTTTGATAGATTATCAGCCCGATAGCACCAATTAAAACAGCAAACCATAAAGTAACTACTCTTATTATAAATGTTGAAGCAGTAGCATCATTTTCCGAAAGCCCTTGTTGAACAGACATCAGAGTTAAGGAACCTTCTGTTACTCCTAATCCCCCGGGCAGCATTGAAACTGCACCTACAATTGTTGCAAAACTATAACTAAATAAAGACCATATAAGACTAAAACCTGAGTTAAAGTTTGAAATAACTATATAATAACCTATTCCCTCCAGTCCCCAGGAAAATGCACTTAAAGCAGTCATAGTTATGAGTGGAAAAAAAGATAGTAAAGCAGAAGAAGAATCGTAAATGTTTTGCATTTTTAAAACATGCTTTTTTAGAAAATTTATTTTTAGTGCCAAACGAATAATCAATTCAAACACTTTTCGATTAGTGAGGATAATAATTCCAATAAGAATTATTGCTAATATTATTACAGCAATTATTTTTCCGTAATTAAAATAATAAGCACCTAAAACTGATAATAAGGTTAATGCTAAAAAATCCGTAATCCTTTCTGCAAAAATGATCGGCGCTGTTTTACTAACTGGTGTGCTGTTAACTTGCTTTACAAGATAAGATTTTAATAACTCTCCCATTTTCCCGGGTGTAACACTCATTACTAAACCGGATAGAAATATTGCAAGTGAATCGAAAAATTTCAGACTAACTTTAATGATCTTAAGATAATACTGCCATTTTAAAAATCTGGTTAAATAATTACCCAGTGAAAGGAATAATAGAATAGGCATTAACCACCAACTAAATCTGCTGAAAGACAAGATGATTTTCTGATAGTCAGCATAGATTATAAAAGCCAGATAGACAATTGCAGCAAGAGCAATAGATAATAATATTTTCTTATGCAGCAGTTTCAGCATTAAATAATCCTTGATAATGCGCGGTATAATTTTGCCAAAGGTAAACCTACTACATTATAATAGCACCCGTTAATCTTTTTAATAAACACAGCCCCAAAATCATCCTGAATTCCATAAGCACCAGCTTTATCCATTGGGCTTCCAGATGCTACATATTTTTTTATCTCCTGATCAGAAAGATTATGAAAAGTTACTTTAGTCTTTTCATATTCAGAAATGGTTTTTTGATTAATCGAATTAAAGACAGAGAATCCAGTATAAACTATATGAGTACGACCGCTTAGTAACTTTAAAGTTCTAAAAGCATCTTTACTATCTTTTGGTTTACCTAAAATCTTTCCATCTAAAACAACAATTGTATCTGCTGTTATTATAATTCCATCTGATATTTGATTTTTTGCAATTTCCAACTTTTCTCTTGAAAGTCTTACTACTGCATAAGAAGGTTTTTCATTCCTTTTTACAGTTTCATTTATATCAATTCCGAATGACTTGAATTTGAGACCTAACTGTTTCAATAACTTTCTTCTTCTGGGAGATTTTGAAGCAAGATAAATTTGAATTTTAGAATTTATCATCAATTAAAATAATTTCTGTTCCTGGATAATAATGATTTAAAATATCTTTATAACTTATCCCCTGTTTTGATTGACCAATTGCTCCCCATTGACACATACCAACACCATGTCCAAAACCCTTTCCATTTATCAGAACATTTTTATTTGAATCTAAAGTTATATTAAACATTGTACTTCTTAAAATTGAACTGCCATCAGATGTTTTTATAATGCTTCTGATATTATTACTAAACAAAGAAATATTTTTTATCTGACCGTCTGTGTTTATCAAATTAATTTTTAACTCATTAACTCTTCCTGATTCAAATCTGGAATCAACTGAAATGTCCTGAATTGAATAATCTGAATTTTTCAATAACCCTGAATTAAAAAGTCTATTAATAAAAAGGCTTTCTGAATATTTTTCAGTCCACTCATATCTTGGAGATACTTTGCAGAATGGATCTAAACCATCTTTAATGCTTATAAGATAGGGCACTTGTTCTGAATTAAAAACATTTTGTACATCTTCAGTAAATCCGCCGCAAGTTGAATGATAAAAAACTTGTGCTGGTTTTCCATCAAAAGATAATATTTGTCCGGCTGTTTCATCAACAATCTGATTAGTGAAGTCGGTTTCAGATACAACGCCGCCATAAACCTGATCTCTGGTATCAGGATAAAGATCGAACGAATCTCTTTTTTGTGCTATTCGGTTAAATGCATAAGTTCTGATACAAATTGAAAATGCTTTAAGAGCATTATAGTTGTCATTTCCTTTTCCAACAGGCATTTCACGGGTCATAACTCCTTTAACATAATCTTCAAGTCTTAATTCATTAACTATTTTAATTTCATTATTTAAATTAAACACCCTCAGTTTACCACGATATTTTTTCTCATCAATAACAATAATTTTATTATCGGCAGCAGATTCAATCCAGAAAACACCTGCAGTAAAAGTTTTATCAGCAATTTGCAGCTTTATATTTTCATTAACTGATGAAAAGTTTAAGTTATTACCACTCTTTACCTCCGCTATAATTTCCGACTCATTTGATAAATAGAGTTTATCCTTTACAATAAGAGATAAATTACCCGGTCTTTCATTTACTAATACCCGTACATAAAATGAATCATAATTGTCAGATGCAGTATCATCATAAATTCTTTTTACAGATGAACAAGAGATAAAAAAAATGAGGAAAGAATAAAGAAATAATTGGAGATAGAAGTTTTTATTAGAAAACCGGTTCAGCAAAAAAGAAAACGAAGAATAGAACTTCACAAATTATCTGAACATAGCCTTAATACTGCCCCAGGTTCTTTTAACACCTGAAATGCTATGAGAGACAGTGGTTTCGTTGGAATATGTAATCTGACCGTTATTGTCAACAATCTTTAAACGATAGATAAAGATAAGATCATTTGTCTTATAGGCATTCTGATCAATATATGAGTAATAAGAATTGCTCCCTTTAGGGGTAATTGTTCCAACTTCAGCAAAACTACTTTGCGGTGTTTTACGCTCAATAACAAACTTTTGAAGATTATTCTCTTCACCGGTTTGCCATTCAAGTTTTATATTATCTGATTCGCTTTTACCTTGGAAATACTGAATAAATGCACCACCATAAACTGTGGCAATCAGAAGCAAAACCGCTATAATTGTTGAAGTTTTTGTTTTCACAACCAAAATATATTCCCATTAGTTAAGATTGTCAAGTTTTTTATGTAAAAATAATTCTCAATTTATTTTACACCGAATGCTATAATATACCAAGCATATTTACAGATATAACTAATTTTCCAGATTTATCGGAATATTGGTATTCCAGTTTTTTGAGTTAAATCTGATAAACACCGCAATTGAATAAATAATAATATAACCTGGCAGCGCCATCCAGGCACCTGTTAATCCAAAGTCTAATACAACACCTAACAAATATGCTAATGGTACAAAAATTATAAGATTAGTAACCATTTCGGCTACCATCACAAAAACAGTTCTACCGGCAGCTTGTAATGCGTTTGCCAATACAACACCGGTAGCGTAAAATATTTGTGTTACTCCAGCTATTCTTAATGCAGGCTTTGCCATTTCAATAATTCCCCAATCAGTTGTAATAATGAGAAGAACATATTGTGGAATTGAAATAAAAATTATTCCAAGGATAATTGTAAAAATCGTAGCAACTTTAACAGTTTCAAATCCATAAAGCTTTGCAAGATGAAATTTCTTTGCCCCAAGATTATTTCCCACAAGTGTTTGAACAGCAGCTCCAAATCCAAACAGAGGCAAAAAAGACATAAATAAAGTTGATATAATTGCCTGAGTAGCTGCTTGCTGCTTTGTTCCAATTATTCCAGTAATCGAAACAAAACTTAAAAATCCTATTAATACAAAAACATTCTGAAACGATACAGGTAAAGAAATTTTAAAGATTCCTTTTATTATTTCAGTATCAACTTTAAAGAATCTGAAGTTCTGATATCGTTTCCTATATACCGGCAGAAGTATTATTATCAGATAAAACAAAACATCTATTACAGTTGCAAGCGTAGAACCTAAACCAGCACCTGCAAGTCCCATCCTCGGCATTCCAAACTCACCATAGATAAAAATATAGTTAAAAATAATATTGAAAAAATTTGTCAATATTCCAGAGATCATAAAAACCTTTGTTTTACCTATGCCAAAGAAAAAACCGCGAAAAGATACAGAGATAAGAAAAAAAGGTATTCCTAAAAATCTGAAGAACAGATAATCTGAGGCATATTTTGCTACCATATCATCACTGGCAAAAAAATCAGCAATTGTTGAAGCAAAATAATCACCAATTACAGTAACGATTATTCCAATACTGAATGAAATGATCAGTGAGTTATTTAATGTGTTTCCGCATTCTAAATAATTTGCCTGACCAAATCTTCGGGCAACAATTACATGTGTTCCTGTAGCTAAACTGGAAAAGAAACTGACCAGAGCCCAAGTCGCGAGAACTCCGATTCCCATCGCTGCAAGTGCATAAGTTGTTTCTTCTAACCTGCCAACCATAGCTGAATCCACCATTGAAACGACCATCTGTGTTGAAAGACCAGCTATTGCAGGTAATGAAACCCTTAGTATCTTTTTATAATAATTGTTAACAGGTAATAAATTCATTCAACATAAATAATAAAATAGTTACAACACAATATTGCAGCCCCCTATAAAAAAATACCCACAATGAAGTGGGTTAAAGTGGAGCTAAGCGGGATCGAACCGCTGACCTCTTGAATGCCATTCAAGCGCTCTCCCAGCTGAGCTATAGCCCCGAATTTTTTATTTTATCTAAGTAAATATTCTGTCTTTAATTATTCAACAAACAGTTTGAATTTTTTCACAATTTAATATTTGTGAACCGATGACCTTCCCGATTACATCGGGACGCTCTCCCAGCTGAGCTATAGCCCCAGATATTTTCTATTTTATTAGTAAAAAGAAATTCTGTTTATAATTGAAATCATCAAATGATAATTTTTCAAATTTCTTTTATAAAAATAGAAAGGTTAAATAAAAATACCAATTTCAAAACAATAATAGAATGATTTTTTCATTTTTATATTTGTTCAAATTCATTAAATAGTTTCAGGTAATTTTGAACTTTATGAATATTCTTTACACCAATAACATTTTAAGATTTTTAGTTTTAACAGCATTTTCATTAATATTGATTTCGTGTGATGATACTTTAACAGTTGAAGATGTTGATTCCAAACCAATGCCTCAGTCAAATATCAGTTTCGCGGAGAATATTTATCCGATCTTACAGGTTAAATGTGCTTTTTCAGGTTGTCACGCACAGCCTAATCCATCAAAAGGATTGGACCTTTCCACTTATTCTGGTGTTACTGCAGATCCAACTATTGTATTTCCACGTGAACCGGATTTAAGTAAATTAGTATGGACAATTGAAGCTAGACCGCCATTCCCACCAATGCCGCCTGTAGGTTATGCAAAGCCGGTAACAAACGAACAAATCCGTGGAATTAAAAAATGGATTGAAGAAGGTGCTCTGAATAATTAAAACCATTTCATTTCTTTATACCATTCTACTGTTCTTTCAATACCATCTTCAATTGAAATTTTTTGTTGATAACCTAAATCTCTAACCGCTTTAGAAGTATCACAAGTCCAGTATTGTTGTGTAAGATCCTTTGCCTTTTCTATGTTTAAAGTTGCAGGTTTCTTACTAAATACCGCAAAAAATTGTGCGATAGCCGCTATAGTATAAACTAAAAAATGCGGAACTTTTATCACTAATGGTTTTTTGTTCAGGACTTTTGATGTTATCGAATTTATTTCCTGCCAGGTATAAAACTTTTCAGAACTGATAAAATAAATTTCACCTTTAGCTTTTTCGTTTACTGCTGCAAGATAGAATCCTTCTACCAAATCAACTGCGTGAATAAGACTGAGCTCTTTTTTATCAAATCCAATCGTAGTAGTTATTCCTTTACTGAAAGTTTGAAAATAAATAAAGATTTCTGTATCACGCTCACCATAAACTGCCGGTGCCCTGCAAATTGTTATCGGAAGCTTATCTTTATAAGATAAAACAAGTTTCTCTTCCTCATATTTACTTTTTCCATAAGTTGTAATAGGAACCGGAATTGTATTTTCATCAACCGGTTTTTCTTTTGTTGATGGACCAGCAACAGTTTGACTGCTGACAACCAAGAATCTTTTTATTGATGATTTAAATTCTAATGCAACTTCCAGGAGTATTTTGGTTGTATCAACATTTCCTTTAAAGTAGCCTTCTTTAGTTTTAGATTTAACTACCCCTGCAACATGGAAGATATAATCAGCATCTTTAAATGCCTTTCTTAATCCATCCTTATCTAATAATCCGGTTTTAAATAACTCAATATTTTTTCCTTCAAGCCATCTAAGATTACTTGATTCCCTTACTAAACATCTTACTGTAAATCCTTTGCTTAAAAGATTATCTACCAGATGGCTTCCTACAAAACCATTCGCACCTGTTACTACTGCTGTTTGTTTGTTATGCATTTTAAGTTTATTTGTTTTTAAGTCTATTTAATGATAATTTTTACACACAATTTAATAAAAAGTGGAATCACTTTTAGTTAATCCTTTTAAACTCAGGAGGAATTTTTGGATCTGTTTAAAAAATGTTACGAATTTACTCGCGCTGATGAAGTTAAAGCGATGGGCTTTTATCCTTACTTCAGACCAATTGAAGAAAATGAAGGACCGGTAGTTATGATTGAAGGTAAGAAAATCATAATGGCAGGATCAAATAATTATTTAGGTTTAACTGGTCATCCTTATGTTAAAGAAGCAGCTATTAAAGCAGTTGAGAAATATGGAACAGGCTGTTCCGGTTCACGTTATCTAACCGGCACTCTTGATTTACATATTGAATTGGAATCAAGGCTGGCAAAGTTCTTTAATGTTGAAGCGGTATTACTTTTTAGTACAGGCTATCAATCTGCTCAGGGAGTAATTCCAACATTAGTTCAAAGAAATGATTTTGTTATTTCGGACAAAGACAACCATGCCTGTATTGTTGCTGGAACTTTAATGGCAAAAGGTGCTTTAGGAGGGCTCGCCCGCTATAAGCATAATGATATGGAGGATCTTGAAAAAACAATCTCTAAACTTCCCTCAGAAGCTGGAAAATTAATTGTATCAGACGGAGTTTTTAGCACAGGCGGTGAAATTGTTGATCTGCCGCATTTAATAGAAATTGCTAAAAAATATGAAGCAAGAGTAATGATTGATGATGCACATTCAGTTGGAGTTATTGGTAAAGGCGGAAGAGGCACTGCAAGTGAATTTGATCTTGTTAAAGAAGTTGATCTGACAATGGGCACATTCAGTAAAACATTTGCATCGTTAGGCGGCTTTGTTGCCGGAGCTGAACGGGTAATAAACTTTTTGAAACATTTTTCTCCAGCTTTGATATTCAGCGCTTCTCCAACACCAGCTTCTGTTGCTTCTGCATTAGCAGCATTGGATATTCTGGAAGCTGAACCGCACCGGGTCAATATGCTTATTGATAATGCTAATTATATGAGAAAAAATCTTAAAGAAAAAGGTTTTAATGTTATTGACGGACGAACAGCAATTGTGCCGGTAATTGTTGGAGATGATGCACTCGCATTTCAGATGTGGCGAAAACTTTATGATAGAGGAGTTTTTGTAAATGTTTTCATTTCACCTGGTGTTCCCCAAGGAAGACAAATGATGAGAACAAGTTATATGGCTACACATCAGAAAGAACATCTTGATGAAATCATAAATATTTTTGAAATAACTGGCAAGGAGCTCGGACTTATTTAAGTTTAATCAAACTGAATAAAAGCATACTCAATGACGGGTATGCTTTTTTTTATTAAGGAAAGTTTATGCAAGATATAATAATCAAAAAAGTTGAATCGAAATCAGATCTAAATACATTTATTAAATGTCAATGGAATTTTTATAAAAATGACCCTTATTGGGTTCCGCCTTTAATTATGGAAAGAAAAACTCTGTTGAATAAAGATAAAAATCCATTCTTTCAGGATGCTTCAGCAGATTATTTTATTGCGTATAAAAATAACCAAATCGTTGGCAGAATTGCAGCAATTAAAAACGATACACATCTGAAACTTCATAAAGATAATTCAGGATTTTGGGGATTCTTCGAATCTATAAATGATCAACAGATTGCAAATGCTCTTTTTGATACTGCAAAGAACTGGCTGAAAGATAAAGGATTGACTAGAATGTTAGGACCAGCTAATCCTTCAAGTAACGATGAATGGGGAATGCTTTTGGAAGGGTTTGATGATTCACCAAGATTATTAATGACTTATAATCCAAAATATTACCTTACATTATGTGAAAATTATGGAATGTCGAAAGCCAAAGATCTTTATGCTTACAAATTAGAAAATCATAAAGTAATGTCTTCCGAAAAAGTAAAAAGAGTTCAACAAATTGCAAGAGATCGTTATAAATTAAAGATCACCCAATTAGACATGAAACATTTCCAAAAAGAACTTGAGAAAGTAAAGATAGTGTACAATAAAGCCTGGGCACCAAATTGGGGATTTATTCCAATGACTGGAGCGCAAATTGATGCTATGGCAAAAGATCTTAAACAACTAGCAGAACCATCATTAATTCTATTCGGAGAAATAAATAATCAGTTAGTCGGCTTTTCTTTAGTAATGCTTGATTATAATCAGATATTTAAAAATATGAATGGAAGACTTTTACCATTTAATTTTTTAAAACTTTTTACTCAAAAAAAGAATATTACCTGGTCAAGAATTATCACTCTCGGCATAATACCCGAACATCAGAAAAAAGGACTTGATGCAGTTTTTTACTGGGAAATTGTTAACCGTGCACACGCACTCGGAATTGATCTGGGTGAAGCAAGCTGGATTTTGGAAGATAATGAAATGATGAATAGAGGTGCAGAAATTTTAAATGGTGAAATCTATAAAAAGTATAGAATCTGGCAATCCGACTTTGATCAAAATTGAGTCTGTGAAAAGTAAATGAGAGTCATCTGTATTCTAGTTGTCCTGAGTAATCTTATAATTGCTCAGTATAATTCCACTATGCATGACCTTATCAAAACAACTTACGAAAGAAGTTTTGATAAAAATATTATCTCTAAATATTTACATACCGATGATGAAAGAAAAATACACTCAGCAATCCTCTCAATAGCTCATAGTGAAGATACTACTTTAGTCCCTGATTTAATTAAGCTTGATATGTTGCATTATGGCAGTGATGTTTGTTTTGCTCTTGGGCAAATCGGTAGAAGCGAACAATCACTGAATTTTTTATGGGATAATCTGCAAGCCCCTGTGTCTGAAAATTTCTTTGGTGATATTTTTTATACAATTGGTAAAATCGGGAATCAGAATGATTTTAAAAAACTGATCGATTATTATAAATCATATAGAAAATCCCTTTTCCCTTATGAAGGAATAGCTGAAGGCATACTTCAATTTCAAATTCGCGGAATAAAAAGTGAAGAAGCAAAAGCAATTTTAGAAATTGAAATTACACATCCGCTTTCAACAAAAAACAGAATCAAGCAGGCTTTATTTACATTAGCAAGATACGGAGATAATAACCTGAGCAAAGATAATATAGGAGAATTGCTCAACTCTGATTTTGCAAGAGAAGATGATCAGTTTTTAACATTTGTTTTAATGAATATCAATAATAAAAACAGTTTAGAAATTGCTAGCTTAAACTTATCGGGTATTTTAAATTCAACAGACTTCTCAGCAAAAATTCAACTTATTAAAGTGCTGCATCTATTAGGAACTAATTTAAATTCATTCCCTGCTGAAAATATTAAATTATACTTAAGTTTCTTAAATGATAGTAATCCAAATGCAGCTTTACAATCAGCGATATCTATAAAAAACATTAAGCCATTTTTAAACGATGTATTAAAGTCTTTTATCAAAAGTGAAACTGATAGTATGATGTTTGATATAACAAGATCAGCGGATTTTATTGGTGAACTTTTCTTATCCAAATTTGAGTTGTTTGGCAATTATGAGGATCATAAAAAATTATTAAATCATATTAAACTTGGCAAAAAATATTGTTATAGATTTTATGCAAAAAATCCTGATCTAAATAATGCATTCAAATTATTATACGATTCTTATTTTTCAACATCAGATTCATTAGACCGGATAACTCTTCTTTCTTTAATGCTTAGTATCAAGGATAAAGTATATGAAACTATTGAATTAAAACAAGTTATTTTATCCGCTTTACAATCATCTTTCGCTCCCTTGATTTCAATTGCTGCTGATGCAATTGATGTGGATTTTGTAGCAAAAAATAAAAGAGAGTTAAAGGACTTAATCTTTAATCAAATTAATAGTTTCAAGGATAAATCAGATTACCTTGAAGCTGTAATTTCTTTAGTTAATCTCTCAGAAAAAATTGATCAGGATTTTTATACTGAAATAATTAATAATGTAAAGTTATCAAAGCTTTATTCTATCAGGAGATTTGTTTCAAATAAAACCGAAGATCATAATATCGGCTTTAAAGAATTAGATAAGTTTGAAGAGATATGGACAAATGCTTTTAAGTATGAAAAAGCAATTATAAAGACAACCAAAGGTAATATTGAAATTGAATTTGATTCTGAAGTTGCACCTGTTTCAGTTGCAAATTTTTGCACGCTTGTAAAAGAAAATTTTTTTAATAAAATAGTTTTTCATCGTGTTGTGCCCGGTTTTGTAATTCAGGCTGGGGATCCAACTTCAACCGGCTGGGGCGGACCAGGATATGATATTATCTCTGAATTTTCCGATAAAAATTTTAACACAGGATATGTAGGAATGGCAAGTGCCGGTAAAGATACTGAAAGCTCACAGTTTTTTATAATGCAAGGTTCTTATCCGCATCTAAATAGAAGATATACTCTGTTTGGTAAAGTAATCAACGGTTTAGAAATAGTTTTTTCTATAACTGAAAATGATAAAATTCTAAGTGTTGAACTTAAATAATCTATTTCATTGCCTCATCATATTTAGAAGCATGTGAAGGATCAATTTTTTTCAGTCTTGTAAATACTGATAAGTCCGGATAATCCCGAAGCAGCTCGATAAATTCACCGTATTTTATATCAAAGAATTGTTTAATTAATACGCTATTAGCAAAACCAACCTTCTTCTGCATATCCTCAAGTGTACTAATCATATTGACCAATTTATCCTGTGCATTTTTTTTACGAATCTGATATTCATCTACTCCGTAATGATATTCATAAAAAGCTTCTCTGAAAGGACGAAATCTATCACTTAGAAGATCATTGCATAAGCCCCATTTTGAATAAGAAGCACTGCTTTGTTCCCAGCCTTTTTTAAACGGACTGCTGATACTTAAATTTATAATATCAAGAGCTTTATTAAAGTACGGTGTGCCTCCAAGTTCTGCCCAGGTTTCCCAATCAAAGCCAATAATTATATTGGCATAAAAATCTAAAAAGCTTGTGAGAGGATCAAAGATTGCCTGATTAGCAATCAGAGGTTGATTAGGTAAATATCTGAATGTCCAGTTTGCGTCGTTGATTGTAAGCATCGGAGTCTGCCTTGTGGATTTATACACTGGTCTTGTTGAAACAATTACCATCTGAGCAGAATAATCAGTTTCATTTGCAACACCAGTAAAAAAAATATTAAATGAACATTCTATTTTTTCTCCATTCCACGGATCAGGAGTAAACTGAGTTGTATTCATATAAGTCTCAACTATACCTGCAAAGTCAATTAACCGCTCGCGGTTGATTACTGCTAAACCTTCATAGTTTACAGTTACTTTACAATGTAACTCCTGTGCAAAAGTTAATGTAAAAGGAAACAATAAAACAAAAATCCAATATCTCATTTTAATCCTTAAAATCTTTTATTTGACTTAAAATATGAATTTAGATATACTCGACCTATAAAGTTTGGAGTTTATGAAACAATCCATCACAATTATAATAATTTACCTATTAACTTTTAGTGCATATTCTCAGTATAATCCCGGTGCAAAGCAAATTTCCATATCTAATTCAGATGTTGCATTAAGTAACGATGTGTTCAGCATTTTCAACAATCCTGCGGGATTATCTCAGATGAACTGGAGAGAAGTTGGGATTTTTTATTCCCCTGCTCCTTTTGGTTTAACAGAGCTTTCAAACGGTTTTATAGCATATCATGAACCCACAAGTGTTGGTTCTTTTTCATTAGGTGGAATGACTTATGGATTTGATCTTTTTCGTGAGACAAGAATTGCACTTGGATATTCATATAACCTTACCGGCAAGTTCTTTTTTGGTGCGGCAATTAATTATCAAACAGTATCAATAAAAAATTATGGTAATGATGGAGTATTATTTTTAAATCTTGGCGGATTAGCATACGTAGCAAATGATCTTAGATTAGGTTTTTATCTGCATAATATAAATCGTGCATCATATAGCAATTCGAATAATCAGATACCTGTAGTTATTGATGCCGGACTTTCTTATGATGTGGTTGAAGAATTAAACCTAAACTTTTCTGTAAATAAAGATATAAAGTATAAAGCATCATTTCAGTTCGGAATTATTTACGATATAATTGAGTACATTTCTTTCAGGACCGGATTTTCAAATGAACCATCAAGATTCAGTGCAGGTATTGGAATCAACTATCTGAACTATAGTTTTGATTATGCAATGTTCAGTCATAATAGTCTTGGTTTTACTCATCAAGCGGGAATTATTGTAAGCTTTGGACGCGAAGACAATAGAAACAAATCCATCCGGAAATATCTTGGGATAGAATAATTGAGATATTTATTTACAACTATTTTTTTAACTGCAATTATTATTCCTGCTTATGCACAAATTGATAGTACTGTTTTGAAGACTGAAGAAATTCTTGATGATGTTTTAATAGAAACAGAAAGTGAATCCGAGGATGAAGACCTTTATGATTATGTTGAAGATATAATTACTAATCCAATAGACCTGAACAAAGCAGATATTTTTGAGTTAACCAAAATTCCGGGGATGGATAATGTCTCTGCTGAAAAAATAATTAATCACAGAGATAAATTCGGATATTTCTATTCTGTAAATGAATTATTTGCAGTTAGAGATTTAGACAAAAATCTTATCGGACAGATCATCCCATTTTTAATAGTAGAAAATAAATTTGATCAGGAGCAATTTTCTGAATCTGATGAATATTCAATTCCATTCTATTCAAAATTCAGGACAACTCTCAGAAGCAGAATATCAAATGATTTACAAACGAGACGAGGATTTTCAAATCAAAGATTTGCAGGATCAAAAATTAAAACTTATAACAGATTTCAAATAAAATACGATAGAAATTTTCAGGCAGGTGTACTGATTGAAAAGGACCCGGGAGAAGTATTACATACCGATTTTTCTTCTTTTCATTTTCAGATGAAGGATGCAGGTTTTATAAATAATTTAATAATAGGTGATTACACTATTGAGCTTGGACAAGGATTAGCATTATGGAGTCCATTCGGTTTTTCCAAAGGAGCAGATGCAGTTTTTCCGGTTAAAAAGAGTTCCAGATTTATCAGACCTTATACAAGTGCTGCTGAATATAACTTTTTTAGAGGTGCTGCTTCAACTATTCAATTTAACAACTTTCGGCTGACAGGATTTTATTCAAATTATAATATTGATGCCAGCATAAATGAAGAATCAAACGAAATTATTACAATCAGTAAAACAGGATTTCATCGGACAACAACAGAAATAGCAAAGAAAAATTCTGCTCAGCAGATATTTTATGGGGGATCATTTGATTACAGAGCTGCAAATATTTTTAATGTGGGTGCAATTTATTATAAGGTAAAGTTTGATAAACCATTAGAATACAGTTCGCTGTATGATTTATCAGGGCAAAACTTCAATTACTTATCTGTTTACTACAATATAAATTATTACAAATTTTCTTTGTTCGGAGAAGCTTCTTATGATCAGACTTCTGTTGCTTCACACAATGGATTACAATTTGCAGCATCAAAAAATCTTATCTTCACAACTGCTATAAGGTCATATCCAAGAAATTATAAAAACCTGTTTGGTTTTGGTTTTGGAGAACGTTCCGGAAAGACGAATAATGAAGTCGGTTTTTATTCTGGTGTTAAATTAAAATCCAACATAGGAATAATTAATTTATATTATGACATATTCAAATTTCCATATAAAACATATGAAAATTCTCTTTCAAGCGAAGGTGATGAACTACTGATAGATTTCTTAACAAGTTTTAGCCGGGGCTTTGAAATAAAATTAAGATATAAATATGAGAATAAAGAGATTACAGAAATAATTGATGATGAAAACAAGATAGTGAGAAGATTAAAACAAACCGCACGAACTGAATTGATTTATGAAACTAATAATCTACTTAGACTTAGAACCCGGATTGAATACAATAATTTTTTAATTCGTTCAGCTAATAAAACTGAAAATGGATTATTAATTTTTCAGGAAGCAAGGTTTTTGTTCTTAAAAAAATTTGTTGTATATGGTAGAATTATTTTCTTTCACACAGATTCATTTAATTCCGCTGTTTACGAATTTGAAAACGATCTTGTTGGAGTAATGCCAAATTTAGCTATGTATGGAAAAGGAATCCGCTGGTATTTTTTGATAAGATATAAACCAATAAATCTGATAACAGTCTCTGCAAAATATTCTGAAACTTATAAACCAGATGCAACTTTTCTCAGTTCGGGAGACAACCAAATAATTGGAAATCTGGATAACAGGTTTAGTTTACAAATCGATTTGAGTTTTTAAAAAAGGAGCGATGGAATGCTGGAGTGTTGAAATATAAGAAGAACTTTTTATCATTCTCTCCATTACTTCAAAACTCCACTACTCCATTTTATTCATATCGCAGCGCTTCAATCGGATCTAAGTTTGAAGCCTTATAAGCTGGATAAGTTCCAAAGATAACTCCAACTGCAACACACATAGTCAAACCAATAAATACCCAATCCCATGGTATAGCTGTCTGAGCATTTAACAAACTTCCAGCAAAGTTACCTATACTAACGCCAATTATTATTCCCAATATTCCACCAAGCAGACAAAGAATAATTGCTTCAAACAGAAATTGGATTAATATCCACAACTTCCGAGCACCAAGTGCTTTTCTAATTCCAATTTCTCTTGTTCTTTCAGTAACTGAAACCAACATAATATTCATTATACCAACACCAGCCGCTATCAATGCAATTAAAGAAATTGCCAGTGCAATAAGTTTAATCGGACCTGTAATCTGATCAGTTTGTTCAATCATTGACTCATTACTGAAAATGTAAAAATCATTTGGTTCACCCGGTGCAACTTTTCTGATCGTTCTCATATAGCCGGTTGCAGCTTCAATAACCTGATTATAATCTTCTTTACTTTGAGACATAACAGTAAGGTTAACCGAACGTCCATATTTGCCATACATAGATTGCCAGGTTGTAATAGGTACAATAACATAGTTATCCCGGCTTTGTCCAAACAGAGCAGTTTGCGGCTCAATTAAACCAATTACCCGCATTGCTCTTCCATCTACTCTGATTTCCTTACCAATCGGATTGCTGTTTGGGAAAAGCTTTTCAGCAATTGGGTGAAATATCAAACAAACATTGGCACTATGAGTAATATCACTTTCACGGAAATCTCTTCCTTCTTCAACATTCCAATCATTTGTTTTCATCGCGTCTGTATTTACACCTGCAACAGAAATATTTGGATTAGTTTCTTTATTACCATACTTAACAACAATACCAAACTGCCATTGTTCAACTCCAACATATTTAGCTTGAGTAAGCATGTCTCTTAATCTTTCACCTTCTTCAATGGTTATATCTTTTCTGTTTCTATCACGCATCTGTGGACCGCCGCCAAAAACATTATCGTGCTTTTGTATTTGAAAAGTATTTTTGCTAAGACTTGATAGTCCTTCATCAATGCTGTTTTGCAGCATACTTAGTATAGTCATTATCACAATAATTGAAAAAATACCAACAACTACACCAAGTATTGTCAAGAAAGTTCTAAGTCTGTTGCTCTTCAAAGATTGAAGTGAAATTGCAAGTATTTGATTTATTTTCATTTTAAATACCTTTTTAAATCTCTGCATCATTCAAGTGGAATGATGGATAGTTGGAGTTATGGAATTTGTTCCATACTCAACTTCTTGTTCGTGAACTAGATTATCCCAAGTTCCGTTTGATTGTTTTGTTTGAAGTGATTTCACTAAACTGAGTAGTTTGTTTTCAACTTCATAATGTTTTTTCATAATGTTTTGAATCAAATTCCTCAAAATCATTTACATTTATTAAATCAATCTCTTTTAGTCCAATTATCCGAGTTAATAATACTGCAGAAGAACCTAAACTAATATTAAGAAAATATAAATACTCATTTATTGATTTTCTTCCATCACCTTCAGCAATGTTAGATGAGATAGACTGAGCCGCATCCAAAATTTGAGCTTTTAATTTGTAATCAAGGTTTGAAATTTTATTCACAAGATTATGAGTTAATTTGAATAAACTGATTGCATCATTCCAAACTTCCAGCTTTATATAACCACGATTCAAATTTCTTCTTTTAGTGTGTTCTTTCATTTTTTCTCATTCTATTATTCAAAACTCCACTCTCCATTACTCCGCTCTACTCATACCTCAGCGCATCAACGGGATCTAGCTTAGCTGCAGTATAAGCAGGTGCCAATCCGGAGACAACTCCTGTTAACAATGAAATAACAATAGCCAAAATAACTACATCATACTGAACTGAAGTTGGAAAGAACTGATTAAGCATAAAACTTAAAAGTATAGCAGCTATTAGTCCAATTATACCTCCAATCAGGCAAATGACAGATGACTCCAATAAAAACTGTGTAAGTATTGTTCTACGTGTAGCACCGATTGCTTTTCTTAATCCGATTTCTCTTGTTCTTTCCTTAACTGAAACAAACATAATATTCATAATTCCAACCGCACCTACAAAAAGAGATAATCCGGTAATAAATAATCCGGCTATCTTTATAACAATTGTAATTGAATCAAAAAAGCTTGTTAATCCTTCCTGCTGATTAATTGAAAAATCATTTGGTTCGTTATGTGCTAAACCTCTGATCTTTCTCATAATTCCCTCTGCTTCATCCTTAGTTGCTTCTAACATTTCAGGACTTGCTGCACGCACATTAATAGTAATTGATCTCATGTGTCTGGAGGAAAAATATTTAAATATTGTTCCGAGAGGAACAAAGACCTGATTATCCGGATTGAACGCTCCTAAAAGTGTGCTGCCCTGTTCTGCCAAAACACCAACAATTTTATAATTTACCGGACCAATTTTAATAGTCTTATCTAAAGCATCTCCTCTGGGAAATAATTTACTACTAATTTCACTTCCAACTACTGCAACATTTCTTGAACCATCAGATTCAATTTCACTGAAAAATCTGCCTGCACTAAAATCAAAATTAGTTGTTTTCACATAATCTGCATTTGAACCTGTGAGAAAAACATTTTCAACTTTTCTGTCACCATATTTTATAGTTTGCACAGAATTAGAAACAGGTGCAATAGCTAAAGGCATCTTTGCTAAATCTTTAAACTTGTAATAATCATCCATTACGATGTTCTTTCGATTACGCATCCTCCACCATTCTTCATTTGAGAACCATGCCCATTTATCAATGTATAATACATCAGAACCAAGCGAACTAACCCCTTGCTGAAGTGAATTATCAATCCCTTTTATTGCAGTTGACATAAGCACTACTGCTGTTACACCAATAAAAATTCCCAGCATAGTAAGTATCGCACGAATTTTATTCGCTTTAATTGCTCGCCAGGCAATTGACAGTCCTTCACTTAATTCTAAAAGCATTGATGTCATATTCACTTTTCCTTTGAATATAAAATTCAATCTGAATTATTCTACTTAAAACAAGAAACAGATTGAAATCTTTTTTCACAAAATAGTTTCTCTTACTTTTGGAATGTATCTTCTCTCTACTACTTCATCTTTCTCAATCAAACCATCTCTTAATCTTAAAATACGCATAGCATGTTCGGCAATGTACTCTTCGTGGGTTACAAGAATTATAGTATTTCCTTTTTCATGAATTTCCAGAAAAAGTGCCATAATTTCTTCTCCGGTTTTTGAATCAAGATTACCTGTCGGTTCATCGGCAAGAATAATAGCCGGATTAGTAACCAAAGCCCTGGCGATAGCAACTCTTTGTCTTTGCCCGCCGGAAAGCTCATTAGGTTTGTGGTGCATCCGGTCACCAAGACCCACATCAATTAAAGCTTGTCTGGCTCTTTCTTTTCTTTCAGCAGATGGAATACCTGCATAAATCAGAGGCAGCTCTACATTATGCACAGCATCTGATCTTGCAAGCAGATTAAATGTCTGAAAGACAAATCCAATTTCTTTATTTCTGATTCTTGCGAGTTCATTGTCTGTCATTTCACTAACACTAACACCTTTAAAATCATAGACACCAGATGTGGGGGTATCAAGACATCCAAGCATATTCATCAAAGTTGATTTACCAGAGCCTGATGGTCCCATGATCGCAACATATTCATTTTTATTAATCTTAAGAGATACATCTCTAAGCGCATGAACCTGCTCCATCCCGACCTGATAAACCTTTGCAATATGTTCTATATTAATTATGTTCATTATCATCTACCGGGTTTATTTCTTATTGAAATTTTTATTTTTTTCTTCCACTCTAACTTGCAAGCCATCATTTAAATCTCTGGAGATTGCTTTATAACTACCCGAAACTACATCTTCGCCGCCTTTTAAGCCGCTTAGGATTGCAATATAGTTATCATCACTTAAGCCGGTTTCAACTTCAACTTTTTTGGCTTTTCCGTTTTCAACAAGAAACACTATTTCTTTTACCTTATGTATTTTTTCTTTTTTAATTTCTTCCACCTGTTGGAATTCACCTGTCCCTTCATTCTCAGACATTTTATCATTGCTTGTACCGCCTTCTCTTGTTGTAACACTTTGTATCGGCACACTCAAAACATTTTGAATTGTTTCAGTTTCAATATTAGCTGTACAACTCATTCCAGGTCTTAATGAATTCTTGGGATCAATTAGTTTTATCTTGACTTCAAAATTAACAACTTCGTTTTGCGTACCTAAACCAGTTGTCTTGGCACTATTTCCAATTTCTGATACTATACCAATAAATTCCTGGTCTTTAAAAGCATCAACTTGAATCCTTGCTGTATCACCGATTGAAACCAAAACAACATCATTCTCATCAACATCAACAACTGCCTCAATATTTCTTAAATCAGAAACAGTCATAATATCAGTACCCATTGAAAACCCAGCACCAAATACTCTTTCACCAACCTCAACATTTAATTTAGTAACAACTCCGTCCATAGGTGATAGGATTGTAGTTTTATAAAGCATCTCAAGAGTTTCCCGCAGCGAAGCTTTACTTTGCAGCACATTAGCTTCAGCGGCTTCGTATGAGGCTTTTGTTGTTAAGTAATTAGACTTTGCTGCTTCAAGTTCTGAATCACTTGCAAGACCTTTGCTATGCAATTCCTGAACACGATTATAATCAAGTTCTACTTTTGTTAATTCTGCTTCTCTCATTTTCAAGTTAGCCTGAGCTGCTAAAAGATTAGCTTCCAATCTTTGCTTCTGTGCCTGATATTGATCTCCTTTTATTCTGATTAAAAGCTGACCTTTTTTAACAAAGTCACCTTCTTTAACCGGAAGTTCAACAATCTCGCCGGTTACTTCCGGATTAATCACAACTTTAAATTCAGGATTAATCTTTCCGGTTGCAGCAACAGTTTGTGTTATTGTTCTGTTAACAACCTTTTCAATCTGAACAGAAATGATTTCTTCTTTACTACCGCCTATAAAGGCAACAATCAACAAAACAAGAATTAGTAAACCAAGTCCTCCAAATATCAATAATTTTTTCTTTGATTTTTTCTTTCCATTTGCCATTTGAGATATTCTCCTGTTTTAAAATTTTATTCGTAAGACTTATAATCCAAAGTGCCCAGATTATATTTAAGTTCTTCACTTAGTTTGATATAATTAAACTGTGAATTTATGTAATTAGTTTTTGCATTTTGATAAGAAGTATTTGCAATTAAAACATCAAGCAATTTACCTGCACCAAGGTTGTATTTTTCTTGTTCAATCTTAAGGTTTTCTTCAGCAGCACTTACATTTTTTTGAGTAACAAGTAAACCTTTTTTAGCTGCTTCAAGGTCCAGAAAAGATTTCTGTATTTCTTGTTTTATCAATCTTTCGCTGTCTTTAACCTGAAGTTCATAATTCATAGCATCAACTTCAGCACTTTGTATTAAGTTATGAGTAGAGAAGCCAGAAAACAGTGGAATACTTAAAGTAAGTCCAGCAGAAAATGAATGATCTTTAAAAAGATTATTTGGAGTGGCAGCATCTGTTCCATAACCTACTCTTCCAGTTAATGATGGTAGATGTCCTGATCGTGCAATTGTAAGATTATCATAATAAGAATCCAGGGTCAGTTTTTGAGCAAGATAATCTCTACGATTAATTAATGCCTGCTTGACTAGCTCCGACAGCTTGTCGTAATCGGTATTGATATCAGTATCCAATATTTTAATTTCTCTTTCAGAAAAACTATCGGAGTATTGATAGTTCTCTAAAACATCCAATCCAAGATAAAATAATAAATTACTTTTAGCGGTTTCCAAAAGATTTTTCTGCTGAATCAGTTGCAACTCTGCATTACCCAGCTGCACCTGCTGTTGATAAACATCAGCTTTAGTAACAGATCCTAATCTGTTCCGTTCTTCAATAGTTTCAAGATTTTTCTGCTGCTGCTTAACATCTTCTTCTCTAACTTTTAGTACCTGTTCGGCTTCAACAATAGCATAGTACAGATTAATAGTCTGAAAGATTACTTCCTGTTTTTTCTGTTCAATTGATAATTTAACAGCTTCATAATTGTTTTGACTTTGTGAAAGGTTAGCAAAATTTGAAAGACCATCAAATAAAACTATACTTGAATTTATTCCAATAGACCAGCTTCTCGAATCAACCTCATAACCATCACCTTTATTCTTATTCCAATTCCAGTTGCCTGAAGCACCAAGATTGGGTAAAAAATTTCCATAAGCTGCAGTAAGTGCAGATTCACTTTTTAACATATTATTCTGATTTGTAAGCAGTCCGCTGTTTTTTTGAAGTGCAATTTTTATTGCTTCATTTAAGGATAACTGATCCTGAGAATAAATGCTGACATTTAATAAAAGTAATATTGAGAAAAAGAAAAATTTCATTTGTTTCTCCGCTTGATTTATTTAAAACCTAAATTCAGTTCAAAAATACTACAAAATTTCCAATCATTTATTGATAATAAACATTCCAAAAATAGTCTAATTGATTAAAACCTGGTTTGCTTAGTTATAGATGGTTATATAATTACACATACGGTAACTAATAGTTTCAATAAATCGTTAATGATGCTCTCTTAATGAGATTTCAGCAAAATGTTGTTGTGGTAATTCTGAACTAATTCTTGAATTATAAATAAAGAGATTCTGGAATAATCAGTTGTTGGCAGATATAATAATATTCTCCATTATTTTTTTTGGAATAGTCTGCTGCAAATTGTTAAAATCGGTTAAAGTTATCTGTTGAAACTATTCTGTTAATTCAGTATTATTTTTTAGAAAATAATAAACTTATGAGAATGTGATCAATGAAGACTAAATTTTTCTTAATGATGTTTTTTATAACAATATTTTGTTTAACAAACAACTTAGATGCTCAGCAAGTTAATAGAATATTTGAACAGATCGGAGGCGGCTCCGGCAGCCCGATCAATGTAAACGAATCAAATGATAATACTGTTTTCTATATTGCTGGAGCAGCAATAATTGCAGGCATAGTTATTTATGCTATACTCCACGATAAAAAGTCCGGCGAAAAGACTAAAACTGATACTACTGCAGTATTGAGCGATGAGGAGTTGATCAACAAGCATCTTACAATTAACAAAAAGATTCAGAATTATCAGTATGAGTCCCCTATTAATTTTTCAGCGGGTATTCAAAATAATATAGTTCGGATTGAAGAGAAAAGATATTTTGTTGGTTTAGTATATAGTTTTTAGTCTGTTACCTGCTAAGAAACTCGTCTTTTATTTTCATCAGATAACTCAGCGCTTCTTCATAATTATTTCCAATCTTTCCATCAAGAATAGCTTCTTCAATAGCAGTTTTTATTTCACCAACTTTCTTTGATGGTTTAAGATTACAGATTTGCATAATCTCTTCTCCCCTAACCGGTGATTGAAAGGCACGGAGTTGATCTCGTTCTTTAACATCCCGAACCTTCTGCATTACGCGTTCATAGTTTCCAAGATACTCTTCAACTTTATTTGGGTTTTTACTGGTAATATCAGCCCTGCACAAAGTAATCAGATCCTCTAGATCATCATCAGCCTGAACTATCAATCTTCTGATGGCTGAATCTGTTACTTCTTCTTTAGCTAATGCAATCGGACGCAGATGCAAAGTGATGAGCTTTTGAACATATTCTAATTTATTAAGAGGTAATTTCATTCGGTGAAATATTTTTTTCATCATTTTTGCACCAAGATTTTCGTGACCATGAAATGTCCATCCTATTCCTTCAACAAATTTCTTTGTAGGAGGTTTTGCTATATCATGGACTAATGCAGCAAATCTTAACCAAATATTATCAGTTTCTTCGCAAATATTATCAACAACCTGTAAAGTATGAAGAAAGACATCTTTATGATGATAATCTTTTCGCTGATCAACACCAGACATTATTGCTATTTCAGGAAAAACAATTTCAAGTACCCGCGAATCAAATAAAAGCTTTAATCCAATAGATGGTTTCGGAGTTGAGAGAATCTTTAAAAATTCATCTGTTATTCTTTCCTGAGAAACTATCGAAAGCCGATGACGCATATCATAGGCAGCTTTCATTAAATTCTTTTCAACTTTAAAATTTAATTGTGCAGCAAACCTGAAGGCTCTCATTATTCTTAAAGGATCATCGTCAAAAGTTTTAAATGGATCTAATGGTGTTTTTATAATTTGATTTTTTATGTCGGTCAAACCATCATAGGTATCAATTACTTTCCCAAAGTCTGTTTTATTAAGTGAAACAGCCAGAGTATTAATTGTAAAATCGCGTCTGCTTATATCGTCTTCAAAAGTACCATCTTCAACAATAGGTTTGCGGGTTTTCCGGTCGTATGATTCCCTTCGTGCACCAACAAATTCAATATCCATATTATTAAAGCTTAATTGAGCAGTGCCAAAATTTTTAAAATAGTTAACATTGCTGATATTCAGTTTTTCTGCAACTGTTTTAGCAAAATTAACTCCGCTTCCAATAACAAGAATATCAATATCATTTCTTTCACGTTTTAATATCAGATCTCTGACAAATCCGCCAACAACGAAAACATTTTTGTTTTCACTCTGTGCAATCTGAGCAATCTTAATTAGGACAGGATTCTTACTCAGTTTTTCTTCTATTGACTGATTATTAATTGATAACATTCGTAGTGTCTGTAATATTTTTATTTATAAAACTATCTGCATTATTAAAAAACCAGTTTGTTTTGTTAAAATTTTGTTTTACAGCAAAGTAAAACGGATTCTGGTTTTTATACCTTAATGCTAATGCAGAATATTTTCTTGCATTTGCATAATCTTTATTTGCCAACATAAAATCAGATAACTTATAAGCTGCATAACTGCTTTCTAAATTATCAATAACAAAAGTCTTATTGAAATTTTTTATAATCTGCTTATAATTAATGTTCATTCCATTACTTAGATTTAAGATAGATGGAATCAGATTGTAATCAAGACTATCTTTATTTATGCTAGTCAGTATCGTATATTTTAGTGAATCATTACCTTCGAGATAAGTTTTAAGTAAATCTTTATCTAGCAGTTTTAAACGATTCTTTGATAAAGAAACAAGATTAAAAGATGGATTGCTTTCAATAATCTTTTGATAAATTATTCCTGCAATTGGATACATATCATTAAGAGCATTAAGGTCGCCTAATCTTAACATCAAAAGATATTCGTAAGGAGAATTGGTAAATTTTTTCAGGTTGTCTTCTGACAGAAGTTTTATAGCCTTATAAGTTTCCTTTTTTTTATGATAAGTTTCTGATAGACCTATCAAGGCTGAATAATCTATTGCTTTATAGTTAACTTCAGTAAATAATTTTTCTGCTTTACTCAAATTACCTTCAGCAAGATAATTATAAGCTTCTGTTATTCTGTCAGAAATGAATCTTGGACATATTTTTTGAATAATAGATAAACGACCGAAGTAATAATCAGCCATTTCCTGTCCAGCAAAAGCCGGTAACATTGATAAATACTCTTCAAATAATTTCTCTTCATCCTCTAACTTCTTATTAAACACTGATTCAAAATCATTTGTTGAATAAAATTCTTTTACTTTGATTAAACCGTATTTATCAATAAGGTATTTAATAAAGGCTCCGCTGTATGTATAACCCAATGCAGCATTTGAACGGAAAAAATTAAAGCCGCTAAATAATGGAACTATTTTTAATCTATAGTTATTATTGTATGCCAGCGCAGTAAAATCAATCAGTTCATAATCATATGATATTCCTTCTACTGCCTTTGCAACACCTTCAATAAGTGCAGGATTAAATCCGCCAGCCAATTTAAAAATACCTGTCCCAAACTCCGCAGAAAAAATATGAACAAGTTCATGCTTCAATGTATTATCCCATGAATCAGCACTCAGGTAAGCGGTATATTGCCAAGGTTTTGTTACATCGGCATTTCCAGCTCCAAACAGATTTTTCTTCTGTTCGCGGTTATTAAAAATATAAACATTTATTTTTTTTGAAGGACTTACTTTTAAATAATCTTTAAGTATGAAGAAATAATATTCCTGACTTAAAGAAATGTATTCAACTTCATCATCGGTTAGCTTATCGTAATGCAGAATAAAGTTTTCAGTTTCAATTTTTTTTTCAAGTATATTATTCAACTTATAAAATGAAGTAGAAAAACCTAAAAATGGAGAGAGAAACTGAAATACAATAAATAAAAGGATTACTCCGCTTATAAACTTATTCCTATTGTTTAACAGCGGTTTTGGTTTTTTATAAATAAGCCTGACAATCGTAATACTGAAAAACAAAACTATTAATTGATGCCAGACTAATTTCCAATCAGGACTTAATCCTTCATCATAAATATTACCAGGGAAGAAACCAATCAAAGGTGAGTAAAAATAAATCTGGGGATAAAAGTAAATTTCAACTACCGGAATAAGTACAAGCCATATTAATGTAAAAATAAATATAGTTCGTTTTAACCTTTTGAAATAAAAACCGATTAACAGTGCTAAAGAAAATCCAAGTAATAAGGAAGGCAATGCAATTAAAAGATAAAAAAGTAATCCATCCCAAAATGAACAAAACATCGTGAAAAGTGAATTGATCAGTGTGATTATCAGGGGTAGCGAAAAAAATACAAGCAGATTATATAAAATATTTTTCAGATTAAATTCTGCTTTTTGAGTTTTGTTAAAAGTGAACAATCCTGCAATTACTACGAACAATAATCCATTAACCGCTGCAAACTCATAGCCAAAAGTATTAAGGAGAGCTACTTTTGTAAACAAATAATTTATAAGTATCAGAATTATTGCTGGGATTATAAACGAAATATTAGTTTTAAGTTTATAAAATAATTTCATAATAAATAAAATTGATTAAAATCGGTGACGAGATTATTACATCATTTCTTTTGAAGAGTGCTTTTAAATAAGCTTCCATTATTACCAGCGATCATATAGTTACCGGAATTTAATTTTTTAATATCATTTAAGACAACAGGTTTTCCTATAGATTTCATCTTCCAGCTTTTCCCAGCATCTGTTGAATGCAAAACTTCCCCTCTGTTAGTTATGATGTTACCATTATCATTATTATCAAAAAGTATTTTATACAAACCAGAAGTAGAATTTAAGTTTATAGATTTCCAGCTATTACCGCCATTTTCTGTTCTCAGTATCAACCCATTTCCGCCGACAATAAAACCTAAAAACTCATTTACAAAAACCACACTTTTAAAATAACTTTTATACTCAGATTTAACTCTGCTCCAGGATTCTCCGCCATCTATAGTTTTAAGAATAACTCCATCCCAGCCGACAATTGTTCCGTTAAGGTCATCAGCAAAATCAACTGAGAAAAGATTTTCCGAAACATTACTAAGCCTTCTGTTCCAGGTAAGTCCTCCATCTTCAGTTTTTAAGATCAATCCGTTTGAGCCAACTGCAAATCCATTATACTCAGAAATGAAGGAGATCTGAAAAATTGATTCTGATATTCCTGTATTTATTTTTTTTAATTGTTTATTCTTGTCATTATAAATTCCTATAAAACCATTTGAGCCGGCAACAAAGATTTTATTATCTGAAAGTGTAAGAGAAAGAAAATTGTTCTTGTAAGCAGTTTTAATCAGTTCCCAATCAACTCCTGAATTAACAGTCTTGAGAAAAATACCTGAATCTCCTGCAAGAAAACCATTATAATCATTTGTAAAATATAAAGCATTCAGATTGGCATCAGTATTAATTTTTACATCTATCCAATCAGTTGATAAAATATAGTGCGGATTTTTTGTGTAATCTTGGGAATAATTTAACGAGTTAATATCATCTTTTTCATACTCATCTATTGTTTTCATAACTACATTATATACTATTACTGCCAGAACAACAAAAACGAGAATAAGTAAAATGTTTGTAATCCTACCAAATGCTTTAGATTCTGTTTTCTCCGGCTTATCTTCATCTTCATTAAACAAAGGTGTGTAATCATCTTCGGGTACATACTGATTTAATCCAGATGAAGTAAAAGAATCAATTTTAGAAACAAGCTTCAGAGCCTCCTTAAATTCCTGAGCATTGTGAAAAGAACTATCACCTGCTTTACCAATTGCTCTTAATATTATTTCATCAATAAAATCCGGAATCCCTGGTAAAATGCTCGTCAATCTTTCAGGTACTTTATTTACATGTGCATCAATAATTTCATAAATATTACTTACTTGATACGGATGATATCCGGTCAACATTTCATAATATGTAATTCCAAGTGCATAAATATCACTTTTAATTGTGACGACATTACCGCTTAATTGTTCAGGACTCATATATAAAAGCGTTCCTGGTCTGGAGTTTTGTTGTGTAACAGTTTTTATATCTTCAATAGATTTTGAAATTCCAAAATCCATGATTTTCGGATTACCTTGGTGATCAAGAATGATATTGGAAGGTTTTAAATCTCTGTGTATAAACCCTGAATTGTGAGCTGCCTCGATGCCATTTAAAATCTGTTCTAATAATTCAGTTGCATAATATAAATCAAACCGCCCGCTCTTTGCGATAATATTTTCAATCGTTTGACCGTGTATATATTCCATAACAATTCCAAGGATATCTTTCTCCTGTACGAATTCATAAACAGAAACGATATTTGGGTGTGAAAGATTAGCCTGGTTTCTTGCTTCTCTTTTAAATCTCTCGATAAATATATGATTAGGAAATGAATTGATGTTTATAATTTTTAATGCAGCATATCTTTCAAGTAAAGTGTCATAAACTTTGTAAACAGATCCCATGCCACCGGCACCAATCAACGAAACAACTTTGTAATTTTGTATCCTTCTGCCGATCATCTGATTTTTTCTATAATAATAAAAGAATAATCATCCGGTGCACCGCGCTGTTTAATTAACTTAACTATCTGGGTTTTCATCTGCTCCAGATCTGTGTAATTCAAGATTTCTTCTAATTCCTTATTACTAACCAGATTGGAGACACCATCTGAACAGATAAAAAATTTATTTATTTCAAAATCATTAACTTTTATTTTACTTACATCGGGCTGAGTATTTTGATGCTCGCCGAGTGCATTGATAATAACATTACGCTGAGGATGATTTTTAGCCTGACTTCCGGAAATATATCCTTCATCCAAAAGTTTTTGTACCAACGAATGATCTTTTGTCAGCAGATGCAGTCTTTGGGATTTCAAATGATATATTCTGGAATCACCAATGTGAGCCCAGTAAATAAAACTTTCTGTAAAGAACATCAGCTCAATTGTCGTAGCCATATTTTTTTCAGAAACAGTTTTGAGAGAATGATTAAACAAAAAAGTATTCGCCTCTTCAATTGTGGATTTGATCCTCTCTAGATAATCTGTGGAATCATTTGCTGAAAAAAAATACATCGCAGATTTTGATGCAATTCTGGCTGCAAGATCTCCACCATATTCACCGCCCACACCATCACATAGTAAACACAGTAAGCCTTCCTGCATCTCAATAACTTCTAAAGAATCCTCATTAAATTTTTTTTCAGCTCCGGCAGAGGTAAATTTCACATAACGATACCCCATTGAGATACCTCACAAATAGATAGTAATTAAATATGATTTTGATTATAAAAATAAGAAATAATAAACTTATCTGCTGAATGGGAAGAAAAATTGATTTGAGATAATGAAGGTTACTCTAAGTCAATTTGTTTGGCAAAACTGGTAAGAGTATATTTGCAAGCGTTTTTTCAATAAAAACGAATGATAATTGAGATTTGTGGTCTGTTTGTGCAAAATTTATCCCACAATCAAAAATCGCGAGAATGGCGGAATTTGGCAGACGCGCTAGACTTAGGATCTAGTACCGAGAGGTGTCGGGGTTCGAGTCCCCGTTCTCGCACTTTCTTATCAATTCATTTATTATTTTTTTAAGGTTATTGTTATTATGGAATTTAATGTTGTTGATTTAAACTCTTCAGAAAAAGAAGTTGAAATAAAACTTCAGTACGATGAAATCAAAAAAGATATCGAAGAAGAAGTTAAGAAGCAGACTAAAAAAATTCAGATTCCGGGATTCAGAAAAGGAAAAGCTCCGCTTTCTATGCTGAAGAAAATGTACGGCGATGCTTTTGAATACGAAGCTTCTGAAAAAATTGCTAATTCTTTTTTTTGGAAAATCGCAGATGAAAAACAATTGAAGCCAATCGGTCAGCCAGCTATGACAGATCTTAAATTTGAACCTGAAAAAGATCTTTCATTCAAAGTTAAATTTGAAACTATTCCAATTTTAAATGTTAAAGACTATAAAAATTTATCCTTCGAGATTCCTGAATTAATTGCAAGTGATTCCGAGATCCAAAAAGAAATTGACTATTTCTTAAAGACAAATAAAAAGTTAGAGGATGCTGAGCTAATAACTGATAATCAATTTATAATTGATGCTGAAGTTCTGTTGATTAAAAAAAATGACGAAATAATTCAGGATACAAAACCAGAGAAAATGCAGATAGATTTGACTGCTGATGGCATTTCTAAAGAAATAGTAGTTAACTCTAAAAATAAAAAAGTTGGTGAGTCATTTAACTTTGTATTTAAAGATGAGCACACACATAAACATGATGACGGTACTGAAGAAGTGCATAAAGAAGAATATTACTATGATGTAAAGATTCTTGGATTAAAGAAAATTATTTATCCGGAATTGGATGAAGAACTGATAAAAAAGATGAGCCGCAATAAAGTTACTAATGAGTCTGATTTACGCGAGGAAATTAGAAAAGATATCCAATCATATTATGATAATCAGACAGAGGAAATGATCAGAATTAAACTGATCAGCGAAATTCTGAAGAACAACGAATTTATTCCACCTCGTTCGCTTGTTAATAATATTCTTAACGAATATGTTAAAAATGAAGAAGAGCAGGCAAAAAGAAATAAATATTCTTTTAATAAAGAAGAAGCAAAAAAGAGATTAGAAAAATCAGCGGAGACTGAAGTAAAATGGTATCTGGTTAAAAACGAAATTCAAAAAGCAGAGAATATATTATTAACAGATCAGGACTACAAAGATTTAGCTGAGTCAGAATCAGTAAAAACTGGTCTGCCTGTCGAAAAGCTGATTAACTATTATAAATCATCAAATCAAGGCGAACGTATATTGGATAAAAAATTATTTGATTTTCTTAAATCAAACAATACAATTGTAAAAGTTGATGCTGATAAACTCAAATCAAAACAAGAGGTAACAGATGAAAAATAATATTGAAATTTTTAACCAGTTAGTACCTTATGTAATTGAACAGACCGGACGCGGTGAACGAGGAATGGATATCTATTCGCGTTTGCTCAGAGAAAGAATTGTATTTTTAGGAACAGCAATTGATGATCACATTGCCAGTTTAACTATTGCGCAATTAATTTTCCTTGAAGCTGAAGACAGTGAGAAAGATATTCAGATGTACATTAATTCACCCGGCGGAAGTGTTTCAGCTGGACTGGCAATTTATGATACTATGAAATATATAAAACCTGATGTTGCAACTATTTGTGTGGGAATGGCTGCGAGTATGGGCGCAATACTTTTAGCCGGAGGAGCATCCGGAAAAAGATCCTCACTTCCACATTCTAAAATTATGATTCATCAACCATGGACACAAGGAATCGGCGGACAGGTTACTGATGTTGAAATTCATGCAAAAGAAATGATCAAAACCCGTGATACTTTGTATAAAATATTAGCTGAGCATACTTCAAAATCAATTGAACAGATTACAAAAGACTGTGACAGAGATTATTTCTTATCTTCTGAAGAAGCAAAACAATATAAGCTGATTGATAACATTATTGAAAAAAGGGTAACTATTAAATAGGATTTATAAAGCTGTCCTTTGACAGCTTTTTTTTTACTGAATACCGTGTAATGAAAGATAAAATAATTATAAATATTCTCTTGTTTATCGTTTTTGTTTTTGTTCCTTATCAGACAAATGCACAGCAGACGTTAAACAAATATTTAGACGAATATTTATCAAACTATATAAAAACAAAACAGGTACCTTCTATCTCAGCAGGCTTGTTAGTTAATAATGAAATTAAATGGGTTAACAGCATCGGTTATTCTGACATCGAAAATAATGTTGCTGTATCAGATAAATCATTATTCAGGATTGCTTCGATATCAAAACCAATTACCGCTATTGCTATTATGCAGCTATGGGAAAAAGGTATTCTTAATCTTGATATAGATATCAGAAAATACATTCCTTACTTTCCTGAAAAAAAATATAAGTTTACTATCAGACAATTATTAAATCATACTGCCGGAATACGAAATTATAAAGAGGGTGAATTTGATAGTAAAAAACTTTATCTGACAACAAAAGATGCATTAAAGGTTTTTGAGTACGACTCATTAATGTTTGAACCTGGAACAAAATATTTATACACATCATTAGGCTATAATATTCTTGCTGCAATTATTGAAGAGGTAACTAAAAAACCGTTTGATAATTACGTTACTGAAACAGTTCTTAAAACATCCGGAATGTCAATAACCAGAGCTGATAAACAGCGAGAAATAATTCCGTTTAGAGCGCGGGGATATGAGAAAAATGTTGATTACAATTTTATTAATGCTCCGCTGGCTGATTTAAGTATAAAGGTTGCTGGTGGTGGATTTTTATCCAACTCAAAAGATCTGTTGCTCTTTGCAAAGGCTTTACTCGAAAATAAATTAGTTGATGAAAATACTTTAAGGGTAATGACTAAAAGAACACGATTAAAAAACGGAACTTATATTGACTATGGACTTGGATTTTCTCTTGATGTTGAGAATGATACTTTGAAATATTTTGGTCATGCAGGTGCTGGAACAGGATTCAGCGGTTCAATGATTATTTCTCCGAGTAAAAAAATTGCAGCAGTATATTTAACTAATATCAGAGATATAAATTTAGGAGAGCCGGCAAAGGATATTCTGAGTTTTTATTCAACCGGAATTCAACCTGTAATTACTCAAACAATTTCACAAGAATTAATGAAAATATATAAAACAGGCGGGATTGACTCAACGATTTCAAAGCTATCTTTTATTTATAAATATCAAAAAGAACTATTTAATTTTGACGAAGATGGGTTAACTGTTTTTTCTAAGAATTTGTTAGAATTAAATAAATCATCTGATGCGATTATTTATCTTAAGGAACTTGTAAAACTGTTTCCCAAATCATTTAAAGTTATGAGTATCTTAGGAGATGCATATCTGATTGACAAAAATGAAGGTATGGCACTTCGATATTACAGAAATGCCTCACAATTAAATAACTCCGACAAAAGAATCAACGACCTGATAAAAAAACTAAGCAAGAAATAATTCCCTTTCCTATTTTATAAAATATTGTTATTTAGAACTTAATTATTAAGAATACTCAATTATTTGATTATAGGTGATTAGGTACGCTTATGCTCGGCTACAGATTTACAAAATTTGATCCTTCAAAAGAAAAAGTTAAATCAACTTTTGATAATCTTCTAAATATTTTTCTTCAATTACTTACTATTTCATCGGGTGATGTAGATGAAGCACTTAACTGGATGAATGATATAGACAGAAGATATCAGATAACTGACAATAATTATGGAATGGCTGATTTTATTGAAGATCTTAAAAATCAAAACTTCATTAAACAAGATGATAAAACATTAGAGTTTATTCCCACAAATAAATCAGAAAGAACTATCAGAAAGCGATCTCTGGAAGAGATTTTTGGAAAATTAAAAAAGAATTTAACAGGTAACCACAAAACCTTTTTAGCCGGTCAGGGTGATGAACAAACATCTGAGAAAAGACAATATATGTTTGGTGATCTGCCTGAGCAGATTGATATAACTGATTCTATAAGAAAAGCTCAAATAAATCATGGTATTGAAGAATTCAGTTTAACAGAAGATGATCTTGAAGTTGAAGAAAGAGATTATAAAACCTTAACTTCAACCGTTCTGATGATAGATATTTCTCATTCAATGATACTATATGGCGAAGATCGCATTACACCTGCCAAAAAAGTTGCAATGGCTTTATCTGAATTAATAACTACAAAATATCCTAAAGATACTCTTGATATAATTGTATTCGGAAATGATGCCTGGGAAATTTCAATAAGAGATCTGCCCTATCTTGAAGTTGGACCTTATCACACCAATACTGTTGCAGGGCTTGAATTAGCAGGCGATATATTAAGGCGAAGAAAAACCAACAACAAACAAATATTTATGATTACAGATGGTAAGCCAACTTGCTTAAAAGAAGGAATCAGATATTACAAAAATAGTTTTGGTCTTGATAGAAAAATTTTGAACCGGACTTTAGATCAGGCAGCAAAATTCAGAAGAGCTGGAATAGCTATTACTACCTTTATGATTGCACGCGATCCTTATTTGCAGCAATTTGTAAGAGAATTTACAAAGACAAACAATGGGCGTGCTTTTTACAGCAGCTTATCAGGATTAGGAGATTTTATTTTTGAAGATTACATAAGAAACAGAAAAAAGAGAGTAAGGTGATTGTATGAATGTTAACCAGATTAAAAATTTAGCTGAACTGAAAAAAAGTGGTTATAAGCCGCTTTCAATCAAGGATGAGATGCGTAAAAATATGATAGCATCACTCAAGAATAATTCAAATCCATTTGAAGGGATATTCGGCTATGATGAAACTGTTCTGCCTGAACTGCAAACTGCAATTCTTTCAAGACATAATATTCTTTTGCTTGGATTAAGAGGACAGGCTAAGACAAGAATTGCAAGATTATTAGTTAATCTTCTTGATGAATACATTCCGATTATCGAAGGAAGTGATTTAAATGAAGATCCATTAAATCCAATAACTTATCAATCAAAATTAAAAGTGAAAGAAATGGGTGATGATCTTCCGATTACCTGGCTTCACAAGTCTTTCAGATATACAGAAAAGCTTGCAACACCTGATGTTACTGTGTCTGATTTAATTGGTGATGTTGATCCGATTAAAGCAGCAAATTTGAAATTACCTTATTCGGATGAAAGAGTTATACATTTTGGATTAATTCCAAGATCACATCGTTCAATATTTGTTATAAATGAATTACCTGATTTACAGGCAAGGATACAGGTTTCATTATTTAATATACTTCAGGAAAACGATATTCAGATCAGAGGATTCAAATTACGACTTCCACTTGATATTGAATTTATATTCACTGCAAATCCGGAGGACTATACAAACCGAGGAGCTATTGTTACTCCGCTCAAAGACAGGATTGACAGCCAGATAATTACTCATTATCCAAAATCAATTTCAATATCACAAAATATAACTGAACAAGAAGCAAATTTAGCAGAAGAGCAAAGTGATCATGTTATCGTTTATCCGCTCTTAAAAGAACTAATTGAACAGATAGCTGTTGAAGCAAGAAAAAGTGAATACGTGGATGAAAAAAGCGGTGTATCAGCAAGATTAACAATTTCTGCTTATGAAAATTTAATCAGTTATGCTGAAAGAAGAAGAATCATTAATTCAGAAAAAGTTGTTTATGCCAGAATATCTGATCTGGCTGGAGTGATTCCAACTATTACAGGTAAAGTAGAACTTGTTTACGAAGGTGAACAGGAAGGTCCCGTTAAAGTAGCGAATATTCTGATCAATAAAGCAATTAAAACAATTTTCGAAAAGTATTTTCCAAATCCCGAAATATTAAAGAAGAAACAGGGCAAAGATCCTTACTCCGAAATTGTTAATTGGTTCTCGAAAAATAATCAGATAGATATACTTTTTAATGCAACTAATGAAGAATATAAATCAATTCTAATGAAAATTCCTGGACTTAAATCTGTATTAAACAAGTATCAGGCAGATGCTGATGAAAAGCTTTCGTTACTTTTCATGGAATTTATTCTTCACGGTTTAGCTGAATACTCTATGCTTAGTAAATTCGGAATTCAGTCAGGTCTTCAGTTTAAAGATATGTTAAACAGTATGTTTACAATCAATAAGACTGATAAGTATGAAGATCAAATTAACGATGAGGATTCAGATTTATATTAAAAAGTAAAAGGTGAAATAATCATCATCTTGCTTTAATACTACCGGCTACTTTTTTTGTCTGTGATATTCGTCCAATAAATATTTAACTACTGCATCTACTTCCTTAGGAGTTAACCCTGGATTAGGCATTGGCGGGTAAGCAGGATCTATTTTTACAGGATTTTTGATAAATGCAATTAGCTGAGCTTTTTTACCATCATATTTTGGAAGCACATCAAAATGAGCCGGTCCAACAAACTTTTGATCAAACTTATGGCAGCTTGCACATCTTACATCATAAATTTCTTTACCATTCAACTCAGCAATTTTCCCCTCTCCTTTTAATTCGGAGAACACTCGATTGTATTCTGTACTAAGAACTAATGAATGACCTACAGTTGCATTAGTCATTGCTTTTTGATCTTTGATGATTAAAGCTGCTAAACCAAAAATTAAAACGATAAATATAACTGATCCAAATTTGTATTCGTTCTTACTTGAGATCAAATAGAATAAATGATAAGCAAGAAATATTAAAACAATACTGATAACTGAATAGATAAATATTGAACCAGATAATGCTGTTTCTGAAAAGGAAAATAAGTTAATTGCAATTAAAACTGGTAGTGGAATAGAAGCCCTTAATCCGGCTTTTGAACAAATATCCTTTACGAATTTTGTATAATCGGAATGGACTGTTTCTTTCTCTCTTTTCCAATATAAATGGATAAATAAAAAAGCAGCGTTACTTAAAGCTAAAGCAAAAGTCAGGAAGATCAATAAGTTTAATAAAACTCCAGGTGCAGCAATTGAGGTGATAATCCCTGGAAAGCTCCAGGTTAAAAAGTTTGTTGCTGATGTTATTGCAGCTGTATAAAACCATATACCTATAAACAAAAATATTAAACCGATTTTACCATAATTGGATCTTAGATAAAAAGAACTTGATTCAAATCTACTGTTTTCTTCTTTTGTATTATCAAAATCAGTTATCTTGATTGAGACCAACCAATGTCTATAAGCATAAATCAAAATTAATGCAGTTAAAACAAAAATAAATGAGAGAGCAAGGTAGCTAACAGTTTGTATCCTTGCGGTATGAAGCAATTGAGCAACTATTATAATTGCAGTTAACAATGGAACTAACCCAAGTATTATACCAGCGAAAGGATTAATCGTCAGATATTCAATTAACTCAATAGAATATTTTTTATAAAAAGGAAGTTTTGTTTTTTTAAATCTATTAAGGAAGTAGATAGAGGTAAATGTTCCTCCAAACACAACACTTATAAATGGTACAAAAAGAGCAAGAACAAGTGTAAGTATATAATGAAGAAGTCCAATATGTTCAGCAGATTGCGGTAAAACTAATTTATCTAAAATTTCCATACGTATTTATTTTTTAATTAAGATAGAAGTTTATCAATTGAAACCATCAGCACAACAAATAATGCAAAATAGTTAATGCCCTTAAAGGCAAATTTATAAGATGTTCTCTCAACAGTACTTCTGATAAGACTGATAGATTTATAACCAAGCCAGATTGCAGCAAGTAACAGGCTTAAATTTATGTAACCATTCTGAGATATCTGAAATAATGGTAAAAGTAAACCGGTTACTGCAGTTGCAATTATCCAGATAAATGTAATTCTTCCTAACTGCTGTTGATTGAAAATCTGTGTTAAAGTTGGAAAGCCGGCTTTCTGATAATCTTTATCAAGCAGTAAAAGAAGCAGCCAGAAATGCGGTATTTGCCATATAAAGAAAAATATAGCTATTAATAAAATCTGTGGATTAAAAATATCCCCTCCAGCTGATACCCATCCAACCATCGGAGGCAATGCACCTACAATTGATCCGGGGATTATTGCAAACGGAGTTTTTTTCTTCAGTGGTGTATAGATTGCGTTGTACCAAATCAGATTAAGTATTCCAAGTAACAAGGCTAACAGATTACCGCCGTAAAATAACATAACAGAACCGCTGACGGCAAGAAACACAGCCATGAAAAGCACTGTTGATGCTTTTATCTTTCCGGAAGGAATAGGTCTCTTCTTTGTTCTTTCCATCAGCTGGTCTGTATTCCGTTCCTGATAATGATTTATTGCTGCCGATCCACAAGCTAAAAACAGGATACCAATTGTAGGCAGGATCATCTTAGAATTGATAACACCTGAATAAGCAATATAACCGAAAGCAGTTGTAACAGTAACGAAAACAGTGATGCTTAGCTTTGTAAGCTCTGTTATTATTTTAATTTGACTTAACAATTTATGTTTGAGACAGTTTTATTTTTTCGGCTCAGTATCAAAACTTCCGTATAACCAATCGCTAAAATCATCTTCAGATACAACTTTAATTTTGTTGTACATATAAGAATGATTTAATCCGCAATATTCTGCACAGGCAATATCATAATCACCAATTTCGGTAGCTTCAAACCAAACAACTCTGTTTTGTTTAGGAAAGACATCTTTCTTAATTCTAAACGCCGGGATATAAAAGGCATGAACAACATCCATAGATTGCAAATTCAATACAATTGGTTTATCAACCGGAACGTATAACGAATCAGCAATTTTTCCATTAGCATATTTAAAACTCCATCTCCACATTTGTGCAGTTACATCAACAGTCATAGCATTTTCCGGAATATCAGACATTGCTGAATAACCAGTCCAGCCCCACCAAAACATAATAAGCACAAGTATAGTTGGTATTAAAGTCCAGGTTATTTCAAGTTTAGTACTTCCATGATAATTAGTTGCTTTAGGGTTTCTCTTTCGATTGTATTTTATAACAAAATAAATCATCAATCCTGTTATCAGGACCAGAAAGAACACTGAAACAATAAGTGTAAACAGAAAAAGTGAATCTACATCATGCGCAAAATTGGATGCACCATTAAACATATTTAATTCCTTACAATAAAAGAATAATCAGCAAATAATAAAATGAATGAAACTATAAGAAAAATCAGAGCAACACCAACAAACACTCTGAATATTTTGCTTTCGCTTTTTAAATGCATAAATATTGTTAATACCAAATAAGCTTTAACAGATGCAATAATCAAAGCAGTTGCTACTGTTAATCCGCCAAGATTAATACCTGCTACCGCTACTGTTACGGCAGTAAGAGCCATCAAAGCGAGCCATACAAGAATATAATTGCCATAGCTGTGTGAATTATCCGAATATTTTTCTTGTTTTTTTTCCATATCAATCCTTTTTCAATCTTATGTTATCAGATAAAATAACGGGAATAAGAAAATCCAGATTATATCTACCAGATGCCAGTATAACCCGATAGTTTCCAATTTAACATAGCTGTCTGACTTAATTATTCCTTTAGAAGTAAACCTCATCATAATAGCAATTAAGACAATTCCTATAATAACGTGCAACCCATGCAGACCTGTCATTACATAATACAACCCAAAAAATATAATTTCACCGGCAGGTTTTGCTAACAATATATCTGATCCCGGATAAATACCATGACTAAACTTTGCACCCCATTCAAAATATTTATTTACCATAAATCCAAGAGCAAGCACAATAGTAATAAACTGCAAAAAAACAGAAAGTGATTTCTTATTTCTCTGGATTGCAGCAATTGACAATGCCATAGTAAGTGAGCTAGTAAGTAAAATTGCGGTATTAAAAGTTCCTATTATCGTATTAAGCTCTTTTGCCGCAAGATGAAATTCATCCGGATAAGTAAATCTGTAAATAGAATAAAGAATAAACATTCCTCCAAAAAGCAACAGCTCTGTAAAGAGGAACAGCCACATTCCCATTCGTGCACCAACATCATCACGATGGATATAAGTTACAGTATGTTCTTGAAGACTCACTTAACCTCCTGAAATTGTGTTATATCAGTTTCGTTTTGTTTGTATTCATAAGGTGCCTCGTGCACTGTAGGAATTTCTAAAAAGTTTTCATGAATTGGCGGGGTTTCAATAGTCCACTCTAATGTTTCTCCGCCCCAGATATTTTTTTCAGTTACTTTTTTACCGCGTTTCAGCGCAACAATAAAATTAGTAAACATTATTAGTATTCCTAAAATCAATATCCAGGATCCAATTGTTGAGAGTAAGTGATAAATATGGAATTCCGGTAAATAGTCATAATATCTTCTTGGCATACCTAACCATCCCATAATAAACATCGGGAAGTAAAGCAGATTAAATCCGATAAATACTAGCCAGAATGTATTCTTAGCAACTTTAACATTATACATTTTACCGAACATTTTAGGCAGCCAGTAGTGCAATGCTGCAAAAATCCCAAAACCTGCTCCGCCAAACATAACATAATGAAAATGAGCAACTACAAACGAAGTATCATGTACCATAATATCAATAGATAGAACACCGAGCATTACTCCTGTTAGTCCGCCGATAGAAAACTGAAATATAAATGCAAGGACATAAAGCAGCGGCGGAGCTACTTCAATTGAACCCTTATACAAAGTTGCAGTCCAGTTAAAAACTTTTATTGCACTTGGGATAGAAACAATCATTGTTAAAAGTGAAAAGACAAACTGCCCTGTATTGCTCATTCCAGCTGTAAACATATGATGTGCCCAGACTAAAGAACCAAAAAATGCAATAGCTACACTTGATAAGGCAATAAATTTATATCCAAAAATTGTTCTTCTCGCAAACACAGGAATTATTTCTGATACAATACCCATAGCCGGCAAGATCATAATATAAACAGCAGGATGCGAGTAAATCCAAAACAAATGTTGAAATAAAACAGGATCACCGCCAAGTGCGGGATCAAATAATCCGACACTAAATGTTCTTTCGATAATAACTAAAAGCAAAGTAATTCCAATAATTGGAGTAACCAGCACCTGTACCCACGCTGTTGAATAAATAGACCAGACAGATAATGGTGTTTTAAACCAGGTCATTCCCGGTGCTTTTAAACGATGTACTGTGGTAACGAAATTGATTCCGGTTAATATTGAAGAGAAACCCAGTACAAAAGCTGCGAACAATGCATAGATGACATTAGTTCCGGTTCTGACACTGTAAGGGATATAAAAAGTCCAGCCTGTATCTGCAGCGCCGCCAGGAGCAACTATAGAAAGTATAGCAAGCAATCCGCCGATAATATAAAGGTACCACGACAACAAATTAAGTCTTGGAAAAGAAACATCTCTCGCACCAATAAGTATTGGAAGAAAGAAGTTACCAAAAATTGCAGGCACGGCAGGAATCAAAAACAAAAACACCATTATTACTCCATGCAGAGTAAAGAATGCATTGTAAGTCTGTGGATCTACTATTGTTCTTCCAGGAGCAATCAATTCCAATCTTATTAAAAATCCAAATGTAACCCCGACAAGGAAAAAAGAAAGTATAGAAATTAAATATAGTATTCCAATTCTTTTATGGTCAGTAGAAAGTATCCAGCCGAGAAAACCTTTATACTTTCCCTGATAATCCAAATAGCTTGGATGCTTTCCGTTTGTCGGAACTGTTATAGTTTCATTCATCTAAATAACTACCTCGTTTTAGTATCATCTTTTTTTGGTTTAAATTTTAAAAATATTATAAAAACTCCAACTAATAATAAAATCCCGGCACCAAATATTCTTGTAAAATTAAGCACATAAGTCTGCCCTTCAGGACTATAACTAAAACAGAACTGTAAAACTTTTGCAATTGTCGGAGTAACATTACCTTCGGCTGTTTCTGTTACTGCCATTTTAAAATCAAAAGGTAATATTCCGAAGCCGCTTCTTTCAGAAAAACTCGGGAATAAATAACGGCATATTTTTCCTTTATTATCAACAAAAATAAATGCACCTGTATGAAGAAATTCTTTTCCCTGCCTTTTAAAATAAAAACCGGCAGCATCAGTAACCTCTTTAATTGTTAAACTATCTCCGGTTAAGAACTTCCAGCTTTCAGGCGGAATATTTTTATTAACTGCCTTGTAGAATGTTGCTTTTCTTTCAGCGGCATCTTTTGGGGTTTCAAACTGATCCATACTTATTGATACAACATTATAATCAACTCCTGCAACAAGATCAGATTTACCAATAATATCTGATAGCTCCATCAATAACGGACTACAAATTCCAGGACAATTATAATAAACAAATGAAAGAATGGTAGGTTTAGTAAAAAGGTCTTTAAGAATAACCTGTTTTCCATTTTCATCAATAAATGTTTTATCTAATGGAATATACTTACCTAATTTTTCATCTATTCCTATTTCACTATTTTTTTTGTTTGAAAAAACAGATGCCGACACAATTAATATGATAAGGAATATTTTTAGAAACAGTTTCATTTTGCAAAGATTAAATCAGCTTATTCATAAAATCAAACAACACATTCCATTCATTCGCACTCAAGTTATATATAGTTCCGTTAAAACCATTCTGATTAACATTGTTGACTAACAGATTTATAAATGAGTCTTCGCTTTTTTTCCATTCATTATTTATAGTCAGAAACATTAAAACCGTATTTTCATTCTTGACTACTTCATTAAAAATATTATATCCGGCATCACCGCTTAATGAATTTATCTTTTCTGTTAACTTCTTAATATTCTCAATCTTTGTTTGGTTTTCATTTTCTATAATAATTCTTGCGCTATTTACTGGAATCTGTGCTGCTAATTGGACTCCAGCAGATAAATTATAAGTTGCATCAAGCGCTACTAAATCATCTTCAGAATCTGTTTCAGCATCAGGTACAAAAGTCTGTCTGATGTAATGGGCAACTGCAAACTTTTGCTCAGGTAAAAGGAAGTCATAAGCAATCATAGCACTAGGCAATAAACCTTCCTGCAAAGTTTTATATATCTCTGAAAGTTTAGTACCGTTAACCCATTTTTCTTTAGAAAGAAAATCTCTCGGAGGCGGATTCAATCCTGTAGCTGCCGGTCCATCTCCTGCACCTTTATCGCCATGACAAGATGCACAATTTGTTTTATAAATCTTTTCACCTTCAGATAAGAGATTCGGCGATGGTTTAGATATTTCGCTTAGAATAACAGGTGGAACGCTAACGGCTTTTTTTACCGTTAGATCAGTTACTGCAAGTGTTGTATCAGGCAAAACCGGAGGAACAGATTGCCTTGATATATTTTCAAGATTACTTACATAATACAAACCTATTATTACCCCGATTATCAAAACATAAATATAAAGTAAACCAAAACGGGCACCAGGATTAACAAATGCCTGCTCAGTTCTTTTTGTCATTTCTTTTACAACTTCTTTCATATAAAACCTTTTATCTCAATGATTATTAGAGATGAAAATCCATTCCTCTTTTTAATTTTGGATCACCAATTGGTAATAGATTATCTTTTTTATAACTCATTATAAATATCAAAATAATAAACCCGACACCAGCTATAGGAAATACCAAATCAATCCAGCTAAAAGTATATCCATCTTTCATCGAATTCATATTCGGCATTATTAACCAAAACAAATCCACAAAGTGTGCAAACAAAAGCCATATTGAAATAAACTTTAATCTCTTTGGATTCTTCTTTGACGGCTGGGTTAACAAAGCAAAATATGGAACTAAAAACTGAACGAAAATTAAAAGAATTGAAATGTAAGCCCAGCTGCCATTCCATCTGGTTAAATACCAAAAAGATTCCTCAGGAAGATCTGCATACCAGATAAGCAGATACTGTGAAAAAGCTATGTAAGCCCAGAAATTTATAAATGCAAATATCATTGCACCAAGACTAAATAGATGATCATCATTCATCCAGGGACTAAAATAGCCTCTCTCTTTCAGCAATATTACAACAAGTGTTATCGCAGCTAATGCAGTTACTACTATTCCTGAAAAGAAGTACACTCCATAAATTGTAGAGAACCAATGCGGTTCAAGACTCATCATAAAATCAATTGCAGTAAAAGTAATACTGATTGCAAATACGGGAATAAATATTGCAGACAGTCTGATATTCTTTGTTGTAAGATTCTGATCTTTTGTTGTATCCTGTTTACGTGAATTTTTTATCATCACCCAATAGAATAACGTCCAAAGACCAATAAATACAAATGTCCTTATCACAAAGAAAGTAATATTTAAATAGGGCGCTTTGCCTTGTAGTATTTTGTCTTCTGCAACTGCTTCTATGTGCGCCCAATGAAACAGATCATGATTAAATACAAGAAGCGGAATTACCAGAATAAATAAAAAGGGTGAAAGTTTGGAAAAGAATTCAGGAATTCTTCTTATTGGAGTACTCCAATCTGCACCGGCAACATACTCAAGTGCAACAAGAAATAATGATCCAATTGCTAAGCTGACTATCATCATATAAGTAACTAAATAGCCAAACAATGCTCTTTCTCTATCGACAAAAAACGCAATTAAAGAAAGAATAACTCCGATAGTTAGCAGAATAAGACCAAACTTTGTAAGACTTGCAGGCAGTTCTTTTTTCTGGTAATGAAAATCAGTTTGCGACATTGTTACCAGCCTCCTTATTCATTTCTGTTAAATCAGCATCGCTTGCATTTTTTGCACGCTGTAATACTCTTATATAATTAACTATAGCCCATCTTTCATCTCTTGTTATTTGAGATTCATAAGAGGGCATTATATTTTGACCATTTGTTATTATATGATAAAACATACCATCACTAAAATCTCTTGCCCTTTGCGAATGCAGTGTAGGCGGATTTGGAAATTGACCATTTAACCGGCTATCTCCATCAGCAAAATAGCCATGGCAAGGCGAACAATAGATATCATACTTTTCTTTTCCTAAAGCAATGTTTTCTTTTGTAGGTAAAAATGGATTTGACAATACTTCTGTTGGATTAACCTGTCCTTTGTAAGGATAAGGAATAAAACCTCTTGCTACAGTTCCGGCAACAGGTTTTCTCATTCCAAAACCGTCAGCAAATAACTCGCTGCCCTTTTGCGGAATAAGCTTATCCTGATCCATCATAAAGGTAAATGGAGTCATAAACATCAACTTATTTAATGAAAAGTATGTTCCACCTGAAACTACCAATGCTATACAGGCTAATAATAAAAGAAACTTAGGCTGAAATATCGGGTAAGTTTCTACGGGTGGATAAAATATAAATTCAATATTCAGCGGGTTTAGTTTTTTAAGAAAGTTTTCAACTTCTGTTTCATTAAACCTATCATCATTTGCTTCAATAGTAATTCCATACTTATCGTTTGATACACTTTTCATATACTGAGTATCATGCAAAGGATGTTTATTATCTGGCAACTGAAAGAAAAGCATAATCATAGCAACTACAGTTGCAACAGTAGCTAACAATACTGTCATTTCAAATGTAACCGGAATAAAAGCTGGCAAAGCAAAATATGGTTTACCGCCAATCACTAACGGATAATCAACAGATAAACTCCAATACATAAAAAGTAATGCAATGGATGCGCCGGCTAATCCCATAACCAAGGTAACAAAACCAAGTTTAGATGGTTTTAACTTCATAGCATCATCCATTCCGTGTACAGGATATGGAGTGTTTACATCAAAATGTGTATAACCTGCACCTGAAACTTTTTTAGCTGCATTTATAATTTCATCAGGAGTATTAAATGTTGCAGCAATACAATATAAATTCTTATCATTATTCATGATGATCACCTCCGTGGTGAGTAGGCTGAGCACCTTCAGCAACAGCTTTTACTTCCGAAATCGAAACTACCGGCAATGCTTTAGTAAATAAAATTACAAGAGTAAAGAACAAACCAAAACTGCCGATCAACAATCCGAAATCATACATTGTAGGTGTAAAGTAAGCCCAGCTTGAAGGCAGGAAATCCCGGTTTAATGATGTTACTGTGATTACAAATCTTTCGAACCACATACCAACATTTACAAAAATTACAATAATCAGCATTAGCGGAACTGACCGTCTGATTTTTCTGAACCAGAAAAGCTGCGGAATTAAAACGTTGCAACTAATCATAATCCAATATGCCCATGCATACGGTCCAAGTGCCCTGGTAAGAAAAAGGAATGATTCTGCCTGAACTCCGCTGTACCAGGCAATAAAGAACTCCATTGAATAAGCATACCCAACCATCATACCGGTTAGTAAAATTACTTTATTCATTTTTTCCAGGTGATCAATTGTTATGATATTTTGCAGATCAAAAATCTTTCTAACAAAAATCAGCACTGTAACCACCATTGCAAATCCGGAAAAAATAGCACCAGCCACAAAGTAAGGAGGAAAAATTGTAGTATGCCAGCCGGGAATTATTGAGACTGCAAAGTCAAAACTAACGATGGTGTGGACTGATAATACAAGTGGTGTTGCAAATCCGGCTAAAAGCATATAAGCTTTTTCGTAATGAGACCAGTGTCTGTTTGAATGTCTCCAGCCAAGTGAAAAGATTGAGTAAATATTTTTTTTGAGTTTTGAGGTTGTTCTATCTCTCATACTTCCAAAATCCGGAATAAGACCTACATACCAGAAAACAAGTGATACAGTAAAATATGTTGTAACAGCAAAGACATCCCACAGCAATGGTGAAGTAAAATTAACCCAAAGACCATGCTGATTTGGATAAGGCAGTAAATAGCCATCCAGCCAGGGTCTGCCTGTGTGTATTGCAGGGAAAATGCCTGCACACATTACAGCAAAAATCGTCATCGCTTCAGCAAATCTGGCGATACCGGTACGCCATTTCTGTCTTAATAGGAATAGTATTGCGGAGATTAAAGTTCCTGCATGACCTATACCAACCCAAAAAACGAAATTAACAATTTCAAAAGCCCAGCCAACTGGCTGGTTATTTCCCCACAGCCCGGTTCCATAATAGAAAGTAAGACCGAGAGAAACAGCTCCGATAAGCAGAGCAGTAACAGCTATTGAAAGCGCAATATAATATTTACGGTCGGGTTTTGTATCCATAGGTTTTGCAATCAGCTCTTCTATCTGAGCTAATTTTAACCTACCGGCAATTAGAGGCGCTTCCTGAGAGTAATCAATATTCACTAAACTTCCTCCGAATGAATATTTCTAAGTTTTGCAATGTAAGTTACATTCGGCTTGACGTTAAGCTCTTCAAGAACATAATATCCAAGCTCGTGATTTCTATATTTATTAAATTCTGATTCTTTATCGTTTATATCGCCAAAATAAATTGCGTTTGAACCGCAGGAATCCTGACAGGCAGTTGTTACATCTGAACCTTTAAGATTTCTTTTCTGATATGTAGCATCAGCCTTTGCTTCTGATATTCTTTGAACACAGAAAGTACACTTCTCCATTACACCGCGTGACCTGACTGTAACTTCAGGATTATGCATCAATGCTAAAATCGGATTCTCCTGATAACTATCTCTGAAGTGATCTCTGAAATTATAGAAGTTAAATCTTCTAACTTTATAGGGACAGTTGTTCGAACAATACCGGGTACCAACACATCTGTTGTAAGTCATTTGATTTAATCCATCAGGACTGTGGGTTGTTGCGACAACAGGACAGACATTTTCACAAGGTGCCTGATCACAATGCTGACATAACATTGGTTGTACGCTTACTTTGGGATTATCAGGACTGCCTGAGTAATATCGATCAATCCTTAACCATTGCATTTCCCTGCTTTTCAACACTTGATCTTTACCAACAACCGGAATGTTATTTTCAACATCGCAAGCTACGACACAATCTCCACAGCCAGTGCATTTATTTAAATCGATTGCCATACCCCATTTTACGCCATTATATGGATATGGATTTGAAACACTTGGCAAATGTTCTGCATTATTTTCTTTTATAAATGAAGGATTCTTTAAATACTGAGATACAGTGCCTTCCTGAATTATTTTTCTGATTATATGTAAATCCTGAACTAAAGGATCATCAAAAGCGTGATGTTCCTGTGTAGTTGCCAGTAAATACTTATCACCTGTTTTAGTAATTTTAGCATTACTATAAATCCATGGTGATAAATCAGATTTAACCGAAAGAAGTGAATTTACATTGAAGCCAACACCGGTAGCAACAATACCCGAATTTATTCTGCCGTATCCGCTTTCTACAACAATCACATTATCTGCTGTTCCAGCTTGCATAAAAACAGGTAATACCAGTTTTCTATTTTCAATATTTACTTCTATCAAATCATTATCTACTAATCCAAAATCTTTACAGGTCTTTTCTGATAGTGCTGCATAATTATCCCAAGTTGTCTTTGAAACCGGATGAGGTAACTCCTGGAGCCATCCATTATGAGCATATCTGCCATCACCAAGCGAATAATTTTCTTTAATAACAAGTGTCAGACTTTCAGATTTTTTTTGTCCTTTTTGTGGTAAGTCAAGAGTTACTGAATTAGTTGCACCAGGCTCTATTGCTGTAGAATTTGTTTTAACAATTCCATCGTGCAAAGCACCAAGCCAGAATTTTTCAAAATTTATTTTAGAGTTAAGAGTTGGATAAATATTTTTTTCCCAGTTATTCTTCAGATAACTAAGATATAAATACTCTGTAAAACTATCTGACTTACCTGATATCCATGTTAAAAATATTGATTCTTTTTGTCTTGTTTTATGAATTGGTGAAATAACCGGCTGTTGTAATGAAATAACATTGGTCCTTACTTGTGCATCTCCCCAGCTTTCAAAGTTATGATTAAGCGGAAGTGTAAAATTTGTAACCGATGATGTTTCATTAAATCTTTCTGCAAGAGATATACTTAAAGGCACCTTAGAAAGAGCTTTCTCAAAGCCAAGATCATCTGCAAAATGGTAAACCGGATTGCAGTCAATATTTATGACTACTGCCACCGAACCTGAATTCATTTTTTGAACTAATGTTTCAAACTCTTCTACGGTTGAATGTTCAACAATAGACACTGATGATGTATCTGTTCTGTATAAACTTTTATTACCTAAAGCATCATTTAAAAGATTAACAGCTATATGAACATTTTCCGGCAGTGAATTACCTGCGGTAATAATTGATTTACCTTTATTAGCAATAAGATCTGAAACAAGGTGATCTAAAATCTTTGAATCAAGATTATATTTTTTTGCAAAACTACTAAGATCATAATCTGAAATATTAATTACTGAAGTAATGCTCCCCTTTTTAACTATTTCATTAGTTAAACTTAATACAAATTCCAGCTGTGCTGCCGGATCAATGCGTAATCTATAGTCAGAATTAATCCCGGTAATCGTTAAACCGCTATCAACACAATAAAGCCTGGTAAATTTTTTATTATCAACATCTCTGTTTTGCGAATACATTCTGGAGTTTTCAACTTTGTTTCCTTCAGTGCCTAAAAAATCCGATTCAAGCGAAAGAATTATTTTAGCTTCATCCCATTTTAATAACGGAAAATTTCCTGAACCGTATATTTTTCTCCATGCTGAATTCTTGATCGAGTCATTAAATAATTCGTAACTGTAAAGTTTAGCTGAAGGATATTTAGCTTTAAAATCTTCAATAACTTTAAGCATTGTAGGCGAAACGATGGTATGAGAAATGAGTGCTATTTCACCTTTGTCTGCTAATCCAAGCGCCGTTATTATTTCATTATCTGCATCTTTCCAGCTAACTTCATTAAAAGATGAGTTTGTATTTTTTTGTGGTGTTTTAATTCTTTCAGGATCATATAAATTTAAAATATTTGCCTGTCCCTTTGCACAAATTTTTCCTTTATTAATTGGATGATCCGGATTGCCGTCAATCTTAATTGGACGACCTTCACGGGTTTTAATTAAAATTCCGCATGCATTTTGGCAAGCCGTACAGGTAGAAGCATAATAATTTGGTTTTCCAACTGTAATCTCTTCAGGTTTTACATTATAAGGAACAATCTCACCTTTATCACGATAATCCGTACAAGATGTACCAGCTAAAGCTGCAGACGCACCTAACAATGCAATAAATTTTCTTCTGGAAATACTTGATAAACCAGAAGGAGAAAAATCATCTGTTACTCCTGCTTTAAATTCATGAGCCTTTGCTTCAATTACTGTTTGGTCATTATATAATGATTCAAAACTCCTCCAATAGTTTGGATGAGGAGTATTATCTTCGTTAGCTGCATTTAAACCATTATTCTGTTCAGACATTCTTACCACCTTTATTTTTTCTACTAACAGTCATAGGATTGATCTTCAACTTTACATTTGAATTTAGTGTTTTAGATTTATCTTTAAAAAATTTAAATGGATATGAATTAAAAAGAGCAAATCCCAATGTGCCAATCGTTAATGATGTAAAAAATTTTTTTCTGTTCATGTTAACTTCTGATTTTTGGTTATCCATTACCTGTGACAAGCTGAACAGTATTCAGGACCAGGTTTTATTTTATCTCTTAATTCAGGGAGTTTTTCGTGTGCGTGCCTATGACAATTTAAGCAGCTTCCCATAGTAAAAGAATTCATCTGACCGACTTTTTCCATTGTAGTTATTTCACCATGACAAGCAGTGCAATCTATCCCTTTATTTACGTGAACCGAATGGTTAAAATATGCATAGTCTGGAATCTTGTGAATCCGTTTCCATTGCAGCGGTATTCCATTAATATAATACTCAGAAAGCTTTTTTATTTCGGGAGTATCTTTTCTTGCTACAGTATGACAGTTCATGCAGGTAGCTACAGCAGGAACCATTGCGTGCCGGGATTTTTCTACACCAACATGGCAATATTGACAATCGATCTTCATATCTCCGGCATGTAATTTATGAGAATATGCAATTGGCTGATCCGGTGAATATCCTATACCATCACGCTCAGCACTAGAAACAAAATATGTTAATGTAAATGAAGCAATTACAACAAAAATCACAACAGGTAATCTGTTTCTAAAAATGTAATCCAGAAAAGATTTCTTCATCAGTATTCCTTTACCTTATAGGCAAAATTGTAAAAATTCTTTCACAGGGTTATCCTGGAACTATATTATTAATTATTTAGATTAAAGTGCGGATTTCACAGGGAAATAATGGAAGGTTTTCCCTGTTTGTTAAATACCAATTATTTATATTTCAAACATTCTAAGTTATAAATTTATGTTTTTAAAACAAACGAAAACCTTGTTTAATAAATTCAAAATTATTTTTAAAAATATTATCTCAAATAATAATTGCTTATAACAGTCTTTTTAAAATCTGCTGGGTAATAAAACCGATTGCAAAAATAAGCAGCAGATATAATAACAGGACAGTAACTGAAGCCTGGGTAAATCTAATTACTCTGAGTGCACCGCGCCATCCACATTGCTTACATCTGTAATATTTGTGAATTGAAAATTTACTTATCAGCTTTTCCTTTAGATTTCTGTTATGAGATCTGCCTAATGTGCCGGATGCTTTGCAGGATGGACAGCTATTATAAGTTGGATTTACCCTGTAAATTACTTTAGTTCTTCTAAATAAAGAATTAGTCATAATCTTTACATTTTACTATTAAGCAGTCGCGGATAAATGTTCTTATCGGAAAAGATTTTAAGAGCTGCATTAAACTGTTCATCATACAATAAGCGCTCTTTGATAGCACCGTTTGTACCGAAATATCGCGAAGCAATTTCAATTTTAAGCTCAGAAACAATCTCTTTTGTAAAATCATTGAATTCATTCTCAAAGATTTTATTTAAATCTGTTCTAACCTTTTGTAATGTGCTTTCAATGTTACTTGTCTTATTCTTTTCATTAATTGTTTTGATCAGCTCATTGAATTTCTTTTCTGTTTCCGATTCGTACTTATAATCAGAATCTTTAAGGTATTGTTTAAACTCTGCAATCAATTTCTTCTCATCAATTTTCTTAAAATCTGATTTCTCATTTTTATAATAATACTGATCAGCAAAATCAAAAATCTTTCCTTTCGCTAACAGATCTTTCAGCAAATCACTTTTTATGGTGTATTCCACAACAGTATCAGGTGTTATTCCGCCTGCACTGTAAACTATCCTTTTATTATCAGTAGAAAACATATCTTTTTTAAGCGAGTCGTGTTCAGGAATTACTTTGTTATCCATTGAGTAATCAACTTTTTGAATGCATCGTCCGCTTGGAGTATAATATTTAGCAGTTGTAATCTTTAAAGAAGTATTAAAGCTAAGCGGAGTTATAGTTTGGACTAATCCTTTGCCAAATGATTGAGTACCTAAAATCACTCCCCTATCATGATCCTGAATTGCACCAGCTACAATTTCAGATGCTGAAGCACTATTTCCATTAATCAAGACTATGAGTTTTTCGGTACCAGCTAAAGGTTCTTCATCTGCAAAATATTTTTTTTCACTGTTGATATCTTTTCCTCTTGTGGAAACAATCAAAACACCTTTATTAAGAAATTTGTCACAAACATCAACAGCAACATCTAACAGCCCACCAGGATTACCGCGTAAGTCAAGAACAATTGAACTGATTTCTTTTTTGTTTTTTAATCCTCGCAAAGCACTTCTTAACTCATCACCTGCGGAGCGGCTGAAATTAGTTAGTTTTATATACACATTCGCTGAATTTTCCGGATAGAAATCAGCAAATGCAATATTCTTAATAATTACTTCTTCTCTTATCAAATTAAATATCAAAGTATCACTTTCATTTGACCTTAGAACTTTAATCTGAACAGATGTACCAGGTTCTCCTTTAACAAATGAAGAGATCTCGTCAATTTTTTCTGTTGAAACAGATTTATCACCAACTGAAGTAATAACGTCGCCAACCCTTAACCCTTGTTTCTGGGCAGAATATCCATCAAGGATTTCAAGAATTGTAACCTTATCATTTCTAATTCCAATTGAAAGACCCACTCCGCCGTATTTGCCATTTGTCAAAAGGTCAATATCATCCTGATTTTTTTCATCAATAAAAACAGTGTAAGGGTCTAGTTTACTAAGCATCCCTTTTATACCCGCTCTCATAAATTCCTGTGGATCAATTTCATCAACATAGTTAAAGGAAATTTCTTTATAAACTTTTCCAAACAGTTCAAGATTTTTAGTTATTTCAAAATAGATATCTTTGTTTGAATAGATAAAACCAAATGTACTTAATGCTGCTGCAATTAACAGTGAGAACCAAACATATTTACTAATCTTCATTTATTAACACCTTCAAAAATATTTATTTCATTTATTATCAGTTCATTAATTTCATTGATACTCTTTGTGCCATCAATAACTCTGAATCTTTTTTCAGATTCAGCAATTTCAAGATAACCATTTCTTACTCGCTCAAAAAATTTCTCTTCAGAAACTTCAATTCTGTCAAGATCTGCCATTGACATTTTGGCTTTTCGCTCAGCAGCTGCTTCGATTGGGATATCAATAAAAAAAGTTATATCTGGAACAGTATTGCCAATCGCAAGATTATTAATTTTAACAATTGATTCAACTGATAAACCTCTTCCATATCCCTGATAGGCAGTTGAAGAATCATGAAATCTATCTGTGATAACATAATACCCATCTTCAAGACAAGGTCTGATAATTTCTCTTACTAATTGTGCCCTGCTTGCAGAAAAGAGAAAAATTTCTGTTTCTATAACCATAGAATTATTTTCTTTGTCGAGTAAAATTTTTCTTATTTTCTCAGATATTACTGTACCGCCTGGTTCGCGGATTAGTTTAACTTTTTTATTTTGGCTTTTAAGGTAGCTTTCTAATAATTTTACCTGTGTTGATTTTCCGCTAAAATCTATCCCTTCAAAGCTGATAAACATAATTAGTTGCCTTTGATTTAATTGTATTCAGTTACCGCTATTCAAACTTCTTGATTATGTAATTAAGTCTGGCAGGTTTTGTAAACACAAGCTGTGTATTGTCAGGAATTATAATTCTTGGTTTGATAGTTCCTGTTGTATCATAAACAATCTGGCTGTAAAACACAGATGCAATTATCTGATCACTATTAATTTTTCCTAAGATACTTATCCCGCCTCTTAAACTGCATTCAACTGTATTTGGAATAAGCAGGATATGACCATCTTTTGGTACATCATTGATTACAACTTTTATATCACTGAATACTTTTTCAACAATCCTTTGCACATCCAGATTCAGTTCTACATTTTTCCTTTCAAACTGAAAGCCTCTGATCTCTTTAATATCAGCAATTACTTTAGCAGGATTATCAAGTGAAGTTAATTCTAACAGATCAGTTTCAATAGCTGTAAGTGTATCCACAATACTCCCAGGTCCGGCTACATAAACTGAATCAGGATATACTTTTATCGGGGTAGCTAATCCAAAGCCTTCACTAAAGGTAATATTAACATTAGGCTGAATCTTAACTTTCTTAACTTTAACTTTCTCTACATTGTAGGTTATATTTCTTGGAGATATCTCGATGATATTTATGCCGGAACTAACCCACGAGTTTTCATTGATCTGGCTGAACGGATCTTTTTTTCTTAATCCGCTGTCATTATCAGCAGAAATTAAAAAATAATTTTCTCTGCTAAGCTTTAATGAAAGTAACTGCCATCCTTTTGCTTTAATCTTTAATGAAACAGTTTCAGGGTTAACATATCCGCAAGAGTAACCATTAGGCTGGTTTACAACTTTGACATTCATATCAATTGAAGAAAAGAACTGCTCGGATAATGTTATTGATATCCAGATCGAAATCGAAAACAGTACAGAAGCAATTATTATGATAATTTTATTTTTCACTTATCGCAGAGTATCTATTTTATTAAAATATTCCATAAGCTCATCTCTGTTAGCTCTGGATATTTCCCTTCCTTTAATTGGAAATTCAGGAAATCTTCTAGCATAATTTCTAAGTTTATGTACATTCAATGTATCAATTAGTTCAAAATCTACTATTTGATTTTCCAATCTTAATGAATCATTCTTTACTTTTATCTTTTTAACAGGAGCAAGTGTAGTAGTATTTTCATTAAAAACTTTTTTTGCAGCAACACCTAAAGCTTCTTTTCTCAAGCGTTCAATTGTAGAAAGATTCAAATCATTTTTATGTCCATTGCTTTCAGATTCATTATGCAAAAAAATATTTTCTGAAGATTGTAAATTATCTTTTACTTCAGGCTTTTCCTGAATAATTTTTCCAGAAGATATTTTTTTAGCTTTTTTATCAGAATGAGCTGCTTTAACGGATATTTTTGAAATTTCTCTTCTTTTAATAACCTGTACTTTATTATTCCCGATTTTAGCTTTTTCAAATTCAGGAGCGGAAACTCTATTAGCTTTAAGGTTTAATTCATCATTACTATCAGAAATCAGATCATTATTTTCCATAGAAACTAAAAACAGATCACCAAATATTTTCACTACTTGTTTGGGAGGCTGATCAATAACTGTAAAAGCATTTATTTCACCAACTCTTTTACCGGCTTCAACGGCAGATTCAACAGCAGCATTAACATAATCCTGATCACCGCTTACCGCTAAGGCAGTTAAGCCGTTATTTAATTTATGCACACCCAGAATTTCAACGGGTGAGTTTTTGAGTATTACATCTGCTGCTTCAACTAAAGCAACCAGTCCTTTTGATTCAATTAAGCCGAAAGAATTGGACATAATTTTAACCTCTGATACCAAATAAAGTAAGTAAATTTTTATGCGGCATTGGAATAATGTGAAAAGCCCTGAATTCACTTGAAGCACTTAAATGCTCCGCACTGATTTTAAAAGCTTTCTTCATTGCTCCTAAATTACCTGTAAAAACTAATGCTACGATACCATCACCTAAAACCTGCTTATTGATAATATCTAAAGAATTCTCCTTAACAATAACTGATAAGGCTTTTATTGATGCAGATATACTATTAGTTTCAAATATGCCGAGAGATTTTTCAATCAATTGTTTGCTCCAGATATATTTTTTGATAGGAAAAAATAAACCGTAAAGAATGCAAAGTCAAACGGTTTTGATCGAATCCAGATATTCCTGCAGGATTACTGCTGCAGCATACATATCGATCAATCCTTTATTCTGTCTTTTTTTCTTTTTAGTAACTGATTCCAGTATTTTCTGCTGGGCAATTGAAGAAGTAAAAGATTCATCCCATAAAATAATTTTTACTTTAATTTTGTTCTTCAGCTCTTCTTTAAACTTTTCAATATTTTTAACCACAGATGTTTTTGATACATTGTTTTCTGCAGGAATGCCCAGAACAACTTCCTCAACCTGTTTTTCTTCTACAATTTTTTTTAACTCATTAAAAAAATTTGAATCATTTGCCAAAGTAACATGTGGATAAGCAAACAGTTTTAACGAATCGGACAATGCAATACCGATTCTTTTAATACCAAAATCAACAGCCATAATTCTTGACTCAGTAATTACAGAACTCATGCAGATTCAAATCTTTCAATAGAATAAATACCTGTTACTTTTTTTAATCTCTCCATTATTCTGTTTAAATGATCCAGATTACTTACATAAAGAGTAACACTTCCTTCAAACAGAGAATCATTTGTGTTAATGTTTAGCGATTTGATATTTGTATTTTGAAATGTAACGATAGAATGTGAAATATCATTCAGGATTCCGGGTCTATCCTTACCCTTTAGCGTAATACCCGCAACAAATAATGACCCTTCGACTTCTGGCCACTGAACATTAACCAGTTTATCCGCATCGGTTGATGAAAGATTGATAAGGTTTACACAATTCTTACGATGGATTTTTATTCCTTCTCCAACGGTAATGTATCCGATTACAGGATCACCTGGAATTGGATTACAGCATTTGGCATAAGTGTACATAATCCCGGATTTTTTACCATCAACTAAAATTCCGCCAATATCACTTCGTGAAGTATTTGCTAATTTCTTAAACTCAATTTCTTTCTCAAATTCTTTCTCTTCTTTTTGTGAGCTTGCAGTTAGAACTTCATCAATATTTATTGTTCCCTGCGAAATCGCTTTAAAGAACTGGCGCGTATTATCAAATTTATTTGAGTGAGCTAATTTAAGAACATCATCGGGTGTAAAAGTAAGCTTTAACTTTTTTAATTTCTTTTCCCAGATTTCACTTCCTTTATCAACAATTAGCTGCTCCTCTTTATTTAACCATTTTCTTATTTCATTTTTAGCTTTATGAGTTTTTACAAATTTAATCCAGTTTTTATTCGGATGCTGATTTTTTGAACTGATTATTTCAACCTGATCACCACTCTGCAATTGTGTATCAAGTGGAACTATTTTACCATCAATTTTAGCACCGATACAATGAAATCCTACCTTGCTGTGAATATCAAATGCAAAATCTACCGGAGTTGAACCGACAGGTAATCTTCTTAAATCACCTTTTGGAGTAAAAACATAAATTTCATCCTGATAAAGATTTAACTTGAAACTTTCCATCAATTCTTTTCTCTGGTCATCTCTGGAGGTATTTTCAAAAATGTCTCGTATCCAGTTAACCCAGGTTTCAAGCTCATTATCAGTAGCAGTTTTATTTTCTTTGTATCTCCAATGCGCTGCAACTCCTTTTTCTGCAACTTCATGCATTTCCTGTGTCCTTATCTGAACTTCTACTAACCTGCCTACAGGTCCTACAACGGTAGTATGAATTGATTGATAGTTGTTTGTCTTTGGAATTGAAATATAATCTTTAAACCGGTCTGGAACGGGAAGATAAACCAAATTTACAATACCAAGTGTTGTGTAACAATCATTCTTATTCTTCGTATCAAGAATTATTCTAATTGCAAAAAGGTCATAGATTTCTTCAAATGGTTTATTTCTTCTGACCATTTTCCGGTAGATGCTGTAAAGGTGCTTTGGTCTTCCGCTTAATTCATATTTAAGATTTGCTTCATTTAGTTTTTGCTTAATTGGTTCAGCAAATTTTTTAATATACGATTCACGGTCTTTTCTTTTGGATTTTAATTTTCGGGCAAGTTCTTCATAAGCTTCTTTGTTCAGATATTTGAATGCAAGATCTTCTAGTTCCCACTTAACTTTTCCAAGACCAAATCTATGAGCAAACGGAGCATATATCTCTAATGTTTCCTGAGCAATTCTCCTTTGTTTATCCGGATTAACAAATTCAAGAGTTCTCATATTATGAAGTCTATCAGCAAACTTTACAAGAATAACCCTGACATCCTTAACCATCGAAAGTAAAAGTTTACGGTAGTTTTCTGCTTTGGTTATTTCGTGCCCTCTGAAAATTCCGCTTATCTTGGTAACGCCATCAACAATTTCAAATACTTCCTGTCCAAATTCTCTTCTTAAAAAATCAGAAGTATATTCGGTATCTTCAACAACATCATGCAGCAAAGCACTTACAATTGTAACATCATCAAGCGGGAATTCTTCAGCAACGACCATTGCAACTTCATAAGGATGTGTAAAATAAGGCTCACCCGATGCACGCAAATCATGTTTATGGGCTTCAAGGCTCAGCTCAAATGCTTTAGTTAGTAAAGATTCATTAACTGAAGACAGATTTCTTTTACTAACCTTAATCAGGTTATCAAGCATCTTCTGATATTTTGGATTTTCTATAGCCATGATTCTTGTTTAAAGGACAAGTTTTAAATTTGTAACTAATTTAATTTTTTTTGATGACTTGTTAAAGTGACAGGAAATACCCTGATTCATAGATTATTTACTGTCGAGCGATTTTTTAAGGTCTTTAACCCGTTCGATTCTGTCTTCAAGTTTACCATATTCAAAATCAGTAAATCCTTTCAAATTTAGGATTTCATTGCAAATTTCCAGTGCTTCATCATAGCGTTTTAGTTTTACCAATTGCTGAGCAATGATGTGCTTCAATGTTACAAAATTTATCTTATTTGTTTTTAAAAAAACGGGATAAGAATTTAAGATATCATAATAAACAGATATTGATTTTTCAGGATTACTATCCTCCAATGCTCTTGCCAAACCCCATTTAAACATTCTTGATTCAGGATAATTTTTCAGAGCATTTTCAGCAAGCAAAATTGCTTTACTAAACTGATCCTGCTCAATGTAAATCCAAATAAGCGAATAAACCGCAAGATGAGAATTATATCCGGAATGTTTAACTGCACTTTGCAAATAAGAAATCCCAATTTCTTTTTCATCATCAATAAAAGGAAGCCAGCTAAGGAATTCAGTTTTTTTGCTTTTCCAGAATTTGTAACTGCCCAAAGCTATCATTGCTTCATAAAAATCCGGTTCAGAGAACAGGCAGTCTTCAAATGCCGAAACTGAATTTACACCTGTTGAAAAAGCACTTAACCACCTTTCACGTAGTGCATCGTAATAAGCTGAATACCCTTCACTTAAAGCATAAAAATATTTATTCCAGATATTACCAGGATCTTTTTTTAATAACCCTTCAGAGATTTTTTTTGCATCTTCCAGATTTGAAGTAATTCTATCGTGATCATACTCCGTTTGATAATCATACGATCTTGCTATTAAAACAGCTGCAAGATAAATTTTACCGAGCGGTATTTCTTTATGTGTTTTTTCTAACTGTAAAAAAACTTTCTCTGCCTGATCATATTCCTGTTTGATGATAAGATCAATTCCGTTTTTAATAAATAGATTTACAGACTTATCCGGATAAGTTTGAGGAAGGATTGACTGCGGTAAAACACACAGCAGAAAAAACAAAAACAAAATAAATCTATAGCGTGCCAAATGTTCTGTCACCTGCATCGCCGAGACCCGGTAAAATGTAACCTTTGGAATTAAGTTCTCTATCAAGAGCAGCAGCAAATATTTTTATATCAGGATGTTTTGATTGAAGTTTTTTTACGCCTTCCGGAGCAGCAACAATGCAGACAAATACGGGATTTTTAGCTCCGTGTTTTTTAAGATAAGAGATAGCTTCTGATGCACTGCCGCCTGTAGCAAGCATCGGATCAAGCATTACTACTTCTGCTGTTGCAAGATTTTTAGGGATTTTATAATAATAATCAATAGGCTGCAAAGTTTCTTCATCCCGCTGTAAACCAATATGCCCTACCTTTGCTTCAGGAATTATTTGTAAAAAACCATTAACCATTCCAAGTCCGGCGCGTAAAACAGGCACAAGTATCACTTCATTGGTAAGCTTGCTTCCCTTTGCGGTTTCAAGCGGAGTTTCAATTATAATATCGGTTAAAGAAAATTTTTTTGAAACCTCAGCGGCAAGTAAGTTTGAAACCCGTTGCAATACAGCACGAAATGTTTCTGACTCGGTATTTTTATCTCTAAGTATTGTAACATCTCTTTTGATAATAGGATGTTCGACAATGAATAAATTTTCTTTCATATTAGTAAATTATTTTTGTCTAAAACTAACCGTTATGGGTACTCCTTCAAACCCATAAATTCTTCTTAATGTTCTTTCAAGAAATCTTCTGTAATGATCTGGAATATGTTTTGGATAATTGGTAAAAAATAAAAATATCGGATAGTATTCACCAACCTGATTAACAAATTTTATTTTTATTTCTTTACCGCTTGGAGATGCCGGCGGCGGATTTTTTTCAATCTCAGGTAAAACAGCATCATTTAATTCGGATGTCGGAATTTTTTTGCTTCTTTCACTCTGCACTTTTTTGCAAAGTTCAATAATCTTAAAAATTCTTTGTTTGGTAAGTGCAGAAACAAAAATTAAAGGAGCAAAATCAACCGTGCCGAGTTTATCTTTAATAGCTACTTCAAATTTTCTGGCAGTATTTGTTTCTTTTTCAATAAGGTCCCATTTATTAACTGCAATTATCAGCCCTTTTCTCCAGCGCACAACCTCATCAATTATTTTCTGATCTTGTTTTTCAAATCCGGTTTGTGCATCAAGCATCAGTACTGTTACGTCACATTCACTTATTGCCTTAAAAGTTCTGATGTTGGAAAAGAATTCAATATTCTCTTCAACTTTCTTTTTCTTTCTTAACCCTGCAGTATCAATTAAGACAATTTCTTCTCCGTAATATTTTAAAACCGAATCAAGGCTGTCACGTGTTGTTCCCGGAATATCTGTAACAATACTTCTTTCAATTCCAAGCAGTGCATTAGTAAGAGATGACTTTCCTACATTTGGTCTTCCTACAACCGCAATCTTTAACCTTTTATCTTCTTCTATTAAATCATAAGTCGGAAAATCTTTTGTAATATCATCTAAAAGATCACCGGTTTTTCTTCCGCTCAATGCAGAAATATCATATATTTTTTCAATACCTAAGGAGTAAAATTCCGCTGCTGCTATCGCATGCATTTCAGCATCAACTTTATTGACTACAAGAAAGAAAACCTTGCCTGACTGACGAAGAATATCTATTATAATTTTATCAACCGGATTAACTCCATCTTTAACATCAACTAAAAAGATAATTGAATCAGATTCTTGAATAGCTACTTCAATCTGTTCACGAATTGCAGTTTCAAAAAGATCGGATGATTCAGGTACATATCCGCCTGTATCAATAATGTGGAAGATTTTTCCATTCCATTCACAATCGCCATAATTTCTATCACGCGTTACACCACTCTGATCATCTACAATTGCCTCGCGTTTACCAATAAGGCGATTAAAAAGTGTTGATTTGCCAACATTAGGGCGTCCTACGATTGCAACAATTGGTAATTTCATATTGGAAAAATAAGCAAATAAGACTTTGTAATGAAAGGAGTAAAGAAACTGAATTAAAGCACTAATACTTACAATTAATCTATACCAAAATTTAAAATACTATTAAAAGTTGAAACTCAAATTAACTTTTGGATAAAATACTGCTCTATCAGTTAGCTGAATATTTTCCATTCTGAGCTGAACAACTAAATTTTTATTAAAGCTTACCGCAGACCAAACAGCATCCAGCGCACTCAAAAAGTGATTTACATAAATTCCTATTACTGCAGTTGAAGCAATCGAATATAAATCGTTTGCATCGCCGCGCATAGAAGAATAAAATAAAAAGTTAGGTGATATCTGATCATTATTCACACCTCCGGTATAATCATTCCACCCCGATGAGTATTGATGATACTTCCCTATCAATTCATAGTACTGCTGTTCGCCGTGTTTGGGTAATTTATGCGAGCCTTTTTCTGCAGCATTTAATTCAGCCCAGTTAACTCTCTGCCATGGGGGTAAAGATTCATCACTGCTTGTTATAATCTTGCTCAATAAATCCGGATCGTTATTATGCTCATACTCAACCAACCATTGTGCATATCTAACAACGCTCCAATTATGTTCAGGATTATTATATGCATCAGCATAATTCTGGAATTCCGTTGTTTTATCATCTCCTTTTTTATCATATACAACAGCAGTAGTAATAACAGCCGCTTCAATAGCAAGAAATATTCCTGCCTTTAAATATTCCTCAGAGTAAATTTCACCAGCTCCAGGAACGACCAAAGAAAGAACACCGGCAAGAAATGGTGATTTTTTATTTTCACTTTGTAAAACCATTTTAGGTAAGTTGGAGTCTTTGTATGATTGCAGTATTTGCTTTGCATCTGAACTAAGGTTCCCGGTTTGAATAAAAGAAATATTTTCCTGTCCAAATAAATCAGAATTTATTAAAAGAATTAAAAACATAAACAAAAACATTTTCATACTTCCACCGTTATTATCTTCTATGCTGTGATTGATTAAAATTTAATATTTCAAACCCGAATAAAACTCCGCCATAAAAATTCCATTCTTTGCCATACTTAATTGATTCATTATTAACTACTCTTGTAAACTCATCAAAACCATAGGATGCATTAAAGAAAATGCTTGTTGGAAAAAGATAATAAGAGTTAAGCTGAATTCTTAATTCTGCTCCGATACCTTTCTTAAATTGATCAAGTCCAGGAATATCACCGTTCCAGGCATTTCCAATATCAGCTCCAATTGAAAAGAATATCTTATCGAGATAAAGATGTCCGATTTTTGTATCAATATTTCTGAACAGCGGAAAGCGATAGGTAATGTTTAACCATGCTATTTCATTACCACTGATTGCATAAAAAGGATAAGCTTTCATTCCTACCAATCCACCAAGATAGAAATCAAAAAAGTCTGGCTTTTCCGGTCCTAATATTGAACCCAATCTTAATGTTGTATTTAATGTATGCGAATCATAAACCGGCAGAAAAAATCCGGTTTTTAATTCAACCCTATGAAAGTTAAAATTTGAATATAAAGGTTTCAATATCCCATCTTCAACAGTATATTCACCTTTATCATTAAAGTCATTAAACTCATAGTTATATGTAAAATTGATATCCATTCCAACCGGATTTATTTCATCATCCTTAGTTGGAAGAATTTCCCGCCAGGTGAATTTTGTTTCCAGATTGTGTCCGTTAAAATAATTATCCTTTGTTGTGGGATATAAAGTATTATCAGCATCAGGTAAAAAGAAGCTGCCCAAAGTTGCTGTATAACTACTATAAACATACTTAAGCTGCAGATTTTGATTTCTGGAAAATAATCGGTGGTTAATTATAAAATCAATTTCAAACAAATTATAAGTAACATCAGTAGGAATAATAAAATCATAGTTAACAACATTGCCGATTGTATCAGCACCAAACATAACATCCACATTAGTTTTTCTGCTGATGCTGTATAATTCAAGAGAAAGCTCTGGTCGTAAACCCAACAAACTTACTAATGGCAATTTATTTTTAAAATCAAAAACAAGAAAAAGATCTCTTTCCATTCTTGAATTAATAGAACCGCCTGCAAAGAGCGAATACCGGTTTAGCATATCATCGGTAGTTACAAATACACCGGGTTTAATTTTTTCCATGAATGTATTTCCGGTATTGTAATTATCAAAACGCAGGAATGGGAAAAAAGTCATTCTGGAAAAGGCACCGCGGTATGTTTCTTTTTCTTTCCAGTCAATATTTTTATCCTCATAATTAATCAACGAAGTTATGTTAAAGTTGTTAATATCCCCGAATGATTTATTAGTATTTAAAGGAGGATTTGATGTCTGAAAGTAATTGTTATTTTCATTTACTTTCTTTTGCTCATCCGAAGTTATTCTAAAAATCTTATAACCGGATGAAGTATAACCTGCATAAACAATATCATTGGAATTATTGATCGCAGGCATAAATGCGCCGCCAATTACATTTGTTAACTGCTCTGATAAACCGTCTGAAAAGCTGTATCTGTAAAGATTAAATATTCCAGTTTTATCTGAAGCATAAATCATGTTTCCGTCTTTATCAAAGACAGGATTTCTTTCATCTTTATCTGTAGCGATTAAGAACTCAACATTTCCGCCTGACTCAGCTACTTTAGCAATATCTCTTGTATTACCATAAGAATAATCAAAAATAATAAACGAATCATCCGGTGAGAACTTTGGATTATAGACCTGCTCTCCATTCTCATAAAAAGTTAACCGCTTAAAGTTTGAGCCATCAATATTAACAGAGCCAAGATTTGTTGTACCGTCTTTCTGATAAATAAACACAATTGATTTTCCATCATTTGACACTGCAGGATTATTAGCTCTTAAGTTGTAAGTAAGTCTTTTTTCTTTTTTAGTGTCAAGATCATAGATAAAAAGATCATGAACATTGTACCAGTTTTTATTGTCATCGGTTATCTTTGCATAAAGAATTTTATTTTGATTTGGTATGAAAGAAAATGTTGATCTTACATTTACTGTAATATTTTTTTCTTCTTTAGTCTGTATATCATATTCATAAATTCCCGCCGGAGCAAAATAATCTGATGATTTGTTTGAGATGTAATAAATTTTCTTTCCGTTATTTGAAAAAACAGGATAAAAATTTCCAAATCCTTCTTTGCCAATTTCTTCACCGGTTATTAAATCAGATAAAACCTTTTCACTTCGTCTGCGATAATCTTCTTTCAGGAATTTACTCCATTCATCATATAGCTCATCACCATCTACACCTATTATTTTTTTCATTGCAGCATCAATTGTAAAATTACCAAAGCTGCCAAGTAACTTTGTAATATCACCTAACTTATCTTCTCCGTACTTTTGAGCTATATATCTGGTTAATGCAAAACCGGAATTGTAAACTGATTCATTACCAAGACTTGTCTTACCAAATACGCCCATTTCATTCCAGGTTAGCATTTTACCTTCAAGTGCATAAGACCTTAAAATCATATCACGATGTGAATCCCAATTATCATAATTAAATTCAGTCCGCATATACTGTGCTGTACCTTCAGCAAACCAGGCGGGTACATTTACAGTAGCCAACGGATATGATAAGACAAAATTAGGGAAACCATAAAGAATATCCGGACGTCTTTTGTCTTCGTACGATAACACCTGCAAAAAAACAGCAGGAATACTTCTGGTAGTTTTCATTGCTGATTGTATCTGAACCATGTGAGTAAATTCGTGTGATATAACATTTCTTAACCAGTTGTGTGTACCGCGTAGGTCAAAATCAAGTGCACTTGTCCATATCTCAATTTTGTTATCAAAAAAATAGGTAGCACCGTTAGAATAATCATCAATATCTTTAATAATATAATGCACTTTATCCGGCTGATATCCGTATAATGAACAAATAGGCTCCCATACTTCATCAGCAATTTTAAGTACTACCTGTGCAGTTCTTTCAGCGCCATCATGGAAGTGAACTTCGACATATTTACCTTTAATTGTGTACCAATCAAGCTCGGGATGAAACTCAGTGAACTGTGCAAAAATATTTATGTTTAAAACAATAATTAAAGATGAGAATAAGAGTTTCATAAAGATATTATTTAGTTGGAAAAAGAAATTACTTTACCACAGCTATTTTAATTACAACTGATTCTGTTTTACCGCTTGAACCTGCAGCTTCAATTCTGGCAAGATAAACACCGCTTTGAATATCATTTACACTCCACAAAGTTTCATTATCCATCCCTCCCTGAGCATTATCATTTATCTCAGCAACATAATCTCCTGCCAGGTCAAATATTTTAATATTTATTTTGGAATCTTCACTAACATAATATCTTATTGCAGTCTGATTTCCGTAAACAGGATTAGGATAATTATATGCTTTACGCTCTGGAAAAAATTCATTTACAGAATTATTTGCAAGTGCATTGGTTATAAATGATTGATTCATTTGATTGGCAAATTGGTCAGTCCAATCTAATCTTCCTTCTGTGCCTGAAATTGACCATCCTTTAAAAGATTGAGTAGTATCAACTCCGGCAATATTTATTTTATTGTCAGCTAAAAATAAAATTGGAGAAGTACTTAATTCATATCCGAATGAAATCGGGAAACTGTTTACAATTTTTCCCGTTCCTCCATCAATTGAATAAAGTTTGCCTGTATCTGTATAAAAGATAATTTCAGATTTGCTATCTCCTTCAATATCTGCTGCAAGAGCTATCCCTTCAAAAGTCTCAGATGATTTTGAGATAAATGGAAAGTTATCCGCCATTGAGCCATTTAATGAATAAGCATATAGTTTTGTATCTGATGCAGTAACAAGATAGATATTCCTGTCATTTTTAATATCAGCGAGAGAATAGTTAACTGCTGATTGTAATGAAGGTAATTCAAATTTATTGATAATCTGTTCAGACAATAGAACATTAGCAAAATAATTACCGCTCTTTTCTGAAGTTACAATCGCCAAATCATTTCCTTTATTATCTTTTGCAACAGCAAGCTTAAAAAGTTTTTCATCATCAAACTTAATTAACTTCCCATCGGAATAAATAAAATCATAATTTGAATCAGCTCCATTTTTACTTCCGATAGCAAATATTTTAAAATCAACAGATGCTATTTGTGTTATTTCTGTGCCGTCTTCAATTGGTTGTTCAGTTGCAGCAGCACTTCCGCTTAACAGGTCATTAAAATTAAATATTAAAATTTTTCCGTTGTTGGTACCGGCTAAAACCTGATAAGATTCAGTAATTGTTTTTCTTACAACCGGTGTAGTTGTTAAAAAATAACCAGCATCAACTGAGTATGAATTGAATTGGTTTCCATCAAAGCCGATGATATTAATTCTTGATGGATACTGCTGCACAGTATCAATTTGTTTAATGCCAACCAAATAACTTGTATTCCCGATATTGAATGATGCAGGTTTAAAGTCGGAAAAGTTAAAGGCAGTAAATAAAAGAGAATCATTGTTAAAAACTTGCAAAGAAGTATTCGAATTGACTGCAAAGAATTTATTATCAATCCCAAAACCCGTTAAGCTTGTAATATCTTGTAAACCTGTTATACCAAATGAAAACAATGGTTTAATTATTGAGTCACCATACTCAACCTTGAAGGACATTTTATTTGAAACAGCAGAAAAATTTTTAATAGTAATTAAACTGTTTGCACCAGTATTAGTTCTGCTGTCAGGTCGGGTAGTCTTTGAAAAAACATTTTTATACAGTAACGCTTTATTACCTGCATACCAAAAATCTTCATAAGTTCCTTCACCAATGACCTGATCACCAAAAATCGTTACAAATTTTTCTCCAATATCCTGAATGCCATCTGCTTCTTCAACGTCAACACCGCGTCTGTTTTTATTTGTATTGATTTTATTTTCAGTTAACTTTTCATTTATAACATTATCATCAATGTGCCAGATAACAATTCCGTTACCCGGTAAAGCCCAATCAAATTCATCTACATCAAGCACAACTCCTGCTAAAGAATCAGTATCATAGCTGTAAAATCCTGTTGTATCCTTAGTAAATTTTCTGTTTATAATATTACCATTTGATTTATAAACAAGATTTGCCCCGTCATTATTAACATCTCTTTGTCTGTTTTCAATTAAAAAATACTCAGACGAATTAAGCGGCACTTTAAGAATAACAGTATCCGAAACTGAAGAAGCTAGTTTAGCTGCTAAAGTTATAAAATGATCTCCGGGATTTATTACTTCTGCTTCTGCCCAGCCCAAATATATTTTTTCCCAGGCTGATGGCTCAGGCGGAAAACACCCATTGTAAGCAAAAATTGACTGTCCATCCATCAATCCAAATCTGCCAATTGCGCTATAGCCTGTTTCAGTATCAAAAAGGTCTGGTAATCCAAGATGACTTGCAACACTTGCAACAAGAAGTCCGTTAATACTTATTTCAAATAAAAATTTTCCGGTTAGTGTTTCAAGTTCCCTGCTTTCAGTTTCAGGAATGATCATACTATTTGTAATAGCGAACGATCCATTCAGAACAGGAAAACCGGTAAAACTGTTTCCATAAATATTTTTTAAAGTAGTTTCACTCAAATAAACTGAAGGCAAATCTCTTTCGTTGCCAAGACTGCCGGGTAATGAAATATCTCGTCCAACTCCAGCATGAAATATTAGAAACAAATCAAAATCTGAAAAATTGAAAGTTGGATTTAACTGATCAGTTTTATTCCAGACTTCCTGTGCAAAATTTCCAATTGGTGTTAAGTCATTCGAACCAGGAGCAGGTGCATAATTACGCATAGTTTTTGAGACTGAAAAAGTATCAGGCAGTATAGTAAACTGTATTAGAACTTTTCCGTTGGAAACTTTTTGAAAATAGTTCTTAACAAAAGTCAGATGCGATTCAAAATAATCTTTATCGTGTGGTAAAGGATCAAGGATATTTGAGCCATAATTCTGAGAATAGATAGAGCCAAATTTTCCATTTCCAAAAGTTGTTCCATCTTTATCTTCCTGAAAATTTACCATTACTGCCAATATCTTAACAGTATCAACAGCATCAATAACTTTTTTTTGAACAGGATGTGGATTAAGACTTCCAATAAAACTTTGGGCAGATAAACTGCCCAAAGTAAAAACTGAAATTATCAGGGTTAGAACTTTTTTTAACATAAGATTTTAGATTCCCCTTGGTAAACCTCTTGTTGATTCAGGAACAGCACCCCATCCAATTAAGACAGTAAATCTCAAAGTATCCGACAATGGATGATTTTCACCATTCTTAAAGACTGAAGTAGTTATGTAACTAAAATCAAATCCATAAATATCGTATCTGATCCCGGCACCAAAGGTTAAAAACTTTCTGTTGCCGTATGATGGATCTTCATAGAAAAATCCAGTTCGAAGAGCAAACAGAAAATCACCGGGTTCACCATACCAGTATTCAAGTCCCATTGATGTAACAATATCTCTCAGCTCTTCACTGATTGGTTTATCAGCCCAGGAAGTAAATATTGCTTTATACCATTCATCAGAAGTTGAAACAGTAGTAGTAGAATCAGTTCCTTCAATAGGTACCTGTTTTGTAATTCTTCTCACTAGCAGTTTGCTAAAATCCAGGGTATAGATCAAACTGTTAAATTCATCTGAAATAATCTGATAGGCAAATCCTAACCTGAAATTAGTTGGTATCGGATCAGCTTGTGCTTTATCAATGTAATAAATTTTCGGACCAAGGTTACTTAGATTTAATCCAATACTCAATTTGCCACCAATATCCTCATCAGTAAAAGGAATAAAAAGTTCTGCAGGGCGCCACATTGCAGCTATATCAAAACTAACAGATGTTGCAACACCCTTGCCCTTTTCTTCTGCGGTTGGCTTATCAGAAAGTCTGCTATGGATTAATCTTGCATTAATACCAATTCCCCAATCAGGAGAGAGTTTAGTAGCATATCCAAGAGTCAATGCTGCATCAAAAGATCTAAATGTGCCAATCGGTGTAGGATCAACTTCACCAGTTCTGACAAATTCTCCAAAATTCATATATGTAATGCTTGCAGTAACACTTCCATCAAGCTCTTCAAAATATTGTCTGTAAGTTAAATAATCGTAAAAAAGATCAAGTTTAAACTGAGGCAGCCAGTTACTATGTGTAATACTAACTTCTGTTCCGGTAAGAAATGCAATTCCTGCAGGATTCCAGAAAATAGCGGATGAGTTATCTGCCAGACCTCCGCCGGATTCTCCGATACCGCCGGCACGGGAATCAGGAGCAAGTAATAAAAACGGAACAGCAGCTTCACCTTGTGCATACGAAACCTTGACAAAGTTTAACATCAACAAGCTGATCATCGTAAGTCTGAGAATTATTTTCATTAGTTATCCTCCGAAATAATTGAGTATATATTATTTACAATTTATTTTAGTTTATAAATATAGTTATTTATTGTCTAACGAAACACAAAAAATTATGTTCTGCTATTTAACAACCGATAGCTTACCAAGCACACTTTTTGTAAATGAACCGTCAGTTGATTTAATTATTATTTTGTAAAAATAAGTACCATTGCCAAGTTTATCACCATCGGCATCCCTGCCATCCCAATCAATAACAACAAACCTGTCATTTATACTATTTTTTTCAATTTCACTAATAAGTCTTCCTGCTATTGAATATACTTTGATCTTAACATCAATTGGCTGTAAAAGATTCTGCTGAAATGTAAACTGCGTTCTATCGCTGAACGGATTTGGATAGTTATAAACATCCCTAACAATCAGATCATTTCCGTCAACTACTGAAAAGTAGGCTTCTTCCTCTGATAGATTATTAAATACATCCCAGGCTTTAACAAGCAATTGGTAATCACCGTTCATTATTGAAGAAAATCTGTAATTTATCGTACCTGATTTTCCTCCAGCATCTAAATCCCCTGTAAAATAATTAGTAAAATCAATTGGATTTGTGTTATCATTGTTCAAAATTCCTTCTAACTTATGCCCAACACCGGTGCCGGTAGTATTTAATCCGGTCTCATCACTAAGATTAACAATTAGTTTAGGATTTTGGTTTACTAAATATCCATTATTAGCAGAGATATCATCGAAGTAAATATCAATATTTGGTCCTTTCCCATCATTAACAACAGACGAATCAGTACCGCCTATAATTACTTTATTTGTATAACCCAATCCATCTGATTCATTATTGAGAAAATAGAAAATTACCTTGCCGTTTTTATTCTCATAAGAAATATCTTTTGGAACAACAAACTCCGCTGAAAACTTCCCATTAATTACCGAAACTCTGCCATTAAAGATTACTCCCCCGGGAATGTTAACCGGATAATTTCCTATTTGAGAAAGTAATGCGCGCCTTTCTGAGTCGAAAACAGTTAAGGTTCCTTCACCATTAAAATCTGACCAGGGAGTGTTATCTGGTTTTAATATCGTCCCTTTTATTACTGCTTTGCTTAAGGCTTGTATCTGCACGTCAACTGCAAGATTTTGCCCATTGACTGAATCAATTGATGAAAAATACTGAGGTATGTGTAATCTTAAAGTTGGATCTCCAAAAATATTATACTTCATATCATTTATAGTAAAATGATCCTCTTTATATTTTAGTGAGGCTTTACCAATTGGAATAGAAAGGTTTAATGTATCCCTTTGTGATTTGAACAAATACTGAACAAATAGAAAGTTCAAATTGTGATTTGGGGTAGAAAAGACAACTCTGTTTGCAGTATATGTAGCGATTGCGCCTGAGTTAGGCAAGAATAACAATGCTTCTGCTGAACTTTTATAATTTGGAATATCAAAATATCCAAAATCGCAAGTGGCTGCACTTAAAAAGAAATATTTATCATTGTTAAGCTGAGGTAAGACAACACTCTTTTCAAAAATAACCTCGTGAGCCCAAAGTTCAGGACTTCCATGTCCGATATAATTAAGAAATAATGTTCCATTATTTATTGCATCTATTATTGCTTTGTTAACTTCGGGTTTTCTTCTGCCCTGCCCGGTAATAACATCAGGATAAGCAGCACTGTAAATTTTGTTAAAGTTAAATGAGCCTGGAAAGTAGATGTTTGCCAGTTTTTCGCAAGGATCGGTATGTTCAGACCCTTCGTAAGTTCCATCAGATTTTAATCCATCATCGGCTACTAAAGTAATTAAATTTCGCCAAAGACCTTTTTCACTATTTTGTTCGTAGTTAATTATTTTATTTACAAAAATATTAGCTTCTGCAGGAGTGGCACAAGTTATTCTTCCTAATGCTAAATCAACTTTGTCATCAATACCTACTATCCGGACAAAATAATCATCAGTGGTAAATGAATTACCGCCATTTATATAGATATTCGATTCAACCGTCTGCCAGGTTGGAACGAAGTTGTCGGAATAACCTTCAAGGTTCTTGTAATCATAAGTCCCTTTTCCAAAAAGCAGAACATATTCTGGTTTAATCTGCCAATTTTCATAAGCAAACTTCAGATAATCCCTGAGGGCTGTCGGATCAAGTAATCCTCCGGAAAACTCGTTATATATTTGTTCTATATCAGCAACATAAGTTGATATTGGCACTTGCGCCTTAGTTTCACGATAGTTCTTTAGTATGTTAGCTGCCTCTTTGAAATCTTTGTGTGTAATAATTATAAACTTTGCACCAATTTCTTCGCCGCGAAGATTAGAGTTCTGAATTTCAATAGGATTAATCGGAGCATTAAAGTTATCATTACCCAAAGCAAAATATTTTGTTCTTGCTGATGCTGATTCTTCAAATTGAAACCAGCACTCTCCGCCGCTTAACATTGAATAGTTATTTACCAGTTTAACATTTGCATAATCAGTTATATCAAATACTTTTATGTTGGAAGATGTGAATCCATTCAGTTTATACTCGGTTATTCCGGTATTTAATTTGGAAAAAAATAACAGTTTGTCTGAGAATGCTTGTAATTCTTTTTGGTATTCAATAGTAAAATAATCCAGATATAATATTGTTGATACTGTTGACGGATTAGCAGTTATGGTTAAAACACTTCTGTTCTGAGACAGCGGATTGTTGAAGACTGCATTAATTAAATGCTGATTACCAACTCTGTAATCTCCGCTGTAGCCGGCAAGATTCTGTTGAAATATAGAAGTCCCGTTTTCAGTAATATTAACATTCATAGCTGAAGGAGCAGCAACAACAAATCTGAAATTGTATTTTATCTGAGTGGTATCAATTCTTCCATTAAGATTGTTTGTGTAAGAACGGGATACAATTGAAGCAGAAAAATTATCACCTAAAGACTGACGCCCGGTCTTTCCTATATTTATTCTATCAATTTCCCAATCAGCAAAAGCAACAGTATTTGTCTGAGTGTAGTTTGCAGTTCCAATCAAACCTGTTTTGATCTGCATACGTTTTCCATTTTGTCCGCCTGATGTTATCCAGAAATAATTTTTTGCGGAATATGGATTGAAAAATCTCTTAACTGAAATATTATCTGAATCAATATCCCAAAAACTATTTCCTCTTCCATAGAACAGGATATAATCGTTGTCATCAAACCTTCCATCTTCTTCACCAACAACAAGAATTGCATTTTCATTTAAATCATCTGGTCTCAGAGCTGAATTTAATTCAGGTAGTGCTTTCCCGGAGTTGTTATAGATTTTTATAGTACGCGGATCAACAGTATTGACATCAATTCCATATAAAGATAACTCTGACTTACCTATTTTATAGATTCCTTCGGTTTCTGTTTCAAATCTTATCCATTTACCAGTAGATAAAACCGAATTTGCTGTTACCTTTTTATTAAGGTGTTTATCTGTTACGCTATGATTCCAGTACTTTGCAACATCATAATTAAGAATCACACCATCCAGAAAATCCCCTGCAGGTATCGAAGAGATGACCGCATTCTTTGAAAAATTTATTCTGAAAAGAATTTTAGTATAAAGTCTTATCTTTCTATCCAATGGTTCGAATCTTACCGGATTAATTTTAATTGTTTGTGAAGCAATTTCCCTTACCATTCCAAATTCACCAAATTCAACAATCTCTTCGGGAGATCTGAAAGTCAAATAATCTGAGCTTTGTTTATACTGATATGAAATCGAAAGAGTATCAAAAACCGGAGTAGGAACAGGAATTAGACTTCCGGCTAATTCTTTATATGCAAAAGAAATAATTTCAATTGTATTCCCAAATTCTGATGGAACGCCGACACTTAGCCTACGTTCCAAAATCATCGGTGAACCCCAGTGATCATTATTTTTAATCGAAGCAAAAAGAAATTCTGTCTTTCTGTATTGCTGCCCTTCAACTGAAACTATCGAAGTATCAATGTAAAATGGAGAATACTCAATAATTACAGAATTAAAATCTGAACTAAGTATTCTAACATCACTCTGAGGATATATAAAAGATGTGGTGATGAGAAACAGAATTATCGAGATCTTGCTTTTCATTTACATAGAATTTTTATAATAAGAATAAATCTAATATGGTTTTATCAGTATTGTAGCAAAAATCTCTAAAGTTTCTCCGAATTTTTGAGCAAAAATGGTATCTAATTATCAAATAGTCAAGTCTTTAAATTAGTTGTGTTTTGTAAATTCCGGTTAATAATTAACATATTCTAAAATAATCTGACAATAGTAAAGCACTGAACATATTCCATAATTTTTCATCTATTTCAGAAAAGTAACTATAAACCTAATGCTACTTTGTTTTTCTTCATCGCCTCAATACAGAACAAAATATGCTCTTCCAAAGGAATATTCAGGATTTCAGCACCTTTAATAATATCTTCACGATTTACTGCTTTTGCAAACGCTTTATCCTTCATTTTTTTTCTAACCGAAGATACTTCAACCTCATCAATAGATTTGGAAGGTCGCACATAAGTAACTGCTGTAATAAATCCGGCTAATTCATCACAGGCATAAAGCACTTTTTTTAACAAAGTATCTCTTAATTCACCGCTATAGTCGGCATGAGATAGAATTGATTTTATAAAATTATCTTCAAACCCTTTTTCTTTTAGTATTTCAGCACCTTTAAAAGGATGCTCAGTTAGTGCAGGATATTTTTCATAATCAAAATCATGCAGCAAAGCAACATTACCCCAATAGTTTACATCTTCACCAAATTTTTCCGCATAAGCTTTTACGCAGGTTTCTACTGCAAATGCATGTTTAAGCAAGCTTTCACCTTTTGTAAATTCTTTAAGAAGACTAAGACAATAATCCCTGTTTGTATGAATATCCATTATTTCTTCTTAATTATTTTTTCAGGTTTATAGCTTGGACACAAATCAGAAATTACACAGTGATCACATTTTGGTCTGTTGGCAATACAAATTCTTCTGCCGTGTACAGCAAGTAAATGAGAAGAAACAATCCAATATGATTTAGGCAATAACTCTTTTAGCTCAATTTCTATTTTATCAGGATTCTGTGTATTCACAAAACCAAGCAGATTGGACAATCTTTTAACATGTGTATCAACGGCAATAGCTGGGATGCCAAAAGCATTTCCTGCAATAACTGAAGCTGTTTTTCTTCCGACACCCGGTAATTTCACAAGCTCATCAAAATCTGCCGGCACCTTACCTTTATGATTTTCGATTAATGTATTACAGCAAGCCAGAATGCTTTTGGCTTTTTGTTTATAAAATCCGGTTGAATAAATCTCTTTCTCCAATTGCTCATTGGTCAACTTAATAAAATCATCCGGGGTTTTATATTTTTTAAATAAAGGTTTTGTAACAACATTAACTCTTTCATCAGTACATTGTGCTGAAAGAATAGTCGCGATTAACAACTCAAAAGGATTAGAAAACTCTAAAGCTGGTTTAACTCTTGGATATTCTTTTTTTAAAATATCAAAAATTTTTACAGTAAGATTTTTATTTGTCTGTTTCATTATCTCTGAAATAAAGAGGATGATTGATAAACAACCTTTTTACCGGAACATTGTTAATCAAATGTGATTGAATGATTTCTTCAACATCTTCCTTCTTAACTCCGCCATACCAAACTTGTTCTGGATAAACAACAATCGAAGGACCAAATTCACAAGCATCCAGACAGCCGCTGCTATTTGCTCTAATTGTTGAGCCCAGTCCTAATTCTTTCAATCTTGATTTAAGCAATTCCCTTATTACCTGACTTCCTTTTTGAGAGCAGCAACCGCGCGGATGATCAGCAGGTCTTGAATTTTCACACACAAAAATATGTTTTTCAAATCGTTTCATGATAAAGAAAGCGGAAGGCTCCGCTTAAATAATAATTGCTTATAAATAATTTGTAGCGCGTACGGGATTCGAACCCGTGATCCCCGCCTTGAGAGGGCGGTGTCCTAAGCCACTAGACGAACGCGCCGGGAGTAAGTAAAAAATAAAAAAATAACGATTGAATCTGCTACCTGTTAATTATTAAGAACCTCTGAAAAAAAAATTATGAAGTAATCGTCATCCACACTAAAGCGGGCATCTTACAAATAATAAAAAGATTTTTGTTTATTCAAATATGATAAACCGGATTTTTTCAGAAACCTCTTTTATTATTCAATGCAGATTTTCAAGTTGTCCCGTCAGGGGTCGAACCTGAACTCTTCTGATCCAGAGTCAGACGTGTTGCCAATTACACCACGGGACAATGAGATTTTTCTCTGTTTTTGTGGGAACAAATATATCTATTGAAGCCTATAAATGCAATTTAACGATAAGCAATTATCCCTTGAGATTAAGAAGAATGTTGTTTTAATTTGCAGATGTTAATCAATAAAATTGTTTATATGTACAGAATATTTGTATTAATAGTTTTTTTAAGTGTTATTACTCCGGCTCAAAAATTTGAGATTAATGATTCTTATGGTGATTTTAATAATGCAGTTTCATTTTACATAACTGCAAATGGATTAATTTATGTTTGTGACAAAGGCGATGATGAAATTATCTTACTTGATACTTTAGGAAATGTTTTAAAAACATTTGGCGGATATGGCTGGACAAACGATTCATTTGATGACCCTGCTGATATCTTTGCCGATCCTTTATCAGTTTATGTTTCTGATAAGAATAATAACTCAATTAAAAGATTTGATAAGAATTTAAATTTCGTTTCTTCATTTAATAGAAATGAAAACAGCAGTTCAGAAGAACAATTTGGCTTTCCGTTAAGTGTTGCGGTTTCAAATCAGGGAGACCTTTACCTGATTGATTCTGATAACAGAAGAGTAATTAAATTTGATATCTACGGAAATTTTTTTCAGAACTTCGGCGGTATTGATGCAGGCAAATTTCAGCTTAAAAATCCTTCACAACTTGCAATTTCATCTGCTAACAACATCTATGTAATTGATAATAGAGATATTTTTATCTTTGATAACTTTGGCAATGGTATTACCAAACTTCAATTTGAAAATACACTTCAATCTATAAGGATATTGTTTAATAATCTGATCATAACTGATGTAAACAACAATGTTTTCTTTTCTAATCTTAAATCCAGCACCGGCAATGTAACCAGGCTGGATTTAAATTATTCCTTTGAGAATACAAACATCAGTTCGGCTATTATTCTAAACAGTAAACTTTATATTCTTACTGATAAAAATATTTTAGTCTTCTCCAAAATTGATTGATGTTTATTGGAATTACCTGTTCAGAGAAAACTGATATTATTTAGATTGTTTTTATTTGTCTTATCTGTTATTTGGCTAACAGGTATTATTTCTCCCTGTTTTGATATCAACTTATTCAAAACTGTTTATCCATTTCAAAAGCAATTCTATGCAGTAGTTTGTCATCAGGATATTAATAAGTCATTTACTTGCAGCAATATTTACTTTTTGGTTTGTGCAAGATGCAGTGGAATATATTTGGGTTCAGCTTTAACTGCATTAGCTGTTATTTTAATAAACGGATCTTTTAAGATTAAAACAAAACTTCTTGTTTTCTTTTCTTTACCGTTATTAGCTGATGTATTGTTTACAACACTTAAAGTTTATAATTATAATAAAATAATCTCAGCAGCTACCGGTTTATTTTTCGGTTCAATCGTATTTCTATATATTTTAAGTGCAATTGAAAATTTACTTTTACAGAAAAAGAATCCATGAATTTTAAAAAATATCTACCGGTAATTGTCTCCGGATTTGGTGCAGCAGTTCTTTCAACAGTTCCGGGAATAAAAAATTTTAGTTGTTGTTTACTTATACCGGCAGCAGCAGCATTCAGTATTTTACTGGATAAAAAAATTAGTAATTCAAACGAGATGGTTTTACTTAACAAGTCCCTTGGTTTTGGTTTTCTCACTGGTCTTACAGCAACAGTTTTTATAACTATTTTTGAGATGCTAATAACTTATATAACCAGAACTAACGACTTTATTCAAACTTTACCTCAGTCAGAGATTATAATCCAGCAATGGGATCTGGATTCTTTGTTCGGTGATTCTTTAGAAATGATGAGAAATGCTGCACACAAAATTGAAAAGACCGGATTTTCATTAAGTTATTTACTGATGTTCTTATCAAGTCATTTTATTATCAATACAGTTTTTGGAATAATTGGCGGTGCTTTCGGTATGAGTCTGGCTAACAGAAAATTAAGAGAGGAAAAATAACTTAAATGGTAACTGCATTAATTTTCTTTTGTCATCTTATTTTTGCACTTGTAATCTTTACTAAAAAATGGCAGGATGATAACCTTGCTTCTGGTTTTCAAAATTTAGCATTTATTGGAATTTTCTTTGCGGTTGGCTGGTCAATAACAGGAATGATAGCAAAACTAATTATGGAACAGGAAGGATTGGGTCTCCATTTCGACAGAGATACCTTTTCACTTGCTTTACTTACATTAATTGAGTTTTTCTTTTATAAATTTTATTACAAAGAAGAACCTACTGTAAGCGGTAAGGAAAAACAATAATTGCGGTCTGATCAGTTTGAGCCTGATTTATTGTTAATGGTTCAAATCTCCATTGCCATAATGAATTAATTGCAGCATTCTCAAGTCTGGTATCAGCTTTTGTCAACAAAAATATCGAGCCTACCGTTCCGTCAGGTTTAATTGTAAACTTCAATCTGATATCAATTTCTTTATTAACACCTTCGGGATAAGTTGGAATAACATAACTGTAAATTTTCCGCGTTCCCAGTCCGCCGCCTTCAAAATGGAAACCAAAATCACCACTACCCTGATTTAAATTTCCTTTTTTATCACCAGGCGGATTATTGCTTACTCTTTCTTCTGTTTGACTGGTAGTTTCCTTTTTAACTTCTTTATCTTTTTTTGCAGGATTAACATCAGCAACATCAGTATTCTTTGCCTTAGGCAGTTCAACTTCCTTCACTTCAAGATTTTTTTCTTTGGTAGTTTCCTGTTGTTGTAATTCTGCTTTCTCAAGTCTTTCATCAAATGCAACACCTTCAGTTCCAGATGATCCGGTTCCACCGGTAGTACCAAAGGATAACTCAACATAATCTTTTGGCTGATATTCAAATGAGATGTTAACAATCAATAAGATAAGTAATAGAATTAAGTGAAATCCTATTGAAGCAGAATAAGAAAACCTGTTAATATTTTGAATTGATATTTGCATTTTTATAGATTCTCTTTTTCAGTTTCAATTGTAAACTTTTCTATATTAGAAATCTTAGCAGCATCAATAACTTTAATAACAAGATCGATTGAAACAGTTTTATCAGCACGGATTATCAGATTATCTTCATTTGTTTTTGTCTTTAATTCATTCAATTTTGCCGATAACAGATCAATATTTACTTCTTCCTCTCCCGCAAAAACTGCACCTGCAGCAGTTAGTGTAACAATCATCTGCGATGGCTGAGATCTTTCGTTCATCTTTGAACCGGGCAATTTAACTTTAACTCCGGTTTGTATTACAAAATGAGATGTTAATAAAAAGAATATTAACAACAGCATCACAATATCGGTTAAAGATGAATAAGCAAAAATGCTTAACGGCTCTTTAGATAATTTAAATTTCATTTGATTACCTATAATTCCATTTCTACTTCATCATCACTCTCAGAATCACCTTTACCTTCATCCTGTATAACATCAATCACATCATTAGCAACTGTTTCCATCTCACCGACAAGTTTTTTTACAGCTCCTAAAAAATAATTGTAAAGTGCAAGAGCTGGTATTCCAATAATCAATCCAAAAGCAGTTGTGATTAATGCCTCCCATATTCCTCCGGCTAAATCACTTGGATTTGCTGCTCCAGCCAGTTCTTCAATTGTCATAAAAGCTTGTATCATACCGGTAACAGTTCCTAAGAAACCAAGCAAAGGAGCAATACCAGCAACCGAAGCAAGCACCGAAAGTCCTTTTTCCAGTTTACTGACTTCCTGACTGCCGGCGTTTTCAATTGCATCTTTTACTCTATCGTGTCCGTACCTGTATTTGTTTAATCCTTTCCGTACAATATTTGCAACCGGAGATTTTTCCTCAATGCAATAACTAATTGCGCCTGAAATATCTTTCTTCTTAATAAATCCGCGAATCCTTACCATAAAAGCCGGTACATTAATTTTAGCTTTTCTTAACATCAAAAAACGATCAATAGAAACAGCCAGACCGATGATAGAGCTAAGAAGAATTGGCCACATTATTAGTCCGCCTTTTAGAAAAATATCAAATAGGTTCATATTATTCCTTCAATAAATTTATGGTCTTATATTTTTGTTAATAAAATTCTGAGCTTCTTCTTTTGTAGAAAAATTCCCAACTCTTACTCTGTACCAGATACCACGTCCCCGAATTTCAGCTGTTTCTACAAAAGCATTGTAACCTTTGTTCCTGTATTTCCCTGCTTCATTTTCTGAGATTGAACTAACCCTAAAAGATGCAACCTGAACAACAAAATGGTCTCCATATTTAAATATGTTGTTTCCAACATTTAATGCTTTATTGTTTGTTATAGTTGAAGTCGTTGTTAATGGTTTTGATTCGGGAATCTTAACAGGTACTTCCGGTTTAACTTCTTTCTTTTCAATTTTTGTCTCGGGTTGTTTCTCAGTCTTTTCATTTATCACAGGTTCTTCTTTTTTTACTTCTTCCTTTTCAATTTCTTCTGAAGCAATGGTGTTTTGTTCTAAAGTAGTTTCTTCAGTTTGAACTGGATAAGGAATTGACACTGGAATATCATAATCTCTTTTAATAACAGTTGTATTGGCTGTATTAAGACTTATGTTAATATTTCTAACCGGATTTCCCTTCTTCTGATAAAATTCCAGATACCAATAAAGAGCCAGAGAAAGTACAATTACAATCAAAGGGAAAATGATAAATGGAAGATAATTTTTTCTTTCTACAGGTTCATAATATTCAGCTTTTTGTTCAGTTTGTTCCTTAACATCTTCTTTATCCTCGTCTTCTGATTCATCAACAGATAATTCTATTCTATTAGTTTCTGCTTGTGCTTCTTTAATATTCTCATCATAAGTTTCAGCAAGTTCAGTTATAATATCTTCCTCAGGTTTTTCTGAGTAATCAGGATTTTCTATCACTTGTTCAGTATCAGATGAGATAACAGCTTCGTCATTTTCTTTTTCTGCTTGTGTTTTATCGGGTGTATATGTTTCAAAATACTTTGATGTATTCTCCCAGAACTGTTTATCTTCAGCAGTATCAGGTGTTTCAATTATTTCTATATTCTGCCCGGTAACTTCATCAATTTGCATTTCATCAATATTTAATTCATCAATCAGTAAATCGCTATTATTTTCAGAAATATCTGATTGACTTAAAACCGGTTCTGCAGATTCAGATGAAATAATCTCCGTTAGTTCACTTTTTACTTCATCTGTATTTTCATCAAAGCTCAACAATTCATCCAACTTTTGTGATGAATCATTATCAACATTCTCTGATAAAGAAACCTCAACAGGTTTTGTCAATTCTGCATCACCAATTTCAATAAAAGAATCTTCAATTAAAGTTTCAGTTTTCTCTTCATTAAATTCTTTTTGCTTTATCTCATCTTGAATGAGTTCTTCCTTTTTTTGATTTAAGTCGAAACTAATCTTTTCATCAGCGATGTCAAGTATGGATTCCACTTCAATCTGCTTAGATAAATCTTCACCAAAATCCCATGCGATGTTTTTAAGTTCCTGGGTTTGTTTTTCATATTCACTTAATTCAGATTTCTGAACAGTTTGTTCATCAGGCAGTTTCTCATCAGATATTTCAGTATCAGTATAGTCATTCCATTTTAACTGAATCTGATTAGAATTATAAGACCTTGCATCAATAACAAGAATTGGAAAATTTTCTGCTAATTCAGCTACTACAGCGCTTGTAACAACCTTATCTACTTTGGACTCAATCAGTCTTCTGTATTCATATCCCGAAGTTGGAATATAAATATCATCAAAAGGAACACCTCTTAATGGTATTAAAGGTTTACCAATACTTAGGCTGAAAGCAGTGTCAATCGGGTGGAAATTGTCGTCATCGGTAAAAGGAATACTAAATACTAATCCTTTAGTATTTGAATTTTTTAGATCACTGTCTTCAGAAAACAAGATAAGATCAATTTCTTCTTCTGATACTTCGTTATCTCTATAACTAAATGCCGGTTTTTTGATACTTCCTTTAATCAAGTGGAAATATCCGAAACCACTCAGAAATAATGATTGTCCGATTTTCGTATCCGAAGAGATTCTTTTTAACAGAAGTTCAAAAAATATCTTCGCATCCTGATCAGGGATACCCGAATTTTTCGCAAGTTTTCTTATTAATTCTGCTTTAGTCATAATCAGTTTTTTATAGCCGATAATTTATGCCAAAAATAATATTTAACGGAATTTCGCGGTAACCATTCCAAAAATAGTTTTTCTGATTTAAAAGATTATTAATATCTAAAGTTAAATCAAGATTTGGCTGAAAAGAATAAATAAAAGATAAACCTAAATCGAAATAATCACCAAGTGATATTTCATTTTTTAAGTCCGAATATCTTTTAGACTGATAATCCAGTTTAATACTTGAACTTAATCCATTAGAAAATTTATAAGTGTAAATTGCATTTAGTTTCAATACAGACTGATAAGGTATCTGATTTCCATCTACGTCTCTGATATCTGATAACTCAAATGAGCTATAGAATTCTCCATAAGGTCCAAGATAAAACAAAAAGTCTGCAAACGGACTAATACTTTTCATATCAGCATATTTCAAATCAAATTTGCCTGAATCAGTTGAAGGAATAAAATACGGAAAATTTTCTGAAGTAAAATATTTTAATCCGCCATCTATCTGAAAATACTTGTCATATTCATATTTAACAGAAGCTGTTAACGCATTACTTTTTTTCCAGTAAATACTGCCAATACTATCAACTCTGAAGTAATGATTTTTTCTTAAAAAATTACCCGGACTTTCAAACTGAACAGAAGGAGCATATTCACCAAACAGTGTAATATTCTTGTTTAATTTCATCGCTACCGAAGCATAAACTGCATTATAAACACTGCCAGCTGTTGTTGAAAAAGTCCAGCCAATACTGCCTTTGATTAGTTTAGTAAAACTTAAACCAGCAGCTGGTCTGATCAGGAAAGAACTGTTTCCTGAGTTATTGCTTAAATTATTTTTAATTATATGGTTTTGATAGTCAATTACTGTTTCAAGATTAAATGAAGAAAATTTAGCTAATGCTTCGGCTTTTAATCTTATATTCTGTTCACTAAAAATTTCCTGAGAAATATTGGTAATATTATCATTGAACTTAATACCAAATAAAAAATACTTACCAAAATCATTTTTGATTGCTGCTTCAATTTTACCATAATTCAAAGTTCTTCTTTCTCTGGGATTATCTGAGGCGAAAAACTTAAAGCTTGTAGTTCCATAGTTTCCGTTAAGTGATAACTGAGTACCTGGGAAAATCTCACCATTAATATCAGACCAATAAGTCAGATTAAAACCAAATCTTGTTTTATATCTGTCGCTGTTATCTTCGTATGCTCTAATATAGTTACCGTTAAACATCCCTTCTATTATTCCATTTTCAAAAGGATATGCGTAATTACCGGAAACTGTTGGAATTGTGTAAACACCTACGCCAACAGAAAGATTTCCTTTATAGAAAGAAACATCATCCAAAAAACTCATATCACTTTTTAGCGGATTTGAAAAACTGCCTATCTCTAATTCTTCAGGTGAATAGGCAGGTTTTATAAATTCCTCATTAATTGAAGAAACAAAATCCGGTTTAATCTTATCCACCTTTTTAATGTTAAGCTGACTTCTGCCGGTAATTACAAAATCAGGAAGTTCTACTTCAGGATTTTTAGTTTTATCATCCTGTGCAAATGAAACAAATACTGTAAAAGATATTATCAGAGAAATTAACAGTTTCATTGTACCTTCCTTAATTTTTGTGCTGCTTCATTACCTATCGGAGTGCCGCGGTATTTTGCCAAAACCGTTCTGTACATTTCAGCAGCGTTTCGTTTATCATTAAGCTTTACATAACAGTCACCGCTTAACATATACGAACGCATCAACCATTCCTCATATCTGGAAAACACAGTTCTAACTCTTACCAAAGCTGTAAGAGCATCATTATATTTTTTCTGATCGTAAAGTGACTGACCAAGATAGTATTGGGATTTAGCACCTAATTCATCTGTCCTGTTTTCAGCCAGTGTTATAAGAAGTCCATCAGCGTTAGAAAATCTTCCACCGGCAATATCAATTAATGCAAGTTCAAATTTTGATTTATCTCCAAAGACAGTTTCAGGGTAATACATTACCACTTCCTCAAAAACCGAGTAAGCTTCCTGAAATTTAGACATCTCCAAATATGTCATTCCTTTATTATACTGGAATTCCGGAACCTTATTTGATTTCTTAAGTTGATTGATACCCTTATCATAAATATTTATTGCTGATTGATAATTTTTAGCTGCACGATAAATATTTCCAATCTCAAGAATGGAAGCAGAAGCTAATTCCGATGATTGGAAATTATTTGCAACTATATCAAAGTTAAAAATCGCTTCTTCACTCAGTCCTAAATTCTGTGCGCTTTTTCCAATCCAATAATATGCATCCGGAATAAGACTGCTGTTTGGATATGCAGAAGAAAAATGAATGTATTCTGATTTAGCTTTATCATATTGTTGTAATCCATAGTAAATCTCACCTTTCTTAAACAACAACTGATCTGAGTATGGCAAACCTGGATTTTTAGAAACAAACTCGCCAAGAAATGATATGGCTCTTTCCGGATTTCCTTTTGCAACATAACTATATTGAATACCATTTACAGCATCGAACACATATTGAGATGATGGGAATTGAGATAATACTTTTTCATAATTAACAATTGCAGAATCATATTTACCTTGATTAAACTGCGCATCTCCAACTGAGTAATAAATAACCGGTTTAAGTTTTGTCCCGGGATATTTTAGAATAACATTATTGTACTGGGCAATCGATTGAGGATAATTTCTTTGCTGAAAATAAATCCAGCCAATTGTAAATAATGAAACTTCAGCATATTCAGAAACAGGAAATTTTTCCTGAATATTGATAAACTCATTTATTGCCTCGGCAGTTTTACCGGATTTATATAAAGCCTGAGCATATTGATATCTGGCATAAGGATTTATGCTTAATCTTGTATCAGCAGTAAATAATTCTTCATAAATTTTACTTGCGGCAGTATAATTCTTGCTTCCGAAGTAGCTGTCAGCAAGTCTAAGTTTTGCATCAGAAAATCTTTTATCATCTTTATATTTTTTTACAAAGTCTAAAAACTGAATTGCTGAATTTTCATAATCACCGCTATTAAAATAACAATAGGCTTTGCCGTACACAGATTGTAAGTTAATTTCAGGATCGTTTCCTATCGCAAAATTATAACGATTTAATGCTTCACTATAATTATTCAAAGCAAAATGATTTTCAGCAATAAAGAAGTTAAGTTTTTGTGCTTCAAAAGATGGATCAGAATTATCTAATTGATTTAAATGCTTTAATGAGTTTTTATAATCATTCAGGTGATATTCTGTTATACCAATCCCAAGCAATGCCCTATTGATAACTGGTTTTTCGGTTTTCTGATTATCCAGGACCAACTGAAAATAATTTTTTGCAGACTTATAATCTCTTTTACTTAATTCGATTTCACCAAGCATTGCAAAAGATTTTGCTTTGATTAAATCATTGTCGGAAGTATTAGCAGAAATCAGGTAGCGAGTAGCCATATCGGTATTGTTGGTATTAAAGTAAACAACACCTAGCTGATACTTAGCTTCTTCAGCAAGCTTATCATCAGGAAAGTTTTCCAGAAATGCTTTATAGATATTATTCGCTTCTGTGTAGTTACCTAAATATCGTTTACACTCTCCTTTCCAGAAATAAGATTTAATGCCGATAGAATCTGGTTCTGTGGATAATTCATTAAACTGATTGTAAGCATCATCATATCTTTTTTGCTGGAAGAAAGACCAGGCAAGTCCATACTTTGAAGGTCTGTAATATTCAGATTCCGGAAATTTTTCCATCACTTCCTGATAACTTTCTTCAGCATTCGAATATTCATTAACTCTGTAATGAGCAGTTGCTAATAAATAAATGCTCTCAGAATACATTTCATCAGATAGATTTGTGAGTCTTGGACTTTTTAGTTCAACAATAGAGCTTTGATAATCTTTCAATTTAAAATAACAAATCCCAATCCTTATTTGTGCAGAGGTAGCTAAAGAAGAATTTTTATGATATGTTAAAAGTTGATCATAATACTTAACAGCATTATTATAATCACCTGTTTGTTCATAGGCATTAGCTAAAGCATACAAAGAATAATCAGCATATTTTTTGTTTCGTTTATCTGCAACTGCTTCTTCAAGAAATTGAATAGCTTCTTGTGTTTTATTTTCAACTGAATAAGATTCACCAATCCAATATAATCCGTTGCCATAATAATCGCTTTCAGGATATTCGTTAATAAGTTTCTTCAGTCTTAATCTGCATAATTCATATTTTTCTGTACTAAAGTAAATCAAACCCAAATTGTATAAAGCTTTGTCCCGGTAATTTGACCAATGAAATGTGTTTACAACGTATTCAAAACCTATTGCCGCTTCATTTTTTCTGCCAAGTTTTAATAAAGATTCTGCTGAATAATATTTTGCTGTTGCAAAAAATTCATCAACAATTTTGTAATCATTGAAAAAATCCTCAAAAAGTCTGTTAGCCTGTGCATATTGCTGATTATGATAGGCATGCATTGCTATATCAAACTTTTCTGATATTTGTGGATATATCTGAAAAAAAGCGGAAATGAGAGTAATTAACAGGAATTTCTGCATACTTAATCCTTGCCTTGAAATTTTGTATAACTGAGTTTTAGACTAATCTAAAAAGATTTAAGTTTTCAGGGAAATATTATTAAAACTCAGGGCAAATATAAACCTCAATATTTCATAAAAGCAAGCCACTAAATGAAATATGGGAATCTTCTAAAGAAAAGTCTTAGAAAGTTTTAAGAAGCTTATTAATTATTTTCAGGATTATTATCTTTTATTTTGACGTGTGTTATAAAGATTAAAAACTGATTCACCAAATTTTGCTGATAATTTTGCATTTATTAAAGACAAATTTTTAATTGATTTCAGTATTACTTTTTTATCAACCTCAACATTGATAGCACCAATTATATGTGAATAAAGCTGGTCTTCAAATTTCATTGCAGATAATATAGATACAATACATATTTCTCTTTCTTTCAAAGAGAGACCTTTTCGTCCTAAAACTTTTCCATAGCCTTCAATAATCAGCCACTCAGCCATTTCAGGTGAAAATGATCTGATATTCTTAAGAAGATTATCATATTTATCAGCATAAATAAGTTTACAATTTCTTTTACCGCGACTAAAGTATTTCTTCAGGTCAAAGCCATTATATTTTTTTTGTTTACTTACTGTTTTATGAAAAATTTTAAGTGAAACAAGTGCAGAAGGAAAACCGGCAAATAAATATGTTTGCAGCAATGCTTCATAAATCTTTTTTGATTGAGTATTATTCTTTATTAATTGTTCAAGAATAATTCTGAAATAACTCTTTTTTCTTAAAACTGAACAAGCGGAAAGTAATGCTAATAACTCAATTTCACTTAGGTCTTTTATCTGTGTTGTTTTTTCCATTGATCCTTAAAACAAAAAACCCTCGCGAGGAGGGTTTAAATTTTCAGGTTAACTACTTAAGACTGCTAAGTTCGTAGTCAGCAGTTTTCTTATAGGTTGGGTCTGCAGAAGCAAGTTTAAAGTTTTCTTTTGCCTTGGTCATATCGCCTTTACCTTTATAGGAAATACCTAAATAGTAATATGGACCACCTTTTGTAATTTTTGATCGATACTTAAGAGCGTTTAAAGCAGCTTCAATTGATTCATCATATTTACCTAATTCTGAATAAACTTTTGCAAGTGAAAGATATGCGGCATCATAATTATCATTATCAACAGCCTTTTTCAGAAACTCAATTCCTTTATTAACATCACCACTTGATAAATAATCATTACCCAGTTTTGCATAAGCAAGTGATATATTTTTCTTAACTTTTTGTTTAACAGCATTACTTGCATTAGAATTTAGGATCTTTTCAAAATTATCAATTGCAGCTGAATAATTTCCCATAGAAAAATAGACACCACCAAGTGCATTTAATCCACCTTCAAAATTACTGTTTAGTTTAAGTGCTTCTTCAAAAGCAGTTTTTGACTCCTCCAATCTATTGGCTTTTTTAAGTGCCACACCCTTTTGATAATAAATTCTATAATCTTTTTCAATCTGTAATGCCGCATTATATTTATCAATTGCACCATTAATATTCTCACTTTTCAATAACGCATTACCTTCATTATAAAGCTTTCCTGCTTCCGGTTTCATTTCCTGCGCAATACTATTTATCGTAAAGCTAAAGATTATTAAAGCTATGGATAATAAGCTGTTTCTCTTCATAATATCCTTCCTTTTATTTTATAAATATTTGAGCTATGTGCGGAAGGCGGGACTTGAACCCGCACGCCAAACGAGGCACTACCCCCTCAAGATAGCGTGTCTACCAATTTCACCACTTCCGCTTAAATTTTGGTGGGCAAATTATATGTATAAGCTATGAAAATCAACACTAAACAGTTCTAAATTAAATTATTTTTGTGTTTTAATTGGTGTCCTCCTGTCAAACAGTACATTACGAATCTCTTCCCTGAACCGTTTTTCAAAAACTACAAACCTTGCGATTTGTTCAGTTGATAAGATATCAGAAAGTGAATTAATAAATTTTTGTTTTTCAGATTCAATTTGCTGTTTTGTCTTTAACAAATCTGTAATAAGTCGCTTTTGATTTTCTTCTTTATGTGAATCCTTATCTTTCATAGTATTTTCAAGTTGAGCTATTATTTCATCGGATTTTTTTTCGAGTTCATCAATATCTTTCTTTGATTGATTTCTCCGTGCAAAGAATCGTATTGCTGTTTCTTCATCAAGTTCAAGGGCATCAATCAGTTTTGCCTTTTCTAATTGTGCCAGTTTATTTTTGTGTTTATTTGGTTTATCGTGCATTCTTTGTGGAATTCCAACAAAAGAAATAATCCCGACTAAAAAAAGTGTTAATAGTATTTTTTTCATTTTAACCTCTCATTAAAATTTTTTTTCCATCAGTTGAGCATAAATCTGATCAATTTTTTCTTCACTGATAAATTGTTCAAAATCAACATTTTCTATATCATAAGTAAAAGCATTAAAATTATCAGGCTCAGATTCAAAATCTATATTCTGACTTAATAAATCATTATAAACAGAATCAATTCTATTAAGACTTTCCGAATCTGCTCTGGATATAAGTTTATCAGAAATATCGAAAGAATTTACTATTGAGTCTCTATCGTTTTCAATAATGGTAACCAGTTCAGAAGTTTTATCAACATCGGTTTTAATAAACAGATTTACTGTCAATACAAATCCGAGTATAATTGATGCAAAGGCAGCTGTTATTGCTCCAAGATTATAATATGATTTGTTTTTCTTATCCACCTGAAGATTATTTCTGAATCTTAAAAGAATTCTGGATGAATATTCTTCGCTTAATTTAATTGACCGTGTATTAGTTATTAATTCTGTAAGCTTTTTATATTTATCAAAATTAGTCTTCAGCTCAGACGAACTTATTAACGAGTTTTCAAATTCATTTCTTTCGTTTTCAGACATTTTACCCATCAGATAATTTTCAAAATCTCCATCATTATATTTCATTACCAATCAGCTCCTTAATTTTATTTATTGCATGAAAATAATTTGCTTTTAGTGTTCCGGTTGCCTTTCCGGTAATTTCAGAAATCTCTTCATAACTCATTTCATTATAATTTCTCATAATAAAAACTTCTCGTTGTTTAACTGGAAGTTTCTGTAAAGCTTTTTCAATTAACTGCAGCTGTTGTTTTTGCTCAAGGTTTAAGATAATATTATTACTGTCTTCCAGACTTTCAGCCTTTTCAAGACTAAAATATTTTTTAACAGCTCTTTTCTTAAGATAATTTATACTTCTTGTATTAGTAATAGTATAAACCCAGGTATAAAATGATGATTTAAACTCAAACGTTTTAATTTTATTATATATCACAAGCAAAACTTCCTGAACAATTTCATCGGCATCAAGATGATTACCGGTCATTCTTCTGGCGTGCCAGTAAATCTTATCCTGATATTTATAGATTAACCGATTAAAAGCAGATTCGTTGCCATCAATAAAACTTTCAATCAGCTTAAAATCATCATCAGTATTATGCATAAGTATTTATATTATGATTTTAGACAAGCATTAAGAACTTTAGGTTTAATCTTTAACATTTAAACCAAAACTAAACCTGATTTGTCAAAAGGTCAAAATCAAAAATTAAAAACCGAAAGGAATAGTTATGAAAAAGTTCTTAATCCCTCTTGTTGCTTTATTGGTAATTATTGGTTTAAATAAGGATATATTTGCCCAAAGAGATCAATATAAGGGCAGACAATATCAAAGAGAAAACAATCTTGAGAAACTAAATTTAACAACAGAGCAAAAATCCAAAATTGAATCTATGCGCTTATCTAACCAGGAAGAGATGGTTAAGTTAAGAGCAGAGTTAGAACTTAAAGAACTGGAAATGAAAAAACTGAAAACCGCTGAAAAATTTTCAAGAAATGATGTTCTGAATCTAACCAAAGAAATAAATGAGATAAAGGGAAAAATCGAATTAGCCAGAACAAACCACAGAATGGATGTTTATGATATTCTGGATGCAAATCAGAAAAAGATTTGGATTGAAATGGATAGAAATCCGGGATTTATGAAGAACAAAGTTAATAGAAAACTAATGCATCAAAGAATGATGACAGATTAAAGTTAAAAGCCGGTTAATCCGGCTTTTGCAAATCACCACTGATAGGTTTTAATAAAATTTCTTCAGTAACAAGATTATCCTTTTGCAAAAAAGCCCAAACCAATACGCGTGCAATATTCTCTGTATTCATCATCCTATCTAAATATTTACTTCTTACCTCTTTCGACCACATTGCTGTTTCTGTAGCACCGGGAATAATATTTATCACCCTGATATTGTGCTGTCTTAACTCTTCTCTAAGAGAATTTGTATAAGCGAGTAATCCAGATTTCGAAGCTGCATAAGCAGAGCTTTTTGTAAAAGTTTTCTTTGTAACAACCGATAATATATTAATTATTGTTCCGCTGTTATTCGAAATCATATGTGGCAGAACAGCTTTTATAGTGTAAATAGAACCTAAGAGATTTGTTGTAACAATTTCATTTATTTCATTTACAGAATTATCTTCAGCTAACTTAAAGGAAGTTATTCCTGCGTTATTTATCAGACAATCAATTTTGTAATTCTGCAGTATTTTTTTTGCTGTCTGATCAACATTAGTATGCGAAGCAACATTACAAGGATATATTTCAACTGATAGATTATCTGCTTCTAACTCATTATTTAATCTTTCTAATTCAGAAACTCTTCGTGCTGAAACAAACACTTTTGCACCGGTCTTTGCAAATTCTATTGCTGTTGATCTTCCGATTCCTGAGCTTGCACCAGTAATCCAGACACCGGGTTTTTCATTTCTCATAAATTTTTTGTTGCAATTAAATTAAGAAATTCTGACCTTGTTCGGGCATCTTCCTTAAAAACACCATGCATTGCACTTGTAGTTGCTGATGAGTTTTGCTTTTCAACTCCTCTCATCATCATACACATGTGAAAAGCTTCTGAAACTACTGCAACACCACTTGGCTGAATAAACTCTTTTAAGGTATCAGCTATTTCCTGAGTCATTCTTTCCTGAACTTGAAGTCTTCGAGCAAAGACATCAACTATTCTCGGAATTTTACTGAGACCAACAATCTTACCATCAGGAATATAAGCTACATGTACTTTACCATAAAAAGGAAGCATATGATGCTCACACAGACTATAAAAATCTATATTCTTAACTATCACCATATTACTATACTTTTCATGAAAGATTGCGCCATTCAAAACTTCTTTAATATCCTGATGATAACCCTTTGTAAGAAACTCGTATGCTTCAGCAACACGTTTAGGTGTATTTAATAAACCTTCCCGTTTCGGATTTTCACCAATTTCAATAAGCAAATCGTTTATAAGTTTTTTCGTTTTCGTTTTATCCATGTCATTCACCGCGATATTCAAAATAATTATTTTCTGTTTCGTAAAGTTTTATAGAGTAAAGTTTACCTGAAGGGATTTTATCCTCAAGTTGTTTCCAAATTGCAACAACTATGTTTTCAGAAGTAGGATTTAAACCAATCATAAAATCAGTATCGATATTCAGATTTTTATGATCGACTTTAGAAATTACATGTTTCTGAATAATCTCTTTTAGCTCTTTCAAGTCGAGCACAAATCCTGTGGCAGGATTAACTTTTCCTGCTACAACAACTTCCAAAGTATAATTATGTCCATGCCAGTTAGGGCTGCTGCATTTTCCAAAAAGCTTCAGGTTCTCTTCATCACTTAGTCCATCTTTAAATAATCTATGTGCTGCGGCAAATGTTTCTCTACGTGTTATATAAATCATTTCAATCTTTCAAAGCTTCAATTACTTCTTTAGCATGCCCTATAACTTTAACTTTTTTAAAAATATTTTTGATTCTGCCATTTTCATCTATTATAAATGTTGTTCTTTCTACTCCCATATACTTTCTACCAAACATGCTTTTTTCTTTCCATACTCCGTAAAGCTGAACAACTTTTTTCTCATCATCTGCAAGCAGGTCAAAATTCAATTTATATTTTTCAGCAAACTTTTTATGGGATTTGACGGGATCAGGACTAACACCCAGAATAGCTGCATCAATTTTATTAAATCTTGTGAAATTATCTCTAAAGCTACATGCTTCTTTTGTACACCCGGGTGTATTGTCTTTGGGATAAAAGTACAACACTACTTTTTTTCCTAAAGAATCTTTTAATGATATTTTCTTTCCATCCTGATTTAACAAAGAAAACTCAGGAGCTTTAGCACCAACTTCTAACATTTTGAAATTACTGACCATTAAGAAAGTGCATTTTTTATTGCTTCGTAATTCGGTTCATCACCTGGGCTTGAAAGCACTTCAGTATATTTTAGAATTCCATCTTTATCTACAACAAATGCAGCTCTTTTTGCAACTTTCTGATAATCAAATTTACCAGGTGCAAATACATCTAATACTACATCATAATCGTTTATTGTTTTTCTATTAAAATCACTTAATAAGGGAAAATTATAATTATTTTTTTCATGAAACATTTTTAAGGAATAGTGCATATCAACACTAATTCCTAAAACCTGTGCATTCAGCTTTTCAAATATCTTCAGATCATCTCTGAAGGTACACATTTCCTTGGTACATACTCCGGTATTAGCAGCAGGAAAAAATAATACAACAACGTTTGAACCTTTATAATTGCTTAATGAAACAGTTTCGCCATCTTGATTAAGTAATTTAAATTCTGGTGCTTTGTCTCCAACTTTTAAAGCCATTTTACACTCCTCTGAGATATATTTTGATATAATTAGTTAGGTTAATTAGAAATCACTTTGAAAAATTAGCCAAATCGGATTCTTTATCCAAGTAATCACTATATTGACTGTGATTATTAACAATTTGAAAATATAAAATCATTTAGATATTTGAGCAATCTTTGTTTCAGAAATTAGTTTAATAAATGATAGAAAAAAAAGATTTACAATTTGATTCCATACAATCTTGTGTAATTCCATACAGATACATCAATACTACGATTGAATTTTTAATGATCACTTCCATTAAAAAGAAGAAATGGATTTTTCCGAAAGGATATATTGAATATAATCTAACGGCATTTGAATCAGCAAAGAAAGAAGCATACGAAGAAGCCGGAGTTATCGGAGAAAACGAAACTTCAGAACTTGGCTCATTTATTATAGTTAAAAATGATGAAAAATGTTTAGTAAAAGTTTTTTCAATGCAAGTAGCTGAAGAATTAAATGACTTTCCTGAAAAGAATTTAAGGAGAAAAAAATGGATGAAATTAAATGAGGTGATTGAAGCAAGTGATAATGTTAAAATCAAACAACTTGTAAAAAATCTTTTTGAACAACTAACTAAGAATCAATAATATCTGCTTTAATAATTTTTTTAACAGTATTTGATGCCGAATCATAATCGTAACCTTTACTCAACAGAAAAGAAATAAGTTTTTGGAATATTTTTTTTTCATCAGTTTCTCTTTTTTTTAAGATAGAATACTTTTTTACTGCTAATTCATTTATTTGTTGTGATTCCAGTTCTTTCAACCTGGAGGCAGATAACACTTGGTCAATAATTTTGTGGTTAATCCCCCGGCTTATTAATGCAGATTTGATTTTTAATCTGCCCCATTTATTCCTGAAAGATTTTTCATTTACAAACTGAACAGCAAATTCTCTATCATCAATAAATGACAGATTGCGAAGTTCTTTAATAACCGATTTGATTAAACCTTCGTCATAGGATTTAGCTTTAAGTTTTAAAAATAACTCCTTTTCAGTGTGTGCTCTTCTGGCTAAAAATGATAAGGCTTTCTTTTTGATATAATAGGATATATTACTCTCAATTAAAAAAGCAAAGCGGTCTTCAGAAATTTCATCATCTTTTTTAAGACCGCTTTTAAATAAAGTATCAACTGATATAATCAGCTGTTGTGAATCATCAAATTTAATTACTACGTTTTCATCATCCTTTTTTCTTATGCTGATAATCCTCATACATCTAAATTATTATTTCTTTTTTGTTTTGGATTTATCCTCAGCTTTTTCTTCAGTCTGAGCAGATGCTGGTTCTTTAAGAATGCCAAGCTTTTGTTTTATATCGCGTTCAATACTTTTGTACATATCAGGAAATTCAATTAATTTCTGTCTGAACTGTTCTCTTCCCTGAATTCTCTCTTCGCCATAAGTAAACCAGGCGCCGCCTTTTTTTATAATGCCTAATTCAGTTGCAAGATCAAGAACATCACCTGTTTTACTTATACCCTCATTATACAAGATATCTATTTCAGTTTGTTTAAACGGCGGTGCAACTTTACTTTTTACAATTTTTACTTTTGTTCTGTTGCCAATTACTTCATCACCTTCTTTAATTGCTGCAATCTTTCTAATATCAATTCTAACAGAAGCATAAAACTTTAATGCATTACCTCCTGTTGTTGTTTCGGGATTGCCAAACATTACACCAATTTTACTTCTAAGCTGATTGATAAAAACGACTGAAGTTTTTGATTTTGAAATTGCGCCGGTTAATTTTCTTAATGCCTGCGACATTAATCTTGCCTGAACTGCCATAGTAGCATCGCCCATTTCACCCTCAATTTCAGAACGCGGTACAAGTGCCGCTACAGAATCAATAACAATAATATCAAGTGCATTACTTCTTACCAATGTATCAGCAATTTCAAGAGCTTGTTCACCATAATCAGGTTGTGATATTAATAGATTAGCAGTATCAACGCCTAATTTTTTTGCATAGTTAACATCAAGTGCATGTTCGGCATCAATAAAAGCAGCAAGTCCGCCCATTTTTTGTGCTTCAGAAATGATATGCAAACAAAGGGTTGTTTTTCCGCTTGATTCGGGACCATATATCTCAATAATTCTTCCTCTGGGAATTCCGCCAATTCCTAATGCAATATCCAACGAAAGTGCACCCGTTGGGATTGCTTCAATATCACTGATAACTCCATCGCCAAGTTTCATAATTGCACCTTTGCCGTATGTTTTTTCAATACCGGCAATTGCGTCATCTATAATTTTTAATTTTTGTTCTCTGTCAGAAGCCATATTATCTCCAATTATTTTAAAAAGTATTTTTTCATTTCATAATAAACAGAGCCTTTTGGTTTTAAGACACTGTTAAAAAGTGTAATTGAATTCGCCTGAAATACAATTGGTTCAAAACTAAAGTTTTTGAATGTGTTAACAAAGTTAATTCCAGGATCTTTTCTAAATCTGATTAATGTAATATGTGGCATAAATTTCTTTTTATCAAAACTGATGGAAAGATTTTCAAGAACACCATCTATTTGTCTGATCACCTTTATTATAGTTTCATCAATTTTTAATCCAGCCCATAGAATTGATGGAACAGAATCTCTGAAAAAGAAATCAAATTTTTCAAGAGAGCATTTAATAGCCGAACAATCACTAATAATCTTTAACCGGTCTATCAATTCAGTAGTCTTTTCCTGATCAACATTTCCAATGAATCTCAAAGTTAAATGAAGTTTTTCTTTCGGTTCCCATTTCAATTCTTTTTCATCTGAACATAAATTTTTTAATTCAGTAAGCTTATCAATCACATTATTGGGAATATTTAATGAAATAAAAAGTCTATTCATCAAATGGAATTCCAAGTAAACTTCTTCGAATCATTTCGAGTGCAGCTTGTGTTGCACGGTTTTTATTTAAAATTCTGTCTTCACCAAACTGAAATCGTTTTGCAGTACACAGTTTATCATCACAAAAACCGATATACACAGTTCCCACAGGTTTACCGGTTACACCTCCCAAAGGTCCCAAAATTCCGGTTAAAGAAATTCCTATATCACAGCCGCTTACAGATTTTACACCTTCAGCCATTTGCATTGCAACTTCAGCCGAAACTGCACCTTTTTCAGCCATAATATCTTCATTAACTTTTAGCAATTCAACCTTAGCAGCATTGCTGTAAGTTATTACTCCTCTTTCATAATATTTGCTGCTTCCGCTGATATTGGTTATTCTATCACCCAACCCGCCGCCGGTGCAGGATTCAGCAGTTGCAATTCTAAGTTCACGCTCTTTTAACAGTCTTCCAACAACTTCTTCGAGTGTATCATCACCTCTGCCATAAACATAACGTCCAATTTTACTTCTAAGCTTTTGCTCAATTTCGGAAAGTAAATTATTTGCAATTTCTTCTTCAGTTGATTTAACGGTTACTCTAAGTCTGACACCGTATTGATTAGGTAAAAAAGCCAGCTTGGCTTCACCGAGCAGTTCGTTTAAATCTCCAAGTCTTTCAGCCAAAGAAGATTCCGGTAATCCAGTAGTTTGAAGTGTAATTTTCTTAATGTATTCATTTGGTTTACCAATATAATCAACCAGTTTTGGAATAATAAAATTTGTAACCATTGCCTTCATTTCATAAGGTACACCGGGCATTACAATTATGATCTTACTATTTTCTTCAATCCAATATCCAGGTGCCGTTCCTTTCTCATTTCTGATAATAATTGCGTTTTTAGGAACCATTGCCTGATCTTTATGAACATCCTTTAATTCCCTGCCTCTTCTTTCAAACATAGATTTAATATCTTCAAAGGCTTGTTCATTGAAGACTAATTCGGTATTAAAATATTGAACAACTGCTGATCGGGTTACATCATCAACTGTGGGACCAAGACCGCCGGTACATATTACTAAATCTGCAGTGGATACCGCAAGATTAATTTCATTAATAATTGTTTTAATATCATCGCTGATTACCGATGACTTAATAATTGAAACATTATTTTCGGATAACTGAGCGCCTATAAAGGCAGCATTTGAATTTACAGTTTGACCAATTAATAATTCATCCCCAATTGAGATTAAATAAGCTTTCATTTTTATAGTACTCCAAAGTAAACAGTTAAATGAATAATTATTAGAGTATAAATACCTGAAATAACATCGTCTAACATAATTCCCAAACCTCCGGATAATTTTTCAGAATTTCTGGCAGGAAAAGGTTTAACGATATCTAATAAACGCCATAAGAAAAATGCAAACACAATTACTAGTATTTTTTTGGGAAGTAAAGTAAATGAAATCCAGGTACCGACAATTTCATCTACTGTACATTGAGAAGGGTCTTTACCATATTGTTTTTCAAATTTGCCTGAAACATAGATACCATAAATAAATAAAACTATTATTGACGGAATAATAACATAATAATTTTCAAAACCTGGAATAAGATAAAACAGGACAGCAACTATGCTTCCAAAAGTTCCTGAAGCAAATGGGACATAACCGGTATACAAACCTGAACCAACAATTTTTTCAAACAAGTTTATTGGTTTCATTAAATAACTTTGCAATTAAGTGTTTGTTTTTCACTATGTAAGATACACCTGAATGAACAGTAATAACAGTGATTATCAGCATTGTAGAATAGATAAATTTATGATTTGAAAGGATTTTAAGAAGATCCTGATAATCATTCACAATCTGTGTAGTATGTAATCCAACATAAAGAAGAAGCAGATAATAAAGGAACACCATTTGAAATACAGTTTTCCATTTTGCATAATAGCTTGTAACAAAATTATAGCCTCGGTTTTCAGCATATATTCTTAATAACGTTATCAATAAATCTCTAATAATTACCAGGACCACCATCCATAATTGCAAAAAGCCAACTAAAACAAATCCAATGAATGCAGCAGATGTTAAAATCTTATCTGCAAGCGGATCCCAAAATTTTCCCCATTCAGTTATATAATTAAATTTTCTTGCAAGCCATCCATCATACCAATCAGTAAGAGCAGCGATTATATATATCCCCAAAGAAATTTGAATATAAGTGCTATCATCTGAAAGAAAAAAAAATAAGAACACTGGTGTTAATATGATTCTTAATATTGTTAGTTGATTAGGCAGAGTCATATCTTGCTCCAGCAGAGTTAAAACTTCTTAAAAATTTGTACTCATAAATTCCTGTATCATGCCCATCCTGCCATCTTATTTGAATTGCATAATTTCCTACCTGGCTGATAGATCTGACACTCACCTGATTTTCAACATACAATGGTATAAATTTTTTCCCTTGTTTATCTCTTTCCGCAGTACAAGTAGCACAAGGACAGTGTTTCCTTAATTCTTTTAAACTTAAAGATTCTTCAACTCCATCACTCCAAAGAATCTTCAGATTAGTTCCATCAATTAATTTTATTTTTTTAGGCTGCATTCACAAACTTTCACCAGTAAGCATTTTAAGTGCTTCCAGATATTTTTCACTTGTTTTATTTATAATAACTTGTGGCAGCATCGGCGGCGGTGGTTGTTTATTAAATTTAACTGATACCAAATGATCACGTACAAATTGTTTATCAAAACTTTCCTGTGATTTTCCCTTTTCATATTTATCCAAAGGCCAGAATCTTGAAGAATCGGGAGTTAATAACTCATCCACCAAGATTATTTCATTTCCAACTCTTCCAAATTCCATTTTCGTATCGGCAATTATAATACCTTTACCAAGGGCAAAATTAACAGCACTTTTATAAATCTCAATCGTCTTTTCTTTGATAAACTTTATTGTATCAGCACCAGCAATTTCCACAGCCTTTTGTTCTGAAATATTTTCATCGTGTAAGCCAATTTCAGCTTTGGTTGAAGGAGTAAATAGCGGTTCTGAAAATTTTTCTGATTCTACCATTCCTTCGGGTAATTTAATTCCACATACTTCACCGGATTTTTTGTAATCTGCCCAGCCGGAGCCTGTGATATAACCTCTGACTACACTCTCAATTGGAATTATATGTGTTTTCTTAACAAGCATACTTCTGCCTTTAAGAACATCAGAATACTGAAGACATTCATCAGGAAATTTATTTACATCAGTAGTTATAAGATGGTTTTTAATAATTTGTTTGGTATGATTAAACCAAAACTCAGAAATCCTGTTAAGTACTTTTCCCTTAAAAGGAATTCCCTGTGCCATTATCACATCAAATGCAGACAAACGATCTGTTGAAACTATTAAATAATAATCACCTAAATCATAAAGGTCTCTAACTTTACCTTTTTTAAAGAACTTTAGGTTAGGGAAATTTGTTTCGAGGATTACATTATCTTTCATTTAAATCCATTGTAATTGATAGATAAATATATGTAGGTAGTAAGAACTTATCAATCAGTTATTAGCTTTTTTAAGGAACAATAGAATATAGATAAAATAAGTACAAAAGGTTATTTACTATAAAACAGAAAATTCAATTAATTAGCTTGGTTATTTTTAATAATTCTTTCAAAAATAGTCATACTAAGGGGAGAATTTTCTTTAAACCACACGGTATCTTTAAAACTCTTAATCTTTTCATATTCTTTGAGGAGATTTGTTGAGGTGTAAAAATCCTCAAGGTCTCTATTACGAAGAACCAAATAATCAGGTTTTACCAACTCAATTTTCTTATAAACTGAAGATGCGTTGTATGTAAGACGATTTATTTCTAAAAATATTGGACTGATCAGAGCACTATCGTCATATATGTATCTATTTGAATAATATCCGATAACTCCTATCGGTTCTAAAAATACAGTAGAACTTATTGGTGTATATTTATTAAGATATTTTCCAATAGGTATCCTAACAGTTTCTTCATAGCTTAATTCAAAGTTCATTTGCTCTATCTTCAACTTCAGAGCAAACGCAGAAGATAAAATAACAAATACAACAACAAAAGCATTCAATAGTTTTTGATATCTGGAAAAGTTTTTTAACAAAATGTTATATATAGAAAAAATTCCAATTCCTGAAACAATAAGAAAAACAAATAAAGGTGGAATTAAATACCAGCCATGTATTTGTGTTTTAGATATTATCAAGGCAGAATAATAGATAAAGAACCAAGCTATCATAGGTAAAAGTTTGATTCTTTTTTTTAAAGTAAAGTAAATTCCAGTAATAAAAAGAACAGTAATAAGAGCGCTCGAATAATAACCTGATAAAAAATACTTTGATAATACAACACTTAAATTCGGAAGCATCGATTTACTGTGCCCTGAATATAAAATTAGTTTTGCTAACATTGAATTAGGGAGAAAATTACCAAAATATATTTGTAAGAAAATCAACCAAGCTATAAAGATTAGAAATGGAACAGTGAAAAACTTGAAGATAGAAAATTTATTCTCGATAAACGAAAAAAGAAAAATAATAAATACAACACTTAATCCATCAATTCTTGTTATCGCACTCAAAAATGCAAAGAGAAAAGCTAAAAACAACTTTTTTTTGTAAAGTGAAAAAAATGAAGCTGCTATTAACATTCCGAAAAATGCGGTTTCCATTCCTTGAATGGACCAACTAATATTTGAAGGTGAAAAAACGAAAAGTAGTGTAATAAAAAATGAAATTAATTCATTTGTATAGTTCTTAAGATATTTATACACGAATAAAGAAGTAATACTTTCGGATATCAGGTTTATCACCAAAGAAGAAATTATACAAGAAATGCCAAAATATTTAAAGAAAGCAAGTATTATTGCAAAAAATGGTGTCGTTGTTCCATATACTTTTTCACCAATGTTATAAACCAACCCAAAGCCATTTGCAAGATTTTCAGAATATTTAAATGTTATAAAAGCGTCTTCATAGGTGTTAGGAATAAAATAAAATATAATTGCCCTAACAAAGAACGTGAGAAAAGGAATAAAAATCAGATTCTTATCTTTTTTAATACTTTCAAAAACTCTTTCAAACATCCTTAACCATTTTCAGAGTATAAAAGTCTAACAAATAATAATCATTAGATCTGGAGTGATAATAATTCTCAATTATAAGATGTGGGCAGGGACGGAATTGAACCGCCGACACAAGGATTTTCAGTCCTTTGCTCTACCGACTGAGCTACCTGCCCTTAAAAATTAGTGGCGTAAAAATATGGAAAATCTGCAAAATCACAAAAAATATCTCAAATATTCTATTCAACTGTTACACTTTTTGCAAGATTTCTTGGTTGATCTACATTTAATCCTTTTTTAACTGCAATATGGTAGGCTAATAATTGAAGAGGAATGACAGTAAGGATTGGCATTAGCATTCTAATAGTACTTGGAATTTTAATTTTATAATCAACTAATTTATTTATATGCTCATCTTCTTCAGTAATAATTGAAATTATTCTACCACCTCTTGCTTTTACTTCCTGAATATTACTGACAATCTTTTCATAAGTTGAGTCTTTGGGGGCAATGAATACAACTGGCATATTTTCATCAATCAACGCAATTGGTCCATGCTTCATTTCCGCTGCCGGATAACCTTCAGCATGGATATAGGAAATTTCTTTTAATTTCAGTGCACCTTCCAATGCAACCGGAAAATTGTATCCTCTGCCAAGATAAAGAAAGTTTGATGCATCCTTAAATTCTTCAGCTATCTTTTCAATTTGCAGATTTAACTTTAAAATTTCTTCCACCTTTTCTGGTATAAGTTTTAATTCACTTGCAATCTGCTGTCCATCAACTTTACTCAAATTTTTCTTTCGTGCAATTAAAAGAGAAATTAAGGCTAATACTGTCAATTGTGTAGTAAATGCTTTTGTAGAAGCTACGCCAATTTCTGGACCGGCATGTGTATAAACACCGGCTTGAGTTTCTCTTGCTATTGAACTGCCTACAACATTGCAAATTCCTAAAACTAATGCTCCTTTAATTTTTGCTTCTTTTAATGCAGCTAAAGTATCAGCTGTTTCACCGCTTTGAGAGATGAAAAATACTGCGTCTTCTTTTTCAATAACAGGATTACGATATCTGAATTCGGAAGCATATTCAACTTCTGTTGGAACCCTGCAAAATTGTTCAAACATATACTCACCAACTAATCCTGCATGCCAGGATGTGCCACAGGCTGTAAGAATAATTCTTTTAGAATCCGCAAGTTTATCAACTACATCTCTCAATCCGCCTAAAATTGCCCTACCATCTTCATCAATAATTCTTCCTCTAATTGAATTGCGCAAAGCTTCCGGTTGTTCCATTATCTCTTTTAACATAAAATGAGCATAGCCGCCCCGGTCAATCTCATCAAGTGTCATAGAGATTTCATGTATTTCTTTTTCAATTTCATTATCAAAGGCTGTTTTAGCTGTAAACTCATTTTTTTTGATAACAGCAATTTCACCATCTTCCAGATATACAATTTGTTTAGTATAAGAAAGTATAGCCGAAACATCAGATGCTAAAAAATTTTCATTATCTCCAATACCAACAACCAAAGGAGAGCCTTTTCGGGCAGCAATTATTTTATCAGGTTCTTTAGATGAGATTACAGCCAATCCATAAGTCCCCTCAACTTCGTGAAGTGCAAGTTGAACAGATTTAGTTATATCGTGACCGCGCTTTGTAAAACTATCTATCAGATGTACTAATACTTCAGAATCAGTTTCGCTTTTAAACTCATAGCCAAAAGACTGCAGCCCTTTTTTAAGTACCTGATAGTTTTCAATTATTCCATTATGGATTAAAAAAATTGTCTGATCTTCATTCGAGTGCGGGTGTGCATTCAATTCATTTGGGATACCATGCGTTGCCCATCTTGTATGCCCAAGTCCAATTTCTGATCCCAGATCTAACTTATCAACCTTTTGTTCAAGCAGACTAACTTTCCCTTTGTTTTTGACGATAGTTATAGAATTATGGTTAACAATACCAATACCAGCAGAGTCGTATCCGCGGTACTCAAGTCTTTTTAATCCGTTAATTAAGATTGGGACACAATTCTTACTGCCCACATAACCAACAATTCCACACATCTAAAAAGTTACTCCTTAATTTGAAATTATTTCAGCAAAAACTACTTAACTTTAGCCAGCTTTTGAATAGTAGTTTTGGTTTCATCACCATGTTTTGAGATAATTTTATAAAAATATAAACCATTCGCAATATCATCACCATCCTGATCCTTACCATCCCAAAAGATCCTGTTAAACCCAATTTGTAAAGCTGATGAGTTAAGATCAAATTCTTTTATCAATCTTCCTGCCACAGTAAAAATTTTAATTTTTAATTCTTCTGGCGGCATAGCACCTCTTATCTCAAATGTAAAATAGGTATTGTCCGAAAATGGATTTGGATAGTTGTAAACTTGTAACAAATCGGGATTGTTATAAACATTAAATACAGACCTTGAAGAAGTAGAATCAAAGAAGTTGCCTGAGGCATCTTTAGCTAATACTTCAAGAACATGTCTTCCGTCTTCTAATTTTGGAGTCCATGTTACAACAGCCTTAGAGTTTGGGAATGGAGTATATTCATATTTAATATCGGGTCCTGGTATTTTAATGATCTTAGGTACATTTTTAAAAGTATGAACTATTGTAAAGAATGTACTATCAAGTTGTAGTGGACTATTATCTTCAAGAGTTATAACAACCTCTGGCTCAGATGAAATAATGTCTCCATTTATAATTTCTTTTCCATCAAATGTAATATTGAATATTGGTTTAGCAGAATCTCTAATCACATAAAAATAATTATTAGTCATATTATTAAATGTGTAGTATTCTTCGTGTTTAGGTGTGGCAATTACTTTAACGTCAATTGTAGAAACAGGTGCAGTATATAATAAATTATTTGTTGATATAGTGTGTGTTATACTTGAAGAAGAATCAGCGTCAACATTTACATAAGTTGAATAGAAAATTGTATCAGTAAGATTATGATAGAAATCCAATCTTACACTATCAGCCTTTATATAACCAACATTATTAACTTTAAAGTCCATTTGAACAGGTAAACCGTGCAGCATAGAGTCCGGTATGAATGTAAAATTATTCGGAATTACCGAAATCTCGGGTAAATATTCATAGTTCACTTTAAGTGAATTGAACTTCATAGGTTCACCGGCTCCAAAAGAAGAGTCTGCAAGATCAAATCTGAGCTTGATGAAATTAAAGTCATTAACATTAATATTTGATAAATCATAACCAGCTTGAAATAATGAATCAATCATCACCCATTCAGAGTTGCTTTTTCTTTTCCCTAATAAATAAGATTTGTAAACACCGTTTGAATTAGTTTGATCTATATTAAACAGCAAATTATTCCATTTAGAAGCTGGACCAATTTCTTGCGAAGTAATCCTGCCATTGGCTTCTACATAAGTTCCATGATATTTAAAGAACGCAGGAATGTAAGGGGTATTACCTGGTCTGAAAGTATTAAAGTAAACAAAATCATTCTGATGATCATAGGAAATCGCATAAAAATCTTTGATCTTCAGTGCATATACCCATTCGTCTTCAAATGAACCATCAACTAAACTATATCTCTGTAGTGTTTTGAGGTTCTGATTTTCATATATTATAATGTGATTTTGACTTATAATAAAACTAACAACTAATGGCATTGTAAATCCACCTAAAACAAGATCATTCCCAACAATATTCCAACTATTCTGAGGATCAAATTTTCGCAAAACGAATTTACCAGGGTATTTCCAAGTACCTATACCCAAATTATATACATACTGCCCGTCAGAATAAAGATAGACTCCACCAATTTGTGTTGGTTTATTTAGAGAAACCAAGAGACTATCAGGAATTATAACGATTGAGGTGTCACCGGAATTTATATCAATTTTAGTTAACCTATCAGTTGCTCCAGTACAACTGTAAAGAAAACCTTGATGAACCATTAAATTCCCATATATGTATAACTCCAAATTGGGTATCGGTCCATAATTTTCTCCGGCATTCGTGCCATTAATTCCGGTTCCAATTTTGTATATTTTTGTTTTTGACCAATTATTAAACGGGGGCAATGTACCAAAATAAAAATAGGAACCATCAGTTGTAAAGATTGATGGTTTAGTATCATCAGGAGGAATATCAAAGTAAATTGAATCCAACAAAAACTTTGGACTTGGATAGGGAGGTTTAAGCTGAGTATTAAGAATCAGTCCTGCAAAACTTTCCGAATAATCCATGTTCACAACATCAAACATTTTTAATTGTTCAACTTGAGCTATATATCCTTTCCCTTGTTGATTTGTAATGGTAAAGATTCTTGGAGAGTTAAAATTAGTATCAACATTATCATAAATAACTGCCCGCCAAAAATATTCACCTGGAGCAAAAGAACCAGATTTCCATCGAACAATCCCATTAGTAGCTTTTAATACTGGTGATTGTATTAGTAACTGACCAGCAAAATTTAAGTTGTTATTTATCTGAATCAAATAATTAAAATCTCTATCGAAGTATAGTCCAATATCTGCAATTACAAATTCTAGGCTGTCATCATTTGAAAAATATCCGTTTACAGGTTTAATAATATTAGGTTCACCAAAATCAAACACACTAAATGAATTTGAAGCTGTGTTATCAGAATGATCATCTTCAAGGACTCTATTATCCTCATTAACTGTTGCTATCAATGTTTTTAATCCTGGCTCAGTTGGAACCCACACAAAAATAGTTGAATCCACTTCTCCGAAATTTGACAAGTAATAAGTGTCAATTACAGTAGTATCTGATATTATATTTTCATACAATTTTACTGTTAATGTATCATTAGGAAATGATCTGCCAAAATTATGTATAGTTAATTTAACAGAAACAGAATCATTAACGAGCGGATTAGTTGGATCAATTTTTATATCTGAGGATTTTATAACAAAATCAGGTTTGTCGGGTAAAGCTAATTCCAAGGCTGGGTCACCAAGTAAAGTTAAAAGCGCAATCATAGCACCATAAGATTGATTTAATTTAGCATGGTTAATTGCCTTACCAATAATATATTCTTTCTGAGTAAAGATATGGTTGAAAAGTTCCTGATTAAAATTTGCAGTGGTTGGCCAAAACGTAACTCCGGAACTACCAAAAAATGCAATACTGCCTCTATCAGGTAATGAGTTAAAGATTTCACCAAAAATTTCCTGATTATCATAATGGGCTGTATAACATGTTACGCTAACAACAAAAGGCATTTTATTTCCATTCCTAAGTTCAAGGATATCATTGTTAGTGAAGACAAGATCCCATTGCAATCCCCCGCCATGCCCATAATAACTAACAACAACTGCTCCATTATCAATTTCTCTCCTGATATCCGGACCTTCTCCCTGGAATGGGATATAATCTGGTTTGTTTGGATATCTGAATATTTTAGTAGCTTTTATACCACTTGGTTTCAAATATGTGTTTTCAAGTATGATGTTTTTGTCGTTAAATCCAAATTGATTTTCATCTTCTGCTGATAGACCTGAAGATAAAAGCAAAACGTTTTGTTTCCACTCTTTACCTGGATCAGCAGGATAGTTGATTATTTTATCAACTAAAACATTTGCCTCTTCCAGAGTTTCACAGGAAATTCTACCAATAGCTAAATCCGGTACAATATCATTACCCACAACTGTAACAATAGCATTATCACTTGGAGCCTGCCCATATAACATTGAGTGATAAGGAATGGAAGGTATAAAATTTTCTTTGCTTTCTGGAAAAATCTTTCGATAATCATAACTCATGTCTCCCATAAGTACTATATATTGGGGAGCAGGAGACTGCCAATTTTCGTAAGCATATTTAACAAAATTTTGCAAAGCCCAGGGATTCAATAAACCATAAGAAAATTCATTATATACATCTGTAATTTCAACAACTTTCGTCCTCGGTTCTGATATACCTTTAATATTATTCAATCTGTAGTCGGCAAGTCTTTCGGCTGCTGGTAAAAAATTCTTGTGAGTTATTATTATATAATCTGCACCATTATTAGTATTTCGTAAGTCTGATGAATAGCTTTGTCTTATTGAATCTACACTTAAGTAATAATCATCAGCTATACAATAATATTCAGTTTGAACTGTTATTGTATCATTAAAGTAAGCACTTTTATCATTATCATTTGGTATATATGGATTAACTAACAAAGTACTTCGCGAAGGTACATATATCTTCATATTATCTCTTTGCCATCCAAAAAGATAATATCTGTTTTCCTGAAAATCATTTGGAGGGCTTTTAAAGTAATAATAGTTCGGATAAGTTCTGTTCCAACGCCAATAATCTATCTCAAAATAATTAATTAAAACTTCATCAAAGGATACATCTGGACATATATTTCCATAAAGTATTACCTCAAATTTTTGAGAATCCGAATTAAGTTGAACTGTATCGCTTCCTACAGAAGAAAACCTAGCCAAATATATATCTTTCTCAAATACAGTTGATTTTTGTCCATTCCACTGCTGCACACCAAGTGTAACACCGTTAAGTTTTATTGAAGCATCATGACCATTTCCTCCAACACAACTAACATTGCTTAAGCCATGCATACCAACTCTTATTTTCGATTGAGGTTTAGAGTCAACAATTCTATAAGCCAGACTGTCGGTAATCCAATATGCAAAATCTCTAAAAGGAGCACGATACCTCGCCGAAGCCCAGTTCCAAAACCAATAATCTCTTTTATTATCATCAGCATAACCTAATTTTTGATACAGTGTATCCTTTTCCCAACGAAGTGTTTCAACAGTATTTGTAATAAGAGGAGTAATATTACTACTACCATGAGCTTGTTTATGTTTATAATTATTTACTGAATCAGCTTGATAAGAGAACCAATAGACATTTGAAGTATTATAAATATTCATCCTTGTGTATTGATCAACTGGTGTAGCTGGTTTTCCAACAAATTGAAAATAGTCTCCAGAATTGAATACACCATCTTGTTGAATATCAACAATATCTATTGGTAAAGATAAACCATCGTTATAAATCTCAAGTTTTCCATCTTGTATTCCACTTGAAGGAGAAATTCCTGCAGCGATAAGTTGATCATAGGTTACTCTGTAAACACCTTTTTTGTTTAGATAAATCTTATAATAGTTTTTATTTGGACTGTACCAATAATTATCAGTGATTCTATTTGCAGATTGATTAATTTTTCCGGTAAAAGTTAAAGCTGCATCAGGATTAACCAAATTATATCTTATGTAGTCATCAGTCATATTATCATGAACAGGGATAATATTTTCTGTAATTGAAATATCCTGTTTATAATCAATCCTTATACGGATCCATTTATTATGAATTAATGTTCTTTCAACCGGATTGAATTGGAAAGGAGAAATGAATAACGAAGCCGTCTTTAAATATCTGAAAATTGCTGTTGAATTAATGCTCACTGAATTAGCAGGAAAATAACTATTGACACCGTAAACGTTTTGATTGTATCGTAGGTTTTTGTAGGGTTGATCAGCAGAATCAGGAACAGCAATTATGAATTTATCTTTAATAAAATCCTTTTTTTCATCAAGAATCGTAACCTTAGCATCAGAATTCAAAGGGATACCAATATTATAATATCTTGTGGGTAAATAAGGATTGCCAGGGTCTTGAATCGGATATATCGGGTCGATAATTTTTGTGAATTTTATTCCATCAATGAAAAAATCTTCTATATTAAAATCATTTTCAAAATTGAATTCCAGAATTAAATAATCTTCATTGGATTCAATTACTTTATAATCTCGAGATAACGACTGACAGAGTACAACATTTTGAAAAAATAAAATAGACAAAAGTATAATAAGATAATTTTTCATAATTGTTTGCCCGAATAAATAAAGTTAATAAGGTTTGTAAAAAATTAGGTTTTATATAAAACCCAAACAAGGTCAAAAAAAACTGATATACCCTTTAATGACCTAATGATCATTAGAAATTAAATATTTCCTTTGTTTGTTACAATTACCCAAAATGTTACAAAGAATATCCTGAGATCTTTCCAGAATGTTTCATTACTGTAATACTCAATCTCCATTTTATTTCTTTGCTCAGGTGTTAAAGTCTGTCTTCCATTGATCTGTGATATGCCGGTTATGCCTGGTAAAAAGTCAAATACTTTTTGATGCTCTTTTGAATATGAAGATGTTATGCTTGTAATTTCAGGTCTTGGTCCGATTATACTCATCTCTCCTTTTAATACATTAAAAAGCTGAGGTAATTCATCAATACTAGTTCTTCTTAAAATTTTGCCAACTCTTGTAATTCTTGGATCATTAACTTGTGTGATACCTGGACCGTGCAATAACGCATTGTCAATCATTCCACGAAATTTCATCATCTTAAATGGCTTACCATTCAGACCTGTTCGTTCATGGAAAAAAAACACCGGACCTTTAGAATCAATTTTTATTATTAATGCAGAAATTAATAAGATTGGCGACGTAATAATAATAGTTAATATACTAATAACTATATCAGTAAATCTTTTTAAGGAACTTCCCTGTTTTCCCATAAAAGAAAGTTTATCTTCTATACTTATTTAAAACTTCTCTAACTACTGTAATAACTTTTTCTACACTTTGTTCAGTCATACCGGGATATATTGGTAAAGATACTAATCTTGGGAAAGCTGCAGATGCTACTGGATAATTTTTATCGTCCAAATTAAATGTTTCACTATAATAAAGATGCTGATGAACAGGCATAAAATGAACACCAACACCAACATTATTAGCTTTTAATTCTTCAATAATCTGAGCACGATTTTTTGTCAACATATTAAGATTTAACCTGACTGGGAAAAGATGCCAGGATGATTCTCTATCGCTTTTTATTACAGGTAATGTTATTAGATCTAAATCCTTGAACGCTTCAAAATATTTTGCTGCAATACTCTTCCTTGATTCCCACATCATATCAACTTTCTTGAGTTGTGGTAATCCAAGCGAAGCCTGCAAATCGGTGAAATTATATTTGTAACCCGGAGCAACAACTTCATAATACCAAGAACCCGACTCACTATATCTTTTCCATGCATCTCGGTTTATGCCATGTAAACGCATAATTGCACAACGCTCTGCAATCTCCAGGTCATTGGTACAAATCATTCCACCTTCTCCGGTAGAAAGAGTTTTGGTGGCATAAAAACTAAAACAGGTAACATCTGAGATTGTTCCGATTTTTTTCCCTTTATAAGTTGCTGGTAAGGAATGAGCAGCATCTTCGAGCAATTTAAGATTATGTGCTTTTGCAATTTGTTGTATTTCATCAAGGTCACAGGGTTGCCCGCCATAATGAACTGGAATAATCGCTTTTGTTTTTGGTGTTATTGCTTTTTCAATTTCTTTAAGAGAAATGTTCAAAGTATCTTCATCAACATCAACAATAACTGGTTTTGCACCAAAATAACAAACAATTTCTGCTGTTGCAGGAAAAGTCATTGTGGGGACAATAACTTCATCACCTTTTTCAATTCCAAAAGCCTCTAATGTTAAATGCCCAGCAGCCGTCCAAGAGTTAACAGCAACAGATTTTTTCGCACCAATATACTTATTAAATTCTTCTTCAAACTTGATAGTCTTGGGTCCCATGCTAAGCCAGCCAGAACGTAAAGTATCAACCATTTCATTAATTTCTTCTTCAGATATAAATGGTTTGTGGAATAATAAGTAATCTTTGTTCATAAAAGTTTTGTTGTAATTACAGTTATAAGATAATAATAAGATTCTGTAAGTAAAAGTTACTTCTTAATAATTTAGTATTCCTCAAAAATGAAGTCAAAGATAATAATATATTTAATTTTTCAAAATTGTCTTATGGAGTTTTATTGTAATAAAAAATCAATATCAATAGATATTCTCTAAATTTTTCTTTAGAAACTTAATAACTCCGTTATTATTTCTTATATCTGTTGGTAGGTTGATAATGATCTTAGAGATTTGAGAGGCGACCGGATATTTAGTACTCTCAAAAAACCATTTACTTAAATCATCTTCAACTGGATGTAAAGGAGATATAAACCAATCACCTAAAGTAATTTTCATCTTTCTAGCTGATTCATTAAATAATTTTCTATTTTTTACTAATAATGGATATTTCAGAAACATATGATTTTTGAAGTAACTTTCTTCAACATGATTCTTATTCTCGGATTTAAGGAAATCTGTGTAGTCTTTTGCATTTTTCAGTCTTAATTCGTTTATTTCTTTAAGATGGGCAAGGCTCTTAATCCCAGCTTTAATCTGTGTTTTTGAAATATCTTTAAAATACGATTCAGGTTTCTCTATAGAATTTAACTCGTTTCCTTGATTTGAGCCAAGAATTAAATTCTTATTACTTAAAAATCTGTAAAATGCAACCAATAACGGTTGAGTAAATTTATTAATAGCAAATTTTCTGAACACTAATAAGAATCTTAATAAACTGATCTCAGCTGTTCCTGGTTTTATTTTTTCAGGCTCAAGTTTTTTAATCTTATAAAATAATTCATCATTACTGACATACAAAAAACCACCTATCCCTGTTGAAAATGGTTTATTCCATTGAGTCGAATAAAATGCAGCATCACAATAAGAACCATTTGGTTTGCCATTGTAATATCCACCAAAACCGTGTGTACAATCTTCTATAGTATAAAGATTGTATTTCTTTGCAATGGTTAATATCTCATCAATATTTGATGAAAGTCCATAAGTATTCTGGCAAACAATAACTTTTGTTTTCTTACTAATCGCTGATTCAATCAATGATACATTCATGTTGAAAGTTGTTTTTTCAACGTCAATATAAACAGGTTTTAATCCAGCGTATAATAAAGCATTTGGAACGACAACACAAGTTAAAGCAGGTATTATAACCTCGCTATCGTTATCTAATTCCATTGCTTTAAGTATTGCATATAATGCAACTCTTCCCTTCCAATAAAGGAATATTCTCTCAGGGTTACATTCTAAAAAAGAAGCAATTGATTTTTTATAAATATTCGATTTCATTTTTCTTAAATAGAAGATACAGTCTGAATAAGCCTGACAAAGAACCAAAACCATATGAAAAGTGTAAGACGATAAATGAAACAATCAAGTTGTAAAGTGTTGTTGTATTATCTTTATTTTTTAAACTTACAGTTATTATTAAGATAAAGTAACTTATCAAGCTTAATAACGATATTAATCCAAAGTATTCATTAAGAATAGTCATAATAAGTGGAACCAATAATGACAGTAAAAATATTAATGGAATAAAATGCCTAAGACTAACAGAATTAAAATTTTTAGTAATGTAGATAGTTAAGATATTCCATAATCCTGTAGCAAAATTATTTTTTGCCAGATCATTAAATGTTTCACGCGCATAATAAATACTATATGGTTCAGGTAAGAGTATTATTTTTCCCCCGCCTTTAATTATTCTTTTATTCAGTTCAATATCTTGATTTCGGACTAATTGATTATTGAACAAACCATATTTTTTAAAAACATTCTTTTTATAACAACCAAAAGGAACATTATCAACCTCAATGGCTGTTTTGGTACCAATCCTGAAATATGAATTACCAACACCGATTTTGTTGCTTAAAACTTTTTTAATAGCATGGGATTTGGGATTCTTGTTTTTGACTTCAGTGATACAAATTGTACCAATGTTATCTGCTCCCATTTCAATTGCAGATTTAATTAACTTTGAGAAATAATTTTCTGGAATTTTACTATGCACATCAAGTCGAATTATGTAATCACCTGTACACTTTTTAATTGCCTGATTCAAAGCATATGGAACAGTTTTCTTTTCATTAGTTAACAACGTAAAAATAGGAAAGTCTTTAATAAATCTTTGCAGAATTTCTGTAGTGCCATCAACACTTTTGCCATCAATTATAAATACTTCAAGTAGTTCTTTTGGATAATCGTTCTTAAAAACGCTTTCCAGAAAATCGATAATGTATTTTTTTTCGTTTCTACATGGAATTATGACAGAGATTTTTACCATACAAATATCAGCTAAATTATTTCAGTTGGTACAGCAACTGCTTTTAAATCTGATAGCATATTTTTATTTATTAAAAAAGCAGCTCCAATTATGCTGTTTTCTACAAAAATCATCCCTTCATTACCAGCCATTATATTTAAACGCATGCTAATATATCATCCTTTACAAATTTTTATGCCTGAATACTTTTGTCCAATCTGGTGATAAGCAAAATAGCACCAGCAAGATATTGTTACATTATCTTCAATAGTAAAATTTTTTGGTTCAAGATCATCCAAGTAGCATTTCATGCCAATAAAAACATTTTTACCAATCTTGTAGCCAATTAAATACCTATACAATAAAATACGCAAGTTCGAAAATGGTGTGTTTGGTATTATTACTACATTTATATATTTCCTGATTGGTTTCCAGACTATTAACCATAGTGGATATTTGGCATAGTATGGTACAGGTTTCTTGAGTAGACGATAATAAAATTCAGCGATGCTCATTTTCAAAATTTATTTATTTTTAAATGTCATAATGCTCCACCATATCTGATACACATTTATTCCAATCATATTCTTCAGTTACCTTCTCTCTTCCCTTTCGACCCATTTCATATCGCAACTCAGGATCAATAATCAATTGTTCAATAGCTGAAGCTAAGTGAACTGGATTCTTTGGTTCAACGATAAAACCAGTTACTCCATGATCGACAACCTCAGGCAATCCGCCTACATCGGACACAACGACTGGTTTATTACACGCACTGGCTTCGAGTATAGCAACACCAAAACTCTCCTCTAAAGATGGGGCAACGTAAATATCCAATTTATTATGATAAATCTGCACATCATCATGATTAATGTACCCTGTAAATATAGTATCATCTTGTAAACCTAATTCAACTGTTAGTTTCTTAAGTTCATCAAGCAAAGTACCCTTACCACAAATTAACAGCTTGATTTTTTTCCCCAGTTTTTTTTCCTTCAAGATTGAAAAAGCACGAATTAAAAATTCAATTCCGTATCTTGTCTCAAGAGTTTTAATTGTTCCAATCAAGATGCAATCATCATTAGAAACTTTCTCAACTTGAATTGGTCTGAATCTTTCTACATCAATACCAAAAGGTATAACAAAAATCTTTTTATCAGTATACTTTTCAATTTCGGCTTTCATCACCCTGCTTGTAGAAAATATTTTATCAGCCCTTGATATTGAAAATGTAAAAATAAATTTATGTAAAAAAGAGTACTTTGGAAATCTAAAAACATCACTCCCCCAAACTGAAATAAAAAACGGATGAAAGTTAGTCATAGCCCCTAAAAACCCATAACTGGAAGCATAATGTGCATGAACGATATCAGGCTTAAATATAGCAATTGTCTTTTTAACCTCGCTTATTGCTTTCAGGTAGACTAGTTTTGATAAGTTTGTCTCTGCTTTGTCTTGAATTTTTCTCGAAATATTTAATGAAAATAATTTTAGATCAGGATAGTCAAAGTATAGTTTGGGATTCGGTCGATGAATTGAAAAAATTCCTACCATTATACCTCTACTATGCAATGATTTAGCCCATCTAAGAGTGTGTGGTGAATCTGAATCAGATAGTAATAATACTTTCATATCTATTAATTAAAAAATTTATGACACTTTTTTACACACCACATAAAAATGTCCGACTTCTTCAATGCATTTTCTAAAAGTACTTTCAGTGGAAGAATTATTACTTAATATATTTTGGGGGTAACCATAAAACTCAATTTTATATCCAACACTCTCTAATAATTCAATTATCTCCTGCTTACGAAACCAGTAATTGAAGGGTCCAATATCAAATAAAGCTTTAAAATTAACTTTACCTGTAAATTTTAACCATGGGATATATTGCTCACTTAGTTTATTTGATTTAAAGAATCTAAAAAAATTAATAACAGGTGAAATGAATTTGAATACTCTATCGTTTTTTTTGCTTTCATAACTTAAGAATGAAAATATCGCAGTGCCTCCCTTTTTCAATATCCTATATGATTCTTTAAGTGCAGTCAATCGCATTTCAGGTTCTTCAATTGTTGAAACAATCTGTTGAAGATATATAATTTGACAAAACAATTCATTCTCAAAATCTAATTTAGTAGCGTCTTGCACTGAGAAATTAATTGTTGAATTGGTATTTTTTTTTTTGGCAGCACTTATATATTCACTAATAAAATCATAACCAGATAAATTAGTAAACCCGAGCTTTTCCATTGCAAACAAAATTCTTCCACTAGCTGTACCTGCCTCGAGAGTAGATTTATTTTTATCCAAATAATCTACAATCAGTTTTTTTTCTTCTGGTTGCAACCCATCTCTATCTAACCAGTTATCAAATTCTTTTGAGCTGAATACATTTTTATTATTCATAACACAACACAATTTTATTAAATTATTTTTTTTACTAAACTGTTTCTTCTAATTTCTTCTAACTTAACCATAGCTTTTATCTTTTGGAATATACCTCTATCATAAGTTATTAAGTTTCTGAACGGGTAAATAGTTTGAATTATCAAATTCATAATTGGCTTGTAATAAAGATATAACTCTGTAGGCTGTTTAAAAAAATCAAAATTCTTTATAAGAAACCCTTGAATATTTGTATCATGAAGAATATTTCTAAAGCCATCATTAACATATTCAAAATTATTTTTTTTTAAATAATATTCATCCATAGTATAAACAAGAGCATAGGTTGGGAAAAGAGAAAATTTTTCAGGTAAAAATTTCATAGTTGAATAAGAAGCTTCAATTGAATCAAAAATAAGATTTTCAGCATATCCAATTAGTTTTGAATTATGAAAAACCCCCCAATAGTGAAAAATCTCAGGATAAAAATTTCGTACACTATTTCTTTGAGAAAACCCTTTTTCATCAGTATATATTTTAACTCTACCTTTATAACTTTTGACTGCTGCATAAAGTATATCATAACCTTTTTTTGCTATAAAATCCGCATCAACTCTCTCTACCTTACAAAATTCCAATCCTCTTTTGATTTTCTTCCTGGATTCATAAGATTTTATTTCCTCTCTTTCTAAGAAGGAATTTTTAATAACAGCATACCACAATGATGATTGAGCAGAATTCAATTTCTGAAATCCGTTGTTCGATCTAATAAAAAGAGTTTTAGGAAACATTGATAATAACTGTTTTGATTGATCTTCACTGAGCCTATAATCAAATTTTGCCGGACCAATGGGAACTAAGGCTCGATTATAATCATACCAAAGAGTATTACCAAGTTTTGAATATTTGATATGTTGTTGTTCAAAATAAGACTCAAACCTTTCAATAAAATTATTTCCCATTTTATTAGTTTTTTTAGTTTAATAAAACAACGATTTTTTAATTTGAATGTATTATATAAAAGCCTTGATACTAAACAATTAAAATTCACTAACCAAATATTCGTGCGAAAACAAGTGTTTAATTAATCAATTAATTAAGCAGATAATTTTATGAAACAAGCGTAAAGATAATGCCTAAAGTACTAATAAACGAGACAAAATTCTGATGTTTTATTAATGAATAAAACTGAAAAAGATATTATTCAACTTTAAGATATTTGTTCGCAGTTTAATTTGAAGCAAAAAACAGGAGAGATTTAATTGAAAAAGTTGCTTAACTTATAATTCACTTTTAGGAGATAGGATTAGCTTGAACTTAAAAATTTTATAACAAAACTTTATATGTATAAGACAAATAAAAGTATTATTTAAGCGAAAGGACTCTCAGTATTAAAATTAATATTATATACAAATGTTTTAACTATGTAAAAGGTTTAATTTTAAATAACTACTTATCACTATCAATATCTTTAATTAAAAGCTCAATCTGATTAAAAACATCATAAATATTTAACTGATTCATACAAGACCTATGACCACAAGATTCCCCTGCATCAGCATAACAAACTTTTGTTGTATAGGGTGAGCAGTCCAATTCTTTCCTAATAAAATGGTTATTTTTCCCTAATGGCATGTGAAAGATTGGATTGGTAGGACCATAAATAGTAAATGTAGGTATTCCTATCATTGCAGCCATCTGTATCGGTCCTGAATCATTCGAAATGAGTAATTTACAGGTTTCCAGAAGCTGAAAAAAATGTTCAATATCTTCACTGTTAATCACTTTAATATTTTGATACCTCAATTCAGAGATGATGTCATCAGATATAGCATTTTGCGGAAATACAAAACTGACTTTATATTTTTCTATAAGCATTTTATATAAAGAAATGAAATTATTAAGTCCCCATTCTTTTGCAGACCAACCAGCCAGGGGAATGATATAAATTTCATCCTGTAATATTCTTTTCGGTTGAAATCCGTTAAAACTTGTATTGAGTTCAGGATTAAAAGCTTTAGCAGCATCAAAATAAAGATCGATTTGATGCGGGCTGTTTCTTATCGGAATAAAAGTACTATATATTTTTCTATAGTAAATCTCATTTATGCCGTAAATTAGGCTGCAACGATGATTAAAAATCATGCTGGCGGAGATAACACTTCCTTTCATATCAACAATTGAGTCAACCTGAAGATTTTTTATTTTTTTTCTTAATCTCTTCGAAGCAATCCGCCCACCAAAGATAAACTCATCATAATCAACAATAATATATTCCACAAAGTCTAACTGTTTCTTATAAATAATTTCTGAATGAGAAAAGCACACAATAGTTATAGAAATATTTTTTTCTCTTAACAGCGCCTTAATAGCCGGAATCGTGAATACTGTATCACCCAATTTATGTAGTGAAATCAAAAGAACTTTCCCTGTAATTTCAGTTTTTCTTCTGCTAACTATTCGAATCAATGAGAAAAGGAAATCACAAAAGTAAACAACAATCCAATTTAAAAGTTTAGAACTATCAATCTTTTCTTTTAATGTCATTAGAATGATACTTGTTTTTAGTAATATATTATAAATAAGCGGATATTATTGAAATTATCTTAGGGTTTATTAGACTATAGCTAACAATAAAAAGACTTAGAAATAAAGATATTTCGACTAAAACGCTTCCAGAATCAAAATAAGAAAAAAAAACTACTTGGAATTATTAATTATGCTACAAATTTAATAATAATAATTAAAATCGGTAATCGGCTCGATGTCTTTGATCAATTACAAAACATTACTTTATTCAATGAAAAATTTTTATACTAATTTTTGATTTATACTGAACATATATAAGCTGAATAGTAGTTCCAATTAGATATCCGATAGCAATTTAGGCTACCTCCCAAAACCTATTAACAAGGAGTATAAAAATAAAAACTGCAATGTTTTTGAATGATTGCTGCTAATGTAGGTACATAGATTTTTTGTTGTTTGAATGGGCAAAAACTACTGCCAAAGCTCTTGAGTTTGGTATAGTTAAAATGTTAACATTATTAATATGTCTTCAGTCTATCAAAGGAGATAAGATTGCTTCATCAAATAATTTTATTACCATATTTTGATTGCAAGAATAACGAAGTAATATTTTACTAATAGCAGATTTATAATTATAGTATTAAAGGAAATTACCTTCTCATTTCTGAAATAGTTTCATCACTTAGTTGCACATTAATTTTTAACAAAGTGATAAATAATAACCAGAAAGGCAAATCTGTTTTTATATAACCATATGTAAGATACCCAGTTATTTCAAGAAATGACCTTATAAAGATACCAATACCGATTGATAATATTACAGCAGTAAAAATGTAAAACTCTGAATTTAATTTTCTAGATTTATTAAAAGTTTTTACAGCATAGTAGAAAAACATTATAAAAAATAATATTGCTGTTAATAGACCAAGAATCCCATTCTCTGCGAAAAAATATATGAAGAAATTATGTGGATGAGGACTACCAAGATTTGAAAGTTCTGGATTAAGAAAACGAATAAATGAGCTTGGTATATAGTTAAAAAATTGTTTGTGAAAAGTGTCTGGACCAACTCCAAAAACTGGATTATCCCTGATAATTTCAAGTCCCATATTCCAGTAAACTAATCTTTGATCAACAGTTTCCAATCTCATATATGCTTCAAATGTATCCTTAAAGTTACTTGATAATACAAAAAGTACTATTAAAAGAGATACAATTATTAGAAACAACTTAAAAAATATTTTTGGTTTTATTATTAATAAAAACACAGCTGTAGCTATAACTGCAGCTAAAATTCCACCTCTTGAATTAGCCAAAATCAAAAGAATACCATTCACCAATATCAGAAGCCAAATTACTAACTTTGAATAGAAACTTTTTCTTTCATTTTTAAATAACAATGCAATTAACAAAGTAAATGAGATAAAAAAGATTGTTTCTCCAGTAAACCCTTTAGGTGCAATTAAGGTATATTTATCTTCTAAAACACCTCTGATAAAAAATTTTTGTAGTCCTAATTGATATAAATCAATAAACATAGAAATGCCTGATAGAATCATAACAACAATAAGTGAGTAAATCAGAATATTTATTTCTATTTTCTCTTTAATTAACGAATAAATCAAATAACAAATAACTAAAAAAGTCATTACTCTTATTGTAGCAATAAAACTTAAATTAATGTAAAATGAAAACACTGTTGAGCAAATGAGAGTTATCAATAAGAATATCACAAATCTTATTATACCAATAGGTAATCTTGGATATTTAGCATATTCAAAACCATGATCAATTAAAAAGATAATTACAAGTAAAAGTGTTAAAAATAAGCTTATAAATATTCGGTAATCCCCTAAGTAGTCTGATGACATTGTTAAAAAAGAAACAATTACGAGAGGCAAAATGATGCGATTGTTAATCTTATACAAAAATACGATTAAAAGTAGAATGGCTACCCCAACGACTATAATAGTTGGAATAAATAATAACATCAGTGCAAAGGTTAAAGAGATTATTAAAAATTCTTTAGTACTTAAATCAAAAACTTTAATCATTTAATTAAGATATTCCAGTAGTGAATATTCTGAATATTTAATCATTAATTTTATCAAACTTCTAAAGAACATCAATCAAACATGAAATCATTTTTTACTATAATCAAACATAAATTTTAAAAATTTTTCAGATATCTTTAAGTAATATCATCATTATTATACAAAGCAATCATCTTAAAACTACCATAAAAGTAAAAGCTAATAATTAAAAACTTAAAGATAACTCATAAAGATTCCAGCATTTTGAATGATTGTCTTAGATTGTTCTCAGATATTGATAAATCAGATTCTATGATTCTAAGTTATTTTCTAGCTCTGCAGATAAAATTTTGAGATAATATCTTTTCTCCTCTGCCACAATAGATCAAAAGTAGAATATTGTAAATAAATTTTTGAATCTCCCAAAGAATAGTTCTGATTACACCTTTAAGGTTTTTCATTACAGGACCTTTTTCATAAAAAACAATTCCGTTAAAATTTGCTAATTTTAAGATTTGTGCTAATGAATTGGGAGTAAAAATTGTAAGATGAGTTAAATCTCCATAGATAATTCTACCCGGAAACATCGCCTGTCCATTAGGCGTTTGAATAATTAATACACCGTTACAATTCAATTTATTGTAGAGAGCATTAAATAACTCGACTAATTCCGACTTATCAAAATGTTCTACAATATCAATTGCAAAGATTATGTCATAATTTGAATTTGAATCTGAAAGAAAACTTAGAATATCAGATTCAACTGCATTAAGTCCCCTGGATTGTGCTAAATCAACTTGCTCTTTTGAAATATCAATTCCGATAACGTTTGTAAATTTTTTATTTCTCAAATATTCAAGTAAAGTTCCCCTTCCGCATCCAATTTCGAGAATACTTACAGTTTTTGAAAAATCTCTAATCAGTGGGAAAATTTTAAAGTCAAAATGCTTCCATTCGTTTTTTTTCTCTATTTCAACAGAATGAATAGGATCGTGTTTAAATTTGGAATTATATACTTTATAAAATACTTGTCTAAAATCATTTTCCATTTAATTACCTAATCACTTATTTTATTCTATTATTTTAAATTAAAGAATAATTGGTTTCTAAAAAGATTTTGTTTAATAAATTTGATAGTCTCATATTCAATCAAAAGGTTATTAATCATATAAACAAATAAATAAAAAGATAGTTTTACAAGAATAATATCAGTAAAACTAAATATGTAAAAGAATGCTTCTACAAAAATGTAAGAAAATATTCCGTTAAAGACATTAAGTAATAATTCTAACCAGACTTTTTTATCAAGGCTGACGTTTAGTTTTAGTTTGATTAAATAAAGACTTATGATAAAAAATACTATATAAGTAATCGAAGTACTTAAAGCCAAGCCAGCCTGTGCAAAATAAGCTACCAGTTGATAGTTAAGTAAATACTTCAAACAAATTCCTATTATAGTAAGCAGAAGTAACAGTTTAGATAAATTTGCACTATAGAAAACTTTATTTAAAATAGAATATATTGCATAAAACACTAAACTTATCGTAAACAAACCTAAAGCCTCGCTGGTCATTAATGTACCTTCATTTGAAAACTTACCACGTTCAAAAACTAGCTTTATCAATGGGGTACTATAAAATAAATAAACCAAACTAATTGGTGTAAAAATTAATACGGTAACTCTGCTGCTACGTGAAAGGATTTCATTAACCTCAAAAAGATTATTTTCTGAAAATGACTTTGATATTCTGGGAAATATTACTGTGCTTAATGCAAAAGTAAAAATTGATATCGGAAAAAGAAACAAGCTTTGTGCATAATAGATTGAAGCCACTCCACCTTCCGGTAGTTCTGCGAAAAAGATCCTGTCAATTATTGAATAAAGCTGTCCTATTGATTCAATCAGAACAATGTAAATAATATTTAAATATAAAACTGATCTGATTTTTTCAGGTAATAAACTTTTTGTTTCTAAAATAAATGCCCTGATTCCGAATGTTTTCCTTAATAAATAAACAAATTGTAGAAGTGTACCAATTAGATATCCCAGAGCAATAGAAATATTTCCTAAACTACTTGAATACAATACTATAAGGATAATAATTGAAAAATTAATAAATAATTGAGAAATAGCCGGGGATTTAAACTCTAACTTAGATTGTAAATAAGAGGTCAGTATTGATATTCCAGCTGAAAGAGGGACAGTTAGTAATAAGATTTGGAAGATTAACTTAGGAGTACTACTAATTTCCTTTTGTGGTAAACTGAAAAAAATTTCAAGAAACCATTCTGAAAAAAAATACAATGGTATAATAAGTATGAATGTCAATAATATATAACTTACAAATACCTGTTTAGAAAATTTTATCTCACTCTTCTCTCCGAAATTTGAGTATTTACTCAACGAAGGGATAAAGTAATTTTGTCCAACAAAGAAAACAATAATATTCAGAGTTAATGGAATTACACTTGATACTAAGTAGATATCGTACTGTACTCCTGTACCATAATATCCAGCAAATACGATTTCTCTAATAAACCCAATACCTTTAGATAATATTAAAATAAAAGAGATGTATAAAGTAGCTCCACTTATTGTAGATAAAAATTTGTGTTTCATTTTGATTTTTAATCTGCACTCTTGAATTGGGTTCTACAAAAGCTCATAGTTAAGAAAAATTCTAATGCTGATCCACTCGAAATATTATTTACTATAATTATTCTTTTTAGAAATGAGTAGTATAAAAATGGAGATTATCATTATTAATATTGATCCTGTAAAAGTACTCAAAACTATTTTTGGCTCACTTTTTTTCTTTGGTGGTATCGCTTCATCCAATACCTGAACAGTTGGGATATCCTTATTTTCCTGAATTTTTTCCTGATAAAATTGTTGTTGTAATAGGACATAAACTTCGTTCTGGATTCTGACTTCCCTATATAACCCCGCAAGTTTTTTTCCTAAAACTGGTACATCTTTAAAAGCTAAAAGATAATCTGTACTGCCGATTTCGAAATTTGAATATTGCTCCTTTAGTTCCTGAAGTTTTTTGTATAAGGAATTATATAACCGATTACTTTCTCCTGCATCAGTTTTAACTAACCCAAGTTCAATTTCGGTTTTTATTATCTCAGTTTTTAGCTGAGTAGAACCTTCAATCGCCGCTTTAATTTGATCAGTCATTGCTATAGTTTTGTTTCTACTTTGAAATTCCATCAAAGCAGTTTCGGCTGAATCTAGTAAAGCCTTAGTCTGAACTATTTGTTCCTGAATATACTGTCTGGCGCTTTTAGCTTTCGAAGAAAGTTTCTCTTTATTAATTGAATCCAATGCAGCAATGTATGTATTTGAAATTCTTGCACTAAGTTCCTTCAATGAATCTTCATCACTGAACAACATAGGTATTAAAGTTGACTTAACATCTACATTTAATGTTATTATCCCTTCTTTTGAGATATTAGTATTTAATCTGTCGATTAATTTTTCTGCGGCTTCAATTCTATCTTCAGTATTATATAGCTTTGTAAGGTTCAGTTTATCAACAACATATAAAGCTGCACTTCTACTTTTTAATATTTCGACATACAATTGTGAGGTAGCAGTTGCCATTCCACCTGTTAAAATACTTGAAAAATTTCCTCCGCTAAATAATGAGCTTAATCCACCAATGTTTTCCTGTTTTTCGGGCGGCATGACAGAAACATTAGCACTGTACGTTCTAGGATAGATTAACCATAAAATCAAAAAGAGAAAGAGGGTGCTAAGTATAGTAATTTTAAGAATAGTTTTTATATTAAACAAAATAACATTTAGAATTTCATGCCAGCTCATTTTTTACCTCGTTGCAACAATTACCGCAACAGTAGCTGCAATTACTGCCGCTACTTGTCCGAGTACTGAAATAGTTGTTGTAAATATTTCCCAGAATTTTGGACCTGGTGGATCTTCTAAAACCCAGATAGTGTCTCCTGGATCCAGTTGTTCAACATCATCTGCATCAATCCATTCGCCGGTATTTACTTTAATTACTCTTACATCGCTTTCAATTGCTCTCCAACTAAAGCCGCCGGCTAAAGCAATATAATCCTTAACTGATAATTTTGAATCATAGACGATATTACCAGGATTAACTATCTGCCCGATTAAAGTAATATAATTTCTTCTCTCGGGAATTGTAATTACATCATTTCGTTTAAGAACAATATCTTCGCTTAATTGATTTCTAAAAAACAAAGCTCTAAAATCAACTACAACTTTTCCATAGCGCTGTCTTGATTTTGCTTTTAAATAATCATATTCATCTTCGGTCATATCTGCACGCGGTATTAGTTTTAATCTTTCAAATTCCGGATCATAGCTTGAATCGGCATCTGTTCTGAAAACTGAAGCATCAACCAAACCAGCATCTTTAAGAAATCCGCCAGCTTGATTAATCAATTCACTTAGAGTTGTCTGATCTTTAATAATCTTATAAATACCAGGATATTTTACAAAACCACTTATTGTAACCCACTGCTCATCATAATACTCGCTTATCTCTCTGACTAAAACCTGATCACTAAATTGCAGATGGACATTATTATTCTTCAGATATTCAATTGAATAGAAACGGCTTACTTGTTTTTTTCCATCTTTATCAAAACTAACCACTTCAATCGAATCTGTTTTTGCTTTGTATTTTAATCCGCCAGCAAGTTTAATAAAGTCATAAATAGATTCACCTTCTCTGAATTCATAATTAGCCGGATATTTTATTTGTCCGTTAATAAAAACTGTTTTATCAACTTTGTCAACAATTACTGCATCTCCATCTATTAAAAAAGGATTGTTTTCAATTTTACCCAATCTAAGAAAAGAAAGGAAATCAATACTTAGTGTATCATTATCTCTGTTTATTATTTTTATATTTCTTATATCTGAGGTTGACGTTAAACCCGGAGATGTTTTAATAAGATCTAATAATCTTGAATTGGAGGTTAGAGTATATGTTGCTGGTTTAACTACATCGCCGATTAAGGATACTTTTATTTTCCTTACATCTGCCAGGGCAATGTAGATATCAACATTTCTGAAATTTTTATTAAGTATTTCTAAAATACTTTGTTTCGCTTCTGCAAGTGATTTATTTCTTAAATCAACTGCGCCAACTCTGGGAATATATAAATATCCTTCGTGATTGATCAGTAAGTTAAAAATTCTTTCTTCCACTCCACTAATCGAAATAAATATTTTGTCGCCTGGTCCTACTTTATATTCATCAGGATTTATCACACCTTCTGATGCCTGCATATAATTTGAAAATGAACTATCGGTAAATGAACGGAAAGATCTTTCTGGATATGTAGGAAGTATCTGTGAATATGAATTATTAAAAAGTAAAAGAAATAAAATAACAGATGATATTATTTTGCTTATCAATTTGTAACCAAGTTTATTTAAGTGCTGCAAAGTTAATAAATAGATAATAATTATTGAAAGATATTCTCTATGACACTAAATTTTTAATGATATCTTTCTTAAGGATACTATTGTAACGAATACTCCGATAAGTGGTCCAATACATAATAGTATCCCTATAAACAAATACTTGTCTTTGATTATTTGATCAAACGAAAATAAATACTCGCTTGCATAATAATATAACAGAATTAAAATAGCTAAGGCAGTAATACCGGCAATTAGTCCGGCTAGAGCACTATTAAGAATTATCGGCATTTTAATGGTTGAAAGTTTTGCACCAACAAATTTCATCGTTTCTAATTCAGAGTATTTGGAGTTTAATATTAATCTTACTGTACTATAAACCAGATACATTGAAACAAGAAATATCAATCCGGTTAATGCAAAAACATATACTTTACCTTTATCTATGTAGGCTAAAATCTTCTGATAAAAATCCTGCCTGAAAACTACATCATCGCCCCAGCTTAGTTTTGATAAATCTTGTATGATTAATTTTATTGAATCATTAACTGCATAATCACCTTTCAGCTTCAGATTAAAGGAAGCTGGCAATGGATTATAGTCAAGAATTTTTCTAAAATCTTCTCCTGTTTCTTTAACAAATATTTCTGCAGCTTCATCTTTACTGACATAATCAACAGATTTAAGAAAGTTATAGCTTTCCAGTTCACTTTTAATCGAATCAATTTCCGTCTTTGCAATTTTATCTTTAATAAAAACACTTATAACAATATTGCTCTTTAAATCCTGTTCAAAATGATTTGAGAATTGAATAATAAATACAGATAAAGTAATAAGTATTACAGAAAGTGTAATCGAAACAAGCGAAAGAAAAAATGAGAACTTTGATCTTGCAATCAGTTTAATTGCTTCTTTGAGCCAGAATTTAATCATAAGTCTTTCTTAAAAATTTGATTCATCTATCCAGCGTTCTATTTTCCAAACCTGAGTTAGTGGATTTTTATTTAATGACAAATTCACTCTTCCATCAACGTGAACAACATCTGTTGGATTAAACGTAATTGTTAAATTAAAACTTCTAACAATATTGGCTGAAACTGAATCTTGTGTACTTAAAATAATATTATTCCATATCAGATCAAGTCTTTGTGCATTTTGAAAAAGTCCGTTAGTTGTACGCATTTCATCATCTCTGCCCCAGGTAACATCAAATCCCTGATCATAATCTCTGTAGGTAAAAGTAAAGCTGCCCGAAAGTAGTTTGCCATAAATAGTTGTGTCTTTAAAAGAATAGGCATACTGAAAATTCTGAAAAACCCCTGGAATATCTTTTTGATCAGAAATAGGAAGTACACTTTGATCAGTGCTTGTATCAAGCTTTGGTGCAAATGGATTTGTACAACCGCCAAATAAAATTAGTAAGAACGATATAAACAAAAATTCTTTAATAGAATATTCCTTTTAATTCACTCCAGCTTGGAAATGATTGACCTCTTGTGTCCTTCCAAAAATAAATAACCCATTCTGATCTCGCATCTCTTAACATATTAAACTGTAATACTCCCGCATAATTAGCTGGTGTAGGATCAGCACCGGAAATAGGAAGATTAATATTATAACTGGCAGTGTAAATCAATGAGTCACCACTTAAATTGCTAAAGTTCTCGTCAGAAAATGTTAATGATATAGGAAAATCAGCCGGCACTTTGTTAACAACACTGCTAAAATATCTTTTTTCCTCAACCAATCCCCAGCCTGTAAGAAATATATCCCATCGTGTTATAGCTTCGCTTGAGGCTGAAAAACTAAACTGTTTATCTGCAAAAATTGTATCCACAAAACAAGCAATGTAGTTCTGAACATTTTTATCAACAAAGGAATTTTTAAGGTTAGTAATGACATCCTCTGCTCTGACTGCAGGAATAAAATTAGATTTTCCTTTATCTGGTTCTTCAGCATCTCTTGTATCAAATAAATTACAGGCTCCCAGCAAACAAGTAAGAGTTATTATAAAATATATCTTTTTCATTCTTTCCAAATCAAAATCAATCTTTACAAAGTAAAATGCCTAAATTAATTATCAAAAAAAACATTAAAGTTTATTAAATATCAATTCCAGTATTTCAGAGAGCTTTTTCTAATTTTGTTTATAAATGATATGAATCTAAAAGACAGAATTACTTGATGCTATTCAATTAATTATTCATAAAAAGATTTCAGATAAATATTTCTGAGTATTATGTCTAATCTCTATAAATTTTATATTATAAATCAATTCGATTCAGCATTGCTCTGCCAATTGTTGCTTCATCAGCAAACTCAAGATCACCACCGATAGGAATTCCACGTGCAATTCTTGTTACCTTAACATTTAATGGTTTAATCAATCGGGCAAGATAAAGAGAAGTTGTTTCACCTTCAGTATCGGGATTTAAGGCAAGGATTACTTCTGAGATATTCTCTTTTTCAAATCTTAAAAGTAATTCTTTGATCTTTAAATCATTTGCAGTTATACCGGAAAGCGGTGAAAGAACCCCACCTAAAACATGATATAAACCAAAATATTCATTGGATTTCTCTATAGCTATCACATCACTGGCTTCTTCAACAACACATATTTTACTTGTATCGCGTTTTACACTTTTGCAGATTTCACAAAGTTCTTCTTCAGCTAGATTAAAGCACCTTGAACAAAAATGCAATTTAAGTTTAAGATCAGATATTGATTTTATTAATCTGTCAACAGAATCTTGTTCAGATTTTAATATATACAAAGACAGTCTTTGGGCAGTCTTTTTTCCAATCCCTGGCAACTTGCTCAACTCTTCTATTGCAATTAACAGAGGTTCTGCAATCTGCACTTAAAACCCCGGAATATTTAAGCCAGGGGGTATCATCCCTTTGGTAACTTTTGCCATTTCTTCCTCAGCCATTTTATTTGCTGATTGTAAAGCTTTATTGACTGCTGCTACGACTAAATCTTCAAGAATTTCCTTTTCTTCCGCATTTATCACTTGTGGGTCAATTTCAATAGAAATGAGTTCTTTCATCCCATTAGCCTTAGCTTTTATCATCCCGCCGCCAGCTTCTTCGGTAACACTCATATTTCCCAGTTCATTTTGTACTCTTTGCATCTCAGCCTGCATTTTTTGCACTTGTTTCAACATTCCCTGCATTCCGCCCTTCATAAACATCTCCTGAATTTTGTAATTTTTAAGTTTTTTCAAGCCAAATATAATACAATCGTTTGACTTTATATATTTAATTTGCCTAATTTCAAATTGAAATTTTATCAAGTAAAAATTATAGTTTAGAGGCAAAATGGTAGAAACTTTACTACATAAAGATATTCCATTGGATGAAGGTAATTATCTTCTGCTGGAGTATCTGGATAGTTACCAGATTAACGGTAAAAAAGTAAAAGTTAAAGATATTGGCAAAAAAATAGCTTTGACCAGTGCATTTTTCTTTGATTATTTAAAAGAATATCATATCCCGACAACATTCTTAAGAAAAGATGGTGAGAACTCACTGAAATTTTCAGTAAGTAATCAGCTGTCTTTTAGAGTAAAAATCCTTAATAATGCTGATAAAAGAAATTCTAAAATTTTTGGAATGAAGGAAGGTGCTGAATTAAATCTGCCTGTATTTGAATTTCATTATGGATGCGGTAAAGAAAGCATTATCAGTGAAAGTCACTTAATTGCCTTCGATCTTTGTACCCCTGAAGATCTGAAGTTAGTTACACGAATGTGTTCTAAAATAAATGCTGTTCTTAAATCATTTTTTGAAAGACGAAATGAAAATCTTGCTGAAGTATGCTGCCATTTTGGAAAAACAGATGATAAACTTTTTTTAACCGGAGACTTTTCACCAGCAAGTATCAAAATTTTTCCTAAAAGTGATTCTGCTAAAGCAATAAATCCTTACAAACTTACAACTGCTGCCGAAATAAGAAAATATACAGACCAGCTTTTTAATATTGCGAGTGTAAAATAATGTTTACAAAATATGGTTACAATACAATAGGTGTTGTATTTTTTATTGTCTTCATTCTTATTGTTTTGAGTATTTTTTCAAGTTCAAATTATATTAGAGTCCCATTAATTCTTACTGCTGTTTTGCTTGCTATTTTTACACTTAACTTCTTTCGTGATCCCGAAAGAAAAGTACCTGAAAAGTCCAATATAGTTGTATCACCAGCAGATGGTAGAGTTTTATTTGTAAAAGACGTAATTGATGAGAGATTTCTTAACAGCAAAGCAAAAATGGTATCAATCTTTATGTCTCCCCTTAATGTTCATGTAAACCGAATACCGATAACAGGAAAAGTTGACTATTTAAAATATGTCGAAGGAAATTACATTGCTGCTTTTGAAGATAAAGCTTCGGAACAAAATGAAAGAAATGAAATTGGTATCAATTCGCCTGCTGGAAAAGTTTTATTCATTCAGATTGCCGGTTTTATTGCCAGAAGAATCATCAGCGAAGTAAAAATCGGAGAATCTGTATCCATTGGAAATAGGTTCGGTATGATTAAATTTGGAAGTCGTGTTGATATAATTGTTCCGGAGCAGTGGCTTGTAAAAGTAAAAAAGGATGATAACGTTACTGCTGGTGAAACAATTCTTTTTGAATATTAATTAATGAATCGATTTAGACTTACACCTTCTGTAATACCAAATCTGTTTACCGCTATGAACATGTTCAGCGGTTTTTTTTCGATAATTTCTGCAAGTCAGGAAAACTATGTATATGCAGCCTGGCTGATTATTGTTGCTGCAGTGTTTGACGCGCTTGATGGATTTATGGCACGTCTGACAAAATCAAGCAGCGAACTTGGTGTTGAACTTGATTCACTTTCGGATATTATAAGTTTTGGTGCAGCTCCGTCGTTTTTACTTTATAAAACTTATTTCTACCAGTTTGAAACTATCGGAATTATTCTCTCTTCTATAATAATGATTGCAGGCGGTTTTCGCCTTGCAAGATTTAATGTTCAACTAGTTGGATTTGATAAAGCTTATTTTACCGGTTTACCAATTCCCTCTTCAGCATTAACAATTGTAAGTTTCGTTCTCGGTTTTTATAATAATGGATTTAGTGGAGTTGAAGAGCATTTTATTATTCCGCTTGTTATTGGTTTATCGTTGCTGATGGTAAGCAATGTTAAATATGATACTTTATCAAAATATGCTTTCAAAAATTTCAAAAAAAATCCTTACTTAATTTTAGTCTATCTATTAGTATTTGTATTACTCGTGTTCTTCACTGTCAAAGGTTTGTTCTTCATTTTTGTTTTCATGATTGTATTTGGTATTTTTAGACAAATTTTTAACTATTTCTCAAATAAAAAATCTGAGTGAAAAGTGTTTAAAGCTACAGTATTAATAAAAAGACGGGCTTCCATTCTTGACCCGCAGGGTGTTGCAGTTGAAAAAGGTGCTAAACATCTTGGTATTACCAACATTAACGGAACGAGGATAGGTAAACTAATTGAGTTTGATGTTGATGTTAATGATCGGAACGCCGCTGAAAAAGAAGTAAATGAATATTGTTCAAAACTTCTTGCTAATCCTATTATGGAAGATTTTGAGTTTAAGCTGGAAGAAATAAAATGAGTCTGAAATTTGGAGTTGTAGTTTTTCCCGGATCTAATTGCGATCACGATGCTTATTACTCGTTAAAAAAAATTCTTGATTACAAAGTTGAATTTTTGTGGCATAAGGATACAGACCTTAAACAAAGCAGTGTTGTTCTTTTGCCAGGCGGATTTTCTTACGGTGATTATCTTCGCACAGGCGCAATTGCAAGATTTTCTCCCATAATGAATTCTGTTATCAGCTTTGCAAATAAAGGCGGAATTGTAATTGGTATTTGTAATGGCTTTCAGATTTTATTAGAAGCAGGTTTACTGCCCGGTGTTATGATACGCAATAATTCCCTTAAGTTTACTTGTAAAGATGTTTATCTTTCGGTTGATAATCGTGATACAATTTTTACAAGTGAGATTACGAAAGATTTATTATCAGTTAAAATACCTGTGGCACACGGTGAAGGTAATTATTTTGCTGATGAAAAACTGTTAGAAGAACTTGTATTAAATAAACAGATTTTGTTCAGATATTCTGATGCTGATGGAAATGTTAATGATGAGGTAAATCCAAATGGTTCTCAACTTAACATTGCAGGAATTGTAAATAAAAACGGTAATGTTATGGGAATGATGCCTCATCCTGAAAGAGCTTGCGACCCAACTCTTGGCAGAACTGATGGGCAATTAATATTTAAATCAATTGCAAATTATATATTAAACTAAAGGTGATATTATGTTTGGAAACTTAGGCACTGGTGAAATAATAATAATTGTGCTTGTTATCCTTTTATTATTTGGTGCGAAAAAAATTCCTGAGCTTGCTCAAGGCTTAGGTAAAGGCATGAGAGAATTCAAGAAGTCCTTAAAAGATGTTGAAGACGAGATTAAGAAAACTGATGACGATGTAAAGAAAACTGATAAGTCGTAATTAAAACCAGTTATTTTTTCTACCAAGCGAGTTGATTCGAAATCTTTAATATTTATTGACTTTATTATCTTTTATTCCCGCTTCAGAAACAGCGGGAATTTTATAAGAGATATTCCTATATATAAATAAGATTAATATTTTAAAAATCTTCTGATGAAACATCATCTGCTCTTCTTCCAAATAAATAGATCATCCCAATTAGAACTGATGCAATCAATAACAAAGCAATATAGGGTGATAAACCAAACGCCGTTAAAATATCACCAACCAGCATTGTAACAACAGCAACCGAAACAGCATAAGTAAGCTGAGTGCGTACATGATCAATATGATCACAGCTTGATGCCATTGAACTTAAAATTGTTGTATCAGAAATTGGTGAACAATGATCTCCCCAAACGCAGCCTGCCAGAACAGAGCTAACAACTCCAATTAAAATTAAATGTGTATCAGCAGAAGAATAATTATTCATTTGTGTAACCGCTGCAGAAAGTGGAATTACAATTGGAAACATAATTGCCATTGTTCCCCAGCTTGTACCAGTAGCAAAACTTATCAGTCCGCAAACAGCAAAAACAATAACAGGAAGAAATCTTGGATCAATGGATTGACTTATTAAACTAATAATATAATCTGCAGTTCGCATTTCATTTGTAACAGCACCAATGCTCCAGGCAAGTGTTAATATAAGAACTGCCAAAAGCATTGAACGGATACCGTTAAACCACGCATCAATTGTCTCTTTAACTGACAGAATCTTCTGAGCAATTATCATTACAGCAGCAATTAAACACGCAGAGGAACTTCCCCAAAGCAAGGCAAGATATGAATTAGAATTGCTGACAATATCTTTAACACTGTAGTCAGTTAAACCTTGTTCTTTTACCGAACTTAAACCGGTATAGATCAAACCGGCAATTGTAATGATTACCAATGAAAATATCGGAACAATTCCATTATACCATTTTGCTTTATCCTCATTCCCAAATAATTCACTAGACTCAATTAATTTATTGCTTGATGAAGTTGGGGATGATACCAGCCCTTCTCTAACCGCCCTTCGTTCGGCTTTTAACATTGGACCAAAATCTCTATTGGTAAGGGCAATAACAAGAATAAAAAACAACATCGCAATTGGATAAAATCTAAAAATTATTGAATCAAGAAAAACTGAATATGCATTTAATGATGAACCAATGGATGTTAAACCATCCTGAATTAATCCAACTTCATAACCTATCCACGAACTGACTATAAAAATACTTGCAACCGGTGCCGAAGTTGCATCTACTATAAAGGACAGCTTTTCACGCGAGACTTTTAATTTATCGGTTATAGGACGCATAAGGTTCCCGACCACAAGAGCATTCGCATAATCATCGAAAAAAATCAATAAACCTGAAAGCCAGGTTGCAATCATTCCTGATTTTCGTGTGCGAGCTAATTTTGAGAGAGAGTTTGCAATTCCGGTAGTGCCGCCGCTTTTTGAAATTAAACCAATCACTCCGCCAAAGAGTAAAGTAAAAATTATAACCTGCGTATGCGAAACATCGCTGACTGCTTCAATAATATATTTATCAATCAATCTTAAAAATGCAGTAAGCGGATTATAACCATTTATAAATAACGAGCCTGAATAGATACCGAGTATCAAAGAAATGACCACTTGCTTAAAAAGCAATGCAAGAACAATAGCAAGAATTGGAGGTACAATACTTAATATTCCTGGAATTACATTTACTGAAATTTCTTGTTTACCTCCGGAATAAATCAGTTTGTATTTTCCTGCATTCGGAATTGTTAAAGCTGTATCAAATGATCCTTCAGCTAAATCAACTTTTATCTCTTTAGAATATGAATCACTAATAAATTTTATTTCAATCGTTTTTAATGTATCGGAAAACCCTGTTCCATTTATATTAAAACTGATATCACTTAACACCAGAGAAGGCGAAGTTATTTTCTGAGCAAATGCACCTGAATAAAAAAATAAAAGAAAAAGACCTGCAAAAATGTATTTGTTCAAATTATTAAATATTAAGTGGAATAATACTTGTTTAAATAACACCAAAAATATATGCTATAAATTCAAATAATTCAAAAAATATTTTGATTCTTACATTTAAACTGATCTGCAAACACACTGTAATTTTTTCTTTATAAGCTTAAAGACAAACAATTCAGTAATTAGACCAAAAGTGTTATTTTAAACACTATAATCTTTATTAAAAAAAATAAGATGACTTTTTATAAAAACCACAAAGAAAAATTAGAACTTATTAGATCAGGCAAATTAGGTCTTGTAGATAATGTAAAACATTTTCTAAAGAACATTGAAGACCAAAAAGATCTTAATGCATTCAACTTTGTATTTAATGATGAAGCAATTGATACAGCAAAAGCAGTTGAGCAGAAAATAAAAAATAATTCTGCTGGTAAACTTGCGGGAATGGTTATCGCAATAAAAGATGTCCTTGCTTACAAAGATCATCCGCTTACCTGCTCATCAAACATCTTAAAAGGTTTTACTTCACTTTACACAGCTACGGCAGTACAAAAACTTATTGATGAAGATGCAATAATCATCGGCAAAACAAACTGTGATGAATTTGCAATGGGTTCATCAAATGAGAACTCTGCATTTGGAAAAGTTTTAAATCCTGCGGATAAAACAAGAGTGCCCGGCGGATCAAGCGGCGGCTCGGCAGCTGCAGTTGCGGCAAATCTTTGTGATGTTTCAATCGGAACCGACACTGGAGGTTCGATTCGTCAGCCTGCAGCTTTCTGCGGTGTGTTTGGATTAAAACCAACTTATGGAAGAGTTTCGCGTTTTGGCTTAACTGCATTCGCTTCATCTTTCGATTCAATCGGACCATTCTCAAAAAATGTTGAAGATGCGGCATTAGTGATGGAAGTTATTTCGGGAAAAGATGTAAATGATTCTACATCTATCGAAAAAGTAATTCCGGATTTTTCTTCTTCATTATCAAAAGACAAAAAGTTTATGATTGGGATTCCAAAAGAATATTTTGCAAATGGATTGGATGAAGAAATTAAAACAGCAATCCTAAACATTGTTGATGAACTAAAACTAGAGGGTTATGAAGTTAAAGAAGTTTCGTTACCCAAAACTGAATATACTATTGCAGCTTATTATATCTTAACAACTGCCGAGACTTCTTCAAACTTAGCAAGATTTGATGGTGTAAGATATGGAATCAGATCAAAGAGCTTTAACGACTTGAACGAAATGTATGTAAACACAAGAGCAGAAGGACTCGGTAAAGAAGTAAAACGCAGGATAATGCTCGGCACATACGTTCTCTCTTCCGGATATTATGATGCTTATTATCGCAAAGCTCAAAAAGTTAGAAGATTAATTAAAGAAGATTTTGACAATACATTTAAGCAGGTTGATTTGTTGATCACTCCAACTACTCCAACTGTTGCTTTTAAGATTGGTGAAAAATCTGATGATCCTTTGCAAATGTATTTGAGTGATATCTACACAACATCTGCAAACCTAGCTGGCATACCCGGAATGAGTATTCCAATCGGAAAGAACTCAGAAAATCTTTCAATTGGTTTGCAAATTTTATCTCAGCAATTTGAAGAAGAAAAAATATTTCAGTTAGCAAAGCACATTCAGGATGAAATTTCAAACTGAAATAAATATACGTCAATGGACAAAAGCTGACTTCTCAATCGTAAAAAATATTTTACTCACAACCTGGAAGAACACTTATTCCTTCATCCCATTAAAAGATATTGAAAAATATTTTTATGATTTTTATTCTGATAATAGATTATTAGAAATACTTAATGATCCTTTTTCAATAGGAATAGTAGCTGAGGTTAACTCAAATCCAGTTGGCTGGATGAAATTATTTGATAATTATATCGAGAAAAAATTATTTGTTTCTTCTTTATATGTCCTTCCGGAATTTCAGGGCTTTGGGATTGGAAAGAAATTATTAAATAACGCTTACTCAACAGCAAAAGAAAAACAATATAATAAAGTTTGGCTTGGAGTGATGAAACAAAATGTAAAAACCCTGGAATGGTATATTAAGCTTGGATTTGTCTTTATTAAAGAAGAGCCTTTTCAGATGGGTTCAACTTTAGTGACGCATTTGATAGGTTATAAAATCATAGAGTAATATAAATTCTCAATTAAACATCGAACATTTAACCTTCAACATTTAGAATTTAACATCCCACAAAACATTTAACATTATCCAAAGTTTTTCCTTATTTTTGCTCATAAAATTTAATTAAGAAAAGGATCATTATGCCAATTATAATCAATAAAAATACCCGCCTGGTTGTACAAGGTATTACAGGTAGTGAAGGCTCTTTCCATACATCTCAGATGATTGAATATGGAACAAGAGTAGTTGCAGGAGTTACACCTGGTAAGGGCGGCACAGATTTTCAAGGTGTTCCGGTATTTAATACAGTTGAAGAGGCTGTAAAAATTCAAAAGGCAAATACATCAGTAATATTTGTACCGCCGGCATTTGCTGCAGATGCAATATTAGAAGCCGCTAATGCCGGAATAAAATATATTATCTGCATCACTGAAGGAATTCCAACAAATGATATGTTAAAGGTTTATGATTCAATAAGAAATAAGGAAGTTATTCTTGTCGGACCAAATTGTCCCGGTGTAATATCACCCGGAATTGCTAAAGTTGGAATTATGCCAGGGTTCATTCATAAGAAAGGAAGTATCGGAGTTGTATCGCGCTCTGGTACCTTAACTTATGAAGCAGTTAAACAATTAACAGATGTAAATCTTGGACAATCAACATGTGTTGGCATTGGCGGCGATCCGGTTATCGGATCAAGATTTATTGATATTATAAAAATGTTTAACGATGATAATGATACTGAAGGTATTGTGATGATTGGTGAAATCGGCGGCAGTGCTGAAGAAGAAGCTGCTGAGTTTATTAAGAAGAATGTTAAGAAACCTGTGGTTGGTTTTATTGCCGGAAGAACTGCACCTCCGGGAAGAAGAATGGGTCACGCTGGAGCTATCATCTCAGGCGGTAAAGGAACCGCAGCGGAGAAAATGACAGCAATGAAAAAAGCAGGAATTCTGGTAATTGAAAGCCCTGCTGATATTGGGATCACGATGTTAAAAGCAATTGAAAAACTGAAAAGTAAAAAATCAACTGCAAAAAAAACTAAACAAGTTAAGTCTTCAAAATCCAAGACAAAGAAAAAATCTGAAAAGAAGAAAACTGTTAAGCCTAAGAAGCAGGTTAAGAAAGTAAATAAGATAAAAACTAAAAAGAAATAGGAGCGTTGATTGAACAATAAGACATTGGCAATAATAAAACCTGACGCAGTAAGTGATAATCATATCGGAGAAATAATCTCTATGATTAATAAAGCAGGTTTTAAAATTAAAGCATTAAAAATGATTAAACTTTCTAAAGATGCTGCAAAAGCATTTTATGAAATTCACAAAGAAAGACCTTTCTACAGTGAATTAGTAGAATATATGACTTCGGGACCTTGTGTACCGATTGCATTGGAGAAACAAAATGCAGTTGAAGATTATAGAAAACTTATCGGTGCAACCGATCCCGCAAAAGCTGAAGAAGGAACAGTCAGGAAATTATATGCTAAGAGTGTTCAGTTTAATGCTGTTCACGGTTCTGATTCCGATGAAAATGCTGCAAGAGAAATTACATTCTTTTTTAACAGTAAAGAATTAATCGAAAATTTTCCAGTGTAAAAATTAATTTTTTGTATGTCATACCCATCTTTGCCGAAGTGTGACATTTTTAAATTTCAGTCTTCAGGAAGCTGAGGCGGACATTTGTGTTTTTATGAAGTAGTAGAAGGAGTTTAAAATGATATCAAAATACAAACTCGGATTATTATTCTTTATCATACTTTCTGTTTTCCCGGTTTCAAATATAGCACAAATACTTACTGGAACCGATTTGCTTTTTTCTGAAAATCAAAAGCTTATTGCTGGCAAAAACATTGGAGTGGTTTGTAATCATACTGCGCTGCTTTCTGATGGAACTAACTTAGTTGATACTTTAATCAACATGTCTGGAGTTACATTAAAAGCAATCTTTACACCTGAACATGGATTTAAAGGAAGTGCTGAAGCCGGTGAGCTTATCAATAAAAAAAGCTTGTATAGAAAAGTTCCAATTATTTCTATTTATGGTAATAATAGAAAGCCATCTCAGGAAAATTTAAAAGATATTAATCTGCTGATTTTTGATATACAGGATGTCGGAGCTAGATTTTACACCTATATCTCAACTCTTTATTACGTTTTGGAATCTGCAATCGAGAATAATATTCCTATAATTATTTTAGATAGACCGAATCCGATTGGCGGCAATTATGTTGATGGACCTGTACTTGATGAAAACTTCAAATCATTTGTCGGGATAGCTCCTATTCCGATTACACACGGAATGACAGTTGGCGAGCTTGCAAATTATTTTATTGGTGAAAAGCTTTTACCAAACTCTGATAAAATTGTTCTTAATGTTATTAAGTGCAAAAACTGGAAAAGGGAAATTCCTAATCAGTTTTATTCTAAATGGATTTCACCATCACCAAATATTAACTCATTGGAAACCGCACTTGTATATCCGGGAATTTGTTTACTGGAAGGCACAAATATATCTGAAGGCAGAGGGACAAAATTTCCGTTTTTACAATTTGGTGCTCCGTTTATTAATTCGGAAGATGTGATCTCAAAGCTTAATTTATTAAAGGTCGAAGGCGCCGAATTGCAATCTGTTGCTTTTATTCCTGAAGATATTGATGGTATGGCAACAAATCCGAAATTTAAAGGAAAGACCTGCAACGGAATTAAGATCAGAATAACTGATCCGCAAAAATTTGAGTCAGTAAAATTTGGTGTAAAACTATTACACGTGTTAAATAAATTATACGGTGAAAAAATGAGCTTTAATAATTCTTTTGACAGACTTGCTGGAAGCAGTGAATTAAAAGAACTTATTAAGAAAAAAACTGCACCTGATAAAATTTTTGGCAGTTGGCAAAAGAACCTCGCTAAATTTGAGAAGAAAAGAAATACTTATTTACTTTATTAAGAGGAAGAAATGTTAAAACACTTATTTGTCCTGATTTCATTTATATTTTTATTAATTAGCTGCGGAGAAAAAAATAGTAAACCAGCTAATGAATTATCCGGTGAAAATAAATTCAGCTTTGACTCAACAAACCTGAAAACAGAAGGCATGGATAATTCCGGAAAGCCATTTTTGATGGAATACAAGTTTAAAAAAGGTGATAAACATCTTTACAGGGTAACCAGTATTTCAAAAAATATTCAAAAACTTGTAATGGATACAACAATTACTTCCGGGGTTGAACAAAATATTGTTTATCTGATTGATTTTGAAGTTAAAGATGTTGATAAAGACGGAATCACTGAAGCGGAATTAAATATTAATTCCATTAAACTTAATGCAGATGTTAACAAAGAAAAATTTGAATTTGAATCAGGAAAAGATACAGATACTTCAAAGTTAATTCAGTTTGCAGAGTATCATTCACTTCACAATAATCCTTTTAGTGTTACCTTCAACAAAAAAGGTGAAGTGATTGAAGTTTTTAAAGCTGATAAAATATCAAATAAATTTCTTGAGTTGAAAGGTGCTGCCGATACGATTTCTGTAAATGACCGCAATACAATCAGACAAGAATTAATTGCAGGAATTCTTGCACCATTAATCACTCAGATTATCCGCAAACTTTCTGATAAAGAAGTTTATAAAGATTCAACCTGGGAACTTAAACAGGCACCTGTTCCAATGATGGTTTATAAGATTAATTATGTTAATAAATACAAAGTTGAAAATGTTGAAAAGCTTGATGATCACAGGATCGCAGTAATTGATGCCAGTATAAATTTTAATTATGAAGGACAGTCAAAATTGAGTCAGGGAAATGTAACTTATAATTTCGATAAACCTAAATCTACTGCCGAAGGTAAAATTTATTTTGATGTTGATCAGGGATTACAGATTAAATCCAAGACTAAGACAAGCATGCAGTTAAACTATTCGATGGAAGCAAATACTCCACAAGGTAAACAAAAAGGCAGCAGGTCGGACATAGTTACCAACACTAACATTGTAGAGTTATTAAAATAAATTTTAATTGTTAAGCCGGCTAATCACCGGCTTAAATTTTTTATTTCATCTCATAAAAAATTATTTCAATTCAGGCAGTTTAACATACAAATATTAAGTGCAGCTAAACTTTTGCTTAGAAGCTGTTAGTCAGAAAAGTTAACAGGATTTCTAAAATCTCATCATTCTTTAACGGCTGTTACAACTACCTTAATGCCTTCAACACGAATAACTTTTATCTTTTTATCTCTTTCAATGTATTCTGAATCAGCAACTACATCAACCTTTTTATCATCAATTAACGCAGTGCCGCCCGGTCTTAATGTTGTATAAGCAATTCCTGTTTTACCGATTAAATTTGTGTCAGATGGAAATGAAACAAATCCTTTATCTGCATTTTGTGTTTCGGCTAGTACAAGCCTGCTGAATGCAGTGGACTTTGGAAGAAACTTTGCCAGTAAGAAAATTCCTGTTAAAGCTGCAACCAGTGAGACTGTAAGTTGAATAATTGCCATTGAAACAGATTTCATATCCAGAAAAGGATCGCTGCCCAAAAGTGCCAAAAAAATTGAAACTAATATTAAGGTAATACCTGATATACCCGTTACTCCAAAACCCGGGATTATAAAAATTTCTACAACCAGCAAAATTAATCCTAAAAGGAAAAGCAATATCTCCAACATAGAAGCCAATTGTAAAATATATGAAGAGCCGAAAAATAAAGTGAGCGCAATTAGTCCTGCTGTACCGGGTAGTCCCCAGCCCGGTGTTTTAATTTCAGCCATCAAGCCAAAGAATCCGATCATGATTAATATTGAAGAGATAATCGGATTATTAAGAAATCTTACAACCTCTTCTGCCCAATTAGATGAAACCTGTACTATTTCAGCATTTTTCAAATTGAATGCAGCAAGAACATTTTTATAATCTGTTATCAATGTATCTGCAATTTTATATTTATAAGCTTCTTCAGATGTAAGAGTAATCAAATGAGTTGAATCAGTTAAACCCTCAATTACAACTCTTTCATCAACCATTCCTTCTGCAATATCAGTCCTTCTTCCGTTTCTTTCTGCAGTGGAACGCATTTCAGACCTCATATAGGATTGATATTTTTCACCTACTTTTTCACCTGACTGATCAACAACTGTTGCTGCACCAATTGAACTGCCCGGCACCATAACAATTTTGTTGCATGAAAGAGCTATTAAAGCACCGGCAGATATTGCACGGTTATTTATAAATCCAATAGTTAATACTTTGCTGGAAAGGATTGCATCTTTAATTTGAGTAGCAGCATCTACTCTGCCGCCAAAAGTATTAATTTTAAAAATAATAGCCGAAGCATTATTCTCTTCAGCTTCATTCACTACACGTGTTACATAAGGAGCTAATCCAAGATCTATCTCTCCATCAATATTAGCTATATAAACTAACTTTTGCTGAGAGTAAATTGAAACTGTTATCAGAAGAGCTAATAAATATTTCATAATAAATTCTCTCTTATTTCAGGAGTAAAAAAAATGAATTTACCATTGACTATCACCATCGCGGTTTTCATGAATTATTCTTCCGCCGCTTCCGCTATGAATTTCACAATATCCAGGTGCTTTACTTACATCAATAAGGTCAGTATAAGTTTTTGGACAGGCATCCGTAGCAAGTTTGGCATCTCCAAGGTCCATTGTTTCTTTGCAGAATGTTGCCATTTCAACTCCATCAGCAAGGGTAAAATACTTAAGCGGCAGTTTTAATTCTTTATAAGCACCTTCCATAAACATCGCCCAAATAGGTAATGCAGCTCTGCCTCCCTGTCCATACCAATTAGTAAACTTAACACGATGATCATCAAATCCTACCCATGCACCTGCAACAAGATCTGGAGTAACACCAACAAACCAAGCATCCGAAAATTTTTGTGTTGTTCCGGTCTTTCCTGCTGCCGGATATTGAAAGTATCTTCTAACTCCGGCTCCGGTTCCATAATTAATAACATCAGCCATCATATCAACAATTATTGAAGAAGTTTGCGGAGAAATCGCCTGCACAGATTCCGGAACAAACTCATCTATCACTACACCATTTCTGTCTTCAATTTTTAGTATTGATATTGGGTCAACATGTACACCATGATTAACAAAAGTGCCCATTGCTGAAACCATTTCTAATGGTGTTACTTCGACTGTTCCAAGTGCAATTGAAGGATAAGCATCCATTTTAGATTTTATTCCCATTCTTTGTGCAAACTTCACTACCTGATACGGCGGAGCCATATCTGAAATAGTCAATCTTCCGGCAATAACATTTACAGAATTTGCCAGTCCCCACCTCAAAGTTTCGTAACTGCTGTATTCATTACCTGCATTTGATGGTGACCAGCCGTTATAATCAAATTTTTGATTGAGGACAGTTGTTGCCGGAGTATATCCGTTTTCGACGGCAGTTGCGTAAACAAATGGTTTGAACGATGAACCAGGTTGTCTTCTTATTCCGGTAACATGGTTTAATCCTCTTCCAAAGTCCTGATTTTCACCACCAACAAGTGCTCTAATCATACCCGTTTTTGGTTCAATCACAACAAATCCAACTTCTACTTTAGCAGCAACTTTTTTAACAGAGTCAATAAAATCAAGATCATATTTCAGCTTGTTATAAATTTGTGCTTTGTCATTTTTCGATTCGGCAGATTTATATCTGATATCATTCTTAATTGATTTATCAATAATATCAGTCAGCAGACTTTTATTACGGTCCCAGTTCCAGTTTTTATCAAACAATATCTGATAATCAGCAATATGTTTTTTTGCAGAACGGTTAGCGATTCGCTGCATTCTCATATCAAGCGAAGTATAAATATTTAAACCATCCCGGTAAAGATCGTAACCGTATTTATCAGCTAAATTTGTCATTTGCTGACGGATATATTCAAGGAAGTGTGGCGCTTCAGATTTAACATGGCTCAATCTTTCTGATGCAAGCTGGATAGGCTGCTGTTTCAATCTATCATATTCATCTTTACTAAGCATATCAGTTTCAACCATATTATACATTACAACATTTCTTCTCTGCAATGCACTTTCGTAACGGGTAACAGGATCGTAAATAACGGAAGACTTTAACAAGGCAACAAATAAAGCTGCTTCGGGCAGGGTTAAATCTTTTGCTCTTTTATTAAAATATACTTTAGAAGCGGATTCAATACCATAAGCACTTCTGCCAAAGTAAGAAACATTAAGATAAAGCTCTGCAATTTCTTTTTTAGTAAATGTCTTTTCAATCTGAACAGCAGAAATCCATTCTCTGATTTTTCTTACACCTTTATCAAGAAAATTTTCTCTTCCTTCCTTAAGTGAGTAAAGATTTTTTGCAAGTTGTTGTGTTATAGTGCTTGCACCTTCGCGCAAAGAAAGTGAAAAAAGATTTTTAATCATTGCTTTAACAAATCTTGTAAGATCAACACCCCAATGGTCATAGAAGTTTCTGTCTTCAGTTGCAATCAGTGCTTTTAAAACATAAGGCGGCAGGCTGTCAATCTGAGTTTCTATACGGTTTTCTATAAAAAACTGACCAATCAATTCACCGTCTGAAGAAAATACCCTGCTTGCAAGTACAGGTTTTGGATTCTCAAGTTCATCAAGAGATGGAAGCCCGCTGATCGTGTAAACAGCAAGTAAAAGAAAAATGAATGTAATACTTCCCCAAATTATCCATTTCTTTTTATTGTTGTTATTTTTTTTCTTATAAGATTTAGCCATACAAAACTCTTTATTTCCAGTCTATTATTTCAAATTTATCAGTAAACTTTCCGTAGCAAGGATTTTCAATCCATGATCCAAGGTTAATGTAAATACCTTGTTTATAATTTAAAAAGCATCTTTTATGCAAATGCCCGAACAAAACATAATCGTTACCATGATCAATAAAATTTTTAGCGGCTCCAAACAAGCCATCTTCTTCACCATAATCTTTTTTTGTAGTATAATCTCTGCTTGATTTACTTGTTCTGCTTGCCACAGCAACACCAATATCAGGATGAATTAGTCCATACAACCACTGAATAAATCGGTTGCGCAATATTTTTTTCAGAATATTATAACCAAGATCATTTTTAACAAGTCCATCGCCGTGACCAATAAAAAATTTTTTACCATTTAAAATGAATTCTTTCGCATCAGGATATAATTGAACTCCAATTTCATTTTCAAAAAAATCTTTATGGAAAAAATCATGATTACCGATAAAGTAATGCACTTTAATTCCCTTTTCAGTTAAATCCTGTAAAGCAGTAAATGTTCTGAAATTTCCTTTTTGATATACCCTTTTATACTCAAACCAGTAATCAAAAAGATCACCTACAATAAACAGTTCATCACAATTATCTTTAGCAAATTCAAGAAACTTAACAAGCTGTCTTTCTTTTTTATTCTCGATCTCTTTTGATTGGAGACCAAGATGTATATCGGAGATGAAAAGATAAGTTTTATTCACACAGAATCGTTTTTGTTTACAGGAAATTTACTGAATACAAGAAATAAATAAAACTAATCTTTTGTTCTTGTTTAATATTCACTTTCAAACTCTGCCAGCAGTTTAGACTCAGGATCAGGTAAAATTGCTTCAATTTTTCTGTCTGTGTTAAAGTTAAATTTGTTGTTTGTTTTGTTTATAAAAAAACTCTTTGTTTCAGATGTACCATCTTTGTAAAATATTTCTACATCAAGATTAAAATGAAATTCCGGATAATCTCTTGTTTTTTGATCTATATATAATTCTATTTCTTCCAGACCATCGTTGCTTTCTGTTTCAAAACTGTAAGTACAATAAATAATTTCTGTTCCATTATAAATCCACTGATCAAAGAATTTAGTAAGGTCTATACGTGAAATGTTTTCGCAAACTGTCTTAAAATCATCTACCGAAGCATTTGAATATTTATAAATTTCATAATAGCTGTTTAATACGTTAAAAAAATTTGTGTCTCCAATTTCATCACGCAGCATATGTAAAACCCAGGCTCCTTTATCATAGACTGCTTCACCGAACAAATTTTTTGGGGCATACAAAGTCCCTCTGAAATGACTGCTAAACTTACTAAGCATCTTGGATTTCAATGCCTCTTTACCATTCTTCGCCTCTGCGTATAAAGCTTCTGCATAAGATGCAAAACCTTCATTAAGCCAGATATCGTTCCATGTTTTTGGTCCAACCGAATTGCCCCACCAATGATGAGCAAGTTCATGGACATAAGTATCTTCAAAAAAATTATTACCATTAACGAAGTTATAACCAATTCCGGTAATAGTTTGATTTTCCATTGCGCCATAATTCCATAAAAATTCTGCAACACCATATTTTTCTTTAATAAACGGATACTCTCCGAAAAGCTCAGATAAAGTTTTCATGTAATCTAAATGTCCTGCAAAATCAATTTTTGCATTATCAAAATGCTCTGGTAAAACATAATAATATATCTGCATCGTATCTTGTTCATCAAGACTGATATATGTATCTGAAAAAGTTTGGTATTTAGCTGAATAAACAGCAATCAAATATGGAGATATTGGATAGACTGTTTTGTAATGATAAGTTTTTTTAGCTCCCTTATTTTTAATTTCAATTAAATTTCCGTTTGATACAGAAACAAACTGCGAGTCGTTGGTAATTTTAATGTCAAGTAAAGCTTTGTCAGACGGATCTTCATCACACGGGAAAAAGGTTGATGCTAAATCCGGTTCACTTATATTATATACTAATGAGTTACCTTTTATTGATCCAAAAACAAATCCATCAAAACCCCCTCTTTGCGGTGTTCCGGAATATTCTATTTCGATTTTAAAAGTATCAAAATTGGCTTCTGTTTCTTTAATAAATATTCTGTTTTTTTTGCGATAATATTCTGCAGGTTTACTATTAATCTCAACATTGGTAATCACCATATTATCATATAAATTTAGTTCAATTTCAGATTCAAGACCAGTATAATTGGATTGATCCTTTACGGCAGTTAAGACTGCAATACCTTTTACAATTTTTTTATCAACATCCAGATCAATTGAAAGATCATAAAATAAAATATCAAGAGCTTTTTGTTGTTGGCTTACAAAGTACTTTTTATCGTTAAATTCTTTATTCTTCAGAAATACTTGAGGGAGAACAGATGATGCCGAAAGTATAATAATAATAAAGGAAAGAGAAAGTTTTCTGTAAGATACCATTAAAAGATCATTACTTAATTTTTAAAATACTTATGTTAATTTAACTATTACTCTGATTGTCAAACAATCGATATTTCAATATATTTCAACAAAGATTTAAGGATTTAATATGCCATCTCAAGGTTCATCAATTTTAAGAGATACAATTACAGTTATTCTTGCCGGCGGGCAAGGTGAAAGATTACATCCCTTAACTGCTGTAAGAAGTAAACCAGCCGTTCCATTTGGCGGAAAATATCGAATTATAGATTTTGCATTATCTAACTGCTTAAACTCAGGCTTTAGAAGAGTCTATGTATTAACGCAGTATAAATCTGATTCTCTTAATATGCACCTTTACGAAGCCTGGAGTATTTTTAATCCGGAGCTTGGAGAGTTTATTTATTCAGTTCCGCCTCAAAGAAAATTAAACAACGAATGGTATCTTGGAACTGCGAACGCAATTCATCAAAACTTAAATTTGTTTTCCGATAAAAAAGCAAAATGGGTTTTAATACTTGGCGGCGATCATATTTATAAAATGGACTATCTGAAATTTTTGGATAATCATATCGAAAAAGCTGCAGATATGTCGATTGCTTCTTTAGAAATTCCTAAATATGAAGCAACCCGATTTGGTATTGTAGGAGTTGATGAAAATTATATTGTAAATTCCTTTATTGAAAAACCAGCTAAACCGCCTGTCATTCCAGATAAACCTGATTATTCTTTCGTAAACATGGGTATCTATGTTTTCAATGCAAATATTCTTAGAGAAGTTTTGCTTGAAATGGAATCAAAGAAGATTAAGAACCATGATTTTGGTCAGCAAGTTATTCCATATATGATACAGGCAGGACTAAAAGTAGTTGCATATAAGTTTTTAGATGAAAACAAAAAAAGTCAGCCTTATTGGAAAGATATCGGAACGCTTGACAGTTATTATGCAGCAAATATGGATTTGATAAGCGTTATACCTGAGTTTAATCTGTATGATCCTGATTGGCCATTAAGAACTTATCAAGTTCAGTTTCCGCCTGCTAAAACAGTCTCGCACGAAGGTGAGCGTGTCGGTAGAACTTTAAATTCACTTGTTTGTGATGGAACAATTGTTTCCGGTGGTTTGGTCGAAAGATCACTGCTTGGTCCAAATGTTAAGGTTAACAGTTATTCCTACATCACTGATTCAATAATCATGAATAATGTTGTAATCGGAAGACATGCAAGAATCAGAAGAGCAATAATCGATAAAAACGTTGTTATTCCGGAAGGCTGCGAAATCGGATTTGATCCTGAAAAAGATAAAAAGAGATTTACAGTTACCGAAACCGGTATTGTTGTAATTGCTAAAAATTTAGTTGTGTCTGACGGTAAATAATTATTAAAAAATAATTCATATTATTTATTCATTGTTGCTCATCCAATTGAGGAATAGGATTCAGAATATGCCTTTTAGCTTTCTTCTTTCTATTTATAAATCTGTATTTAATCACAAGATGTTACAAAGTCATTTTTATTAAAATCAATTTGTTTTAACTTTGCTTTGAATTATTTAGAGTTAACATTTTTAATAATTGCTTTTTATTGTGAATCAGAAATTACAAACCAACCTAAAAAATCTGCCCTCATCCCCGGGTGTTTATCAGTTCTTAAATAAGAACGGCAAGGTAATTTATGTTGGTAAGGCAAAGAATTTAAAAAACAGGGTTCGCAGTTATTTCCAGGAAAATCCTGGCTCTGCAAAAACCATAGCGCTTGTTAGTAAGATTGATGATCTTCAATTAGTTGTTACTGATTCTGAACTTGAAGCATTGATACTTGAAAATAACCTGATCAAACAATTTAAACCCAAATATAATGTTAATCTTAAAGACGATAAATCATTTCCGTTTATAAAAATTACCAACGAACTATTCCCAAGAATTTATTCTACACGAAATGTCGTAAATGACGGCTCAAAATATTTTGGACCATACACTGATGTAAAGAGTATGCGGACTTCGTTAAAGATCATAAACCAAATATTTAAAGTAAGAAGCTGTAAACTTGATCTTACAGAAGAAAATATTGCCGCAAAGAAATTCAGAGTATGTCTGGATTATCATATTAATAAGTGTGATGGACCCTGCGAAGGTTTGATCCCACCAAAAGATTATAACGATATGGTTAACGAAGTTGTTAAACTATTAAAGGGTAAAACAAATGAGTTAATAAAAGAACTAAAACAAAAAATGGAGGAGTATGTTTCAAGGCTTGAGTTTGAAAAAGCTGCAGAAGTTAGAGATAAGATAAATCAGCTCGAAATACTTTCTGCTAAACAAAAAGTTGTAAGTGATGATTATGAAGACAGAGATGTTTTTGCAATTGCTTTTGAAGGGAAAGATTCATCCTGTGCGGTTTTTAATATCCGTGATGGAAAATTAATAGGGAAAAAACAACTGAAGCTTTCAATCGAAGATGGCGAAGAGATTGAAGAAATTTACTCATCTGCAATTAAATATTTTTACAGTGAGTCAGCAGAAATTCCAAAAGAGATAGTGCTTGAAGTAAAACCAAGTGATGAAGAAATACTTATCGAGTGGTTAAAATCAAAAACGGATAAAAAAGTAAAGATTACGGTACCACAACGCGGGGATCTTAAATCGCTGATTAAAATGTGTAAAGAAAATGCAATACTTCAGTTAAAAGAGATTCAGCTTCAAAAGATGAAGAATCTTGGCAATATTTCTTATTCAGTTTCAGCATTACAAAGAGATTTAAGATTAAAAATCCTTCCAAAAAAAATTGAATGTTTTGATATTTCTAATCTGCAGGGATCCGATACTGTTGCCAGCATGGTTGTTTTTGAAGATGGAAAGCCTAAAAAAAGTCAGTATAGAAAATTTATTATCAAGACTGTTGCCGGTCCTGACGATTTTTCAAGTATGCGAGAAGTTATTGAAAGAAGATATTCAAGACTGATTAAAGAAAATCAGCCGCTGCCTGATTTGATCATGGTTGATGGAGGGAAAGGACAGTTATCAAGTGCCGTTGAGGTTTTGGATTATCTTGAGATAGAGAACTACAGTATAATTGGGCTGGCAAAAAGACTTGAAGAGGTTTATTTGCCGGGTAAATCAGATCCTGAATTGATTCCTAAAACTTCATCAGGATTAAAGCTGCTGCAGCAAATCAGAGATGAAGCTCATCGTTTTGCAATTACATTTCATCGTGAACGAAGAAGTAAACGAATTATTAAATCTGAATTAACAGATATAAAAGGTATTGGAACTGAAACTGCAAAACTTTTACTTGAAAAATTCGGCAGTCTTAATGGAATAAGAAATTCCACCATTGAAGAAATTGAAAATGTTATCGGCAAAAAGAAAACTCAGCTACTGACAGAATACTTTAAAACAAATATTATAGCCATACACTAGATTATTAATTATCTTAGCATAACATTATTAGCAAATTATGACTATTAAAATTTCTTCTTCAATCTTATTAATATTTGCTGTCGTTTTTACTGCCTGCAAAAAAGAAATTAAGGAAGAGCCATTTGTGTTTAACGGTTCTTCTTTTCTTGAACAGGTTACTGAAGCAATAAACGGAAATGAAGCAAGTAAAAAAATCTTTCAGGGACTGCATAATTTTAATGTACCCTTAAATAGTTACAATAAAATCCTTGTTGATAGCATTTTGATAAACAACATCAGATATTTTACCTTACTGATGGAAAATCAAAATCCAATCAATAATCTTTTCGCAATTGTTGATGATGATCTTAATGTTTTAATAAAAGATGAATCTCTTAACGGTTATCTAAATTTAAACTTTAAAAAATCAGGTTCCAGAATTTTTGCAGTAATTACAGAGGACTTTATTTCAAAGGCAAATGTAAAACTAAAGAGGATATCATACTACACTTTAGAACAACACAACTCTGACCTTGCTTTCAGGCAATTCACTAACATTAGTACTGACGAAAAAGAAGCAGAACAGATTATTACAGGTATATCTGATACTGCAATTGTTACAAATATATTTTTTACAAAACCGAAAGATGAACGAAACCTTAAGGATATTTTCAATTATAATGCCGGACTCCAAAAATTTATAAGTAATAAAAACTTATTTGATTCGCTCATTATCAGGGAAATAAGAGCTATAAAAACTTTTTCAAACAAAAATTTAATTATCGATACCACAAAAAAGTATTAATATCAAAAGTTTATCATTAATGTACAAACAACTATTTTTCCTTCATAAAACTGAAGAAGACAAAGCACTTTCGCATTTTAATGATGTGATAATTCCATTGCTTATAGAAATTTCCGGTAAAAAAACAGAACTCGCTAAGGTTGAAAGTAATCTGCTGCTTGACCAGAAGTATTCTTATTATTGTGAAGTAGAATTTGAATCAAAAGATACAATGGATATGCTAATGAATTCTAAAGCAGGTAAACAACTGGCAAAAACACTTATGGATTTTCATCAGATGATAACTGTTATTTCAATCAATTATGATTTTGCAAAATGAATCTCTACTTAATCCGGCATAGTATAGCAGAAAATATCTCTATAGATAAAAAAGACTTTGATCGTGAACTAACTTCAGAAGGAAAAACAGTAATATTAAATTCTGTTAAAATCTGGAAAAACTATATCAAAAATATAGATGTTATATTAACCTCACCATTAATAAGAGCTGTTCAAACATCTGAGATAATACTATCCGAGTTTAACCCCGCTCAGGGTTTAATAAAAGATAATAACCTTGGAACAGGCAGCCGCTCTTCTGATCTGATAGAGTTACTTAATGCACTTGAATATAAAAATATTGCTGTTATTGGTCATCAGCCTGATCTGTCAATCCATATCAACAACTTCTGTAATTCAGGCAGTTTAAATATTTTTTTTCCACCGGCTGCATTAGCAGGGATTGAATTTAATGGTCAGATAAAATATAACAGTGGAAAGTTGTTGTTTTTTATCCCTCCTATACAAGTATAATATCAAACAGAACGACTTTTTACAATTTACAAAACAGATATAATAAAAAAGAGGCACACAGTTACACAAATTATATACTGACCGCTGCTTCCTTCCGGACCTGACGGGGTTGGGTATTAACCTGTTAACCGGTGCCCTAAAACCATTTTGTTGGGCTGTAAAAATGTAGAAAATTAGTTTATCAAACAAGAAACACTGCTGCCAGAATTACTTTTTCTTCTGCTCCATTAAACTATTTCTTTCCCAAAAAACTCCATCGTGGTAACCTTGAATTGATTTATCTTTTTCTGCAAACTCTAAACGCTTTGATGCAAGAGCAGCAAAAGTTTCATCAATCTCAACTCCACAGAATTTGCGATTAAGTTTTTTTGCTGTTACTGCAGTTGTTCCCGAACCAAGAAAAGGATCAAAAACAAAATCATTTTCATTTGTACTTGCAAGAATAATTTTAGCAAGTAACTTTTCCGGTTTCTGTGTTGGATGATCTGTATTCTCCGGCATAGACCAAAACGGAATTGTTATATCATTCCACAAATTAGATGGATGAGTTATTCTGAAATTTTTTCCATTCTCTTTTTTCCAGTCTTTAGGATTGCCATTATCAGATTTATAAGGAGCGCGGACTAATCTTTTTAATTTAACTGCATCAGTATTAAAAGTAAATTTGTCAGAAACAGTGCAGTACCAAATATCTTCGTAAGAATTCTTCCAATTATCTTTTGCGCCTCTTCCCTTTTCACGTTCCCAGGTTATTCTGTTACGCACATTAAAATATTTTTTTAAAACGTTATAAGTTGGAATTGAGGTTTTCCAATCGCAGCAGAAATAAATGGAAGCATCTGGTTTTAAGATTTTAACAATTTTCTGCAGCCAGGAATCTGTCCATTTTTCATATTCACTATTTTTCATCTCCCTGAACTTAAGAGTTGAAAAATTTTTATTCAGATTATAAGGAGGGTCAATAAATAATAAGTCAACAAATTTGACAGGCAGATATTCTGCCGCACTAAATATATCCTGATTTATTATTCTTCCGGTTATTTCTTCAACAGAAGATTTACTTTCCAATTTCAGAAGAGACTTCCGGAAACGAGCAGCTTCTTTACTGGTAATATCTAAAGTTCGGTTTAATGGTGCCCGTTTTTTATTAATGTGATTCATTATTGAATATCAGGAAAACTGACATTTGCATATTTGCTTTTTAACAAAACAATATCCTCAATAATCTTTTCAAACTGAGCAGAAACTTTCTTGAACAAAACGATTGATTCTTCAGTTATATTATTTTCCAATGCCATATTTTCGAGCGACTTGAAATATTCCAGAACACTTTCAATTCCAAGTGTTAAGGATGAGCCTTTTAATTTATGAACATAGAAACGCAAGTGTTCTGAATTATTTTGAAAAATTGCATTTCTTATCAGTTCAATATTTTTCGGGATTTCATTTATATATATATCAAGCATTTCTTTAAAGAACTCAAGATCAGCTTGAGACTTTAAGTCCTGCAAGAACAGGATTCTCGTCTCATCAATAAATTTAAGTTCAATGTCTGATATTTGATCAACAGAAACATCGTTTTGCTTTTCACGAGCTATTGATTCAGACCATTTTTCAATAATCATTGTCAGATCATCAATATTTACTGGTTTGCTGATGTAATCATTCATTCCTACTTTCAAATAATTTTCCCGATCACCATGCATAGCATTTGCAGTCATTGCAATAATTACGGGCTGTCTTTTTAACTCCTTATTTGAACGAATAAGCGAGCAAGCCGTAAGCCCATCCATCTCCGGCATAGAAATATCCATAAATATTAAATCGTAACTGATATTTTCCAATGCTTCAATTGCTTCTCTTCCATTAGAAGCAATATCTGCAATGTAACCAATTCTTTGCAGCATTCTTGTTGCAACCATCTGATTAACATTATTATCTTCAACAAGAAGTATCTTAAACTTGTTTACAGGAACAAACTGTGTTAACTCTTTTTTTGCAGGTTTTATTTGTTCGTCTTTAACTTCTGTTTCAAAAAAACCTAAGATTGATTGATATAATTGTTTTCGTCTGATTGGTTTAGAAATGATTTTACAGTAAGGGGAGCGTTCATTTTCAAGTACACCAATTTCTTTTCCATAAGTTTTTAAAATGATAAATCCAATTTCTTTGGACTTAATAGTATTTTTAATTTTTTCAATTATGATTTGAATATTATTTTCAAAACCCTGTGAGTTTATTATAAACAATTCCGAGTCTTTGTTTGATTCAAGTTTCGGAATTAAATCAGTAAGACTGTTAATAAATCCTGAGTTCATTTTCCATCTAATCATCAAATCTCTAAGCATCATCCCATTAGAAAAGTTCTGATCAAGAACCATAACAGTTTTGCCAATCAGTTTAGAAGAGGATTCAAAAGAATAAACTTTTTTATCAGAAGTAACAGATTCAGCTTTAATAGTAAAGAAGAAATTACTGCCTTTGTCCACTTCGCTGATTACACCAATTTCACCGCCCATCATTTCAACAAGTTTTCTACTTATAACCAGACCTAAACCAGTACCTCCGAAACTTCTGGTAATTGATGAATCAACCTGACTAAAAGGCTGAAACAGTTTATCAAGTTTATCAGCAGGAATTCCAATGCCGGTATCTCTGACATTAAATTTCAATAAATATTCTTTATAATCGATTTGCTCAGATTTTACTATTACTTCAACTTCACCTTTTTTTGTAAACTTTACTGCATTACTCAGCAGGTTAGTTAGAATTTGTCTTAATCTTGTAACATCACCGTAAATTGCATAAGGTGTATTTTCATCAATATTATAAAAAAGTTCGATTTCCTGCTCAGCTACCTTTGTTGATACAAGGTCCATAGAATCTTCGATACATTCTCTAAGATCAAATGGCTGTGTTTCAAGCTCAAGCTTTTCAGATTCAATTTTTGAAAAATCAAGTATATCGTTTATAATAACCAGGAGCTGCTCACCGCTCAATCTTATTGTACTTACATAATCCTTCTGTGATTCAGTCAGCATTGTTTCAAGCAACAATCCTGTCATCCCGATAACTCCATTCATCGGAGTTCTGATTTCGTGGCTCATTAAAGCTAAAAACTCGCTTCTGGCTTTTGCAGCGTTTTGTGCTTCAATTACCGCCCTATCCAGTTCGGCATTTTTCCTGAGCAGCTCATCACGAAACTTATTCTTCTTTAATATTTCGCCGAAAGTAGCAGCCAATGCGCTTAACATTGACTCTTCATCGCTGCTCCACAATCTATCAGAGTGGCATTCATCAAATCCGATAAAACCCCAGTAAGCTCCATCAATCATAATTGGAACTAAAATAATTGAGCGGATATTTCTATCAATAAAAACTTCACGCAATTCCTGAGGCAATTCTTTAATTATAAATTTTAGTGATTCGCCATTTATAAAAGATTCATAAAATTTTAATGGTGCAAATCTGGAATAAGAAAGCTTACCTAATATAGAATCTTTGTATTGAGATGTAATCCCAGGAGCAGTCCACTCATATTGAGGGCTGAAATATAATTCACCGGTTTCATCATCTTCGAAATGTTTATAGATATAAACCCTGTCGGCACCGGCAGCTTCGCCAAGAATTTCCAGAGCAATGTTAAATCCGTCTATATATTCTGAATCAGTTATTAATGCATTTGAAGCTTTAGCAATTCCCTGAAGCAACCTTCCCTTCTTATCAATCAGATTCTCATTTACTTTTCTTTCACCAATATCTCTGAAAATACTAAGCAAAAATCTTTTTCCGCCAATATCATCTATTATAGAATTTGAGACTTCAAAATACAGTTGACTTCCATTCCATAAAGTTGCAGATGTTTCAAGATAATCTTTAACCATGCTTTGAATAAAATTCCGCTTGTAGTTTTTAATTATCTGTTCACTTTTTTCCGCAGCATAAAGATCGCTGATTGGATGATTGATAATATCATCAGCAGGTTTGCCAAACAGATTAGCAAATGCTGTATTACAAAGTACAACCATTCCATCCTGGTCAGTTAATCTCATTCCATCTTTTGTGTTTTTCCAGATTGAATTAAAAATGTTTTCAGAGCTAAATAAATTTTGCTTTGTTTCTTTAGGAGCTCTGATATCTCTGATTGTTCCCTGTGCAAATTGTTTTCCATCAATCTCAATTCGTTTGAGAGAAAACTCGACTGCAACTTTTTTATTTTTATTGTCAATTAAATCAGATCTGAAGCTTTTAGTTTTATCAGATTGGAAAACTTCTGTAAGCCACAATTTAAACTCTTCAGTTTGTTCTTCACTGATAAACGCAATTAGTGATTTACCATATAAATCTGAATTCAAATATCCAATTAAATTAATAGAAGAAGCACTCAAATAATAGATAACTGCACTATCAGAAATCCGAATAATAACATCAATTGAAGAATCTAATAATGATTCGAGATTAGCTTGTTCTAATGATTTTTCAGATAGATTTTCAGGCATTTTGATAGTTTTGTTCGATTATATCTTATTATCGTCAAATTCCTTACTAATTTAATATTTTTGCCGATTAAAACTAAATTTTCTTATCCTGTTTCAGCCAAATAGGGGCTTTAATCCTTGCTTTGATCATCATCAAATGGCTAAGTTTGAGATGTCAATTTTTTCTAATTATACAGGAATTTTTTTTATGAAGAGAACCATCGTTTCAATGCCCGGGGACGGCATTGGTAAAACAGTATTACCAGAAGCAATCAAAGTTTTAAACGCAGTCGGATTTGAAGCCGAATATGTCCATGGAGATATTGGCTGGGATTTCTGGTGCAGTGAAGGAAATGCACTTCCACAGCGTACAATTGATTTGTTAAAACAACATAAACTCGGGCTTTTTGGCGCTATTACTTCTAAACCAAAAGATGCAGCTGATAAAGAACTTGATCCTTCATTAAAAGGGAAAGGTTATGTTTATTTTTCACCAATAGTTTCTATGAGACAAATATTTAATCTTGATATTTGTATTCGTCCTTGTATTGCATTCAAAGGAAACCCGCTTAACTTTATCAGAAAAGATGGTAAAGGCAGCTATGAAGAACCGATTGTCAACTCAGTTATTTTCAGACAAAATACAGAAGGACTTTATGCAGGAATTGAATGGACAAATCCTCCTGCCAATGTTCGTGCTGCATTTGAATCTCATCCAAAATGGAAAGCATTTAAAGATGTTCCCAATGAGGAGCTCGCAATTTCAACAAGAATAGTTACCAAACATGCTGCAACAAGAATTATCCGCGCTGCTTTTGAGTATGCAAAAAAATTCGGCTATAAAAATGTTACCGTTTGTGAAAAACCAAATGTGCTTCGCGAAACTTCAGGAATGATGTTAAAGATTGGAAAAGAATTAGCAAAAGAGTATCCCGGAATTGCTTTGTGGGATACCAATATTGATGCACAAATGATGTGGCTTACTAAAAATCCCGAGGATTACGGAGTTGTAGTTGCAGAAAACATGTTTGGAGATATTATTTCTGATGGTTTTGCTGGTCTGATTGGCGGACTTGGTTTTGCCTGCAGTGCAAATATTGGTGATGAGGTTGCAGTTTTTGAACCGACTCATGGAAGTGCACCAAAGTATCAGGAGTTAAATCCTTCAATCGTAAATCCAATAGCAATGATTATGAGTGCCTGTATGATGCTTGACCATATTGGTGAAACAGAAAAATCTGAAAAAATCAAAAAAGCAATTGCTAAAGTGGTTGAAGAAGGAAAAGTTAAAACTTATGATATGATGAAACTGCGGGGCGGACCTGATGTATTCAGCAAAGGTGCCTGCACAACACAGCAAATGACAGATGAAATAATTGCTAAATTGTGAGACGAAAGAAGTAAGACGAAAGACCTAAACGCAAGAGGAAAATAAATCAGAAAATAAATGTTAGATCTTAGTCATAAAAAACTGGATGTATGGAAAAAAAGCGTTGAACTCGTTTCAGAAGTTTACAAGTTTACTTCAAAATTTCTGTCACAAGAACACTTTGCTCTTACTTCTCAAATCAGGCAAGCTGCTATTTCGATTCCTTTAAATATTTCTGAGAGAAATATCAGAAGCTCAAATTTAGAAACATTAAGATTTCTGGATATTGCAAGAGCATCAGCAGTTGAATTGGATACTAGGATTGAAATTGCAGTTAAGTTAGATTATTTAAACTGTACAGATATTAAACAACTCGCAGAAATGATTAAACATTCTTTTGCGATGTTATCAAAATTTATTAAAAAAAATTAAAAATGATTAAAGTTGCGATGAATCGTCTTGTATCTCGCTTCTTTCCTATTACGGAGGATCAATGAAAGAAAAAGTATTAAAAATATGGCCAGAAATTAATTGGATTGAAAATCACCAGCTCAGAGAGAAAGTTTTAAACTGCTGGGTCTATGCAATCGAAAACTCAGTTTTAACTCCTGAAGATCTTGAAGTCATTCCATTTTCATTATTGATTAAGGATTGCAAAATTTCTTTTATGAATCACAAACGGACAGCTGTTCAACTTTCTGTTGATATCGCAAAAAGAATGAAAGAAAATTTCGGCAGTGAAATAAAAATTGATATGGATTTACTTATCGCCGGTGCAATCTTAATTGATATTGGAAAACTTATTGAGTATGATAAAGTTGACGGTAAGCTTGTAACAAGCAAAGCCGGACATTTGCTTCGTCATCCTTTCAGCGGCGTTTCAATTGCTGATAGATTTGGATTACCTTATGAAGTTCAGCATATAATTGCTTATCATGCAAAAGAAGGCGACCTTGCAAAACGCAATGTTGAAGCAATAATTGTTCATCATGCAGATTTTGTTTCCTTTGATCCGTTTAAAGCTTGACACAGTGAAGGTCATTGCGAACGAGTCTTCGAGTAAAGCAATCTCTATGATAAATGAAGAATTATTACATTTACATATTATCTAATAAAAATAATTCTGTACTTTATTCAGGAATGACTAATAGTTTGATGAGAAGAGTGTGGGAGCAATAAGCTAAGTTAATCGAAGGTTTTACAAAAAAAATATAATGTAGATAAGCTTGTTTACTTTGAATCATTTGATAATGCCAGAGATGCTATCAAAAGAGAAAAGCAAATAAAAGCTGGTTCTAGAAAAAAGAAGATAGAACTTATTAATAAATTAAATCCTGATTGGAAAGACTTATATAATTTTGAAGAAGTTTATAAATGATAATATAACTGTTATTGGTAAAGAGTCTTTTGTGAAACAATCTTCAATATAGTATTTCAAAAAAAATAAATGTAGAAAACAATTTTACAGATTGCTTCGTCACGATTGGTTCCCTAATGGCAACTCAAATCGTAACTCGCAATGACAATCATTACGGAGAAAAATATGTCACAAACACTAATAGAAAAAATAGCACAAAAGTTCGCAGTTGGATTAGATCCAAAACACGAAGTTAGAGCAGGTGATTATTTATCAATCAAACCTGCGTATGTAATGACACACGATAACACCGGTGCAGTCATTCCAAAATTTAAATCAATCGGAGCTACAAAACTTTTCAATCCACGACAGGTTGTAAATACTCTCGATCATAATGTACAGGATACTTCCGAAAAAAATCTTGAAAAGTATAGAAAGATTGAAGAGTTTGCTAAATCAATGGGTGCAGACTTCTATCCTGCCGGAAGAGGAATCGGACATCAGATAATGTGCGAAGAAGGTTATGCCTGGCCCGGAACAATGGTTGTTGCTTCAGATTCACACTCAAATATGTACGGCGGGCTTGGCTGTCTCGGAACTCCAATTGTTCGTACTGATGCTGCAGCAATCTGGGCAACCGGAAGAACCTGGTGGCAGGTTCCGCCTATTGCAAAAGTTGAATTGCAAGGCAGCTTACGACAAGGTGTAACAGGTAAAGATGTTATCATTGCACTTTGTGGATTCTTCAATCAGGATGAAGTGTTAAACCACGCAATTGAATTCGTTGGAGATGGAGTTAGATATTTAACTATTGATGAAAGACTGGCAATCGCAAATATGACAACTGAGTGGGGTGCGCTTGCAGGAGTTTTTCCAATTGATCTTGCAGCAATTCTTTGGCTGAAGAAACGAGAGAGATTTATTGAACATCGCGGACTTCAGGGCGTCTTTTCCGATGTTGATGGAAATGGACTACATCCAAGAATTAATAATAAAAGAATCGAAGAACTGGAACATAATATTCCTAAAGCCGATGCAGAGGCTTTCTATGCAAAAGAATTAAAATTAGACTTAACAACTGTCGAACCTTATGTTTCGGGACCCAATACTGTTAAAACTTATGCCTCTGTTTCCGAGCTTAAGGGAAAAGAAATCAAGATCAACAAAGCTTATCTTGTTTCCTGTGTTAACAGCAGACTTGATGATATTGCTGAAGCTGCTGCAGTTGTTAAAGGTAAGAAAGTTGATCCGAATGTTAAATTTTATATTGCTGCTGCATCAAGTGAAGTACAGAAAGAAGCTGAACGATACGGTTATTGGCAGTCGCTTATCGAAGCTGGTGCAATTCCACTTCCTTCCGGATGCGGACCTTGCATCGGTCTTGGAACAGGTTTGCTGGAAGATGGTGAAATCGGAATTTCTGCAACCAACAGAAACTTTAAAGGCAGAATGGGCTCACCAAATGCTCAGGCTTATTTGGCTTCACCTGCGGTTGTCGCTTCATCAGCTATTTCCGGTAAGATTGATTTTGACTGGAGTAACAAAGATCTTCGTGAAATTAAAGGCACAGTAAAAGTTAATCCTAAAAAATCAGATGCGAAAGTATCAGTTAAAATTATTACTGGATTCAAACCGGTTCTTGAAGGTGAATTACTTTTCTGTCATCAGGATAATATGAATACTGACGGAATTTATCCCGGTAAATACACTTACATTGATGATTTTACTCCGCAGCAGCAGGCTGAAGTTGTTATGGAAAATTATGATCCGGAGTTCGTTAAGATAGCAAAATCAGGTGATATCCTGGTCGGTGGTTTTAATTTTGGAACGGGTTCTTCACGCGAACAGGCAGCAACTGCACTAAAGTATAAAGGGATACAGCTTGTTGTTGCCGGCACTTTTAATGAAACTTATAAGCGTAATGCACTTAACAATGGATATTTACTTATTGAATGCCCGCAGCTTGTAAATGATTTAAAATCTAAATATGGGAAAGATAAGCTTACAGTAAAATCTGGAATGAAGATTAAAATAGATTTTGAAAATTCATCTTTAACATTTGATAACAGGACCTATTCAATTGATCCTGTCGGTGAAGCTGCACAGGAACTTATTGTTACCGGCGGATTGGAAGAATGGGTGAAGAGAAAACTGAAATAGTAATTGATTACCTTTGTAAATTAATTTGCAAAAAAAGAGGTTTAAAACTGGACTTAATGCAGCGAATAACAATAATCAGAGATATTCTTGTTGGTAAACCAACTATCCGTGGTTTAAGGATAAGTGTTGACCAAATAATTAAAGCGTTAGCAGCAGGATTAACACAAGAAGAAATTCTTGAAGATTACCCTGAATTAAAAAAGGATGATATTAAAGCTGCACTGCTTTATGCTTCCAAAGTTTTAGAATCAGAAAAAATATATACGATTAATGCCTGATTATAAAACCAGCCTGAACTATTGTTTGATGCCGGAGTAAGTAAAAAAGCTGAATTATATTTTAAGGAAATCGGTTTTGATGTACTATCTGTACGAGACATTAATGCTTCAATGATAGATGCTGATAGACTTGAACTCGCCGTTAAAGAAGCAAGAGTAATTATAACGATGGATAAAGATTTTGGTGAGTTGGTATTCAACTCTATGAGACCTCACGCAGGAATACTTCTGTTAAGAATGGAAAATGCAAGATGGCAACAAAAAATTGATGTTCTCTTAGAAATTTTTAATACACATTCAAAAGATATTGCAGGAAATTTTTCGGTTTACCAGGATAAGAAATTAAGAATCAGAAAATAATCTGTTATAAACTTTTGGAGAAGCAGTACAAGAGCTAATCGTTACCGGCGGATTGGAAGAATGGGTATAAAAGAATCTTTAATTAGAAAAAAAATAATTGGAACACGGATCGAGCAGATTGGACAGATTGGAACAGATAAAAAAACCTTTTAAATCAGTTTGATTTGTTAAATCAGTGTTTCAATAACATAAACAAAGTAAATTGGAACACAGATCGAACTGATTAGACAGATTGGAACAGATAAAAAATCCGTTTAAATCAGTTTGATCCGTTAAATCAGTGTTCCATTATCAATTAAACGAATTTAATTTTTTAGAAAGGAAAGCAAATGAGCAAATCAATCTCAAGAATAATGTCAGAGTTCGCAGTTAATCTGCAATACAAAGATTTACCACAAAACGTTGTGCACGAAGTAAAAAGATATCTCTACGATTCTTTTGGATGTGCATTTGGCGGTTATCATACAAAAGATGTGAGAATAATCCGCAATATCTATCACGATATGGGTGGAACAGAAGAGGCAACAATTATTGGTTACGGAGATAAAATTCCTGCAGTAAATGCCACCCTTGTAAATTCACTAATGATTCGTGCGCTTGATTTTAACGACATTTATTGGAAAGAAGATCCTTCTCATCCATCGGACATTATTCCTGCTGCGCTTGCAGCTGCTGAATTAGTCGGTGCTTCAATGGAGGATGTAATTACAGCTATAGTTCTTGCTTACGAATTTGAACAGCGGCTATGCTTATTTGCTTCACCAGGTGTCCGTGAACGAAAATGGCATCATGCAACTCTAACACAATTTGTTTCCCCTATTGTTGCAGGAAAAATCCTTGGTCTAAGTGTTGATCAAATGGTAAATGCGATAGGAATAAGCGGAAGCCACAATCACACAATCGGCTGTCCAACTGCAGGCAAACTTACGATGATGAAAAACACTGTTGATCCTATGGCTACACAAGCTGGAGTTTTTGCTGCATTGATGGCTCAACGAGGCTATACAGGCACAGAAGCTGTCTTTGAAGGAAAAGAAGGATTTATGGATACATTTCTCGGATGGAATGCTAAAGAACAAAAAGTTGAACCAGTAAGTATGAAAGGACGTGATGGTGTTTCTGAATGGAAATGGAATATTGATAAATTAATTGGCGGACTGGGTGAATCCTACAAAATTCTTGAATGCAGTATGAAAGCTTTCCCAACTGAAGCTTTAACTCATACGCACCTTTCTGCAACTTTAAAAGTTGTTACAAAGAATAACATCAGTTACGATCAGATTGATACTGTAACGCTTACAACACTTGCACAGGCTTATGATATTCTTTTTGATCCGCACAAGTATCGTCCTGAATCAAGAGAAACTGCAGATCATTCACTTCCCTACTGCATTGCTGCGGCTCTGGTAGATCATAAAGTTACTACACAATCTTTCTCAGATGAAAAATTAAAAGACCCGAGAATCTGGGAAGTAATTGACCGGGTTAAAGGTGAGCCATCAATTGAATTTGAAAAAATGTTCCCTGCAAAACAGCCAAGTAAAGTTGTTGTAAAAACAAAAGACGGAAGAGAATTTTCAGAATATCTCGAATATCCTAAAGGCGATCCAAGAGAACCAATGACAATGGAAGATCTTGACAATAAATTTGATGGATTATCTTCACAATTATTTGTTGCTGGAAGAAGAAAAGAAATTAAGGATGCTATCTTTAATGCTGAGCTGATGACAGCAAGAGAATTTATGAAGAAGATGATAATCTGATCTTTCGTTGTTCAATTGTTAATTGTTACATTGTTATAAAATGGAAAAGAAATATTTAAAATTAAATGATATTGATGCTTACAAGATTGCGTTTAATTTGAGTAATTATGTTTGGGATTTAATTGTAAAGTTGGATCGGTTTAGTAAAGATACTTTAGGAATACAATTCGTCCGTTCGATTGATTCAATCTCAGCAAATATAGCAGAAGGTCTTGGAAGATATTCAAAGAAGGATAAAGTTAAATTTTTTCGTATCGGTTTTGGATCTATGTATGAATCATTAGATTGGAATGAAAAAGCTTTAATGAGAAAGTTGATCTCAAAAACTGATTATGATTACATTTATAGCGAACTTCAAAAGCTCCCTAAATTAATTCATCAGCGGATCAAATTTACTAATTCAAAATTGTCTGAATAACAATGAAACAATCTATCAATGAAACTATGTTGTTAACCATATTCATATTAAATAATTAATGAGTTTTTTATGGCAAAAAAAATAAATAAGGTAATTAGTGGTAAACGCGGCGATTCAGTGCGCTCCGATTGCTATTTTGAAATTGAATTGAAAAATTCTGGCGGAATTAAAATCGATCTAAAGAGTAAGGTAGATACAATGTATGGAGAATCAATTAAACAGATGATTCTTGATATGTGCAAATACTTTGCTCTTAAAGATGCAAAAATACTTTGCGAAGATTATGGAGCCTTACCATTTGTTCTTGCTGCAAGGTTTGAGCTTGCAGTGAGAAGATTATTTCCTGAAATCAAAAAGGAATATCTTCTTCCTTTTCACAAAAAAAATCTATACTCAACTAAAAAAGATCAACTAAGAAGAAGCAGATTATATCTTCCCGGCAATGAGCCGAAGTTTTTTGTGAATGCCGGACTTCATGCACCTGACGGAATAATTCTGGATCTTGAAGACAGCGTAGCGCCAACAGAAAAAGATGCAGCACAATTGCTAGTACGCAATGCACTGCGTTCAGTTGATTTTTATAATGCTGAAAGAATGGTTCGTATCAATCAGCTTCCTAAAGGTTTGGATGATTTGAAATATATTATACCACACAATGTTAATGTCATACTTGTTCCAAAGTGCGAGTCAGCAGAACAAATCCATCAACTTGAAAAGGAAGTTGAGAAACTTAAAAAGCAATTCAAAGTTAAAAGCGATATTTTCTTTATGCCCATAATTGAAAGTGCACTCGGAGTTATTAAAGCTTACGAGATTGCTTCAGCATCAAAAAATATTTGCGCACTTGCAATCGGACTTGAAGATTACACAGCCGATATCGGAACTCAACGAACAAATGAAGGTCGTGAAAGTATTTTTGCAAGACAGATGTTAGTCAATGCTGCTAAGGCAGCAGGTATTCAGGCAATAGATACTGTTTTTTCTGATGTATCTGATATGGAAGCACTTCGTCAAAGTGTAATCGAAGCAAAGTCACTTGGCTTTGAAGGCAAAGGATGTATTCATCCACGACAAATTCAGGTTGTTCATGAAGCATTTGCTCCAACAACAGATGAAATAGAAAAAGCAAAGAAAATTGTTCTCGCATTTGAAGAAGCAGAGAAAAAAGGACTTGGTGTTGTATCACTTGGCAGCAAAATGATTGATCCGCCGGTTGTGAAACGGGCATTAAGGACTTTACATTTAGCTAAACTAAATGGTCATGCTGAACTTGTTTCAGCATCTAAAAAATAAAGAAGATTCCGAAACAAGTTCGGAATGATAATAACAGAGATTTAAGAATTATGAAACTAATAAAAAATGCAGCAGGAAGATTAGTCCCGACAGAAGTAAACGGACAATCACAAATTCCTTTTAAAGGAGTTAACAAATACAAACCAACAGGAGTGAAAGCAAAACCGCCAATTCGTTCGTGTGTGGATTATCCTTCAGACGGAAATAAAGTTGTTAAGGATTTAAAGACAGCATTGAAAAAAGCAGGATTAAAAGACGGAATGACAATTTCAACTCATCATCATTTGCGCAATGGTGATGCAGTTACAAATATGTTGTTTGATGCTGTTAAAGAAATGGGAATAAAAAATATTCGCTGGTTCCCTTCGGCTTCATTTCCTGTTCATTCACATCTGATAAAATATCTTGAAGATGGAACAATTCATCATATTGAAGGAAGTATGAACGGACCTCTCGGCAAATTTACAACCGAAGGAAAAATGAAAGGTGTTGGGGTTCTTCGTTCACACGGCGGAAGATATCAGTCATTACAGGATGGAGAGGTTCATGTTGATATCGCGGTTTTACTCGCACCAACGGCGGATCCATTTGGTAATGCAACCGGGGATCGCGGCAAATCTGCATGCGGACTAATTGGATTCGGATTAGGCGATTCTGAATACGCAGACAGAACTATTATCGTTACTGATAATCTTGTTCCCTTCCCTTGCGTTCCCTGGCAGATTCAGGGCAACAATGTTGATTATGTAGTTGAAGTTGAAACACTCGGCGATCCTTCAAAAATTGTTTCCGGAACAACTGAAGTAACCAAATCACCCGATCGTTTGTTAATTGCAGAATACGTGGCGCAGTTTCTTGATGAAGCAGGAATAATGAAAGACGGATTTTCATTTCAAGCTGGTGCAGGCGGTACAACTCTTGCTTTTGCAGTTTATCTGAAAGAACGGATGAAAAAGAAAAATGTAAAAGCAAGGTTTATTAGAGGCGGTTCAACAAAATATCTTGTTCAAATGCTTGAAGAAGGATTAACCGACTACATCCTCGATGGTCAAACTTTTGATCTTGAAGGCGTAAGAAGTATGAGAGAAAATATTGGACACGTAAACACTTCTCCTTTTACAAGCTACAACTTTCACGGAAAAGGAAATTTTGCTTCAATGGTTGATGCCGCTGTTCTTGGTGCAACTGAAGTTGATGTAAACTTCAATGCAAATGTTGTAACACATTCAGATGGGTATTTACTTCACGGAATCGGCGGCTGGCAGAATTGCCTCTTCTCTAAATGCACAATACTTGCGATTCCAACTTTCAGAGATAGAATTCCTGTTATTGTTGATGAAGTAACAACACTTTGCGGACCTGGAGAACTAATTGATGTGATTGCAACTGAAAGAGGACTTTGCATTAATCCAAAGCGAAAAGATCTATTGAAGGCAATGAAAAATTCTTCGATTCCGATTATAGATATAAAAGAATTAAAGAAAGAAATTGATATAATATGCGGCGGCTCTCCTGCAAAACCAAAAGTTAATAAAGATAAAGTTGTTGCAATTGTTAAGTGGGTTGATGGCACTGTGTTGGATTCAGTTTTTCAAGTTGAAAAATAAATGGTACACGGATATTACTGATTAAACGGATTTAAACTGATCAGGAAAATTGAATGAATAAAACAGATGTGGACTCCAAATGAAGATAGGAATTTCTTTTGGTGCTGGTGGTGCGCGGGGTATTGCACATTTGTTGATGATAGAGGCTTTAGATGAATTAGGTCTTAAGCCTTCTGTTATTTCTGGTTCAAGTATTGGTGCGGTAGTAGGAGCCTTTTGTGCTGCAGGATTTTCTTCAAAAGAGATGAAAGAAATTCTTAATCAGCTTATCAATCCAAAGAGTGATTCGGTTTTTGATTTTCTGCTAAAATCAGATATTGTAAAAATGTTCACAATGTTTGATCCGCAATTTATTAAATCTGGTTTCATTAAGGGTGAAAAGTTTCAGAGTTATATGAAGTCTAATCTGAATATTTCCAGATTTGAAGAATTAAAAATTCCATTAATAGTTGTTGCAACAGATTATTGGAAAAAGGAAGCAGTAATATTTGATAAAGGTGATTTATTAAATCCAATAAAGGCAAGCTATTCACTGCCCGGATTATTTACACCTGTTAAAATTAAAAACAGAGTCTTAATTGATGGAGGTGCAGTTAATCCTTTGCCTTATGATTTATTGAAAGATAAATGTGACATAACAATTGCTATAGATGTAACTGCTTCTAAATCACATACTGAAAACGATATTCCGCCAACCTTTGATTCGGTTTTTACAACATATCAAACTATGCAGAATTCTATTATAAAAGAGAGACTGAAATTCTATAAACCTGACATCTATATCAGACCGGAAATTTATGATGTAAGAGTGTTTGATTTTTTAAAAGCCGATTCAATATTTAAACAAGCTCAACCGGCAAAAGAAGAATTAAAACGACAACTTGACAAATTGATTTCAAACAGAGTTAACAAATAATACTTTGTTTGTTCTAAACAATTTTTTATCCGGCTCTTAAAGCCTTTACAATATTTAATCTTGCTGCGCGCACAGAAGGGAAAAATCCGCCAATAATTCCCATAACAACTGCAAATATCATTGATGAAATTATAATTGCAGGTGAAAGTGAAAAACTAAATGCCAATTCTGAAAATGAATTCCAGTTTAAAGTAGATATTGAAAAGAATTGTAAAAATGATGCCAGAAACAATCCGATGATTCCACCAATGCTTGAAATTAAAAGTGCTTCAAACAAGAATGCGCTTAGAATGTTTCTTCTGCTAAATCCTAATGAACGCATAGTGCCTATTTCAACTGTTCTATTTGCTACTGCTGAATACATAGTTATTGTTGCCCCAATCATTGCACCAAAACTAAAAATTACTGTGATGAAAATTCCTAAAACTCTGATAAAAGTAGCAAGATACTCTGATTGTTCTTCAAAATATTTCTGCTCGATCTGAGGTTCAAATTCTTTTAATCTTTTATCAGTTTCAAATGCTCTCTTAAACTCTTCATAATTAGCCATATCATCCAGTTTAAGTGTAAGTGTTGATACACTAGAACCACGGTTAAAAGCATTTAACAATTGCTGGCTATCGCCCCACATTTCGGATTCAAATCCGCTTCCATCAGCTTCAAATATTCCTACAACTTTCCACTCATCGCCGGCAAATCTAACCTTACTGCCGATTTCAGCGCCTTTAAATTTAGTATTTATTGATTTCCCAACAATTAATTCACGCAAAGAAGGATTAAATAATCTGCCGCTAATTAATTTAATCTGTGGTCTTAACTGATAAACAGATTGTGATACTCCGCGGACAGTTACATTACTCATTCCTCCGCTTTTTATCTCCAAATTAATTATAACAACTGGTTCTGCAGAGATAAGTAAATTTCCATCACTTCCCTTTGCAATATGCGGCAAAGCTCTAATAATGCCCTGTGTATCTCCGTCAATTATACTTGTGATTTCACCCTGAGAAGATTGACGAAATATTTTAATATTATCCGGTGATCCGGTTGATACCAGTGTTTTCTCAACACCGTAAGCCATCATTAATGCAGCAGCAAATACAAAAACAACCAGTGCAATTCCGGATACAGTTATAATAGCAGTTAGCTTTCTGGATTTAAAACTTCTAAAAGTATATTTAAATGGTATTTTCATAATTCATTTTCGTTTTGTCTTTGCGAACAAAGTGAAGCAGTCTGACAATTAAATAGATTACTTCGTCACAAATGTGACTCGCAATGACGATTCATATTTTATCCAACAAATCTAAAACCATCAACAATGCTGGTTTTTAATGCGCGTTGAATCGGGAAAATTGAAGCCAGGATTCCTATAATAATAGCTGCACTTAAAGCCAGTATGGTAGTAATTGGTTCGATGTAAAAGAATGGGAAGAATCCTTTTGGCATTGCTTGTTCAAATCCTGCAACAATTGGATAAGTTAAAGAAATTCCAATTCCGCCGCCAATCATAGCAATAACTAACGATTCTCCTAAAATTAAGCCAACAATATGAAAAGCTGAAAAGCCGAGTGTTTTTAACACTGCGTATTCACGAGTTCGTTCTCTTGCAGCCATAATCATTGTATTAGCCAGAACAAGCATTATAATTCCGATAATTACAAACGACATAAAATTCATTGCAGTAATTATTGCCCCCGAAGCAGATACAAATCCCTGGGTAAAAGCTTTTTCAGTTTCAGTTTTAGTTTCAGCAGATGAATTTTTAAACAATGCATCAATTTTTTCAGATACTTCTGCCGCATTGTTAGGGTCTGAAATCTGTACAATATACCAGTTAACACTGCCAGCACGTGCGGGAGATTCAACTTTCATTCTTTCATCAATATAATCCCAGTGAAAAAGCATTTGTGTGCCATCTGTATTGTTATTTTTTGGCTTATAGATTCCTCGTATAACAAACTCCCATCTTCCTGGGAAAATATCACCATCCAGAACCATTTGATCTCCAAGCTTCAGATTATACTGAGTAGCAATTTCCTGCCCGATAACACAAGCGTTTCTCTCTTTCTTAAAATTTTCAAGTTCCTCAGGAGAGATTAAAAATTCAGGCAGCACATCAAAATAAGTGTCAGCATCTACACACATTCTTGTAAAAAAGTTATTTTTATCTTTATAAACTCCGCCAAACCAATTAGCAAAACTAACTTCTTTAACACCCTCAACACTTTTTATTTTTTCTTTATATGCATAAGGCAACGGAAAGATAAACGAGACTGCCTGTCGTGTAATCAGTCTATTTGCAGCTGCGGCATCAACACTAGAATCCCAAACCGTAACAACAGTTCTTAAAACACCAAAAGCAATCACTGCAATAGCAATTCCAAGAATTGTAAGTGTTGTTCTTAACTTGTGTCGCAATGCATTTGCAAAAATTATTTTCAGGATTTTCATTTTATGCTCCTACCAAATCACCTTTATCAATATGCTTAATTAGCTTTGCGCTTTCAGCAGCGTGGGGATCGTGTGTTACCATAATAATTGTCTTTTGGAACTCCCTGTTAAGTCTTCCAAGTAATATCAATATTTCTTCTGCAGAATTTCTGTCAAGATCACCTGTAGGTTCATCTGCAACAATTAAAACAGGATCTGTAACAATTGCTCTTGCAATTGCAACCCGCTGCTCCTGCCCGCCAGAAAGCTGTTTTGGCGAGTGATGCATCCGGTCACCCAAACCAACAAGTGTTAATGCAGTTTCTACCTGCTTCTTTCTTTCTGCTTTAGTTAGTTTAGTCAAAAACAGAGGCAGTTCAACATTTTCAAAAGCAGTCAGAACCGGAATCAAATTATAAAACTGAAAAATGAATCCGACATTATTTGCCCTCCATTTTGCAAGAGCTGATTCTCCAAGAGAAGAAATAACAGTATCATTGACAATAATTTCTCCGGCACTTGGTTTATCAATTCCTGCAATCATATTTAACAAAGTAGTTTTACCTGAACCTGAAGGACCCATCAAAGCTAAAAATTCGCCTTTTTCAACATTTAAACTAATATTATTTAAAACAGGAATTTCAATTTTATTCCGCGAATAAGATTTGAAAACATTTTGAATTGTTATTATTGATGACATTTAAACTCCATAATTATTAATTTAATAAAGTCATTGCGAACAAGTCTTCGAGTGAAGCAATCATAAAATTCCTTGTCAGATTGCCTCATCCCAAATGGGATTAGCAATGACAATGTTTTACTCAGCTAATTTTACTTCAACACCATCTTTTATTTTATCATTAAGTTCAGAAATTACTTTTTGCCCTGATCGTAAACCTGAAATCACTTCTACATAAGAGTCAAACTTCTGCCCGACAGTTATTTCGTTCTTAACAGCTTTATTATCAGAGATTGTGAAGATATAACTTTTACCATCTTCACTTCTAACGGATGAAGCAGGAATTACCAAAACCGGTTTCTGATTTACAACTGAAGTATCAATAGATTTTGTAAAGAAAGAAACTTTAGCGCTCATTTCAGGCAAAACTCTTGAATCATAATTTTTGAATCCGACTTTAACCAGCACAGTTGCTTTTGACCTATCAGCAGTTGGAACAATTTTAAATACATAAGCAGCGTAACTTTTTTCAGGATATGCATCAAGAGTTATTTCACAATCCTGATTTAACCGGATCATCTCAATGTTTGACTCAGAAACATCAGCTTCAACAAGTAACGAGCTCATATCAGCAATTGTAACAACAGCAGTTTTAGAAGTTGTGCTTCCGCCAAATGGTGCAACAATTTCACCGACTTCTGCATTCTTAGTTAAAACAGTTCCATCAAACGGTGCCCTGATTAAAGTATTCTCAAGTGCAACTTCATATTGTTTTATTCTGGCTTTGGCTACTTCAATTGATGCAAGAAATCTATTATAATTTGCCTCAGCCTGATCAAACAGCTGCTGAGAGCTTAAACCTTTATTAAATAATTCACGTTCACGATCAAAAGTATTTTCAGCATTTATCAAATCTGCTTGTACTAAATCAAGATTGGCTTTTGCTTCATCAAGCTGAGCAAGTATATCTGTATTTTCAAGACGAGCAATGATTTGATCTTTCTTTACTTTATCACCTTCTACAACTCCAAGATAAATCAATCTGCCGGTTCCCTTTGAAGCAATAGCAGCTTTTCTTTGAGCAACAACATAACCACTTGCATTTAATGAGGCAGCCGTCTGACCTGGTCTTTGTAAAACTGCAGTTGATAATTTGACCTGAACAGCACTACTTATAAGTTTGGGAACAATAAAATATCCAATTACAATAAGTAGGATTACCACTGCTGCAATATAAATTCCAGTCTTGTAAGTACTCCCATCTTCTCTATTAGATCTATTAATCTTTAGAGACGATAAGTCTGCGTTTTTTGTATCCATCAGATTAGTTTGATTTTGTTGAGTGAAAAATATTTAACCGGTGATACTTTACAAAGAATACAATGATGAAAGGTAATTTTAAATGGTGGACGAAAAAAAGAGAATAATATATGCCAGCTTTAACTTAAACTGACTTCTGAAAAATTATTCTAATAATTAAGAAAAGCAGAGCGTCATACTGTTCATCAAAGGCTGATTATTTCAGAAATTATTAACATTAATCATAAAATCACATCAATCCCTAAATGAACACAATATAAATATTGATCAGTTCAGAATGACTTAAACAACAATTTTTCAGAAGCCTCTTACAATAAAATCAAATCAATTATCTTTCAATTTGAATACCCAGCCAGTTCTCCAACCGTGAATAAATTAATTCCTGATCCTTTCTGGAAAAGCTTCTTATTTTTGAACCGTGAGAACCATTAGGACAAACCATTTTAATTGAATTTGTTTTTCCGGTTAATTGAACACCTGTAGATGTCCATGGATCATTGCCGCCATAGATATAAATAAAATTTTTACTTTTGTTCGAAGCCCAATCATTTATCTTCTTTAGCAGTCTCGGATCATAAGTTGGATTTGAGTCTTTCGGAATAAAGAATGGAGTCTGTCCATCAGCATATTTAATATATTCTTTAAATGGAGCTACATCATAAGCATAATATCCAAACTCAGTATAACACTGATAGAAAAAAGGATAGATTCCTGTAATACTTGCGTCATCAAAATAAGTAACACCTCCGTAGTTTGATAATTCATTCCAGATGTCTTCAAGTGAGGAATTATTATCCGGTATTTTCGAACAATCACCATCAGACCATTGCCAGTATGCAAAAGAGAATTCCAGTACCGCGTACTCATAAGCTTTTTCATTACCAACAATATCATAAGTTAGTTTTTTATTTTCAGCATTCTTCAAAAACATCGGGTAAAGCTCATCTCTTTTTTCAAAACATAATTTTTGAAAATTAAATACTTTTTCTCTGCATTCAGGAGTTGATACAGATTTTATCCATTCATAAACACGATTATCATCAATAGAATAATTTAACGGACCAACATAAGGCACAGAAACATCTACATCATCAGGGAAAAAATAGCTGTGAAATATTACACAAGAGCCGCCTTTACTGATACCTGTAGTAATCCATTTGCCTGCGTAATATTTTTTAAACAATTCGATTATTCTGTGATGATCATTTGCTGCCTGTTCAATAGTAAGATATTTCCAATCAAACGGAGCGGGAACTGATTCACCAAAATATCTATGCTCAACCATTATCTGATTACAATCCAATATTTTTGCCAGCTCTGCAGGTCTGTTTTCAACAGCATAACCATCAAGTTCAATCACCATCGGTTTATCTTTATCAATATGCGATAAAAATATTTGCTCCTTAAATTTTAATCCATCAGGATTATTGTGATCAACTGGCTGTGTAACAAATATTTCATATACTTCAGAAAAGTTTTTTGAATCAAGTTTATTTACTACTTCAATATCAGGCTGGTTTTTTAACCACTTTAGCAGGTCAGAATCCTGAGCAAATACTGCTGATTGAAATAGGATAATGATTAAAATGAATCTAATGGTTTTCATATTACCTCAATAAATTAATTTGAAAATTAATTTGTATTAAACTTAAACTTATTTAATCCGTTAAAAGCATTAGTAATCCAAAGAATGCCGTTCTTGTCTATTGCAGACGAAGAGACTATATCTGAACTAATCAGTGAATTAGATCTATTATATATAAGCATATTATTATTTGAACTCAGTTTTACCAAACCTTCATTAGTAGAAATCCATTTGTTATTAAACATATCAACACTTATATGATTCATTGAGTTTAAGTTTGAACCGGGATAAAAATTAACAAATTGAGTTCCGTTAAAATATGAGATTCCATTTCTTGATGTTTTATAATTTTTATGACAGAACCAAATATTACCAATCATATCTTTAGCAGTTGATGAAACGATAATTGAAGGATAATTATAATCGGGCTGTTGATAATACTGAAATGCTCCATCAGTAAACTTAACAATTCCATCATTGGTTGCAATCCAAATATTACTATCATCTAATTCGATATCATTAGCCCAGATTGATAATAACGAATCATTATATCTGTTCCATGAATTACCATCGAATTTATAAAGACCGGATGAAGTTCCTGCCCAAAGTGTATTTTGCGGATCAATTTTTACAGAATATACTTCATCTGAGCGAAGTCCTGAATTATTTTTATTGTAAACAATCCAGCTTGTGCCATCAAATCTTCCAATTCCATTTTGAGTACCGACCCATACAATATTAAACTGGTCAACTTCAACAGTCAAAACTCGGTTACTTGGGATCCCTGAATTAGATGTGTTGTAATTAATAAATTCAACATCATCAAACTTTATTAAACCTTTATCAATTGAGCCAATCCATTTATTTCCGAAATCATCAATTGCAATACTGCTGAGAATATTACTTGTAAGCCCCGAGTTTGATACCAGATAATCAACCCACACAGAAGTATCCTGTAATGCTTTTGAATAAGAGCTTGTTTGACTGCTTGTTACTGCAACATCAAATGATATTGACCGGAATTGAGGATAAGTTAATTTAATTTTGTACTCACCAGGTAATAAATGAGTAAAAGTAAATGGAGTAACTTTTTGAGTTAGAGAATCGTTTATATAGATTGCAGCACCGGCAGGAATACTAAATATGTTTAACTTTCCGTACATAGCCTGATTATTCAACAGATCAACATCTAACAATACTTCCTGATCTATATCTAAGTGAATTACAATAGATGTATCTCTGAAATATTTTTTCTTCAATGTAATTTGATAATTGCCCGGATCCATAAACAGTAAACTATCAGGAGTTATTGAACCAGTATTTTTGTGATTTAAAAAAATCGAAAATCCTGCCGGTTCAGAATGAACAATTAATTTACCTTTAAACGGTTGTGGTTCTTCTGGACTGACGGATACTTCTTTATCACAACTTAATAACAATAACAAAATTAAAACAGATGATAAACTATTTCTTAATCGGTTTAGAAACATAATTTCTTTACTTTGTATCATAAATAAAGTTAAACTTGAAACCTCTTATATAACTATCAATAAACTTCAGCTTAGAATAATTCGTTTTTATCTGCGAGCCGAAAATTCCTAGTCCGCCATTTATATTTGTATAGTCGCCTTCATCAAATCTAATCGAATAATTATCGATACTGCTTGTAGATATTGAAATATATCGAGATAGTTCCAGATCAAATGTCAGTAATTCCAAAACTAAATTCTGGTGGATACTGAATTTAACAGGTTCCGATAGTGAATCAGCTAAAGCTTGCAGGTACCAGTTGATTGCATCAAGATTATAAACGACATAATTATTTCTGGAAGCTTTTGGAAAAACAGCATATTGTTTTCCTTCACTGACTGAAATTGAATTTGGTAATACTCTATAAAATATTTTATTGATCCCGTTTTCAACAAACTCACATTTCATTTTCAAACGAGCCTGATAAAAGTTCTGACTTCCTGCAGGTGTCCAGTAAACCTGAACAACATTTTTTCCGATTGGCGGGATAATTACTTCGCTTGTATTTTTAAATTCTATTTTAGATGGAGTTTCAGAAATCGCTTTCAGTCTTTTTCCATTTGAAAGCAAAGCCTCAATTTCAATTAACTTTTCGGTTCCAACAGAAAATTTTTGAGTATAGTAACATTGTATTGAATCCTCGCCTGCATCAGAAGTCAAGACTGTATCTCTTAATCTATAAACAGAATCACCGTACCAAATTCTTACATCTGCATTTTTTTCAAATAATAATTTATGTGCTGAGTTATTATTTTCATCAAGATAATTTTTAGTAATCGTTGCAATCTGCAAAGTAGTATCAGATCTTAATATGCTGACCAGAGAATACTTCTCTTTGAAGGTTGTATAAGGATTAAAAGAATCATCACAACCTGAAAATGATAAAACAATATTTACCACGATTATTATTCGCAAGTACTTCATATCTCTATCTTCACAGTTCCGGTTAACAGGAATGGCAGCATATTTACTCTTCTTCCTGTATCACGTTCATAATAAAAAATATTTTTTCTGTTATACACATTAATTGCATCGATACTTAAGGTAATAATAGTTGATGCAATTGCGATCTTTTTTGATAAACCAATATCTAATCTGTGGTAAGATGGCAGCCTGCCAAGATTCTTATCAGCAAGAATAAGGTAGGGAACATAATCAGACGCACCTGGTGTTATTTCAAATGGATTTACAAGATTATATTTATCATAGTAAGAAATTATTTCGGTAAATGGTAATCCGGAATAAACCGACCAAATGGAAGTAAGATTCCAGCCTGCTCCGGGATTGCAGCTAAACATTAAATTACCTGAATGTCTTGAATCGTATTTTGGATAATATATATAGCTGTCAATTTTCTTATAAGCCCAGCTTAAAGAGTAAGAAGCAGATAAACTAAAACTTGTTTCAGTTAAATCGTAAGTAAATTCCCAGCCGTAGGATTCCTGACTGCCTTCTACTAAATCAGGATCAAAATTAAAGTACTTTTCATCATTTAAGACCGGAGTATTATTTGAATTCCTGTGATAGGCTTCAATCTGGATATTTGAATTTGAAGATAAGTTATATTGAATACCGCCTGAAAGACTATATCCCGTTGCTGGATTCAGATAATCAGGAATTATAATCCACGGATCAAAAACAGAAATGATTTCATCTTCATCAGATATTGTTGTCATCTCTTGCAGATAAATTCCGGCTGAGCCTTTAATTATTAAATCTCCGATTGGGTTATAAGTTAAGCTGACTCTTGGTTCCAATTTGCCGGAGGAATTTGTATTTAATCCTGATACATTAATTCTCGATCCAATATCAAGACCAAAATTTTCAAATCTTAAAAGTTTATACTTTGCATAAGCACTGATATTGCCTGTAAATCTGGAAATATCGGATTCAATTCCGCTTTTGTTTTCTAAACGCAATTCAGAATCCATCAGCTTAATTAACAAACCAATATCAATCTGATCTTTACTATCAAACACAGCATTTAAATCGAAAGAAATTGAAATATCCTGCAGATTATTCACTAAAGGTTTCAAATTACTTCCGTTAGGAATTATTTTACCTTCAAATTTACTTAAAGATATCCCGAGTCTGGAAAAAACCGGGGCATCATAAACCTGAAGCCATTCAAATCCTAATAAATTATTTTTCCATAAATAAGATTCTCTTAACGGATCAGAATATTTTATTTTGTCATCAGTTATAAATGCAAACAAACTGAACTTTGCATTGTTAAAAATATCAGGACTTGAATAATTAATTTTGGCTGCTATATCATAAAAATTTACAGGAACAGTTTTTTGATCTAAAAAACTTTTCAGGATTTTGTCCGAATAACTGAATCTACCTGAGAGCATAAAAGAACCATTCGGAATCGGACCTTGAATCATTCCTTTACCTGTTAAAAAACTTGCGCTGGCAGATGCGTTAAATGCGTTTTTATTTCCATCTTTTGTAATCACATTCAAAATTGAAGACAATCTGCCTGAATATTCTGATGTAAATCCTCCTTTAAAAAACTCAATTGAATTTATCATATCAGGTTCTATTGAACTGAACAAACCGAGTGAATGGAATGGTGCATATAAAGTAATCCCATTAAGTAAAACAAGATTCTGATCACTGCTTCCGCCCCGTACATAATATCTTGCAGAGATATCCCCGGTAGAACTTACTCCAGATAAATATTGAAGAGATCTCATAACATCTGTTTCAACACCTTTGGGTATAACTTCGAGCTGCCTCATAGAAATAATTTCAAGCCCAAGATCAGTTACATTTTTATCAACATATCTTTCCCCGATTTTTTCTACAGCATTTAATTCAATATTTAATGGAGTCATCTGTATTTTGAGATCTAATAATTCATCAGGCTTTAACAGAAAAGAAATTTTTTTTGTTTTGTATCCGATGTAAGATACCATAACGGTCATCTCGGTATTAGCCGGAAGTTTATTCAGAACAAACATTCCCCGCTTATCAGTAGCAGCTCCGATTTTTAAATCTTCAATAACTATATTACAAAAAGCAAGCACTTCACCATTTGTTGAATCAGTAACTACTCCACGCAGTCTGCCAGGTGCCTGTGCCTGCGAGTTAAAGCTCAAAAGTGAAATGGATATTATAAATATCTGAAAAGTGAATAAGAAAATATTCCGCAATGTTGTCCAGTGTATAAATAAAAAATTAATGCGGAACTAATATAAAGTAATAAGTTTTTATTTTTTAAATCTTTTTTAATGGATTATTTAAAGTATAATTATACGGACTCCATCCAAAATATTTTTCTGCAAGCGGATCTACCTGCAGCCATCTTCCAATCCTGCTGTCGTAATACCTTGCACCGAAGTAGTCGTAGCCGGTCTCTGTGTCTCTTTCTTTAGCGGTAAACTTATACTTTGAATTTGTGTAAGCACTGTTAGTACTTCTTCCGTTTAATATCATTCCCCAAGGATCGTAGTCGTCGCTGCTTACTATCTCGCCCAATTCATTTACTACAACTCTAATACTGCCAAGGTGGTCTTTCAAATAGTAAAAGCGTTTTGCTGTGTTTGGTACTGCTTCAATCATTGCTGTAAAATTATTTCCATAAGCTGCGTGAAAACCAGGTTTAAGACTTATTGTGTTTCCGGCTTTAAGTGTTGCCGTTCCGTTTACAATTACATTTGTTTCAGCAGTGATAGTGTTCTGTGCTTCGTACGTGCCTTCAAGTATTGTATTTGTTAAATACAAATTATCATAAGCACCTGTTACAACTTTGCTAATCAAACCGTTTCCAAAAATGTTAAACACTTTCGCTTTGTTATTAACCGGGTCATAAACTATCGGGTTTAATCCTTTCGGTATAGAAGTAGTTATATTTCCATTAGCATCATATATCTAATCATTTCCGCTTCCGTCTGTGTTCTGCAGCTTGTTTGTTACTTCTCAGAGTTTTGTTTTGAGTCACTTACATCTGTATTAAAAGACCATAACACTTCCCAATTTGAAGTATCATACAAATAGAGTTTTCCATCTCTTTCAACTCCGAAATATTTACCAGTTTTATCAAAATTAACTGGCATTCTCCCTCGATTGATATAGTTTTTCGAATATGGTTCTATAGTATGTATTAGTGTCATTTCAGGGTACTTCCATATTTTTACTTTGGAAAGACGATCTTCTTCCATAATTCCAGATGCTAAAAAATTTTGTTTATTACTTGTCACTAAATAAGTAGCTAACCCTGGAATTTCGTTAACTATTTTGTTTTTCTCTAATGACCATAATTTTATAGTCTCATCACCACAGCCAAGAAAAACATTTTTCTCATCCGAAGTAAAAGTTGCAGTTCTTACTCCTTTTTCAGGCAATGACATTGATGCTACAATTTTTTCTTCTTCTATATCCCAAACTGAAATATTTTTATTTGCAGATCTCCTGAATAAATCAAGTAGTGCCCATGTCTCTTGCACTTGCCATATAACCAAATACTTACCAGTTGGGCTTATAAAAGTACCTGTGCTTTTGTGCACACTAAGAGAATATTCATTATGTATAGCTTTAGTTTTACTTAATATAACACCGTTATATGCGTTAACTCTATACACAGCATTATTCCCAAAAGCTATTATTTCCTTATCATTATCAGAAAAACCTAACCACCAGTAATGATCTAAATCTTGAATTTCCCATAACCACTTTTTTTCTTTAATTGAGAAATATTTTAAACGTGTAGGATCATTATCTAAGGTTGCGACTACTATGAAGTCTTCATTATGGCTGACCGTCATATAGGCTATCCAAACACGATCTCCCAAATATGCCAAAATAGAACGTTTACCGTCAAAAAGGTTCCACCTATAAATTGTTCCTCCTTTGATATCATCTGAAACGGGCTCTGCAATTATCTCTGAACGTTTATTCAGAATATGTAAAAAACTCAGATGATTAGAATTCATATCTGCTCTTAATGAATCTGAGTTGTATATTGATGTATCATTAGATGTTAATTTATTTTTACCTACACTTGGGTAATGACCTACGAAAGATCCATCGTACACATCCCCAACCATAATTAACAAAATAAAAAATATAGCATAAAGCATTATTGTTCTCCATTTTTCAGATATAACATTTATCTTGGGACTGTATATATACCTTGTCCACCAATTATTCGGTTCACTATTACTTCATCAACTAAAATGTGCATAAAAGGATTTGTTACTAAACTAAAATGGTCGTAGTGAAAATTAACGTTTCCTGCTTCAGTCATTATATGAATTTCATCGAAGCGTAAATCATTTACACTCCAATCCCTTAATCTTGATAAAATACCGGTAGCTGAATTATCATGAGGATAAAGCTTAGCATGAAGTTCCTGCAATTTCTGCAAAAGTTCGGGAGTTACACTACCCTTCTTATATTCTTCCAAACCATACTTAAGTAATTCTTTTTCACTTTCAGTTAAACCATAAGTTTTTTCTGCTAAGCTTCCGCCATCTTTGTAAACATAATTTGTAAGTTCTGTTGCCCAGAACGAAACACTTGAAGAAAGTGCTCCAGTTCCGAAACCACCAATAAAACTACCTCCCATTACATCACTTACTAATCCTCCTACAAATCCCCCAGAAACTGTTCTACTTATAAATTGTCCTGTTGTTGAAAGGTTACCAGCACCAAGACTAAACGCTCCTCCCAGAGTTCCTGCAAGTGAACCAGCTAAAAATCCACGACCAACATTTTGTCCTTGTAATAAATTGCTAAACGCCCCAGATGTACCTCCTCCTATACCGCTGGAGATTACAGTACTAAGTCCTTGAGATAAACCAATATTATGACCAAGCGATGAAGCCCAAGCAGCAGTTTGGTAACCAACCAAAGATGAGACAGCTCCAAGCAAACCACTACCTAACGCTCCCCAACCCCAATCGTGCTGGATTATACCGTGACTTACATATCCTGTAACAAATCCAACTATGGCGGGAATCAACCAAAATAATCTCCCATCTTTATCTACATATATTACCGGGTTATTACCAGCATAAGAAAATGGCGAAAAGTTTTGTCCACCCGGATCAACTGCGTAAAAAATTCCAAGCTCATCATCATAAAGTCTCGCTCTAAAGTTATACAGAGCAGTTCCGCTGTCAAATTCCTGTCCAGTAAACCTATAATCTGTATCTCCGCTTATTGATGAACGCATTAAACTACCAAACGGAGAGTAATCATAAGTTGTGTATTGTGTTCCGGTACTTCTAAAAAGTAATCTTGTATTACCAAGATGGTCTTTTATTACAAAGTAAGTTGCCGTTGCATCCTTGAATGCAATTAATCCTGTCGGTCCATAGATATAAATCTTATCATTCAATACTGAGTTTAAATTAATCTTCTCCGTAATTGGATAATTGTTATTACCTCTGATATAAAGATTGGAATTTTTCGTAGTGCCATAACTTTCCGTTTTTAATACTCTTTCATTATCTGCAGAGTAGTTAAATGTCATTGCTTTTGTCGGTGAACCGGTAACAGTTATGCTTTTTGTCATCTGTGTAAATGGGTCGTAAACTATCGGGTTTAATTCTTTATGAAATGAAGAAGTAATATTTCTGTTTGGACCTGCAATCAGGGACAAGTAGGGATACTCCATAGTACTTCCCAGGTATTAGTTTCATGAAGATAAAGAATGCCTTCTACCTCAAGAGCGAAATACTTACCATCGCTGCTAAAACTCCATTCGCTAAGTCTTCCAACTTTATCACCAACCTTTCCAAAATCCTTTATTAGTGTAAACGTCAAAGAATTTAAAATGCGTAGATGATCTCCACCAATTCCAAGCAGGTTATTTCTGTTTGAAACATCTATGTAAGATGGATCCCCTTCAAAATCTTTGATGATTTTATTTGCAAGTAGAGACCATACTCTAATTTTTTTATCCTCACAACCAAGGAACACTTTTTTTCCATCGGGAGAAAAAGCAACCGAAACAATCTTTGATAATGGCTTCTGAATCTCTGATATAAGTTTATTTTCTAAAATATCCCATACAGCAATGTTTGGATTAGGGGAAGCACTAAATAAAAATAGAAAAGAAATACCCCACTCATAATTTATCTTGTCATTCCATATTATCATATATTTACCATCAGGACTGAGTTTTTGTCTCAGAACTCTTTTTTTACTTTCAGCATAATCCGAGAGTTTATCCTCAAGAGGAGTTTTCAATATATTTTTATCTCCTGACTGCACTTCAAATTCTTCAATAGCATTTTCATTTATCGCAATTAAATATTCATCATCCTCAGAGAATGCGATAGAATTATAATGTGATCCTGTGTATTGCCATAACCATTTTTTGCCTTCTATGAAAAAAGTCTGTAGCATTATACTATCTTTGAATGATCTTATTGCTAGGTAGTTTCCGTTATTGCTTATGCATATTTCTTGTATCCGAGCTCGAAAAAGCGAATCTGCTTCCCCATCTGATAATGACCATGTCTTTACGACTGTTCCTATTCCTCCGCAGTCACAAACCCCAACCACAAATTCAGGTGTGAAGCCAAGAGACCTTATGTTATTCATATTATTGTTTTTAGTATTCCAAACATCTTGTGACGAACCTACTATTTGGAATAAGAAAAAAAATAGAATCAATTTTATAGAGTTAGACATTACAGTCCTTTACTATTATGCATTTTTTATCTTCCCCTGATTATTGCGGGTACAGAATAAGGATGCTTATAATCATCCCACAGATGAAGAATTGGATTTCTAACAATACTAATAAGATCACGATGAAAACTTATTGTTCCACTTTGATATCGCACATGTAAATCACCTCCAAAACGCAATGTTTCAACCCCGAGTTGAAAATTGCCCAAAGATTGAGATGTTGTTCGTGGACCTATCATTTCATTTTGCTGTAATTGTTGTAGTTTTGCCCATAATTCCTCAGTGCCAATTTCTCTAGTTAACTCTGGATAAGTACCTTCTGGATATTCACCATTAGCATATTCAAGGGCAGCCCATTCCTCATCTGTAATACCCAGAATTTTCTTGGCTTCTTCAATAGTCATTTTACCCGAGTAGACTTCATCAATAATTTCAGCTGCAACGCCAGACATTGCAGCACCCATAGCCCCACCTGCAAAACCCTGCATAAATGTACCACCAAAAACAGACGATGTTAACCCACCGGAAATACCACCGCCCACGACCCTCAATCCAAATTGAATGTCCGATGAAATTGACAATGAAGATGCCCCCAACTGAGCAGCTCCTCCTAAAGCACCACCTACAAATCCAGATAGGAAATTAGTCCCAAAGTTTCCACCTACCCAAGGAGTGAAGAGTGAACTTGTTATTCCGCCGGATAAACCACCGGCGAGAGTTGTCGAGAGTCCTTGCGATAGTCCCAATGTTGAACTAAAGTATGGCGAAAGTGCTGAAGTAACGCCCCAACCAACAAACGACATTGACCCTGAAATAAGTCCTTGACCAATTGCTCCCCAACCCCAGTCATCATAAGTTAAAGCATGTGACAAATACCCAGTTGAGAAACCAATTAAAAGCGGTATCCACCAAATTCGGCCATCTCTATCTACCCTGATAACAGGGTTATTGCCTGCATAACTGAATGGAGAAAAATTCTGTCCGCTTGGGTCAACCGCATAAAAAATTCCAAGCTCATCATCATATAATCTTGCTCTAAAGTTGTATAAGCCAAACTCGCTGTCGTACTCCTGTCCGGTAAATTTATAAACTACATCGCCGTTTATCGTTGCTCTCATTAAGCTGCCAAATGGTGAGTAATCGTAAGTTGCGTATTGAGTTCCAGTACTTCTAAAAAGCACTCTTGTGGAGCCGAGATGGTCTTTAATTACAAAGTAAGTTGCCGTTGCATCTTTAAATGCAATCAAACCAGTTGGTCCGTAGATGTAAACTTTGTCAGTAAGAGTATTGTTTGTGTTTATTTTTTCTATTACAGGATACTCGCTAGCTCCACGGATATAAAGATTCAAATTATTCGTCGTTCCTTGTTTTTCATTTTTCAGTATACGTTCATTGTCGGCAGAATACTGAAATGACATCATCTTGTTAGGAGTTCTGGTAACAGTTATGCTTTTTGTCATCTGTGTAAATGGGTCATAAACTAAAGGATCTAAGCCTTTCGGTAATGACTTTTTTATATTACCATTTAAATCATACTCGTAATCGTTATTACTTCCCCCGGTATTCTTGAGTTTGTTTGTACCAGTATAATAATTGTAAGTGTAATTCGTACCGCCTCTGTTTATGCTTATAATATTTCCATTGAGATCGTAACTGATGTTGGAAATATCATAAGGGTTTAGTGCAGTAATATTGTTATCTGCTATCTTCAACCGTCCAAGGTTATCGTACTGGTACAGAGTTTGGTAAGCAGCAGGTCCGCCGGAGTAATAAGAAAAACTTGCAGACGCAATATTGCCGTGATAATATCCCACTCCGCCGTAACCGCCTGTTTCGTAAGTAAGCGATTCGGTAAACAGAGGAGATGAAATCTGTGTGGGACGGTTTTTAACGTCGTAAGTTGCCTGCACTACTTTCTGCCCGTTGTTAAGAGTTTCAGTTTCTATTTGTCCCGATGGCTTATAAGTGTATGAAGCATAAAAAGTCGGGTTAGTGGTTGTACCTACGCCGGAAATTTGTCCGCGCTGGTTGTAAGAGTAAACAACTTCTGTAGGAGTTCCTCCGTCTGTGAATGTACCTGTATAAGCCCTAAAGTTGCTTCCGTTACTTGCCGTAAACCCGGGCTTAAGATGTATGCTAGTTCCGGCTTTAAATGTTGCGCTGGCTCCGGAGTTTATTGTTACATCAGGTCCTGCATCTATATTATTATTTGCTTCATACTGCGTCGGGGTTGTGCCTGAGATGGTTTCATTCTGCAAAGTTAAATTACCTGGACGGGAAGGATAGGTTATCTTTGTAACTCTTCCAAGATTATCATAATCATAAAGCGTAGATTGCATCTGCGTACTTACTTCCATAACGGTTAAATTCTTTGCAGTAATAAATCCGTATTTATTATAAGCAAAAGTTTCCTGAGTTTCCACATCTGTATTATTATCGTTGTTGGTTTCTACTTTATATAATCTGCCTTTTAGATATTGCGACGTTGCATCTGTATCGTAAGTAAATTTTTTACGCCAGGTATCGGGAGTTGTTGGGTAATCAGGATCTGTATTTGCTTCATCCTGCAATAATGTTTCATTCCAGTTCATCACGATATAACCTTTTTCAGTTACGCGCCCAAATGTATCATACTTCCAATACAAGATGTTATCGGGATTTGCAGCATCGCCGTCAACATCGAGCATAAATCTAAGTCGTCCGGCTATGTCGTAAATGTACTTAGAAGTTCCTGCATCAGGAGTTGTTTTTACTTTCAAACGCCCGAGAAAATCATAAGTAAAATTCTGCAGCATTCCTTTCGGGTCAGTAACCTGTACAGGAAGCCCAAGCATATTGTAAAGTGTTGTGGAGGTTTGTATTTCGGAGGATCCATCAAGCACAGAAGATTTAACAACGTTGCCTAACCTATCCCTGTAACTCCTCGAAGTAATCCAGTTAACACTGTTAGTTGCTGGCTTCTGTTTGATATCGTTGGTATAGCAGGAAACTCCGCTAAGCGTTGCATTGCCGTAAACACTCTCGATATTTTTATTCGGTGTTGATGGGTTTGAACCCTGTGGAATTCTCCATTGTACTCTTCCAAGCGGATCGGAATAATATTGCGTTTCAATATAACCCGATGAACCCGATGAATAATTTGGATCGTAGTTATGACTTGGATTGCTGAGAGAATAAGGATTATAAGTTTTATTTATTCGTCCTGCATTGTCGTAGCTTACTGCTGAGATAATATCATTACTTCCGTCCTGGGAATGTTGCTGTAAAGTTCGTCCGAGACCATCAGTAAAGTTAGTTGTAACAATAGGTGTAGAACCAATTCCATCTGGATAAGCCGAAGTTCTGATATAATTAGGATCGTTTGGATTGAAATTACCGGCGTTATGTTCTCTTGATATATAATATGTTGTCTGTGATAATACATCACTGTCATCATTTTTTGTCTGAGTCAAACGACCAAAGCTGTCATATTCATAAAAAGTAGTTACGTTGTTTTCATCTGTTCCGCTTGTAACTTGCAGAGTAAGAGGATCGTAAGTATAAGTTGTCATCATTGCATCAGCGGGATAAAATCTTACATCGTCAACGTAGCCGAAATTAGAAGTTGAGTTAGGAAATCCGCACCATACTCGCAAATAACCATTGGAAGGAAGATTCGTCATTTGCTGTGGAGTAATAGGAAGTGAAACAAGTTGCCAGTCCGTACCGCCTGTAATATCTTGTGATACAATTGATAATACATTATTATTAGCATCGCGAAGTTCAATCGTAATTTTACCGGTTCCGCTTGTTCTTCTTACCCAAGCTTCAAGTATGTAAGATTTAATTTTATCTACGCCATTGGCACAATAAAAATTCTTGGTAGGTCCATAATTGTTTTGCGAATAAGCACTAAAAATCCCTGTATGTTTTAAATTGCTTACAATTGTGCTGCCGCCGGTTTCCCAATCCTGCCACCCGCTTTCCAGACCCGTATAACCGGATTCACCGTCTTTTGAGTTTGATACCTGTGCAATTGGAAGAACATTATCATATCCATATTTTGTGGATGAATAAACATTGTCCACATTATAGCTTTCGGTTACATTTCCATTATCATTACGTCCAGTAATAGCATTTGTTACAATCCAATTTGTGCCATTGTAAACTGAATTCCTAAATGATACGTAATTGTTATTTGGGTCGAATTCTGTACGCTCCTGAGAAATAATCACCTCATCTGGATCGTTCGATTGATGATATGTGACCCGACCAATAACCCAAGCTTCACAAGGATGCGGCGGAGGAGAACAAGGGTATGTATGTGCGGTTAGATAATATGTTATTCCGGTATTTGCGTGAAACGACCCGCTTGCGTCAGAATATTTTTTAGAGATGATATCATCTCCGCCTTGAGTTGTGCCAACACAAAAATAACCACCTGAAACTATAGCTTCATAGGTAACGGTTTGATTATAAAGTACACTAAATTGGTTGTAATCGGTTATTTCGGGTCCATCAGCAAGAACTGCTACAGTATTACTGCTGCTTCCTTTTGATATTGTTTTCTTTTCATATATCTGTGATACCATATTCAAATTTTGCATAGCAGTATACTGCTCGTAAGCATATGTAATTTCAGTTACTCTGTCCCGTAAACCGTAAAGATCAGAAGCGACTTTAGCAGGTTCGGTAATTTTCTTTATCTGTCCATTTGTGTTGTTATATTCGTACTCAACAGTACTTGTTATTCCGTCGTTGATATTTACAGATTTAGTTAGTCTTTTATGATAAACTCCATTAGCTGCATCAATATCAAAAGCAGCCCAGTAATTCGTTGTTGTTGCAATTTCATTAATTGCTGAGTTATAAACCTTTATTTTATATGGCAGCCCATCCAGTTCTTTATAGTTAAGAGAATAGACAAACTCTTCTGCCTGACCAGGACCTAAATGGTTATAAAAATAAGTAATAGTTTTTCCGCTATCTTGCTGTGGGAGTTCTACAGTAACTTTGTTATATTTTGCAAAATTAATTTCGTGATCATAGACACCATTTTCAAATGTATAAATTGTCTGGTAGCTGTTACCCATTCCATCAGTTATAGTTTTAGTTGAAACAGGATAATCAGCGGGATTGCCTAAAAACAAAGCGTCTCCACCCTGGGTGTTTCCTTCCATAAAACTATGAGAGACAATATCGTCTGCAGTTCCTGGCTGAATAATATCTCCTAAAAGTTGAAAACCAGGTTGAGTAAAAGAAGCATTTCCACTTCCAAGTGAAACATTATCAAGTTCGCTAATGAATATCCAGTTGTTATTTTGCGCTTTATATGTTCTTACACTATGATAATCAAAAGGCGAATACCACTCTGCAAAAAGTGTCATTCCATTGTTTACAGGAGTAACGTAACTATCATATTGCATATCACTTATAGTTTCAATTAATGATCCAGTTGACCACAAACCATCAACATTTTTTACGACTCCCAATTTTCCGCTATAAGGACTCGATCCCTCTATCCAGCCAACACAAACATAATCTTTCCCAAGAGCTAATCTACTATTATAAAATGAACCTGTTAATACATTTTCAATATTAGTAACTGTATAAGGATAATTAGAACCATCATTATTAAAACTGTGAATAAAAATAGAGGAAGAACTTTCATCATCCTTCTTTGTAACAAAAAAATTTGAATGAGTATAAATATCGTCGGTAAAAATATCACGCTTTTTAAAATCATTAGCAGAAGTAAACGGCCAAGAAAAAACTTTAATATTGGGGGGATAAAATACCCAATTAATTAAGTGACCTATATATGCATGAGCAATAAAATAATTAGGTCCTGCATAAAGTCGGAAATCTGACGGTGTAATGTCATCCGGATAAAAACTGAATTTTTCTGACCAGCTCAATCCATCTTTTACATATAACCTGCATCTAGATCTTTGATCGCTGTCAGGATTATCGGAATATCTAATTGCAAAAAAATCAATACCAGATGCAGCTTCAATATGAATGTCCCAATCAATATCATGTCTTCCAAGATCAAAATCACCCAAGGAATAACTGCTCCATGTAGCATCATCTAATCGTATAACAGAAAGATTTTCTCTCCTTCTACATTTATGCTCTTGTGTGTTATAATTATACTTTTCCAGATTATGTGCAACCAAGAAAAAATTGCTTGATACAGCGATTACTTTCATACTACCAGGATCTCTACTGTTACTTAATGTTATAGTTGAGACAGTCCATCCATCATTTTTTCTTTTTGCAATTTTTAATGTATTACTTCCCATATAAGCAACAATGTAATCATTTCGTACCCAAAAATTTGAAACTGAAGTAGAAATTGGAAAATTACTATCAACAAACCATCCTATTGTTCCCCATCTATAGACTTCAAGTTTGTTGTCAGCTCTTTTTATTACATAGAAATCCGATCCAGACATTAGAGTTCGTAATAAAGATAGGTCAACAATGGGTTCATTTGTTGTGTAAATCTGACTAAAATTAAGTTCAACGTTACTAAGTGTATGATAAGCATAAGTATATTCAACCTTGCCGCCATCAGGATAGGTTATTGATTTTAATGCACCGGGATTTTCGCCTAAGCTTCCGCTTGTTGTATAATAACTAAAGTTTGTTGGAGTAAGTGAATTAATATTTGCATCCTGAACAGTAATTGATGTTAGATATCTTTTTGAAGCTGACAGATTAAAAATATCCAGTACTGAATAATCAAAAACAGTCTGCTGTATTATCGAATTAGTAGCGTCTTTTATCAGGATCTTATTCAAATACTTTCGTTCAAACAGACGTTGGATAATTTTATCAGGAGGTGTAACGTACTCTGCAGTCGTAAGATTACCTAGAACAAATTCAACACTTCTGTTAGTCCAATCAGTAATCTTTAAAGGATGCGATTCCTGGGTATACTTTAGAGTTGTTGAGAGTGAATTTGCGCTTAATACCTCAGCAACACCCTGGTATGAAATTGTAGTATGATTGCCGGCAATATCTTCTAAATCCGACAAGTCCCACTGATAAGCAATAAAGCTTGCAGAGTTGTATTTGTTATTTAATGGATTGCAAACAACTCCATCCCAGCCAAGCATAAAACGCGTTGCCTTTGTTAGTGTAGTATCAAAGAGAAAGTTGTTTGTTGTTTTATTATAATTTCCAAATCTCATTTTAGTACCATCATCTAGAATTATAGTCCATCCAATCAAATTACCATTACCATCCACGCTTCTAGTAATTTTCCAATACTGATATTCTTTTAACATAAAATCATTTCCGGAAATAAGAATCATTTCTGAAGATCCAGAAGCACTTACAAAAAAATATTTATCGTCTGAAACATCTCTTGTCCCATTTATATCCGCAACAATACTCCCAAGATTTAAAGACCAGCCAAGCCCAACCCAACCTGCTTGCGCATCTTTATTATCAGCTCTTACCAGTTTATGCACATTACTAGTATAATTTAATGCGACACTAATCCCACCTATATTTGTAATAGGTACAGAAAAAGCAACATCACCAGTAAAAAGACTTTCATTACTAAAATCTCCATCACCGCCGCCTATTGAAGGCGTATTTGCAGCTTTTGGTTTTGCTGTTGATGATTGACCTTCTGCAAATATATTTTGATAAAAAACAATTGATAAAACACTTAGTATTAAAAAAGAAATATATTTTTTCATCATAGTATTACCCTTTTTATTTTTTCTTACCGATAATGCGATGATTTTATGATTTACCTTTTATCTAATCCATTGACTTTTGTATTAAGAATGTCATTCTCCTTTTTCAATTCTATCACATACAACGTTAGCTCCTCAATCTTCTGCAGCAGTTTTGTCTGCATTTCTCCAAGACTAACTCCGTTCTCTTCAACTTCTTTTGCTGATGGAATACCGGGAAGATGTTTATTTTCTTTTATGTAATATTCAACCTCTTCCAAAGATTTTAAATTGTAATCAGCTTCAAAAACAAAATCAGCACCTGTTGAGTTTACAACTATTTCATTTGCTCTGATCTTACCGTTTACATCAAACTTATATCCTGAACTGATCGTTGTTTTCCCCAGTGCCAACCCACCTAGTATATAAGATGTCCCGCCTGCATTTAACACTAAGTTTTTTGATAAAACAGGAGGCACAATTTCAAGATCTTTGTTATATAGGGCTAAATATCCTTGTTTTGATGGGCCATTTTCTTTTATTCCTAATTCATTGTATTCACTAATCTTAAAAATATCATCTGCAATCCCTGTATATTCAATAAAAATCTTTCCGTTCAAGTGAAGTTTCTGAGTAGGATTTGCAATACCAACTCCAACATTTCCTGTATTGCTGATACGCACAAAATTTGTATTACCATCACCACTCATAAAATTATAACCCCCGTGAGATTTAATATAAAATCCGTCCATACGCTGAATCATATAAGTCTCATAATTACTGGGGGTAGATTCACTATAGTATTTTGAAGTAAGCTGCAACCCTTCTGTCCAACTATTAGCAGCATTCTCAGTATAAATCTCCAATTTAGAATTTGGTGTCTTTCCAATTCCAAGCTTACTTGTCAATCCTAATTGAACGTATCCACTATTATTATTAATAATATTGTTACCCGATAAAGTCCATTTAGAAGTCATAGACTTCCAGCTACTGCCATTGTATCCTTCAAAATCAGAATTAGCTGAGTAAAAACGAATAGTCCCAGGCTTGGGGTCCTCGTGTGAATCAGAAAGCCGAATTCTACCATCGACTTCAAGCATCTCAATTGGTTTAACATTGTTAATCCCGACTGGTCCCATTCGATAAATGAAATTGTAGATTGTCTGAGATCCGTTCCATTGTCCAAGTTGTGCATAACCAGGAATACTAATAAACAAAGTAAGGGCAAATAAAGAAAAAATGCTTTTAAAAAAAAGGTTTTTCATTTTTAACTCCATTTTATTGTTTACGAAAATTAACTAAATAATTTTTATTAAAGTATTAATAGATAATATTTTAATAATTTGAAAAAAATAATTCTTTTAATTTAACATAGTTCTTTTTTCGGTTTTGTTGTACTTTTGATCTTTAAATTACACTTAATGATTTCTACTTTATTTCTAACTCTTATCTATTCTTATTTTTAATTTTCAATTAGCTAATCAGTGTTCAATGTTTATTCTTCCAGCGTAGATAAATTTCCCGGATCAATTCCAAGTGCTTTTGCTTTAAGTACTCTTCGCATAATTTTTCCGCTTCTTGTTTTAGGAAGCGAATCAACAATTTCGATGCTTTCAGGTTTTGCAATTGGACCAACTTCGTGACCAACGTGCTGTCTTAGTTCTTCAATAAGCTTATCAGATTTTTCAAACCCTGCTTTTAACAGAACATAGCAATGTATAGCATGCCCTTTAACACTATGGGGCAATCCAATTGCAGCAGCTTCGGCAACTGCCTGATGACTAACAAGCGCACTTTCAATTTCTGCAGTTCCTAAACGATATCCTGAAACTTTAATTACATCGTCAACTCTTCCGATAATCCAATAATATCCATCTACATCCCGCCTTGCAGAATCGCCTGTAAGATACATACCCGGGAAGCGGCTCCAGTATTGCTGTATGTACCTTTCAGGATCGTTCCAGATAGTTCTTAACATTGAGGGCCATGGATTTTTAATAACCAAATAACCTTCTTCATCATCATCGGTACGCATACCTTTTTCATCAAGAATATCTACCTGAATTCCGGGAAAAGGTTTTGTTCCTGATCCGGGTTTTAAAGGCGTGCAGGGTAATGGAGAAATCATAACAACTCCTGTTTCAGTTTGCCACCAGGTATCCATAATCGGACATCTTTCTCCGCCAACTACTTTGTGATACCATCTCCAGGCTTCAGGGTTAATCGGTTCGCCAACGCTTCCAAGTAGTCTTAAAGATGAAAGATTGTATCGTTTAACCCATGCATCACCGTATCTCATAAATCCTCTGATAGCAGTAGGAGCGGCATATAGTATATTGATTCCGTATTTTTCAATCATACTCCACCATCTGCCGGGATTAGGAAAGTTCGGTGCTCCTTCATACATAAAACAAGTTGCCCCGTTTAACAAAGGACCGTAAACAATATAACTGTGCCCTGTTACCCAACCGGGATCAGCAGCACACCAGAATCTATCTTCATCACTCAGGTCAAAAACATATTTTGTTGTTGAATATGTTCCAACCATATAACCGCCATGAGTATGCATAATCGCTTTAGGCTTTCCGGTAGTTCCTGAAGTATAAAGTAAGTAAAGAGGATCTTCTGAATCCATTATTTCAATATCACAGGAGTTTCCGGCTATCGGAGAGGACATTAAATCGTGATACCAAAAATCCCTGCCAAACTCCATATTGATTTCGTGACCAGTTCTTTTAATAACCAGAACACTTTCAACTGTTGCTGCCCGCTGCAAAGCTTCATCGGCAATCTTTTTTAACTCAACAATTTTGCCTCTTTGATAAGCTCCATCAGCTACTATCAAAACTTTTGACTGGCTGTCTTCTAATCTTTCGTGCAGTGATTCTACAGAAAAGCCTCCGTAAACAACCGAATGAATAGCACCGATTCGTGCACAGGCAAGCATAGCAGTTACAATTTCAGGAACTCTGCCCATATAAATCGTAACCCTGTCACCTTTTTTAACACCAAGACTTCTAAGTACATTTGCAAAGCGGCAGGTTTCTCTTCTTAAAGCAAAGTAAGACAAGGATCTAAAGTCACCGTTTTCTCCTTCCCACACTAAAGCAACTTTATTACGTCTGTAAGTTTCGCAGTGAACATCCAGGCAATTATAAGCGATGTTTGTCTTTCCGTTAATAAACCATTTGAAGAAAGGTTTTTTTGAATCATCGAGAACTTTATCCCATTTCCTGAACCAATGAAGCTTATTTGCTTCATTTTCCCAAAATGACAATGAATCTTTTTCAGCAGATTGATAAATACTTTCGCATTGTACTTGTGTACGATCAAGAACTTCTTTACTTGGATAAAAGACTTCACCGCTTAATTTCCTATCAGACATATAAACTCCTGAATTTTAGTTTGTGGAAAAAATCTGAAAGGAAATTAAAAGTAGTTTAGATTAGAATCAATAATAATTTGAGTTGTTTTTGCCCGCAGATAAATAAGATTATGTTTTAGAAGTAAATATTTTGTCAGACTTCAACTGTGTTTAGCCTGATAATAACGCTTACTCAATTCTCATCCACTTATTGCAGAGTTAAGAAATACCATTCAATGATTTGTTAGTAAAAAATATATCTCAACTCTGCTTTGTAAAAGTGTAAAGTTAATTCAAACCTTGTCAATATTATTAAGAAATAATTTAAAGATGGCTTTCCACAAGCTCCAGTACTTTATTTAATCTTTCCTTAGCCTGCATTTTCAGTTCATTACAAGTATTTCTCATATCAGCATTAAACTTATCATCCTTAATATCTTTAAGATTTGTAAGTACATTATAAACACCGCCAAACACTCCGGTAAAAGCACTTTGTGCACCAACTCCAACATCAGTAATAGAACTTGGGTTTCCATGCTTTGCAACTTCTTCTGCAATTTCGATTATCTGATAACTTAACTGTGCAGTTTGTAATGGAACAAGCACTGCATGTTTCAATCCATTCTGCATTGCTTCTTCACGCAATTTTTTTTCTTCAGAAGTTTTATTCGGTAAACGCTTTGCAATAATAAAATCATTGTAAGCATTTGTATCATCATCTACAGCTTTGACTAAAGCATTTTTAATTTCCTGACACTTATCCGCCGCTCCGTTAAGAATCTTATCTGTTTCGACACTGCTGCCGCGTTTGTTTGCTGTAAGATTAGCCACCATTGAAGATAATGCAGCGCCAAGTGCACCTGCTAATGCAGCAACAGAACCACCTCCGGGGGCAGGGGTTTCTCTCGAGACCTCATCAACAAAATCAGTCAGTTTCATTTCAACTAAAGCTGTATCAGGATTTTCAGGCAGCCCCAATACTCTTTCTTCAATATTAAACTCCGATACATCATTTAATCCAAGAGATTGAACTGCGGTATTAAGAATATCTTTTACCGGAACACCGATTGAGCGATGTTGTTTTCTTAAATAATATTTACCGGTTTCAAGTAAAGCCGGATAAGGAACCATCCCAACTATCTCACTTCCTGTTACACGTAAACCTCTATCGGCAGCAAGTTTTTCTGTTGCATCAAAAACATCATGCATAGAAGTAATTTTATAATTTGTTAGATTTATTGATATCTGTGCGCGATCAAATTTATTAACCATCCAGCCAATTGCTTTACAATGTTTAAACAAGCCTGGAATTTTAACGGATTGTCCTTCGGGTTTGGATGGATCAATTCCATTTAATTCCAGCAGTTCAGTCAGATCATAATTATGTGAATCTTTACAATGTTTAACAGTTTCAGAAATTGTTTTTCCTGTAAAATCGCAACTGCCGCAAGGATATTTATCTTTTTCATATTTTAATATTTTCTCACTTTTAAAATAAAACGGACCTTTGCTTCCCTCTCTTGCACTTCTTCCCTTCTCTCTGAGTTCAAAAGCAATATCAGAAGCATATTTTTCTTCACGTGTGTTCAGATTAATATTATATGCAATTAAAAACTCACGCACGCCCATTACTGTTGCGCCGGCTTTTGCATTAAATTCAGAGGGTCCATAATCAGGTTTCCATTCCGGTTTTTTTAATTTCTCTTCGAGTGCTTCATACTCTCCTTGTCTTATCTTAGCAAGATTTTCTCTTTCAGGCTTAACGGCTGATTTTTCATAAAGATAAACAGGTATATTTAACTCCTGTCCAACTCTTTTTGCAACTTCGTTGGAAAGTTCGATACACTCTTCTGTCGTTATTCCGCTTACCGGAACAAACGGGCAGACATCTGTAGCACCCATTCTTGGATGTGAACCCTTATGTTTGCTCATATCAATAAGTTCAGAAGCTTTTTTAATTGCATTAAATGCGGCTTCTTTTACACCCTTTGCATTGCCGATAAATGTTACAACAGTCCGGTTCATATCGTAGCCGGGATCAACATCAAGCAGTTTTACCCCTTCAACCTTCTCAATTTCATCAGTAATTTGTTTGATGATCTCAGGACGCTGTCCTTCAGAAAAGTTTGGAACACATTCAATTATTTGATCATTCATATTTATCCTTTAACTATTTTGCTTTGTTAAATACCGTAAATGTAATTTAATTAAACAGAAATTAAATCAGTGCCGTAAAGATAATTAAAGTATTTAATATCTGATTTTATCTATCCGGAATGAATATTTTGTTGTGAGCTACGGAATAAGACACAAGCTGTAAATATGCTAATAGTTTTTTATTAAGCTCAGAAACTATTTCCGGTTTATCCTCAGAAAGATCAATATTAGAGGAATCATTATTAAAGTATAAAGTTGGAGCTTTTTCCAAAGTATTCCCTAATCTGTATTGATCTGTAAGAATAGTATATTCGCTATGAAACTTAAAAACAACAAACCGCTTTTCCGTATCAAAAATTGATTTGCCCATTGACGAATGTTTTGTTGTAATATTAAGCATATCAATCAACGATGGAACTATATCTATCTGCGAAGCAGGTTTATCATATTTTGTTCCTGTTGAATTTTTTGGATTAAAGATGAGTAACGGAATATGAAAAGTAGATTCAAAATCTTTTCGGGTATTATATAAAGTATGATCAGCGGTTATTAAAAAGACAGTATTATCGAACCAGCTTTTTGTTTTTACATATTCAAAAAATTTCTGCAGGCTGAAATCCGAATATCTTATTGACCTTTCAAGCTCTGTTTCACCGCTGTACTTTTCAAACAAAGATTTTCTCTTATCAGGGATTCTGAACGGATCGTGTGATGAAAGTGAAAAGATAACAGAACAAAAAGGCTGATTAAACTTATCTATATTTTTAGCAGATTCAATAAAGAACGGCTCATCACAAATGCCCCACATTCCATCAGTATCATCATCATCATATTCACTCATATCTTCTTTCCCAAAATAATTATCAAATCCGGCAAGTTTTGTAAATCCATCAAAACCCATCGAACCGCTTTTTGCTCCATGATGAAATGATGTGGTATATCCTTCTCTCTTTAGTATTGATCCTAATCCTTTAATATTATTTAACTCGGCTCTTGATCCGATTATTGAAATATCAAACAATGAAGGAATTGAAGCTGTAATTGAAGGAACACTTTCTATTGATCTTTGACCGTTTGCAAAAAAGCTGGTAAACAAAATTGAGTGTTCAGCAAGGCTGTCAAAAAAAGGTGTAAAAGAATTTTTACCAGTTATACTTCCGCAAAAATTAGCAGACCAACTTTCCATTATGAATATTACAACATTCATTTTGTTTATTCCTGAATCAGCTTCGGTAATCCTTAAAAACGGAAATCCGTCATCAATAAATTTATCTTTGTCAGTTGATATCATTTTTCGTACTGTTGTTAATGCATCATCGTAATCAAGATTCTCTATAACTTTAATATTATTCTGAAAATAACTTCTGATAACAGTATATGATGTATTAAGTGCAAGATATCCAAGTTCCAGATTTTCATTTGGAAACGCATTTGCCTGCCTTAAAGGCTTTAATTGTAATCCGCCTCTTATTGCAATAATTGAACAGATTATCAGGACTATCAGGAATAATAATTCTTTAACAAATGTAGATTTCCGCGGATGCTTTATATGAAATGATTTAATAAACTTACTGCTAAAGTAAATGATTGCCGCAGCAGTTAACAAAATTATAATTGAAATAATGTAATGGGAAATAATAAGTCCGGGCAAAATGCTTATTATATCCGAAATCATAAAATACAATTCATAACTTAAACGGCGCTCCGTTATATTATAATAACCATAGTCTGAAAACGATATAATAATCATTAAAAGATTAGCTGCGACGAGTATAGTAAAAATTGTTCCTTCATAATATTTATTTCTAAAAATTTTACCCGGCAGATTTAACAGAACTAAGGGGAAGATATTAATAAAAAAGATTGAGCTGATATCGAATCTTAATCCAATCAGGAAAGCTGAGAATATTTCACTTGCCGAAAACTGACTAAACCTGTTATAATTATAAATCAAAAAACCGGTTCTTATTAAAAAATATAATAACAACAGAGAGAAAACTATTATAAGTGTTAATTTTACTTGTCTGTTAAGCTTTAATTTAAATGTCATTACCAAACCAATCTTAAATGCAGAAAATGGAAATGCTTTCTAACATTAAGCATACTTTTTATATTTGTATTGAATATTTAATTATTAACTGATGTTATTCTTCTGAAAAACCTGACTTCCCAATGATTTAATCGGTTAAATAATTTTAAAATTTTACTCGCAATTAAAATAAGAAATTCTATGGAAAGATCAGTTTACCGGATTGATAGTTCTGGTTCACTCAAAAATCTGAAATTATTAACTGAAACCCTTTCACAACCTGCACCGGACGAAGTTACTGTTGAAGTTAAAGCTATTGGTTTAAATTTTGCCGACGTATTTGCTATTCAAGGTCTGTATTCTGCAACTCCAAAAGGAAGTTTTATCCCGGGTTTAGAGTATTCGGGTATAATAATTAATAAAGGTAAAGATGTTACTGAATTTGAACCTGGTGATAAGATAATGGGTGTAATCAGATTTGGTGCATACGCAACACATCTTAATATTAATAAGAACTATGTAACTCCGTTACCTTCAAACTGGAGCTTTGAAGAAGGAGCTTCATTTATAGTTCATTCTTTAACAGCTTATTACTCTCTTGTTATTTTAGGAAATATCCAGACTGATTCGACAGTGTTGATTAATTCGGCTGCCGGCGGAGTAGGAATTTATGCTAACAGAATTGCAAAGAAGTTTAATGCTTTTACAATCGGCACTGTAGGTAATTCGAACAAAACTGACTTACTGATAAAAGAAGGCTACGACAAAGTTATAGTCCGCAATAGTAATTTCAGTCAACAACTGAAAGAAAGTATTAATAACAGAAATCTTGATCTTGTTCTTGAGAGCATTGGCGGTAAGATTTTTTCACAAAGTTTTAAGCAAGTAAGTGCAGGCGGAAGAGTAATTGTTTATGGTGCAGCACATTTTTCAACCGGAAGTTTTTCACCCAATTACCTGAAAGTTATTGGCAAATATTTTATGCGTCCTAAAATTGATCCGCTAAAGCTTACTGACAGTAATAAAAGTGTGATGGGTTTTAATCTTATCTATTTATGGAGTAAAGCTGAAATTCTGAAAAAATATTTATCTGAAATTCAAAATTTATCCTTAGCTAAACCAGTAATTGGAGAGCGGTTTAATTTTAGCAATCTGATTGATGCCATAAGAAAATTTCAATCAAGGCAGACAGTTGGCAAAGTTGTGATAAACATTAATGATGAAAAATAAAGTATAAAAATATTTTCTGCTTTCAGTCCCGCTTAATTAAATTAGCACCTTAATTTTTAATCACTATTTTAAAACGATGAAAAAAATCAGAAACATAGCAATCATTGCTCACGTTGATCATGGAAAGACCACACTTGTAGATCAGATATTAAAACAATGTTCAATCTTCAGATCAAATCAGATAGTAAGGGAAAGATTCCTCGATTCAAATGACCTCGAACGCGAAAGAGGAATTACCATACTTGCAAAAAATATAAGCATTACTTATAAAGATTATAAAATTAATGTAATTGATACACCGGGACATGCCGATTTCGGCGGAGAAGTTGAACGGGTTCTTAAAATGGCTGACGGTGTTTTACTTTTAGTTGATTCATTTGAAGGACCAATGCCGCAGACAAGATTTGTGCTTGAAAAAGCACTTTCTCTAAACCTTAAACCTATTGTGGTAATAAATAAAATAGACCGGACAGATAACCGCCCTGTAGAAGTGCTTAATGAGATATACGATTTGTTTATTGATCTTGACGCAAATGATGAGCAATTGGATTTTCCTGTTATTTATGCAAGCGGAAGAAACGGCTGGGCGATAAGAAATTTAAATGATAAACGTGAAAATTTAATTCCATTGCTCGATTCAATTATTAAAGATGTCCCCGCTCCGATAATTAAAAAAGGCAGCGTTCAAATGCAGATTACAACTTTGGACTATAATGATTATGTCGGAAGAATTGGAATAGGCAGAGTATTCAGAGGTAAGCTTAAAGATTCTGATAAACTTTCTATCATTAAACGCAGCGGAATTGTTCATCCTGTTTCGATAAAGCAGTTATTGGTTTTTGAAGGACTGCAGAGAGCAGAAACCGAGGAAGTTTTTTGCGGTGATATTTGCGCAATTGTCGGAATTGATGATGTGGATATCGGTGATACTATCACTGATTCCGAAAATCCTGAACCACTGCCCAATATTTCTATTGATGAACCAACAATAAGTATGACATTTACCGTAAACAATTCACCGTTTTATGGACGCGAAGGAAAATCCGTAACATCACGTCAGATCAGAGAAAGATTATTTAAGGAGCTTGAACATAATGTTGCCCTCAAAGTTCAGGAAACAAGTTCACCTGATTCTTTTAAAGTATCAGGCAGAGGAATTCTTCACCTTTCGGTACTTGTTGAAAATATGCGGCGCGAAGGTTTTGAACTCCAGATCCGCGAACCAAAAGTGATATACAAAGAAATTGACGGGAAAAAAGCAGAACCAATTGAAGTATTGGTAGTAGATGTGCCGGAGGAACTTTCGGGTAAAGTAATTGAACTTGTCGGTCAGCGGCGCGGCGAACTTATGAAGATGGAAAAGAAAGGTAATATGTCTAAGATTCATTTTCATATTCCTTCCCGCGGAATTATGGGATTGAGGACAAAAGTTTTAAATGCTACACAGGGTGAAGCAGTAATGCATCATCGTTTTTATCAGTATGAATTTTTCAAAGGTTCTATTAACGGTTCAAAAAATGGTGTAATTATTTCTATGGATGAAGGTCCTTCTACCGCTTATGCTATTGACAGTTTACAGGATCGTGGAAAATTTTTTATAGACCCGGGAGATGTTGTTTACAAAGGTCAAATCATAGGCGAGCATACCAAAGAAAACGATATCGAAGTAAATATTCAGCGAGGTAAAAAGCTTACAAATATGCGAGCTTCGGGCGCTGATAAAGCAATCAAGATAACCCCCGCAGTTAAGTTCTCGCTTGAAGAAGCTCTTGAATATGTAGATGATGATGAAATGGTGGAGGTTACTCCCAAATCAATCCGTTTAAGAAAACTCTATCTTGATACGAATGAAAGAAAGAGATTTAATCTCGGCAAACTCAATAAGTGATTATGTATAATAACCTGGTTAAAATTATTCTTCATTGTTGCTGGTTGCAAAACCAAAATGTAACAAGTTAAAAAACTATTAATATTTTCTTTCCGGACAAAGATGGGGTATCGTAATTTAGGTAATCACTTTACTAACTCAGTTATTTTATCTGAATTATAAATTATTACTCTTTCTGGCGTATTTGAATTTGCAGTTTCAATCATTGCCGCAGCTACAACAGAGGCTTTTATTGGTTTGTATTTTTTTAATACTGGAATAACTGAAGTAACAATTTCTGCTGCTTTTATTCCAATTGCTTCTCCAACTCTCTTTTCACTTCTTAATCCAACTAATATTGAAGGTCTGAAAATCCTAATTTTTTCAAAATCAAATTGCTGAACTTTTTCATCAAGGCTGCCTTTTAATCGCAGATAAAAATTACTTGATTTATAATTTGCACCAAGTGATGAAACCAGAAAAAATGATTTAACTCCGTTTTCAAGTGCGGCTTTGGCAGTTTCAAATTGATAAGTAAAGTCTATTTTATATTGTGTTTCTTTGCTTCCTGCTTTTTTAATTGTTGTTCCAAGTGCAGAAAAAAGCTCATCACCCGATACTTTTACTTTCCAGTCTTTCAATAAATCAAAGTTCACAATATTCTCTTCAAGTTTTGTATGCTTTATTCCCAGGCGATTGCGAACAAATACTTTAACTTTTTCATATCGCTCATCATCAAGAAGCTGCAGTGTAATAAAACTTCCGACCAAACCTGTTGCACCGATTACAATTGCGGTTTTCATTTCCCATAATCTTTTATAAAATTTTCAATTACCGGTAACAGCTAAGAAACCAGCAGTAATTAAAATTCAATTATTTTTTTATTAAAGCAGCAAGTAAGCTACTCAACTATTATCTCATCAATCATTAGCCAGGGTTTTCCATGTGCAACCGGATGCCATTTTGGTAATTGTTCATAATTCTTTGCAAAGATTTTAATATATCTTGCATAAGTATCATTTAACTGAACACTAAAATCTTTTTGAATCCAATCCGGATTTTTTAATGTAGAAGGGATTTCTACCTTCCCGGCATTCTTATATTCATATCCATCAACTGAAGTATAGAACTCAACATACAAAGGAAATACTACCAATGAAGAAGAGGCTTGAAATATTCCAAGCGATATTTGATTAAAAGTGAACGGCTTTTCTAAATCAACTATTGCTTCAAAATCAGTTCCATAATAACCCTGCCAGGTATTATCGCCGCCTCTAAAACTATCTGAACCTCTGATACCATCTGTTAAAGCTTCGATTCCGCCTGCAGAATATTTTTCGCTGTAAGGATAAGAAAGTTTAACAGGTTTTCTGTTGGCTTTATTAAAAGAAATCCCAAAAGCATAAGTTTTACCAACCTTCTTTTCACCTTTTTGTAAAAAGATATTTACCAGATTTGATCTATCTATTTCAAATTGATATTCGTTATCCGAAATTTTATTTATCATTAGTTCGCTGACGAATGAACCGATTTTAAGGTCAATATCTTTTTGTAATTGAGTTACTTTAATATCATAAACTTTTTTTGAAGGATTAAAAGTTTTAGTAATATCAAAGGGCTTTGCTTCCAAACCGTAGTTAACACCAAGTAAGTCTAATCTTTTATAATGATTCTGGACTCTTTGTCTGAAGGATTCAAAATCTCTTTCCTGCGGATAGTTCCATATTATCTCGCTAAGAGCTAACATTCTCGGAAATAACCGGTCATCAACTAATTCCTGTGGTGCATATTCTGTCCACATCAATCCTTCGCTGCCAAGAACATGTTTCCGCTCATCAAAACTCAATTCAGGCGGAACCGGATCAAAAGAATACGCCTTTTGTAAATCAGTAGTTTCAACCGGATAATCAAAATAACAGTGTGTTGTTGGCGAAACAATTACATCGTGTCCCATCTTAGCGGCTTCAATTGCGCCTTTAAGACCGCGCCAGGATTGAACAGTTGCTGCCGGTGCAAGCCCTCCTTCCAATATTTCATCCCATCCAACAATCTTTTTCCCTTTTGAGTTGATAAACTTTTCCATACGCTTTACAAAATAACTTTGTAATTCATTTTCATCTTTTAAGTTTTCATCCTTAATTCTTTGCTGACATTTCGGACAGTTTTGCCATCTTGTTTTCGGTGCTTCATCACCGCCAACATGAATATATTTACCGGGAAATAATTCAACTACTTCACTTATCACATCTTCCAAAAACTGAAATGTTTTTTCATTACCGGCACAATAAATATCAGGATAAATTCCCCAAAGAGTTCCGACATCAAATGGTCCGCCTGTGCAGGAAATTTCCGGATAGCAGGACAGTGCGGCAAGTGAATGTCCGGGCATTTCGATTTCAGGAACAACATTTATAAATCTGCTGGCAGCATATTCAACAATTTCTTTTATATCTGCCTGTGTATAGTAACCGCCGTAAACAGTGCCATCTTCATAACTTCGGTAAGCACCTTTCTTTGTTAACTCAGGATATTTTTTAATTTCAATCCTCCATGCCTGATCTTCTGTAAGATGCCAGTGTAAAGTGTTAAACTTATGATAAGCCAGAAGGTCTATATATCTTTTTATAAAATCTTTCTCCATAAAATGTCTGCAGCAATCAAGATTTAATCCGCGCCATTCAAATTCCGGTTTATCAAAAACTACCACTGCTGGTAAATTCCACTCAATACCTTCTACTCTTACTGGTGAGTTTATATAAGGATCAAAAAGCTGTCGTAATGTTTGAACGCCATAAAACAATCCGTTCAGCTCGTTTGCTTCAATCAGAACATTAAATGGATTTATTACAAGTGTATATCCTTCTTTACCATATTCATTCGTTTTACTTTTTAATGAAAGTATGATTGAATTTGTTTCCATCATACCATTCCAGATTTCAGGTTTTATATTAAATCCGGTAACCGGATTGATAACCTCTGCCAAATAATCAGCAACTCTTTTTGAATATTGATCAAAACAAATTTTTGTTTTACTACTCAGAGTAAATGAGCCTTCATTAATTACAATACTTTTGGGATTTGGAATCAGATTTATATTGTTGTCTGTCATCTGTGAAAATGTCCAATGATTTACTCCCGATACAAATACTGCCAATACAGTTATAAATAAAATTTTCATATTCACACCTATAATTTGTTTTGTAAATAGTCTGCAAATAATTGTTTAATAAATTCAAACTCTTCTAAAGTTAACGGATTATCCATACCGCTTAAATTTGATTTAACCTGATCAAGATTTCTGAAACCCGGAATTACAGCACCTGCTTGTTTATAAAATAATATGTACTGCAAAGCAGCTCTTGATAACTCCTGATTTGATGGTCCAAATTTTATTTTCAGCTGTTCAATTTTAGGTTCCAGTCTTGCAAGATTTTCTGAATAAAAGATTTTCTTTTTCGCTCTATGATCACCTTCTTCAAATTGAGGCGGATTTCGATGATGATATTTACCGAGCAGCAACCCTTGTGCAATCGGTCCAAAAGCAATAAAGGAAATATTGTGTTTATCAAGCAGTTTTCTTGTGGGTGATTCATCTGCTAAGAATCTATCATCAAGTGCACTGGCAAAACTTTGAATAACATCCGGTTTTACCTTCGGGATCAGTTTTACAAATTCTTCATGTTTGTATGCAGATTGTCCAATCAGTCTTATTTTCCCCTCTTCACGCAGCCTATACATAACTTCTACAGCATCATTAAGATACATATCGTTTTCACCAAAATTACCGTGATGAAAATAATAAATATCAATGTACTCTCTTTTAAGATTTATTAAAGACTGTTCACATTGATGGCGAATGTGTCCGGGTTCATAGGAGTGTTCTGCTGTTCCGGGAAACCATCCGACTTTAGTTGCAATAATAAAATTGTTTGATCGTTTTCCAAGTATCCGGGCAAGCATACGTTCTGCTCTGCCGTTACCATAGACATCTGCATTATCGAAATGATTTACACCGTTATCAATCGCATAATTTATCGCTTCAGATATTTCTTTTTCTTCAACATTAGCCCAGCCATTCGGAACTCCATCTACCCAGTTTAATCCGCCCATTGTCCAGCAGCCAAGACTGATTTCAGAAATACTTACATCTGAATTGCCAAGTTTTCTGTATTTAATACTTTTCTCCTTTCTTATTTAAATCAAAGATAAAAAAGAATAACTGCAATGTAAACGATATTACCAAACAGATTTTTGCAGTTTGGAAATTATCCATCTGTGTAATGAAAAATCTATCTGAGCAATAACATTTTTTTTGATTCGGCAAATGTACCTGCACGCAATTGGTAAATATAAATTCCCGTTGAAAGATTATTAGCTCTTGATTCTGAATTAAATTCAATTGTGTATTTACCGGCAGGTTTTTCTTCATTAACCAGAACAGCTATTTCGTTTCCTAAAACATCGAAAACTTTCAGTGAAACAAATTGCCTGCTGTTAATTGTATATCGTATTTGTGTTGCAGGGTTAAATGGATTAGGATAGTTTTGAGATAAAATAAAACTGTTGAGAAGTTCTGTTTCACTTTCAATGGAAACCGGATTTGATTTATTCAGGAAAACATAATTCCCGATATTCTGATCCCAGTTTGTTACTCCTATATCTATATCTTTTGAATAAACATACTCAATTATAATTTCTGCTGCTGAATCCGGCTTAGCTGCCAAACTGATCCAGCCATTTTCAAGATTATAACAGTACTCATTTAACTGTAAAGTGTCTCCTGCAACAATTATTCTGTTGATCTTTTGTATATGATTCTGGGGCAGATAAAATAATTTATTCGGACCCACATCATACATAACTTCTGAAATCAACGCATCATTATCAACATCACCACATACTATTACTTCAACAACACTCGAGCTTGTACTAACATAATCAGGAGTTGAACTGAAATTTCCATCATCATTTAAATAAATTCTGACCGGCTCCCACCAGCCGCCAGTAATTAGATCCAGATCATCATCATTATCAATATCAACAAGATTTATCCCTGAACCCATTCCTGAAAAAGATGAAGACCAAAAAGGAGTCGTTTCCAAAGTACCGTTATTATTAAGATATATTTTAAATCTGCCCGTTCCGCCAAGCTGATTGTTATCTGAAATTGCCAGATCAAGAAAACCATCATTATTAACATCACCTGCAAATAAAGAATTTGCGTATTTACTTGCATCGGCAGATTGCCAGGTTGGAGTAACGCTTATTGAATCACCATAATTTTCAAAAATATAATTCGGATTACTTTCTCCTGCACATACTAAATCAAGGTCTCCATCATTATCAAAATCAGCCCAGCATACATCATAGCTGTAAAAAGAAATCTGACTCTTCCATGAAGGAATTGATTCCAGATTTCCATTTTCATTATAAAAAATCCTTAACTGAGCAGGATTGACATAATAAGCTTCACCAGCAGCAACAGCAAGGTCGAGATCACCGTCACCATCAGCATCACCAAATGCACAACTGAAAGTATAAAATAATTCAGCTGATACCCAATCCGGATTTGAAGAAAGCGTTCCGTTATTATTCAAAAATAATTTAACTTTTCCGGGAGTTGAAAAGCCGCCTTTTCCTATATAAACCGAGACAGCTACATCAGCCCATCCATCTCCGTTTACATCACCAACCGCTAAGTGACCATGATAATCTGAATCAACTGACTGCCAATATGGTACTGAAGGAAATTTTCCTGTTCCATCATTATAATAAACAACAAGTGTTTGGATAGAAATATCGTTACCGTTTGCAACAACAAAATCCAGCCAGCCATCATTATTAATATCTGCAAATGCTCCTCCTGTAGCTACATTTGAGATATCAGCAGATATCCAATCCGGACTTTGATTAAAAGGTACCTGGGAATTAATATTAACAAATGAAAAAGAAAGAAAAAGGAGGAGAAAAAAAATTTTCATTTCTAAAACTCATTTTAGTTTATTATGAAAAATTTATTTAACTGATGTTAAATTAAGCATTTCTCTTAATTAATCTCATTTATAATAAAAAAACCCCTCAATCAGAGGGGTTAATCGGTTACTAAAAGATCACTTGATTACTATCATCTTTTTCACATCAGTAAATTTATTTGTTTCCATTCTGTAAAAATATATTCCTGATGGTATAGAGCTTGCATCAAATACCACTTCGTGATATCCTTCTTTCATTGTGCCGTTTACAATTTCAGCTACCCGCTCTCCAAGAGTATTAAAAACACTTAATACTACTTTCGTTTCTGAAGGAAGAGAGAATTTTATATTTGTACTTGGATTAAAGGGATTTGGATAATTCTGTTCAAGTGAATACTGCAACGGAACTGTTACCTCTGCGTTTACTTCCTGTGAATATTTAACTGCTCCATCAAAGTCTATCTGCTTTAATCTATAAATATATTTCCCGGAATTAAGTTTTGAATCCGTATAAGAATAAGATTTCATTTCTATTGTTGTTCCAAATCCCGGAACAAACCCAATTTTAATCCACTCTGAGCTTTGAGTTCCGTTTTCAAAACTCTTTCTTTCAATCTCAAAACCCTGATTGTTTATTTCGGTTGCTGTAATCCAGTTTAGCTGAACTTCATTAGCGAGTTTTGTTGCTGTAAAAGATGTCAACTCTACGGGAATGATCTGACCAATACATAAATCATCCCAATATATATAATCGATATTAAATGAATTACCCTCGAACCAAATCTGTAATTTAGCACTATCGGAACCCGAAGCAGGAGTTGTAAAAGTTCCTGTAATCTGAGTAGGACCTACATTAGCTGTCGGATTAACAACCTGATGTAATATCTGCTCTGTAACACCGCCATCATAAGTAACGCTTACTGTTGCTGTACCGCTTGGGTCAGCATACCAGTCAAGGAAAAATCTAAATGAAAAGGATGTTTCATAGTTATTTATCAAAGGCAAAACACCTGATCTAATTACTGACTTACCGTTAAATGAAGGCGACCAGCCCATTCTTAATTCAGGAGCTGTTCCTCCAGCACTCGCTGAGTTACTTACAGTCCAATTTGTCATACCTAATGGTCCTACTGCAGTCCAGTTGCTTATATTATTAAACGGCTCACAATTCTCAACTAAATTGGGGTCTTGAACAGATGTAAAACTCCATAAAGATCCGTTTGTATTACAGGTATCACCAATCTCTACTACTCTCCAATAATAGGTTGTTCCATAAACAAACGTAACACCAGTTATAGTCCAGCTATTTGCTAATGTTCCGCTTTGGACAAGTGTAAGAGCATTTGGATCAGTTCCGAAATAAAGTTCATTTGAAACCGCACCGGTACCGTTTGTCCAGCTTAATTCACTTAGAGTAAGCGCAACATTAGTTTGACCATTTGAAGGATTTGGATTTGAAGGAGGTTCGACCGGGCATCCGCCGGCTCCTTCATCAGCAGCCGCCCAGAACGCAGTATGAAATGTACTTGTTCCATTATTATTACCGCCCGAAGTAGTACAACCTCCGTGTGTGTGAATACCTACAGCAACATTATTTAATGCATCAATTACAGGGCTTCCGGAATTTCCTCCTTCTGTATCTGTTACATATCTCATTGTTGTGCCGCTTGAACCTGCATTCGGTCCTACATGTGTCTGCTGAACCTGATTATAGTTTTGATTATCATAATCCACTCCATAGCCCGTAATTCTAATAGAATCAGGACTATAACTCTGAACCAATGGCCAATAAGCACCTTGAGCTTGCTTTGGCATTAAACCGGTATTTGAATTAGGATAAACTTCAAATACTCCCCAATCGTTGCCTATCCCGCCATCCTGATAAACTTTTGTAGAAACATTAACCGAATACTGATCTTCAGGACCGGGATGCTGAAGTGTTCCGTTTGGTAAAGATAATGGAACATTGAACTCAACTACATTTGCACTACTTCCATCAAGGCAATGCCCGGCAGTTGCAAACTTACCGTTAGGGATAATCCAGGCAGTGCAGCCAACATTTAATAGCCTTGCTGTTGCTGGCTGATTTGATAATACTCTGTCATCAGTTGGTCCGCATTGAGATTCTGTTACAACACCATTTGCCCATTTACCAACAATTACTTCATCAACATTTATTAAAATTTCTTTATCAAAGGGAGCGACAAAAAGTTCAAGTTTAACAGAATTGCCGTTAAAGAATGCACTGTAATTATTCCATTGCTCTAGCGATGCTACATTCAGCTTTTGCCATTGATGGTCGAATAAAGAAGTAATAATCACATAACTTTCTTTACCGAGATTAGTTTTATCAAAATGTAATTGTATCCAGGGAGCATCAGGAATTTCAATTACAGCCGAAAATGCAAGTTCAGGATTGGACCCGTAATTTTCATTACCATCTTTACTGCCGGAATTAAGTTTGAAGTCCTGAATATAATACTCAAGTGGAGCAGTTTGCCCTAAAGTAATCAACGGCATAAATAAATAAATTGCCGTTAACAATATGAAGAAAGACCGAAAAGTTGTTCTCATATAATTTAATCCTTCAATTAGTTAGTAAAAAGATGTTGACCGAAAATAGCTATTAATTATTTCTTCAAGTTAAAAAAAAATTAAATGCTACCAAATTAGTTTTACAAAAAAGATATTTGATACTGGTGTTTTCAAAATTAAAAGCCCATTTAATCTTTTAAAGGTCTTCAATCCTCATGATTATTGCATTTCTTAAAATTCTCATTTCTCACATAATCAAACTGAGGTTTATATTCAGCTATTTAATATTTATGAAAGGTAGCTTTGGAAAACTGATAAAACTGAATAATCACACTCACCAAATATTCTGTGGGTGTGAACCAAAAAATATGGTAAGATACTATTTAAATTAAATCAGCATAACTTCCCTTTATAATAATCAAAAGGTCGTCAGGTGCAATTATCAGTTGTGTCCCTTTTACACCAGCGCTAACATAAATCTGTTCAAACAACTGAGCAGTCTCATCAATAAAAGTCGGAAAATGTTTTTTCATTCCAATTGGCGAACATCCTCCCCTTACATAACCTGTCAGTAAGAAAAGATCTTTTAACTTTATCATTTCAACTTTTTTATTTCCACTTTCAGATGCTGCTTTCTTTAAATCTAGTTCAGATGTAACAGGAATGCAGAAAACTACATGCCCCGTTTTATCACCTTTACAAACGAGAGTCTTAAAAACCTTTTCCGGATCAGCTCCTGTTTTAAATGCTGCAGTTTCACCGGTTAAATCGCTCTCATCAACTTCATAGGAAACAACTTTATGTTTAATATTAAGTGATTCAACTATTCTAATTGCGTTTGTTTTGCTCATCATTTAAGTGAGAAATTATCTCTTCTTTTGATAAAGTTAAAGACTGTGCACTAAGCAGGAATTTTGTGTGTTCGATCTGAGGATTATTAAAGATCTGATTTGCTGCCCCGCTTTCAATGATCTTTCCATTTGAAAGAATTATTATCTCTTCTGCAAATTCTCTAAGCGCATAAATATCGTGTGATATACAAATAATTGTTGTGTGTGCTTTTTTATTTGTATTTACAATTAATTCTATAAGTGATGATTTTGCTTCTATATCCTGAGAAGAAAATGGTTCATCAAGTATTAATAACTCAGGTTCAATTATTAATATCCTTGCAAGAGCAATTCTTTGTTGTTCTCCCCCGCTAAGTTGAGAGCCTTTGCTGTTAATAAGTTTATGGTCTAAACCCAGATTAGTAAATAAGCTTTCAATTTCCTTAAAATAATTTTTTCGGGAATTGTTTTTTACCCTGAATGTTTCATTGAATATATCTTTGATTATTCTATACGGGTTAATCAGATATCCATCATTCTGAAAAAGCATTTGGACAGGGCTTGATAAAACATCATTCCAGTTATTCTTGTAATTAAATGTTACTTTGCCTGAGTAATCTCTAATAATTCCTGTAATTAATTTTGCCAAAGTAGTTTTACCGCTGCCCGATTCACCGGTTAATCCATATATCCTTCTATGCTCAAAGCTGAATGAAATATCTTTCAGAATACTTTTTATTTCAGGATTAAACAGGCTGTTATCTTTAGCTGTAAAAGAAACATTTTCTAATTGTAAAATTGTGTCTTTCATAAAACAAGTGCAGTTTCATAAAAATTTTCAGTTTTAACAAAATCAGAAATAGTACCGTTTTTTAAAACTGCTATTTCATCGGATACAGCTTTTGCAAATACCATATCATGGGTTACAATAATTACTGAATTTGCTTTGCTGCAATAGTCAGTAAACAAAAATTTCAAAAGATTTGTATTTATATAATCCAAAGCTGAAGTTGGTTCATCAAGTATTAATAATTTTGGAGCAGGAATAACAGCAAATATTAAACTTATTCTCTGAGCCATACCCCCGCTTAATTCATAAGGGTACAGTTCGGATATAATTTTATACTCCGGTAATAAAAAATCTGACAGAAGTTTATCAACGGCAGTTAATTCCAATTCAGTTTTTGAAAAATAGTAACTCAGTTTTTTCAAAGGATCAAAATTGTTTGTTAAATCCTGAAAAACATATCTAATCTGATTCTTTCTTAATCCCAGCAATTCATCTTCATTCATTTTATAAATATTTCTGTCATACCAGAACACATCAGCATTTACATTAAATGTTTTTGAATCAAGTAATTTTGTAAGTGATTTGATAAGAGTAGTCTTTCCGCTTCCGTTTTTTCCAAGTATTGTATAAACTTTACCCTCTGATAATTCGAAATTGATATTTGAAAGCAGATTAAAATTCTTATCCGCTTTAACACTCGAGATTTCTTTAATATCAGTTTTAAGCATAAACAATTTTTTGGTTTTGTTATCCAAATTAATAAATTAACAAACGAATAATTAGTATTTACTGTAAGAAAACCTAATTGAATAAAAAGCTTTTATTTTTAAGACAAGTTCATTAACAAATGAAATCAGAACTATCGAAACTTTTTATCAACAGAATTTTAACTTCAATACTTGTCTTATTTTTATTAATTACACTTGTCTTTCTTCTAATCAGATTAGCTCCCGGAAATCCGGTACAAAAATTTATTTCACCAAAATTAAGTCCTGAACTTATTACGCATATAGAAAAATCATTTAATTTAGATCAACCAATCCACATTCAGTATTTTTCATTCCTTACAAAAATATTTACCGGAGATTTTGGAATTTCCTACACATACAGGACATCGGTTTTAACTGTTATTAAAAATTATTTTTTGTTTACTCTCATTTTCTCATCTATAAGTTTCTTTTTACAATTCTTGATTGCATTTTTAATCGCACGATTTACATTCAAGTATAAAGATAGATTTATTGACAGGATAACAAACCGTTTTGCAGTTATTATTTACACTATCCCCTCATTTGTGCTGGGATTGTTTTTGATCATTATTTTTTCTGTCAGTCTGAATTTGTTTCCAACTTCTGGAATAGAATCTATACACAATGATTCTGCTTCAATACTTCAAAAAATGTCAGATCATCTTTACCATCTGATTTTACCTTTGATTACTTTAACAGCAGCCGGCTCTGCCCTGTTTTATAGATATCTTCGGGATGGATTCACACAAATTGCAAAAATGAATTTTGTAACTAATCTAAGAGCAAGTGGATTTTCTGAAAAAGAAATCTTCAACAGACATATCTTGCCAAATGCAATTCAACCGTTGATATCTGCTGCGGGGATTGAGTTTGGTATTTTAATGGGCGGCGCCTTAATAACTGAGGTGATTTTTTCATTGCCAGGTATGGGCAGATTAACAGTATCAGCAATAATTAATCACGACTATCCATTAGTAATCGGCTGTACTTTTATTGCTGGTATGATAATGATTCTTACTAACCTGATAGCTGATTTAGTAAAAGTTAAATTTGATAAGAGACTCATAAAAGAATTGATAGAGTAGTAATGAAAAAATTTACATTGTTAAGATTGATTCTGGTTCTTCTGTTGTCTCTGATTCTATTGAGGAGTAATTACATAATAAGTATGCTGTATTTAATGTATGTTTTTATAACAAATTTATTCACAAAAGACAGTGAAGTCCTTAAAATTATTGACCTTTCATTTATAGATAACATTATCTCAATTTTATTGCTGTTCATATTACTTTTTACAATTGTTTTATCAAAATCAATTAATAAAAAACTTCAGCAGAAAATAAGTTTTGTCAATATTATAATTTCACTATTACTGATGTGTTTTTTATTTGCACCGATTATTACCACACAACATCCTGATTTTCAAAAAAATATTTCCGTAACAAAACTATTACCTCCGCTTTCATCAGTTAAATATGTAAAGCTAATCAATGAAAATGTTGCTGTAACCGAAAAAGAGAAGTTGATGTTTTTATATAATTCTATTATTTATAAACCGTACGATAATAAAATAATTTTCTTTGATAGTTCAAACACCGGCTCTGAGTTTAAATATTATCAGGCTGGTAAAGAGATAGTGATTGATAAATCGTTATTGGAGACAAACAGCAAAGGAATACAGATATATAACAAATTTTTTCTGTTCGGAACTGATGAGTTTGGAAGAGATGTGTTTACAAGAATTGTATTTGGTTCCCGGATTTCACTTTTGGTAGGATTTTTTGCCGTGTTGATTTCATTTTTATTCGGAATTACTCTTGCTTATATAGCAACACAAAGCGGTAGATTGACTAATATTGTAATATCAAGAATAACTGATTTGTTTTTAACTGTTCCGGCAATTTTCTTTGTTCTGCTTTTTCTTGCATTTTTCGGAAATAATTTATTAACAGTTATTTTAGTTTTAGGTTTTACCGGCTGGATGAGTTTATTTAAAATTACAAAAAGTGAAATGGTTACTGTAAAGCACAGAGAGTTTTTTCTTACTGCAAAACTAATTGGTTTAAGTAAAAGAGATTTGTTAATAAAAGAAATACTGCCTGTTATAATTGTACCTGTTATAGTAAATCTGATTTTCCAGTTTAGTAATGTTATATTAGCCGAGTCAGCATTAAGTTTTTTAGGCTTAGGTACGGGGAATGATTATTCCTCTTGGGGAAAAATGATACAATCCGGTCAACGATACTTAAGTGAAGCCTGGTGGCTTGTGCTGGCACCTGGATCAGTTTTAATAATTACACTACTGGCGATAAATGAAGCCGGCAGAAAATTGTGAAATAAATATATGTCCTAAGAAATGATTAATGGCAGATATATAATTCAAAAAAAAATCGGACAAGGCAGAAGCAAAGTATTTAGAATTATTGATACTGAATTTCCTGAACGTGAAGTTGCTGCAAAGTTTTTGCCAGTTGATTCTTCATATGAAGAAAAACATTTTTTTCGGGAAGAATATTTTACTCTGCTGTCTCTTGATCATCCCAATATTATAAAGCCGTTTGAAATAAGTTCAGTTCTGATTAAGGATGAAGAAGATGATGAAATTGAAGTTGGTTCACCTTTTATTTTAATTGAATATTTTAACTCAGTAGAGCTGCTTAATTACAAAAACCTGACCAATGAAAAACAACTTCATTCTATTATTAAACAAATCTGTTCTGTGTTGTTTTATCTTCATCAATCCAATTACATTTATTATGATCTTAAAGCTGAAAACATACTGGTATCAGTTAAAGAAAATAATCCAGCAATTAAGCTGATTGATTTTGGGTTTGTTGGTAAAGTATCCGAAAGTGAATGTTTTGTAATCAGAGGTACACCTAATTATTTAGCCCCCGAAGTTTTAAAGAATGAAACACACGATCACCGAGTGGACTTGTATGCGCTTGGTGTATTATTATATAAAATAACTTATGACAAATTCCCATATCAATCTTCAAATGAACTTGAAATTTATAAAGCTCATCTGGAAGAAGAAATTGAGTTTGGAGAGAGCATATTTTCTAAAAGAATTTTAAAAGTAATTGAGAGACTATTAAAGAAAGATCCTTTAGAAAGATATTCAAATGCATTAGAAGTACTTGCTGATTTAGATATTAAAATTGATTTGGATATGACCAAGGATTTTATCCCTGCTAAAGTACTGAGTGGAAGAAAAGATGTTATAAATATTATCAACACTTATATTAATGATCAAAACAGCAATGAAGTATTTACAATTACGGGGTTTGATGGTGCAGGTAAAACCTCATTATTGAATTATATTCATGAGAAATATCAAAATTCAATACTTATAGAAAACCCTGGGACAAAAACAGGACTTGAGTGTATCAAATTCATTTTGAAGAAAATATTGTTTACTGAAATTCTTTATAAGGATAAAGCTGATCACATACAATATGTTTTGGATTCAATGAATAAGGATTCATCGGAGATTATACAATCTGCAAAAACGGTTTTTAATACATTAACGGCTGGATTTGATTTAATAATACTATTTGATAATTATAATTTATACGACAGCTATACAATTGAGGTCTTAACAAACCTGATCAGGATTTTTCAAATTAAAGGTATAAAAGTTATTATTACTGAGTCATCGGATTATGATCAAAGCTCCTTAAATATCAGTAATACTTACGAATTCCAACTCAATCCATTTACAGAGCATCACCTGAAAGAGTTTCTGAATCTAAGTTATATTTCTTCATTCCCGAAAGATGAACTTCATAAGTATATTGCATTATACTCTGATCTATTACCGGGGAACATCAGGCAATTTATTAAAGATTTAATCCTGCTGAATGTTTTAAAGTTCAACAATGGCAAAAGCTCATTTGATTGTTCCGAAGAAACAAATTTAGCACTTCAAAGTTCACACGAAGAAATATACCGCATAAGATTGAGCAATTTAGACAGTCTGGAGTTAAAGCTTGCACAAATTATTTCATCATTTAATATTTCTGTAGAACAAACTGTTCTATCGGCGTTAGTTGATGTTGGAAATGAAAAATTAAAATTTCTCCTCAGCGAACTTGAGAAAAAAAATATTATTAGAATATTAAATCAGAGTTATACGCCGGCGATAAATTCTTTTAGTTTTAAAAGATATGTTTATTCTACAATAAATAATAAAGCAAGATTTCATCTTGTAATCGCAAACTCAATTAAGAAATTATTTCCTGAGTTTAACAACATTGAACTGGCAAGACAATATGAATTAGCCGGCGAAAATGAAAAAGCAGTTGAAATAATTAATAGAGAAATTTTAAAAGCTGAAAAAGAAAATGCTTTTAGTTATAAACGTACACTTCTTGATAACTCTCTTAAACTGATTATTTCCGATAATACTCGCGAAAAATTATATATTGAATTAGTAAAAACTTTATTCAAGTTAAGTGATTATACATCTGCTATGCAGATTATTTACAGCCTTAAAACTGATAATTTATCTGAATCAGATTTGAACGAAATATTATCCATTAAAGGCAGCAGTTTGATAGAACTTGGTGAGGCTACTGAAGGGAAAAAAATTCTGCTAGGTCTTGCATCAAAAATATCAGATGAAAATTTTTTATTAAATATTTATGTTAATCTTGCTTTTGCAGAACTTGATCTAAATAATATTTCTGAGTCAGAGAAATACTGTAACCTTGTGATAAATAATAAAAACTCTAGCGACGAAGCATGCGGAAAAGTGCTTAATTTATTATCAATTATCGAGTTTCAAATAAAGAATAATCCTGAAAAAAGTTTGAACCTTGCTGAGCTTGCCTTACAGAAATACGAGTCTTCTCAACTTAAAAGCCGTATGGCTGGTATGTATGTAAATATTGGGAATTACTATGATATCCTGGGTAATCAAACTAAAGCACAGGAAAACTGGAATAAAGCTCTAAAAATTAATTCCAGAATTGGAAACCTTGAACAGGAAAGTGCCATATATTTTAATTACGGTGTATTTTTCAGCAATAAAGGGAACTATGAGTCTGCCTTAAGTAACTGGTTCAGTGCAATAAATATTTTAAACTCAATAGGCTTGAAAATTCAAATAGCGAATGCTTCGTATAATATTGGTAATGTATATATTCAAATTTGTGATTATCAGAAAAGCTATGAGTATTTAACTAAGGCTAATGATCTATTCAATAAATTTGGCAATATTGAAGAAAAAATTCGCTCTCTTATTTCGCTTGGAAAATTATGGTATATCCTGGGAGACTTTGAACAATTATATAAGACTCAAGATAAGATTGAGCAATTCAGTAATACGGCTTTAACTAACTCTGAGCAGTATTACTTCTATTTTAATTTTCTTAAGTTTTTACTTGAGTTAAATCCTGCGAGTGTTATTAAACCGAATGTTAAATTGGAAGAATTCTTTGAACAGATAATTAATGGGACGCAAGAAGATAAACTTGAAATAATTATTATCTATTGCGATTATCTATTAAGAACTACTCAATATGATAAGCTGCTAGGTTTATTCAACACACTAATCACTAATGAACTTATTGAAGAAAATATTATCTTACTGGCATATAAAAACTATTTCTTAGGGAAAATCTGTTTATTAAAATCTGATAATCCCGAAAAATCATCAATTGAATACTTTGAGGATGCTTATAATATTCTGGAAGATCATAGCATATCTGAATTAACCTGGAAAGTTCTGTATGAGATAACACTTATTTATTATGAAAGAGGAAATATCTTTAAGTTAAAGAAACCTCGTCTTTATTCTTATGAATTACTAAATATGATTGGTGAAAATATTTTAAATAATAATTTAAGATCAGTATATTTTAATCATCCGGAAAGAAAAAAAACTTTAGAAAAACTTTTATTAATCGGGAATAAAATTCAAGTTAATGAATACCAGCAAAGTGAACATTAAAATATATTCTGATAATGAGGATATAAGCACTATCAATTCTGCTTTGCGACAGGTTGAACTTGAAAGTGTACCTATTGCATATACTAATCCAAAAGCATTTGCTGCTGAAGATGATACCATAATAATACTTCAGATAGATTCGCTGGCTTCTGGTTTACTCAATGAAGTCTTTCCGATAAAAAGAGATATAAAAAATAAAATAGTTGTTGTTGTAAGGAACAATAACGCGCTGTTAGTAAGTACTATTGCTAAAATGGGACTTAAAGATATTTTTGTTTTCCCTTATGAGATACTAAAATTTACTAATTACATAAAAGAAATTGTATCTGATGGACTGTTTAAAACATCCGATAAAGAAACTGAAAATTCAAAGTGGGATAAATTTAGTCTTACAAACATCATAGGCAGTTCTGAAAGATTTGCCAGAACAATAGAACTGTCAAAAAAAGTGTCCGAACAAACTGCTTCTAATATTTTAATACTTGGGGAAACCGGAACAGGTAAGGGACTGTTTGCAAGAGCTATTCATAATTATGGAAAAAACAGAAAGCAGCCTTTTGTTGATATAGTTTGTACTGCTATTCCCGAAAGTTTACTGGAATCTGAATTATTCGGATATGAAGCAGGTGCATTTACAAACGCCCGAACTCGTAAACTTGGGCTGTTCGAGATTGCAGATGAAGGAACTTTGTTCCTTGATGAAATTGGAGATATGAGTTTAAGTCTTCAGGCAAAACTTCTTAGAGCAATTGAAAAGAAAGTAATTAAAAGATTGGGAGGAGTTACTGATATACCAATTAATGCCCGGATTATTTCTGCCACAAATAAGAATATTGAGCAAATGGTTGCTGAAGGTTCTTTCAGAAGAGATTTGTATCATAGATTAAATGTAGTTACAATTGAATTACCACCTTTGAGAGACAGAGGTGAAGATATTATAACATTATCAGATTTCTTTATTTCAGAATTCAATAAAAGTTTTAATAAATCTGTAAAAAAGATAGATAAAGAACTCAAATTCTTTTTTCTCGGATATCCTTGGCCCGGGAATGTAAGAGAATTAAAAAACGTTATTGAGCGAGCTGTTCTTTTATCAGACGATGGAAATTTACAATTAAGTGACTTTTCAAATTTAAGAAATTCTGCCTCCGCTGTATCAATTAACTCGGATTCTAATAATCAACTGCCGGATAATATAATCAGATTAGATTTAAACTTTGGAACAACAGATTTAAAGAAGCTAACAAAATTCTATACTCAGAAAGTCTTAGATAAAGTGGGCGGAAATAAATCACAGGCATCAAAATTATTAGGCATTTCAAGACCAAAACTCGATTCTTTAATCTCTAAAAAGAAATAAAATCACTTTATTTTGAACTTTTTTGTGTAAATATTTTTTACATAAAAAACATAATTTCTGATTAAAAATTGTAAATTTTACCGCCATTTCTTGTTTTTGTCTTATCTTTTCAATTTTCAAACCTATTTTACTGGCATTTCGATTGTCTAATATAAATACTTAAAAGAGGGCAAACTTTAGTTAAAGTTTCTTTTAAGAAAAAAATATTTTTTTCTAATTATTTCATCAATAATAAGGTGGGTGCTATGCAAAAATCCCTTATAATATTGATCTTGTTTGTTCTATCAATTGCATCTTTTGCTCAAGTAGAAGAAGCAGTAAGATATAGAGTGCAGGGCGAAGCAACTCTAATTGAACAACAAGTCAGTATATCTAACTCAGGTGAAACAGCTGATAAGATGATCTTTCAGAACAGATCAAATTCTCAGTTGGATGAACTTGGCGCAAGATATATGTTTGTCAGATCAGGTTCCCAGTTGG